>CAVSOJ010000024.1:0-325901 GCA_963729585.1 Nitrospirota bacterium
AATTCCTCTCCAAGCCGCGTCGGCCAAGGGACTGTCATATAACAAAGCTTCACCCAGGAGACAGGCCTCTTCGGCGCCGGGCGCCTCCTCCGGAGTTCCGTGCCATACCTTCTGAACAACCCCGATGATAAACGGTAAGTGGCTTAACGTGAACGGTTGCCCCATCCAGTGCATATGTCCACTCGTGCGGCCGCAGTCGAAAGCGTCCTGGATAGTGTGTGACAGATTCATCGGCGATCACAAACCGCACCCGGCGCCAGCTATAACCTTGAGGCTTGGCCATGGCCGCCAGGGTTTCCCAATGTTTGGGGAGATCCAATTCGGCGAGCCAATCGCGAGGGGGCTGGCCCTCGATCTCGATCACGGCGTCGACAGTAGGAGTCATTACTCCCCGGGATTCCGTCCACCGCAACCCGCCCATTATGCTGATCGATCGTGATTCGAAGTGGGCTCATGTAGAGGATGTCAGCCATGCGTGCCTCCCCCTATGAGGGCACGAGACTGAGGTGATGGCATGGGAATCAGCGTATGGACCGCGAGCCCCCCACAAGGGAGATCGTTGCGGAGGCGGCCGCTCCCCCAGCCCGCGGCCGTTCCGAATCCGAAGGCCGCCGCTAAGGGTGCGCCGGCTCCTGCCGTGAAAACCGAGGCCGCGACGATGCCGATCATGGCCGTGATCCGCAGCGCCGACTTGCCGTTGTCGCCTCCTCTTGGCACAATGATCATGGAAAGGGATTGTCCATCACGAGGCACCATAGATTCCCAGGCGGCATCTCCGACGAGTACCCCATCGAGAAACACGCGCGCAGGCAGGCCTTTCGGCTGCCAGCCGATCGAGCGCATGTGATCGCCGACTGAGCCGCCGACCGGCCGTATGACATCAATGCGATCTTTCGAGGGTGCGAGCATATGGGGGATTGCGATGAGACGGAGAGATTCAGTTTTGGATAGTTCCATGATGCCTCCTATTCAAGGGTCTGTCGATCAGTTCTCTGCGAGCGTGTTCACGATCGAGGAGACCATTTTCATGCGTTGGCGCAGCGCCTGATCCATCGCGCGATGGAGGGCATTATCCGTTTCCTTCTCCCCGCGCGGGAGATTGCTTTGCCACACCGCCTCGAAGGGAATGCGCGCGGGCAGGGTCACGGACCGTAGCCGGGCGAAGATTTTGCCGCTGCGCCCGGTGCGATTACTGGCAATCTTCTTGCTCAGGAAGAGGAAGCCGCCAGCCTTGGCCGTAATGACGGCCCCTTCGACATGCGTTTTGACCAATTTAGACACTTTGGTAACGGATCTGAGCGTGCCCAGCTCCGTGCCGGCCGTAAAGCCACGAATGTTTTTATCCTTAATCCGGGCCCAGGGACCACCTTTGATGCCCGATCCTCCGTGCAAATAATCGGACTTGGTCTGATGGGCGACGCGGCGCCCGAATGGGAGCATCGCGGTATTGCAGTATTTGAAGGCCAGGTCCGGCACGTCGGCAAAGGCCCGCCGGACTTCATCGAAATTGATCGCGGCGACGGTAATCTTATCCATGGTGTGTTCCTTTCTAGTGGTTCATCCCCCGCCCGAGTGCAGACGTGTACGCGTCTCGTTCAGCCTGGGCCCGCTGGCTCTGCAGCTGGAGCACTTGTTTCAGCCGGCCGCGGATGACGCCTTCGACGCTCGCCAGGCCTCCATCCGAATAGATCCGATTGGCCACATGGCCAAGATACCAATGCAAGACCGCCTCGAAGTCGATGTCGGAGGCCGCGCCCGGGTACCGAGGGGCTGGCAGAGGACACCCCCTGAAACGCCAATGAAAGACCGTTCGGCGATGGACGCCAAAGACTGTCGCGACTTGGCTGATACAAATCGTGATCGGCATCATTGTGGCTGGATGTCCATTTGTGCAGACGTCTGCACTGAGGCCTCGCCCTTACCTCCGATATTATCTTCCACGACAGCGTCCGCCAGCGCCTCGAGCGTCTGGCGGAGCTCTGCCCTCGAGCAGATCATGCACCTTCCGCTGATCACTCTCCGCCGCCAGGACGCCGGCAATCCGCGACGGCACATTGAGCACGGCATCACGCACCAGCCACCGAGAATGCAAACCACTCCTTTTCAACTGCATCTTTCCGCACCAGCACCCGCTTTTCGTTCCTCGAAATCCAGCCGGGCGAGCTCGGCCCGGAAGTGTTCTCGTCTCCGCTGGATCTCGGCAAAGGCCGGGTCTTTTCCATCCAGATAATCAGGCTCATCCAGCAGCGGTGGCAGATTGGGATCCACGTAGATCATTTTGGCAAACGGCGCCCTGGCTGCATGGCGCATGGCCTGACGCAGACGATCGGCCTGGCCAAAATCGAAGGGCTCCATGTAATTGATGCCCAGGCGCTTGAGCTGATCGGCGGCGGAACGGACGGAAATGTCGGCATGCTTGGCGTATTGCGTGAGAAATCCTGGTCGGCGTGCCTGCATATCTATACGTACGTACTATTAACTACTGAGTCTCAATTACTGTTCTATCACTATGACGAAAGTGCGAGCTTCGCGCACCCGCAGGTAAGGAGCCTCGGGAAGGACCCGTGACGCTATGTCGGCACGGGCAATCCCGAATTGCTTAGAACGCATCGTCATAGCTGCCTGGTGCTCCCGCGCGGGACCGACGGTGACGTACTTCGGCCATCCGCATACACGCAGACGCCTTTGGCACAGAGCCCCTTGGCCGAAGAGTCCTTCACATAGACCAGTTCGCCGATCTGAAACCGTTCACGCTCGACGGCGAAGGGGTGTGTCACTCGCAAGCGAACGTGCGTGCAACGTCAACGTCTGGCCAAGGGTGGGCTCGCGTTCAGCTTTCTTGCAGCTATGGCAGATGACCCTGCTGCTCCTCAAGGTCGCTCCTTCAATGACGCTGGGTCGGCACGGGCAATCAAATGGATTGTGTCCTGTAATACCTGAGCGGGGCCGCCTGCGTCGTCCCGGTGCTCTTCCAGTCGATACAGAAGCCCTTTCGAATCAGGATATCTGCCACGGATTTCTTAACGCTGAGCCGATCGTTGACCTCAAACGTGTCACCGGCCATAGTGAAGCGGCACACCACTCGTAGGACTTGATGTGTGCATGTATGCGCCTTTCAGACGTTAGACTACGTTCAGCTTTCTCGCATTCACTACAGACGGTCTTGGCGATTATCATGGTTGCTCCTTAAGCAAATCATGTGTTTCAACATTCGTTCACAGAGTCATTGTCCCTTTAGTTCGTGACGGTGGCACGATCAATTCGCCGAGATGCCATCGAACGTCCTTGAATTTGGCCGGCCTCATGCGTTGCACACGTGCCTTCGTGCTGGCGGAGCGCCAACATCGCGAGCAGAGTGTATGATCTTGGATTGCGCGGGTCGTCGTGGATGCCTTACCACGAGGGAAATCGACAATGATGCGCCTGCCACATTCGCAAAACCTTTTCACCATGTCCCCCTTTCGTTGAGGAATTGCAGGAGCAAACCTGCGATGCACGCTCAGCATGATCAACTCAAGTTGAAGGCCGATCCCAGGTCTCTGTCCCTTCGGCTGAAATCCAGGATCGAACCGAATCGTTAACACATCGTCCAGTTTTCGAGTGATCCGCACGTGCTGATGCACACAATGCCAGGTCTCGCCTGTCCTCAGCAGGAGGACGTGTTCCTCGCAGAGTTCACAAGTATTCTGTTTCTCAGGGATCATCTCTGCCAGTTCGTCACGCTAAATTTGACCTTCAACGGCCTTCCTGCCTTGATTCGGACAACCTGCGGAGCCGCCGGCTTCTTCATCACCGGCTGGCCCCAGTTCTTCACCCAGCTGCTCACGATAGATTCGTCGCCACCACAAAGGCCTGCGGATTGCGCAGGAGGACATCTACCATCCATGTGGCGCGGATGCCGACTTGGAGTTGATTGAAACGAGTTCCGCCGCCATCGCTAGCCAATTCCAGCACGCCCCACTCTCCAATGAGGATTTCTCCCCACGATCCGAAGATGAGATTCCCGCTTGCAAGCTGCTCACTCGACATCGCCCGAAATCCCACAAGATCACCGTCCATCATGTTTCCCGTCCAGAGCGGCGTATCGGTGCTCATTGAAGCGTTGCACCTGCATGAGCCGCGCGGCTCCGGCGGTATTGGTGACAAAGCCCGGATTGCCTCGAATGGCGTTGAGGGAGCCGGCGGTGGAGACGAACGCCAGCGTCTTTTCATAAGTGGCCGACGCGGCGTCCTGGCCGCTGGTAATACCGACGGTATTCTTAATACCAAGCGGCTCTTTCCCGCCTGCTCCGTTAATGACGGCATTATCCAGTCCATCAATGGCAAGATCAGTGGCCAGGTCTGACATGACAATCTGTTCAGCAGATTCCGAGGCCTGTCGAAGTAGTTGGAGTGAAATATCAGTAATGGCGACCGCTGTCTTAGGTGTCATGGACAACTGACCGAACGCTTGATCGCTTGCCGTTACACTTGAACCGTCGCCCGCTTGCCAAGTCACCGACGCCTTGCCGGTTTTGCGTGTGAACTGAGCATTGCCGACCAGATCACTCACGACGCGAGTCCCATCGTGATTGCGACGGAGCGGTTGCGCAGGATGTCGATGAAGCCCATGTCCTGCACGTTCACTAAGTAGCCGCCCTTGGATCCCGGCTGCGTGGCCAGCGCGCGGGCCGCGCCCTCTCCGAACGGCCGCGTTAAGATTTCGGTGGGAACGAGAATGTTCATGTTTGGCTCACAGCCTATGAGCGAAGCCAGCCACAGCTCGTGAGCACTCAATTTCGAACGCGGCGTCTTTTAAGTATTGATAATTCTGTCTACCAAATTCCAAGGCTCGTATGGCCTTGAAGAGCGACCACCTCTTCGTTTCTTTGTCCGAGAGACCGAGGAGCCTCGCTGCCCTTCGCAAACACTCACTGGCTTCCTGCTGTTTCGCTTCCACCAAAGTATCCATGTTGTACCCTCCTGTGATGGCCCCGACCCTACAATTCGCGCATCAGTGCGCGTATAGGTTCGGGCTGGGCATCAAATCGGAAGGAAATGCCAAAGGTCTTACAGCATTGGTCCCAGACGATCATGAGCGCCGCTGCCGCACATTCACTCGAGATATCGGCGCGAATATCGACGCGTTCAACTCTGAGAGTTTTCTCCAACGTCTCCGCGATCCGCAGGACAATGTCGCCCGCAGTTATGCCCGGCGGACCATCAGCCAGGCCTCGCCAGATTGCCACCTCGTCCAAGTTCAGCCGTGCGCCACCGCCGGGGCCCCGGCGCCCTTGGCGAACAACAGGACACCCCGCCTTGATCCATCGCCGGACTGTTGAGGGATCGACCGCAAAATGCTTGGCGGCCTCACACACTGCACATGCCGGGCTGGCTGGATTCATCCGCCGGCCTCTTGCGGATCTTCGGCCACATCGGGCTGATCTTGATGAAAATGCCTGAGGAGCTCGGCAAGAAACCGCGTGGCGGCCGCTTCGTTCGTCTTGGATCGCTCTGGTTCGGTGTTTCGCTCACCCACGACCATGGCCAGCTATCTCCATAATCTTTTTCACCGATGGCGAGATCTTCTCCAATCCGTTACCTCCAGCATCAACAGCGTGGATGTATTCTTTTACGATTTTCCTGACTGCCTCATGGACTGAGGCCGAGGTTCCCATGTGCCTACCAACTTCCCCAATATCCCCACTATCCACAGCCCTTTCTTCTTCTTTCTTCTCTTCTCTTAGGTTAGTTATCGGATTAGGTGACACCGGCGTCACCATCGGAGTACCCGAAATGTCACCATGGGGGTGACATATTGTCACCGTGGAGGCTTCAGGCAGTGACAATTTGTCACCGAGTAGTATTCTGTATTTATTGACTCGGTTCGGCCCGGTTCTCTTGAGAACTTTCAGCTCTCCCATCCGTTGTAATCGACTGAGTATTCGCTTGACCTGGCGAGGACTGAGTCGAGCCTTTTTGGCTAATGTGCCAACCGAAGGGAACGCAATCCCCTCATCGTTAGAAAAATCTGCGATGGCCAAGAGCACGAGAAGCTCCCCCGATTGAGCCATGCTGGCTGCCCACACTGCAGACATGGTTCGGATCGACACCCGGTCAAGCCCGATCGCTTCGAGTAATCAGCTGCCTCTCCCACATCTCCACGTCGGACAATTTCCAGCGCGTACAGCCTGGAAAAACCTAATCGGCTCCGGGAAGCCGCGCGTTCGAATCCATCGCCAGACCGAGGCCCGAGAATTGCCGAATCGCGCTGCCACGTCTTTGTCGGAGAGATAAATGCTATCCACGGTGAGCCTCCTTGCCATGCGTTATGGCGTGAAGGTACTCCGTGATACACGAGAAACCCAGATCCAATATCTATTTATTTTTGGTTTTTGGAGGGAAAGTTTTGAGGCAAAGAAGCCTTGGGATTGGGAACGAGCTTAATGAATTCATCGACCGCGGCACGGAACACGTCTTCGTACTTGAGAAATCCTCTCGCTTCTTCTGAAAGCTCTTTCAACGCCGGGTTCCGACGAATCATCTCGACAGGGAATTCACCGAACGACAGATGCGACTCTAACCAATTAATAACGTGTTTGCGAACAGTGTTCCCCGTGGAACTTAACTTATTTGCTTTCAACTTTGCCTGAACGTCTCTGATAAATCTGCCCAATGAAGGAGGCTTTTTCCGATACTCTTTCTCTTTCCATGCTTTGTCGCAGATCTTGAATATTGCCTGTTCGTGAGTTGGTCGCCCGCCCTTGCGACGATGTGGCGAGAGAGGATGGTGCTCCCGCCAGGCCTTTCGGGCGCTCTTCAGGAAATTAGCGAGGTCGCTGCTGTCTTTGACAGCGAGAGTTTTATGTCCCACGTCTGCTTTCTATTTTCTAACTGAACGACAGTAGTTCGCCCACGTGCCCAGAAGCGCGCGGCGTTTCTCGAGCATATCGCCCCGCTGATAAGCTTCCTCAACTTTGTTCTCGAGTTGAGTGAGCGAGGCACGCTTCGATCACATCCCGATGAGACGTCGTGCATTCACTCGCCCAGGTTTTGAAGGTGGCGCGGAACCCGTGAGGCACTGCCGGCACCTTCATTCGCCGCAGAACCATCAACATGGCAGTGTCAGTGAGCGCCCCGCCACGACTGGAGCGAAAGACCAAGCCAGTTCCGTTGAAACCAGGAATTCCCGCAAGAAGGACGATCGCCGACTCAGACAGCGGGACCCGATGCGTTTTTTTCATCTTCATACGTTCCGCCGGCACCGTCCACACTTTGCCTGCCAGGTCGAATTCAGACCAGCGCGCCCCTCGTACCTCTCCTGATCGCGCCGCCGTGAAGATCGCAAACTCAAGCGCGCGCGCTGATAAACCTTTGTGGTGTTGCAGTCTGGTGAAGAATGCGGGCAGTTCTGCATAGGGAAGGGCTGCGAAGTGTTGGACGGTGCGAATCTTCGCCGGTTCGGGGCGCCCCTTCAGATGTCCGTCCCAGCGGGCAGGGTTCTCGCCCGATCGATAGCCGCGCGCCTGGCACCAATCGAAGACCTTCTCGATCCGTTGGCGGATCCGCGTGGCGGTTTCAGTTTTTGTGATCCAAATCGGTTCCAGCACTTTCATGATGTGACACGGTTCGATGTCGAAACGGATAAGGCGGAGAACCGGCAAAACATACGTCGAGAGGGTCGTTTCCCATTGTGCCGTGTGCTTGGCGTTCCTGAATTCTTGGCTTGACGGCTACCACAGCTTTTGCCGCTTCATCAATGTCAGCAACGCGGCCTTTTGCTGCGAGAAGCCCCGCCCGTAATTTGCGTCGTTCAACAATGGGATCTGTCCCGTTCTCAATCATCGTGCGATAGGCTCGGGCCTTGTCACGCGCCGCGTCGATGAGGATCGTAGGATAGGAGCCGAGACCGAACATTCGTCGCTGCTGGCCGGCCGTCACATTCAGAATCCACGACCGCGCCGACGCGCTGCGGACCTGGAGATAGAGGCCGACCACGCCCCCAACGGCATATAAGCCTGGATGCACCAAACGCCGCACTTGTAGGGCCGTGAGTTCCTTGGCTCGCTTTGGCATCGCTCAATTTCCAAGGGTCAGCAGAACAGGGCTAATCCAGATAGCCCAACATCAGACCATACATAAACTTTGTGCTTGCGTGAGACAGGATGCTATGGCAAGATACGGTCAATCGTTCAGTTTGTCAATTAGGACAAGGTGTTTGTGAGATTGTACGGAACACAATGCGACAGCGTGATACAGGGCATTGAGGGACGCCCCCTCCGCCAACCAGTCTGAACAAGAGAGAAACATTCTCTGTTTCTCGGAGATTGTCGCGATGTTCCGCCAGGATAGCGCGCGCGTGATCCCCGTACCTGTCCTCATCTGACGCAACTTTCGGGTGTTGGGCGGCCTTGCATGATCTCTCAAGCGCACATTACTGCGGACACCCCCATGGGAGCGACTCTGGTCAACGAGGGAGCCACGTTTCGTGTATGGGCTCCCCGCGCATTGGCGGTCTATCTCAATGGCACCTTTGGCGGTGTCCCGCGGCTCGAGCAGATCCCCGATCAATTGATGGCCAAGGATGGCAACGGCTACTGGACCGGATTTGTCTCCGGGGCACGAGACGGAGATCCCTACAAATTCTATGTGGTCGGCAGCGGCAGCCGTGGCTATAAGCGCGACCCCTATGCGCGAGACCTCGCCGTGGATGTGCCCTTCCCCAATTGTAGTTGTCTGATCCGCAATCCCCGCGCCTATCCCTGGCACGATCAGGCCTTCGTGACCCCCGACTTCTCGAACATGGTCGTCTACCAGCTCCACATCGGCACGTATGCACCCCGGGCACCGGGCGTGGGATCCACCTTTCTCGATGTGATCGGCAAGATCGAGTACCTGCAAGCGCTGGGTGTCAATGTGCTACAGCCGCTCCCGGTCGACGAGTTCGAAACGACATTCAGCATGGGATACAACGGCGCCGATTATTTTTCCCCTGACTTCGGCTACATAGTCTACGATCGGACCGCCTTGTCGGGCTATCTCGTCACGGTGAATCGACTGCTCGCGGCCAAGCAGCAGCCCCCGCTCACGATCGAAGACCTCAGCAGCGGAACGCATCAGCTCAAGGCGATGATCGATCTCTGTCATCTATATGGGATCGCGGTGGTCTTCGATGTCGTCTACAACCATGCTGGCGGCTTCGAGGGCGACGATGCGGGCCTGTACTTCTGGGATCGCGCGCCGAACGGGAACAACAATAATAGCCTCTACTTTACCGATCGGGGATGGGCCGGAGGCCTCTCATTTGCCCTCTGGAACCAAGATGTCCGACAGTTTGTAATCAATAGCGCCGTCTTTTATGTACATGAATTCCATGTGGATGGATTCCGTTATGATGAAATCAGTGCCCTCGTGAATTTGAACGGAGATACGGGTTGGACGTTCTGCCTGGATCTGACGGATACGGTCCGATTTGTCAACCCTCGCGCCATCCAGAACGCAGAGTTCTGGCCAGTGACGACCGCGGTTGTGACGCCGCGGACCGAGAACGGGGCCGGGTTTGACGTCACGCAGCACGATGGCTTGCGAGAGGCGGTGCGAGACGCCATCGGTCAGGCGTCCTTTGGCGCCACTGCCCAAGTCGATCTGGATGCCGTCGCCCAGAACCTCTCTCCCACTCAGATGCCGGATGCTTGGCGCGGAGTGACCTGTATCGAAAATCACGATCTGGTCAAGGCCGGCGCGCAGTCGCGCATTCCTCACCTGGCAGACGGCTCCAACGCCCGCTCCTGGTATGCACGCAGCCGGTCGCGCCTGGCCACAACGGTCCTCCTCACGGCACCCGGGATCCCCATGCTCTTTATGGGCCAAGAGTTTCTGGAGGACAAACAATGGAGCGATGATCCCCAAAGCGCCGATGTCATTGACTGGGACGGGGTGATGTCAGGACAAAAACCCATGGTGGACCAGTTGCGCTTGACCCAGGATGTGATTCGACTGCGCTGGCGGCAGCCCGCCCTGCGCGGCCCGCTCGTTCGGGTCTCTCACGTGCACAACCAGAACCGTGTCCTGGCGTTCCATCGGTGGATCGACGGTCTCGGCCGCGATGTGATCGTGATCGCGAGCCTGAACGACACCACGTTTTACAATTATTGTGTTGGCTTCCCCAAGGCTGGCCGGTGGCTCGAAGTCTTTAACACCGATGTGTACGACAATTGGGTCAACCCGACTGTTGTTGGGAATGGTGGCGCCGTCGAGGCCACCGGAGAGCCACTCCACGGCTTCGAGGCGTCCTGCGCCATCGTCATTCCGGCGAACGCCGTTGTCGTGTTCGCGAGAGACGAGGGCGATTGACACCGAATCAGGGGGGCCCACCTAACGTTTGCGAGGCGGTTCAGCGATGAAATTTCTCTACTTTGAGGTGGCTGAGTTTGGAGGGAGAACGTCACCTGCCGGACACTCCCCTTCACGGTTGTATCAAGATCGGGGGCCGGTCAATGCTCTCAGCTTATTCGTCGAAGATAGCGCTCAATCCGTCGGGCATTCGTGCCGATATCACTTCTCCCTACACGTGACATCGACCGAACATCGATCCGGCTCCCTTGCTCCATTGGCGTGACTCGTACGACCACGTCATCCTTGAAACCAAACCACAGCGTCGTGTCGGTCGCTTCAATACGCCCCTGGTCCGGATTGCTATCCACGATCTGCCAACACATCGCACGGGCAGCGTCCAAGGCTTTGGTAAACGCTTCCTTGGGAGGGACAGTCAGGATCACTGGGTGGAGGTCCGGGTAGGCCTTCTTCTGTTGTGCCGCGACATCCGAGCCCCCGTACTCGCTGGTGTTCGTGGCATTCTTCCTCAACGGCAGGATTGCCACAAAGACCGGCGGGTTGTCGGTATCGGTTGTGATGTCATGAATCGGAGGGACTTCCTGTGCGCGGTGCTTCAATTCCCAAGGGATACCCGCCACGACAGCTCCTAGCACAATCGTTGAGAGCCCCAGAAGGAGAGTCTTCCATGAACGGTCCAGCATGAGGACCAATAGACCAAGGATCGCGGTAGCAAGCCCACCATAGGCCGCCCAGGTTAAAATCATAAAGCCTGTTCGAAAATGCCACATACCCCAGCGCGTACCGAATCCTGCCATGACAGCAGCCACGGCGCAAAGAACGGCAAGGGCTAGGGCACTCGGTCGCAATATGTTCATGATAGTGTCCATCATTCCTTGTACTGCCCCAGTTAATTTGTGGACAGGTCGTTTCTCGTTTGTGACCAGCCTTTTGTAGAGAACTCAGTCGTGAGTTAGGCCATTAGTTCACTCCAGCTCACTCCATTCTGCCGTCACCCACAGCTCTCCTCACTGAGTCTGGCGTATTCGTACCACGACAAGTTTGTCCGTCCCAGACTCGGCGCCCCACACCTCGTCAGCTCGCCCAAGTAATTGCCGCACATTCGCGCCTGCACTAGGGAGGGGAAACGTTTGGAACGCTTCCCGTGCCGGATCAAACCGGACCAGCGCGTTCGCGCCGAAGTCACTGAGCCACACCAGGTCCTGGTCGTCCACATAGATGGCATAGGCCCCTGGGATCTGACCCGGTAGACGCCATTCGCGCCATTGCCCGGTGCTAGGGTCATACATCGCCACTTGTCCGGCATTCCATTCGCTGACCCAGATGCGGCTCTGACTATCGGCCCACACTCGGCGGGCTCCCTGGCGTGCTGTCGGCGGATCAAGGACGGTGGCAGCTCCGGTTTGCAAATTCACTTGCGCAATATAACTGCCTGCGAGCGAGGCGTAATAGACCATGCCGTCCGGCGCGGTGGCGATACCATATGGGCCCGTTCCCCGTGGTGCATCGAACACCTGTACCTGGCCGACCTTCGGATCCACGTATCCATAGATTCCTCTTTGTCCCGTGAACCACAGCACCCCACGGCGATCGAAGGTGGCGGTATTGAGGTTCGCTCCTTCACGGTCTTTCGGCAGCGGAAAGACGTGCACTTCGTCCGTCTTCGGATCGACTCGCACGATCGCATTCAGTCCCCCGTCTGTGATCCACGGGGCGCCGTCGGGTCCCACAATCACACCGTGAGGTCGCGAGCCCTGCCCCAGCGAAATATGGCGCGTCTTGCCGGTCGTCGGATCAAGCCGGCCTAATTCCCCTGTAGCCTGTGCTGTGTACCACACCGTGCCGTCAGCAGCCGGAGCGACATCATGTGGGTGCGAACCGGCTGGCACCGGGTATTCTTGTAGCGCTGCGGTCTTTCCAAGCACGTAAGGAACCTCAACAACGCAGAGAACCACAGCCAGGCTCCCGAGTAGAAGATTCCTCATGCGATCCGATCTCCCTTTGTAATCAACTCGGTTAACTGCGGCAGGATGTCACGGAGCGTACGGGTATCGGAACCGCGATTCGGCACATTATGCAACACCATGTTGCTGAAACCAGTGCTGCAATCATCTCCGTCCGTCCCCATTCTAAAGGGAAATCCAAAACCGGAAAAGTAGACGGGAGGTACGGATCGCATCTGTTCCCCTCCCATTTATAAGAGAGATTCCCTGTTAATTCCCTGTTCTCAAAGAAGGGTGCGACGCAATGAGCGCGTAGAAACTGGCGTGGGATGGGCATTCCCGTCGATCTGATCGCCGCAAGACGCCTTGACACCCCAGATTTTCCCTGTATTTTTCCCTGTTCCCGCGAATTACTGGCAGAGAAGGGTTGGCTGCAGACTTGCTCCTCCGCCAACCAGCCTGGACAAGAGAGAAACATTCTCTGCTTCTCGGAGATTGTCGCAATGTTCCGCCAGGATAGTCCGCGCGAGTTCCCCGTATCCGTCCGCATCTGCCCACGGAGATAGTGGATGAAGGTAAACGTTCGATCGCTTTGGTGGAAGAGTGGGGAGTTCCTGGCACCATCGTCCAAAAAGTGAGGGAATCGTTCCGCCCCAAGTTGGCCAATCACCACCCGAAACGCCGAACCCTGCAGGAAGAAAGGCTGCGAGATTCGAAGTCACTTCAGGAAAGCCATAAGAATAGAGCCGCCGATCAGCAAGGCTGCTGTGATGCCGGCCATGACCAGTAGGCGGTTGGCTCGCATGAATAGATATTGTAGTTCATCGGAGTGGCTCAGTTCCACGCGAATTTTCAGCTGACCGGTCTTCGCCGCATAGATTCCGCGGCGTATCTCCTTGGGCAGGTCAGCGAATAACTCCAGATATTGCGTGAGAACTTTCAGTCCGCGTTTCCCTAAGGCTTGCGGAGACAACGTGTCGATGACGGTTTCATGAAGGATGGGTTGTATCGCGCCCATGATGTCAAACCCTGGGTCGAGCTTCTTGAATGCGCCTTCCAACGAGACAAATACTTTGAGGAGCATGGCTTGATCCGGAGGCATCGTGAGCTTGTTGTTTCGAACCAGACTCAACAAGTCCCCAACCATGGCCGACAAATCCATGAGACCCATAGATTTCCCGGCATATTTGCTGAGAAACTCCTCAACGGCTCCTGACAGTTCACCCGGGTCGTCTCCTTCTCTGTCAGACCATTCCAAAAGAATCCTGGACAGCCCCTCCGCGTCGTTGTCCAGCAATGCCTGCAGCAGCATCATAATCTGTCGCCGTCTGAGATCAGAGACGCGTCCGATCATGCCAAAGTCGATGAACGCAATGCGTTCACCAGATAAAATGAAAAAATTCCCGGGGTGCGGATCGGCATGGAAGAGTCCATCCATCATGATCATTTTGAGCACCGCACTGGCCCCGGTTTGGGCAATGCGTTTGCGGTCCATTCCGGCCGCATCGATGGCTCGAATGTCCACTCCAGGGATGCCATCCACAAATTCCTGGACATTAATCCGTTGCCTCGTCCATTCCCAATAGATTTTGGGAATGACGATGTGCTCATGGCCTTCAAAATTGGCCGCGACCTGATCGGCTTGGTGTCCTTCCGTCATGAAGTTGAGCTCGTTCTGGAGCGACTTCACGAATTGCCGTATGACCTGTTGCGGGTGATAGGCAGCCAGCTCAGGCATATGCTTTTCGGCCAACGACGCCAGATGGGCCAAGAGACGCATATCTGATTCAATTATTGGTCTGATCCCGGGGCGTTGAATCTTGAGCACTACTTTCGTTCCATCCTTCAAGGTCGCCCGATGAACCTGCGCCAAGGACGCGGCAGCGAGTGGTGTGGTTTCGACCTCTTGGAAGATCTCTTCGAGCGGTGCTCCCAGATCTTCCTCGACTTGAGGACGAAGCTCGGCGAAATCCAGCAGTGGGGCTTGCCATTGGAGTTTTTCGAATTCAGTGATCCACTCGGGTCCCAACAGGTCAGGGCGAGTCGCCAGGATCTGGCCAAGCTTGACAAAGGTTGGTCCGAGGACTTCGAAAACGCGGCGTACACGTTGGGGATGTTCAAGGTGTGCGATGTCATCCACGTACTTCCAACCCATGATCTTGCCGGTGTATTCAGTGGCGGCTTCAAGACCCATATGTTTGAACAGATCCCCGAAGCTGGCAATGCTGAAGACCCGGATGATTTCGCGTAGCCGATTCAACTCCGCCACTGTGGATTGGATTGCCATGATCCAGCTCTAATTCTCGTTACGGGAGACGCGACCAGGGACGGGTCGTCGGGATGAAATTTAGGACTTGCCCTTGTGCCTATTGTCACGTCTTAATGGCTGGGCCTTGTTCATCTCAGCACGGGCCTCAGACACTAGGCCTCCGAATTGCCCACCCGCCTCCGTCAGAGCTTCTTCCGCAGCGCCGTAGACGGGAGCGCCTCTTTAATGAAACTTTTTGCGGTGGGCCTAAGTTGCGCGGCTAGGCCTATTATATCGTTACGATGTTTTTTAACGCGAGCCATGATCCCCTCCTAAATCTGGTTTCACTAACAGAGTCCAATAGGATGTGTTTTTGAGCTATCGCTTGAATCCTATAAAACCGTAGCGATCGTCCATGACGCCATGGCAAGTGCGGACGTTCCATGCTGATCTCCTATCTCATACGGGTTTTGCTAGGGCTGGCCCGTAACGGAATCGCGGCATAACGCGTCGAACCAGGGAACCCATCCCATCTGTCCTTTTCTTTCATCCCGCCCCAGAGCCTGAGTGAAGAAGGCTTCGACCTGGGCTCCCCGTGCAGCCAGTACATCATGAGCAGGATGAACAGAAGCACAATGCCTTGCGCGATCGCAAGCGCCAAGTTTCCAGCGAGTATCAAGAATTGAGTCAGGAGCTTGGTTTTCATGGTGTTTTCCTTAGCCTGAGTGAAGAAAGCTTTGACTTGGACTCCCCGTGCAACCAGTCCGTGATGAGTAGGACGAACAGAAGCACGATGGGGACAAACAATGAGAGGAACACAGCTAGCCAGGACATGGTGTCAACTCCTTTTCTGTGATTCCGAAGAGATACTCACCCGCGTCTCTCAATTTCTTTGTCTACTTGCGACCATCGCATAGACCGTTCCTAGATCACTGGGTCACTCGAGACGCGGTACAAGTATTGGAGAGAACAGAGGTTATCGGTCAGCGGCAGTAAGTTCTGTTCTTATGCAGGGATGCCGTGACGAAGTACTTGCGCCGAAAGAATGGCACGGTGCCGAAAGATCGTCACTGCTTCGGGTGAGACGCACTGAATTTCTGTATTTCACTATCTAAGATCGTATGATTCATCCCCAGCCGGGCTCCCCAGCGTACCAGACGAAGCGGGAGCAACACGGGCGATCTGACTTTCCAATCGGCCGAGCGGGGCGTGACGGGAAACGAAGAACCGTCTTCCTTGTGGCGACGCCTTTCACTTTTTTCTTTCCTCCGTTAGAATTCTCCATCGTGAGGGACCCTCTCTCTTCTCTCCCTGAACCAAGCGGGATTTTCCTTCAACAGAACTCGTTGTAGGCGTGTAGAGTCGGAAGGAGAAAAGCAGCAATCTGCTGAATGGAAACAGGAATGTGGACGCGAGCGAGCGTAGTAAAAGTACGACACTCCTAGCTTGATGGGGCTTAAGATGACAGTGGTGATGAGACAGGCGTCGACACTGCATCAGCAATCCTGTGACGGACGGTCCGGACATTGAAGGCTATGGAACAACGGCCTCTCCTGTGGCTGTGGGTTGCATTCTTCGCAATGACCATAGGCTGCAGGGCAGAGATCCATCCGGTCACGACCGGATCCTTCAAAGCACTTCCCGCAATGGGCGAGCGAGTATTGGTGGAGGGCAGTGAACTCGCTGTCGTGAAGGCTGTGGCCGCATGGCTCGAGGACCGTGGCCTGATCGTGATCGAGCAAAAGGAACTCCGCTCATATTTGGGCAACGACGCGCTGCGCGAGTGTGGAGAGGATTGCTTCCGGACGGCGCTGATCGATGGCGCCCGAGCGTTGGGCGCAGACGAACTTATTCTGACGCAATCATCGAGACTGCACGCGCCGGATCGATTGGCGGTCTCTCTTCAAGGTCTTGCGGTCCGGACCGGCGAGGATCTGTGGAATGCATCCGGACAGCTGGTGATTCCCCACACGGCGCTGAATGAGCAACAGATCACACAAGAACTGGCCACGGTCGCGTGCCATGCTCTGGCTACCGTGTGGGGATATCGACCCGCAGGCCTCACAACCGAATCCTCGGTAGATTTCTGTCACCTCCACAGTTACCATTCTTGATGGCTTCGATCGAAGCCGGCGTGCGAGCCTCCTCACAACCATCTTCCCTCAAGGAGCCTGCGGGAGGTCCGTGGACCTGAACGAGATAAAGAAGAGGACGGTGTATTGATTGAAATATGCGGATCCTTCGTACCACGGCGTCGAGCGGATGAATCGGCTGGTAGCGGATTCATAGATGTCGACCCTGTAGCGCATATACGCTTTCTGTCGCTGAGCCTTATATAGCGCGAGCTCAGGCAGTGCAATCGGCAAGAGGCCACCTTGGATCGCCGGTATTCCGATAAACGTTTGTGCCTGATCGGTTCCCAGAGCCAGGACGAGCAGGCGCAGGAAGTATCTGGCCTGATGACGACTTGGCTGCAACGGAAAGCCAAGAGCGCCGAAACGCCCCTCGGCAAGACCATGGACGAGGACCAGACCTGTTGACGGTGTGGGGACCACGGGAAAGGCATTCGGGTCAGGGATAAAACGGTCTTGGAGCACGAGCCGATCGGCCGGGAAAGCCGCCACTTCCACAGCCACCGATTCTACAGGAGAAAGCGGTAAGCTCAGCGCATTCATGCTGCGTTGAACCGCATAGCTTAAGAGCAGTTCTTCTATGGCGGTCCGAGGGGTACGCGTCGGTTCTCTGCTGATGGCGCATCCCACAAGTACTGCGAACGAACACAGTATCATTCCGACATGGACGGCACGATCTCCCGGAAGCCCCGAATATCGCATTGGTGGTAGCAGTGCTCCTTGACCATCAGTGTACAAGACGAGGAGGTCACGCACAAACTTCCGGAAGATGACAATGGCGGCTCAGAAATGTCGGGCAGCAGAAGAGTAGGTCTGTTCGGATGACTGCAGCGAAGCATCGACGTTCCCTTCCCCAACAGGCACTCCGTAGAATCTTCCGTTGCTGCACATCCCCCTAGCAGCACAGTTCTCTTTAAAGGGGTTGTGTTACAACAAGCAGGACAACCTATTCCTTGACGGGACCACATGTCCTGCATAGCTTGTCTTCTTTTTTCTCCAGCTGAATCATAAGCCCGCAGCACTCCTGGCATGACAAAGGAACCCGAGTCACCTGCTGGCTTGGCACACATGTTGCTCACTTATTTGTACAGACACAAACAGATGGGCGTTATTCTCCTATCGTAAAAAGATGAAAGGAGGCACCGCCATGATGCATGACCACGCACGCTCCCTCTTCGTGGGCGCCACGGCCCTCATAACAGGATTAGGTATCGGTGTCGGCGCGGGTGTTCTCTTTGCTCCATACTCGGGAGCGCGGACGCGACGCTACCTAAAAAGCTTCGCAGAAGACCTGGCGGAAGATACGGCAGAAGCTGTTGATAAGGTCATGGAACGCGGGAGACGCTTGATGCCCGTGTGAGAGTGCCTGGGCAGCGCTGCATTGGCACTGATTCCCGCATGCGGGTGGTTGCTGGCCACTGATATTAGTAGCGTATGTCTATTCTGTCCGCAGGCAGCTTGAGGGGAAGGGATGGAAGGAGGGGTGGGACAAAGAGTTGGAGTAATCGTCATCGTGCTGCTGATTCTTACGAGACCTCAGTGCCTTGGACGATTGCGCCATGTACAAGTGTTCGACGCACCACGGGGAACGGGCCCGTACGGTATCGCCACCGCGCCGGACGGTATGGTGTATTACGCCTCGCTCGCAGGCAGTTATATTGCCCGAGTGGTGATGTTTTTGACCAGAAATTGTGGCTGAACTGTAGCCTAACTCTAATTTTCCCTTCAATGCCGCATCGAGAACGGCCAAGTCCTTGAGTCCTTTACGCAGATCCGCATCACGGACGACCGCATAGCACCGATAGACGGCTGCCCCATCAACTTCATGGCCACTGAATGCGGCCCCTCCCCCTTTTCAGCCCTAGTTTCTGCCAACATCTGTTTGTAAACGGCAACAGCTGCAATACGGTCCGAGCACCGGCTGAGTAGCACATATCTAGTAAACTATTCGAGGCCACCTAGGAAGAACCCTAGTGGGCACAGATAGGTGAGTATGAGAGTAGACTGGAGCTTTGCTACACATGAAGGAACGCCTCCGGATGTCGTTTCAAGAACACAAAGAATTCGCCACGATGTTTAGCGATCTCCCCAAATCGATATGCGCCGCGTGTGTCTTAAAAGATGCCGACATTAAACATCGGGACGTACTGATCGAAGTCTTCGAACACACGGCCATAAGGGCCAAGCGATTCGCGCAGGGTATCTGCACTGTCTGCAAAGCCAACAAATTTGTGATTAATCCCACCTAGCTCGCTCCTAGCTCAGGTCACACCACCGAGAAGTCTGGCTTGATCTCACTGACCCCACAGCACTCGTGCATGCGATCGCCACAGATGATCCTGTCGGTATGGTTCCAAGCGAATTCGGGACACTGAGTTCTCCATGCTCGACGCGCTCGACGCCTCTGATGTCGCCGAGTTCTAAAGTTGCAGGTGTCAGTGAATCGGTCCCGACCTGAACAAACGCAAAGATCTATGTGCTTGCTGAGTTCGAGATTGTAGAATGTTGCGTTCCCCGGCGCATGGGCCCATTGTACGAAAGCGAAACAATGGTTCGTCCTCACTTCGATAACCGCCGATTGACTTCTTTTCTATTCTGACCTTCACGCCAACCGCTGGGAGATGTTCCCAACTCTATTCTCTATTTCCGTGCTTGCCTTAGCGATTCGAATAAGAGAGGATCTGGCAGGCATGGAGGATTGCTATACGTTCGACGGGGGACATCATGCCATTCAGGACGCATCCCGAACTAGCCAAGCTGTTTCGCGATCTCCCGGCGGCCACTTGCGCCGCATGTCTCTTGCACGACTCACCCATCACAAATAAGGATGCCCTGATCCAGACCTTCGAACAACTAGCCATGAAAGCGGGATATCTCACGCATGGCTCCTGCGGCATCTGCAAAGTCTACAAACCTGTGATTCGTCCAGCCTAGGTCACACGCACATCGCTCGCTGGCATCCTCGGACGTCGCTACTCCAATACTAGGGGGTGTTCTAGTTCTCGAAACTCTCGGGAGACCGTATAGTGTTACTCAATGGAGGCATGATCATGACCGAATTCGAATCCTCAACATGCGCCCTTGATCTTCGACACCCATCGAACTGTTTACATATAGCGAGCGTCAAGCCTGGTGAAACCATTCGAGTGCTCGTGAGTCCAGAAGACAATGCCACGGAGGCGAAACTGATGGATGCTGTGGGTACCCTCAGCAACGACGGGAAGTCATTCTCTGTCGTCATAACAAGAGAAGATGGCGGGCAGGAGACCTACGACCTATGCTACAGGGATCTCTTGAAGGTTCTCTCGGAGCTCGGCTAACTTGAGCTGTTCATGCCAAATCAAAACCGGCTTTGCTTCCGCAGTTGAATGTCGTAATTGATCCGCCTATTTCGTTTCCAAGGCCAAAGAAGGCGACGGGGCAAACCCCAGAAACGTCCAATGACAGTGAAATATGCCTAAGAGTACTGATCCATGACACGAATGGTTACCACGATGAGCTTGATGCTGGTCAGCCTCGCCACCGGTTGTGGAGGTCCGAAGTATGTCCCGGACATCACGCTCACACAGACCGGGCCGATCATCGATGCGGTAGCCGAGTTCCATAATCTTTATCCGGCGTATCCTTTATTGTCGGGGAAGGAAAGCTTCGGCCTCGACGCGCCCAAGGCGGAACGGGTCGAACCCAGTGACCTTATCCGCCAAGTCGAGAGTGAACTCCTCAAAGAACTCGATGCTGCGGGGGTATTTTCACGTGTCACCAGATTTGACCCAAATCCCAATGTGATTCTGTCTGGGCGGATCACTGCCTTGCATGAGCACTATCGGCCTCAGATCTGGGCCCAGATTCCAGACGGCATTCCATACGTCGGAACCATAGCGCAGATACTGAAAATGAAAACACATGTCAGCAGCGGGGAAGCCCATCTGACCATTTTCGTCTTGACACCGACGGGTGAGGTCCTTGGCACATACACAGGCAGATCCACCTTCAAAGAGACCTTCAACCCCACCCATGACGTCCCTCCTGGTGCACGCCTCAATCGGGCCTTATCCGATGCCGTCCATCAAATTCAAGATAAGATTTCGCGCGACGCGCAGTTGAGAAAGCTCGCCTCGCGGCAGGATTCCAGGCTTTCGATACCTCACTTGCAGACATCTTAGCCTTGCGACCGCCAGTCGACCGAAACTTTCAGATCGGCCCTTCTCTTTCGGTTTACGGATTTCGTAAGTGTTGACATACAGGGCAGTAATGACTCCAGCGAGCACGCTTCCCGGTTCTCTTGTGTGTCACTTTGCCGCCACAGTGCGGGCAGATGCCTTTGCGATGTATTTTCAGGTTTCGTCGGAGAACAAATTTTTTCCTCCACTTATAAAATTGAATCGAGAACGATCGGGCTAAGGCGACAATGTTCTTACGCTCCTGCAGTGAGAGATCTCTTACCTTGTCTTTCGCATGTATGCGCGCGAGGGAAAGAACCTCATTTTTTATAATGTTTCCGACGCCTCCAAAGATGTCTTGATCGAGGAGGACGTCACCGATCTCTTCATCGAGATATTTCTTCATTTTTCCATACGCGAGCGTGCTGTCCCACGTGGGAGACATAATATCCGCGGCATAGTCGTAGGTCGTTTTGAATCTAGGGTGTTCGATGATTCGAATTGAGCAGTTGTACATTGTGATCTGTCCGTTCTCAAACATCAGGGCGAGCCTCGGTACACGGGTTTTGTTGTAATCTCCAGTCACGGACTTCCCTTCGACCACTGCATCGAAGGTGCCGAACAGAAGAAAATGAACCTTCAAGGCGAATCCATCGAACTGAAAGAGAAGGTGTTTACCCCAGCTGAAAATATCCTTGACGAGTTGTCCCTTGAAGCGGCCTTTATCGATCCTCGTGTTGCCAGATACGTTGAGGACCACCTTTTTCTTAAAAGGTTTGAGCTGTTCTTTCGCAAGAAATATTGACGGCCCCTCCATGCGAACCTCTCCTACTGTAATTAAAGCAATCCACTCGCATCGACATCCCTACCACTTACTCTGCAGCCATGACGACACGTCTTTTCATCATGAGAAGACATGGCACTCAGCAGACTCTCGTGTAAGGACGCCAGACAGGACCGAATGCGCGTCTTACCGTAACTAGGTTAGATCATAAACGTACTAGATAAGACCCCAGGGCAAAGCGCATTTGTCGGCTCTTTGTGTCAATCTTCTAGGGATCGCCTGAGTAGTGAAAATCAAAAATGTGTGCAATGTTTAAGGGGCGCGGAGTGAAGACGTCTCGATCAAAGATCAAGGAAACACACATGAAAGACATTGCCCATCTCCCCCTTAAGCTGCATGCGAAAAAGCGAGTTTGTCGGGCGATTATCG
This sequence comes from Nitrospirota bacterium, assembly GCA_963729585.1. GTDB lineage: Bacteria > Nitrospirota > Nitrospiria > Nitrospirales > Nitrospiraceae > Palsa-1315. The sequence continues at coordinate 22,029 of CAVSOJ010000024.1, forward strand.
AAACGCCCAAAGGCTGTCGAAATAAGTTCGACTATGATCCCGATTCTCGTCTGTTCATGCTCGGCGGCTTACTGCCAGAAGGTCTCATGTTTCCCTTTGATTTCGGATTCATACCATCGACACTCGGGGAAGACGGAGATCCATTAGATATTCTGGTATTGCTGGATGCGCCAGCTCATGTGGGGTGCCTCATTGAAGTCAGAATAATTGGCATTATACGAGCCCAACAAACTGAAGACGGCACGACACGGAGCAATGACCGATTGTTGGGCGTTGCTATTCATTCCTATGCCCATGAACGTTTGCAATCCCTTAAAGACATTTCGCCGACCCTGCTCAGTCAGGTTGAGGAGTTTTTTGTGTCGTATAATAAGCAGCGAAAGAAGACGTTTAAGATTACCGGCTTAGGAGGGCCAAAAAAAGCGATGAAGTTTTTGAAGATTGGAATTCAGGCCTATGAAAAGAGCCCCAAAGAGTAACCAGGAGGCATGCTGTGGCGCGCCCTACGATCAATCCTAAGCTTCGTTCTTTGAGAGCATAAGATCCCGCTGCATAAGATCCCGCTAATGATCGCACATCAACCTGTCACTCCAACAATAAAGGCTCGGTTCCTTTCGGAGCCGAGCCTTCTGCTTCAGACTTCGCGATGCTTCCACTGTTCTTTCACAACGTTTCCATTGTGGCTTTACAGTTTTCCTATCGCGTCTTTCTGAAGTGTTTTCACTCTACGACATCTCAGGCATGGTGCATACAAGGAAAAACCCTAGCAATTCTCAGAATAGTAATCATGCCTCCCCGACCGTAATTTCCTGATTCCCCGCTCGGGATTCATCCAGTGTAAGGATATTTCCTTACAGCGTACCCTCTTCAGCATGTCCTCTTTCATTAAATGGGTGGGCCTGACCATTGTGGTCATAAGTCTGCTGGCCTTTACAGGTCTATTGCTGCTCAACCGTGAATTACCGAAGCTCATCGAGCATGAGCTCAATGCGAAGGTGATGGGTTACCAGTTCACGGTGGGCCATGCGACCCTCTCTCCGGCATTGTCACTTGAAGTGCAACAGTTGACCATGACTCAAACGGGACATCCTGTACCGCCAGTCGCAGAGATCCCCCAATGGCGCCTAAGCATTCAATGGCGACCTCTGCTCTCGGGTGCCTTGGTCAGCGATTCGTTTATGAGCCGCCCGACCCTCCATATCACCCTCCCACAGGCGAAACAGGAGGTGCAGGATGACGTACCGATTCACCAGAAAGGATGGCAGGATGCCGTCTATGCATTTTACCCCCTCGATATCAATGAGTTTGTCATCGAAGACGCCGACGTCACATACGTGGATCAGGACCCATCTCAGCCACTACACTTCACTCATTTAAACATGTATGTCGAGAACATCCGTAACGTTCGTTCCCCGACTGACACCTATCCGTCCGGTCTTACATTGGACGGCACAATCTTTGGTTCAGGTCGGATACAGATCAAGGGCCATGCCAATTTCCTCGCCCAGCCACATGCGGGAATCAATACCGATGTGATCTTGGAACAGGTCGCGCTCGAGCCGTTGCTTCCTCTCACAGGGCGCTACAATGTTCAGGTGCGTGGAGGGGTCCTCTCGGCCATTGGCCACGTGGAATATACCGCCGAAGACCAAACTACAGCGAACCTGAAAAAGCTGACCATTGAGGATGTCCGCATCGATTATGTCCATACGCCCACCTCCACACACAGAGGAGCACAGGTCGGTCACGCGACCGTGAAGACAGCGAAGCAGGTATCGAATAAGCCGGAGACCTTGATTCGCATTGACCAGGCGGAAATCAAGAACAGTGAGTTCGGCTTTGTCAATGAGGCCGCCAACCCGCAGTACCGGGTTTTTTTACGTCACGCTGTCCTACGGCTGGAGAATATCAGTAATCACTTCAGCGAAGGCACTGGCCTCGTGACGCTTACTGGGGAATTCATGGGAACCGGGAATACCGTGATTAGCGGAACGTTTCGGCCGGAGAAGAAATCCCCTGACTTCGATCTGGACTTCAAGATTGAAAGGACCCAGATGGGTCCCATGAACGAGCTACTGCGGGCCTATGGCAACTTTGATGTGACCGCTGGCCTGTTCTCGGTCTATTCAGAACTGCATGTGAAGGACCGGCGGGTCGAGGGTTACATTAAGCCCCTCTTCAAGAAAATGCAGGTGTTGGATGCGCGGCAAGATCAAGAGAAAACCTTGTTTCATCAACTGTACGAAGGCCTCGTCGGAGGGGTAGCCGCTTTACTTGAAAATCGGTCACGCAAGGAAGTCGCAACCCAGACGGAGATATCAGGGCCCCTGGAAAGCCCAACGACCAGCACGTGGCAAACTCTCATCAATCTGATTCGCAATGCATTCTTCAAGGCCGTGCTTCCTGGCTTCGAAAAAGAGGTCAGATCTCACGCATAGTCCACTTGGTACGAGGGCGGAAAGTGGTGAGGTCTGATTGCACGAACAGACAGCTCGGTACAGGGCTTTACCCGTCCGGATTCGATGGAACCCTGATCCCACGGTTTTTAGGCTAGCGGCTCGATCGAGAACTTTGCTTGAGCAGCTTCTTCTGGGTACATGACACCTCTATGCCCTTCTTCTCCCGGGAACCCAATACAAGGGGATCGGGGGGATTCTTCCCCGGTAGTTTGTCCTTGGGATGACGTGGTGGCTTCTCATCTACCATTGTAGGTCCCTCCTGCGGGGCGGACGTGTGTCTTGATGACATTCGTCACGGCCCTGAACCCTGCCACGGCGCTGGACAAGTTGGTGAGCAGCGAGCGTTTCCTCCCTCCGATCGCCTCTTGGACCCGTTGTACGGAATCACCTAATGTACCCGCCGCATGCAGCAGCACCGCCGCATGCTCGACCCCGTCCCGCGTATGTTCGACGAGAACGTTGAGGTTTTCCGTGATCACTCGAATCTCCTTGAGCACCACAGGCAGTTCGGTGTTGATATGGGCGAGGAGATCGCCCGCTTCCGCCACCGGTTTCCGAAGTTGCATTAAGAGGGTGACGACCGAACCGACCAGTACGACCAATGCCACCACGATCACATAGAGGGCAATCTCAACCGTCATACCGATTTCTCCTTTACTGTCCCATCATCTACACGGACCTGAGCAGGCAGAAGCTGCCGGACCGCCCCCTCGGGACCTAGAGGTGCTGCTCGGCAAGATCCTTTGCCTCCTGGACGCTCTTCTTCCCCCTTTCGGCCATTCCTTTTACCTGCTCACTCGCCTCGCGCAATGATTCCTTTCCCTTGTTGACGATTTCCTCACCCCGGTCTTTGGCACTGTCCAGAGTGTGGACGCCGTACTCAAGGGCTTCGTCAATTTCATCTTTCATGCGTGCCGCATAGTCGCGGAGGAGTTCCCGCGATTTCGCGCCTGACTGGGGCGCGAGCAACAATGCCACACCCGCACCAATCAGCGCTCCCGTGATAAATGCAGCGAATATTCCTGATTCATGATTCCCTGGTATTGTCATTGCCTTGCCTCCTGTAATGAGTTAACTCTCTTTTCGTCCCTGTACATATTCTCCAACCGAATATGCATCTCTTCATGGGATGACTGATGTCCGCTCCCTGTCACACGCATTTCTCACTGCATCTAATGGTCTGACTGCGGCATTGCGAGTTTGTTCCCTATGTGATGGTCTGTTATCGGAGGAAAGGGCCCAGCCATGCCAATCTTCCCATGGGGTTGCCCGACCAACCACTGGGAGTCCCCCGAGTGAAAGACTATACCCATAGGCAGCGCTTTCTTTGTTGATCAGCTCGCGAGATATTCACCAAAGAGCTGGTTCACTAGGATCAATGCTAGGTTCGCCCTTTTCGTGCTCCTGATATTCTCAGACATATGCGTGTTATGGTCAGGAGTGAGACGATTCCGACAAGAAAACCCACGGTGCACGGACGGCACCGTATCCGATACGCGGTCGTTGGCTTGGGACACATTGCCCAAGTGGCCGTTCTTCCCGCCTTTGCCCATGCCGCTTCCAATTCACAGCTCACTGCGTTGGTTTCTGGTGATCCAAGGAAGCTGAAAGCGCTGAGCGCGCGCTATCGGGTGCCTTACACCTACTCCTATGCCCAATTTGAGCAATGTTTACATGACGGACACATCGATGCAGTCTATATTGCCCTCCCCAATAGTATGCACTGCGACTATGCGACACGCGCTGCCAAAGCCGGCATACATGTCCTGTGTGAAAAACCCATGGCCGTGACCGAGCAAGAATGTCGAGAGATGATCCGCTCGGCTGAACGCGGTCGGATAAAATTGATGATCGCCTATCGGCTGCATTTCGAGGCGGCCAACGTAAGCGCCGTCGGGATCGCTCGGTCTGGCAAGCTCGGCAGGGTGCGGATGTTTAACTCGGTATTTGCCTTACAAGTGCGAGACAGGGACATCCGGGTTCGACGGAACATGGGAGGCGGCTCGCTCTATGACATTGGCATCTACTGTATCAATGCGGCTCGGTATCTGTTCCAGGGAAATCCAATTGAGATCTGTGCCTTTTCCGTGAAGGGTACGGACCGGCGTTTCCGCGAAGTGGATGAGATGTCGGGTGCGCTCATGCGCTTCCCCGACGCTAGACTCGCGACGTTTATCTGCAGCTTCGGCGCAGCGGACGTATCTTCCTGTGAGCTCATCGGCACGAAAGGCCGCCTGCAAATCGATCCGGCATTCGAATATGTCGGTCGTCTCACCCAGCACCTCACGTGTGGCGGTAATACCCGCTCCAAGTCATTTCCAGCCGGCGATCAGTTCGCAGCAGAACTCCTGTATTTCTCCGATTGCATTCGCCGCAATAGAGAGCCGGAACCTTCGGGGCGAGAAGGCTTGATCGATGTCCAAATCATACAGGCATTGTATCGCTCAGCAACACAAGGTAAGCCGATCAAGCTGGCCCTTCCTGCTAAACTCCACTGGCCTACGCGCAGGCAAGGAATCCACCGTCCACCAGTTCGTAAGCCCCCGCTCGTGCATACCCGGTCTCCATCCTTATAGATAGCCCCATGCGAAGTGGTTGAGTCTTACGCAACGTCTCCCTATTCTTTACAGTGACTTATGGATTATCCAGGCTGCGATTGCGACAGCAAACCAAGCGGTCGTTGCGCCGAGGAGGACCAACCATGCGTCATAGTGAGGGGCGAACCTCCAGACGACTAAGCCGAAACCGAAGAGTCCCAGACTGCCCATCATGGCTCCCGCGGCCTCCACTCCCGCCGCATATCTCGCTCGCCGTCGCCCGTTCAATCCCTGTTCTTGTTTCTTTCTCATTTCGTGCTTTTGGATCAAACTCATGCTCGCCGGGAGGATAGCGGGAAAGGCTAAAAACAGTCCTCCGACGACGGGACCAAATTGCATAGTGATTAAACCGGTGAATACCGTGACCAAGCCTCCTAGGATAAACCGAAGAGCTAATTCGTGTGTTTGGAACTGACGTAGTGCCGATGAGCTGAATGTAATTTTCATACGAGCGCCACAAACCAAATTCCAAACGCTGTTCCGAACCACAGAAGAATGGCGACTGGTTCGACCAGAAAGGAAGAATATCGATGACGCATCAGCATCCAACTCAATAATTGGCTGTACACTAGCAACGCAATGGCCCCGCCCATCATTGATCGACCTTCTAGGCTGGTAAAAACACCATCATGTTTGGCAACCGCAAGTCCGAGTGATCCCAAGGCAATTGATGGCGCTGCGGTGAAGAGTCCCGCAAAACTTTTCGGTCTAAGAAGATCGCCTATGAATGCGAAAAGAGAAACGGCCATGCCGCCAATGAAAAACCTAAGGAGAAGATCCTTCCACATCGTCGTCCTCTTTATGCCAATCAGGCATTACCCGCAAAGCTTCTCACATGCATGCCGGCCGGACACCGACTTCCTTCTTCTCATTTAGACTTGGCTTTCGAGGGAACTTTTGCCCCTTTTTTTCTGGCTTCCGAAAGGCCGATGGCTATGGCTTGCTTCCGGCTGGTTACCCGTTTTCCACTTTTTCCACTCTTCAAAGTTCCCTTCTTACGCTTATGCATTGCTCGCTTGACGGATTTTTTTGATTTTGTCCCGTACTGAGCCATAATTCTCCTTTCGTATCCATGACGGCGTGGAGAGAGCGTCTCCTATGATGGAACGCTTTTTCGTGATGCATCATGCGACATTACGTTTGTGCCATGAGTCGATCCTTGCGCTCGAGGACCTCCGTATTAAGCGCCTCCCAATCGATCGTGGCCTTTTGAGCCTTGGGAAACATTTCGCCCTCTTCTTCCTTCACGTGATGCTTGACCAACTCGCCTAGCACGGTGAATTTGGCTCTAAAGGTCTCATCGCTCGGATCGAGTTTTTTCAATTCAGCAATGAGCACATGCACCAGATGGTGCTCTTCATTGGCTTCATTCATCAGATCGTCGTCATCGATGCCTGCTCGAATTGCGGGATAGACGAGCCCTTCTTCCAACTCGGCATGAATCTCCAGCTCATGCATGACCGTCTGGGCAATGTCCTCTTGTTTTCGAGGCGTCGCGTCTTCGTATTCGCCGAAGAGCGCTTTGACTTTCTTATGGTCGGCTTTCAGCATTGTGAGCACGGGATTAGTCCGCATGGCATCCTCCTGTTATGAGAGAATTAAAAACTACACTTCCCACTTTCCCATGCTCTGGATCTTGATGTAGCTAGGAAAACCCCTCGACTCGCTGGATTATGGTCGGAGCGTCGATAGAGCAGCGAGGACCACAGTCATGCGCTCAGAATCGATTGCCAAGCACAACCACAATCAGAGTAGGAGAATGCTATTGGAATTCATCTAAACCGAGCCCATGTTGCCAATGTTATGAGCCTTCCACGCTTAGTTGAGGGTCAGACAATGGAATGTATGAGAGGGGCACGCCCACTGGTCTAGGGGGAGTGGCCTGCCGGGTCATGCCGAGCGCGCCTTTGTTGTGCTCGGAAACGTGAGCTCAATGTGACGTACCCGCTGCTCGATGTTTCGAGCAAGAGCCTTCCCCTTCCGATTGAGCGACAAATAGACGACACGGGTATCTGTGACCGAACGACGTTTGCTGACCCACCGCTTGCGGACGAGATCGCCCACCACCTCACTCAAAGTTGCCACTCTCAGGCGCAATGCGGTTGCAGCATCCGTCACCCTGGCCTCCGTATGACGACGCAGAAAGAGGAGCATCCCCGCTTGAAGCGGCGTGACACGGAGCGGCTCTAGACTTCTTCGGAAGTCGCCGTGCAACCGCAATACAAGTTCCAGGAGTGTAGGGCCTGTCTCCATCTTGTCCCGATGTCCGTCACCGTGCATGGTGGTGGTCAGGGTCGGCATCGTATGAGAAGCATGCGGCGCACCTCCGATTTTCGAAGGCGCTAAGGACTCTGTCGAATTCGGAGAATTGTCTAAATGACATTGGATCCCGTCATCATGAAGGTACACGTCATCCCCATAACCACCCTATCCTTGCCTAGTTCCACCACGGATGCTACTAGCGGTATTCCTAGGGATAACGTCAGATCCTGGCACTCCTGTCGGTGGGGTATGAACGAATTAATCGATCGGAGACGGCTCGATGGAGAGGACGGTAGAGGCTAGGTCGGTAAAGGCCGGGCCTGGTTTGTCTCAGCAGGGACGGAATTGTTGAGCAGGCGCTTCAACGACTCCCCAAGGCGATGCAACGAAAATTCTTTTTCGACGAATTCGGTCACCCCCAGCGCACGGACCTGCCGCTCAGCCTCAGGAGTGCCGGCTCCCGTCAAGATGATCACCGGTTTTTCCGGATCGAGCTTGCGGAGTTCTTGTAAGACCGCGAGCCCATCCATCACCGGCATTTTGAGATCCAGCACTATGACCGCGGGGCGCTCTCGACGAAAGACCTTCAGTCCTTCCCGGCCATTCTCCGCGACGACCACGTCATACCCCTTCCGGCGAAGAAGCACGTCGAGGAGATCCCTGATGCCTGGCTCATCATCAATTACCAGAATCTTGATCATGCGACCTCCTCAGATTGCAGTTTGCAATCCTAAGTTTATCAGAGAAGACGCGGTGGGAACCTGGCGAGTCAGCCAGCTCGAAATTACGTAGGATAAATCTGATTGACCGCAAGACTCGTCGTTGAACAGCCTCGTATTTGAGCGTTTCCGCTCAGCGCGCACAATTTACCGACGAGTCAACCACCCTTCAGAGGAGCATGTGGCATTGACTGTTCAGGCACTCAACAATCAACTCAAGAATACGGTATTCGTCGGACTCGCTAGCGCCATTCGACCGCGCCGAATCCGCTTTTTCCGAGCAACACATACATGAGGCTGGCGGTCGCAACCGTCTGGTTGCTGTAGCTCACGTTAGGATAGCTCGCATTTCGCTGTGAGGCTTCATATCGAAGGGCAATGCCATGGCGGTCCCAGACTCGCAAGGTGAATGAGCCCTCTCCACGCATAAAATTTTCTCTTCCCTGGGGCTCTTGCGAGAGCAGGCCTGTGACATAGTACTCGCGCCCCGTGACTTCGAACATGGCCCGATCGCCGAGGATGAGACGGAGGTTAAGAAGAGCCTGTGGGCTGGCTCCATAGTGATAATCGCGATCCTCCGTGCGTTGGATGCTGCCGGCGGCGCCATAGCCCGTGCCAGCGAGAGCGGTACCCTGGAGAGCGACGGTCTGCGAAAGCCAGCTTTGCCATGTAGTCCCGAGCGAGAGGGCCACGGTCGAGACGCGAAAGACTTGCGGCGAGATATAGTCATAGGTCCCGTAGACGCCCCAGACGCCACGGGTAGAATCACCCGACGCATAGGCCGCTCCGACAAGCAGCCCACGAGTGTTGAGACTCTCTAACGTATTCGCCGTCACGCTGGTGACGTGAAAATCAAAGTAATCGAAGGGTCGCGTATACGAATAGCCAGGCTTTCCAGGAAGCCCATAAGAGAAGGTGAAGTCGCCGACCGCTCCATGCTCTTGGACGCCGGAGGAGACATTGTGGCTACTGGAGGTCAAGGTCCCGCCAACCTGCAGACGCATGAAGGTGGCTGGACGGTGGCTCGGGTAGACCGGGTCGAACCGGTCGCCGAAGACGAGGCGGTTAAACCCTGTGGGCGGTGAGATGATTGCGGCGCCCAGTTCCCGCCAGAAACCCGGTTTGCCTTCGTCATCGCTCTCCAGCAGCAGGTTGGCCATGCGGAAGAACGGCTCGCCCAGGAATGTCCCGCCAAAGGTGGTCGTGATCAGGTCGTTAATGGAAGGCGACGTGGTCTCGCCAGCGATTTCCCAGAGATAACTGCCGGCGCCTGCATAGAGGAATGATTCCCAAAAATTAAGGCCGGTCGATCGAGGCAAGCCATAGTAGATCGATCCCCCGTAGGGATGCATGAATTGGTTCACGGAAAACTGATCGTTGTCGAGCACCCACTTCGACTTGGTCAAATGCGTCGAGATCGTTTCGCCATTCGAGCGGTACGCATCCTCCGGACTGGTAAAGTGTCGGTCAAACTGATTTAGGAGAAAGAGGTACCCGAGGAGCTCGATGGCCGGGATGACATAGCTCCTGCCCTCCCTCATCTCCCAGTATGGAATCGATTTCGGCTCATCGGGGGCCGGAGGGCCAATGAAAACGGCCGGAGCCGTGGGAGGGTCAACGGAATTGCTGTCCTGTGCAAAGCCTGCATCAGGTATTGCGAGAGCGAGTGCCAGGATCCCGGTGAGGAATGCCCACAGGAACTCGCCGAGGTCGAGATATGGGAATTCGCGCTTTCCCGGAACCTTGCCGACCGACACCTTCCGGGCCGTGAATACTCTATGAATTGAATGCCGTCGACCAATTGAATCGCGCCGTGGAATCGCAGCCGGCGGGGCGGACTCGCGCGCATGCAGACAGTGACCGTGCATAGGCCCCGCATCCATTCGCATGGCCAACTGCCCTTTAATACCTTTCAATAACGAAAATATTTTGGAAACCGATATTAAGAAATATCGCGAGTCTTAACCGGGGCACCATCGGATGTTTATGATGCGCTCTGCGCCAGGGGGAATAGGTCACGTTCTTCAGCCTCGAAGTGCGCTCCCACCGTCTGCATCATGTCCTCGAATAGCTCGTCCATTGCCTGATCGTCGTCCGTTTCAGAATGCTCCAGTTCAAGAATCGTCGCTTTGAATTCTTCGTGTTCCGTTTCCGCATGTTCGACGAGCGTGCGGCCTTGTGGTCCCGACTTCCTGATTGTCTCGAATATGCCCTCCTCTTCTCTCTCCAAATGCATGCCGATTTGTCGAAGGATCTGTTGCGTCAGAGCCCGATCGAGAATCGAACGGAGCAGCGAGATACAGGCGAAAGAGCGCCAGGATCCGGCCATGATCCTCCCTGAGGGTTTCTATAATACCGGTGGCCGGAAGTAATGAAGGTTTGAAGCGCTTTGTTTGAGCCATGATCCAGTCTCCCGCATATGACTGCTCGTCTTCATCCTCATCAATCAATAGGGGGATGTGCCTACAAAGAACTGGGCAAAACCCTAAGCAGAGAGGTTACGGTATCCGGCTCGGTATTCTTCATCATTTTCCTGGTCTAGACTCCGGGGTGATAGGATTAACTGCTGCCTCTCCCGGGCTACTCATGCGTTCAATCCCTGGTTGTTTTCCCAGTCTTACCTATTCGGCAGATGCGTTAGTGTATGGTTGACGTGCATTTATTTGGCTTAGCCGTGACACCGGTCGTGACTTACCGTCACGGGTCGTTTCCTGAAATCATTGACCATGGAACGACCGGATTTCTTTGTGCGGACGAGGAAGAGCTGGTGCAAGCCGTCCGCCATATCGATGAGATCGATCGAGGCAAATGCCGCGCGGCTTTTGAGAAACGATTCACAGCGGAGCGTATGACAAAGGAATATGTGCAACTGTATGAACAGATGGTCCAGGAGACCGCGGTTAGCGGGTCCTCTCTATCGAGCGAGTAATGCTGGTCCTAATCACGGAGACGTTTGAGGACGCGAGTCGAACAGCGGCCCGCCTTGTGAGTCGAGCGATCATAAATAATCCGGCCCTAAGGCTCGGCCTGGCCGCCGGCAACACGCCGATTGAAATGTACCGGAATTTGGTGGATCTGCACCGATCTACGCATCTTGATTTTCATCGCGTCAGAATATTCAGCCTCGACGAGCTTCTCGGGCTGCCGGGAAATAGCCCAAAGACCTATCACGCATTCTTTCATCAGCACCTGCTGGACCATATCAACGTCGACCCGGCTCATCTCCATCTGTTGGATGGGCAGACTCAGGTAAATATTACTTCCTACTGTGCCTCCTATGAGCGCCTAATCAAGGATTATGGCGGCATTGATCTCCAGATACTGGGGATCGGGCATAACGGACATCTGGGCTTCAATGAACCGGGGTCGAGTCTCAATTCCCGCACAAGGGTCAGCTTATTGAGTACCCAGACAAGAAGGAACCTTACACAATCCTTCGAGCCATCGTGGGTCCCGGAAACAGCCGTGACGATGGGCCTCGGCACCATTCGTGAGGCCCGCGTTCTCTTGCTGCTGGCCTTTGGAGAGGAAAAGGCCGAGGCCATTGCCAAAGCCATCGAGGGACCCTTGAGTGCTGCGACCCCCGCATCTTCCATTCAGTTACACACCAGCACAATTGTTGTGCTGGATCGCAACGCTGCCTCCGCCCTCACCAATCAGGAGTATTATCTGCAGGAAGCAGCTCAGTTGGCGGTGTTGCTGCCGGAGTCGCTTCGCTAAAACCCCCTTGCAGGTCGCCTCTTATATACACAGCCAGCATTCGATCATTTTTCTAGGCTGTTATTTTTGTTGGGGACCGTTTGACATGACTGGATTCGCTCTTGATCTTCTATCAGGTGAAGCCCTTTGCCCTGGACTAACCATGTTTCACCTTTTTTCAGGCTTTCACGTTGGCTTTCCTGGTTCTGGCAGCCTTCCTGGCTTCCTCTTTGAGCATCTTCGGTCCTTTGGTTCCCACTGCCTTCATTGCAGCTTGATGTCGCGCACTGGGACCGCGTTGACGAGCGATGCGATGGGATTGGGCCGAAAGCGCCTGGTGGGAGGCGGCAGAATGGGGCTTACGCTTTAAGACTTCAAGAATCGCTCGGGAGCGCCGTGCGGAAGGTCGATTCTGGGGGCGACGTGTCTTTCCTGACGTACGCTTTTTCCCCCGCGGCGGCAGAGCAACTCCTGCCTTCCTGGCTTTCGATAGACCAATCGCGATGGCTTGCTTGGTCGAAGTTGCGCCATGTTTTCCTTGCCTAATGTGTTCCATTTCCTCTCGCACAAACTCTCCAGCCTGAGTGCTTGGAGATCGCCCTTCACGGGCCTTTTTTCTCGCGCGTTCGATCGTCTTCTGTTCTGGCATGAGTCCCCCCTTTCATTCTGCGCTGCAGGCGCTGCGCCTGTCTCAGTTGAAATCTCCTGGTGATCGCGTGAAGGAGTTTTCACTTTGTCACCCACCTGAGCCGCTATGGAACTCGGCAATGCCCTAGCCAGGCTTGCAGCCAGAGGCAGCGAGCGGTATGCTATTAACTGAGAGGAAATATTAAATGGAATTCCGATTTCATCGACCGTGGCATCCGTGCTTTCACATGGTTCTCAATCAGGATGTGAGCAGATGAATCGGACCGGGGCGCGTGAGAGAGAGGGCACCATGGAAAGACTCCTGCTGCTCGGCATAGCGACATTCCTGGGAATATGGCCAGCCATCGGCATGGCGGCAGATTTGACGCCCCGAGAAATCTACGAGCGCAGCTCGCCAGCCGTCGTGATGATCATCGGATATTCCAACAGCGGCCAACAGGGTAACGGCGGCACCGGCTCCATCATCCAACAGGACGGGCTCGTATTGACGAACGCGCATGTCGTGATCGAAGAGCAAACAGGCAAGCCCTACCCCCGCTTGACAATCTATTTGAAGCCGGAGCGTGTGACCGGGGATCCGAAAGTGGATCTGTCACGGAATGGCAAGGCTCGCGTGGTGGCCTTCTCACAGCCATTGGACCTGGCACTGCTCCAGCTTGATGGGCATCCCGGACCGCTTCCGGTTCTCGAACTAGACGATTCCGACAGAGCCGAAATCGGCGATCGGGTCGTGGCGATCGGGCATCCTGAACAGGGTGGACTCTGGACTTTGACGACTGGCACCATCAGCGCGGAGTTCGAGAATTTTAACGCCACGAAGGGCAAGTCTGTGTTTCAGACAGAAACGGGACTGAACCGTGGCAATTCAGGCGGACCATTGCTCGATACCGACGGCCGCATGATCGGCGTCAATACGGCGATAGCCCGCGTCGCGCCAGATGGGCTGGCGATTACCAGTATCAGCTTCTCGTTGAAATCCAACGTGGCTAAACGATGGTTGCACGATCACGGTGTTTCACCGCAGGAGACGCTGGCTCCATCGGATACGCCGCCGCGGGACAAATCTGTTGCTCGCTCTACCCTCCTGCCTGGCGAACAAATGGCCCAACCTGCGAGTCCGCTCCCCGCTCCCATGATCGCCGCTCCATCACCTCCTCCTCAGCCTGCTCCACAAATCGTAACCTCCCCTCGACCGTACAATCTGGACCGTCTCATCAGCGAGCGGAACCGCGCCGAGGCCGATCTGGAGGATATGATTAAGGAAATGCGGGGTAAACTGGGCGGACGATGAGGACCTAGCCGTTCACGTATCGACCAACGACGATCAAGAACCACGCCTTCTTCGTAAGAAGAATCTGTCGAGTATCTTCAACAGAGTAGAGGGGCGGTCACGCGGTCTCTGTTATCACACCACCGCGCAAGATAACCACGCCGATAGCGATGAGATGCTGATCAGAATGTTTCGTTCTCCAATGTGACTGGCAGGTGGATCACTTTATTTCTGGTTCGCTGCTTGATAGTCAATGATGAACCGTCCGACAGCATCTGAGATCCTGGTGCGAATGTCGGGAACCTTAGGGGCACTAAGCGAACTGGGAGGTGCAGGGCCCTCCCACGTGGTCGCAAAGAATTCCGTCGTTGGATTCCGTGAGAGTTGAACCAGTTGCTTCAACGTGAGACCGATGGCGTATGCGTTGAGATTCAACGAGGGACCAGTGATCGGATAGACGGCGACGTAGAGATATGGGGCCCCGGGTGAGTTCGCTATCTCCAAGATTGTCAGGACGCGCAGACCTGCCTGTCGAAGGCGCACTTCGATGTCGCGTTTGAGGTGCTCTCGGCTCAATCCCTCCCGTTCAACATCGTCAGGAAGATACTCGACGAGCACCGAGACCTCGCTCAGTCCCCGTAGGGTGTCACGTTTGTCAGCGGTAAAGGCGAATCCTACAGTCGGCCAACTCAGCGTCAGGCTCAATAAAACAAGCACTCTCAGGCGCATCGGCCACCTCCTCGTCGGTGGCCTGTACGATAGCCGCCCGCCTATGTAAAGACAAGTGTGAGGCTGCCAACCGTGATTGACATACTGTCGCGAGACATAATTTTCCAGCTCACGCAGAGCTCAGGAATTGTCGAATACTCGCAGCCAGGCCCCTGCCTTTCAATGATGCTTTTATACATGTCACGTTGCGTGATTGCGTCGGCAAGGAATTGATGACGATTTTCCATACTCTCCCTACTTTTCGCAAAATGATCTTCCTTGGCGTTCCTATTTTTATATGCGCCGATTCCTTGCGGTTGAATCGCAGCCTCTCGTGTAATGAACACGTTGACTGTCGTTATTTTCCTCGTTTCAAACCCGCATCCTCCGCAACCCCCAGCGCGATTGCTGCCCAATCGATCTCGGATCGTCCTTTGGCCATCGCGGCCAAGAACCGATTGTGCAGTAAACTCGCCACCGGCATGGGCACCTGAGCCACAGCGGCTGCTTGCAAGACTAGATCGAGATCTTTCAGGCCGAGCGCTAACCTGAATCCAGCAGGCTTGTACCGGTGTGCGGCAATCCGCTGTCCATACCCTTGATATACAGGACAGGCAAAGAGCGTTTTACCCAGCATGTCAGCCAGACGCAGGCGGTCTATGCCATTCTTCTCTGCCAACGCCAGAGCTTCTCCAAGCGCTTCAATGGCCGAGGCAATCAGGAAATTCCCGCAAAGCTTTACAATGTTCGCCGCCCACGGGGTCTTTCCAAAGTCAAAGAGCCCCTGTCCCAACGCTGCCAAGATGGGACGAACCCGGTCTTTTGCCGCTCGTGAACCAGATAGAACGATCCAGAGTTCCCGGGCCGCCGCAGCCTCAGGGCGTCCGAAGACCGGCGCAGCGACGTAACTGACCTTGTACCGTTTGTGATGGTCTGCGAGACGTCGAGCCAAGCCTGGCGAGATAGTGCTCATCGAGACATGGATGCCGTTCGGCCCTAACCGATCAAGCAAGCCCTGGTCGTCGAAGACGATGCGTTCGACAGCGTGATCGTTTGCCAGTGAGGTCATCACAATTCCGCCCGGCTCAGCAGTTTGAGCGGGATGACGGACGACCTTGGCGCCTTGTCCGGCTAGGACCGCAGCTTTGGCATGCGTGCGATTGTAGACGTGAAGGTTGTACCCGTCCTTAAGGAGATTGCTGGCCATCGCGTGGCCCATCTGCCCAGTCCGATAAACCCGATTCTTTCACCCATCTTCTCAAATCCCTCCTTCCGCTGTTCGATCGCATGCATACCCTTCATGCCAGATTGTCTTCCGTCGCCGCCGCTTTGGCATGGTGCTAGGAAATACGGCGCTCGACTGATTGCTCGGGATTTCAACCACCCGGTTCCCGATCCGTTGCGGAGACCCTCAGTCATTAGTGTATTCGAGTGTCCCGCGGGCCAGGAGTATTTCAGGGAGAATCCTGGATAGAAAGCATGCACGTCATTTTGACCAGCGACGGTAAATAAACCCCCGACCATTGCGAGTAGGGTTGGTGTCATCCGGTACTCGAATCCCAACGACAGGCCAACCAACGAGTAATTCACAGGAGTCACGTTAATATTATGACCATCAAGACGATAGGGTAATCCCTGCCGGACGAGTCCTCCGAACAGAATACCGAAACCTCGCTTCTCATCAAAAACATATTCCCCCGACACCCGCACATCAAGGAGGTCGCCAGGGTACTCAGTCGTCGACTCTTCTGATTCGCTGCCCGGTGTGTTGTAGGTGTAATAGATCGTGCTGTTTACTCGAACAGGCTTTAAGTTCTTGGTGACCAATAGCCCTTCAGTCAAAGAGAGTGCACCAAACCTGGTGGAGGGTCGGATCGAAAATGGTTCAAAACCTCCGGGAGGCGGATCGGTTCCGGACCAACGGCTAGTTGGTAATGAAATTCGCTGATACAGGGAGACTGATGGTCGCCAGGTCTCAGGATCTTGCACAACAGTACGGGCGGTCAGAAAGAGCGACGTATCCCCCAAGCCAGCAGAGGAACTCGGCCCGCTGACAGGGCCTGTGGCCTTCCAGTAAATTGCCGACAGTCCGCCACCGATATTGATGTGCTTTGTCAGGCCATAGCTGAGGATGCCGCCAGGCACCACAGAATTCGTATTGACTGTCGAGGGGGACACGTGGGTGGTGAACGTATTATGGTATTGGCCATCTCCAATTTGTCCGACGGTAAAAGCGGTGAGGGAAAATTGACCTTTGGGTAGCGTTTCAGCAACAGGAATGAAAAGTGAACCGTGGGTCGAGGGATTCCAACTCTGTCGATACTTGTCTAATGCTTCGTCAGATGGAAAGAAATCGAACGCGTGAAGCCTCGTCTCTAAACAAATCCCTATGAGGATGATCCACGGGAACAGCCCACACTTTACATGGCTCCTCATCCTCGGTACTCTGTTATAGCAATGTTGTGAGTATATGGAGCGCTCTCAGTCAGAGGTCACGACAAGCTGTACGCCGGCTGAATGTTTCTGAATAGGAGAATACATCTTCTTCGAGAGAGCTTCCATGGGCTTTTTACTCATTCAGAATAATCTGAATCACATTGCGCTTCCCGACCTCTTCGTTCAACCTCTCAGGCAACGGCGAGTTGTCTTTCGCCAGACAACCCAGATCGATGGGTGTCCCGTCGGACGGTTTCCAACATCCAACTGACTAGCCCCCCAATCTGGAGAAGTCGATTGTTCTCGGACTTTGACGTATTCTTTTGCCGTTTCAAAAACAAATGACGATGGAACATCGCAAATTCACATTTCTCGGTCTATCTCAGTTTGTCCACCATCACTTACTATGGTTCCTGATCAGTGCCTATGCGATAGCCGCAGTGTTCCCGACCGCCGGGTTGTGGGTGAGAACGCTATCCTTCGGTGACACGGTAGTCTTTCAGACGAAGATCCACGCATCCCTCCTCCTGCTGCTGCTGGCTGTACTGATGTTCAATGCTGGATTGGGCGCGAAGCCATCGCATCTCAAATCTCTCTTGCAGAAGGCATGGGTGTTGGTCGCCGGACTCACAGCCAATCTCCTGATTCCGATCGTCTATATCTTCTGCGTCACCCTCCTACTACGGTTCTGGCACAATCCCGAGGAGGCGCAACACATACTCGTCGGCCTCGCGTTGGTCGCAGCCATGCCGATTGCTGGCGCATCGACCGCCTGGGCACAGAACTCCAACGGAAATCTTGCGTTGAGCTTGGGATTAGTCCTGTTCTCGACCATCCTCAGTCCGATCATCACCCCCATGGACTTCTATGTGTTCGGAGAGATGGCGTCAGAGGAATATGAAACGGTCTTACACAACCTTGCTGAGTATGGGTCTGGAGCCTTTCTTGGACTTTGGGTTGTTCTGCCATCGCTCTTGGGACTCTGTACCCGTTTCGTTGTCCCAGAACAACAGCTCTCCGCGGTTATTCCGCACATAAAACTCACCAACTCCCTGGTCTTGTTGGTGTTGAACTATTCAAATGCATCGGTCTCGCTCCCACAGGCCATCGCAAACCCCGATGTTGATTTTTTAATTGTGACCCTCGCAATTACGGCAGGGCTCTGCATTACGGCTTTTGCCGCCGCCTATTGGCTCAGCTGCCTGTTCAGAGCAGATCAGGCTGATCGTGTCTCGCTCATGTACGGGCTTGGCATGAACAACAACGGGACCGGATTGGTTCTCGCCTCACTGGCGCTCGCATCTTTCCCACGCGTCATGGTACCGATTATTCTCTACAACCTGGTGCAGCATCTGGTAGCGGGAACTGTGCACGAAGTGGCGGGCCGGAACGCAGCGGTTCAAAAACATGGAGAAACATAAATCCAACAAGTTGATTACCAGCTTCCTTCGACAGGCCTCTTCCAGCCTTTCCGGCCAAGCTGAGGATCATAGGAGCAGTGCCCTCTATACCGCCGCATGATAGGCGCATGCCTCCCGACTCCTGCCATGGCGTGAAGTTGTCTTACAGCCCGCCCCTGCCGGTTGCTGCCTCTCCCCTTCCTGTCCAGTAATCTAAGCAGTAAGGGACCAGGGCTTGATTCTGGTCCCAAGCAACTTGACCCGGGATCTAGGGAAAATACTAGCTTGTGGCTCGGGCATTCATTTGGTTTACTGATAAAGGGTGGAGGTACCTGCTTTGTGATGCCCACCCAGAGCAGCCAGAGGTCTCCGCTCCCTCCTGGGGGACCTACCTCCGCCCACATCCGCATTTACACCAATACCACATACCAACATTCACTGTTCGACAAGCGTCCAATGCCCATTCATTTCTTGGCATACCGGGGTGATTCCCATCGATATATTTATATATAGTACATAATTATCTATTACGTATAACTATATGATACTTTGAGTACTATGTTGTTCACTATAGGACTTTTGTCCAACATCAATCCCCTCCTTTAGTTCAGCCCCACCTACCTCTACGGTATTTTCAAAAATTCTTCCCTGCAGCAAGATCACGCTCACCAGCATGCCTACCAGGGCATCATTTTTTGGAGGTGAGGCCGATGCAGAAACAGATCGGGAAGATCGGAGCCATTCGGCGGGAACTAGACGGCAAAGCCTGTCCCTTTTGCGGAGGCCACAAGTATCAACTCGTTCTTCGCGGGAACATGCAGCCGCAAGATGGCGGTCTCTTCGCGCGCTGTTCTCAGTGCCAGCGTCCTCGCGAACTCGATGAAGACCTCGGTCAGATACTCTGGATGTGAGAAAGATTTACCCCGACATAGGAGGAAGATACGATGCCAGCCTTCTCTTCCCCGATCCAAGACATGAGATTGCGAAGAACCCGCATGAAACAGAAACGAACCGCGTTGCACATGTTGGCCCTCAGCGGTGTCATCAGACCCAGCCATGTGGACCTCCGGTACGCGACACCCGTTTCCAGCATTACCGCCTTCCGCAAGGAGCCAACCGCAGTCATTCATCCGCAGGTCCAACCCATCCCTTTGCGGCCATGGGAGCATAACATCACGCTCAACTTTAGCCAGACATGGCAATGGGCGCGCAGCCTGTCGAATGCCTTCCTCCAACTTGCAAACAAACCGATCTCACTTCAGTGGGACAAGCAGTTAGACGTGTGAATCTCCGCCGTCTATCCGAAGAGTTTTTCTTGATCCATCTCGCGAATCGCTTGTACCTCCCACATGGGCTGAGGTAAGATCACCGCGCGCTTGCTGGTCATCCTCCGGTCATCGACCTGCGTCCGCAGATAATCGGGAACCCCCGCATACAGATGAAACCAGTGGAGAGGTGGCCGAGTGGCTGAAGGCAACGGTTTGCTAAACTCATGGCGCCATTCACCTGAATCCCCAGCAAACTCGCTGTTTTCCCGCTCCAGCCCTAGCGAAACAGCGAAGCATGAGGCATACTGAATTCCTCATGCTACTCCTAGTTTCCCCTCATTTCCCCATCCATTTCACAACGCTTTTAACAACAGTGTAACTACGTATGTGGATCGATCCGGCGAACCTATCCATCGGGCCGAGACCCGTGGCTCTCGCCGCGCGCGCTCTGGACGGCCTCGGCTTTCGTTTCCGTACGTAGAATCGAACCCGACACACCCCGCAGCGCCAAGGGAATATGCCGATCAGTCCATGAAGGAAGTCTCGCCAGCCATGCCTTGTGGCTCGATGGCAGTCGACTGAAGAACACAAGGGGCAAACTGCCTTGCTAGCCCATTTATTCGCCTCAATAGTTCGGGTGTAGAGTACGGTGGCCATGATCGCTTCCCCTGGATAGGTCGGCTCGCAGGATTAAATATACCTGACTTAGTCCTCTTGGCCATCTTTTCCCCGGTTTCCCCGCGTATTTTATAACATCTTTCACAACACTGTTTGGGAGGCTCTCATGAAAACGTGGAGGGTGCTGTGCTTGGCCTCGTGCTCGGGTTTGTCGTACCATCAGTTTGGTGAATAAGTCAGATTCTCACGGACACAATCGTGGGCACAGTGAAGTGCGATTGAAAGAAGTGCCAGCCCCAGATGACCTGTGCTTCAAGTCTGACCGTGACGGGCGGCTCTTCGTAGGCCGACGGTCTTCCAACCAGCGATTGAAGCGACGATGCGTTTCTCCGCTTTAGCATCAAGGCGTGCGCTGGCGGCCTGAGCAGTGGCGAACATGTAACGCGCAGGTCGTCGAACGAGGATTTGTTAACCTGTCGTCGGCATTGATCGCTTCGTCATGGGTCAAGGGAGCCGTGCAGTAGGTCTGGCCATCGCAAACTCACGTACGGATGCATGGAACACCCCAAGACTCCAGCACAGAGACTCAGCTCCGGAAGTTCATCGTACGACAAGCCTCATACCGCACGGCGCGTTTTTGAAGAGAGTCGGACTAGGGCATCAGGTCAACAAGGGTAGCTCGCGAGCGCTGCGTGAACACTGGCCTAAACGTTGGAGTCACGGGTGTCTCTCGTCCGTAAGGGACGGAGGGTGGCAGGAAGTGATTGTAGATAGCGGTACTCGCAGGCACACGGACGAGGACCGACTATAACTCATTCCGAGGATGGCAGATTTCCTAAAGTCGACGAAATTAATGGCGGATGAGGAGCACATGTGCGGAAGTAATTTCCCTAATTAATGGCGAAGAAGCTTCTCGAATCTGACTCTATTCCCCTGACGTTGAAGAGCCAGGGCTCGACGCGATGGACCGCAAACAAGTGCACGAAGCTCCTCCGCGGGATTCCGCCATGGTCGGCATCTGCTGGCGCAGCATTTCAAGGGAAAGAAGGCGGGTAACGTTAACAGAATGAGGGCTGAGCGATCGCACGACTACGAGGCGCGAGCGGCATTGTCCCCCGCCCCATTCCCTCTCTTGCAATTGTTTGGGGCGCGACAATTTGCACCGCCCCCATTCGCTCCCCGTGCTGGCTGCGAGGCTACAGGCCGAGAGGATGGCCTGTTCTTGGTTCAGTTCGACGCGGAAGAGTTGCGGGGTGATGTAGGGCTTTTTCGTGGAGGGCTGGTCCATGATGGTTTCAGGGTATGCGACTCAAGCATTCAACGTCAAGGGAGCAGACGTGGTGGACGGAATTTTCATTGAGGATACATACATCTATCGGAGTATCCGAGAGACGATTGAAAGAGGGCTGACCTTGATCACCGCCATCTACGCGAGAAAAAGCACTGAGCAGCACGGCTTGAGCCAGAAGGAGGACTGAGCGATGGACGTCATACTCGTGCCAAAGCTCCTCTTCGGGATCACGGCCGTGGTTGTCGGGCTGCTGCTGCTCGTCCTGAAAGGGAAATCATGAACTGCGCGCTAGGTCGGTCTCACTTTATCCAGAAGCTCAGTGCCACTGAACTCGATGAGCTCTCGATCCTGAGGCGCGAGCTCTCCGCGTGCCACCAGGCCGTGAATGGTTTCGCAGACGCGGACGAACTCCGTAGCCTCTTTCCCAATAGGAAACATGGGAGGGTTCTCCTTACGAGCAGGAAGACACGGAGTGCGGGAAGGAATTTGTAGCCTAACAGGATGTCTCTGGGGAGAACCATCCGGCGTACTCACTAAGGCCTGTCTTGTGAGAACGCAGTGCTGTTTACATAGGAGGGTTGAACGATGGCACGACGAGGGGATGGGCTCTATTCGAGGGGGAATTCCTGGTACCTGGATTGTCGCATTGACGGGGCGCGACATGTGGTCAAGCTTGGGAAAGGGATCAAGCGCACCGTGGCCGAGGAATTGGGGATCATTGCCCGGTCAAAGATCTTGAAGGGAGAGGCCGGGATCGGAAAAAAGAAAATGGAATGTTCCGTTCAAAGAGGCGCGTGACAAGTTCGAGGCAAGGGCGGAGGGCCAACAAGAATTCGTGCCTGAAAACTCAGGCCGCCAGTGAATTCGTCTTTACAACCAGAACGGGTGTCCCCTATACTTCGCTTCGCACCGGGTTTGAGTCGGCCTGTACCTGCGCCGGTCTCGACGATGTGACCCCGCACACCACCCGCCACACATTCGCCACGCGACTCATTGCCAGCGGAGTCGACCTGCGAACTGTGCAAGAGTGGGGCGGATGGTCGAGCTTGCGGATGTTGGAACGCTATGGCCATGTCACCCCGACGTGGAAGGCGCAGGCCGTGAAAGGACTTGTCGAGGCATTTCACAATGGATTTCACAACAGCCAAGGACGTGAACGTATAGCCATACCGGTAACCCGGCGAAAACAAAATGCTGGAGAGGTGGCCGAGTGGCCGAAGGCAACGGTTTGCTAAACCGTCGTAGGGGGAAACTTCTACCGAGGGTTCAAATCCCTCCCTCTCCGCCACCATTTTCTTAATCGTCTGTTTTTCTCTGAGGAGGCCCGCACGGGTCCCAGGAATTAATTTGCGCAGAAATTGCCGTGGACACTCTGCCTTTTTCCCTGTAAGTCCGACTCACTCTTATTTCTTTCAAAATTGACCCCTAGCCTAGGGGTTCTCCTAGCTGCTTAAAATTGAGAGAATGGGCATCGTACGATTCTATTGGGAAGTCATGCTTTAAACCAAAATCGTGAGGACGCAATGTCGGACAAATCCAACTGGACGGGAGCCACATCGGTGGGGGAAACGCAGCAGAAAAACTGCGGCATCATGGAGAGACTCACTGAGACGGACTCACGAAGGATGCCTGAATTTTCCAGAGCGACAATTCAAGATCTCGAGCTTCACGTGTACAGCCATTGCTATGGTGACTGACCTGTGCGTATCAATAAACGACTTCTTAGGGCCAGGTGGTGGTCACCCTTCATCATTGTGCAATCCGGTGATCGCAGGGAAAGGGAAAGGAGAAAACGATGAAAGGCGATCGGAATAGTAATATGGTTAAAGTCGCACTATGGGTTCGCTTAGAAGCCAAGCCAGGAAAAGAGGCCGACGTAGAGAGCTTCCTCACGAATGGCCTATCGATCGTCCAGGATGAACCTGCTACGACGACGTGGTATGCTCTCAAACTAGGCCCCTCGACTTTCGGCATCTTCGACACCTTCCCCGACGAGGCGGGTCGGCAAACTCATCTATCTGGACGTGTAGCTGCGTTGCTCAAGGCAGAATCGGCCAATCTGTTTGCGAAGCCGCCCAGCATTGAGAAGGTCGATGTCATTGCGGCGAAGCTGGCCGAACGGCCGTCGGGCAGCAATCTGAAGACCAACGTCAACACCGGAACAATCGGTGGGTCACGGTGACAAGGCAGGTCGATCGGATACGCGTTCGCCAATTTGAGCAAGCCCTTGATCCGCTTCAGAAGAAGTCATTTACTCTTGTCGAGCCATTGAGCGAGCATTGAATCAGAGGAGATGCGACGAAAGGGTTGTATGTTTGAGTAGCGAACAGCCTTCTCAAACCCGCGCAAGCGCACCGCCCTAAGCCGGTCATGGGATTGACCCATGCTGCCTCTACTTCCATTTGTTCTGTTATTTTTTCTTGCCTCTCCTGCCTTTGCCGAAACAAAGACAATCATTTCCGAAGCCACCTATTCTAGGGCAACTCCGAGTTACCCCTCTTTGCCTATACCTATAGATTAGCCTTTAATGGATGTGGGTCGCCCGTCCTGCCCTCTTCAGAAGGCGCGACGTTTATCCCCGCTTTGTCAAACGTGCACATCCGTTGATCAGCCAACTTGCACTTCCGCGGGCAACGAACACCCGAGTAAAAGGAGAACAATCACATGTTTTCTGAACAGTGTCCTCCATCGGGATCGCCCGGGCCATCGCCACACAGTCATCGTCAACCACTAGAAGACAGGCACTCAAGAATTCGGGTCCTCTTGGTTGACGACCATGCCCTGCTTCGACAAAGTTTGCGGAATATTGTGGATGACGACGAGGGCCTGGAGGTAGTTGGGGAAGCGAGTGACGGCCTGGAGGCGATTGATGCGGTACGTTTATTGAGGCCCGATGTGGTCGTCATGGATATCAACATGCCAAAAATGAATGGCATCGAGGCGACCAAGCGTATTAAAGATGAGTTTCCGGACACCTCCGTCATCGGACTCTCTGTGGAGCAAGGGATGGACATGGTCCAGAGGATGCAAGGCGCCGGCATCCATTCGTATTTGGCGAAAGAGTCGGCCGTGGATGCGTTGTGTCAAGCTATCGAGGAAGCGGCCGCAGAGAAATAACACAGAGCGTTCGAACTGGCGCCAACATCTCGCTCTCTCGAGTTATATGGACCGGATGGTGAGCAGCCCTGCGGGTAACCTGTCCAGACCACATCCTCTCACCGGTTGAACGATGCAACCTACGAAAGAAGAAGATAGCCACATATTCAAAGTTCATGAGACTGAGATTCTCGAGACGGACTCTCCTCAGCAATATCGTCAGAAGCTTGCGCGAATCACATTGGATTCCATGGTTCAGTTCGTCGGGCTCCTGGATGCAAAGGGCACGGTGCACGAAATCAATAAAGTTGCGCTCGACGCCGTGGGAATCACACTCTCCGATGTCGAGGGAAAACCGTTCTGGACGACCTTCTGGTGGCAAGTCTCTGAAGAGATCAACGCGACCCTTAGAGAGTCGATCGCACGAGCTGCGAAAGGTGAATTCGTCCGATGGGATACGCCGATCTATGGACGCGCCGGTGGCACCGAGACGATCATCATTGATGCCTCGCTCTGCCCTGTCATGGATGACCATGGCAACGTCGTGTTCATCTGTGCCGAGGGACGCGATATCACCGAGAAGAAGGCGCAAGAGCGGGAGATCGCACAGAAGAATATCGAGCTGCAGGGCCTGCTCGAGCGCATCCGTGAGCTCGACGAGATCAAGACGCAGTTCTTCGCAAACGTGAGCCATGAGCTCCGGACTCCACTGCAACTCGTCATCGGACCCGCCGATCGGCTCAGCCAACACGACGCCACGATGCGTCCCGAACAGCGTCAGGAATCTGCGCGGGTCATCGCACGCAACGCGCGCATGCTGCTCAAACATGTCAACGATCTGCTGGATATTTCAAAATTTGAGGCAGGCCAACTCAAGATCGCGCTTCAGGAGACGGATCTCGCATCGCTCGTCCGGCTGACGGCATCACACTTCGATGTCTTGGCGGCAGACCGCAATATTGCGTTCCGGGTCGAAGCGTCCCATCAAGTATTGTCCGCCGTCGACCCGGAAAAAATCCAACGCGTCGTCATGAAACTGCTCTCGAACGCATTCAAATTCGTGCCGGACGGAGGAGCAGTTCACGCCACCCTTCGAGCGTCGAAACAGGACTTCATCGTGTCGATCGACGATTCTGGCCCCGGCGTCAAACCTGAATTGAGGCAAGCGATCTTTGAGCGGTTCAGGCAAGGCGAAGGGGGAGCGAATCGACAATTTGGTGGCACAGGGCTCGGCTTAGCCATTGCCAAAGAATTTGTTGAAATGCATCACGGCGGACTGGACGTGCTGGACTCGGAACTGGGTGGCGCCTGCTTTCGAGTGACGCTCCCGATCCATCGATTGTCTCACACAGATCCAGCCGCGACCATTTCTCCCCTACATCCTCTGGACCCTATGATGATCGAAGGATTTGTCGAAGAGCTACGTCAGCGGCCCTCTTTGAAGGACGAAGCAGAATTGATTGCCCCCCTCGAGAATTCAAACTCTACCGTGTTGATCGTCGAAGACAATGCGGACATGAATCGGTTTATCTCGGAAATCCTTTCAGGCACCTATAATGTCATTTCTGCTTTCGAAGGACAGCAAGGACTTGAAAAGGCGATCGCTTCGAATCCGACGCTAATCATTACGGACATCATGATGCCTAAGGTGAGCGGGGTTCAGATGATTGCTGAGATACGCCAACGCCCGGATTTGACTCATATCCCAATTCTTCTTTTGTCGGCGAAAGCCGATGAAGAACTCAAAGTACAATTACTGTCAGAAGGCGCTCAAGATTTTGTAGCCAAGCCATTTTCAGAAAAGGACCTCCACGTTCGAGTCAGAAACCTGATCGATTTGACACAATCCCAGGAACGTTACCAGACTCTCTTCACGTCGATGGACGAAGGATTTTGCACCATCGAGGTTATTTTCGACGAACGTCAACGTCCGATTGATTACCGCTTCCTGGAAATAAACGGCGCGTTTGAGAAACAAACCGGGCTCAAAAATGCAAAGGGCAAGCTGATGCGCGAACTTGCGCCGCATCACGAGCAGCACTGGTTCGACATTTGCGGAAACATCGCTTTGACAGGCGTCTCCGCTCGCTTCGAAAGCCACGCCGAAGCGCTGAACCGTTGGTATGAGGTCTATGCGTTCCGCATCGGTCTCCCTGAAAAGCGACAGGTCGCCGTATTTGTGAACGATATCACCGAAAGCAAGCGTGCTGAGGCGGCACTGCGCGAGAGCGAAGAGCGGCTGCGGGTTTTTTCCGGTCAGTTGGAGCAGGTGGTTCAGGAACGTACCGAGGAGTTAATGCAGTCGCAGAATCGCCTCCGTGGGTTGGCCACGGAGTTGAATCTTGCCGAGCAGCGGGAACGGAAGCGGTTGGCGGGCGATCTGCACGACTATCTCGCGCAATTGCTGGTGCTGTGCCGCCTCAATCTCGGACAGCTAAAACGAAAAGGTTTGCCGCCGCAATTGGACGAAATGGTCAAGGAAACCGAAGAAGTACTGAGTAAGGCGTTAGACTATACCCGCACACTGATGGCAGAATTGAGTCCACCGGTCTTGCAGGCCTACGGTCTTCCGGCAGGGCTCAAGTGGCTCGGCGAACAGATGCAGCGTCGTGGATTGGTGGTGACAGTCGACGCGGCTGACGCTTCCGACATAGCCCTTTCTGAAGATTGCACGGTATTGTTGTTTCAGTCGGTCCGCGAGTTGCTGATGAACGCATTGAAACATGCCCACACTAAAGAGGTCGCGATTCGCTTGGATAACAGCGAGGGGCAGCTCCGCATTGAGGTGCGCGACGAAGGCGCGGGCTTCGATCTTGCCGCCGCAGCGTCGCCGAGTACCAACACCGCACTATCTTCCAAGTTCGGCATCTTCAGCATACGTGAACGGATGAAAGCACTGGGCGGATCCTTCAACCTGCAATCCGCTCCGGGCGAAGGGACGGCGGCGACACTGACACTCCCGCTCGTCGGAGCGCGGGGAAAAAGTGGGGAACCAAAGCCGAAAGGAATAGGACAGGAGCTGAAAGTAAAAACACTCTCAGCGTCTTTGCCCCTTGCCTCTAGTTCTTTGCTCCATTCTCCGGCACGCATTCGGGTCTTGTTAGTGGATGACCATGCCATGGTGCGCCAGGGATTGCGTAGCGTGTTGGAATCGTATGCGGATGTGGAAATTGTGGGAGAATCCTGGAACGGTGAAGAAGCGGTGGCAGGCGTCGAGCAGTTGCACCCGTCCATTGTGGTGATGGACATCAACATGCCGACGTTGAACGGGATCGAAGCGACGGCTAAGATCAAGGCCCGTTATCCCGGCGTCATCGTCATCGGGTTGTCCGTCCAAGCGGGCGGTGCAAACGAGGTGGCGATGAGGAACGCCGGCGCCACGATGCTGCTCACGAAGGAAGCGGCAGTGGATGAACTCTACAGGGCAATCCGAGAATCGCTGGATGCGAATAGAATGAGTGAACAGGGGGATTGATGGCGATGGCTGATATACCGCCACATCATTGTGTAGAGAATTTTGCCTTTTTGGAGTCTCCACGACTCAAGGATTAGCCGGGCGGGTCACGGTTTGCCTCCGCCATATCGTTCGTTGTACTATGGCGCGACGGAAAGAGAAAATCAGCGATCAGACGGCTGGCAGCTTGATTTTTCTCGCCCGATTCTGTAACAGTGCCTCGCTCTTCTTGCCGTGAACCGTGCCGAGGTAGCTCAGTTGGTAGAGCACAGCCCTGAAAAGGCTGGTGTCGACAGTTCAATTCTGTCCCTCGGCACCACCTAACTAGTTCGTAGCATTATAGATTTATATCTCGCTTGCGGAGGATGAAAGAGCGCCTTCCCTCTATCGGTCCCTCTATGACCGCACCCGCAATGACCGAAGCCCCTAAATTTCTCGAACTCAACGCCATTCAAGGATCCCTCCTTCTCGCCAAACTTGAGGCGGTAATAGCGGCCATTGCTCATGCCGGAGAGAAGGGACGGGCTCTGGAAAATGGAGTTCGCACGCTGCTTCGATCAATTCTGCCGGCGGAGTATGGTCTCTCAACCGGCTTTGTGGTGTATCACACCGCCGATGGATCGCGCCTCTCCTCCCAACTCGATATCATCATTTACGATGCCCTCAGGAGCGGCCCCATCGTTCTCTTGAAACCTGTGACGTATTCCCCTTGGAGGCCGTATACGGATACGTGGAAGTGAGGGCGACAATAAGAAGCTCATCCGATGAGGCCGAGAAACAGGCGGATAACTCTATTGAGAAATGCTTGATAACAAACCGTTCTTTACCGAACACTAGCTCTGAGGCTGCTTGTTTCGCTCGCTTGCCAAACGCTTGGCCTTTCTCTGGGCAGTCGATGCCGCTGAGGCGGATGCGTTCAGGGGGTTGGTTGTGGAGGACTTCGAGGGTGTCATCGTCACTCACTGCCTCATCTCAATGATCATGTTCTCTCATTTCATCGCGTCATTGAGCAGATTCGCCAGACGTACACCGGCTAAGGGGATCCGTCGCTCCGCTAATTCTCGCGCGGCGGTCTTGTAGACCGTGTCGAGCGTGTAGGATCCTTCGCCAACTCCCACCGGCGCCGCATAGACTGTCGCTGGGCTGCCTCAAACTCTCCTCGTCCAGATGGCTTCATCACGAATCGCCGTAAGGTGGGCGTCAGCAGGAGACAGGGCTTTCGGTATAGCCGATGTTGCGTGCCGCGTCAGGACCAATGGGTCGCTCTCCATCATTGGTATAGGCCATGGTCTTATCTGTTTTTATTCGGTCCGTGAGACGCCGTTGCCCTGGTGGCTGCGCGAGGCCTGGAGTGAGTAGCAATGACTGACAAGCGCGGCCCATCGTCTTGGATAGACCGTGCAGGGTTCAAGAGCAGCGAAAAGTCATCAGGAACCTTTTTAGGAGGCTTGTATCTGCCTAACATTCTTCATGAAGCATCACATCAGTCGGCTGCTCCTCCTGCTGTAGTGCGATGCCGGTGAGTCTGCTTACGCCACAGCCAATACAGGGGGACGGCTCCGAGGATCGTTGCTACGCCGAGCGCCGACTCAAGTGGCCGGTGAGTCAGGCTGTAGCCGACGATGGCGAGCGAGGCCACGATGAAAAGGCCCGGCACCATGGGATAGAAGGGAACGCGATAGGGCCGTGCAAGCTTTGGATCTCGCCATCGGAGGACCACAACGGCTCCGACAGAGAGCGCGCTGAAGGTTGTCAGGACCAGGCCGCTGTAAATCACAAGCTGCTCGAAGGTGCCCGTCAGAATCAGGAACGACGCCCAGGCACTCTGTAACAGGATGGCTTGCACGGGCGCTCCGCTGGTCCGACCGGTCGCCGCGAAAAAAGCGGCGAAGAGACCGTCACGAGCCATGGCATAATAGACGCGTGGGCCAGCCCAGACCATGGCGCTCACGGCTCCGGCAGTCGAGATGCATACCAGCGCCGCGACGAGGCGGGCACCGGTGGAACCCCACAGCGCGGCTGCCATTTTCTCGGCCACCGGCAGCACCGGCGGCTTGGCGAGCTCCGTCACTGGCAGCGCGTAGAAATAGAGGAGGTTCAGCAACAGATAGATGCCGGCCACGAAGGCAGTGCCGCCGATCATGACCCGGGGGATGGTCCGGGCTGGATCAGTGATCTCCCCGGCTATATAGCCCGCTATATTCCATCCGGTGTAAGTGTACAGGATGAAGATCAGCGACACGGCGAGGGGCCCAAGCCCTGAGTCGGGCTCCGAGACCCGCACTGTGAGGTTCGTCCAACTCCCAGCGCCGAGCAGGAACCCGCCTAAGATCAATAGCAGGATCGCGATCACTTTCGTCGTCGTCAGCAACCGCTGCAGCCATCCCCCGGGGCCCACACCGGCGGCGTGAAAGGCTGTGAGGCTCCAGACCAAGATGATGGCGAGTCCTTTCGCCACGAAACTGGTGTCCGGCGCCAGCGGGACGACTCGCAAGAAATATGAGGCAAAGCTCACGGCCGAGGCGGCGATCGCTGCGCCAAAGCCGACCGTGAAGGAGGCCCATCCGCTGAGGAAGCCGATCAAGGGCCCGTAGGCTTCCCGGAGATAGACATAGTCGCCCCCAGCGTGGGGCAACGCGGCGCCGAGTTCGCTGTATGACATCGCGCCGGCCAGCGCGAGGATCGCTCCGAAGAGCCAGAGAGACAGGATGATTACAGGGTCACCTAGGTCACGGGCCAGGAAGCCGGTGGTCGTAAAGATGCCGCCTCCGATGACGTTGCTCACCAGTACACAGGCGGCAGTGAACCAACTGACCCGGCGCTGGCCGTCTGCTTCGGCGTGAGCTGATCGCTGCGACTCGCTCATGATCTGTTCAGGCTAAAAACCTGGAAGTGCTGCTGTGACAGAATGCGATCTACGGATTGGCCGGCAAGTAGAAATCGTCCTTTTGCCAAGTGTGCACGCGCTTGTAGCCGTGGCTTTCCATCAACGCTCTGATGTCACTGCGCTTGGGTTCCTCCCACATGTGCTCGACAGCCATGGCGCCGATCTGGTAGTTGTCGAATGGAAAACCCTTCAATGCCTCGAACTCCGCTCCTTCAATGTCAAGGCTCATGAAATGAATGAATCGAGGAGCCTTCGCGCGTTCGAGGATGTCACCGAGTGTCACGGTCGTGAACTCCTCGGTCGGAGCCTCCGCCTGCATTTCGGCCTTTGCATAAGTTGCTTTTTGTGTTCCTAACGTATCTGTGATCCCACCTATAAAACCTTCCGTCGAAGGACAGTCCTTGCACACTTTCCAAAATGTCACCCGCTTGCCCGCTTTACTGAAGACCACCTCTTTGGATATTTGGCAGGTGCGATCCTCCATGTTTCTGGGAAACGGATCGATACAGATCCCAGTCCAGCCCTTTTGCTCGAGCACTTTGGTATTCGACCACACGGTGCCATCTCCCGATCCCACATCCAGGAAGAATCCGTTCTTCACACCCGGAAAAACTACCTCGGACACCCACTTGTCCTGACCTTGCTCAGAATAAAATGTCGCTAAGCCCAGCTTTTCTTTGGCACGTACCACGACGGTTCGAAGCAGCGAGAACTGACAGCACTCTGCGTATATTTTGTGCCACCCCCCGAGGTTCACGCCCACAAAGCCCGACCCCAGTGCTACCGCGACGAGGAGCACCGCGATCATTGAGAGTGCGGCTTTAGAAGGTATCTTCATGGTTTTTCCATGATTGCACTCTCTCACTCCATGACCCGTTCGTAGCCTTGGCGCTGATAATCTTCGATGCAACCACGCTCACGTGCCACGGCGGACGCTTCTGAGGCAGCGCTCGACGTAATGTAAGGACCACACTATATAACATCAAAAGCATCAAAGTCGACGATCTGCCAAACATCCAGAAATACCGGAGTGTCGCCGTAGCGGAGCTTCACCAGGTTCAGCAGCATCTGAGTCTTCCACGACTCGGCCACGGTCCCCGTGTAATCGAAGCGGTCTGGGCTCATATTGCCAGGCCCGATGGATGCGCAGCCTG
The DNA here is from genome assembly GCA_963729585.1 of Nitrospirota bacterium. Classification (GTDB taxonomy): domain Bacteria; phylum Nitrospirota; class Nitrospiria; order Nitrospirales; family Nitrospiraceae; genus Palsa-1315. The sequence goes on from CAVSOJ010000024.1 coordinate 53,995, forward strand.
CCATGGCGATGACGACCAGGAACCAAAGAGGTCTTCTGATGTTTAGGTGACTCCTCCTTGTTGCTTTACGTGTCTCGTTGAAGGTCTCTTTGCACCTTCTGGGGAAGCACGGACATCTCGAAGGCACGAGAGCCCCAGAACGGTACTTCGAAATAGAGCCCACGTGACACGTCCAGACGGTGCCCTGTCCTTAGAACAGACCAGCGTTGTAGGTCACAGAGCATTGCACGGGAAAGCGATGGTAGGGGCGAATCGAGAAGGGCATGAAAGCCTCGCAGGAAGGATGCGCGCGAGGCGAAGAAAGGCTTGTAGGCTGACCCGGACCCCGTGCCGCCGTGGGGGTGGCGGAAGAGAAGTCGATTATCTCAACGTGATGTCCGTTTGAAAGAACAATCCATTTCTACATAGAATCCCTACGTGTTCCCGGCGTATTCATTCTACAGCATAAAACGCCCCAAAGGGCCTCACTCCACCTGAATAGAACCCAATGGTCCAACCGGCGCAAATCCACTCTAGAAGAGGCGTTCACCTCTGTTGACAAGGGTTTGTGTGGAAGTACTGGAAAGGCTTACAAAACCGCTGCTCTTACGAATAGACATAAAGAATGAAGCAGCCTTTGCTTTAAAAAGGGAAGTAAGAACTTTCAAAATGATCTAGCCCCTCCCCGCCTGCTGAGTACCTCTCCGTCCAGTGCTCAAAAACCTCTCCCAAGATGATAATGGGAGAAGTCGATTTTCCTAGAGCTTTGACATATTCTTTCGCCTGTTCCAAAAATAAATGATTGAGAGCCCGAATGTAACCTTCAAGCGGGTATCTGGTTTACCTGGTTTAGCACAATTTCCGCACAGCACAGCTTCATAGAATCGGAATCTACCGGTCTTCGGACCCGCGTTCAAGGCCTTTTCTAATGCGGAACCTCTCTATCCGAAAGTGCCCGACTCAACACATTGCTCCAACACCTAAGGATCAGACGCACCGGTACAGTAGACGGTGATTACTGTGAGCACGTCATCCGCATCCCCACTTCCACCGGTTTTGTTCTCATGTTCGCTTTTCTTTTCCCCACTTCACCAATTGCTGCGTTGGGTCCCGTCTCGCATCAGTCGAGCTGATTTGCCTTTGCCATCGACCGACCTGCACTGCGAAGGGACTCGGGACAGTCCAACCGCCCGGTGTGAATTTCGATGAATACGAGGCCATCCGTTGTGACAGCCTTACCCAGCGCATCTTCAAGCTCGCCTTCCGTGCGGACCTCAAGGCCCAACCCTCCTCCGAATACGTCGACGAGCTTGTGATAATGCCAGGGTTGGATATCGTTGTAGGGGCGATCACAGATCACCCGTTCGATCGTATACCCGTCATTATTGATGAGAAAGATGATCGGCTTGAGATGGTTCCGGATCATCGTCGAGAGGTCCTGACCAGTAACTTGAAACGAACCATCCCCCACAAACAGGACGGCACGCCGGTCCTGCGCTGCCATACTAGCGCCCAGGGTTGCTCCGACCGTATAGCCGATCGATCCGTAGAAGGTCTGCCCTATGAACGTCACTCCGTCCGGCATGAGCATTTCCGCGGCACTGAAGAGGGACACGCCTGTTTCAGCAATGACGATTGAATCCTTTTCAATAAAATGGCTCACACGGTCGAAGAAACGCTTAATGGTAAGCGGTGTCGACGCATTCAGGCCGGTACGGCTCCGTATGCCGGTGTACGCAGCCATCGGTGGCACATTGGATCTCCAGGGTTTCCGGATCTCGGCGTGAAAGCTTTTCCGTCAGCCCAAGGATAAAATCATGGAGACACACGTTCTCGTAATGATGGTGTTTGATCTTCACGGAGTGAATGTTGGCACTGATCGTCTTTGAGCCATCGAGGTGCGTTGTGAAACCGCCCGTGTTCAGATCGGTCATCAAGGCCCCAAGTTGCAGAACGCAGTCAGCGGACTCGACCCGATTCCGCACGTAGTCGCGACTCCGATCTCCCTCAAAGAGGCCAATGAATTGTGGGTGGTGCTCTGAAAGAACGGTCTTACCCAACATCATGGTGACATACGGGAAGCCTGTTTTGTCGAGAAAACCGGCGAATGCCTTTTGCAGCTTGAAGCGGATTAATTCCACGTCGGCGATCACAACAGGTTTCTGTGCCGTATCCAGCATTCCAAGCGCTTCCTTGATCGCCTCCCCGAGCGCATCCTGATCACTAGGGGCGGGCGTGGGGAAGAGGAACGCGCTCGGCCGATGACATTTCATCATCACCACGTCTGAGGGGAGACTGATGTAGACCGGTTGCTGGTGAGAAAGACACGCCGACAACACCCGGTCGATCTCGGCCGGGGCCGTGTCGGCGGAAACGAGCTGGGTTGAGGCGGCGGTAATTTTCTCATATATCCTCAAGGGAATCTGATAATCGCCCAAGGTGTGATGCAACAGCGGCCGGGTGCGGAAATTAGCCGTCGCAGGCGAGCCCGTGATCACCACCACCGGCACTCGTTCGGCGAATGCTCCCGCCACGCCGTTGATGGCGCTCAATTCTCCGACGCCATAGGTTGAGGAAAATGCCCCGATGCCCCGAATACGTGCGTAGCCGTCGGCGGCATAGGCCGCATTGAGTTCATTGCATGTACCGACATACTGTTAGATCGCTCTTCAATACCTGGTTGAAGAAACCCAGGACAAAATCTCCCGGCACGCCAAAGAGGTGATCCACCCCGATCTCTTTCAGCCGGGTTAGCAGGTATTCAGCAACCGTGATCTCTGAACTGATCATATCGCTACACTCCTCATCTCGTTGTTCAAGGGGGTATAGAGGAAATAGACGAATCCAGAAATAACATCCAGTTGTTTCCCTTTACGAAGGAGAGATAGCGTCAGAGCTTTGCTCATCCCTAAGCACTTTGCAAGAGCTTTTTAGCCCCTCTCCGCTCACCGCGACGGTATTCAGAAACAGTTCTTTTTGACCCCTTCAACCGCGACCATTGATCTTCAACTGAATCCAAAGGATAGCGGCTAGTTCTTCACAACATTTTTGACACGCCACCGGACAGCCAGTCTTGTTCACCTACACTAAATATTTTGCCATTCTTTGAGTTTAAGGATAACGGTTGGGAAAGCTAGAATTCGTAGGTGCGAGTCCTGAGCAGGGAGGTGCAGATGGGTGAAGTTCCCACCGCCGTTGCGAGAGGAGAGGGTCAGTCGTGGAGGACGATAGTGAGGAGGGAACTGTGCACGTGCAACCCGTCGTTGTAGTGAATAAAACCCATCTTGCGGAACCTATTCATGAAGAAACTGACGCGGGAGCGCGTGGTGCCGATCATCTCGGCGAGCATTTCCTGGCTGATCTTCGGAATGAGCATCTCCGGCTTGCCTTCTTTCCCGAAATGGGCCATGAACAACAGCATCCGCGCCAGCCGTTTCTCGCTGGAATTAAAGAGTTGATCGACCAAGTCCTCTTGGATACGAATGTTGCGAGCCAGGAGATAGGTCAGGAACAGCGCGGAGAACGTGGGTTCGTCGTGAAGCACACGGATCATCGCCTGTTTGTCAATGCGGACGAGCGTGGAGTCCTTCTCGGCAGTCGCCGTGGCCATGCACACCAGCTGCCCGGCGAGGCACCCTTCCCCAAAAAACCCGCCCTGCTCCAGCATCGCGACGATGGCTTCTTTGCCTTGTTCGGACACAACCGAGAGCGCGACCTGGCCCTCCTGGATATAGAAGACCGCATCCGCCGCATCCCCTTGCGAAAAGATAAGCTGCTTCTTGCGAGACGTCAGCATGGTTTTGCCATGGCCGACCTGTTTGAGAAACGTCTGGGGATTAAACGGGGCGAGGTGTTTTGTTCCCATGGCCTATATTCCTTGAGCGCTCTGGAGCAAATATTGTGCAGGGAGGAATAAGGACAGGGGGTGTAGGAAATGGTACAGCCCAGACACTTTTCTATACCATCGCGCCCGCGGTTGTCAAGACCTGTGCGGCCATAAAGCGGCGCTCCGCAAGGATCTCCAGGCTTCCATGATCAACGACACGAAGGAAAACCCGTGGTGCAGAATGCTAGTGAGGAGGGAAGCTAAAATAAGCCCGTTCTAGATAGAGACCCTACGTGTTCCCGGCGTGTCCCTCCTACGGCTTAAAGCGCCCATAAAGACCTCATTCCACCTGAATAGAACCCAATGGTCAAACCGGTGGAAAGCCACTCTAGGAGAGACGTTCAGCTCTGCTGACAAGGGTTTGTGTGGACGTACTCGAAAGGCTTACAAAACCGCTGCTCTTACGAATAGACATAAAGAATGAAGCAGCCTTTGCTTTAAAAGGGAAGTAAGAACTTTCAAAATGATCTAGCCCCTCCCCGCCTGCTCAGATTTAACTCGTAACGATGTCAGGAGCCAAAAGACGCCGAATGCCGCTAGGCACGATCCACAAACGTTCCTCTGCGCGAAGAAGTGAGCGCGTGGTCTTCCCACCAACACGGTTCTAGGCCTGTGCTAGTTACTCGCCTTTTCGGCTAGCGACGGTCGGGCATGCCAGCGGATGTCGTGTCAGGATAGCCCGGAAGGCTTCTGTACCCATCCGTCGATAATTTGACGCCCGTACTCGAATCCCGCGAGGTGACACTCACCTGGACTGGCATAGCGGTGCGCCTCGTCGAGACACTCGATCGTCGAGCTCCCGTTTGGAGGGGTAATATCAATGCGCACCTTCCATTCTGTCCGAAGGTCTACCGGACTCGATCGGATATTACAACCTCGATACTGTTCATGCTGAATATGATCCCACATCGGTTCCTCCTTACATCCAACGATTTACCACTCCATCATCCGAGAAGATGTGAGCATCAGTCAAGAGTGCCCCGCTGGACTCATTCGGACCCCTTCTCATCAGAGTCAGTGCAAGACCGGGTCCTTCATCCATTCCTGGCGACCACAGCGTGAGCAGGTCAGAAGCATCTCAAGTTGCTCATTGAAAAAGCGATGGGGTATGGGAGCGCCCGGACTTTCAGGATCAGGGCCCATGGTCCCCTGACATGGGGGGTTGCACGGAAAGGTGTTCATGCGATCTCCTCGGGTGATAATAATAAATGCTAGCAAGGCGGTACCGGGTGCGGAAAACCATGACATGCTTGCGCAGGCTCCCCGCGAGTGGAAGTCGCTTCTCACAGAGACGGCTGCTGATGGCTCGGCTGGGGATGGTTGAGGTCGCGCGGATCGTATCGAGGGGGTGTGTGCCGGTTCAGTGTCAGCAGGTCTTTCACCTGCTTGATGGCCAGGACTGGAACAAAATCTTTGATGTGTGCTCCTTGCTCAAGCTGTTGCACTACGGTGCTCAGCATCTGTTCGACTTGGCATATCGGACAAGAGAACTCTTCAGCGAGATGCTCCACGATACCATCCCACTTCGCTAGCAGGCGCAGGAACGCCGCTCGCTCTTCCAGCAGATTTGTACTTGGTACATCCACAGTACGCTCATGCTGCCGAAAAGATCAGACCTTCTACCGACTCTATTCGCAGCCTCACCGAAGCCTAACTGAAAACAGTAGACGTATCAAGTTTTGTTAATCCAATTCAGGGCAATAATAGGACCCCTACACAGCCTACCAAACAATTCTTCGACGGCCTAAAGCAGTGTCCTCCCATATGCCAGCGGAAAATTTGTGCTAAAAATCTCCACAAAGGAATGATTAGAGTAGTAGCAATGGAATCAGTAGAAAGCCTGCAGTCTCATAATTGTCGCAACATCGAGCTGCCCGAATTCGGCATGATGCCATCACACCGCACTCCCTGCATCGCCATTTGCAGAGTGATACGGTACCGTTACGCCATATAAGGATTCAATTCGTCGCTGGGCTGGATCGCATATGAAACCCGTAAAGATTCACGCGCACGGCCGATGCGGTGACGCAGGAGGTCAATCGTCCAGGAATGAGGGGGCAAAAGTGTTCAGATGGGCGCGAATGAATCGCGTTCGACACAGAAACGATACTCCAACTCACTCATGTCTTTATCATACGTACATTGTTTTTCATCAGCAATTGCAATGAACTCTCAAACTGCATTACATGTCCATCTTCTGCGATGGAGTTCAAGTTAGAAGAACGGGAAACCCTGTGAGCGGCAACTAGTTGCTGGGAACAAGTGGTAGAGGACTGCTCGGGGTGCACGCAATACCGCCTTGAGAATCCCTTACGGAACTGGTCCTGAATTTCATCTGGCCTAAGCTGTATCTGCCTGTCCCGATCAAGATGACAACCTTTGTAAGGCAAGTCAGAACCACACCAACAAATAAGAACAGAGGAAGAAGTTGCTTTCCGTTTTGTCATTGGCTGGATTCGTATAAACCTTACGTGTTCCCGGCGTGTTCATTCTACGGCACAAATCACCCTGAAATAGAACCAAGTGGTCAAACGGGTGAAAAAGCCGCTCCAGGAAAGGCATTCAGCTCTACTGACAAGGGTTTACGTGGCAGTACTGGAAGAGCTTGTCTTACGTTGTGATGAGTTTTAAATAAATTCAGCGGGTTCCCTGGGAGCAGATCGAATGGTATAGGCCTTGTAGGTAGTGGTCTGACTCACACAGGCACCGCGTTCATTTTCCCTTTGGCTTCTCCCGATATTTCTTCAGCAGATCGCGGAGCGCTTCTTCAATTAATTCATTGAAACGCCGCTCTTGACGAATGGCCAGGATGCGCACCTCCTTGGAGAGGGTGTCATCAACCCGCGGGCCTATCTGGCGTTTACTCTTCCCGTCGCCTTGTTCGGTCACATACTAACAGTATCGAACGGTTGTACTGGTGTCAAGTAACACTCATTGACATCACACTGTGTACCATGGTAACACTATAACAATTTTAAATTGAGCAATGAAGATGCACCGACTCAACATTCAGCATCGGGCCACGCTGAAAGCGGTGCTCGGCTACATGCCGAATCAGCTCCGCCACCGTGGTGCCGCGTATGCGTTCGGCGTTCGCTTCAGGACGAACAAGGTAGCGTAACCATACATGGAGGTCACCATGCCGAAGGAACGGCACTCGTGGCGGGTGTGTTATGCGCATGAAGACATCTGGGACTGTATCGGTTCCCACGACACTCGAGTGGAGGCTGAGGCTGAATTGCGGAGGGTGAGACGCATTTTTCCCGATGCGTTCCTGGTGCGAGTAACGTTCCGTTACATGAATCAGGTCCGCACAACCTCGAGCCTGACGGTGGTCTAACGGAGTGCAGCTGGCGGAGTCACTCACGACCAAGGTGAACGCAAGGAGGTGCCACTAGTGGCACCTGGCTATGTAACTCATTGATTTTGCTTGTCATGAAATGTCACGTTTTGCATCGTGTTTGTATTTTAACTAATTGATCTTGCTCATTTTGTAGAGGCACTGAAAAGCCTGGTGCCGATTCTCAAACCGCAACTGATTTGCTTTCACCCAATCTAAGCTCTATCCCAACCGTTGCTCCACATCCCATCGTGTTTGTGTCGTAGCAACCGGCAATGGACGGTCGGCTATCGCCTGCGAGGCGCACCGCTCATGCCAACTTCTCTGTCATTCCCACAGTGTTTTTGCTGAAAAGCTGAGCCTATACATCGGGCCGAACCCGTCGCAACGGCTGGTGCGGCCCAACAAACCACACACTCGGCGAAGACCAGGGAGTGCTACGTCCACATAGTTCTTCTGAGCAACGGAAACGAGGCCTCAATCAGCATGTCTCGCTCTCGCATGCGATCCGAACCTTGCACTGCCAGGGCTCACATGTGTCCTGGTCGGAGACCCGATCAGGACTCACACCCCGGGAGACTCTCCCTACCGATGGCCCGGAATTGGGGGACCAACCAATGGACGAATATCCTTGTGTGCGGCTGGCACAACCACAGGGGGCAGGTCAAACGCCGCCAGAACAAAAAACAAAAAACAGTTGGTAAGTGTGACAGACTCTAATAACATAAACCTTGCTATTGCTCGGACTCGATTAGATTTTAAGGAATTTTCAGGACAACCTTGTCTCTACGGTGCGTCACCCAAACGGGGAAGGCCCTTATCGAAGCTCTATAGACGCTGGCTTCCCAAAGAACAGGGGGCACTCTGGTGGTACGCGCTGGCGATTCCTCCATCCGACACAAAGCAAACGAATTCATCACACGCATATCCTTCGCATTGGGTCTCCGGATTCAATGCCCCTGCCATACAGCCACTACAGTCCTGCGGCGAGTCCATCATCGAACTCGACGCGCTATACGAAGCACCGTCGTTTCCAGCTTGTTACTCCTTGCACTGTTAATTCCCCTCCTCAACGCCTACGCGGCAGAGCCGGCGTTGGCTGATCCCCGGAAACTCATCTTCGAGACCGTTAAATTTGTGCCACGTGAACCAGACCGCGTGGTATTCGAAAATGGGATGGTGGTCTTCTTATTGGAGGATCATGAACTACCGCTGATCACAATTGGCGCATTGATGCAGACAGGCGGTTGGCTTGATCCACCCGATAAGGTGGGCCTCGCCGCATTGACGGGAACTGTCATGCGGACGGGAGGGGCCTCTGGTGTGTCGGCTGAAGAGGTAGATGAAGAGCTGGAACAGTTCGCCGGCCATATGAATATCTCGATTGGTCGCCAATCGGGATCCGCATCTCTTGACGTCCTTAAGAAAGACCTGAAGCGAGCATTACAAATTTTCGCTCGCTTGATACGGACGCCTGCCTTCGCTTCTGCCCGTGTGGAGTTAGCCAAGCTACAGGCGATTGAACAAATCCGCAGGCGTCGGGACGATCCAGAGTCTCTCGCCAATCAGGAATTCGTCAAGCTGCTCTATGGTCCTGGCCATCCCACCGCTCGAGAAAATTCAATTGAATCAGTGCAGCGAATTACCAGGGAGGATCTTATCGCCTTTCATCGGAATACGATCCATCCCAACGGACTGATTCTCGGCGTGGCCGGCGATTTCATAAAAGACGAGATGGTGTCCTTCCTCCAAGAAGTATTCGGAGATTGGGAACAGGGAACAGTGCCGGAAGTGAAGATTCCCAATGTTGTTCCGGATAGTCAGGCAGAGAGAACAGTTATTCAGTTGATCAATAAAGACCTGTCACAGACCCATCTTCGAGTCGGCAATCTGTCGCTCAAGGAGAATGATGCCGATTATATCCCGCTCGTGATTGCCAACAATATTTTGGGCGGGGATTCGTTCCGTGGCCGACTGTTTAACGAGGTGAGGACGAAGAGAGGCCTGGCTTATTCTGTTGGGAGCGAATTAAGTACGGGGACGTACAATGAAGGGATGTGGTTCCTGTGGGCCGAAACCAAGCTGCCCACGACCAAGGAAGTCCTTGGGCAGTTGGTAGCAAACATCGAGAGAATGCGCACGGAGCTCGTAAGCGACGCCGAACTGGCTGCCTCTAAAGACGCCTACCTGAACTCGTTTGTATTTGACTTTTCCAGTTCATCGCAGATCATCAGCCACGCGATGGAATTGGAGTACGATGGGTTGCCTAGAGACTTTTTTCAGCAGCTGCGCGAGAGGGCAATCAACGTATCGAGGGAAGATGTCCTAGCTGCAGCGAAGAAATATCTCCTCCTGGATCACTTGACAATTATGGCGGTGGGGTCAGGAAAAGTATTAACGAACGATCTCTCGGTGTTTGGCCATGTGAAGGAAATTCTGCTGAATTCCGAGGGATAAATATAGTTGCTCTGGCGACTCCTCCTGTCTGAAACCAAACATTATAAATTTCATTGCTGTAGCAGCTAGCAATTAGATCACAATATAGCCAAGTTTCCATTTTGTGCGGCGAGCCGTGCGAGCTTGCCTTGAATTGATTTCAGCGTCTCCTCACGATCGGCCCACGGCTGTTGTCCGAATCCCGGATAGCTATCGCGAAACTTCTCGGGCCGATGGGCCTTTAACAGAAAGACGAGCAGGGTATCGCTGTACTGCCGAAAGGCACGGACTGCCTCCGGGGTTGTGGCTCTGCTCATGCACGGCTCGATCATAGATCTCAAGCCCGTTCATGCGGCCTCCACCAGGAGTTCGATCCTGAAACTTAGTGCTTGCTCCCTGGTTTGTTCATTCCCGCTTGGAATTTAAGTCCTTTATATAGTAGAAACCCTATGTGTTCCCGGCGTGTTCATTCTACGGCATAAAAGGCCCCAAAGGGCCTCACTCCACCTGAATAGGACCCAATGGTCAAACCGGTGGAAAGCCGCTCTAGGAGAGACATTCAGCTGTGCTAACAAGGATTTCTGTCGAAGTACTGGAAAGGCTTACAAACCCGCTAATCGGCAGGCGGGAGACGGTCATCTATCAGTCTTTTTGTCATGTGATTTCTTGCGAGCTTTGTGGCACTAGTAAGTTGAGCCATGGGTTATTAAGATATCATCTTAACGTTCCTGTCAACGGAAGCAGTTAGGATCGTTGCGAGAGTTCCGCACACCCAAGTATTCCAAATCCAAGGAGGAAACCATGTTCATCAAGCGGTTCAAAACACTTTCGCTCCTCTGCGCCCTCGCAGTAGTCCCTATGCTCATCGGGTCGTTTGCCGGTGACGCACAGTCCGCTGAAGGTCCGAGCAAAGAGAAAGTCAAAGTCCTCTACCACGTTGACGGGAAGGATCCTGAGGTCGCCAAATATGCCCTCGCACTCATCAATAAACACATTGAGGCAGAGGGTGGGCCAGAGAACATTGATGTGGAGTTGGTGGTCCATGGACCGGCACTTGAACTCTTCGAACGGGAGAAAATGGATCCCGAGATGACGAAGCGGTTCAATCAGATCATCGAAAAGGGAGTGCATGCCGAAATGTGCCAGGTGTCCATGAAGATGTTCGGCAAAACGCTGGACAACTTAGCGAAAGGGTTTGTCGCCACGCTCCATCCGGTGGCGGTCAAGCGCATCGCAGACTTGCAGAAAGAAGGTTATTTGTACATTAAGCCGTGACAAAGAGGGAAAGTGCCATGCATCGAGTCACTGCCACGGGACTGTATCTGGCCATCACGCTCTTGCTGGTGGGAGGCCATCACGCGGACAGGGCCGTATCAGAGGCAGCGGACTCGACGATTCCCAGTTTCGAATTGGTGACCTTTGGCGGCGAGGCCTACAGCGACAAGTCTCTGCAAGGCCAACCGACCTTGCTGGTGTTTTGGGCACCCTGGTGCAACGTCTGCCAACGAGAGCTGCCGCTGCTTGAGCAGTTCTATCGGCAATCGAGGCCCGCTCAGCTCCGTGTGCTTTCTATCGGCTTTGCTGACACGAGAACCAATGTCGAAGCGTTTGTGAAAGCCCGTCCCAGCGTGTTTGTGTTCCCCACTGCCTATGACGAAGACCGGTGGGTGGCGAATGCCTTCAAGATCACCGCAACGCCGACGTATGTGCTCGTCGATGCTCGGGGAAACATTGTGCTTGTACATCGTGGAGGTGGATTGCTTCAGAGTGTGCAGTTTCGCGAGTTTCTATCTACGTTAAACGGATGACACGCCTCACGGAATTGAAGAATTCTTAGATCTCCACTGGGATCCCAGCGAGGAAGGCTCTCCCGAAACCGTCCCAGCTTTCACAATCGAAATTGGACTGACCCCCGTGGAGAAAAAAAGAAGGAAATGGGGCAGGACAAGTGGTCCTCCCCGTCCCTTTGTGGTCCCATGCCTCCTGGCAGCTTCCCGAAGATCGAACCTACTATGCTTCTTTGCATCGTGCTGACCTGGCCCCATTCCTGCTTTGTCAGATGGTGTTCGCAGGTCGTCTTGATTTCCTTAATTGAAACGGTCTTACCCTGTACGACTTTCTTCCTTTGGTCCCTGAGGTAACAAGACCTGCCCAACTCTTCCCATGCCAAGGCCGCTAACCCCACAGCCGTTACATAGTCACCAGCGTTGGATGGATCTGAGTCTATACGGTTCGATCTGGGAGTCTAGATCGTGCTATGGGGTGACTTGAATGATCATGGTGAGTCCACCGCCCCCATTCTTTTCCACGTGATTGTTTGCCGTGTGGTGTGGGATGTGGCAATGGAGCAGCCATTTACCTGGCTGACGAGCAGTCCAGATCACATCCGTCCGATTGGTGCTCTCAAAGATTCATCGATAGATTACGCGACCAAGACCCACCTTGACGGGAATCCTTCCTTATGCCAATCATGGGCCTGATATGCTTCGTGGGGAGCGGCTGATGTCCGATCTCATTCCGGAAGAGGTCCAACGCTTTGTGGTCGACCATATCGACTCCATTGCCGAGTTGGAAGCGATGTTATTCCTGCGGGAGCATCGTGACCGAAGCTGGCCCTGCGCCTTGGTAGCGGATCGCATCTACTCGAGCGAAGAATTCACTGCAGGCTTGCTCCTGAAATTAACGGAGAAGGGGCTTCTCACAGCTGATACAACAACGCCGCCACTGTTTCGGTACGGGCCGCATGCCCACGAGGTGGAACGACTGCTCGATCAGCTAGCGGAAGTGTATGCAAAATATCTTGTGCCGGTGACGCACCTGGTCCACAACAAATCCCGCCGAAACATTCAGGGCCTTGCCGAAGCGTTCAAGTTTAAGAAGGAGAAATAATGGTGCCGGCGCTTATTTATAGTCTGTGCGCAATCACATCCCTCTTCTGTGCCTGGTTGCTATTGCGAGCGTATCGGGACCAGCACATTACGCTACTGTTTTGGTGCGGACTGTTTTTCACATTCCAGGCGTGCAATGATTTCGTGCTCGTCGTCGACAAGCTTGTGGTGCCTGATATCGATCTGAGTGTGCATCGTTACGTGGTCGGGCTCATGGCAGTATGCGTGCTTTTGTACGGGCTCATCATGCAGACTGAGGTGGATTGATGGACGTGTTGGTGGTAAAGGGCATGTTGCTGGGGGGGATCGCAATAGGGTCGATTGTCGCAGGTCTATTCTTTCTGCGGTTTTGGCGCATGACCACCGAACGATTGTTTCTGTGCTTCTCCCTCGCCTTTTTCCTCATGGCGCTGAGCCGGGTCCTGATGGCTATCAGTGTCGTCTCATCGGACGAACATCCAGTCATTTACCTGGTACGATTAGTGGCCTACGGGCTGATTATTTTTGGCATTGTGGATAAAAATCGTAAAAAGGTCCCTCAAGATAACCGCTCAAGATTTGTTCCATCAGAAAACCTGAACCGTTCGTAACCGACTTCTGTCAAAATGTCCTGGAGATGCAGTCATGGACTGGACGATCGGATGTCCGACCTCGCCAGGTGGCCATTGGATCCAAACTTGTGAAAAGGGGAATGAGAGAGAATCGTGAAATCTTGGCTACGAGTGTGGAAGTACCTCACAGTTCGACGTATGAGGGCCGTGAGTTGAAAGGTTCGTCTCTGTGGACGACTCTGAGAGACGATGGACCGGGACCTTTCGATCCCCCGAGGGATGAACTCTGAAGTCATTAGTCTAATCGGAGAGGAGGACCATATGGAAAATATCATGTGTCCGCAATGCAAGACAGGACAGATCCAGTGACCAGTGCGGACGCTAGGAACAATGCATTCGTCTAACTATACTGCTGTGGCAGAGCAAGATTTGTTTGTTCGAAGTGTGGGCATCTGACATCGTCGAAGGAAATGCGGGAAATGAGTCAGTTGGAGGACCGTCTTGAGAGACTCGTTATGAAAACTCTTGATCTAATCCGCGCGACCGATCGTTAGAGGTGGTCCTAACTTGTTTTGATCGCCCTAAGTTTTTAGGCCACTGCAGCGATGGACGCAAGAAATTATGTTTTCACCATCCTCCGACATTCTTCAGCGCAGGTATGACAGGCTTTCGCGCATTGTTGACAATGCTCATTGTTATGCTTGGCACATTCATCACCACACGCCTGACATATGTCGGCGCATAACGCGCAAATCTTTGCGGCATATGTTGACCCGCGCGACATAAATTGAACGGCCAGGCTGCATATATCGGCGCAATCTCGGTCCAGTTCGATGCACCGCACCATCATCTTAGTATCTTGTTCGTGCAAACACGAGGACGCGCAATGTTCGCACGCGGTCACGCATTCATTGCAGGCTTCGATACACGATTCATATTGTTTATGTGACATCGCTTAACTCCTTTGATTGTTGCATAACTATGGTTCACCGAAAGCATGGTCGACATTCACTTCTCTCGTCTCGCCATTGTCCTGCAATTTATTCCGCACCAGATACTAAGGCACCCATTTGTCCTCTCCTTCACTCGGGACGTGTTGCCAATATTCTTGCCGAGATGCTCCATAACTAGACGAAGTGCTTCCTGCTCCGCGCTTTCGCGGGTCGGATAGTCTTGAGTATGGAAAGGTTCCTCTGTCTTATTGCTCTCCACTCCGGACTGTGGCCTTTACGCTCCATCGGCTATCTGCCAGGGAATGAAATTTGAGATGCACTTGGCATCCGTTTATCCTGGTGTCTTTTACGTCGGACTCCCTTGATTCCATGACCAAGCGTATCGCGGCCGGCGTTATATCACTACTAGGCTGTTCCCGAGGCTACTGAATTCGTCGGTGCGGTCTATGCGTAATAGTCTGTTGGAGTGCAGTAAAAGAGATCCGAAGCTGCTGCTACCGGGTTGTGTGGGCGGGTGACCCTCAAGAACAAATCTACCGATGATGGTCCATTAGATCGGCGAAGCAGTTGTTGACCCGCTTTGCCTGCGAGCGATTACGACATCACAAGGGCATACGCAATTCTCGCCCGGCGTCCGTATTTCTTGATAGCGTTATGCCAATGAGACAGGCCACTTCTAGATATAAACCCTATGTGTTCACGGCCTGTTCATTCTACAGCAAAAAACGCCACAGAGGGCCTCATTCCACCTGAATAGCACCAAATGGTCAAACCGGCGCAACGTCATTCAAGGAGAGAGGTTCGGCTCTGGTGACAAGGGTCTGTGTGGAAGTACCGGAAAGGCTTACAAAACCGATGCTCCCAGGGATAGAATAAATAGCGGGTTTTCCAGTGGCTGTGCCGTGATGGCACCAGACGCCAATTGGTTATGTGTCTGATCAGGTAATGGAAAACTCGATGCTGGCGCCAGGAACACAAGAGCCTGGGATGTAAGTTGGCTCTCTCTCACCAGTAAAAGGAAGTGACTTGCTGGAGTTGAGGACGCATCTTGTACTGAAGTGGACTGGTCTTTGTCTTTTCTTTCAAGTTCACTGCTGGCTCGACAGTTTCTGGTGCTTCATTGGGCGCACAAGTTTGGAGTCCCGCTTGAATAAACGTTACGAGTACTAATGCCATATACCAGTATTGCATTGCCGTCCCCTTCCGCTCCAGGTAGTTAATATGGCGCGGAACGGCGTCAAGATAGGCATTGGCGAAGACAAGGAATTGTGGAGGGAGAGCTAAGGCTTGAATTTTGTGAAAGCTGACCATTCCCACAGGCATTAGGAACTCCCGCAGGGTCATTGTCCAGCTCAATGCGTTGGAAGCTATTCTAACGCAATGACATTCACAAATCCATGAAAGGAGCCCCCCTAGGCTCATCGAACCGTGGAGGAACCGAAGCAAGCCGATCACGGAGTCACGGTGGTGATCGTCGCGCTCGCAAGGGTCCCTGAATCTGAGCGATCTCTCCACGGGATCACCGGTGGCTTATGACCGAACTGGATCTGTGCGCCGGTCTGGACTGACTGCGCCGCGCGCAGGTCTCATTCCGCTTGACGTCAACGGCCTTACGGCTCCATGCCCTTGCGCGTCCCGATTCATCATGATGAGCGGATCGGTAATATTTCCACAGATGAGACACTCCCACCCGTCATACTCCCAGACATGGTCCCCCTCGAAATGCACGGCGACACTCAATCCCCCGCACCGTTCACAGGTCATAGGCTCCTCCATCGGGCGCGTTTCGTCCGACGATCGTGTTCATCGGACCTCTGCTCCGCCTTCTCCACATCATCAGGCGCGTCACTGTCACCGAACGAGGCCCAGATCGCGACGATCCAGGTGAACAACGTCAGGACGATCAGGGCAATGACCGGATACATAGGCTGTCCTTCGCGGGCATCGAGCGACTGGTTGCGCAGCAGGCGCGCGTGACCACATTGACAGGAGCCTCGTTGCGCGTCCCCGCTTTGGCGGTCTTGATCCCATTGCGCAGCCTCCTCTCAGTCCCAGTTCCTTGGCCACCGCTCCCGCCGTTTGCCCATCTCACACTCGTGTGCCCGCCCGTACCTTGAACACGGTCCTGTCTGGCGGCTGCGGTATCTTCCTCGCCTTCCCTTTCATGATTGCTTCGATGGTACGGCATGCTTGGAAAACGAAATTTCGAGGAATCAAAGGCTTTTAGCTGTACTGATCCCACGTATCGCACTGTTTGATCGACCAGAACACGGCTTCTTTGAGTTTCTTAAACTGGACATTCCCCGGATCGCGGATCCCTTGTAGCTTCGTGTCGAGATCGTAGAGCGGCTGGATCGATCGTTTGTCCGGAATTTTGCCCAAGGCCCAGGCCACTTCCGTGAGCACGGACCAGTCTGTCTTGGGATCCTTCAGCTTGGCCAGCAACGGCGGCACGACTGAAGCATCCCCGTGCAGTCCGCCGAGTTGGCCCAACCCCTTGGCGGCGGCGGCTTGCACCTCGAGATCCGGTGACGTATTCATGACCTCAACCAACAGCGGAATGCCTTCCCTCCCGAGATTGCCCATCGCAGCCAACGACTGTTTCGCCAAGTCTCGATCCTGGAGCGCTTGCTTCAGCCTGGGCAGGGCTTCGTCAGCCTGCATCTCGCCGAGCAGCGAAATAATCTTGACCTTGCGCGCCTGGCTGGTCTCGGTCGAATCCAGCAGCTTCAGCAGCCGATCCGGTTGGCCCCACTCTGCCGTCACTAGGAGCGGGAACTCGTATTTCTCCAATCCTTCATTCAATTTCGCCATCGCGTAGGCGCCGGGTTCCCCGGCCTGGGCGGATTGGGCTGCCGTCACCGCATCTTCGAAGTCGGTGCGCACCTCCCGTTGCCATTTGACCTTCATCTCTCCCAAAAGATAGGTCAGCTGGCAGGCAGGCCCCTTCCACAGCCGCGACGGAGCATCAGGCAAGTCTGCGTCGCCGCCGGCCGCAGTGGTCCCTTCCCACGTCTTCCGCTGCTCACACTTCACTTTAAAGACCGCGTCATGAGGCTTCGCACGGTCCTGCACCATCGTATAGCCCAGTTCGGCCAGACGACGCGAGACGGTCTGGGCAATCGGCCCCGCATCGACTGCTCCCTTATCTGTAATAGCAATGGCGTCAATCAGGACCGTCTGGATCTTGGCGAGTTGCGCCTTCTGCTCTGTCGTAAAATAGTCTCGATACGCCCACGACGTCCCAGGCAGGAGAACCAAGACCCAGGTCATGCAGAGGAGAAACTCTCTCATCACGCACCTCCTTCTGGGCACAGCCTCACGGGAGGCAACCCAATACACCGGAGGAGAATCAGCTCCGCTATGATCCCGGCTCGACCCGCTTCTTCACCTCGCGTCGCAGACGGCAAAGCTTCTGGACACACATAATGATACGGGACATCCTGGTTCGCTCGCTCCTGACTCTCTTGAGGGGGGGAGAGTCATGCCCTCTCTTCACTGTCAGGTAAGAGGTCTACAGATAAATGTTACGCTAGCAGCCTTGACTGCAGTACTCGGTATCTCCCTCGGAGAGACTGGGGAAAAGTCCTAGGCTACTCAAGTAAAATCCCTGGGGAAAGGTGCCGCGCGGTGTTGGACCATTTGGATGATCGGATGTTGGTGGATAAAGGAAGTTGAGACAACCGCGACAAGATAGTGCTGCAAAATGAATGTACGAGGTGCCACTTGTGGCACCTGAAGCTGTAACTCATTGATAGTGCAAGACACGCAATGTCACTTTTTGCATCGTCTTTTTATTACAAGTTGCTGTTTATGCTCACTTTGTTGATGCCCTGAAAAGGTTGGTGTCGACAGTTCAATTCTGTCCCTCGGCACCACTTTTCAATCACTTACAAAACCCGCGGACGGAGCGGCCCCCTCTATCGGTCCCTCATTGGATGTGATAATCGACTCGGGGTGAGGAGGCCTGAACGATGATCGTCGTTCCTGAGCCAGTTGTGCAGGCCGGGGTTCGTCCACTCAGAATTCCGAACCAGACAAAGATCAAAGATTTAGGATATGAGACGAGAGTCTTAGTGATGCCCCTGGTCGTGCACAGGCTGTCCCGTGCTCGGATCGAGAAGGAGCTGACGATTGCGGACGCCCTCGTGGAAATCGAACATATTTAACAGCGAGCCGGCGATTTGATCAAAGGAACCCCCACCAATCTGGCCAGTGCCCCAATTGTCCTCGATGAAGCGCAACACTGAGCTCTGGTCGGTCAGAGTGTGATCGACGAAATTCGCCTTGGCGAAGGGTGAAATCACCAGAAGCGGCTGCCGCGGGCCATATCCACAGCGTCCTTGAACCGCGGCCAGCGGCGTGCCGTGCCCGCATACGCCGGGCCCGTTCAACTCATCGCTATCGTTCACGACCCCTGTGTTGACCGCCGACGGGTTGACGATCGGCGACATCTGGTGGTCGTACCAGCCGTCCGAATCATCGTACAGGATGATGATCGCCGTACGGTCCCAGTACGCTGAGTCCATGATCGCGTTGGTAGTTTTTACCAAGAACGACTGCTCTAACAGCGGGTCGGAATAGCCAGCATGGCCGTCCTGCGCCGCGATCGCCTTCACGAAGCTGACCTCAGGTAGGTTCCCCTGCTTCAGAGCGGCATAGAAGTCCTTGAGGTCGTAATTATGGTTCGCCGGGCCAGCATGGCCGATTTCCGACACAGAAGCCGGACGCACGTGCATCGGGTTCGCTGTCGAAGCGTAATATTGGAAGAACGCGTGATGGGCAATGTAATCCGCGGTCGGGCCGTTATTCGCTGGGCTCGCGGGGCTCGACCGTTTGCAGCCGGACGTACCGTTCGGGTTGGTCGTGGCTAGGTCAAAGCCACCCATGAATGCGCCCCAGGTCACCCCGGCGCTGCTCAAGAGGTCGCCGATATTCTTCCCGGTCATCTGTACCGTCGTGCCGGTGGAACAGATATCGCCGGTTGGGTCTAGATCGCCGACAATCGTGCCGGGCCCACTGCTGTTGGGCACGATCTTGGCGTTCGGTGCGCTCGGGGTGGCCGGATAGGTAATGCCCGACACGAGGTTAAGCAAGCCGGGAGTCGAGGGGCCGAATGTTGTGCCGTAGGAATTGTCGTTCATCGCGAAATTCTGTGCGTAGTTCCACAAGGCCGTCACCGTGTTGCCGTCGAAATAACCCATGACGAGGCCTTTGCCTCTGCCATAGGAGAAGGCGGCGGCGCAGAACGCACTTTCGCCCACACCGACGCTCGCCGGAAACATGTCCATGAGGCCTCCGTCGAACGCCTGCTGCTCCGGACCGTAATTATGACCCTGATCGCAGGTCGAGGCTTGCGAGCGGTCAAGGCGGAACGGGTTGACCGCGTCGGCCCCGTTTGCGGGGTTGGTAGCGTTGGGGTTGTTCGTCAGCAAACTGCCGGAAAGGCCGTTGACCGTAGGTGTACCTGGCCTCGGGTGAAATACGGGCTCACCCGAGGGATTCGTGGCATTTGGATAGGTGGCGAAGTAATGATCGAAGGAAACGTTTTCCTGAAAGAGGATCACCAGGTGCTTGATGGGCGTGGCCGTATTGCCGTTGGCGTAAACAGGGCAGACCGGCAAGAGGCAAATTGCCGACGCCAAGGCAACTGCCCACAGCTTCGTATGCGAGGAATGCTCCATTTTGTCCTCCTAAATGATTTCGAGAATCTGGGTGCAGGACTATATGTCCGTCTTATTCTCGGAGAGGATATATAGATGGAGCCTGTTACCTGTACGTCAACGAACGATTAGCGAAGTGTTAATTATGGTGAGGCGAACTCGTGTCGGGCTTATTCAGAAAATGACGGGACAAACTTGAGCAGGGAAATCTCAAAGGGTACACTGAGTCGCCAGGAGCACAAGAATGCACAGGACCGAAATCCCCAGGGACCGAAGCATGGGACGCAGAAGGCTTTTCGCGGCGGCGGGTTGGTCGACAGCGTCTTAAGCATTCGTCCGGCCCAGCGCAACGGTGCCGAACCTAACACAAAGATGAACTGGTTGAGGAGAGGGAGCCGTTGGGAGTTATTTCGCGCGCAGGAGAACCTCACGCGAGCCAGGCATCGATTCGTACCTGACCGTTTGCATTCGTCGGGAACCCGACGAGGAGATAGCGAAATCCACGAGAGAGTGGGCAGGCCTTTTTACACAGGTCTGCTGGATGAATCATGCCCGCCTCTGTTTTTATCGACCTGTTGGTATAGACGAAGACCCGTAACTCGGCCACCACGACCGTGAGTTTCAGAAAGCTCTGCGAGATTGCCGTGTGCGTCTCGCCCCATTCACAGGTGCACACCAACTTAACTCCGCGAAATGTGCGCCAATCAAATGGATGCTCGTTGTTCGGGGATATAACCTCCAACCACACGAGGTCGCACAGCCAAGGAGATTGAAATCCATTCGTGCCCTTCTCCTTTGGGGGAACGACTGCGAAGGCTTCTTTTTTCCCGAGATCAGACAGGGCACTCTGTACACGATGCGTCCAGTAACTGGATGCATGCCAATCGGTCTTCGCGTTTGGCCCGAACGCCTCGATGCTCAGGCCATAGAGCTTTTCTACAATGTCGCATTCAAGGGGAAAGAGGTTATGGATGAACGGAATACCGTACGCTTTTGATTCGGGACCTGTCGCTGGCAGATCATGAAAGAACATTATTTGGGCCACTTTCTATTTGCCCCGCAGCTTACACGCTTTCCTCGTGTGAATTCATCCAAACTTTCCAGTTTGTACTACGAGAAATCACTTCGTCTTGGGAGGCCAAACGGCCACAATGGAACCACTTATGAGAGGTCACCGCCAGCCGGTGGACGGATGTCACGCAGGGAGGGGGGGGTAGTTGGTCCTGACATCTTTTCTATCTCTCCTACCGGTTCACACGATAGGCCCAGAACTTAAAAGGCGTCGGAGCGCCCCGTCATCATCTTCATCGTAGATTTCCCCAACGACCTCTTCCAGAATGTCCTCCAGCGTCACAACGCCCAAGCGCTTATTGGCCGAGTAGACCACGCCCATGTGCATCCGGCGTTCCTGGAGACGCCGGAGACCGGTGAGCAGTGGCGTATCGGCTTGTAGTTCGACCACAGGTCTTATCAGCGACACCCAATCCTCACGGCCGGATGCACGCAATGCGGCGAATTCCTTTGTGTTGAGTATTCCAATGACCTCGCCTTTCTTCAAGACCGGAAGACGCGTATGTCCGGAAGCGATCACCGTTGCCTCGACCTCACTGGCGGCACTCTCAACATCCACCGCGGTCACCTTGTCCCAAGGCAGATAGATCTCTCTGATTCGTTTCCGTTCAAGATCGACCAGATTCATGACGTATTGCCGATGCTGAGTCGAGAGCAGCCCCAGTTCCACTGTGGCCTCCGCGGCCTCGCTCTCTTTCGATTCGCCGATGCGTTGTCGTGATAAGAACCTCAGAAGCCAGAGGAATCGTTTTGTCGACCATTCCAGCACCGTCACAACAGGACCAAGAATCCTCTCAAACAGACTCAACCAAGGCGCGGTGAACAATGCGAGGCTCAACGAATGTCTGAGCGCCAGACTTTTCGGCACCAGTTCGCCGAGCACCACCGTGAAATAGGTCAAGGGCAGCACCACCAGGCCAATCGCAATCGCATCGGCCATATTTTCGCTGACGTCCCACCATCGTTTGATAACCGGGCTCAGGTCCTCTTCCGCTCCCACTCCACCAACGACGCCGGCCAGTGCCAGCGCAAGGGTGAGCCCGATCTGAATCACGGAAAGCGTCCGTTCAGGTGTCTCTCGCAATCGAAGAAGAACGCCTGCCCGGCTATGCCCCTGACGCACCAATTGGCGGAGACTCGGTTTGTTCACTACGACAAACGCCATTTCTGTCAGCACGAGGAGAGCGTTGAAGAGCAAACACACGATAATGATGCCTGTCTCTTTCATTCTTCTCTGCCCTTTCTTTGACGCCTTGGTTGTGCGATCAGAAGATTACCAGGGAACAGCCCACGCGAAGGAGGATCTCGTTGACGGCGCGGGCGACCAGCGGCGGATACGGAATGGGGCCAGTCGCCGCCTGCATGAATAGGAAGACGATGGCTCCCCGAACAACACCGCGACTACGAGCCCGACGACGGTGTGATGGTCGCGGGCATACAGTCCTCCCTTCGGCCCGACCCTCACAGACAGGCCGGATCCGGTTAAAGAGGGGGGCCCGGTCACAATCAGGATTTTTGTCGCAAGCGGAGCACGGCGAGCGACCGGGCCTCAAGATCGTACTGACCACCCCCTCTCAATAGCGATACCGGCTGTTCGTTACCTTGGGATACGGCCGTGTTCAGCACCGGCTGCCACAGCACACCGCGCTTGTGCGCGGGCAGCGTAAAAGGCCGAGGCTCATGGTGTGCATTTAGCAACATCAGGAATGTCTCGTCCAGGACTGGTCTCCCCTTCGAGTCTTTCTCCTCAATGGCATGGCCGGCTAGCCGTATGCCAAGGCAGCGGACATAACCTTGGGCCCAGTCCTCATCCGTCATCTCTTTCCCATCCGGGCGAAGCCAGGAGATATCCTTGACCTCCGCGCCCCGGATGCGGCGGCCTTGGAAGAAACGGCGGCGGCGGAACACTGGATGTTGCTGTCGCAGCAGGATGAGGCTCTTCGTGAAGGCAAGGAGCGCCTGCTGTGGTTTGCTCAGCTTCCAATCGACCCAACTGATTTCATTGTCCTGGCAATAGGCGTTGTTGTTGCCGCGTTGAGTCCGCCCCATCTCATCGCCACCGCAGATCATCGGTACGCCTTGTGACAAGAGCAACGTGGCTAATATGTTGCGCTTCTGTCGTTCTCGTAGCGCCACGATCGAGGGTTTCGCAGTCGGTCCGTCCACCCCGCAATTCCAGCTGAGATTCTCTTCTGTGCCGTCACGATTGCCTTCACCGTTGGCCTCGTTGCGCTTTTGGTGATACGAAACCAGATCATGCAGGGTGAACCCATCGTGCGCCGTCACGAAATTAATGCTCGCATGGGGCCGGCGGCCACTTCCTTCATAGAGATCGTTGCTCCCGGAAAGTCGATATGCCATCTCCGCCACTTGGCCTCCGTCCCCTTTCCAGTATCGCCGGATCGTGTCACGATATCTTCCGTTCCACTCAGCCCAGCCGGCAGGAAAGTTGCCGACCTGGTAACCGCCTTCACCTAAGTCCCAGGGTTCGGCGATCAGTTTCACCTGCGAGAGCACCGGATCCTGATGAATGATGTCGAAAAAAGCGCTGAGCCGGTCTACGTCGTGCAGTTCTCTGGCCAGCGTGGAGGCCAGATCGAATCGGAAGCCATCCACATGCATCTCCAGAACCCAATAACGCAGGCTGTCCATGATGAGCTGGAGGACCTGAGGGTGACGGACATTCAGCGTATTGCCGCAACCGGTGTAGTCCAGATAATAGCGCGGCTGGTCGGGAACCAGTCGGTAGTACGACGCATTGTCGATTCCGCGAAACGACAGCGTCGGGCCCAGGTGATTGCCTTCTCCCGTGTGGTTGTAGACCACGTCGAGGATGACTTCGATACCGGCACTGTGGAGCGCCTTTACCATCGTCTTGAACTCCCACACATGATGCGCTCGAACCGAGGTGGACGCATATTGAGCTGTCCGGAGCAAAAAACCCGATCGAGTTATAGCCCCAGTAGTTGGTGAGACCGCGCTCGACAAGGTGTTTGTCGCGGATGAAATGATGGACCGGCAACAACTCGACGGCCGTGATACCCAAATTCTGCAGATGCTCAATCACTGCTGGTGTTGCGAGTCCGGCATAGGTGCCACGCATGTTCTTCGGAATGTCAGGATGTCTGGCTGTAAACCCGTTCACATGCAGTTCATAGATGACCGTCCGGTCCCAAGGGGTTCGCAACAATTGGTCTCCGCCCCAGGTGAAGGCCTGGTCGATCACCACACATTTGGGTATATACCTGGCATTATCTTCTTCGTTGAGTGAGAGATCGGCCTTGGGGTCACCCATCCGGTACCCAAAGAGCGCATCTGACCAATCGATCGTTCCTGCGATTGCCTTCGCATAGGGATCCAACAAGAGCTTGGCAGGGTTGAAGCGATGCCCAGCTTCCGGTTCATAAGGTCCATGGACGCGGTAGCCATAATGCTGTCCGGGCTGTACCTCCGGCAGGTACACATGCCAGACGTGATCGGTGCATTCCTCAATCCGAATCCGGTGAGCTTCCTGAGTAGCGTCAGATTCGTCAAACAAACAAAGCTCCACAGCCGTGGCATTTTCAGAAAACAGCGCGAAATTCACTCCCTCGCCGTCCCACGTTGCTCCTAAGGGGTAAGGACGCCCTGGCCAGATTCTCATACGGCAGTCATTCTCCTCGGGGGTAAGAGGTCAGCCTGACTCGCTGCACCGAAACCCGCTGAGCACGTTAGCATATAATGAAAAAGATAGGTTGGCGCAATGACTATCGCGTGCTGACGACTCGGCCGCATGCTCGCACGCACGGATGGCTATGGAACGCGCGCCGAAAGGCAGAACGGTGACTGGCCAGCAAGATAATTACCACTAGCTTAAGAGGTGGCACCTTCGGCGGACTCGGCATCGATGGGAGCAGACGCGAACAGTTTGCTGATCCGACACAAATTGGGTATAAGGCGTCGAGGGGTATCGTGCTGAGGATCTTTCTCCTGGGAGTATGACAATGCGAACTTCCCGTGTTCTCATCATTGACGACGATTCTATTCTCCTCAGCACACTGGCATCGACATTGCGCCTAAGGCTTCCTGACGCTCAGATAGAGACGTTAGATTCCGCGTTGGCATCTCTGGAGCGTATCCGGGCGAATGAGTATGATGCCATCATTTGTGACGGACAGCAGCCTGGAATCGAAGGAGTCGCGTTTGTACGAGCCGTGCGGAAGTTTCACCCAGAGAGGCCGGTCCTGCTTCTGATCGAAAAGAACGATGAGGAACTCATCGGGCAAGCTATGAACGCCGGGGCATACGACATTTTGGTGAAACCAGTCGGCGAAGGAACGTTACTGCTCGGCGTGCATCGCGCAATTGAGGCATACCGATTACGGTGCCTGGTCAAGCGAGAAGAAGCGACGCTCTTGGCAAGCTTGGGCACAATGCTGAGAGATCTCGAGGTGCTCTATGGTGCGTATGGTTTGCAGTCCAATTTTGAGGCGTTCATGGATTGTGTGAACGCGGGAAAGGCGGCCTCTAGACACAAGGATGGACTGTCCACCAATTGCCCGCCTGCCTAGTCGTTCCGGGCGCAGTGTTCAAAAGCCTCTTTCCGACTCAAGACCCAGGCACCGCGTTCATTTTCCCTTTGGCTTCTCCCGATATTTCTTCAGCAGATGCGGAGCGCTTCTTCAATTAATTCATTGAAACGCCGCTCTTGACGAATGGCCAGGATGCGCACCTCCTTGGAGAGGGTGTCATCAACCCGCGGGCGTATCTGGCGTTTACTCTTCCCGTCGCCTTGTTCGGTCACATACTAACAGTATCGTACCGTTGTACTGGTGTCAAGTACCTCATTGACATCCACTGTGTACCATCGGTAACATTATAACAATCTTTAACTTGAGCAATGAAGATGCACCGACTTCAACATTCAGCATCGGGCCCGCTGACGTTTACCGCGCGGCTACATGCCGGAGTCGCTCCGCCGCCGTGGTGCCGCGTATCTGTTCGGCGTGATGCAGGACGAACAGGATAGCTTAACCATACATGGAGGCCACCACGACCGCAAGTTGAACGGCACTCGTGGCGGGATGTGTTATGCGATGAAGACATCTGGGCCTGTATCGGTCCCGAGGCACGACACTCGAGTGGAGGGCTCGATTGGCTGAATTGCGGAGGGTGAGACGCTATTGTGTTTCTCCGATGCGTTCCTGGTGGACGAGGTAACGGATTCATCGTTACATGAAAATCAGGTCCGCACAACCTCAGGCCTGACGGTGGTCTAACGGAGTGCAGCTGGGGAAATCGACATGTGAAGATTCAAATAGATAGCCCTATCAGTTTCCGGGCATGGCATTGGCCCGAAACTCCCCAACCCTGCCGAATCCCGCCTTCAGGCTGTGACCCAGAACCTCCTGTATTACCGAACCCGGGAATACCATCCTGCGGCACAGATAATGCTCCAGTGTTCTTCCAGCAATTCATTCTGCTGTCAAAAAGGAGCAAACATGACGCAACAGCTCACCGCGGAAGATCAAGTGCTCGACACGATGCGGGCTGGACCAATTTGCGACCTCGAAGATGTGGCGCATCGCTGCCCCACCCTCACGTGGAACCAAGTTTCTTGCGGTTGACCATTTGAGCCGAACAGGCCAAATCAGGATGATGCGTGAGAAAGCTAGTAGGTCTACCTTCACTCTCATGCGCGCGCAGGGAAGTCGAGCTAACGGGAAGAAATTTCCAATGGAGGGCTCTATCTCTGAGCCGGACTATCCGGATGAGGACGTGCATCTTGGAGCAGAGTCTTTCATCAGGGTAGCCGGAGTGACTCACAACCAAGGTGACGCAATGAGGTGCCGCTAGTGGCACCTGGCTATGTAACTCATTGATAATGCTTGACACGAAATGTCACTTTTTGCATCGTATTTTCATTGCAATTATTGTCTATGCTACATTTTGTTGAGACATCAAAAGGCTGGTGTCGACAGTTCAATTCTGTCCCTCGGCACCATCTTTCCACTACTTACGCGATTCTGAATTATTTCTAGGATGGTGGCACCTCTGGTGGCACTTGGAAGGCTTTTTCGTGCTTTTTTGACACTGATTTCTTTGCGTAGTTTCTGCTCAGGATCGTCTTGAAGGGAGAAGTCCATTTTACAAGGGCTTTGACATATCCTTTCGCCTATTCCAAAACAAACAACCTTCACTTATTCGTAATGGCTTTGAGTATGGGATCCGTTAATTTTAACTCATTGGTAACATGGAAAATCGGGCAATGGAGTATATTAGCTGCTCAGTGTTTCTGCCTCGCGACGCGGCTAACTGGAAATGGTAAGAACGCGTGGAGGTTATCAGTCATGAACCTCGAGATATAGGGTAGATCCTGTGCCGGGCCAAAGAGAGTGCAGCTGCGTGCCAACTTGCTTGGCACGTTTCGTCAGTGCGTGTAAGCGTTAGCGACAAGGGTTGGTGGCCCACTGATTTGTTCCACTCTGTTACAGCCCGCTTCCTGTTCGTGGGGCAATTCTCTCCACCACTGGGCCTCGCCTGACTGAGAAGAGTGCTCTCGTGGGAGAACAACCTTGAATGTTCAACAGCTCTCGGTCTTCGCCTGACCGTCGGGGAAGATATCTCGCTCGCTTCAGAATAGGATGACGACAATGAGTTCGACGTCAGACAATCTTCCAGGCGAGGTTGCACTTGTGACGGATGGGTATGGCCCCGATACAAACCCTCAAAAGAGTGCGCTCGCGCAGAAACTTGAGGCGCTCTACTCGGAGATCCTCGAAAGAGTCGGCTCAGTACGTCCCAGCTTCCCCTCATGCGATCCTGACGGTGTGTGCAGCCGTGACAATCTGCTTGCCTACCTCGCCTTGCGCGATCACGACTTACAAGAGCTGCAATTTGAATTAGCCGACCTCGGCCTGTCTTCTTTAGGACGTCTCGAAGGGAGCGTCTTGGCCAGCCTGCAGCATGTCATGGTCCATGTGGGGGCCGTGCCGCCTGAGACTCCTTTGTCTGTACCAGACCTGAAGAGAGCCCGCACCCTCTTGGCCCAGCGGACCCGAGCGCTTCTCGGCCGCCCGCGTGTAGCCCAAAGCACTCGGATTATGGTGACCCTGGACGCGAGTATCATTCCTCAGTCAGATCTCCTTGAGCAATTGTTGCGAGAAGGGATGGATATTGCGCGAATCAATTGCGCTCACGACTCAGCGCTTGAATGGGCCCAGATCATCAAGTCGATTCGGCACGTCGAGGACCGGCTGACACGAGCTGGACATGGCGTGGGACGGCGGTGTCGGATCCTGATGGATTTGGCCGGTCCCAAAGTGCGCACGGGGCCACTGGAGCTGGAGACCCGTCCACTGAAGCTCTCGGTGCCGAAGGATGCGGACGGGCGCCCCAGCCGACTCCTTGAAGGCTATCTCGATAGCAACGCGGGGTATACCGGATGGGTGCGCCGCTCGGGCGAGGCCCCCCAGTTCGTGATCGCGTTGCCGCAGCAGCAGGGTCTGGAAATATTGCATGTCGGCGAGACACTACAATTTGAAGATACTCGAAACCGTGCTCGCACGCTGTATGTGCTCGAGCGCCTGAGTCCAACACGAGTCCGTGTCGGCCTCCAGCGCACGGCCTACCTGCATGAGGGGATCCTCATGCGAGGCGAACAGGGTGTCAAGTTCACCATAGGTCCCCTGACACCGCAGCCAGTGGATCTGCGGGTACAGGCGGGAGACCGGCTTCATCTGTATCGCAATCCCGAACAGCCCGGGCATCTCGCCCGACAAGGCACGCCCGCCGGCATCAGTTGTACACTCCCGGAGGCGCTGCACGCCGTGCAGTCCGGCCACCGGGTGTACATCGATGACGGAAAAATCGCGGCGTCCGTCTTGGCCGTGCACGAACACTCTGTGGAGTTGGAAGTCACGGCCCCCTGCGGCATTCCGGCGCGTATCAGGGCTGACAAGGGACTGAACTTTCCTGACTCTTCTATCACTTTGCCAGCACTCACGGCGCGAGACCGAGAGGACTTGTCGTTTGTGGTCAAGCATGCGAATGCGGTCGGCCTCTCGTTTGTCCATCGTCCCCAAGATCTCTACGACCTTCGCGACGCCTTGAAAGAGTTCGGCGATCCTGACATGGGCATTGTGCTCAAAGTGGAGACGCGGGAGGCGGTCCACCAACTGGCGAAGTTGCTACTCGCGGGGCTTGAGCTGCCCAAATGTGGCGTCATGATCGCACGCGGAGACCTGGCGGTGGAGGTCGGCTTTGAGCATCTGGCGCGTGTACAGGAAGACATTCTCTGCCTGTGCGAGGCGGCGCACATCCCGGTGATATGGGCTACGCAAGTGCTGGAAACGTTGGCCAAGAGCGGCTTACCCGCACGAGCAGAAATCACAGACGCCGCCATGGGCCACCGGGCCGAGTGTGTGATGCTCAATAAGGGAGAGCATGTGCTCGATGCCGTGAAGACGCTCGCCCAACTGCTGCAGGCGGAAGAGCCGCACCATCTCAAGAAACGACATGTCTTCCGAGAGATCACGCCTCAGTATGGGGTATTCACCAACTCAAGGACACAGTCCTAGACCTCCTCTAGCGCGTTGTAAGCATGGAGGAGTTTCCCTCCCAACAGTACCTATTCTGAAATATTCAAAAACCTTCTTGTGTGTTCCTTGTTTGACTAGCCTCATCTCAAATTCTTCCGATCTCGTCCAAGCGATGCGCGACTTGGGCTGACCGGTCACTCGACCCGAGGCTTGTAGCCGACTCCCCGGACAGTCACGAGAGACTTCGGCTTGGCTGGGTCAGTCTCGATCTTCTCCCGCAGAGAATTAACCTGCACATCCAACGCGTGCTCCCCTCCTCTCGCGTGCGTGGTCACCAGAGTTCGCGATTCAGTGCTACTCGGCCAGAATACTGCGCTCTGCCTCCAACCAGTCCTCAAGGTCGTACCCGTCCTCGTACCCGCGTCGCTCATAGAGGGAATATGCCCGTGCGGCAATGCGAGTACGGAGATCATCGGAGAGCAGCGTTTGATCCTGTCTCCTCTCCCGCTTCCGTATGATGATTGTCTTTCGCTCGCGAACAGTCCGTTGCCCGCTTACTTCGACAGCACCTGATCGTCCTGACTTCATCGTCCACCTCCCTCCTTCTCGCGTTACGCCTGTACCGTCATGTTGTCTCCACTCCGGAGAATCGTGATCGGGGCAAACGGTCTCACGAGACGCTCCAAGGGAATACCGGCTCTGATGCCACCGTCATCGCCTCTGGCCTGGCATCATCGACCAGATCCGATTTGACATTCGTGAATCCATCATGCCCCCTTCACCACCCCCGGTCCATGACTCGCCCCCTTCGACGGGCTCAGGAAATCCCTGTAGTCCGAGAGACAACCCGGACAGTATGTGTGAGAGAACATTACCTCCTCCGGCCTGAGCATATGAGTGGCCATATAGAAATTAAAATCCTGCCACAGGCCCCCGCCTGGTTCAGTCCCTGAGTCGTCGCGAATTTTTTCGCAGAAACAACACCTCGCCACTATCGGTCTCATACCTTCCTCCCTTCTTCTTCATCTGACTACGGGTGTCCCTCATAGGCTGTCCGGATCGCAGGGCCATGGTAACGCGAAGCGTCCCTCCGCCTTTCTACCGACCATCGGCGATTGTCTGACCCGTCGCCGATTCCTCACAATCACTGGGTCCATGACCTCCCTGCCGTGAAGGCATCGCAGGGCCAGGATTCCGGTGCCTCCCCCGTAGAGGATCTCAGGCACTCTCAAGCCGGCACAGCTGGCGCACCGCATGAATATTCTTCTGGGTGACACGGTCATGAGTCGTGGAGACCTGGTTTGGTGGTCTCCTGAAGGAAGGTGCGGCCCGGGCTTGTCCCTTGTCCTGGCCGGAAGGAACAGGCGGGACACCACGTGCGCCAAGGGGGTGCAGCTGGACTCCGTGGGGTGGACATAGCGGTGGAGGTATCCGGCATAGGGTTAATTTTCGGCAGCTTCTTGCTCGACGATGGTGAGACAGGGGACGCAGAAGAGCGCGTCGGGCTGGACCTTCAGCCGTTCGTAGAGAATTTCTTCGTCGCAGCGACGGCACCGTCCATAGCTGTTGGTCCGCATCAGTTGCAGTGCGCGCTCGATGCGACGCAGTTTGTCAAACGTCCGGGTCCTCACCTGCATGGCGAGATCCTGCTCGAACTCGGCCGAGGCCTGATCGGCGAGGTCGGAGCACACGTCGGGCTCCCCGTCGGCCGTCAGAGACGCGCTCAAGCTGATAAGTAGCAATGTCCGTTGGCGTGTCAGTTCGATCCACAATTCGGATTTCTGCAAGAGCCGGCGTGGGCGGCTCGAAGCCGCGGAGAGTCTGCCGGTCTGGATGAGGGGCTGCTGTCGCGACGGTACGATCCGAGACATACGGTGCTCCTTTTTTCTGCGAGGAGCGTACCGCAGGACTGTGCACTCCTTGGTCACGGTCCTGTTAATTCTTTGTAACAGAAATGGTGCCCGCTCGAACTCCTCTGTCTCAGTGATGGAGAGAGAAATAACGGCGGACTAACGGAATTAAAGGTAGGTGGCGACGGGTGCGAAGAACCATGACACGCTTACGCTGGCTTTCCGCAAGTGGAAGTCGCTTCTCACGGACACAGCTGCTAATGGCTCGGCTGGGGATGATGCAGATCGCGCGGCTCGTGTCGAGGGGGTATCTGCTGGTATGGTTTTAGCTGGTCTTTCACCTGCTTGAGGGCCAGGAGTGGAACAAACACGGTGATGCGTGCCCCTTGCTCAAGCTGGTGTGCGGCGGTGCGCAGCATCCGTTCAACGACGGGGATCGGAAAAGAGAATTCTTCAGCGAGATCCTCCACGACACCGTGCCACGTCGCTGGCTGGCGCTCGAACGCCGCTTGGTCTTCCAGCCGATTTGTACTTGGTAAATCCATAGGAAGGACTCATGCCGTACCGAACAGATCGGACCGTCTCCCGCGTCTATGGCCAGCTCCGCCCAAGCCTAACCCACGAGTGGGAAACGGATCAAGTGTCGTGTCAACCCAAGTGAGAAATGTCCGTTACGCCCCACTTAAAAAGTGGAGCCTCGGAAGAGACTGAATCCTTTTACAATAAGGCTTGTCACAAATGAGAAACGATCTATCCACAAATGAAGTGGGGCAGTGCATATCGTGCTCGCGATGACGACGCTGAAGAATACCCTTTCCCTGCGAGAAATCACCCCCGCCATAACCGGAAATATAATAAGTTGGTGGCATGGCTCAGGAGGCATTGATATGGGGAAGAGAATGGAGACTAGTTGAGGAAAGGGAATCGTTGGGAGTTACTTCGCGCGCAGGAGAACCTCACGCGAGCCAGGCATCGATTCGTACCTGACCGTTCGCATTCGTCGGGAACCCGACGAGGAGATAGCGAAATCCACGAGAGAGTGGGCAGGCCTTTTTACACAGGTCTGCTGGATGGATCATGCCCGCCTCTGTTTTTATCGACCTGTTGGTATAGACGAAGACCCGTAACTCGGCCACCACGACCGTGAGTTTCAGAAAGTTCTGCGAGATTGCCGTGTGCGTCTCGCCCCATTCACAGGTACACGCCAACTTAAGTCCGCGAAATGTGCGCCAATCAAACGGGTGCTCGTTGCTCGGGGGTGTTGCCTCTAACCACACGAGGTCGCACACCCAAGGAGGTTGAAATCCATTCGTGTCTTTCTCCTTTGAGGGAACGACTGCGAAGGCTTCTTTTTTCCCGAGATCAGACAGGGCACTCTGTACACGATGCGTCCAATAACTGGATGCATGCCAATCGGTCTTCGCGTTTGGCCCGAACGCCTCGATGCTCAGGCCATAGAGCTTTTCTACAATGTCGCATTCAAGGGGAAAGAGGTTATGGATGAACGGAATACCGTACGCCTTTGATTCGGGACCTGTCGCTGGCAGATCATGAAAGAACATTATTTGAGCCACTTTCTATTTACCCCTGGCCAGGATGCTACTTACGCAAAAGCTGGATGAAGGAACTCTACCGGACAATCCGCTGTTCCCCCACGACGAGATACCGTTTATCTTCACCCATTCTCCGGTTCACACAATCCTGACTGTAGAGAGGTTCCAATGACAAAGGAAAACATGAATGAGTTTAATTGAGGCCAAAACTTATTTCTTTAACTTTCCTCCCTCAGCAAGGGCTCTTCCTAGCTGTATAAGTTCGAAACGTCTGGCAAATTGAATCTTCTAGTCCATTCACGCCTTTCACCCTATCAGACCAGGAGTATCTCATGTCCAACAAACCAATCCTGTGCTCGCAATGCTGAAAGCCGACCATAAGAAAGTCAAAGCGCTCTTTGGCGAATACGAAGACGCGACGCCTCGAAAACAAGAGGACATTGCCCAGACGGTCATGCATGAGCTGGAGATTCATGCCGAGTTGGAAGAAGGACTCGTCTATCCCGCGATTCGAGCAGGCATCGATGACGACAATTTGATGAATGAAGCCAATGAAGAGCACCATCTGGTGCATGTGCTCATTGCTGAATTGAAAAAACTCGATCCGAGCGATGAGACCTTTAGAGCCAAATTCACCGTGCTAGGCGAGTTGGTCAAGCATCACGTGAAGGAAGAAGAGGGCGAAATGTTTCCCAAGGCTCAAAAGGCCACGATCGATTGGGAGGCGCTTAATACGGAGGTCCTCGAGCGCAAGGATCGACTCATGGCACAAGCCTGATTCTCTATGATGCTCCCCTATCGAATCCCTCAAGTTCGACAAATGTTCATACGGTATACATCTAAACCAATAAATCAAAGGGATGACGATGAAGCTCACGCAAATAGTTTTCACAGGCACTGTCGCAATAGGACTTATGTGTGCAGGAAGGTTCGCTCAGGCCTCCGATTCCGGACAAGACGTGACAGCAACTCCTCCCATGCTGGTGACCCAAGGTTCCGCAGATAAAGGAAGCACGAGTAACGGAATGAGCAGCGGAGGCTTTAAGAGTGGGTTGTATAGCGGGACACCGGACCTGAACTCGCCAGGCTCAACGAGGGACACTGGAAAACCCAGCGCAGGAACACGGATACCGGGAAGAGTCGCCAGGCTGATGGGACTCAAAGCGGACAGAGTGGAACATCAGGATCTATCATAGGAAAAAGTTCGGGAGGCTCCAGCACCTCCGACCCTAAGAATGACAGCGGGTCATCAGGCATGGGAGGCAGCGGAAGTGGTTCTTACGGTGGTGAAGCCTAAAGGGCTGTGGTCCCTCGTCAGGTTGGACTGGGAAGACGTTACTCAATGTGGGTTGCGGCGTTCGTATCGTTAACAACCGAGGAGGTGTTATGTAAAAGCAAGCAGCAGACTCTCACAAGAAAGCCGCCGAACATCATGAGAAGGCCGCTCAACATCATAAGGAGGCTTCAAAACACCATGAGGAAAATCAAAAATCAACATGAAAAGGCGGCGCATCATGCGCACCTGGCTCATGGGCATGCCCAGCAGGCGACACAACATGGGACAGACGCCGCGAAGTCCCATGTTGAACACCATGGATGCAAAAAATAGGTAGCGGAAGAGAGACACATTCAGATCTTCGGGGTGGATAGGGCTCACATGCCCTGTCCAAATCAGGAGATGTCCGCCCTTCGAGCATGGCGGCTGATGGTGGAATTGTGCAATGCCATCGAAGACGCAGCGGCACAGAAACAGTGAATCGTGGTCAATCTGACGCGAACCCGCGCTCATATTTGAGAGCCATAAGTATCGGGAATGCCTCAAGCTCGAAGGAAATTTGAGGGACAGGCGATCTCTTCGATGTGAGTGAAGATTCCGTCTAGAATCTGAGTGGGATGGTCTTCGCTAAGAGCTTATTTATGGTGGGTGCTTTTGCGGGACTTACCGCGAGAAGTCCGGGTCTTGCTTTGATCCTTCCGGGCACGAATCTTCTTAGCGTCTTTTCGTTTGATGACCTTGCGCTTCTTCTTGAGAGCAGGCTTCTTGGCTTTGCTTGATGATTTCTTCAGGGATTTCAACGCGCCTTTGATGCCAGCTTGGGCGATAGATAGAGCATTTTGAAAATCGTCTAGGAGTTTCTTTTTGGCCATGCCCCATCATGCCATAACCGACAGAGAGAGTCACTAGCCTAGGTTTCAAAATTGCCGCTACCCTCGTTTGAGTCCACTTGGCATAGTTTTATAAGGTGGATTACTGTAACTGCAGTTCCCACTCTAAACAACCGCCGAAGGCCTCAGAGAAGGCCCGACTGCCGACTCTGTGAGAAAGGCGGCTGCGTTATGGCGAACTCCTCGCATCTGAGGACCTGATCATGGTCAACGTCGACGAACGCCCTTCCCACTGCGCGAGATTGCTTATGTGCTGGATCCAGTAGAAGCAACGGAATCGGAACAAAGCCAGCCAGCTCATTATTTTCAAAGATAAACGGGGAAGCCTTCGCAACATCGAGCGGTTCGAATAATTGGGCTGCTGCCACTTTTAATCAGTGAGCCAGAGGCTGATCGCGCCTCGTCCCGTGATGTTTTTGGAGGATCATACATTGGCCGTCCGTCTATCATCCCCGAGGTGCATTGAGGAACAAGGCAACTTTAATTCGATATAGCTAATGGAATCGTGAAGCTGAACGTGCTTCCCTTTCCCACTTCAGATGTCACCCAAATATGTCCCCCATGAGCCTCCACGATCCACTTGGAAATAAAAAGTCCCAAACCTAGGCCACGGCGGTCGTTCCTTTTAAGCTGCGAGAACCGTTCGAAAATCTGCTCCTTCGCGTCTTCGGGAATCCCAGGCCCATTATCGGTTACCGAAATTTCCACCTGATTCTCCAGTTTCCTGGCAGAAAGCTCAATAGTCCCTCCATTGGGCGTGAACTTCAGTGAGTTTCCGATCAGGTTGGACAACACCTGAAGAATTCTGTCGTGGTCGAGATCCGCGCCTATTGACTCAGGGACTGTGTGAATGGTCATTGAAAATGACTTACTTGAGACGAGCGGGGCAAACAGGCCCACGCATTCTTGTAACAAAGCGCGAACGTCAACCTGTTCAGGCTTAAGTTTGAGCTTGGCATGTGCCAATTGCTCCACATCAAGGAGATCGCTGATCATCCGGTCCATGCCTGCGGCGGCCTGCTCGATTAATGTAAGATTTTCGAGCACAGTGCCTGACTCCACCGCGTCTTTAGAAAGACCCCCGCGCAGTAAACGAGCGCCGATCGCAATCGCGACGATGGAATTTTTCAAGTCGTGACTGACAATCGCGAGAAATTGATCCCGCGTAATCAACTCTAAATCGACGTGGAGCCGTTCCTCGAACAGATTGCTGTCCGTTTTCTTCCGCTCCTGTTCAAGGAGAGCCTCGGCAATCACTTGTTTTTGAGTACGTTCCTCTGTCCGAGCACGATCTTCTGCTTCGCGTTCAAGAGCCTGCGATTTGTCTAACATTTCGCGCTCTTGAACTAACAATTTCTCGGCCAATTGTGAAGGTGGAATACCAGTTACTTCACGCTGATGTTCTTTGTTGAGATCCACTTTCTCACGGTGACTTTCGACTGCTTTATCGGTGGCCAGCCGAATCGAGCGGACTTTCTCACTAGTCTTTTTTTCGACCTTCGCAATACTTTGGTCGAGATATTCGTCAGTTTTGTCCCGCTCCTCCTCTAAGCTCTGGTCGGTGTTACCGCGCAGCTCGTGAGAGGATTCTTTTTTGTTAGTTTCCATAGGTTGAGGCCCCCTTCTATTTCTCGAAGACTAGAGTATCGACCAGATAACATTATCAGCTCCCGATACTTAGTTGCCAGGGCGGTTCCTAGCATTAAGGGCGCATACCCTTGCGGACCCATGCCGCGGAAGAGGGTTTGTTGATTGGGCATGGATGATCGACTAATGCCTTGGATGCCAACACCGCATGATTTGTAAACACCGTCTTCGGTGGCCTTGGTTCCAGTGTGAAGAATCAGCCCAACGATGTCTGGTCTGCGTGGTCTGTCACCCACCATTTCTATGACAAGTTCTCAGTCACTTCGAACACTTTGGACGCTTGCGAGATAGTCCTTCCCATTGTGAATCTAACACAAGCCATTTCTAAATAGAAACCCTACGTATCACCGGCATGTTCATTCTACGGCATGAAACGCCAAGAAGGACCTTGCTTCATCTGAATAGAACCAAATGGTTAAACCGGCGCAACGCCACGCTAGAAATGGCGTTCAGCTCTACTGACAAGGGTTTGTGTGGAAGTACTAGAAAGGTTTACAAACCCGCTGCTCCTGCGAACAGGCCGAAAGCGCAAAGCAGCCTTCGCATGAAGAGGAAGGTGAGAATGGCGACGTCCCGTCCCACACACCTGGCAAGGATTTGGCTCGGCGACGGTGAAGGAGCCATAGCTTCAGGCGACGGGGTGACCAGGCAGTCACTTCGTTAAATCCTCGACACGGTTCTTGAGCATCAGAAAAGCCTTATCAAACGCCGCGTCTATTTCAGCCTTTGATCCTGTGGCTTTCGCGGGATCAGGCGTACTCCAATGCAGCTTCTTGGGCTTGCCAGAGAATAGTGGACAGCTTTCGCCGGCAGCCTGGTCGCAGACCGTGATCACCAGATCGAATGGCTGTCCAGCAAATTCATTCCATGACTTGCTGCGTGGCTTCCCAGGATTAATACCATGCCGGTTTAATGTCTCGAGAGATTTCGGGTGAACATATCCCGCTGGCACACTGCCGGCACTCCATGCCTGATACCGGCCACGACCGAGAGCATTGATCAGAGCTTCAGCCATGACAGAGCGACAGGAATTACCCGTGCACAAAACCAACACTTTAAGCGGATCGGATTTCATCAGCCGCAGCACCCGGAGGTTTTCTCAGAAGGTTCACAGCACTCAGGCTCTCCCATCGTTTCCGGCGTACAGCATGCACTCTCAGTCTGAACGAGCTGGACGGAAAAAAGCTCAGCATCCTCCATCGTCCGGTACGTTTCCCACGGAATGCCTGCGGGATCTTGTACCCAGGATTTTTCCGACCGGGCGTAACAGCAGACCGTTTCGCCTTCCTCCACCACGGCCATGTCCGCAGCCTTGAGACGATCGCGCAACTCTGTCAGCTCACTCTCTTCGTCCACCTGAATGCCCAGGTGATCCAGGCCATTTTTCTTCCCCCGCGTAGATATCGCGAAATTCACGTGGGGGTCCTCCAACAACCATTTGGCATAGTCTGTTTTTGTTTTCACCGGCCCCGCGCCGAACAAGGCACTATAAAACTGGATGGATTCGTCAAGTTTTTCGACCCCGACATGGATATGAAACCGCTTCATGTTCTTTCTCCTTTCGATTCGCAACAGTGTGATCGGTCCATGATCGAGTACTCCTTCCTGACTCCCCTCTAAGCCATGAGCGCCTCCTATGGGCTTAACAGATCGAACAGATAAGATGCAGCACTCCTCGCAGGAGCATCGACGCCACGATAAAGAGCAGCATGTAGGTGGCCCACTCAGTGAGGACCTGTCTCAGAGTGACCGGTACCACCAAACCCTGCCACGTCGTGTTAAACCAGTTCTCCCACACAAACACCAATAGTTGAATCACGAGGGCGAGGAACCCGACAATTGCAAAGATCCTGAAGTAACCCCAATTCATAGTAGGCGTTGTCGAGTTCAACTCACCTTTATGCTTTGCTTCATGCTTCGCCTCCGTCCGTCAATGCAACGACTGAAAGAGTGGATTGACCGCATACGCCATGGCTGCGGCGCACGGGAGTGTAAAGAGCCAGGCATACACAATTCGCAGGCTCACCCCCCAGCGTACCGCCGAGAATCGTCTGACTGACCCGACGCCCATGATCGAGGAGGCAATCGTATGCGTGGTGCTGACCGGGAGCCCGAAGTGTGCGGTTCCGAGGAGGATGACGGCGGCACTCGTTTCAGCGGCGAAGCCGTGAACCGGCTCCATTTTCACGATGCCCATACCAAGCGTGCGAATGATCCGCCAGCCGCCAATGGCGGTTCCCAGTCCCATCGCGACCGCACAGGACACAATCACCCATGTTGGCACTTCAACCCGATCCAACAGGCCACCTGAGACGAGCGCCAAGGTGATGATCCCCATCACCTTCTGTGCATCGTTTGATCCATGGCTGAAGGCCATAAGACTGGAGGAGACCAATTGCAACCGCCTGAAGAGGGTATTGCCCACGCTACGAGTGAGTCGAAACGTCATCCAAGAGATGCCCACGAGGAGGAAATATCCCACGAGAAATCCCATGAACGGTGAGAACAGCAGCGCCTGAAGCACCGTGGTCAGCCCAGAAAATTTGACCGCAGCCGTCCCGCCTTGCGCAACGGCCGCTCCCACAAGGCCACCGAGTAACGCGTGAGAGGAGCTTGTGGGAAGGCCCAAGAGGAGGGTGATGAAATTCCAGATCAACGCTCCCACCAAGGCCGCGCAAACTGCTCCTTGGTTCACGGCTGACGGCTCCACAATGCCCCCGCCAACCATCTTCGCGACCGCCGTCGACATAAAGGCGCCGGCCACGTTCAGCGTCGCGGCCAGCAGCACCGCGTAACCTGGAGAGAGCACACGTGTAGAGACGACGGTGGCGATCGCATTCGCCGCATCATGCCACCCATTTGAAAAATCGAACAGGAGGGCCAGGACGACGACCAGGATAAGCACGAGAGTGATCTCAGCCATCACCCTGCCCCACTTTTGCAATGATCCGGGACGGTCTGCCTTTTCCGTTCGGCTCTACAGTCATGCCGGTTTACATGCCACTGATTCTGCGGGGAACCAATGCCTGGTCCGATTACAGACCCGACAGACTGAGAGCATCACCGGGACTTCCACGAGCACGCCAACCACCGTCACCAAGGCGGCACCCGATTCAGGACCAAATAGAGCAATCGCCGTGGCGACGGCCAATTCAAAAAAGTTGCTGGCCCCGATCAAGGCGCCCGGTGCCGCGACCGAATACGGCACCTTGAGCCAGTGCATCAGCCCATAGGCCAGCGAGGCATTCAGGTAGACCTGCAGCAAAATCGGAATGGCGATCAACACCACATGCCACAGTTTCCCGGTAATGTTTTCCGCTTGGAAGGC
Source organism: Nitrospirota bacterium (assembly GCA_963729585.1). Taxonomy (GTDB): domain Bacteria; phylum Nitrospirota; class Nitrospiria; order Nitrospirales; family Nitrospiraceae; genus Palsa-1315. The sequence continues at coordinate 93,825 of CAVSOJ010000024.1, forward strand.
GAAGATCAGCACCAGCGTCAGCAGCAGCGCCACAATGGTGATCGGGCCCGAACCGGGCCAACACGTTGGTTTCGAACCACGCTTTTCCGTGCTGACGGATGAACCACAGCCGCGCCGCGGTCCCGATGGTCAACGGGATCACGATGAACGCGATGACCGAATACAGCAGCACTTCGAATGGAACGGTGAGCGAGGACGCGCCGCTGACCAGGAACCCTACGATCGGAGCGAACAGGACCAGCATGATGAGATCGTTGACCGAGACTTGGACCAAGGTGTAGGCAGGATCGCCATCCGTCAGATAACTCCAGACGAACACCATGGCGGTGCAGGGGGCCGCCGCCAAGATAATCGAGCCGGCAATGTATTGGTCGGCTTCCGCCGGCGTGACCCAGGCGGCAAAGATGTACCGAAAGAACAGCCAGGCGAAGAAGGCCATCGAGAACGGCTTCACCAGCCAGTTGACCACCAGTGTCACGGCGAGGCCCTTCGGTCGCCTGCCGACATTGCGAATGGAGGCAAAGTCCACCTTCATCATCATCGGAATGATCATCAGCCAGATCAATACGGCAATGGGGAGATTGATGTGGCTCCCTTCGCCAAATTCCAGCCCACGGAAGGTCTGAACGAGCTCAGGCAGTGTCTTGCCGATGATGATCCCCGCCACCATGCAGCCACCGACCCAGAGGCTCAAATACCGTTCAAAGAGATTGAGTTTCTTACTCTCGGCTCCGACCGGAGCGCGTTCTAACACAGCTTCCATGTCAACTCCTTTTCGCGTGTGTCTATGTCGTCAGTTCTTTCTTTTTTTCACAACGTCTTTAATCTGCTGGCTCTTCATGGCCCACTCCTTTAACAGATCAACAATTGTTGATCGATGAGAGCCAAAAAAAACTAACAACACTTCGATGGGGAGCCCACTCTTTGACGTAACGGCTTTAGCCCTTGGACTGCCTCTTCCAATTCTTCGATCGCTTCTGGGATGAGGGAATAGTAGATCCATCGCCCCTCAGGACGATCCTTGATGAGTCCCGCATCTTTGAGCACTTTCAAATGAAAGGACAGACGCGACTGCCCCGTCTTGAGTGCATCGGTGAGATCGCACACACATTGCTCCCCGTCTTTCAGGCGCTCCATGATCTCCAGCCTCGTTTCGTCTGACAGCGCATGAAAGAGGCTCACACTTTGATCGCGCCGTTTGATCGTAATCATCACATCTTTCATATATCAACGATCATTGATATGTCAAGAGAAAGGAAAATCCTTGTGAGAGAGTCGTTCCGTTTTACCCGACAGTGCCAAGGTGCAGGAGTGGCTAGGTCATACGAATGTGTCCACTACCCGCCTCTACGATGGGGGCAAGACGCGGCCAGAAGACTCCCACGTTCCGGGTGCGGTATTAGCGATGTGGGCGCGTTGAGAAAGAGGCAATCAACACTACTGGACGAGCTGAGCCTTGATTTTCTCCTCCTCATCGACGCTGAACAAATCCATATGGACCCCGAGGACCGAGCCGTGGCCCCCCAAGGCCGAGCCCTTCACCCCACTATCGAACCGGGTGGTCTGAACAGCGAGGGTGGCAGCGGACAATGGCACGTACCCAACCTGTGTTACGTACTGCTTGTTCTCGGGCGAGAGATAAAAGTGCGTGAAGGCCTTGATATCCGGGCGCGCGGCTGCGGCCACGTTGACATAGATGAATAAAGGCCGTGACAGCGGCTGGTACGTCGTATCCGCCACCGTTTGGACACTCGGAGCCACACAGCCGTGTCCGTTGTCCACGGCGACAAGCTTCACCTTGTCGCTATTCGCCTGGTAGTACGCGTAGCCGAAGTAACCGAGGGCGTTCGGGTCGGCCGCGACGCCGCGCCCGATGACCAGATCGTCTTCGCTCATCACGACGTCACCTCTGCTCTGCCCCTCGGTTCCTACGATCGCCAACGTGAAATAGTCGAACGTCCCGGAATCTTTCCCCGGGCTGAATAACGCCAGCGGCTTCGCCGGGAAAGCTCGGTCGGATCTGCTGCCACGTGCGCACCTTGCCCTCAGCAGCGGGCTCCCACATACTCCGCAGCTCTTTGACGCTCAGACACTCGACAAAGGTGTTCTTGGCGTTGACCACCACCGAGAGGCTGTCGAAGGCGACCGGCAACTCAATGTACTCGATATGCTGGGCTTTGCACTGTTCGCTCTCGGACGAATTGATTGGGCGGGAGGCATCGGCAATGTCAAGTTGGCCCGTACAGAATTTCTTGAAGCCGCCACCGGTCCCAGAGAATTCAATTTTGAATTGCACAGCGGGGTTCGCTTTGCCAAACGCCTTCGCTATCGCCCTGGAGAGAGGATAAACCGTGCTTGAACCATCGATCGAGATGGTTTGCGATGTCTTCGCGGAGTCGCACCCGGTCTGCGCACCCGAAACTATCAGGGCGAAAAGAACGAAAAGGGGTGTTCGCCACCATGTGGATTGTGCCAAGAATTCGATCCGCTGTCGCGAACGCTCGCGCATCTTGGATCCTTTGGGCGAATTGGAGAGAGTATTGGACCGAGTTGCTGATAACCGCCTTTGGACCACATTGTGAATTTTAGAGAAGAGACCAGTCTTCATGTAGACTCCATTTATGCATCTTCGCTACCCGCAAAAGGACGTCGCTTCTCACGGACCCGGCTGCTGATGGCTCGGCTGGGGATGGTTTAGATCGCGCTGCTCGTGTCGAGGGGGTGTGTGCCGGTTCAGTCTCAACAAGTCTTTCACCTGCCTGATGGCCAAGAGTGGAATAAAAACTTTAATGTGTGCTACTTGCTCAAGCTGGTCCATTTCGGTGCTCAGAATCTGCTCGACTTCGGATATCGGATACGAGAACTCTTCAGCTAAATCCTCCACAATACCATGCCACTTCGCTGGCTGGCGCTGGGACGCGGCCTTCTCTTCCGGCAGATTTGTAGTTGGTACATCCACAGTTCGCTCATGCTGCCCAAATGATTAGACCTTCTACCGAATCTATTTACAGCCTCACCGAAGCCTACCTGAAAACAGCAGACGTATCAAGTTTTGTTTATACAATTCAGAGCGGAGGAGTGTTTGATGGATGGGATGAAACATTGAGCGCGGGACGGATGACGCGATTCGTGGGCGCGGGACGACCCGTTATTTGGCGACGACAATCTCCACGTCACCGTCGCGGCGGGCCACCACGATGCTGACGTCCTCCTGGTAACGGTCCAGAATCAGATCGACGCGCGCATCCCCGATCGAAAGCCTCCTGATCTCGACCCGTTCGAGAAATGGAGGAAGCGCCGGACGGTTGAAACTGAGCCGGCGGCGACGTCCCCTCGATTTGCAGGCCTAAACAGGATTGCAGTAGCAAGAAGGGGGCGGCGGATGCCCAGGCTTGCGGGGCGCAGGCGGTCGGATAGAGCGTCGGACTTTCACCGTGGCGTCGGGAGAACCCGCAGAACAGTTCGGGCAACCGATGAAGATCGAGGAAGAGGCTGGCGTCGAACAGTCCCGTCAGAATCTTTATCACCCCTTCTTTGTGTCCGTACTCCGCCATGCCCGCTGCGATCAGCGCATTATCGTGAGGCCAGATTGAGCCGTTGTGGTAGGACATGGGGTTGTATCGCTGCTCCGATGTCGCGACCGTCCGGATGCCCCAGCCGCTGAAGAACTCTTCCGTCAACAAGGATCGAGCAACGCGCAATCCGCGTTCCGGCCCCGCGATGCCGCCGAAGAGGCAATGCCCGGCGTTGGATGAACGAACGCGGCAGGGACGTCCGTCCCCGTCCAAGGCCAGCGCGTAGGAGTCGAGTTCGTCGCACCAGAATGAGCGTTCGAACCGTTCGCGGAGGGATGCGGCTTCCATGAGCAGTTCCTCTGCCCGATGGAGATCGCCGACCAAACGCGCCAAATCCGCCGCCTTCTTTTTGGCTTGATAGACATAGGCCTGAACCTCGCAGAGCGCAATCGGTCCGATTGCCGGTGTGCCGTCCGCGTGGAACACGGAATCATGGGAATCCTTCCATCCCTGGTGTACGAGTCCCTTGGAGGACTGTCGGTCGTACGTGACAAATCCCCTCCCGGTCGGATCGCCATACCGATCGATCCAGTGCAAGGCGAGTTGAATGTTAGGCCAGAGCGCTTTAACGAAGTCTCGATCACCGCTCCGTTCGTAGTATGCGCCGGCCAGGATGATGAACAGCGGCGTCGCATCGACGCTGCCATAGTAACGGCCGAACGGAATTTCTCCCAATGCCGCCATCTCGCCGTTCCGGGTCTCATGCAGGATCTTCCCGACCTCCGCATCCTGTTCCGGGAGGTCCTCCGTCGCTTGCGTAGCGGCCAGGAACGCCAGGACCCCTCGGGCGAGAGTCGGGATTCACCCAGAGAAATTCCAGCGCGGTGATGATCCCGTCGCGACCGAAAGGGGTGCTGAACCAGGGTACTCCGGCATAGGGATAGGGGCCCTGCGCTGTCTCCGAAATCAGCATGTGGAGATCGGCCGACGACCGATTCATCCAGTCGTTGAACTGCTCATTCGAGGTATAGATGTGGCAATCGCGGGATGTGGCCTCTTGCAGCGTGTGATCCGCCTCCGCGCGGGCCTGCTCGTAGGAGAGGAAGATCTGTGACCGCCGGCTCTCGATTTCACACGCGATGGAAAGGTCCCAGGTCGTATCGGCATGGGGCGGCAGCTGCGTCTCGAGAACGAGGCAATCGGATGTCACTCGCGCAGGGAACGGCGTGCAACGCACATGCGTGCGACGAACCGTGTGGTCCAGCCCTTCATAGGCCAGCACAAGGCCTTCCCGGATTGGATCGTGTCGAAGCGGCGTCCGCGATGTGTCCGTTGCTGGCCCCTCGCCTCGAACAGATCCGCGTAATCGGCTTCGAGTGCGAGGGAGAGAGTCACCGGAAGTTCCGCGAGGCTGTAATTATGGACGCAGAGGCGTTCATAGCAGGTTCCCTGCCAGAGGAACCGCATCCGGCGGAGGTGAAGCGCAGCCGCGGGGTAAAGGGGGATGTCCATCCGGACTCATGTCCGGGTTCGTGAGATCGACCGTGAGGAGCGCGTTGTCCTCCTTCACCGTCGCACTCAGGAGCAACGGGCGTTGCCCCCAGATGGAGAATTCGAACCGGGACAGGAAGCGCGTTCCTTCATGGTAGAGGCCTTGCGGACTGGACAGGACCGGGTGGATATCGCCGTGGCGATCGAACACGCCAAACGTCTCTGCCTGCTTGAGGACCTCGACGCGGTCGTCGGCCATCGAGGACGAGGCGAGGATGTAGAATTGGTCATTCCAGCGGATGACGTCGTTCATCGCAATTCCCTCAGGCTCTCTCGCACATGCGACTCATCCAGCCTGCCACCAGTGCGGTTACTAAAAGCACGATGTCCGATCCCGAAAAGACCCGTTTGAGGACCGTGCCGTTCGGTTATCCACCCGAATGCGGTAATTCCTAGAATGGCTGCCGTCATTGCGCCCGTGCCGTACAGCCCTAGGATACGCCCGACCATGTGGCTCGGCGCGAGTTCTTGGATGAATCCCCAGGCGATCGGAGTGAGCGCGCCCATGCCGCATCCGATCAGTATTATCAAGAGGCCGGCCTGATAAGGATCGGTCGTCCAGACCAGCGCGCAGATGGCTATTCCGCTCAGAGCACTCGTGCCGACAATCAGGCGCGTCCGATCCCTGAGTGTCCAGCCCGTGACCCAGATGAGGCCGATCGACGTGACCAGCAATCCAATCCCCATCGTCGACCATAAATAGCCAACTTCTACCGGACCCAAGCCGAGCATGCTGCGGGCGAACACGGGAAACAAAGCCGTTAACGCACTGATACCGAAAGTATACAGCGCCGCAGTGCCGGTCAAGAATAGAATAATGGGCTGGCTGACGACGCTGTAGCGCAGTCCCTCGATTAGATCCCGCAGCATGGTCGTCGGTTCCGCCGCAGGGAGTCCCTTTCGAGGAGGATCGGTGAAACGCACAAACACGAGGAAACCCGCGGACACCATATAGGTTGCAGCATTCAAGCATAAGACTTCCTGCGATCCATAGGCTGCAATCCCCAGTCCGCTTAGCGCCGGACCGAAGATGATGCCGAGACTTGTGGTGCCCTGCAAAAGCGCATTGGCTGCAGTGAATTGGGTCTTGGGCACGATGGCCGGTATCGCGGCCGTGAGCGCCGGGCCAAACACCGCAGTCGCAAGCGCATGGAACAGGACCAACACATAGAGAATGGTCACGGTAAACGATTCAACAGGGATCAGACAGGGAATCAAGCCAATCAACAGGGCCCGGAGGATATCGCTGACGATGAGCAAGACCTTCTTCGGCAGCCGGTCCACGTAGACTCCGATGACGGGACCCAGGACGATCGGCGGGATCGTCTGGAGGAGAGCAATGATGGAGGTTTTTAACGGCGAGCCGGTGATTGCGTAGACGAACCATAAGAGAGCCAACTTGGAAATACCGTCGCCGATTTGAGAGATCAGCTGTCCGGACCAGACCAGTCCGAAATCACGGGTCAACAGCATGGGGCGATTCTCAAGAATGCGATTGAGAGCAGCGGGAGCGATGGATGGCGCGGCGCCGAATCGGCCCTGCATTAGCCGTCACCCTCCAAGCGCACTTTCTCTGTCTTGACGGCTCTGACTCCTGGCACGTGACGGGCCGCCTCAGCCGCCTCAAGGGCAATAACCTGAAAGCGCACCGCCCCGCTGAGTGAGACGATGCCCTCTTCGGTTTTCACGTCGAAATTTGCCGCTTTCAGCGTGGCGCTTTTCCCGAATTGCTCTTTGATGAGCTGGGTAATGAGTTCGTCCAGTTTTTTCGTCACTGCCTGCGCCAGTTCTTTGGAGACATCGAGCTTGTTGATGACAGCTTTGACTCCCGGGACGGTCCGCGCGATATCCGATGCGGCGGCCTTCTCCTCTTCGCTCGAGACCCGCCCGGTCAGGGTGATCGTCTGCTGATCCTCTCCGGCCTCTATCTCATAGTGGAACAGCCTGGAATCGGCCAGCAGCGTGAGTTTGACAGTAAGGATGAGGGACACGACCGGTTTCTTGGCGGCTCTTTCTCCTTCTCCTTCTCTTTCTCCTTCTCTTTCTCTTCTCTTTCTCCTTCACATCGCGATCCGGCGGCGCTTCGGCCTTCGCAGGAGGGGTGACTTGGGGTTGCGGCTTGGGTTCAACGGAGAGTTTGGGCGGAACAGACTGGGGATCGGGAGCAACCGGGGGCTGGTGAGGCTGCGGAGAGGATTTTTCCTGCGGCTTCTCCTTGTCCTGCTGTTCGGAAAAGGCCGTACCGGACGAAACCAGACACGGCGATGCCGTGGCCATCGTGAGCACGAGCAGTAATCGCGATAAGGAATTCATGCGGTATGCCCACATAGTTGCCTCGCCCATTGATCAATTATGGCTCATCGCGAATCTCCTGTCGAAGGCCCGACAGGAGTGACCGTCGCCCGTCAGGGGTGGGCAGCGGCGGGCTGAACCGGGAATGCGCCGGAGATGGGAACCGCCGGGACCAGCGCATGCACCTTGGATCGGCTGAAGAGCCCTGCGGCGGCCGCTGTCGTCAATAGAATAATGCTGATTCCTCCCAAGCAGGCGCCGGGACCGATGGTGTCGGCTGCCCATCCGAATCCGGCCATCCCCGCCATCGATGACGCCATTCCCCCAGTCGCAAAACTGGTAAAGACGCGACCGAGCAGATGCGTCGGCGTCAATTCCTGGAGCATCGTCCAGACCAGTGGGGTGAACATTGCCGTGCTGCCGCCGATCACGGCGAGCACCACCCCGGCCGCAAGGGGGGACTGAAGGAAGCCGAGCGCGCCGACCGCGAGCCCGCCGACGGTTAGGGAGCCGGAGATAATCCGCAGCCGCCGGGACACATCACCCTGCGTGATCGATGCGAGGCCGAGGGAGGCGAGCAGCATCCCGACGCCCAGCGACGACCAGAGCCAGCCCAATTGGACCGGCCCCAGCGCCAGCACGTCCTTGGCAAATACCGGCAGCAGAAAAACGAATGCGCTGATGCCCACACTGTAGAGCGCGGCGGTCACCATTAGCAAGAGGACGGTCTTCTGTTCGACGAGGACAAAGCGAAATCCTGCGAGCAAATCCTGCGCGACGCCGTCGGTCCATCCTTTGCTTTTGCTCGTATTCCCCGCATGGTCGAGCGTTTCGTGCATCCGGATGGGCATCAAACAGAGCGCGGAGAGCAAGAACGTCGCGGCATCCAAATAGAGCACGTTCTGGGCGCCCATCAGAGCGATGCCGATCCCGCCGACCGCGGGCCCGACCAGCAGTCCGACATTGGTCGTCGATTGCATCAAGGCGTTCGCGGCGGTGAGCCGGTCCTTGGGGGCAATCAACGGAACGGCGGAGGTCAAGGCCGGCCCAAAGATGGTCGAGACAATGGCGGTAATGAACACGAGGATGTAGAGCCGGTCGAGCGTTAAGGCCTCGATCAAATAGAGCAGTGGGATGAGTAGGATCATCAGAGTGCGAAGCAGATCGACCGCAATCATGACCGGCTTCTTCCGGAAGCGGTCCAGGTACACACCGATCAGCGGCCCGAACAGAAGCGGCGGCAGCGTCTGGAGCAGGCCAACGACTGTCATCTTGAGGGCCGAGCCAGTCAGCTCGTAGACGAACCAGAGCAGCGCGACTTTGTTGATGCTGTCGCCGATCTGGGAAATCATCTGGCCGGCGAACAGAAAACCGAAGTCTCTGGTCCTGAGAAGATCCCACCCGCGAAGCCACTTCCGAGTGGGGCCGCCCTCCTGCATCGTGTGAGAATCGTCAGACATGCGGACTGCCCTCAATGCGTCTCGCCATTTCACGCTGCCTTCTCTCGAACACGCTGCCGTTCAAATGCCTGGAACCGATGGCGCGAATCTTCAGCGCGGTCTGGATGGTGCTTTCTTCTATGATCCGTTCATACAGGGCGACATAATCGCGTGCCATTCGATCCACCGTAAACCGCTCTTCAAATGCCGACCGGCACCGGCGCCGGTCGATGAGTGGGAGCCGTTCGACCGCCTCCGCCATCTCGGCCAGGCTCTCGCAGACGAAGCCCGTGATGCCGTCGTCGATGATCTCCGGGATCGACCCCCTCCGGTATGCGAGTACCGGGGTCCCGCAAGCCAGGGCTTCGATCAGCACCAGTCCGAAAGGTTCAGGCCAATCATAGGGGCAGACTAATGCCAAGGCGTTGCCGATGAAATCATCTTTTTCGGCATCCGAAATCTCACCAAGGAATTCGACAAGAGGATGGTCGAGCAACGGTTCGATCTCTGACCGGTAGTACTGTTGATCCGCGGGATCCACTTTCGCCGCAATGCGTAGCGGCAGACCGGTACGCTTGGCGATTTCGATGGCCTGGTCCGGGCGTTTCTCCGGAGAGATACGTCCCAGAAACGCCAGGTACCCTTGCGATTTCGGGTGAAACGTATAGAGATCACGCGGCAGCCCGTGATGGATGGTCGCTTGCCAGTTTGCCCAGGACAGCGGCTGGCGTTGTGCATGGGAAATCGACACTAGAGGCATCTCAGAATATTCGCGGAAAACCGGCTCCAATTCCGGCAGATCGAGGCGCCCGTGGAGCGTCGTTACGACCGGCACCGAATTTCTCCGGGCCAGCGGGAATCCGAGGAAGTCCAGGTGCGAGTGGATCACGTCGAAGTCGCCCACGGCCCCCAGAGCGCGCTCTTGTAGCATGATCATCGGGGCATCACGATTGAAAATACCGGTGTTCAGACGAAGCGCCTGCGGACAGACGGCTTCAAGCCGGGCAGCGGTCTCGGAATCGCCGCTGGCGAAGAGCGTTACGTCGTGGCCCATGCGTACGAGCTCTTCCGTGACATACGATACAATCCGTTCGGTTCCCCCATAGAGCTTGGGAGGGACGCTTTCCCACAGCGGAGCCACTTGTGCGATGTTCATAACACATTCCTTTCAGCCTGGATCGATCCGGTGTTTCTCGAGGTTCTTCCGTTTGCTGCAATGGCTTGATCGAGAGCGACCGAAGGTCGGGCGACAACTGCACTTCAATGTATTAAACCACCCCAGTATGCCAAGAAGATAGATGTCCGTCTGTTCAGAATCGCTCAGGTGGGACATATTATGCTGGAGATCGACTCGGATTCAGGTGAGTTTGCCGCTCAGGAATCTCGGACGGAGCGATCCGTGACCAGATGGATCACCAGCAATACAAGCCCGATCAAGAACAGGATCCAGGAAATCTGAACCGCGACCGCAGATACCCCGGCCATATTCAGGGCTCCGGCAATAACTGCAACTATCAAGAACATCAGTGCGTAGTGCAGCATATCGTGCTCCTTTCAATTAGACGATTCTCGAGGATTACGGGATCGTCGATGGTCCCACAGTTCACACATCTTAATGTCTGGAGCTGCCTCTCGCGGATATCGTCGACGAGACCTCCCCAACCCTCTAGCATCAGAAACCCACCGCATCGTGCGCACGCCATAAATCCCCCTGTTCCGCCCTCGTCGAGGGCCGTGAACGATGTTTGCCTATCAGGCGACGATGGGCCGATTTCTCTAGCCCACAGAACCATGCTGGACCTTTGGACGGATAGGGACTGACCCAAATTGCTCACTTTGAAACATTGATGAGACAGGCAATATGACACGTCCCCTGCGCGAAGATTCAGCCGGACGACGGGTGCCTAGTCGTGAAGGACGATATTGAGGAGGGAGCTATGGACGTGGACGCCACCGTTGTACTCCAAGAAGCCGAGCTTCCTGAACTTATTCATGAAGAAACTCACCCGTGATCGGATTGTGCCGACCATTTCGGCCAGCACTTCCAACATAATAGAGCTGAGTACGGGGTATACTTCTAAACCTAGTAGGTTCTGTCAAGCAGGAGGCGACCATGCGAACGCCACGTCTCTGTGAGCCGGAATTTGTGAGCGTCCGATCACAAGTCGAAGCGCTGTCAGCAAATTAATGCACTGCCTCACTTGATTTGTGGGCAGATCGTTTCTCGTTTGTGACCAGCCTTTTTGTGAAGAATTCCGTCGATTCCCAGGCTCCAGTTCCAAATGGATACCGGCGGGAAGTAACCGGCATCCATCACCTCGTTCCTATTAAATGCAACTCGGTCATTGGGAAACCGGAATTCTCTTTCGGAGAGCTCAGATTTCCGGGAGGAACAGCAGGTTGATCGACGTGGATGACGGAGATCTCGACCAACTTGCCAAGGTTCAACGCTTCACTTCCCCTGTGGCACGGCTGGCAGCACAAAACTCAATGTGGCATTGTAGAGCTCGCGTGCAGCCAGGTCCGGATGTGTGGATGGCAGGATGTAATCCACAACAAGTAGCTGTGGCCCCCATTGAGAGATGGGCACTAGGGCGATTCCCTGATTATCCGTCTTAAATCGGGGTATATCCTTTTCCTCCAACGGAGTTATTCCGTCGCCTGTCTCCACTTCAATACCAACCAATGGCTTTCCATCGAAGTAGACTTTGATCCGTAGATCTTCTCCAGGTTTGGCCAAAAATGGATTGCCAAGAGGAACCAGTTCAAGCCGATGGCCGATGATCTTGCCATACTCATGAGATTCAGCTGCGGATGACTGGAAGAGCGCCTTGGCAAACTTTATGGATAAGAGACTGTCTTCGGCGGAAGGCACCTGCTGCTTGCTTGTGTTGCGGAATCCATTTGGAGTCTTCACCCAGAAGCCGTTATCGTAACGGGCGACCAAGAGAGCCATGCCACTCTCGATCGCCACCGGTTCCGTGATGAGAACAGGGATACCCTCCTGAGATCCGCTTGTGATCCCCGGAAGAAGCGAACGCGTCGCGTGACCGTGAGCGAGCACATTCAATTCAAACAGTTTGTCCGGGTCGGGTGTTTTCCGGTCTCCAGGATGACCGTGGTGCACGATGGCCCGCAGCTGGCCCATCGGGCTTTGCTCCACCGTCATCCACACATCATGTGCGCTGGCCGAGCTCACGGCGATGAGAACGCTGACGAAGATCAGTACCGGCCTGCACGCAAGAATCCCACGTCTCATAATTGGTTTTACTCCCTAGCTGGTTCTGCCACGCCTCTTGTCATCCACCGGTCTTGAAGCGGTAGCTTGCCCCGACCATCAACGTAACGGGCGCCTGAGGATTCACGAAAATATCCGCAGGGGTCGCGGTGATCGGATTGCCGAAGTTAATGGCCGTCTCACTTAACCGGTCTGTCGGATACCAGGTCATATCGACAAACCCAGTCCACCCACTCTGGTGGCCATAGAACAGACGGCTGGATATTCGTTGGTAGGGATTGGTGGTGATCATCCCGTCTTCCGTCAGATTCTTTTTCCCAATGAACTCGACGTACAGCTGCCCCCCAGCACGATGAGGGGAATCGTCCCCGAACAGAGGCACATCCACATCGCTGCCGATCTTGACGATATAGGCGGGCACGTTTGGCACGTAGGCGACTGGCGACTGATCCGTGAGGGTCGCGCGAATCTGCGTATAGTTGATGAACAGGGACGCCTGGCCCTGTTTGTCCTGACGAACGTAATAGCGGCCTTCGATGTCGTATCCTTCTCGGATAGAGTGGCCAAGATTCTGCGGGTCGAGCCCCGTGGCGGCCTGGAAGATCTCTTGGGTTAGGGTGGTGTACCACACATCCGCTAAGAATTTAAAACGCGGGGAGGGCTGGATTTGTATGCCGACCTCCTGGCTAATTAGTTTGATCGGTTTCACGGTGGAGTTGAAGATCACATCATTCACCACGCTGGGGGATCGGAATCCTTGGGCATAATTCGCAAAGATTTCCAGCCACGGCAGCGGTGTCACGGCCACCCCGGCCTTCGGACTCCAGGTTCCGGTACCCGTTGTTGGAACTGAGCTGGTGGCGAGCTGATTGTTGACGTCATACCAGAAATGATCATAGCGGGTTCCTCCGGACAGCTTTAACCAGGAGACTGGTTTCAGTTGAGCCTGGACATATTCTCCCCACCCCTGTTCTGTGTAATTGAGACTCACTGTGTTCGGACCGCTGGCAATACGACTCACTGTGGGCATTTGAGTAACTCCCACTGAATCGTTTCGGAAGTTGGTGCCTATTAATAACTGCGCCGGGAAGAGATCCAATAGGCGCCAGGTCCATGTTTTTCGGATGGTGACTCCCGTGGTCGTGCGATCTTCGTTCTGAGCCCGTTGCCCACTACCGAAATCGGAATAGCGAACAAAGAGATCATGACTCACAAACCCCGTCACGGTAAATGCCTGGTCGAGATCACCCAGGCCATAGCTCACGACCACGTCTTGGAGTTCTTTATTGCCGCCGTCCGAGGTATTGACGGCGGCCCTGGGGCTCACCGCGCCGGACTGTACCAATTGACGATTGAGGTACCCTGGCGCACCCCAGTCCCCGCCATAGAATTGGGTCCGAATAGAGAAATCTCCGAATTTGGTGGGGGCAGTGGCCTTGCCGAAGAGGTTGTAGCGTTTAAATCCCTGGTTGTCGCGGTAGCCGTCGGTCGTATAGCCCTCAGCCGCCAAATACGGCACAATCGTGCCTTCGGCTGCACGCGGCTGGCTATAGGTCACAATGCCGCGGCCCGTGTTGAAATAGCCCCCGTACCCTTTCACTTCTCCGTTTGAGTCAAACCGCTTCGTCACGATATTCACGGACCCACCCAAATTGGAGTCTCCATACAAGGCGCTGAAGGGGCCTCGAATCACCTCCAATCGCTCCACCGTTTCAGGAATCAAGACGTTTAGATCGGCATAGTTCGGCGTATGGATGCTGGACACCTCATTCATCGGAACGCCATCAATAAAATACGCCACGTCCCGGCCGTGCTCGAGGTCCGTAAAGCCGCGGATGGCGATCCCATTCCCGATCCCTCCCTGCCCGAAGTTATTCACGTTGAAGCCAGGAAGGGGACGGAAGAGGTCCACATAACTGTTCACGATGGGGGTCCGCCGGATATCATTCGAATCCAAGATAGTTGTCGGGGCCGGTACGGCCGCGGCATCGGATGTCACAGCGGTTCTTGATTCAGACCGAAACGCCTCTGCACGCTCCGCCGTGACGATCACTTCTGGGAGCGTGATCCCGACATCTGGTTGGTCGTTTGATTGCTCCGTGGGTTCATCTGCCATCGCATGGCTCGGTGCATGCATGGCGAAGTCAAACAGCAATACTCCGCCGACGAGCAGCGTGATCACCCACCGACTTCGTCGCATCGTAATGCTCCCACGTGGACCGACTCTTTGGCATGCATGAGCGGTGTCGACTGAGACGCCCACGAAGATCATTCATGGTTGCCTTTGCAACCGGTTCAGACCCTCATGGCCCGACGACATCGATGAGCTGGAAGAACCCGACTAGACGAGTTGAGCGGCACTGACCAAGGAACGGATTCGTGACAGGGACTGTGTGATCAACGACTCGAGGGTACAGGCCCCCGCGCCCACTATTTCCACGCGAGCCCGATTGAGCGGCAACAGGACCTTCGTGGCCCGTGCGCCGAGGATGGCGTGTACGATCTCCGGAGTCACCTCACCGAGCATCGCGCCTGGCAAGACAAAATTCAACGAGCAGACAATCACGTCCACCGTCGGCAGCGTGTCGGCAATCGCACGAGACCCGATACCCACTTGCGTCGCGCCGGCCTGCTTCATCGCCGCCGCCGCCACGATATTGGTCCCCAACGCGACAATGTCATGGGCCAGGCCGAGTTCCGACCGGAGCCCTGCGACCAGCCGAGAGCCAAGTCCACCACCCCGCCCATCGATGACACACAGGCGCATAGTCAGCTGAGTCCCTTACCGGTCGTCGTCATGGTGAGTTTGCCATGCTTCACGCCCTTGACTGACACCAGGGCATCCGCCACCTTCCGGATCTCAGATCCTTTGCCTTTGGCCACTAGCACCTCAAGGCAATGGTCGTGGTCGAGATGGACATGCATGCCGGCCATGATGTGGCCCTGAAAGTCGTGCTGGATATGAGTCAGTTTTCTCGTCAAGTCGCGCACATGATGGTCATACACAAACGTGATCGTCCCGACAGTTTCCTTGTTCTCATTCCATTCCTGCCCGACTAGGTTGTCCCGGATCAGATCCCGCAATGCCTCCGAGCGGTTCGTATACTTGCGCTTTTTGATGTGCAGATCGAAATCATCAAGCAGATGATGGTCCAACGACACGCCGAATCGGATAAGCTTCTTCACGATGAACTCCTGTTTCGTGTTACGAATATGTAGAACGTGTGACGTTTTATAGCGAGCCAATTCGGAGAAGTCAATGACTCCTGACCTGCAAAGGTGCAAATTATTACCAGACGGGCCACTTGGGAGCGAATCTATAGACGGAAGAATGGATGTTTGTTGGGCTAGCGCACAAATTCTGAAGGCTTGTGCAGAATGATTCAGTGGAGGACTGTGACCAGTCTCATGCTCACGGCGGTTTCGCTCATGCCTTTAGCCTATCCTTCTCGCTTTTCGGGTTTAGAGCTAGATCCTGGGAAGACGGCCAGCAGCCCAGGAAGCATCCTGTGAAATCGGGCCATCGGTTTCTCTCCTCTCTAGCTGCTAACGAGCCAGCGTCTGCAGATGTCGAAGCCGGCTTTCGTGGTCGGAAGCGATGAGCGACTCGAAGTCCCCCTGCGCCCTTGCAAGAAAGATTGCTTGCTGATCATCCGACAGTCCCAGGAGCGTACCAAGCGAGGTGAGATATTCCCCTTCGCCTCGCGCCAGGTCCTGTTCCAGATTCGCCTGGTTCAAGACCGTGAAGGCCGTGAGTTTATGTTCGGGGTGCAAGACGCCGTCTTCAGTGAACCATGTGCGACCGGATGTCGAGACCGTGACGTTGGACGTGGTATCCGAAATTTCATCGGTCGTGCCCTTGAGCGTGCAGCCTGATGCCAACAGCACGAGCATTGTTCCGGAGGCAAGACCCACCGCTGTTGAAAAGACATGCATCGGCTTCATGATGATCTCCTTTGCGTGAGGATAACGGTTGAGATCTATTCGTCCATCGTGGAGACAATCTTCACGGCGGCTCAGCTAAATAAGTCCTCTTCCCCATAATTGGCTGCCAATGGCTAATCAGTGAACATGTGACACTCCTGAACGAGGTGAGATAAAACGATTATGTACCTCATTTCCAATGTCAGCAGCTGGGATTTTCCCTGGCTTGCGCTCTACTAGATATTCTTGGACGGGAAGATTATCACCTCCGAGGCTCTAGCGAGGGTAGTTACTTGAGATTTTGGCCGATCAAACGCGGCTGGAACGCAACCATAACTCGGTGCTCTGAATGGGTGTTACTAGGATGGCGGCTCTGAAGCAGCAGTTAGAAGGTTCTCCCCTGCCCAGCTACAATACTTTCAGCGACCCATGCTCTGCGATCAGGCTGCTTCTGAATCGTTGCGCAATTTTGGTTTCACCTGCCGGACCGGGAAGATCAGACGGAAAGTCGTTCCTTCGCCTATTTTACTCTCGACATCGATGTGGCCTTTATGGGCATCGACCACGTCTTTGACGATCTTGGTGCCGAGTCCCGTTCCGCCGACTTTTCGGCTGATGGCTCGAGCAGTAAAGAGACTGTCACGGATTTCCGGAGGCATGCCACGCCCTGTATCAGTCACGGATACGTCAAGCACGTCTGCCGTATGAGGGGCCTTTCCGCGAATGGTGACCGAGCCACCGGAGGACACCTCCGGAATGGCATTATTCACGAGATTGTAGAAGGCGTTGAAGAGCCGCTGCTCATCTGCCTCAATGGCAGGCAGATCATCGAGGCCCTCGCTGCTGAGCGTGACTCCTTTTTTTTTCGCCATCAGGTCCAGCGTTTTGAACACATTCACCACCACGTTCGCGACGCGGCATGACGTAAACTTTGGCGGTGAACTCATGCCCTTCACACAGTCCGCAAGCTCTCGAACCCGATCCGAGATTCTTCGAACATCCTCTTGGACCATATCCAGCACCTCGCTGCACAGTGCACGGCTTTTCCCCAACTGGGGCAAATCCTGATTGGACAGTTTCCCGAACAACTCAGCGAGTTCGTCTTTGAGCACATCTGCCCCGCAGAGGATCGGCATGAGCAGGTTCTTGATATCGTGGCTCATGTCGCCAGCCATCTGCGCGACTTCTGCAAGTTTTTTGGCCTCGAATAATCTTGCCTCCTCGATCACAGGCGTGGCAAGCGAGGAAATCATGGTGAGGACTGCGACGTCATCTTCATTGAGCGGACGATCGCGCTTATTCAGAATCTCAAGCACGCCAATCGGTTCGCCTTGCCACCGTTTGAGCGGCAAAATGATCATATTCTTGATCACGGACCCCGTGGCCTTATCGATCCTGCTCGGCAACAGGGCATCATTCTCGGCATCCACAATAATGGCATGCTGGGCCGATTTGAAGACGGCACCTGCAATACCCTGATGCCACGGAACGGCTGATCCAGGCGGAACCGGCTTATCACCGACGGAACGGTAGTTGACGAGTTGTTGAGATGCAGGATCAGCGATAAGAATGGATCCACACTCCGCGTCGACCGCCTCCAGAGCAGTGTCCAGGGTCTGGGCAACTAAATCTTCCAGTCTCGTGTGTTGCGAGAGTGCTCGAGAAATGAGGAGGGTCGTCTCTAATTCTCTATTTCCCTGGGCGAGATGAAGATCCGCCATTCGCCGGGGAGCCCGACGGCGGTCTTCATGTGCACTGTGTTCGGGAGACAGTTTCTCCTCAGGAACCACCAGGTCGTCCTTTCGGGGCCTCGATGAACTGCGTAGCGATTACGCGTGGAATTGGTCCTTGAACAGGATATGTTTCTTGACCGCTTCCTCGGCGACAGCCAGAAGCTTGTCCTTCTCAATCGGTTTGACCAGATAATCCATGACGCCCTGCTTCATGAGCTTAGTCGCTGCTTGAACATCCGGATGACCGGTCATGACGACGACCGGCACAGAAGGAAACTCGGATCGAAAATGGGCGATCGCCCCGACTCCGTCGATTTTCGGCATCTGCATATCGCAGAGGATCATATCTACCATGAGCGAGTTATCGTTGGACGTGATCGCTTGGATTCCTTTTTCACCATCCTCCGCCTCCACCACGTCATAGCCGGCTTTGGTCAGGACCATCTTGACAGTCGTCCTGATATGCGCTTCGTCATCAACCACTAGAATTCTTCCCAGTCCCATAACTCCTCCATTATTTTATGTGTATTGCGATGATGTTGAGCCGGAGTAATCTGCAGCCATCCTGCGTTATCACTTTGAATTTGACAAGGGTTTTGCCTAAATATACCTATTGCACCTGCACCGCGCTTAATAAGATGTGGAGACTTTTTCCTGCACGATTCCGAGAGCCCGCGCTACCTGCTTCCAGGTTCTTCAGCTCCTAGTCATTTCCTGACGGACCTCCAATAAACTGCATTTCAAAATCAGATCCGCAGGCCTTTCTTCCAAAAACCCAAGGTCTCGAACGCTATTCCCACTGACTTGGTTATCGCGGTTCGTTTTATAGACCTTCCTCCCTTTTCATTAGAAGGACTGGTCCAATTGCGATGTCGTGCAATCTGTCCTGAGACAGACAACCTGTCGCAATTGAAATATTCCATTAAAAACAAGGGTTTTAATCTCGTTCTCTTAAATCACCGGGGCAAGCTGTGTGGAGGCCGAAGCAGCAATTCCGTTGATCTATGTTGCATATCTGTCTGAAAGATTAGGCCTCAAAGGAATTTTCAGGAAAATGGTATCTCCTTTGCTCACTAACAGTCGCATACCAGCCGTTCAGCCAAATCATCCTCGAACGAAAGTCTACCGAGGAGACCGCCAAGGCTGGTGACAAGTTCGATCAAGGAGAGAACCGGGTAAAAAGAATGACTTCGGTTGGCTCGTACCTGTGCTGGTCAAATTAGGTCAACTCAGGAAAGGATCGCGAGGCGGGCCATGAGTGCGGGAACTATACAGTCCGGACGACCCTTAATCGACGCATGCAGCAATCAGATCCATGGGCGAATCAATTGGTGCCGGTTTCAGCAACAACTCACAACAATCACGCTGGACGAACGTGAGGGTTGGTGGGCTGAGGAGGCCGGGCTCATGGATGCCTTGCTCGGGAAGGACAGGACTACCTATATGCAAGCTACCCATGGGTCTCAATTACGGCGTTATCTATGTGGACTCCATGATGGGCAAACCCTCCTCTGCCTTCAGGACTCCAACCCCCCGGGGTGATGGAAATGAGCCACGAAACAGGTGTGTCATATTGTGGAACTATTCAGCTCTCTCTATGGACTCCAGGAGGTTTGGAATGAAACGACATGACCTTACACGAGCGAGTCTTATAGTCAGCCTGGCCTGCATGGCACCCCTCGGAGAATATGCTCTCGGAGCCGAGCCTCGACAAGCACAGTCATCTCTTTCAGGCGAGGCCGAGAGTTCGCGGATCGTGGATGGCTCGAAAGTCACACTCCAATATGTTGCCTCTGTTCCCGGTTCGACGGGAATCGACTATGGCAATGTCAGCGAGTTTATTCAGGGCCAGCACGAGATCTTCCCAGCTTTGGAGCAAGAAGTGGTTGGAATGAAGCCTGGGGAGGAAAAAAAGGTTGAACTCAGTCCAGCGGAAGGCTTTGGTCCTCATGATGATCGGAAAAAAATGAATATTCCAAAAACACTTCTGCCGTTTGGAACGAAAGAAGGGGATATCGTGAAGAACGATGTAGGCGACCTCGCTACTGTGGCGGAAGTATCGGATACGTCGGCGGTGTTGGATTACAACCATCCGCTGGCGGGGAAGCCGCTCATTGTGCAACTTAAAATTCTCAAGGTAGAAAATCCATGATCTATGATTAGCGCATAACACGGAAACGCCGAGTCGCAAAATAGGACCCTGCTTGTACTGGGAGCCGATTGAGCGATGGAGGATCTTATGATGAGCCGATCAATAGGCCCACTCATGATCATCTTAATGGCTGCGCCAGCCATTGGCGGCTGCCACGGGACTCCTGACCACAGCAAATCCATCACGGCTATCGCAAACGAGGACGGATATCCCGATATCGGGACGACGGCCATCTTTTCAAGGACCGATGAAGATTATGCGCTGGCTACTGAAGTCAGAGGGCAGATTACCATGCGAGACCTGTCAGTTGATCCAGACCGAATTAAGATACAAGCCGAAGCCGACCATGGAATTGTCTTGATCCGCGGGATCGTGAATACCGTGGGGCAGAAAACGCGAGCAGAAGAACATGCTGTCCATGTCTCCGGAGTCTCGGTCGTGGTGAATGAATTGCGAATAGCGCCGCGTGCTATCTACTAGCTTGGCAACCAAACGAAGGTTCTCTCCAATTTTCTGGCTTCTTCTCGCCGAAACCGTGACACGAAGCGATGCATTACGATGTGATGGGGATCATCCATACCACACGAAGAATATCCATCTGGCACAGGCCAACAGGAGCGGCTCTTGCGATGGCGACAATTCTGGTGATCGATGACGAAGAACGCGTCCGTATACTTCTCCGCACCGCTCTTGAAGCGGAAGGGTATGAGGTCACTGAGGCTGTCAACGGTCGCCAGGGCCTTGACCTCTACCGTCACAAACCGACGGATCTGGTCATTACAGACATTGTCATGCCCGAGCTAAACGGCCTGGGCATGCTCCTGGAACTGATGCGTGAATTCCTCGACGTCAAAGTAATCGCCATCTCAGGTGCAGGAGGGGAAAAGAATGTCTTGGATGTTGCGAAACTCCTGGGGGCACGGCAGACTTTCCAAAAGCCTTTTAGCGTGCCGCAGTTGTTGGGCGCCGTGCGGTACGAATTGGAGCATTAGTGCCACGACCAAAAATTTAAAATTGAACCTCCTACGAACAATTCCGATCGGCATAAAAATGGAAGCCCTTGGAAGGCCAGAGTTTTTCCCTCGCTTCCTCACCCGAACCTAGGGATTCCTCCAGTATTACCGAGGTGTCTCACTACGATATTCTATAAACATACAGATTGTGAAAGAGGATCGACGTCGTCAAAGGACATGATCGGGAAAAAGCGAATGTCAGAGATAACACTGCCGGCAAAATCGCACGATTCTGGTCGCGCGCCTATGAGAATACGGAGACGGTCCGGCATTCAGATGGAATCCACCGATGCCGAACAATTGGGCATCCTCCCCGACGAACACATATTCGTTAAAGATGCGATGAGCCGTTCCGTTCCTGTCGTCACCCCCCTGACCGAGATCCGAGAAGCGGTGCGGCTGATGAAATCGCTGGACGTCGGCGCGCTCATCGTTTGCAATGGTAATGCGCTGGTCGGCATGCTGTCCGACCGAGATATTGCTTTGGCAAACGCGGACCCGTCAGAACCCCTTCAGAAGGTTATGGCCGTTAATCCACCTTTTTGTTCCGAGAATGACCTACTCATCGATGCCCATGCGATGATGCACGCTCGCGGATTGACCGCCCTACCGGTCCGTGATTTCAGCGGTCGTCTTTCTGGGATGGTGATAAGACCTCTGAGAGGGAAATTTTAGCCCTTCTTCATTGGGATCCCATGGTAGAAACGGTGGTAGTGACAATCACGGAGAAACAATTGTGATCTTCCTCTTCCTGGTACCCTTGATCGTGACTTTTTGGCTCTCTGCGGCCTGGTCAGCTGATGTCCCACCTGTTCCAACACCCCCGTTAGAATCACACCCTGATAATCCTCAAAAACACAATACGCCTCCACCTTCACGGATAGATCCAGGCATTGAACGGCGTCCCCAGACGGTTCCAGACAGTCGTTCGGCAATCCCTCCTCCCAATATTGATCCCAAGATGGCGATTGATCCTGAAACAAGCACCCCTGCCAAAGAAAAGCCAAAGCCAGGCGGCTCTATCGAGCCCCCTAGCGAACCTTCGACTCGCTGACTGGCGAATCAAATTCCCTCGAAATCTACGGCGAGGTGACACGCAATAACACCCCTGATGGACGAGAACGATTGAGGGATGATGGCTTAAAACAGATCACAATTCAGGTAGCCATTGACTACCTTATAGCTAAATCATTCCCGACCGAATGATTTCGAAATTTGATTGAACAGCACGCGGACGTTGACCATTCAGGTCAACGGCACGGCGAAAGCCATTTGATGGGAGGCACGATCTATGGAAATGACCTGGGATAATCTCAGGGTATTGTTCACATGGGCTGCCCAGCAGGGGTCTGATGCCCCATTGGCCGACCTGGCAGGTGAAGCAATTGTGATTGATGGCAAAATCACGAGGGAGGACTTTGAACGGTTCGTGGCTGCTCATTCGCCGCCGGAGAGGCAATAGCTTACTGTCGTAGTGGATCTTATTCTTATCGCACTTGCCTATTACTTCATGACTCGCGTCGTGTTGATGTCGATCATCCTCCATCACTAATTTGCCCGTTCATCTCCATGTCTTCAGGATCCGTCATTCTCACAGTGCTGATAGGCGTCCGATGTGACAGCCACCTCCACCCTGAGTCTAGGCCATCTCTTGTCGCTGGCGGAGAGTCCAATCGCTCGCCTGGCTCATGATCCATTTGCTCTCAGTACTGTGTACGAATCGATCGCGTCTGTAATGGCGATTAATCCCTGCGACGACTTCCTGCGGGCGACATGTCGATCAATAGGGCGATCACCATCCCCACGATAGGCCAGATCGTCCACTGCCCGCCAAACCAATGTTGGACAGCGGTATACCAGAGAAGCGTCGTGGGGAGAAAGATGAAGCCGAGGATCAGCCAGAGGAGAGAGTCGAATATTCCAGAGAACCACTGCGTGAACAACAAGAGGAGCGCCACGACCAGCCGCGGCATGAACAGCGCGAGGAGCCCCATCAGGAGCGGCATGGGCATCACCTCTCATTCAGGGCCAGTCTAAGTATTCTCAACGGCGGACTGGCAGAACAGCAATTCTGCCCACCCGAGGCGAGCCAAAACATCGAAGAATGAAGAACGGCCAGAGCCATTTCGCCTTAGCGAATCGTGAGCGTGATTCACAGTGCCGCATGACGCCTGATCGTAGAAGAGGCGTTATATACAATGGCATTTCATTCTCCTTTCTCGTTGCGTGTAGAGGGAGCGCAGCGATTGCCCGGAAAGATCTCGTCGATCATGTCGCCGCATTAGACATAACGCATCGCCCAGAACCTGTATTCAGATCTTCCCTAATGTCCAGATCCAGGCAGTTCTCATCGACAAGGAGGTCTCCGCCGGCCAGCCATTTAATCCATGAGCAATATGGGTGATCTGCAACGAGAAGTGGGTTCCGCTTCCCATGTGATGCGGGAGATGCCAGTGATCGTGGCGCTCATGAAGTCCTCCACTGATCATGATCGATTTAATTTCGTGCATCCTTACTATCAAGCCTACCCTTGAGTCTCCACTAGACCATCCCCTAGTTGATTTACAAATAGTCCCTAGGCCCTACCATTACATGGTCAGGATGTGTTTGAACACTAAGCGGTCGACGCACGGGTTTCGCCCACATTGAATGTTGAATGTGGTGGCCATGACACAGGCCATGAACTATCGGAGGATGGAGGCTGTAATCAGAAATAAAAGACTAACCGGACTATTCAATACAAAGAATTCTCCTTGCGGAAGCATCGGAGTTCTGACTTCGAGGAAAGCGAGAAGAAAGCACACCAATAAAACATAATTGAAACGTGAATGCCGTGATGTACCACGAGTGATGCCAACTTCTTCTATTCATTGTTTTTCCGCGGAATATATATGACTCCCATACATTAGGTTTATCTGTTAACTGTAATATTTGCTGCAGTTCTATAGTACGGAACAAAGGACGATCATGTCCCTCATCAGTTCGCACTTCAAATTTTTATTTGATTGACCGACCGGTCGTGGAACATCTGCACGAACGAATGGGACTTTTGGTCATTCCCCCTTGGGAAGCCGAGAAAAGTGGAATGTGGCGATGGCTACGGTCGCGGCAACATTGAGGGATTCTACGTCGCGGCTGAGAGGGATGGTAAACCGAGCATTGGCCTGTCTGCGGATTTGAGCTGACAAACCGCGGCTTTCATTACCAAAGGCAAGGACAAGTTTCCGGGGCACCTGATGAATCTTGTCGATCGGAACGGCCCTGTCCCCTCCCACCTCCGCTGCGAACACCTGGCATCCTTGCCGGATCAACCCAGACACATCCTTGGCGGCAAAGATTGGGAGCGCGAGCACCACTCCGCTCGATGCACGAACCACCTTGGGATGAAAGGCATCAGCGGATTCCGGCGTAAGCCACAGGGCGCTCGCATTGAGGGCCGCCGCCGTTCGAATAATGGTTCCGACGTTGGTGGGATCTTGTAGGTGCTCTCCATAGATTCCCAAGACAGTCGGTTGCTTCAAGAGGCTCTCTTCATCCCATGCCGGTTGCCGCACCACAGCGAGAATGCCTTGCGGCGTATCCAGATCAGACAATTTTGAAAACTGGGATCAGGGCAGGAGTACTGTGGCGTCGAGGAGGCCAGTCGAACCAGTCGGTCGCTCTCCCCCTCTTTGGGCAGATAGCCGCGGGCGACGACGATCATGAGAATCTGGTCAGGATACCGGATCAGGAGATCGCGAACCGCGTGGGCGCCTTCGACTACGAAGGCGCTGTCCTTCGCCCGTACTCGTTTATCAAGGAGAAGGTCACGAATATGCGCCCCTTGCGAGCGCGTCAGGAGAGCAAGTGAGACAGCCACGCTAGTGCGTCAAAATGGACAGAGCTGTTTCAGCGACGTTTCCGCCCAGATGCAGCTTCGGCAGCCCGAATCCGTTGGGCCCGCGCCTTCGCTCGTTTGAGGGCAGTCAATTTTCCCCTGGTTCGATCCTGCTCGTGCTGCAGCTTGTCGAACTGAGACTTGAGATGAACCTTTTCTTGCTTGTGAAGCGTGGCACATTCTTCTTGAGAAAGTTGGATCCAATCCCCACAAGTGCGAGCCCGCTTGATCCGCTGTTCCAACGATTCCCGCAACTGCTTAGAGCGCATGGTCAAGAGCGATTTCAAGGCGTCCTTGCGTCGCTGCACTTCTTCTTCTTCTGCGAGAATTCCGCGTATATCTGTTCCTAACATGACACGCCTCCTCACTGGATCGAGCATAAACTTTCGGACGTATTATACCTGATTCCATCGCTCATCTTCCACTGAGAGGAATTACGCATAACTGATTGATTACACAACTGTATTTCTCAATAAACGGGCAGGATGTGGTTGCGGAGACAGCCTGAATTCAGTATCATCAGGCCATGGCACTCGGACAACAAATTCAAGCCTGGCGTATCTCGCGAGGTCACTCAGTCGACGACTTGGCAGTCCTGTCGAATCTTCCGTCCCACGTGTTGGAGGAAATTGAAGCGGAAGAAGTCGATCCCTCTGCCTCGATACTCGAAGCGCTCGCTGCCGCATTAAAGATTCCTCCCGCCTGGCTCTTTAGCCATCCGACCTCGTTCCATACTTTATTTGACGATCCAGCGGAAAATGAGAGCTCCGCCCCCGCAGGCCCAGATCCTGTCACAGAACGAATTCTCGCCGGATCACGGATGGATCGTGCGCTGTATGTTCTGCTGACTGCTATCATGCAAAGCGGCGAACCGAAATTGCTCCGTGCAGCGGAAGTGAATTTACGTAGCCTCGTCAAACAAGCCAAACAGGCGACGGTACCCTGGCAGAACCGCCCATCTGGCCACTTCGAACCACCTAGCGACTAATCTGCACGATTCACAACCGCTTCTGCCGCAATGGCGAATTCGCTGTTGCGCGATTTCAAGACGAACCATCATGAATCATGTGGGCTTACCGAACGAACTAACCCAGCGCGAACCAAGTATAGGGCAACCATGCCAAACGCCAGCACGCCAGGCCAGGCACCCCACGGCGGTTCAGAAAACAACAGAAATGGATCTGCGGGCATCGCCGGCCACAGGGAACTGAGCGCGACCGGCACTGCCAACAAAATCCCCATCAATGCTTCACCTGTCACAAGACCTGCAGCACAGAGCAGTCCTGACTGACTCCCCTCTTGAACCAATGGCTTCACCGCCCGGCTGACTACTTCCGCGAGTATCCCTCCGATGAAGATGGTCGCGGACAGTTTGAGAGGAAGATACATGCCCAACGCCACCCCGAGTACTGGCAGACGCCAGGCAGCGCGCCGAACGACCTGATATCGATCGCCCACGATAACCACGATCCCGATTAGGACGCCGAGGCCGACCATCGACCATGGGAGCCCTCCCCGAAACACTCCCTGAGCGAGCGTCGCCATCAGGGTGGCTTGGGGAGCCGCTAGCGGATGAGCATGGTTCGAACTTGCCTCGCCAATGCCATACTTTGCTTGGAGGAGAGACAAGACCGGCACAATCACCAGCGAAGCCGTCGCCACACCGACCACCTGCATGATTTGCTGTTTCCATGGCGTCGATCCAACAAGATGACCGGTTTTCAGGTCTTGAAGGTTATCGCCTCCCATAGCCGCCGCACAGCAGACGACTGCACCGACAAGCAGCGCTGCAGCCGATCCACCTGGATGCTGCGCCCCGAGCGTCACCAGAAGTACTGCCGACGCGACCATGATCGTCCCGATCGCCACTCCCGAAACCGGATTACTCGAACTCCCTACCAGGCCTGCCATGTATGCAGCCACTGCGGAAAAGAGAAATGCCACGATGACCATCGTCCCTGTTAGCGCCACAGCCACGAGTCCGTGACCGATCACGTGATAATACACAAGCCCCATTGGCACAAGAACCAGGATGAACGGCACGACGATCCAGGGCAGCGGAGCATCCCTCTCGGTCCGCGGCAACCTGTTCCATGCCGCGCGACCAGATGGCTGCCGATACGCCGTCATCAGTGCGGCCAGGCTTTGGCCCACCGGCTGTCGAATTTCAAAGAGAGTCCAAAGCCCTCCGATTAACATTGCTCCGATACCGACGTACCGAACCTGGCCACTCCAAACAGCCCTCAGCCCAGCGAGACCATTTGTTGAAGATACGGCTTCATGCGTGAGTTGATAGAGAGGAGCAAGGATGAGCCAGCCCAGTATTCCACCGAGGAACACCACAGCAGAGGTTCGGAGACCGATGATGTAGCCAACGGCTAACAAAGCCGGCGACAAGTTCATGCCCGCGTACAATGTACTTCTGCCCAGCGCGACGGTACCTTCTAACGCCTCGCTCCAGAGACGTGCGCCGCTTTCGCCGAACTTGAGGAGCCCGCCCAGGCAGGTAGCATATAGCAAGGTCCTGAACTGAGCCGCCGGCGGAACAGCCGCGGCCCCGACGCGCAAGACCTCCGCGGTGGCTACCCCCTCGGGAAACCGCAGTTGGGCTGTCAC
The DNA here is from genome assembly GCA_963729585.1 of Nitrospirota bacterium. Lineage (GTDB taxonomy): Bacteria > Nitrospirota > Nitrospiria > Nitrospirales > Nitrospiraceae > Palsa-1315. Next base: position 121,175 of record CAVSOJ010000024.1, read on the forward strand.
GATCAATGCCCGCCTGAGTGGGATTGTGAAGAGGACACCCAAGAGTCCTCCGATCAGTGAAACTTGCAGGGTCAGCCAGTAGTCGAAGGTCGTCCAATGGCCGACCAGAATCAGCGCCGGCACCGTGAAGATCACACCGGCTGCCAGCGCCTCCCCGGATGAGGCCGCGGTCTGCACGATGTTGTTTTCCAATACATTCGACCGTCTGAAGGCTCGAAGGATTGCCATGGACGCGACCGCGGCGGGGATGGAGGCGGACACGGTCATGCCAGCAAAAAGCCCCAAGTACGCATTGGCTCCCGCCAGGATCGCGGCCAATATCACAGACAGCACGACCGACTTGATGGTGATTTCGGGAAGCGTGACGGAGGCAGGGACCAATGGAGAGGAGACCGATGGTTCCATAGGATGAAGGGACTTCATCGGGACCGCGCTATGTTCTGTATCGCTAGCCAACTGTTTCAGCATCCTATTAGAGAATCTGCAGCAGGAAATACTTTAGATACCGGGTTTCCGGCATAGTCGCAAGGATGGGATGGTCGCTGGCCTGTCCGCGCTGTTCAAGCAGGCGGACCTGCCGCTTTGCATCTCGTGCAGCAAGACGGATGCTCGTCCAGAAATCCTGTTCAGTCACGTGGTGAGAACAGGAACTCGTGACCAGAAATCCTTCCGGCCTGGTGAGTCGCATCCCAAGCAGATTCACATCTTTGTATCCGGCCAGCGCACGAGGCACCGCCTGTTTACTTCGAGCAAACGCCGGGGGATCGAGCAATACCAGGTCATAGCGGCGTCCAGCCCGTTCCAGCTTTCGCATCTCTTCAAATGCATCCGCCGATCGATAGACACAACGATCATCCACCTTGTTTAACACCGCATGGTTGCGCGCGAGGGCCAGGGCCTCTTCACTCACATCCAGCCCTTCGACCGACTTCGCTCCCGCGAGCGCCGCATGAATCCCAAAAGCCCCAGTATGGGCAAACACCTCCAGTACATCCCCGCCAGCCGCGAAGGGCGCCGTCACCAGTCGGTTCTCTCGCTGGTCGCAAAACCAACCGGTTTTCTGTCCTCGTTCGATATCGACGAGAAATCGAGCCGGTCCCTCCTGGATCTCGACCGTCGTCTCGCCACCCCCTCGGAGAAATCCTCTCTCCACCGGAAGCCCCTCCAACGTGCGACTCTTAGCATCGTTGCGCAAATACACCCGTGCGGCTCCAGATTCCTGACACAGGAGATCGGCTAGCAGGTCTTTTCGGCGGTCGATACCGGAGGACAGGGTCTGCATGACCAAGACATCGTCATAGCGATCCACGATCAAGCCCGGTAATCGATCCGCTTCTCCATAGATGAGGCGATACGCATTGGTACCGGTGACGATCCGCTGGCGCAGCCTGACGGCCTGCGCGAGTCGTCCCCTCCAAAACTCTTCTGTTATGGGTTCGTCGTCGAAGGTGAGGATCCGCACACGGATCTTGGAGGCAGGATTATAGAGGCCTCTGGCGTAGAATCGCCCATTCGGCGCCATGACATCCACCACATCGCCTGAGACCAACTCGCCACCGACCTCCCCTACATGACCGGCATAGATCCAGGGATGACCCAATTCCTCGACTGATCGTATGCGGGAAAGCCGGACACGCCCGGAGGGACTGTCATGATGAAGAGTCATAGCCTACTTATCCAATGGCACGAACCGAACGTCAAGCCCCTCCGCATGTGTCTGCTTGCTTGACGACTGACCCGCGCTGTGGTTTGCTGCGCCTATGAGTGAAACGACGCTTGTGTTCCACTTCATGAACCAGGAAACCCAACGATGAAACGAATACCGACTATCGGCTCTGCTGTGATTGATCGGCTCCACCAGTTGGGGGTCCGACATATCTTCGGAATCCCAGGCGACTATGTTCTCAGCCTCTACCAATTGATCGAGGCCTCACCGATTCAACATGTCGGGACAACGCGCGAGGATTGTGCGGGGTTCGCGGCGGATGCCTATGCACGCATCAATGGCATCGGCGCGGTCTGTGTGACCTACTGCGTCGGCGGACTCAATACCGTGAACGCGATCGCCTGCGCCTATGCCGAACGGTCGCCGGTGGTGCTGCTCACTGGATCACCGGGACTCTCAGAGCGTGTTCGCACGCCCCTACATGCACCATATGGTGCGGGATTTTTCCACGCAACGCGAGGTCTTCGAGAAGATCACAGTGGCCGCCATCTCGCTGGATGACCCGTCAACCGCTGAACGAGAAATGGACCGGGCCTTTGCAGCCCTGTTGCGCTATCGCCGCCCGATCTATATCGAAATCCCCCGCGATCTCGTCCATACGCCGCTGGCAAACCCGGTACGACCCTTATGTCTCGACGATGAACCAAGCGATGCCGCCGCGCTGGACGAAGCCATCGCCGAAGTCCGCGCCATGTTGGCCTCAGCCAACCGCCCTGCTATCTTGGCTGGTGCAGAGATCGGGCGATTCGGCCTGCAGGACGATCTGGCTCGCCTGGTCGAACGGCTCAATGTCCCCATCGCCTCGACCCTACTAGGCAAATCCGTCATCCGTGAAGACCATCCACTCTACATCGGGGTATATGGCGGCCTCATCGCGCGTGACGAGGTCCAACAGTTCATCAATGAATCTGATTGCCTGCTGATCCTGGGATCGATCCTATCCGATGTCGAAGACCTCAATGCCGATTCGCCGTTGTTGTCGGAAGGCCGCACGATTCACGCGACAGCCGATCGAGTGGCCATCAAGCACCATCGCTACGATGCGATCCGGTTTCAAGACTTCGTGCGGGCCCTGGTGACCAACCCACTCCCTTCGTTTCCTTCCCGCCCGCTGCCGGCACTGCTTCCCATCGCACAGGGAAAGATTGCGCCGGATGCCCCCATAACCTTGAATGGGCTTTTCCGCCACCTTGATAGTCTGCTGGATGAAAAAACTCTCGTGATTGCCGACGTCGGAGAATCGCTCTTTGCAGCGGCCGATCTCCATGTCCACCGGCGATTCGAGTTTCTCTCTCCGGCCTATTACACCTCGATGGGATTTGCCGTCCCGGCAGCCGTGGGCGCCTCGTTTGCCGATCCCACGCTTCGACCGATCGTCCTGGTCGGTGACGGCGCGTTTCAAATGACGGGAACGGAACTCTCGACCGCCGTGCGATATGGTCAAACCCCGATCGTCGTCGTGCTGAACAATCGAGGTTACTCCACTGAACGGGAGATTCTCGAAGGTCCTTTCAACGACGTCCACGAGTGGCGCTATGAACGAATCTGCGACATGATCGGAGGCGGAGTCGGCAGGAGGATCACAACCCAAGGAGAATTCGAACTGGGACTCACCGCCGCTTTGGCCGATTCCAGCCACCTGCATCTCATGAATGTGCTGCTCGATCCAGCCGATCGCTCGGCCGGCATGGTACGACTTGCCCATCGCCTCGCAAAACGACTCTCCACCGATCGCCCGTAGCCGACAGATATCTGTGTCCGGTTATGGCTGACCAGCAACAAGACAAACCAGATTCAACCGGCTTCAGGAGGTGAAGGGTTTTCCCACCATCCTCTTCACCTCCGCCGCTGGTTCGCTACCGAACACCAGCACTTAGGGCATTCCCTAGTGGCATGTCACCTGCACAGTTGTGCTAATATACTGATGCGACGCCGCCATAGTGCAGGGCGAAGCTGCGCACGTCTTCGACGACCGCTCCTGATCCCTCTGCATATCATTGCCAGGCTCGGCAGGCGACTTGCTCATCGGAGGCTCGAATGTCAGACTTCTACCAAAACGGTGTCGTCACGGTGCTTCACCGCCTCGGACAGCCGAATGTCGACCAGCTGGAGCGAGAGTTGGCACGTTATGGGCGCGTCAATCCCATCGCCCTGGTCCTTCCCTCCCTCTATGCAGAATTGGGTCGCCCGGCATTGAAGGCCATCGTGGAAACCCTCAAAACCGTGTCGTACCTCAACGAAATCGTCATCTCGCTGGATCACGCCTCGGCCTTGGATTTTCGCCTGGCTAAACAATTCTTTTCCGTACTCCCTCAGCGGGTACGTGTCATCTGGAATGACGGCGTGCGCATCCAAGCCATCCTCAAGCTCTTGGTCGATCACAACCTCGATATCGGCCTGCAGGGCAAGGGACGAGGCTGTTGGACGGCCTTCGGCTACGTGTTGGCCAGAAACCACAGCCAGGTCATCGCGCTCCACGACTGCGACATCACGAGCTACAACCGGGAATATCTGGCACGCCTCTGCTATCCCATCGCCAACCCGAATCTCGGCTATGAATTCTGCAAAGGCTATTACAGCCGCGTCACCGACCGTCTCCATGGACGAGTGACACGCCTGTTCTTCACCCCCATGATCCGAAGTCTCCAACAGCTCGTGGGACCTCACGCGCTCCTGACGTTTCTCGACAGCTTTCGCTACCCTCTGGCCGGCGAGTTCGCCATGGTGCGGGACCTGGCCTGGACCAACAGAATTCCAGGTGACTGGGGTCTCGAAATCGGTGTCCTCGCGGAGGTCTATCGGAACTGTGCCTTGCGCCGTATTTGCCAGGCCGATATTGCGGATGCCTATGACCACAAACACCAATCACTCTCGGATCAAGATCCCGATGCCGGCCTCCTCAAGATGTGCGTCGATATCACGAAATCGCTCTTCAGGAACCTGGCGAGCGAAGGCGTCATCTTATCTGACGGGGTTCTCAAGACCCTGCGGGCGACGTATTTGCAAGCGGCTCAGGAAGCGATCAGCCGTTACGAAAACGATGCGGCCATCAACAGCCTCACATTCGACCGACACCAGGAACGGACGGCCGTCGAGGTGTTCTTGAAAGGCATGAAACTGGCCACCGACGGGTTTCTCGACGATCCGCTTGGCGTCCCCATGATTTCAAACTGGAGTCGAGTGACCCATGCCGTACCCGATATTTTCGATCGCCTGATCGAAGCCGTCGAAGCGGATCATGCCTGGGATCCCACGTCTGAACCCATAGCCACACCTTCATGAATACTGGCCTCACACCACTCACTGCACCTACTGAAGCACAGCTTCAGGATATTGGTTCGGCGGAGATTCTCGTCGGAATTCCAAGCTACAACAACGCGGACACGGTCGGGCATGTCGTGCGGGCCGTGAGCGTGGGCCTCGCCAAACATTTCCCTGGTCGTCGGGCGGTCCTGGTCAACTCCGATGGCGGCTCTTCGGATGAGACACCGGCCATCGTCGCCCGCACCGCCGTCGATTTCCAACATCTCTTCATCGGCGACCAGCAAAGCGTTCTGCATCGGATCGTCACGCCATACCATGGTATTCCCGGAAAAGGCAGTGCCTTCCGGACGATCTTCGAAATTGCGCGACGATTGAAGGCCAGGGCCTGCGCAGTTGTCGACGCCGATCTCCGCAGCATTTCACCGGAATGGATCGAACTGTTACTCCGCCCAATCTTGGAAGAGGGATACGACTATGTCGCACCCTACTATCTGCGCCACAAATACGACGGGACGATCACGAACAGTCTTGCCTATCCGCTCACCAGAGCCCTGTATGGGCAACGGATCCGCCAGCCCATCGGCGGGGAGTTTGGATTTTCCGGGGCACTCGCGGCCCACTATCTCGACCAACATGTCTGGGAATCGGAAGTGGCGCGGTTCGGCATCGATATCTGGATGACGACAGAGGCCATCGCCAGCGGCGCACGGGTCTGCCAAAGCTTCCTCGGAGCAAAGATCCATAATCCGAAGGATCCTGCTGCTGACCTGTCGGCCATGTTGACGCAAGTGATGGGAGCGCTCTTTGCCTCAATGGAACAACATGAATACCTCTGGTCCCGCCAGGAGGGATCGCAGCCGGTTCCACTCTTCGGATTTCCCTACGAGGTCGGGGTCGAACCGGTCCATGTCAACGTGGAGCGCATGGTGTCGCACTATCGACAGGGCCTCACCGATCTCGAACCAATCTGGCGGCAGATCTTAGCCGACGATACGTTCAGTCAGTTGCGCGACCTCCAGGGAGCATCCAGCACCGACTGTCGTATCCCCGATGAGTTGTGGGTCCAGGTCGTCTACGATGCGGCCACCGCATACCACAAGCGAATCATGCCACGCGACCACCTGCTGAAAGCCTTGACCCCTCTCTACTTAGGTCGGACCTCCTCATTCGTCCATGCCACTCAAGGTCTGACGTCCACGGAGGCAGAGCAGAAGATCGAAGCCTTGTGCCACACGTTCGAACGCATGAAATCCTATCTGGTTGAACGTTGGCAACCGCCGGCGCTGCAACCCGCAGCGCCGGCTCTGTTGCACCAAACGACCACCGACGCAGGAGGTGATCATGAATGACTTCATCAACCAGGCACTTCTAGGACCGTTGGAACTGCTTGGACGCCAGGTGCTGACCGTGCTTCCCAATGTGCTCGCTATGGGCATTATCCTGCTTGGTGGCCTCTTCACAGCGTGGGCGCTGGGTTCCTTCTCTGAACGGTTGTTTCGCGTGATCGGATTCGACCATCTCTGTGACCGACTGGGAATGAATGCGGCGCTCCTGCGGGGCGGAGTCAAAACCGATCCCTCTCGCCTCGTCGGTCGCAGTATCTATTGGATGGTGATTGTGCTGGCTTCGATCGCGGCGTTGGGAGCGCTGAATCTGACCCCGATCAACCAGTTCGCCCAGTCACTGCTGGCCTATGTGCCCCATCTGGTGACGGCCGCGGTGATTCTCCTGGCCGGGTACTTCCTCTCGAACTTTGCATCCCAGGCCGTCCTGATTGCCGCCGTCAACGCCGGACTGCCTCCTGCCCGACTCATCGCAGCCTGTTCTCGCTGGGGGCTCCAAGTCCTTGCGGGCGCCATGGCGCTGGAGCAACTCGGCATTGCCCAACACATCGTGGTCGTGGGATTCGGTATTACCTGGGGAGGGATCGTGCTGGCCGGAGCGATTGCTTTCGGACTCGGCGCAGCCGATCTCGCGAAAGAGTTCTTGGGACGACGGCTAGGGGACCGATCCAAATCCAGCACGACCGATGATTTACGTCACTGGTAACGGCGCAAGGCCATGCCCAATTTGATCGTCTATACAGACTTGGATGGCTCACTCTTGGACGGCACGACCTATTCCTACGAGGCGGCCACTACCAGCCCTCACCGCACTCCGCGAACAAGGGATTCCGCTTGTGCTGGTGTCGAGTAAAACGCGTGCGGAAATGGAACCTCTTCGACTGCGACTCGACCATCGTGATCCCTTCATTGTCGAAAACGGCGGCGCGGTGTATGTTCCTGATGGCCTTTTCGACTTCCCTTTGGAACGCATGCGAACGAGATCTCCTTACCAGGTCATTGAATTAGGCCTTCCCTATCACATGCTGAGGGATGTGCTGAAACAAATCGAAGATGCAGTTGAAACCCCATTACAAGGATTCGGAGACCTGTCGGTAGAAGCCGTCATGCAGGTAACAGGACTCCCGTATGCCGACGCCATTCTGGCCAAGCAAAGGGAATACGACGAGCCCTATCTCCTGCAAGGTCCTCAGGCGCTCGTCGAAGAGGTCTGCCGACAGATCGTCATCCGTGGTCTTCGATGGACAAAGGGGGGACGGTTGTTCCATCTGATGGGTGAGAACGACAAGGGTGAGGCCGCTTCCGTGCTCCTGCGCTGCTACCATCGCCAACAGCGCATGAGCGGACAGACGGAGCGGATCGAAACGGTGGGGATCGGCGACAGCATCAATGATGCTTCCCTGCTCGCAATGGTGGATTACCCGATTCTTGTCCAGAAACCAGATGGATCCTATGATCCTGATATCCACCTGTCTGGAATGATTCGGGCGCCCGGCATCGGACCGGTGGGATGGAATGAAGCGGTGCTGGAACTATTGGCACAGGTGTCATGAGGAACCACCTGAACGTGAGTCATCAGTGAACGATCCGTCAACTGGGTTTCCTGGTCGCAAAGACTGTCGCATCACAAGCGAGATACTTGATCTGCTTCATGGGGACAATGATCACTTCCTTCGCTGAATCAACCTCCAGCACTTCCATATCGTCACTGATAGTATGGCGGATCGCATCCTTGACTATCAGTTCCTGATTGTCGACAAAAACAATTTTTACCCAGTACTGCACAGCAACCTCTCCTTCTTGCAGGCATGCTGAAAAAGTCCGCCAGCTTCGTTCTCGCATCGCTCAGACCCTCAACGTACCCCGAGGGTACGCCTCGGGCTTCACTCGCTGCGGCCTCGCTGACGGCCTTTTTGAGCATCCTGCGTGGATTTTCCAAGATGTCTAGGTATGCCGCCCCTCGAATTTCCGACTCCAACATGGTGTTTCTAAAACCTTCTAGATCTGCACGCCCAATTCTGCCGAACGATTCGCCGACGCTTCCACCGTGGAGATCAATGTCCCGCGAACACGCCCCCGCTCCAGCTCACGCAACCCCGCGATCGTCGCGCCTCCGGGTGAGGCCACCCGATTCTTCAAGACACCCGGGTGTTCATGGGATTCCATGACGAGCCGTGCAGCCCCGACGGCTGTCTGTGCCGCCAGCAACTGGGCCGTCTCACGCGGCAGGCCCATTTTCACTCCGCCGTCGGCGAGGGCTTCGATCATCACAAACACATAGGCTGGTCCACTCCCACTCAGCCCAGTCACGACATCCATCAGCCGTTCTGCCACCATCACCACTTTCCCGATCGGCTCAAAGAGGGCTCGCGCGGTAGCGGCATCCGGTTCTGACAAGGTGGCATCGTGCGCGAGGGCTGTGACGCCTTCCCGTATCGTCGAAGGCGTATTCGGCATGGCCCGAACAATTCGTCTGGTCCCTGGAAGGTGACGGGCAATACGAGCGATTGGATACCCGGCTGCCACCGACACCACCAATTGAGACGGGCCCACAGCCGGAGCGATGTCGGACAACACTTCGTCCAATACTTGAGGCTCGACGGCCAACAGGATCACCTGCGCGCCTTCGGCTGCTTCACGATTGTTGCTTGTCGTCGTGACGGCATAGGTCCGCGTGAAGTCCTCGCGCCTTGCCTGAACGATGTCGGAGGCAATAAAACGAGTCGGCGTGAGCTGCCCGCCATGCAGCAGACCGGCCAGAATAGCCTCTGCCATATTTCCTGCGCCGATCAATGCGATTCGCTGGTGTGCGAGCATCGGGCGATTATACTGATCGCCTCGTCACCCTTGCAACTTGCAAGCATCACCCTCCTCTACTGGGTTGGAATCTGCCGCAGGTGCGCTCCTATCATTGTGGTCTACCTCAAGCTACAGTACCTCAACGTGTTCCCCAATCCACGCAGCGATTCCTTGAGAATGCCTTGGTTAGATCGAAGCTTCACCAAATGAACTTCTCTTGGGATTCCCACCTCCGAATCTATTGGCAAGATTGCAGATTTGCTTCCGAATAGTTCTCGGCCGGGCTACAATCGAAATCCATCCACCCGGAGTCCAAATGTTTTTTTTTATATTGTGCATAGGTGAAGCTGCAACCCTCCTCGCTCTCCTTTGTCTCTATAGAGCGCCTTCCAAAGTTGATACTTTTTCTTTCCTCCTCAGTCTCCCAGGGGTTCTTTTCGTCTGTTCATCAATTATTTTGACTCTCTCAATCAGCTGGGTTATTCGAACTTTCCGAATCAGCGGATTACCTGTTCGCAAACGGCTGGCGATGGCCTGCTGTGCTGAACATCCTCATATTAGTTCTGACGGTCGGAAGTATTGAAATTCTCGTTCGTATCTTTTCAACCCACATAGCGGCAGGAGAGACAATTCGAGGAGTTCTCCTCCACCCCCGGAAGTGGTCCGATGTCGTCGCACTCTACAAGCCCATGCTAGAACAAATGACCCATGACAATCCCTTTCCGATCTATGATCCGACTCTGGGATGGACTGTGGCACCCTCCCGTCGAAATGCTACAGGGCAAGACGCCAGTAGTGCGGAGGGACTTCGCGCCCCTAGGGTCGGCATGTCATTCGCTGACCGACGCACAAGGCATTCTGGCTTACCGAAGAAGCCGGCAACAGTTCGTGTTGCCCTGATAGGAGACTCCATGACTTACGGCTCTGAGGTTCGGTGCGAGGACTCGTGGGGACACGCGTTAGAGGCACAACTCGGACCGGCTGTTCAGGTCCTGAATTTTGGAGTTCTGGCTTACGGGTTGAATCAAGTCTGGCTCCGGTATGAGAGAGATACTCAGCCGTGGAAACCACAGATCGTTCTCATCGGGATCACATCGGAAGAAATTCGAAGAATCATCAGCGTATATCATTTTCTCATGAATCTGGATTGCGCAGGACTGCCATTCGTCCGTCCACGGTTGATTCTAAAGAATGGCACTCTCTCGCCCATCAACCAACCAGTGCCGACCCCGGCAGAAGTCTTTGCTCACACAACAATCGGAGAATTACCCCACCTCGACCAAGACGCCTACTTTCGTCGTCTTGAATGGGAACGCGACGGCTTGTGGCATTTCATTGAGCGATCATATTTCTTTCGCCTGTTATTCTCTTTCAGACCTCTTATCGACCCCCCTCGGGAAGCGATTTCTAAGGAAACCATGAGGGCCTTAGGCCAGCATGTGCTCACAACTATGGTTCGTGATGTTCGAGCCCAAGGTGCAATTCCTGTGGTCGTCCACTTCCCGTATCAATATGAGCTACGTCCGGCTGCCGAATACGGGGACAAGTACGTTCCGCTCTCGGTTCGAATGCTTCGCGAGGCCGGCATCGACTACTATGACATGACCCCCTGCCTGATTGAGGCAAAGGCATTCGACGCATACATGCCCTATTCACATTATTCACCAACGGCTAACGCTGTAATCGCCAAGTGCCTCGAACCCATTGTGCGGGAGAAGATGGGCCAACTGGAACGGTAGTGGCGGGCTTTCTTACACCAGACCGCTAGAATCAAGCCAGGCGATACCAAGATGTCCACGACTTCAGCATGAGACACATGCTGGCAGGCGTGATGATTGGAGATAGCACATATAGATTTCCCCGCTCTTGTACGCAGCAACCTCCTGCTGCATTAGAAAACAGAGTAGATTGCCGGGGCGAGCACGCTTCCTTCAAGGAAAAAGGCAAGCGCACTCAAGAGTAAGAGAACGAAAATGACGGGTGCCAGCCAGTAGGATTTCCTCTCCGTCAAAAACATCACAAACTCTGCTCCTAGGCTGTAATAATCTTTCACTCTTGTGGATGTGCTCAAATGTCTCTCCTTTTCAACAACGGTGCATCATGAAGCTGCAATAACCTGCTGGTCTACGATTGAACGGTTGCAGGTGGCGTTTTCTCCTTCAGTACGGACGACCATTTCCTGACATACAAGCAGCACTCCCTAAACACAATGAATGAGATGATGGCGCCTGGGTAAAACCAGAATCCCCCGAACCGGGACGTGATGCCGCCGCAAATCAATGCCACGATGATGGACATGAAATCAGCCACCGGGCCTAGTGGCTCGAAGACCTGCATGTGCTTGGCGTTCGTCAGAAGGCCATCTTTGCGGACCAGTTCCTGTTGCCATGGACGTTTCTCATAGGGCTTCAGCCTATCGGTTTGAGGAACACCTGGCGCAGCCGTATCTTTCAGGACATTGTCATCGCAGGCATCGATGCAGGCGTAGCATTTGATGCACTCGGTGTTGAATCACCTTCCCATCAAAGTGGAAGATTTCTCTACTGACATCGATGCCCTGCGGGCAGGCATTACTGCAGTCGCGGCAGCCGGTACACTGCGCCACACGTGTGATTTTTTTCTGTACCGGAGAGATGTTCATGAGCGGGACCATCATCGGGGCATACGGACATAAGATCCGGCAAAATGCGCCCTGTCCATAGCGCAAGTTCAGCACGATGCTCATCGTAAATTGAATAAACACTGCCATGCCAAACGCCAGTAGGAATCATTCCACGTCGGCTTAATTTCAAAATTGAAGAAGGCGGTCTTCGCGAATGCTTTGCCTTCATAGCCAGGGTAAATCGGCGAGCGGCGACCGGCGCCATCACGTTGACCTTGGGAGAGAATCCGACATTGTGAATCAGAATGATGACAGGCAACAGAAGCACAAAAAGAGCACCTATCCTCAAGAGCCAGCGATGAGGCGTGTTGACCAGAACATTTTTCTCGCGCAAGTTGAGATAGTGACGCACTTTCAGCTTTGCGCAAGATCCAGTCGGCGAATTCGATCGCGCCTCGCATGTGGCAGACCCAGCCGCAAAACCCACGCCCCCAGATCAGGATTGAGCCTAAAATTAAGATCACCATAATCGCTGCGGCGTTAATGGTCCCTTTGGCGAGAGAGGGCACCCCCATCATCGCGGTCTTGCCCCAAATCTTGATGCCGAAGACATGCCATGAAATAAGATGGAATGCGATATAGGCATGCACCGATGCTAAGGCGATCATGCGATACTTGTAGCGCTTTGTAGGTGACAGGTTTACAGGACTATGAACCTTGCAGGAACCATGGGAACCAGCGTCGTGCTTATCTATCGTTATAAGTTGGAGTTGCGGTGTCGGTGAAGAAGCGACAAGATTCATATTTACCTTCCTGCCAGGCGGTAAATTGGTTTTCAGCCAAGAGTGTTGGACGCTCTGCAGAAAACTCTTGTAAAAGGAATATAGTGCAGATCGGCCACCGCCGCTATTCCACTTAAGGGGGGGAGGGTGAAAGCGTGGAAGTTGGCTCCAGAAGCCACTCCGGGACCGGTTGGCAGATGAGTTTGAAATGGACGAAACGTATGCGGGTGGGATTGAAGAGGGTCATCGGCAGGCAACCAAGACGAAGACTGCTGTAGTGATCGCTGCAGAGGCAGCAGGGGCTGAGAGCCGGCGGATTCGGATGTCTCCGGTCCCCGACGTTTCAGCCCACAGCTTCGAAAGATGCGTTCAAAAGTCGATATCCGTGCGCAGCGTCGTCTACACCGATGGCTGGCGAGGATACAGCGGCCTCAAGAGGCACGGCTATCAATATCTGCCCAAGAATATCTCAGCCAGCGGGGATCTGGTCCATATGGTCATGTCTCGCGTCTATCGGGTCGCCTCTCTCCTGAAACGCTGATGATTGGGGACACAGCAGGGGGCGATTAGTCATGTCCGTCTCGCATGCTACCTCGATGAGTTTATGTTCCGGTTTAATCGCTGTCTCTCGCCGGCGCAGGGCTTGTTGTTCTACCGACTCCTGCAGCATGCTCTGCCTATGGAGCCGGTACAGTACAAGAAGCTCGTCGGCGGCCGGCATCTTAATGTAAACAACCGGTAGGTGGTGCGAGAGCGAAATGGATACCCCCTTGGCCAGATCCACTGATAGCCATGGAGTCATGTCTCGCCGTCAGCGTTGCACGGTGTCTGGGAAGTTACTGTCTCTGCGTGGGGTCCAAGTGACGGGCGATGCGGTCGAGATGGACCGGTTGCGGGAGAATGCAGAGGAGGCAATAGCCAATGGTGTCTGTGGAAGCCTCGCACTCGCCCACAGCAGCGCCCAACAGACGGTTTGCACGCTCGGTCACGAGGACAATATGCCGGGTCCATTCGCTGCAAAGGCCACCCAGCTCCGGGAGGCAGCCACTGATTGGGTGACCGTCATCGATTCGATGATCGTCGACTATCTGTGTCAATAACCTCAAATGATCCCGCTATTCTTCCTCAATCCTCTTCAGGATTAATGATATGGAGGCCCGCCGAACGACAGGCCGTCAGCAGTTGTGTATCGGCACTGACGACGGTCAGCCGCAAGGGTTTGAGTTCCAACGCCAGGGCCAAATGCAATACCTGAGGTGATCGAAGCGCAGGATACTCTAGCGCAAGTTCTTTGGTCGCCAAGTATGTCTGCATCGTCGGGGCAATGAACTGGTAGAGACCTTCTTCCGACTCCTTCTCGAACTTATGGATTACCGAATAACAATCGTCCCTTGTAATGTCTCCATGATGGGCTCGATTCGAGAATGCTGTGTAGAAGTCAGTCACGGACCATGTCGGCAGAATCGCCACTTTGCCCCGCTTCACCATAATCCTGCTGACGATACGTGTGCCACGCTCCATGCTATATCGTTTCACCAAGGCTGTTGAGTCTAAATAGTAGTATGGCATGCGATCACACTCTCCCCTTCAGAATGATGGCGGCCAAGGGGCCCGGCATTTTCGAGAGCCGATCCTGGAGTTCATCCAACTGCAGTTCGTCATATCCCTCCTTACGGAATTTGTCGGCCAGGTTGCCCTGATTGAACGACGCCGTGTCGTTTCGGAGCCGTTCACCCAGCCGGCGTTTCGCCAAGCGACTGGGGACCCGCTGTTGTGTGACCGTCAATCCTCGGCCACGGCTGCGTGGCGCACGAGTTGATGTCCGTTCTGCTCCCGACTTCGATTTGGCCATATCCTCCCTCTCTCGATGAATTAGTGGGGCGCGGACGCCGGCGCAGATACCAACCCATCCCGTGGGCATCCTGCAGGCTGGCTCGCCTGTGCCGGCAATTCCGACTCTCCATACACATGTGCCGCAATGGCCTTCGCCACCTCGGTAGAGAACTCTTGCTGCATGACACGCACAACTTTGGCTGTGGCCTCACGCTCAGACAAATGGCCCTCCTTTCCACCCTTTGACAAAGCACCGACCACCCGCTGGCTTGCCAAATCCACAACTTCGAAATCGCTGCACCATCGCACGAACTTGAACTGCGGATCGCGCACGTCGATCGGCCACACCCGCACCAGGCCCCGTACGAGCAACTCCGGAGATGGCCCACTGGAATCGGTTCCAATCGAACGATCCCCTCCCCGTGGCCGACTCGTCACTTGCAGCCCCTCCTTCAACAGTCCTTCCGTCAAGGCGCGTTGCGCCGGTTCGACTTGGTCGCCGGTCACCTCAACCGCCAGCACCAGATTCGTGGCAAGAAACTGTTCGAGTTCGTGCGTGAGCTCGCTCACGCGGTAGGCTGCGGCGGTACCCTGTCCGCTCGGTCGAATCACGCGAAGGTTGGCATTGTAGGTTTCCCGCAGTACCAGATTTCTGGCAGCTCGTCTCAGTGCTCTGACCTTTGCCAGCTTATCGGAGGAGCGATGGGCTTCCTCGACATCGTCTCTGATTGATTGATCCATCTCGGTAATCCGTTCCATGAACGCGGCCTCTGCCTGAGGGCGATTCATTCCCGCCAATGCATAGTGGAGGCCCTTGGGCACATCAACCCACCGATCGACGATCTGGACGTTCTCCAATACCTTGTCGGTCGACACACGGGTCAGGTTGTCGAGCGTCAAACGTCGTTCCGCACTGCTGTGTCCACGCTGCTCAATCACCAGGTACGACTCCCAGTCTTTCGCCTGTGCATTGACCTCGGCTTTGAAAATACGGGCTACCGCTGCATAGGCATGATCTTCCGCAACCGCACGATTCTCCGCCTGTCCCACGCCTACGAGATATTGTCCAGGCGGATAGCCAGCACTGACCCCATCGATCCAATCCGGTTTCGCTTGTCCTCCAAACCATGTACAGCCGGATAATACGATCAACGCCGTCAGCACCATCCCGCTTCGGCTCACGTGCAGCGATCCGCCCATCATGGCATCACCCGTTGAATGAGCACGGCGGTCTCGCCTGGCCCGAGGGACAGTGTCCGCACGGGCTCAGGCTTCAGAAGGTCATGAAGACCGCCGGCCGACTGGCTCTTTACCTGGTACCGACCCGGTGGAACCCAGACCCGCGCGAGATGGATTTCATCGGGCAACGTCTGCCAACTCCGCTTGTCTGCTTCTTCCGATGCCACAGCCAGTCCTTTCGCCACCAACCCAACGAGAAGACCAACCCACGCCCCATCTCTCCCCGCTGCATGTTGGGCCCCTCTCGTTGCTCCCTCGGCCATCGCAAATTTCGTGGCGGCACGGGCAAGGGCCTTGGCGGTTATTCCGGGCATTCGTTCCGATAGCGCCTTATCTGCCAAGGCCGTCACGCTTTGCACCAACTCAGTGTTCAGCGTCACTCGCGTTCCATTATCCTGGATGAGATTCACCGTATCGATCGGCACTTGCGTCTTTTGAGGAACGAGCCGTGGCAAGGCCACGCGAACCACGCGTCCGTTAAGCCCATACAAGACTGTGTCCACCGCCTGATTGGACTGCCGGTTCGCCTGCGAAAACCCGCGGTTGAGGAGTACCAATTGGAGTGCGTCGAGGCTGATCGGTAGGTCAAGAAACAAATCCTCCTTGCGCGGTGCTCGGCCATTATAGCTGATCACAATAACTTGAGCGAGTTGTTGCAAGGCCTGACTCGTCTCCCACTTGGCATCGGGAAACAGGTGTTGGTATTCGGTCAGTTCCTCGGTGAAATGCAGTGCCTCGGCCGTGCGCAGCAAGTCAGCCCGTAGCTGATGCGGCACGCCCGTGTGTGACCATGCGCGGGTAGATTCAAAGATTTCATATGCGTTTCGATAAGCAATGAACGCATTATTCACATCGCCGGTGCTCTCATAGAGAATGCCGCTCAGATACCGCGCAAAGCCGTCATCCCGATAGGCATTCTTATCCCTGGTTCGATCCGATAAGACGTTAAGCCGATGGTCGATGCGTCTCGCTTCGACCAGCGCATCTTGCCACTGCCCCAATTCTGCATAATTAAGGGCTTTCAATACATTAATCAACACCTGTTCGTAGGGATCCCCCTCATAGGGTAACGCTGTATCGTTCGTCATGAACGCGAGGGTTTCCGTTCGAACCTTTCGAGTAAACAGGCGATCCACTTCATCCTCAGCCTGCTCTAGTACGGCGTTGCTCTGCTGATAGTCTCCGGCGAGTTGAAGCGTCATCCCTCGGTCCATGCCATACAGTACGCGGCTTTTTTCACCATAATCCTTTTCAGCCTGCTGGACGATGGCATCGGCGCCTTTGGGGTCGTGGGCGCGAAGACTCGTTTCGATAAGGAGATATCGATTGGTTGAGGGGCCGCATCCGGTCAGCAGCATGAAAGCTGCTATGGCAAAGAAAGACCCGGAGGAAATGAAAAAGCCCCACCGTGCCGGAACAAAGGCGGTGGGGCGTAGGGCAAGAGAACTCAACGGAGGTCGTGGAGCCTAAAAGATAGTACGTTTCTTTTCGATGACTTTCTTGATCTTCTTCTGACCGAACCAGACCTTGGCATTGCTCTCCAAATCCACCATCTGTAAGTCGATCTGGTAGAACATCGCCTTTGTCCCCTCAGCTTCATCGAGGATCGTCGCAATAGTGCCCTTCATCATGTAATCGGCACCGATTTCTTTTCCAGGGGCTTTCTGCGTATCTTCTCGCGCATACATCGCTTGCTCTTTGCGTTCGGTGCGTAGTTCTTCTCGATCTCCCTTTCCTGCCACGAAGGTGACCTTCTGGGAGTTCGTAAGCTCGCGTTCAAGATCGGCCACGAACGTGTTGACGTCAATATGTTCGTGACTGCTGTTTAGAATCGTCCCAACGACGACGACAGGTTGACGATGCTTCGAACCGGAGAAGGTGTTGAGCCACGGATACTCCAACGCCTCTTTGACCATGGACTCTGCAACCATCCTGGAATCGGTATCGTTCCAACGGCCGCTCAGATCCGTGACGACCCCGGAGTCGACCCTGGTTACCTTGGTCTCTTGCGCACACCCGGCCAGCAACAACATCGCCAGCGCAACAAGTCCGATCCGTCCTCGATCCGTCACGATCACGCAATACCTCCTCGCAGATGCAGCTATTGGGTGTTAGATCAGCAGGGGCCCTTACCGCGGCGCCCGCTTGTCTTCTTCTTTCTCCAACCGATCAAAGAGTTTATCGGCGTTCTTTCTGACATAATCACGAACCTGCGCGTTGAGTTCCTTCGCCTGCTCGAGGTTATTCTTCATCTCCTCGAGATTCAGCTTGGCTAACACATAGTACGTGTTCGTCTTTTCATCCTTGTAGCGCTCGATGGGGCGCACGCCGCTGAGGGTCGTGGTCGTCACCGTCTTAATTGCCCGTTCGACATTCTGCTCTTCCGCGTTCCTGGTAAAGTCTCCGGCCGTCGTCGAAGCGGCATAGTCGCGCATCAAGTATCCAGTATAGGTTTCAAAGGTTTTGGCAATTTCAGCTCTCGCACGATTTTCAGCGGTGTCCCAAGCCAACGGCTCGTTTCGAACTCCCGCCACGGACCCGACACCATAAAAACCTTTACTATCCTTCTCGTTAAAGGCGCCTGACCCTTGCTTCACCCACTTGGGAGGACCGCCACAGGCAGCAAGTCCGATTATCAGGGCGATGGCCACTCCTCCCCCGACTAACCTCGACCTGAACCCCCATACCCTATTCATGCGCATGCCTCCTTGGTGATGATCAGACGGTGAAACGGCGACTCATGCCAGCGACAAACGTTCGAGAATCCCAACCTTTCCATGCTAACATGCACCCCTTATCCAGTCAACGCAACCGAGGCGGTTGATCGCCCCTCTCACTGTTCCCTAATTAGGAGGATGCCCGTGGCAGACATTCAGATTGATGACGGTATTATTAAGATCCTGAATCTGGAGGTTCAAGATCCCAAAGCGGCTGCAGTCCTTGCCGAATATCCCCAACTCCGCTGGGCAGAAATTACACGAAAAGCAGTCAAGATTGGGCTGGGATATCTGAAGGGAGGCGAAAGAGCATAACAGCAGCCTACGAGGGTGTTCGTCGACTGTGCCGCACGTGCGGGTGTCAACGTTCTCACATGTCACAATAATTGTTGTTGCACAGCCTGCTAAGGTTTCGAGGGCACGGCAGGAGCGGGGGGTGTCGACTGTGCAATGGCAGCCCGGGCACGGTCATGGTTCCCCCCAAGTTCGAGATAGCGAGTGAACGCCTCGACCGATTTCGGCTGATCCTTCATTTCGTCGGCGTAGAGGATACCTAGTGAAAAATAGACATCCGTATAATTGGGATTGACCACCAAGGCCTCCCGCATGGCACGCTCCGCCTCGACATACTGTCCGCGCTTTTCGTAAATTAATCCGAGCGTATACTGGGAATCTGGATTCTTCGGCGCATACTGCACCGCGAGCTTGCCCGCCGACAACGCGTCGTCAAGGTTCGGCAGGACTTCCAGCAGCACATAGCTCTTGAGCACATAGGCATCACCGAACGTGGGATCGTACTCCAACGCTCTATTCAGCCGCTCCAACGCCTCATCCGACGATTTCCCGGTTTGGAGAAGCGCGAAGGCCTGTTCATACTGCAACTTCGCAGCCTGCCGTCGTTCGGCCGGGGACTGGGGGTCTGTCCCCGTTGTAAAGGCAGCTTTTCGGCCTTCGATCAATACCGTATCCCCTTCCCCTTCAAGCTGCACAAACAGGGGATGCTGGGCGCCCTTCGACCGTTCAAAAACTTGCTGTTTCACATAGTCGCCGATTTCCGACGCCATAAGCCAACCGTTCTTATTCCGATCCGCCAAGCCACTCAGCCCATTCACCAGTACATGCACGAAGAGACTTTTCCCATTCTCCTGACTCAACGAATCACCCTTATCGCCCGCCGTCAACACTTGCACAGCTCGCCGCTCCGTCTCGTCTTCGGGGGCCAATCGCCCCTCAAGGGACAATGGCTGAGCCGAACTCACCTCCCATCCGCGAACCGCGGCATTCAAAAGAAAGAGGGTGTGTTTGGATGCGCTGCGCCGGCTGAATTCTTTTAGCTGTTCAAATGTCACCGACTTGGACACATTCCCAATCTGCGCATCCCAGGGAACAAGATACCCCAGTTCTTTGCCGGTCTGATCCTGCGTCACCCCCGCATGTCCAACAAAATAAAGCACGAGCCGATCATTTCGACCGACCTTGCGAGGCAAGAAATCAGACAGTGTCTGCTGCATGCGGCGAAAGCTTGCATCCTTGTCGTAAAGCTCAACGACCTCGTCGAAGCCCAGTTGGCGGAACGCCTGGGCGACCGTTTTGGCATCCTCTATCGCACCCGGTATTTTCGGAGCCAGGAGATAGTTCTCCACCCCTATGACAATGGCCCATGACTTGTAATACAGGCCTTCCGGCTTTCCCAGTTGGGCGGACACCAATGACGGACAGAACATCATAACCAGCGAGTACACGAGAAGTGCGAGGAGGGGAAGCCGCGTTTGTCGGTGCACGATCGAAATCATCATGTAACTGGACCTGCCTTAGTGTATGGCGCGTAATAAATTCAGGCTACTCTTACCTCTGCGCGACTGTCAAGAAACAGCAGCCCGAGGTCGGAATCGCCTATGGACCATGACGTTGTGGTGCAGTCTCCCGTACCAAGGTATAGTTGAAGTCCCTTCGTCCCTCCAGCATAATAACCGTGTTTTGCCTTGTACTTCGACCTAGGAGTGATCGCACCATGGCAGAGAATATCGATACCCTCCTCAAGGAAAGCCGCCTGTATCATCCGACCGCCCAGACCAAAGCCGCGGCCCATATTCAAGACTATGAGAGTGCCTACAAGAAATCGATTGCCGACCCTGAAGGTTTCTGGAGCGACGTGGCCAAGGAGCTTGTGTGGTTCTCCCCCTGGACTAAAGTCCTGGAGTGGAATTATCCCTGGGCGAAATGGTTCGTCGGCGCCACCTGCAACATTGCCTATAATTGTCTGGACCGTCACGTCAAGACCTGGCGCAAGAATAAAGTGGCCATCATCTGGGTCGGCGAGAACGACCAAGAACGAGTCATCACCTATGGCGAGCTTTATCGACAGGTCAATCGTTGCGCGAACGCGCTCAAGACACTTGGGCTCAAAAAGGAGACCGAGTCACAATCTACCTTCCAAAAGTTCCCGAACAGATCGTCGCTATGCTCGCCTGCGCACGCATCGGCGTCATTCATAGTGTGGTCTATTCAGGCTTCAGCGCCCCGGCCCTCGCAAGCCGTATTCAGGATGCCGAATGCAAGCTGGTCATTACGGCCGACGTCGGGTTTGACAGAGGAAAGGTCCTCAATCTGAAAACGGTGGTCGATCAAGCCGTAGCCAACTGCCCCACTGTCGAACGCGTCGTAGTCTTACGACGTCAAACTCCGGCTGTGGCCCTGTCCGTGCCGAAGGAAATTGATTGGCACGACTGGCTGAAGAATGAGAAGGCGGTCTGCGAGGCCGAGCAGCTGGACGCAGAACATCCGTTATACATCCTCTATACGTCCGGCACCACCGGCAAACCCAAAGGCGTGGTTCATGTCCATGGGGGCTATATGGTCGGGACCTACATCACCACGAAATACGTCTTCGACCTCAAGGAGGACGACGTCTACTTCTGCGTCGCCGATCCAGGCTGGGTCACCGGCCATAGTTATATTGTGTATGGTCCCCTCCTCAACGGCGCCACGATTCTCACCGTTGAAGGCAAGCCGGATTATCCGAACCCGGGCCGCTGGTGGGATTTAATCGAACGCTACGGCGTCTCGATTTTTTATACGACTCCCACCGCCATTCGCCTGCTCATGCGTTATGGAGAAGACTGGCCCAAGAAATACGATATTTCCACCCTCCGCATCCTAGGCAGCGTGGGTGAGCCGATCAATCCGGAAGCCTGGCAATGGTTCCATCGCGCGACCGGTGAGAACAAACCGATCATGGACACATGGTGGCAGACCGAGACAGGATCTATCCTGATTACACCGTTACCGACAGTACCCCTGAAACCAGGCTCCGCCACCAGGCCCTTTCTCGGCATTGAAGCCGATGTCGTGGACAGCGAAGGCAACAGCCTGCCCGTCAACGCCGGCGGCTTTGCCGTCATCAAAAAACCCTGGCCCTCAATGATGCGAACCATTTACAAAGACCCCGAACGCTACAAGACCTATTGGAACACGATCCCGAACTGCTATACCGCCGGCGACATCTGCCACAAAGACAAAGACGGCTACATGTGGTTCATGGGCCGAGCCGATGACGTGATCAAAGTGGCCGGCAACCGGCTCGGCACCGCCGAAGTAGAAAGTGCACTGGTCAGTCACCCCGCCGTGGCGGAAGCTGCGGTAATCGGCAAACCACACAAGCTCGTCGGCGAGTCCATCAAGGCCTTCATCATTTTGAAACAGGGGGAGGTAGACAGCCCGGCACTGATCCAGTCGATCAAAGATCAAGTATTGAAGGAGTTGGGCAAAATCGCCGTGCCGTCCGAAATCGACATCGTACCCTCGCTCCCCAAAACCCGATCAGGCAAGATCATGCGGCGGGTCCTCAAAGCGAAGGAGCTCGGACATGACCTTGGCGATATCTCGACGATCGAAGATTGATTCAACCGACTTCAAGGCCGGTGATCAATGAGACGTCTGCGCAGTCGGCAAAGAAATCGGAGGCCAGTCATGTATATAGCAATACCAGGTTCCAGAATCACGGTCGCAATTGGAGTAATGGCAATCTGCCTGGCGGCGATCAGCCCCGCCGGCACCTGGGCCGCAGAACCAGACAAGCAGGAGAAGAAGGCTAAAAAGCCAGCCCAGGCACAGGCAAGCAAGCCCGCCCCCAAAGCCACCGCTAAAAAATACGCCTCGGCGGAGACTGCGGGAAAAGGCCAATCCTGCTTCGGGGAAGCACCAAAACTCGACAAGCTCACGCCCGACGAAGGAAAAGCCGGAGATAAAGTGACCATTACTGGAACCAATTTCGGCGGGGCCGCCTGTTTACGAGGCATCTCCTTCGGTCCGGGTCATCCAGCTAAATTTAGCCAGACCAACGATCGCATCACGACAACCGTGCCGAGCGGGGCAAAGAAGGGCATGGTCCTCCTCACCGTCACCACTGCCTCGGGAGAAAATTCGAAACCGTTCCTCGTGAAATAGAAAGGGAGGAAGCCTGGCCGTCCTATCTCGAGGACGTGCCCGATCAGAAGGATGCGAGGGAACAGGTGACGATCATTCTTCCTCGCAGAGTCCCCACGATAAAGGCGGTCGCTCGGTACCGCAGGGAAGGACGGTTTGCCCGCTTTCTTATGTAGAAACTAAAGGAGTGGAAAGTCCACTTGATGGGACTCATCGGACATGAAGCGTAAACCAGGTGAACCAATCTATCTTAAGCGTCACATACTGAGCCTCGCCCTAGCCCTGGTCTTTCCCATTCTACTGCCCTTGCTATACCACAGCTACGTCGAGACGTTGAGTTATGCCACCCGATTTGTCGCAGGCCTACTCATCGCCGTCACAGGAGCCATCGCACTGTATTTCAACTACCGGGCCTCGGCACAGAACCAGCCATAACAAGCCTGCCCGAGCAACACCTTCTTTCGAGATGAATGACACAGAAGCTCAGCCATGATGGCGACGGAGCCGAAAGTAACGATCTTATAGAGGTCAGCGAAAAGGGATTTCCTCTCCGTGAGATATGACACGGAGAACTCGCCCTCCTTTCTGCAGGCCGTCAAAGAGCCGGACTCCCTACCTTGCGCATTTCATCCGCACGAGACCCCTTTTTACCGTGGAAAGACGGGTGCTTTCTCTGGGAGAAAACGGTATCCTTTACGGCCAACGAGTGCGCCACAGCGGCACCCGTCTTGAACGGTTTCGCCGGGAACAAGGAAGGGATTCCATGAGTTCGACACAAGGCATGACCACATCACGTCAGTTTAGGAACCTTCTCTTGTCGAATCAGCTGGAATTCATCTGCGAAGCCCACAATGGACTCAGCGCAAGAATCGTTCAAGAGGCCGGCTTTCGAGGCATTTGGGCCAGCGGCCTCTCCATTTCCGCCCAATTTGGGGTTCGTGACAACAACGAAGCAAGCTGGACTCAAGTCCTGGAGGACTTGGAATTCATGTCCGATGCGACCACGATCCCTATTCTCCTCGATGGTGACACGGGATACGGCAACTTCAATAACATGCAGCGGCTGGTCAGAAAACTCGAGCAGCGTCAGGTCGCCGCGGTCTGCATTGAAGACAAACTTTTCCCCAAGACGAATAGTTTTATAAAGGGGGGCGCCCAACCCCTGGCGGACATGCAGGAGTTTTGCGGCAAGATCAAGGCAGGCAAGGATGCGCAGACCGATCCGGACTTTTGCATTATTGCCAGAGTGGAGGCCTTCATTTGTGGCTGGGGGTTGGTGGAAGCCCTGCGTCGAGCCGAGGCCTATCATCGGGCAGGGGCTGACGGCATCCTCATTCACAGCGCCCTGTCGGTGCCCGATGAGATCCTGGCATTCAAACAGGAATGGGGGAATCGATGCCCCGTCGTGATCGTCCCGACCAAATATTACGCTACACCCACCGATGTGTTTCGGCAGCACGGGTTTTCGATGGTAATTTGGGCGAATCACATGCTACGGGCTGCCGTGACCGCCATGCAAAAAACCGCGCGAACCCTCAAGGAACAGGAACACCTGCTCTCCATTGAAGACAAAGTCGCGCCGGTTTCCGAAATCTTCCGCCTGCAAAACGCCGCAGAACTGCAGGAAGCCGAAGACCGCTATCTTCCACGGGGCGCCGAGGACACCTGTGCCATGGTGCTAGCCGCATCCCGCGGCGATGAATTGGGGGAACTTACCGAACACCAGCCAAAAACAATGGTCAAAATCCAAGGTGCACCAATCCTCTCCCACATTGTTGACGCCTACAATGCGGTGGGTATCAAGGATATCGTGGTAGTCCGCGGGTATAAGAAAGAGGCTGTCAATCTGCCCAACCTGACCTATATCGACAACAATGACTTTGCAGAAAGCGGCGAGCTGGATTCCCTGCTCAAGGCACTGCAATCCAGAAAAGGCCATGTGCAGAGTACGATCATTTCCTACGGCGACGTGTTGTTCAACAAATATATCCCCCAGTCTCTGTGTCAGGAGAATGACGACTGTGTCATTTTCGTCGACAGCAACTGGAAGGAGCAAACCAGTTATGCCAGGCTCGGCGGTTTTACGGAATGCACTATTCCCAATTCGAGAAAGGCCTTCAATGCCAAGATCTATCTCAAGCAACTGGGGAATAACCTCCCCAAAGAATTGATCCATGGGGTGTGGATGGGATTTCTCAAAGCTTCACCCGGCGCCGCCAGCCACATCACCGACGTCATTCTGGAGATCCTAGCCAAGCCGGACAACCGCAAGGCCGGCATCCCCCAGCTACTCCAAGAACTGTTGAAACGAGAGTATCCAATCCGCGTACTCTATACGGCAGGTCACTGGCTCGATATCAACAGCCTTGATGATGTGGTTCAAGCAGGAAGTTTCTAATGCACCAGAAGCCCTGTCCGGTGCCGCTTGGTTTCTTCGGTTTGTCTGGTCTCTTTGTGTTGTTTACCTAGACATACAAGATATCCCAGCTGGCCCTGGAATAAGGCCGTGCTCCGTGAAGCGATGCGTCAGCGCATTCCGGAGTCAGTACGAACACGCGTGGATAAGATGGGTTTCCCCGTCCTAGACCGGAAATGGTTTGCGCAAGACCTCTATGAGCCAGGCGCAACGTGAGTGCGATCGCTCACGATCTTCAGCGGCATCGGGACGGGCATACAGATGTTACCCGCCGGCTATTTTATGTGGCCCAGTTTGAGACTCAGTCAACCTCCTGAAAGCCGATCCTGTGCAGTGTCCATATGGAAGACCGCCCTGCGAGTCCCCGTTCAAGTACCTCCGGGTCTAATATTCTTATTCTGATTTTGAAGTCTGGCGAGCGGTTCCGCCCGATGCGCACCGTGCAAAACAACAATAAGTATTTCCCCAGGCGTGATGATTGTCGGAATCTCCATTGTGCCTGTTCGATTTTCCCTTGTTGGAATGGTGCCTTAGGTCCACAGGCACGGACATCGATTTAAAGGAGCGGCTCTTGCAGAAACGAATAACGATGACCTTCAATGGTTTTATTACCGAACAAGCTGAATGTGTCGATTCTGATCAACCCCGGATTGGGACAATCAAGAAAACTCTCACAGGAGGGCCTCGGTCTTGGCGATCACACGCTTTTTTGGCGATAGTAAACCGCCACAATAAATAAGGATAAGCCGGGCGCCTCCGTCCCAGCCTGCCTGACATTGCCGGGAGGAAGCTGATGCAATGCCAACGTTGCGGTGGATTGATGGTCACTGAGCTGTTCGACGGCGTGAAGGAGTACGCCTTCCCCTCGGAGGCGCCAGGAACGAGATGCATCAATTGCGGCAACATTGAGGACGCCACGATTTATGCGAATCGCGCAGGGTCACAAGAGGGACAACGAACAGCGCGCGTTAACGTTGTGCCGGAAGTGAAAGCGGGTTGTTGTCGTCATTGAAAGATTCAACGCCGTGACAGAGTCAAGTTGGACAGGTTGTGTGTGAGGTGAGGAGCAGGTGATGGGTCATCTGATCGATGCGAATCGAATTCATTCGAGCGGGTTAATGAGAGGAGGTCGTTATGGATGGATATGGTAAGCGAGTGCTGGTTGCAGAAGACGACGAGGATGCGAGAAATCTATTGAGCATAGTGCTGGGAAAAGCGGGCTATAGCGTCTACACGGCCCAGGATGGACGCCAGGCTCTGGAAGAAATGAAAAAACGACGGTTCGATGTGGTGGTCGCCGACCATCACATGCCCAAGTTGAATGGGTTCCAGCTTGTCTTACTGGGACGACTTGTCTGGCCGGATACTCCGATGATCCTGCTGTCAGGCAACGCAACAAGTTTGAAAGAAATGGCCGAGCAAGGAGGGACATACGGATGCCTTCGCAAGCCATACGATACTGCCGAGTTGCTGGGCCTGATGCGGAATGCAACCCTGGCTACCCAAAGACATCGATCACCCGTACCGGTATCTGAGTCGTTTTCTGCATGTCAATGAGGCCAGTTGCAGATGCACGACGCTCTGACACAGTCAAACATCGTCGCATACTAGCCAGTGCATGGCAATTCGAGTAACCGATGACAGCGTGAGGCCGCATCGAAATGATTCCAAATTCAACCGGTCACGAAGGGAGGCTATATATGAAGTCAGGAAAACCTGCCAAGAAACGGGCGGATCAGGCCGCAAGCAATAACAAGGGCAACTTGAACGGATCGGGCGATGCTATCCATCACCACATTGCGGAAACAGCCTACGAATTGTACCAACAGCGAGGACGCGCGGATGGATACGACTTGGAGGATTGGTTCAAGGCGGAAACACTCGTTTCCAGAGACACAAAATGAAGGGATTGTATATCCGGTAAACTCTCCATGCCTGAAACTGAGGATGTAGAGATAAACAGGGAACCGACTGTCCTTAAATCTCCTGTCGCTGGGGTACCTCGAATGCAGCGAGCAGCAGTTTGATGACTAGTACCCCGACAAACATGACACCGGTCTGTGTCACGACAAGTTACCCCGTCGCTTTTGTTTGTTTTTCAGATTGTGAGAGATCGCCATTTTTGGAGAGGATTACCCTGTCGCCCGTGCGAAGGTATGCAAGGGTCTCTTCTTGCTTGCCGTATTCACGAGTTCCTCCAAAACGTCTTCGAAGAATCTTCGCTTCCTTGAGGAGAAGGCGCGTCAATCGTCAAGGCAGATAGTCGCTGTATCGTTTAAGGAAGCTCAGCCTCCGTCGTTACCATTGGCGCAAGAAATATACTTTGGCGCTTCAACGCATGGCCTTAGACGCCGGTGTCACTATCCGCAGCCAGACGTCGAAGTACCTCTTCTCTGATTGCGCTCCCCTGTAGTTGCGCCTCAAATGTCTGGTGCCACTCCTCAAGAGATAACCGCTTGTTCCGCGGCGATGGAGAGAAAGAGTAATACCCTCCGCAGAGGTATGCCCATAGTTTGTTCCGCCGTCCAAACAGTTTCGCCAATCAGTACGTCAATCATGACGAACGCTAAAAAGCGAAGGGCAGAGTATCCGAGGATACTCTGCCCTTCGCAGCCCCCTGGTCTCAGTACCAGCTTACAGCCAGTTTACGCGCTCGGCCGGTCGGATGTAGATCGGCTCTTCGACCTGAATCCGCGCCACTTCCTTGCCCGACTTGTTGAAGCCCAGCACGGTATCGTTGTACATTTCGAACCGCTTCCCGTGGATCTGGGTTTCGAACACCTTCGGACCCGGAATGACATCGTACCGGAAGATGATCTGCTGGCTGGCTCTCCAGAGTTGGAGGACCGCCAACAGCTCCCGGCTCGGCACCAGATACTTCTCGATGGCGTTGTCCACGCCCGGGCCGAACATCTGCCGGGCATACCCTCTGGGGCTGTGCCGCGGCGGGATGTAGAAGCCGTTGGGCTCAGTCCCCCACTGGGGATACAGCGGGAGGGCCACCTGCTCCACGCGAATCGCGTAGTACAGCGGGTGCCACCGATCTTCCGCCCACAGGCCGTCTTCCCCGATCCGCACCAGGCTCTGCATCCGAATCTTGCCGACGCAGGCCGCCATACAGCGCGTTTCCATCGGTTCCCCGCCCGTCAGCGGGTCCTTCCCTTCGATGCGCGGATAGCACGCGATGCACTTCTCCGAGACGCGCGTGGTGCCCCGATACATCGGCTTCTTGAAGGGGCACTGCTCCACGCACTTCTTGTACCCGCGGCATCGGTTCTGGTCGATCAACACAATCCCATCCTCGGGACGCTTGTAGATCGCCTTCCGCGGGCAGGCGGCTAAGCAACCCGGATACGTACAGTGGTTGCAGATCCGCTGGAGATAGAAGAAGAAGGTCTCATGCTCCGGCAGGCTGCTGCCCGTGAGCCGCCAGGGCTCGTCGCGCGAGAAGCCCGAGCGGTCGATGCCCTCGACCAACGACCGCATCGAGGTCGCCGTATCCTCATAGATATTCACGAACCGCCACTCTTGGTCCGTCGGGATATAGCCGATCGCCGCCTGGCCCACTTTGGCCCCCGCGTCGAAGATGGTCATCCCTTCGAACACCCCATAGGGCGCATGGTGCTTGCGTCCCACGCGGACGTTCCACACCTGTCCGCCCGGGTTCACCTGCTCGATGAGCTGGGTGATCTTCACATCGTAGAACTGGGGATACCCGCCATAGGGCTTGGTTTCCACATTGTTCCACCACATGTACTCCTGCCCCTTGGAGAAGAGCCAGGTCGACTTGTCCGCCATCGAACAGGTCTGACAGGCGAGACACCGGTTGATGTTGAACACAAAGGCAAACTGCCACTTCGGATGCCGCTCCTCGTAGGGATACAGCATCTTCCGTCCCAGTTGCCAGTTATAGACTTCGGGCATGGTAATCCTCCTTACCTCGTCACGACCTCGTGAATTAGTTGCCTCATCATGAAACGGTCCGTGTGGAAGACCGAGGACTGAGAGGGTGCCCTCTCAGCCCTCGTCGCTCCCGCCTTACACTTTGATCTTGATGTGCTCCCCTTTGAGCCACTTGATCATGAACTCGTTCTCTTGGCCCGGCGTAAAGCCGGTCCGGACCGGTTCCCACGGCCCGCGGGCCCCGATGCCGCCGTCTTCCGCCTTGGTGATGCGGATCAGACATTCCTTCGGGGTGGTGTTCACCGCGTGGTGGTCAATGGCATACCCCCACTTGAACTTCCAGGCAATCGCATGTTTGCCCGGCAGGGAGTCGGTCTGGTGCATCGGCATCAGCCAGCTTCTTGTAAAGGACTGTTGAGCCCCATAGCGGAAGTTGGACTGATAGCCGGTGTCCACCGCGATGGCGCGTCCATCGGGCCGCGTCTCGTGGCCTTTCACCGACTTCGCCGTCGACACGTACGGGGCGTGTTTCGCCATCGTGACGTGGTAGGGAAACGCCGGGTTGTACTTGCACCGCAGCATGAGGCGCGCAACCTTATAGAACGGATCCGACGGTTTCCAGCCGCGATAGGGCCGGTCCACCGGATTCCCGTCCACATAGATGTAGTCGCCGTCATTGATCCCGCGGTCTTTCGCCGCCTGCGGGTTGATGTGCAACTGGTGCTCGCCGACCCCCGGCGTCCGTTTGTCCATCCGGTAGGGATCGCCGAAGTTCGACTCATAGATCTGCACCCAGTCGTTCACCGACCATTGGCTGTGCACCCGATGCCGGGTCTTCGGCGTGACGCAGTAGAACTGGTACCCCTTCTCCCACAACGGGTTCGCATGCCGCTTGATTTCTCCCCACGGCAGCTTGATGTTCCGGATGTGCTTATCGTCATGATGCTGCGCCGTGATCGGAATCCCGTAATCATCCGGTCGGATGTACGGGTTGGTCGAAAAGATGGCGTTCGGCAGGTACGGCGTCGCTTCCGGTCCTTCCCGGTGCACGACGAAATTCTCTCCGTACTCGATCGCCTCCGGCTCAATGCGATAGGTCTCGATCCGGCCGGAACGGGTCCACTGCGGTTTGCTCTCGTTGGTTTCCTCCCACAGCGGATGGCGCGGATAGGTCCGCGTCATGACCATCCAGCCCTTTTCCGACTTCAGCATGACGTCCGCGCTGTAGCCATAACATGGTGGTACGTGGCGTCAAGGATCCGTTGTACATAGACGTCCACCCGGTTCTGATACACAAAGTGGAACACCTGCCGGCATCCGCACGTCCCCGGTCATCTCGGTCAACTTCGCCGCACACCCGGCGAAGGTATCGGCATCGTTCCGGGTGTCGTACAACGGCCGAATGCCGCCCTTCCAGATCTGCAACCACGGATTGGACACCGTGGCGGTCATTTCCGGATAGGTGAACTCCATCCAGCTGTTGCACGCCATCGCGATGTCGGCGTGATTGACGTCCGAGGTCATCTCGATGTCCTGGGTCACGATCATCTCGATGTTCGGATCGACGTTGCGCACCATGTCATAGTGGTGCTTGGCGTTATTGAGAATGTTCACGTTCGTCACCCACCGCACCTTACTGGCACACGGCATGTGCGTCTTGCCCGTGAACACCTTGCGGCCGTATTTCGGCGTATTGACGATCAGGGCGGTGTCGCCATGGTTCCAATAGCCGACCTCTTCGCCGTAGTAGTACGACCGGGTCTTGATTTCCTTGCCATGCGCATTGGGGTCGAGGGTCTGATTGAACGGATCCTCGCCCGTGTGCACGGCCAAGCCGGCTCCCGACCAGGGGGTCGCATTCCACACGCCGGCCTTATAGTTCCCGGACCAGGTGTGACAGCCGGTCCCGAACTTCCCGATGTTCCCGGTCAAGGTCATGATGAGCGCGGCCGCCCGACCCATTTCCGTCATGTGGAAATAGTGGCAGACCCCTTCACCATTGTGCATGGCCGCGGGTTTAATGGTGCCCGAATCCCGCCCGTACCGGACCAGCAGGTCTTTCGGCGACCGCGTGATCTGATGGCAGGTATCCAGGTCGTAGTCCTGGAGGTGCACTTGGTACAGCTGATAAATCGGGGCCACGTCCACTTCGCGGCCGTTCAGCAGCTTCACGCGGTACGTGCCCGTCAAGGCCGGTTCGATCCCGCTATTCACAAAGTGCCAGCCGACCTGCTCCCGATTGAGCGGCACCGCCTGCTTCTTCCCCAAATCCCACACCATGAAGCCACCGAGCCGTTCGATATCCTGGGGCTTCAGGGTCTGCACCCGGCCCGAATAGCTCTTCGAGAAGTCCGGGAACTTGAAATCGGCAATGACCTCGCGCGGATCCAAGTACTGCAGGGTGTCCGTGCGCACCAGGAGGGGCATGTCGGTGTACCCCTTGATGTAATCGATATCCTGCATGTTCTCGTCCAGGATGAGCTTACAGGTGTGGAGGAACAGGGCCCCGTCGGTCTCCGGACGGACCGGAATCCAGTAATCGGCGCGATAGGCCGTGGGGTTATATTCCGGCGTGATCACTACGATCCGGCCCCCGCGCTCGATCGATTCGAGCTTCCAATGGGCTTCCGGCATTTTGTTTTCGACGAAGTTCTTCCCCCAGCTGGTGTTCAACTTGCTGAACCGCATGTCGCTGAGATCGATATCGCAGTTCTGCGTCCCGTTCCACCACGGATGGGACGGGTCTTGGTCTCCGTGCCAGGTATAGTTCGAAAAGTACTTACCGCCCTGGGCGCGATCCGCGTCGACCTTGCGAATCCAGGAATCCAGGAGCGGGAGCACCCCGCCGTTAAAGCGGGTATTCATCATCTTGCCGACGATCCCGAGGACCGGCATGCCCGCGCGATGCTTGAAGCAGCGCACGCCGGCGCCCTTCATCATCTCGATCATTTCCGGCGCATACCCCTGCTCCCGCAACCGCCGCGCGCCCGCTTCTCCGCTATAGCGCGTCGCGATGATAATGCAGCCTTTCGCCGCATAGGTCGCCGCGGTGTCCCAGGACACCCGCATCATGTCGTCCAGGAACCGGGCGTCAAACTTGTACTTCCGTTTGACATCCGGGGTGAGTTCCGGCGCGCCCGCATCCATCCATTCCTTCCAGCCCTTGCGCATCAACGGCCCCTTCAAGCGGTAGGGACCATAGACGCGGCGATGGAAGGTATAGCCCTTCAAGCACATGCGCGGGTTATGCGCGAAGGTCCCCCGGTTGCCGTAGAGATCTTCGTAGGTTTGGTGATCGTAGTTTTGTTCGACCCGCATCACGACGCCGTTGCGGACAAAGGCCCGGATCCGGCATCCATGCGTATCGTTCGGTGAACAACACCACGTAAACGAGGAGTCGTACCGGTACTGGTCGTGATACACCCGCTCCCACGACCGATCCGGGTAGTCCCCCAACGGGTTCCCGACTTCAATGACCGGCTGGAGCGCGGTCAACGCCAGGACTTTATCAGCCACGGCCACAGCCGCGACCGTGCCTGCCGTAATTTTAAGAAATTGCCGACGTGAAACTTGTGATAGCTGCATCGCGAACACCTCCTGCTTCATGAAAAGCTTGCTACCCTTACCTCGCTCCCTTTTACGAAAGACTCTAAGCCTTTCCTTTCACCTCCCTTCATCTGGCATTCGAAACAGTTCAAGTCTGCGCACTAATCCCTGGATTATTTGGTGTTTTCATTACAAGCCTTGTGCCTGTGGAAACGGAAATGTCACCCATTGGCGACGCGACAAAATTATTAATATATATCAATACGTTGCATGATATATGACTTCCTCTTGCAGGACTACCCATGGCGATCGGATGAGAAAACTGTCAGTTATGGCTGACCACGGAAGTCATCGCTACATCTAAGACATTATAAACACAGCACATTTTTGTGTCAGTAAATAGTGACATCAGGATTTTAAATAGAAACTGCTGAGTAGAAGCGGGTTGTCTCGCGAAAAGCCTACTGGGCTGTCAGGAAAGAATGACGGTGAGTTACTTCTCTTCTTTCATATATCGTCGCATGATTTCGTGGAAATAGGGTCGTGGAAGCCCAGCCTCCTGCGCAGCATGAGTCACATTTCCCTGATGGTGGTCGAGTTTGTTCTTAATATATCTGCGGCTGAAATCCTCCAATACCTTCTCTTTGGCCTTCGCATAGGGCAAAGAGAGATAATCGTCTGCCTGGATTCTTTGAGTCGGATCGGCAGGCTGCAGCAAGCCCATGATGTCGTTGTGGCTGATGCGGTCTCCTTTGGCCAACATCACGGCCCGCTCCATCACGTTCCGCAACTCCCGTACATTTCCAGGCCAGGGATAGGCAACGAGTTCCGTCACGGCCGAAGGGTGCAAGTCGGCCACATACTTCCCGAACTCCTTCGCATATCGTGCCATGAAGAGGCGCGCGAGCAGGGGAATATCTTCCGTCCGATCCCGTAATGGCGGTACCTTAATCGCCATGACATTGAGCCGAAAGAAGAGGTCTTTGCGAAATTCGTTTCGCTTTACCTTTTCTGTGAGCTCCTGATTCGTGGCGGCGATAAACCGTGCACTGACTTTCTTCATTTGGACGCTTCCGACCGCCCGCACTTCCCCTTCTTCCAGTACACGAAGCAGTTTTGCCTGCAAGGGCAGCGGCAAGTCGCCAATCTCGTCCAGGAACAGAGTTCCGCCGATTCCCTGTTCAATGAGGCCGAGTTTATCCCCCACGGCGCCGGTAAATGCGCCCCGCACATGGCCGAAGAGTTCACTTTCGACCGTGCCTTCTGAAAAGGTCGTGCAATCGACGACCTGGAAGGGTCCATTCCGCTCCGCGCTCCGTTCGTGAATTGCTCTCGCGATAAGTTCTTTCCCCGTGCCGGTTTCTCCAATGATCAGTGTCGTGGATTGAACTTTGGCCGCAGCATCGATCATGGCTGTCACATTGTGAAAGGCGGGACTGACACCCACCAGCTCCTTAAAGGGAGGCGACTCGCCCTGTTGCGGCGGTTCATAGCGGAAGAGGATCTCAGAGATCCGCATAGCACGATGGATCCGCGCCGCGAAGTCCAACTTCTCATACGGCTTTGTGACATAGTCGAACGCTCCGCATCGCATCGCCTCGACCGCCGTGTCCACCGTGTCTACCCAGCTGGTTACAATCACCGGGATCCTTCGGTCCCTGGCTTGGATCCGCTGCAATAATTCAATCCCGCTCATCCCAGGAAGACGAACATCCGAGATCACCAAGTCGATGCGCCGCTCATCCAGAATTTTCAGCGCGCCTTCCGCACGAGCAGCTATAACCAACTCGACCTGTTCATCCACATCACGGGGCAATTCCTCCTCGACGGTGCGCAGAAACATCTCCACGTCCCCGCCTTTATCATCGACCAGTAGAATGGTGAACACTTTATCGGGCGTCGTTCTCACTCGGAAGACTCCTCTTTCCCCGCCAGTATGTGAGGTCGGTCACTGGCCACCCCCTTTCCGGAAACAGTTACGATGGCTTGCACCGGCACTAGAGGAAGCAGAGATGGGTTCCACGAAATGACGGGCAGGTGTCTATAGAACCTGCTTCCCCTCCCCGGGGTCGAATCGAGGCTCCCGGCCCCCGGAACGTTCCTCGTTCCAGGCCGGACAAATGGGAGAAAGATTCTATCAACCATGGAGGGCTCAATTCCCATCCCATTGTCGCGCACGAACACCAGTACCCTTCCCTTCTTAGGACGCCCCGTACAGTTTAGATAAATTGCGTGTGATTATGAAACCCCCCATTGAGGTCAAAACCTCGATCACCCGTCGGACAATGGATTCATGCATTCCAGGTGATTGACATCCTCCCGCTCATCTCGGCTTCCGGAACGGCTCACAACCGAAGATGTGCTCCCTAGGGGAGAATGGTGTGCTCATGATAGATATGGCTCGCATCACTGACGAAACGCCTGTCCCTGGCTCTCCGGAATGTCCTGGTCGGGTGGATTGATAAGATTTTCGATGATCCATTGGCCTCTTCCCGAGGGTGCGAACCAGAATAGGATAGCATCTTCGTACTCTCCGAACTGTACTGTGTCAACCAGGGAACGACCCGATGAATGAATTGCTTGTCGCCGGTCTGTAGGAATGGGTCAAACTCAAACTCCCGTGTGAAGCATCGCAGTGCTTGCACAGCACGAAACAGAACGGCGACGCCTGGGGCTGGTTTATGGACTACGACTCACCTAGGCGGCGGGTGCTGGTCTCGACTGTCGCAGGATTGGTTAAAGTCGAAGTGCCTTCCTTACATCCTCGATTGGGATCTCGCGCCATGCACCGGACGGGAGATCTTCAAGTGCGAAGGGCCCATATTGAATGCGCCTAAGCCTGGTCACTTCGTGCCCCAACGCTTTAAAGAGTCTTCGAATTTCACGGTTTTTCCCCTCTGTCAGGACCACTTCCAGATGTGATTCGCGTCCGGAACTCTTCTGGATCCTGACCGTGTGACAATGCAAACGCTCGCCACGATCAACCACTCCGACTGTGGCCTCTGTAGCTTGAGCCTTAGTCAATTCTCCTCGCACGGAGACCAGGTATGTCCTCTTCACTTTATGGGTGGGATCAGCGAGAAAGCTCGACAGTACTGAATCGTTGGTGAGCAGGAGGAGACCACTGGTCGCCTGATCGAGTCTTCCGACGGCATGCATGAATCCCAGGTCTGCCGGCAGCACATCAAAGATCGTCTGACGGCCCTTTTCATCACTGTGCGTCGTGATGACCCCTTTGGGTTTATGAAAGAGAAAAAACCGTTTGACCGAATCTTGAATCGGTAGGTCATCGATCGATACGGAGTCCGTCGGCCACGAGAGCCACGTACCTGGATCGCATACGACTTGGCCATTGATGCGGATTCGTCCTACACGAATCCATTCCTGGCTCGTTCCACGAGAGGCGATCCCCAGCTTCGAGAGCAATCGATCCACGGTTAGACGTCTGGACATGTGCTCCTCAGCACAGATAACGTTTCACTCTGCATGTACAGACTTCCTCAACGGATGAAAAACTGGCAGTCTTCTTCAGGCAGCTGGCTACCATCCAACGGCGGTCACGACGAAATCAAAAGCCAGCCACCTCGCCATTGTCGGGATCGTCGTTGAATCAGAACGGGACAGGATTTTAGCAGGCTCCAGCAGGATGCTCAACAAAGCCGTCCAGCAAAGCCTCTTGGCTGAAGGGCCACAGAGACCGCATTTCGTGTGGGCCATCCGCCATTTCAATGTGTCTTGGGGAGCGGGAAAGTCCCTCAAGGGATCCGACACCCAAACAGGTGCCTCGTTTAGATAGATGGGGGCCGGACGATGCGAGAACCTCGTTGGCGGACTATTTCAGCATCCTGCTTATGAGCTGGCTTTGAGACCGAGAATTCCCAACACAATCAATGCGAGCGAGATCAGTCGAGGAATGGTCGTCGGCTCGGCAAATAATGCGATCCCCAACGTCGCAGTCCCAACGGCTCCTATCCCAGTCCATACGGCATAACCGGTCCCGACGGGAATGGTTTTCAGCCCCAGCGCCAAGAAATAGAAACTAGCTATCATGGCTAACAGGGTCCAGGCACTAGGCCAGAGACGTGAGAAGCCCTCGGAATACTTCAGTCCAATGGCCCAGCCTACTTCCAACAGCCCCGCCAGGCACAAAAACAACCAACCCATTGCATACCTCAATCTCTTTCGGTCATCCGCTTGTCGTGTCTTGCAATAGGATCGCTGCCCTACCTTCTCGACCTATTGACGCAATGTCTCCGGCTCTGCTCCATCCCGCATCAACGATTCCCGACCATCATGCCTTGCCGGAACGAATGAAGGCTTTGCGGTCTTCCGCGCCGAGACCGTAACCCGCCCCTCCATCCATCGGTAAAGTACTGGTAAGACAATCAGCGTCAGCAACGTGGAACTGACGAGTCCTCCGATGACGACAATCGCCAAGGGCCGTTGCACCTCGGAACCGATGCCACGGGCAAATGCCAGGGGAAGCAAGCCAAGCAAAGCGACCAATGCGGTCATGAGGACCGGACGCAATCTCAGCAGACACCCCTGCATCACGGCCTCGTCCAGGCTGCGGCCCTCTTCTCGTAAGGTGTTCATATACGAGACCAACACAATCCCGTTCAGGACTGCCACACCGAAAAGGTTGATGAAGCCGATGGACGCGGGGACACTGAGATATTCCCCTGTCAGCCATAGCGCCACAACTCCTCCCACCAGCGCGAAGGGAAGATTCATGATGATAAGGGTGGCCTGACGGAGCGAATCGAACGACGAATACAACAATAGAAAAATAAGTCCAATAGTCAGGGGCACGATGATCCTGAGCCTGGCCATCGCCCGTTCCATGTTTTCGAACGAACCTCCCCACGTGATCGTGTATCCGGACGGGAGAGCCACTTGTGCGGCAATTTTTCCCTGCGCCTCGGACACTAAGCTGCCGATGTCACGCCCTAGCGTGTTGAACCCGATGGACACATAGCGCTGCAGCCGTTCGCGGCTGATCCTTCCAGGCCCTTCCTCCACCCGAACAGTCCCAAGATCGCCCAGGGGAACCAGCCTGCCGGATGCGTCGGTCAGCAAAATATTGCCGATTGTCTCGGCACTGTTCCGGTACTGCTCCGGAAAGCGGACGAACAAATCGAACCGTTGCTGGCCCTCATACACGCGGGTGGCGGCACTTCCGCCGATCGCCGTCGAGATAATCTCTCTCACATCGGCAACGTTGATACCATGCCTGGCAATTTTGCCGCGGTCGATGTCGATCGTCAGATAGGGCTGCCCGAAAACTTGCTCGACCTTGATGTCCCGCACCCCACGCACGGTCGCAAGAACGCCGGCGATGGCCTCCGCTTTGAGCCGCAACACCTCCAGATCGTCGCCGAACAACTTGACCGTCGCTTCCGTCCGCACGCCAGAAATCAATTCATCGACTCGCTGTTGAATGGGCTGACTGATCAGGAAGGTAGCGCCCGGGACCCGCGTCAACCGTTCACGGAACTTCTGCATCAGCTCCGGCATGGTGCGGGCGGTTGTCCATTGATCGAGCGGGCGAAGCCGCACGACGGGATCACTTTCGTTGGCCTCTTGCGGATCGTTTCCCAATTCGGTTCTGCCGATCTTCGACACCACCATTTCGACTTCCGGGAATTCCAGCATCGCGCGTTGCATGTCTTTTTCGATGTCGATGGAGGCCTGAAGCGACACGCTGGGCAGCCGAATAGTCTGGGGAGCGACGGATACCTTCGTTCAAGATGGGAATGAACTCACTCCCCAAGAATGGAAGGAGCAACCAAGCTGGACAGGAGCAATCCGACGGCCATCGCCAAGCACGACCTTCCGGTTCCCGAGTGCCCAGCGGAGCGAGGGTGCATAGAGGCGCTTGGCCCAGCGGACAATCCAGGGATCTTCTTCGCTCCCCCGTTTCAACATCAGGGAACAGAGGACCGGCGACAGCGTCAGCGACAGGACGAGGGACACCAGGAGCGCGATCATGATGGTATAGGCCAGCGGCTTGAACATTTTGCCCTCCATCCCCTGGAGGGACAGCACAGGCAGGAACACGATGATGATGATCAGGATGCCGAACACGACCGGCTGCCGACTTCTTTCGCCGCCGCCAGAATCACCTCGCTGTGTTTTCTGCGTGCTGCCATGCTGCAGCGAGAGATGACGATAGACGTTTTCGACCACCACCACCGATCCGTCCACGATCATGCCGATCGCAATGGTCAGTCCTCCCAGCGACATGAGATTGGCCGTCAGGCCGACCTGGCCCATCACAATGAATGTGGCCAGGGGGGCCAGGACCAGCGTGCCGACGACAATCAGCGCACACCGGACATTTCCCAGGAAAAGAAAGAGTACAATGACGACCAGCACCACCCCTTCCGCGAGTGCCTTATAAACCGTGCTCAACGCGGCGTTGATCAGCTCGATCCGGTCGTAGAAGGGCACAATTCGCAGTCCGTCTGGAAGCAGATGCCTGGCATGGATGTCCTCGATTCGAGCCTTGATGCTCTCAACCACGTCGCGGGCATTGCCGCCCCGCAACATGAGGACGATGCCGCTCACCACCTCCCGCTCCCCGTTCAACACAGTGGCGCCATGCCGAACGGCGTGGTCCGACCAATACCTGGGCCACATCGCCCACGAAGACCGGCGTCCCTGCAACTGCCTTCACGACGATGCGTTCGACATCCTCAAGGCTGCGAATGAGTCCGACCCCCCGCACAATATATTTCTCGGCGTGCTTTTCCAGGATATTACCGCCGGCGTTGGCATTGTTACTGGCAACAGCTTCAAAAACCTCATGGAGGGTGAGGTTGTATTTGCGCAACATCGCCGGTTCGACCAGGACTTGATACTGCTTGCTATAGCCGCCCATCGAATTCACATCGATGACCTCCGGCGTACTCTTCAACAGCGGACGAATGACCCAATCCTGAATCGTGCGCTGATCGATCAATTCCCGCTCCTCGGCTGTAGGGTCCTCCGCATGACGAGACGGGTCTTCCAGATAATATTGGAAGACTTCCCCGAGCCCCGTACTGTTCGGCACCAACATGGGTTCTGCCCCGGGAGGGAGAAGCTCCTTCACTTCGATCAGCCGTTCGAGCACCAGTTGACGGGCAAGATTGATATCCATCGAGTCGTCGAAGACGATCGTGACGAGCGAGAGACCGACTTTGGTCAACGACCGCAGTTCCGTCAGGGAGGGCACACCAGTCAGCTGCAGTTCGATCGGGTACGTCACCAGCCTTTCGACTTCTGCGGGGGACAGTCCGGGCGCCTTGGTGACCACCTGCACCAGCACGCTGGTGACGTCGGGGAAGGCATCAATGGGAATGGTCTGAAAGGCATAGACACCCCCCGCCGCAATCATGATCGAGAAGATCACGATGAGCATCCGCTGACGGAGAGACATTTCGAGGAGTCGCGAAACCATCACACCTGCTTCTTCAATAATTCAGACTTCAAGATGAAGGCGCCGTGCGTCACAACCGGATCTCCTTCGTTGAGTCCGCCGAGGATGGTCGTGAAGGTCCCGTTGGATTCGCCGATCTGAACATCACGGACTTCATACGGTTTCCGCATCCCGTTGCACGAAGACAAACGTCCGTCCTTGATCCCGCTGCAACGCGGCCTCCGGCACCGCCATCTGGTCCGGCTGTGGTTCGGAAGAGAGACGAATCGTCGCGAACATTTCCGGTTTGAACCGTCCATCCGGATTCGGCAACTCAAGCCGGAGCTGCATCGTGCGTGTGGCGGGGTCAAGCACATCGCCCACATAGGTGATCGTGCCCATCAACATCTCCTTCGGATACGCGTTGATCCGGACCTCCGCCTGCCTGCCTCCGGACGCATGGATGGCGTGAACGAAGGCAATGTCCCGTTCTGGAATATTAGCCTGCACCCAAACTTCCGACAGGTCCGCGATGACAAAGAGTTTTTCGGTCGTCTCGACGACTTCACCCCTCGTAAGGTTGCGCCCAATGATGCGTCCGGCAAAGGGAGCCACGATCGGCACGTGGGATTGAATGTCCCGACTGCGCCCAAGGCGAAGAAATTGATCATCGTTCATCCCAAGGAGTTTCAAGCGGTCCCGTGACTCATGCGCTTCCGCTTGCATACTGAGCAAGTTCCGCCTGCCGACGTTGTGCCTCTGCCTCGCCGATCACTTTTTCTTCCAACAGAAACTTTGCCCGCGCATAGGCCTGGTCCGCAAGATGGAGCTTGGCCCGTGCCTTCAGGTAGGCGGATTGGGCAAGACCTAATTCACTGCTATAGAGGATCGCGAGAAGGGCGTTCGCTTCGACTTGTTGGCCAAGATCCGCGTACACGTCCACAACACGACCACGGACCAGGGTCGTGATATCCGCCATGGCGCGTTGATTCGGCTGAACGAGAGCGGGAAAATCCCGGTGGGTCCGGAACTCGCTCCGAACTACCGGTTGGACCGCCACACCGACACGCAAGGATTCTTTCGCCGACAGACGGACGAGTCCCTCGCCGGGGGCAGCCTGCGGGGGGGCGACCGCGGAAGTGGAGGGCGCACCGTCGCAACCGGATACTGCTGCTGCCGTGCCAAGGAGCAGACAGAGAGTCGCACCCGTGAAGCTTCGGATCAGTTTCCTCATGCCCGTTTCCATCCTTGTCTGACTGGGTTCGGCAAAGACCATATTGCTCACAGCTTTCCTCCGACGGCCCGCTCGAGCCGCGCCAGTGAAACTGACAACTCATACCGCGCCTGCACGTAACCCATCTGAATCTGTCGTTGCACACGCTGTGCATCAAAGACCTCTAAGAGGCTGGAGGCGCCCTGTTGGAAGCTGAACTGTGCCAGCCGGAGAGCTTCCTGGGCTTGTTTCAACAGGCCCTTGTTGAAAACGTCGATCAGTTCGGCGGTGGTCCTGGCATCCAGATAATGTTGATACACGGCTCGCGCAAGTTCATTGCGCGCCCGCAGCAACTCCGCTTCCTCGCGGCGCTTGGTGCCGAGAGCCGAGGCGATCTCTCCCTGGCGGCGATACCATGTCGGTATCGGAACCGAGAGCCCTCCTTGCACCGCCTCCCGTCCGATTTCCCGCCAATAACTGCCGTTAACGGTCACGTTTGGTATTCGGGATTGGCGCTCGAATTCGATTTTCCAATCCGATTGTTGAACGGACTGAAGCAGTCGTTGGATCGTCGGATGTCCTTCCATCATACGGGCCATGAGCGCATCGATCTGCAGGTCCCTGCGGGATGCC
The DNA here is from genome assembly GCA_963729585.1 of Nitrospirota bacterium. Classification (GTDB taxonomy): domain Bacteria; phylum Nitrospirota; class Nitrospiria; order Nitrospirales; family Nitrospiraceae; genus Palsa-1315. Next base: position 163,018 of record CAVSOJ010000024.1, read on the forward strand.
GAGGAAATCGCCTTCGACGGAATAGGACAAGCCCAGAGCGCCGCCTGTGATCGTATCCAGCGCGACGCGGTTGATCTGAACCGCATTCTCCGCACGCGCAAGTTCTTGCCGGGCCCTCAGCACTTCCACCTCTGCTTTGATGGATTCGAATTGCGGCGCCTCGCCGGACTTCACTCTCGCTTTGACGATCTTGCTCACCCCCTCAACGGTCTCAAGATTCTGCCGGGCCAGGCCAGCATCCTGCTGTGCCAATAGAAGGTTACAAAACGCCACCTTGACCTCGACAATAAGGTGTAGGCGAGTCTCCAGCAAACCGGCATTGGCCGTTCCCAGACCTGCATCCGCTGCCTGCTTGCGAGCGGTCCGCATCGATGGCCATTCGAACGGTTGCCCGACGATCATGTTGTATTCGGTCAGCGATTGGCGAGAAAGCGATTCCTGGATATCCGCCCGCCCTGCATCTCGAATCTCTCCGTATCCTGCATTCCCCGTAACTGTCGGATTCGGATAGGCACCAGCGGCGACTTGCTGGCCGCGACTGTAGTCGATGTGCCCTTCAGCCAGGGACACCGAAGGGTTTCTGGCGAGCGCCTGTTCGATTATCGCATCGAGGGTATACCGATGCACCGGCGGCTCTGCCGCGATTACAGACGATGCTGCTCCTAGTCCCAGGAGCAGCACGAACAGACATACGAGAACTTGAGGCATGGGGGGCATGACCATTTTCTCGACTCCTTGTCGGATACGCATCAGCGAAAAAAAACGCCAACGATTTCGTGATTACATGCGGCTCCACTGATCGCCATTGAAACAACTGAGCGAGGTTCTCGCAGGTTCGGGCTTACTGCCATACGTGATGCCCTCATCCCTTTCATTGTCATGAGTCCTTCGAGTCAGGCAGCCTAGCGTTTCCGAATTTATCGAGAGGAGTTCGTCGAATCTGCTTCCGGAGTTTAGACACGGTTCCTCGTCACCCCGACCTATGATCATGGCCAATATGCACCGCGATGATGAACCCGCGGCGCGTTCATATCTCATACGACACTTGCGATATCATAGGATCTCTTCAGCCTGGAGGTTGAGGCTCTTTCTGGAGCCTTCGATCGGGCGAAGAGGTTCGCTCAATGAGTCAGGAGGACAGGTTTGAACTATTCGAAGATCGATGATTTATTTCTCTGTGCCCTCCATGAAAAGAGTGACACCCGTTGTCGCTTCAGGTAACTTAACCGCTATCGACTATCGAACCACTGGATGGAGTCCCTGGCCACTCTCGAATACCACGACCAACCCTAGTGGATCAAGTGCCTCGGTCTTTTATACCCGGGCAATACGTTCGCTGCACTCAGCAAAAAATGTCACGGTAGATCAACCAGATCCAACAATGTCAGGAAATATGCGTCGGCATTTCTTCATGAACAGGTCAGAATCAAAAGGCTTCACAAGATACTCTTTAGCTCCCAAATTCATCGCGTCCCGAAGCCGTTTGATCTGACTGGGTATTGCAGTGACAATCACCGGGATCTCCGGATGACGTTCCCGCATTTCCTGCAGGATCGCCATACCACCAAGCACCGGCATATCGAGTTCCAGTACGAGCCCGTCGAACGGAGCCCTCGCCTTTTCACGTGCGATTCGTACGAGACCGGAGATCCCATTATCATCCCTCGCGACAGAGAACCCAAGTCTGAGCAGATGCTCACATACAATGTTCCGCATCTCGTCGTCATGATCGATGACCAGAATACGTCGGCGCATAAATATCTGCTCGGTGGTGCGGAACATTCCCTCTGTTGAGGATCCCTTACGGACGAGAGCAGTAAGTTTCATATGTGCTGACCTCGCCTTTTGACACTCACGCCTCAGTCAACGCTTATCAGGCGGACTCCGGCAATTTCAGCGGAGGTGCTCCCGTTCAAGCAAGGGATCCTCAATGAGAAACATGATTTATTGATCGATCGCTGACAACACGGCATCGGGATAGGAGAAATACCGACTCATCCACATGGCCCTGCATACAGCTTCTCGTTTGTTGCCTATCCGCACGCGGTTCTCACATAGTGCATCTGCAGTATCCCCGGATGGTCATCTGTGAGAAGAAGCGGTAGCTTCCCATCCCACCCCGTTGGTTGGCAGTGCCGGTGGCTGAATGCCCTGCGAGGTTGCTTGACTCTGTTACCTATAATCCGAGCGCAAGGATAAACCCACTAGGGTTCTCCCTGGGAACGCAAGGCAATTTCCACTGAAGAATTGGTTGATGTCGCGCGCCTATCTCGCGACGCGCCTGCGCAACTTGGTAATGCGTCGTCCTGAATACTGTGGGCTAATGGGAATGTGGAGTGGGGGCACGCATCCCGAACTGTTTAGTCCGATGCAATGAGACCGTGAACGAGCGCATACTTTGTGAGCTCCGCCGTTGTATGAAGATCGAGTTGGGTCATGATCTGCGCTTTGTGAAACTCTACGGTCTTTGGTGAGAGGTTGAGGGTGGACGCAATTTCCTTGACCGTCATTCCTTCTGCAACAAGTTGCAACACCTCTCGTTGGCGCCCGGTCAAGGGTTCATCCTTAACCACCGCAGGCCTGGCGCCGGTGATGACCGACTTCACCAGGCCTTTCGCGACCAAGGGGGTGACATAACATTGTCCGTCTATGGCTGATTGAATGGCTTGGAGTAACTCCGAGCCGGCGGATCGTTTGAGAAGATAGCCGGAGGCGCCGGCCTTGAAGGCTTCATTGACATAGGCCGGGTCAGCGTGCATCGTCACAAAGATCAGCTTGATGCGAGGAAAACTTTTCTTCAGCTTCCGAGCGGCGTCAATCCCATTGAGCTGCGGCATCGAGATATCGAGCGTTACAATGTCGGGCTGAAGCTCCCGAGCCTTTTGAAGCAGCGTACGGCCATCTTCCGCGACACCAACAATCTCATACTGCTCCTCCAACAGCTTCCTGAATCCGTCTAGCACCAGAGTATGGTCGTCAGCCAAGAGAATCCGGGGCCTGCTCATTCATCCTCCTCCAGAACGGGTACCACCACCTGAATCCTCGTCCCTTTCTCCACGGCAGAGACAATTTGCAAGGTCCCGTGGACCAAGGCGACTCGTTCTTTCATGCTAAGCAATCCCAGCCCGTGTCGGCCATTCTGGGACAGTTCGGAAACAAATCCCACTCCATCATCCGTAATCGTGACCGTCAGCCCGGATCGCGCCCAGGTCAGCTCGACATCCACTCGAGATGCCTGTGCGTGGCGGGCCACGTTGTTGAGGCTTTCCTGGGCCACCCGATAGAGACAGGTCGCAATTTCCTGGGGGACGACATCGGGGATATTCTTGTGGCCAAAGCTTCCTCGGACATTGCTTCGAACCGAGAAGTCGTCTACCAATCGCTGCAAGGCAATTGGAAGACCGAGGTCATCCAGAATGGAGGGATGAAACTGATAGGCCAGGCGACGTACATCCTCGGATAACTCCGCAACCCGGTCTTGTATTGCACGGACGGCTCGGCCCACATGGGGTGGTGACAGGGCCAGCTGCCGCTCCAACGCTTCAATTTCCATGGCAAGGAGCGCAAGCCGTTGGTTAATGTCGTCATGGAGATCGCGCGAAATTCGCCGCCGCTCTTCCTCCTGCGCACGCAACAGCTGGGACGCCAACTGTTGCAGTTCTTGCCGGCTGGATTTGAGCGACTGCTCAGTCTGCATTCGTTCAGCCACTTCCGCCACCAATGATTCGTTGACGGAGGCCAGTTCTCTGGTTCGAACCTGTACGCGCCTGTCCAAAGCTTCATTGAGTCGTTGCAGTTCCTCTTCATGCTTGTGTCGTTGGAAAAAGTACCATACCGGCATCCAGATCACGACTCCACTGAACATATGGTTGACCAATGGGATCCAGAGAGGGATGTCGTACGAGCGCGGACTCCAGATGCCTCCGATGGCCGTCAATATTGACACCACTGCCGCAACCGTGACGGGAAACCACCAATGGGGAGAAAACAACGCTAGAAGAACCGGAACGATGTAAAGCACATGGGTGGCCATAGCCAGGGGAGTGTGAAGATCCAAAAGAAAGAGAACGACCGTCGACGTCGCGACGCCAGTGGCGATGAATCCTTGTCGAGTCCTCGTGTTCATGGGCCAATCCCCATCGAATTATCTTCCCCTGCCGGTGCTGATTCAAGATATGCACGTATGAAAAGCAATCTGATTGGCTCGCACGCGACATGACTTATGACCGTACTGTCCGGGAAGGAAGGAGGAAAACCCTGTCCGAGAAGCGCGATTCGAGGTAGACCCTTGAAGCATCCACTTCGTTTAATCGAGCACTCCGATCGAACATTACAGAAGTCCCCGCTTTTGCAGATAGTCTTTGTCTATGACGGGGGCGGGTTTGGCAGGAAGCTGTCCTCGTTCCTGCATCAAGCGTTCAACGTATTTCCCAATCAGGTCTGATTCGAGATTGATCTGATCGCCGACTTGCTTGAGGCCCAGAGTGGTAACCTTCGCCGTGTGCGGTATGATGGCAACGGAAAAGCCACGATCTGTCACCTGGTTGATCGTGAGGCTGATGCCGTCAACCGTGACGGATCCTTTCACGATGCAGTGACGTAGGATCTCCGGCGGGGCTTCGATCGTGAACAGGATGGCATTGCCGTCTTGTTGGCGGCTGCGAACCGTGCCGACACCGTCTACATGGCCGGCTACGAGATGTCCGCCGAGCCGTTCGTTGAGCTTCATCGCCCGTTCCAGATTCAGCGGCGCACCGGCGATGAGCTGTCCGAGCGTGGTCAGAGAAAGCGTTTCGGGAGAAACCTCCACGGAGAAGCTGTGCTCACCCTTGTTCATAACGGTCAGGCAGATGCCGTTGACATTGACACTGTCCCCTACTTTGAGATCGCCCATCACGGCTGAAGCCAGTATGGTCATCCTCATTCCGGCGATGGTTTTGTCGATCGAAACAATGGCGCCGACCTCTTCGACGATCCCTGTGAACATTATTCTTTCCTCATAATCTGTTTCACGACATAGACAAACATCACGAGTAACACGATCAGACCGACGCCGGCCAGCGAGCCAATGACGATATTCTCTGTCGCGAAAGTATTCATGACCGGCCCAATTATAGCACCGAGGCTAGGTTCGTCTCATGCTCATCCAAAACACCGTCGCCGCGACCAGTTGGAGGCCCGCGATGATGGCGAAGGCATTGGCATAATTCATCCGCGCGATTAAGATCCCTGCCACCAGCGGACCACTGGCGTGGCCAATGTCTCCGATCGTCCCTTGCATACCCATCCCTGCTCCGAGCGTTTTGAACTCGGAACTATCCGCGACCAGCGCGGACGATGATGAGGAGACGACGGCTTCGCCAAACCCAAAGCCGGCCGAGAGCAGCAACAACAGCCACAGCATCGACACCTGAGGGATACAGACAAACGTCGCGGCGCAGATCACGAGCCCGATGACGATGAGCGGCTGACGCCCGACGCTATCAGACACCCGACCCATAATCGGCTTGGAGACGAGTGAGGTGAGGGCCTGAACCGTAAATAGCAGCCCGACTTCTCCCGGATTCAACCCCACCGAGACACCGTAAAGCGGGAGGAAGGCCATCAAGGCTCCGTTCGCTATCATTTTGGCTGTGTCGGTCGAGCTGGTAATGAGGACCTTGCGATTCTTGGCGACCACCCTGAAGCCCTTCCACATCTCCGCCAGCAGAGGGGCCATTCCTCTTTCTTGAATTCGTGGGGGAGGCGGCGTGAGGTGCAGGCTGTAGAAAACGACGATGGCGATGCAGCCGAATATGCCGGCCATCACAAAGGCAGCGGGAAATCCCGACGCATAGATCAAATAGCCGCCGATGAATGGGCCGAGCAATGCACCGGATTGCGTCGAGGCCGTATAGGTGCCCAGCGCAGCACCTCGCCGTTCTCGATAGAGATCGGCTACGGTCGCCAGCGCACTTGGCGCAAAAATGGCAGTAGCCAGTCCGTGAAAGAAGCGCAAGGCGATCAGTACATCGAGATCCGTCACCCACGGATATAGAAATGGCGGCAGCCCGAAAGCGATGACGCCGATCTGCAACAAGTACCGCCGACCGTAGATGTCGGACAGTGCACCGGACGGCAGCTTGAGGAATACCCCGGTGAGCGTGGAGACCGACACGATGAGCCCGATCCGCTCGGGGCTGGCCCCCAACGATTCTGCGAACAGCGCCAATGCCGGCATCCGAACCATGTTGTAGCTGATAAAGCAGAACACACCGACGGTGCAGAGCAGTGTAAAACTGCGTGAGGTCGTCACGGTGCGGTCGTCCTAGATGGGGGCGCGTCGTTCGAATGCGACAGATCCTCCAGCGCCTGCTTCAAGAAGGCCACGTCATCGTCCGCTAAGGCAGGCGGGTCCATAGCTTCAAACAGAACGCGGTCGGGATGTTGCCTCATGAGGAGACTCAATCGATTGACGGTCTCCACCCCTTTGCTCAACTTCCTCGTCACGGTTCCCTTGAGGAACGGGCGCAGAAAGGTTGCCACTCCAGAGAAGATGCGATTGTCCAACTTTGTATAGGAGACCATGATACTGTCCATTGCTTCCATCCCGTCGGCATCTTTCACCGAATCCATCTTCAGAAACACGACCGCCTTGCCAGTGATATGTGGGAGCACCCGACTTTCGTGCGATCCTTCGAGATAGTAAATCCGAGCGGTGCGGCTCTGGTAGACGAGTTGCACAATCCCCTCAGTCCCCTCGCCATCGTAGCCCCAGAAGCGGCCTGGACCTCTCATCTCCGATTTATACAAACCGAGGTCCAGGCGATTGATCAAGGCTGCTGCCAAAGGTGGACGATCCAGCAAGTCGCGGTACAGCGATTCTGACAAACCGGTTCGGATCGGGCCGACTTTGGTAGTTATTGTGTAGTTACCGACAATCTCTTGCAGTCGGCAGGTCCAGTCGGGATCGACATTTACAAGCGAAAAGGTCACCCCTGCATGCAGGGATGATACAGGGCAAGTCTTTGGGTGGGCGTGGCTTGAGTAGATGATCGGACTCAGCAAAATCATGACGATGAAAGATAGTGAACCAGCTCTCCGAGAACACAACCACTCGGGGATCATGATGGTTGCTTTCCTACCTGAATGGCGAGATGGACCGGGAAGAGTTGCCGGGAATCTTGTCGCAGGCGCGCCTGCCGCAACAAGGTCTCAAGCGACGGCGTCACGGAACCGTCGAAGGACACCTGCCCATTGGTGAGTACGACGACCGGTTTAGAAAAATCGATGAGCTGTTCGTTCAGGAAAAGGCTGTAGCGCTGAACTCGGTCGGATTGGACTTCAACGCGATTCAGAGCCACGATGGAGGCGTCCAGTCTCGCATATTCTCGTCGCATGATCCGATCATCTCGCTTGCTGATCAGATCTTCGGAGAACGCGGCAATGGGATCGGTTGCGTCAATGCGTACCCATCCAAACGGTTGAAGATGACTTGCGTCACGCACCACCGTCACGGTCGTCGGCAAGGGATTGCGCCGTTGGCCGTTGAACCATGTCACCAACTCCGGCAATTCCTCCCTGGGAAAGTAATGTCCGCCTGCCATGGGATGCTCGCGATCATGCTCTCGATACACAAAGGGATAGCCCAATCTGGTCAACTCTTTGGCAATCGTGCGACTAAGCTCCACCGGCATCACCTGATCCTTGGATCCGTGAATGATATAGGTCGGCGTGGAGCGCAGATTGGCCAGGAACGGCATCAGCACGTTATCAAGACCACTGGCCATAGGCGCAATCCCGGCGAACAAGGGCGCGTGGTGCATGCCGATGATCCAGGTGCCGATTCCGCCGTTAGACATCCCTGTGAGAAAGATCCGGTCAGGATCGATGTGGTAGCGCCGTTGCACCGATCGAATGGTCGCCAGCACGAGTTCCTCTGCGCCTCTCGTAAACCAGGCGCCCATCGGAGCAGTCGGACAGGCCAAGACATAGTCCTCCCCTAATCGAGCCTTCCAGCGTTCCAAGTAGGCTTCACCGGTAAAACCCGCACCATGCAGGCAGACCACCAATCCATAACCCTTTTTCGCTTGATAGGTCAGAGGAATGGAGAGCGCCAGATGGTAGGGGCGTCCCTGCACATCGATTCGCTCGTCGGGAATGGTTCCGGTCGGCTGCGGGACATAGTCCCGCTCTGTTTGAATGATCCGTATCGTCTGGTCGATGGTGACATTCTGATCGGACAGAATTGCTTGAAGGGTACGGACTGCCTCGTCCGTGTCCGTGCTGTCCAGGTAGCGGAAGACCTGGGTCTTCATCTCAGCAGAGACGGTTACAGCTGCCACATCCATTTCACGATCGACGAAGCCCGCAAGGATCACGACAAGGATGCCTGAAAGGAGCCTGCCCTTCACAGATCTCCTTCCACAACCAAATCGTTCCCGATGCGGCGAACCATGACGTTGCGCAACGTCAGCGCCTGGGACAAACGCTTCGGGCTACGGCCGCCGATCACAGCCTTGGCATCCTGCCCTCCCATAAGAATAGGAGCGAAATACAGCACGACGTGATTGACGAGTCTTGCGCGTAATGCTGCGGCATTGACCGTGCTCCCCCCCTCGATGAGCACGGAAGTGATCCCGCGCTTGCCCAGCATCGTCATGAGTGCAGGGAGCGAGATTCGCCTGTCCGTCCGTGAGAAGGAGACTACTTCCACCCCTGCCAGTTCCAAGAGACGGCGGCGTGACCGGAATGCACGACCCGTGGTCACGATCAATGTCTTCGCTCGGTCCTGCTTGGCACAGATCTTCGCTGTCGGTGGCGTTCTTAGTTTGCTATCGAGCACGACACGCAATGGTTGCCGCAATGCCAACTTGAGTGGGCGATCGGATATCCGAGCCGTCAGAGTGGGATTATCCTTGAGTACGGTGCCGACCCCGACGACCACTGCATCCACACGACTCCGTAGCCGATGCGCGTTTTGTCGCGCGAGCGGACCAGTAATCCATCGAGATTCCCCCTTTGCCGTGGCCACCTTTCCATCCAATGTCATCCCGGCCTTCAGAATCACATAGGGACGACCAGTCGTCACCCAGTGGAGGTATTCGCGATTCAACCGCGCCGCCTCCTCTTGTGCGATCGCCGTCGTCACCCTGATTCCGGCCCGGCGCAAGGCGACGATCCCTTTTCCTTTGACCATGGGATTGGCGTCAGCCATCGCTACCACCACCCGGCGCACACCGGATTGAACAACTGCAGGCACGCACGGTGGGGTTCGTTTGAGGAGGTGGCAACAGGGCTCGAGCGTGACATAGAGCGTCGCGCCTTTGGCATGTGGCCCTGCTTGGTTGAGCGCAAGTATTTCCGCGTGGGGTTGCCCTGGACCGTGATGATACCCGCGGCCGACGATCCGCCCGTCCTTGACTACAAGGGCACCGACCATGGGATTCGGGCTGGTCTTACCTTGGCCCTTCGCCGCAAGACGAAGCGCCAAGGTCATGAAGTGGAGGTGCGGTGTGGTGACAGTCACCGTTTCTTGCGCGTAACGCGCGATCGGCTTCGGAGCCGCTGGGCCGACTTCGTCTTCGTGATCTTTGTCGCCGCCTTCTTCGTCCTCACTCGCGACGCCGAAGCCTTGCGCGTGGGGAGGGAACTGCTCGATCCGGCTTCGGCCAATGCCGCATGGGCCGCTGCAAGCCGCGCAATGGCGACGCGATAGGGCGAGCAGCTTACATAGTCCAATCCAAGTTCATGGCAGAACTCGACAGAACTGGGGTCGCCGCCATGCTCACCGCAGATGCCGAGTTTAATCCCAGGCCGGGTTTTCCGACCGCCGATAATGGCCTGCTTCATCAAGGCCCCTACACCTTCTCGATCGAGCACCGCAAAGGGGTCCGCTTCCATGATGTTGGCAGTACGGTAAAAATCGATGAACTTGGCCGCATCATCACGGGAGAAACCAAACGTGGTTTGGGTGAGGTCGTTCGTCCCGAATGAAAAGAATTCCGCTTCTGTCGCAATGCGATCAGCCGTCACGGCTGCACGCGGCAGTTCGATCATCGTACCTACGAGATAGGAGAACTTCACATTGTATCGCTTCATCGTCTCCTGCGCCACTTCACGGACCAATTCTTTCTGCGCTTTCATTTCCGAGACCATTCCGACCAGCGGGATCATGATCTCCGGGACGATCTTCTTCCCTTCCTTGGCCAATTCACACGCGGCCTCCATGATGGCCCGCGCCTGCATGCGGGTGATCTCCGGCATCGTAATTCCGAGTCGGCACCCGCGTAAGCCGAGCATGGGATTGAATTCGTGGAGTTCCTCGACGCGTGCCAGCAACCGCCGCTTTTCTTCGAGCCTGGCTCCATCGCGCCCGGTCAGTTCCAATTGCGCAATCTCCACCATCAGGTCTTCGCGCTTCGGCAGAAATTCGTGCAACGGCGGATCGAGGAGGCGGATAGTGACGGGATAACCCGCCATCTCCCGATAGAGCCCGATGAAATCCTGTTTTTGCAGGGGCAGGAGCTGATCCAGAAACTTTTCTCGCTCTTCTTTGGTCCGAGCCAAGATCATCTTCTGCATAATTGTGATGCGGTCCTCGGCGAAGAACATATGCTCCGTCCGACAGAGCCCAATCCCTTCCGCACCGAAACCGCGCGCAATTTTGGCCTGATCCGGCACGTCCGCATTGGCACGGACGTGCAGCTTACGCACGTTATCGGCCCATGACAGAATCAACGCGAAGCGCTGGTACTTGTCCGACTTCTTCGCATTCAAGTTGCCTTGGATGACTTGAATGATTTCAGACTCGACCACGGGAAGGTCTCCCTCATACACATTGCCGGTCGAACCGTTGATGGAAAGATAGTCGCCTTCGCGGAACACTTTGGCCCCGATGCGAACGGACTGATTGTCCAACACTTCCACGGCATCGCACCCGGCTACACAGACCTTACCCATTTGCCGGGCGACCACCGCCGCGTGGGACGTCATTCCGCCCCGGGCCGTCAAGAATCCTGCCGCGGCGTTCATCCCATGAATATCGTCCGGGCTCGTTTCCTGCCTGACCAACACGACACGGGTACCAGCCGCCTTCATCGTCACGGCCCGATCGGGAGTGAGAGCAATCTTTCCAGCTGCCGCACCGGGACCGGCTGGAAGACCTTTCCCCAGCGGATTGGATTTCGCCTCTTCTTTCGTATCGAATATCGGATAGAGGTATTGGGACAATTGCTCCGGCCCGATCCGCTGCACCGCTTCCTGCTTCGAGATGAGGCCTTCTCTGACCATATCGACCGCAATCTTCACGGCAGCGATGCCAGTCCGTTTGCCGACTCGGGTTTGCAACATATAGAGCTTGCCCTCTTGGATCGTAAATTCCAAATCGAGCATGTCGCGGTAATGTTTTTCGAGCTTCTTGTAGGTGTGCTCCAATTCCTTGTAGGCCTCGGGCACATTCTTCGCGAGTGCCGTTACCGGAAGCGGAGTCCTAATGCCAGCCACGACATCCTCGCCTTGGGCATTCATCAAACACTCGCCGAAAAAATTCTTATCGCCGGAGGCGGGATCGCGTGTGAACGCCACACCGGTGCCGCTCGTTTCCCCCATGTTGCCAAACACCATCGCCACGACATTGATGGCCGTTCCCCACGAGTCGGGAATCCCATAGAGCCGCCGATACGTGACGGCGCGCGCGCCAAACCACGAAGAAAAGACGGCGTTCACGGCCAAGCGAAGCTGTTCGAGCGGCTCATCGGGGAACTCTTTCTTGGTTTCTTCCTTGATGAGCCCTTTGAAGCTGGCGACCAATTCCCGAAGATGCCGAGCATCGAGATGGGTCTCGTGCGCCACGCCCACTTCAGCCTTTTTCTGCTTGAGGATCGCTTCGAAATGTTCGCGCGGCACGCCCATGACGATACTGCCGTACATGGACACAAAACGCCGATAGCTGTCCTGTGCAAACCGATCGTTGCGTGTTTTTGCCGCCAGTCCCTCGACTGTCTTGGTCGTCAGACCGACATTTAGCACGGTATCCATCATGCCCGGCATCGAGGCCCTGGCGCCGGATCGTACCGAGACCAGCAACGGCCGCTCAGGATCGCCGAACCCCATGCCCATCGACCGTTCGACACGCTTGAGCGATTTCAACGCGGCGTCCCACATGCCAGGGGGATATTGTTTCCCGTTCTTGTAATATTCAACGCAGGCTTCGGTAGAAATCGTGAACCCGGGCGGAACGGAGATGCCGAGATTCGTCATTTCGGCAAGCCCGGCGCCCTTCCCGCCGAGAAGCTCTTTCATATTGGAAGTCCCTTCGGCTCTGCCGTCACCAAAATAGTACACGTATTTCTTTGTCACGCTGCCCTCTCCTTCGCGTTGAGATCAGTTCAATGGACGAGTGAAGCCCCATGGCCGGCGGCGGATTCGAGACGCAGCCGATACCGGCTGACTAGATACCATTTCGCCACCAGCCCGAACGCAATGACTGCCACGACAAAAATGACCAATATGAGCAGCCGATAGTCGGCGTGGATCCCCCGATCCATGTAATATTGCCCTCCAGGCCCCTTCCGAAGATGCATTTCCGGTTGAATCTGATGAGTCTTGCCGGACGGATCGGATAAATTGATCCATTCCGAGCAGAGACGCACCGGTTCGGCCGCTCCCGTGACGGACTGCCAGCCGAGCCGTAGACAAATATCCTGTTTGGAGTTGAACACATCGGGGGTCGTTGCCAGCTCATCCAGGTTAATCCCACTGGCCCATAACCCGACCAGAACGATCGTGTTACAGAGAATCATCATGGCAAGAGACACCACCCTGGCGAATCGCCGAACCAGCGCCTTGCGTGAATCGACATCACCCGCCGCTGTGGTCTCGACATCCATGGGGGGATGTTGTGCCATGGTTACATATCCTGCCTAACTCCCTTGTACCACAATCTGTGAAAAGTCCGCGAACGACATGAAAACGTCATCCACTTCTTGGAGCAGCGACAACCGGTTACCCCGGACGGCCGGATCCTCCGCATTGACCATGACCGCTGCGAAAAACGCATCGATGGCGGGCTTCAGACGTACCAGCGTGTCCAAGGCTTGGCCATAGTCCCCACGGTTCATCGCGGATATCATTTTCTCTCGTTCTTCGGTCATGGCCTGGTAGAGCGCCGACTCAGTCGGATGTTCGAACCGTGTGGTCTCGACCGGCTTGCGATCCCACTGCTCTTTCTCGACAAGCCGATGCGCACGCTTATAGCCGATGATCAAGGAATCGAATTCCGGCTTCGTGGTCACGGATTCGAGTGCCTTCATTCTCAGAACAAGATCAAGGAGGTCCAGCGCCTTGTCGTGAACCGGCTTGAGCACCGCTTCAATGACATCATCTCTCAATACATGAACGACTCTGCCATAGTGACGAACCCGCTCAAAAATGAATTCCGTGACTTGTCGACGACCTTGCAACCCGAATTCTGGAACTCCCTTGAACCCATCGTCATGAACAAAGTTGATCGCGTTATCAATATATTTCCCAAGATTCATTCGGAGGTGCCCCTCCAGAATAATCCGGACGATAGCTGTCGCATGTCGGCGAAGTGCATACGGATCTTCGGATCCCGTCGGCACAAGCCCCACGTAAAAGAATGCTGTGATCGAATCCAGCCGATCAGCCAGCGACAGCACCTGGCCAGCCATAGTCCGGGGCAAATCACCTTCGATGGATCGCGGCAGATACTGCTCCCTAATAGCCTGACTGACTGCCTCTGATTCACCGTCATGTTTCGCGTACTCGCCCCCCATGATGCCCTGTAATTCAGGAAACTCACCGACCACACCGGTGAGGAGGTCGGCCTTGCAGAGATCCGCTGCTCTCTCGCAGGCTCGCTTCAACTCTTCGTTCCGAGAAGACAGCTGAGCGGCTATCACCCCGGCCAGTTTTTTCACCCGTTCTTGCTTCTGCACCATGTTTCCAATTTTTTGATGGAATGTGACCCCAGCGAGCTTTTTGACGCGATCATGAAGTGTCACCTTCCGGTCTTCGTCGAAAAAAAACTTCGCATCCGCCAGACGCGCAGCCAGGACCCGCTCGTTGCCTTCGCGAATCAATCCCATATCTTTGGCTCGATTGTTCGTCACTGCGATGAAATGGGGGACGAGTTTCCCTGTCTCTTTATGCAACAGGGAGAAGAACCCCTGATGTTCTTTCATGGAGGTGATCAAGATCTCCTGAGGCACTTCCAGATAGGCCGGCTTGAAGGATCCGATAATGGCATTGGGGCATTCGGTCGTGTAGACCGCCTGATCCAACAAGTCTCCGTCCACATTCAACGTGAAACCGGTTTCCTTGCACAGGATCGCGATCTGTTCTTCGATCATGTGGCGGCGGCGCTGCGGATCCGGAGTGACCCCCTGACGTTCAAGCCCCTTCAGATAGGACTCGGAGTCTCGAACCACAATCCCGTTCGCACTACCTAGCACGCGATGTCCCTCTGTCCGATTACAGGCAGTAATCCCCGCAGCTTCAATTGGAAGCGTGGCCCCACCGTATAGCGCCACCAACCACCGCACCGGTCGAGCGAACCGAACGCCGGTCTTATTCCACTTCATTGCTTTCGGGAAAGAGAGTTTCGCGAACAATTGCGGAAGAAGTTCTTCCAGGACCACATTGCTGGGCCGCCCCTGTTCCTGCTTCACCGCATATAGATACTCCCCCTTCGGAGTCTGGCGAATCTCAAGATCTTGGACAGCGACACCTTGCCCCGCGGCAAATCCCATTGCCGCCCTGGTCGGCTGGCCGGCTTGATCGAATGCCACAGCTTTGGATGGCCCCATCGCCTCCTTGACCATAGAAGCTTGCTGGGTCGCGAGGCCCTCAACCACCAAGGTCAATCGTCGTGGCGTTCCCAGAGTATGGGCAGATTGAAACCTGAGACGTTGGTCCTTCAACAATTGTTCAGCTGAATCTTTGAGTACAGCCAGGGCTGGAGCGATGAACTGGTATGGAAGCTCTTCGACGCCGATCTCGAGCAACAACTCGGCAGCAGCCACTGAGGAAAGGCGCCTCCTCCTCTTCGCAGAAGGTGTGGGACGACGAGGTTTCTCAGTCTTTGGCATGGATCCTTCTGCGGTTCTATGAGCGGCGGGCTACAGCCTTGGAACGAATATTTGATGTCTTCGCTCTATCACGCCCCATTCCACAATTGAGCAGTGGATGCCCCATCGCCGCTCGCTCTTCGATGTAGCGTTCGGCACATCGACGTGCAAGGGCGCGGACTCGACCGATATATCCCGTGCGTTCCGCCACGCTGATCGCCCCGCGTGCATCGAGCAGATTGAAGAGATGCGAAGACTTGATGCAGAACTCGTAGGCCGGGAGCGTCAGTCGCTTGCCGCGATTCGCCAAGAGCCGCTTGCATTCTGCCTCGAACGACTGAAATGTGGCCATGAGCATCGCCACGTCGCCTTCTTCAAAATTATAGGTGGAGAATTGGACTTCAGTTTCGTGATGGATATCTCCATACATGACTGAATCGTTCCAGGCGAGGTCAAAGACGTTATTCACTTGTTGCAGATACATCGCGATGCGCTCTGTCCCATACGTGATTTCGACTGTAATGGGATTCAGCTCAACCCCGCCGATTTCTTGGAAGTAGGTGAACTGGGTGATCTCCATCCCATCGAGACGCACTTCCCAACCCAGGCCCCAGGCGCCCAGCGTGGGAGACTCCCAGTCGTCTTGAATGAACCGGATGTCGTGCTGCTTTGGGTCAATCCCCAATTGCGCCAGACTCTTCAAATACAACGATTGAATGTTGTCCGGCGCCGGTTTCAGCACGACCTGATACTGATAGTAATGCTGCATGCGATTCGGATTCTCCCCGTATCGTCCATCCGTAGGACGCCGGCATGGCTGAGGATAGGCAGCGCGCCAAGGCTCCGGACCAAGGGACCTGAGGAACGTGGCCGGATGAAAGGTGCCTGCGCCCATTTCCAGATCATAGGGTTGATGAAGGACACAGCCTTGCCGGGCCCAGTAGTGATGCAACGTGAGAATAAGATCTTGGAAGGTCACAATCGACCCTGTGAAGTGGTGAGATTGCTGGAATAATGCCGTCGACCGAGGGAAGAAGCTAACAGGAACGCGTAGAAGCTGTCAAGAAACAATCCCTCTATGATCAAGGAGTTGCACGAAATTTCCGTCTTACTTTGGCACTCGAGCTAAACAGTTGATTGGGACACGCTGGCGTTCTCCGTTACTCACCCTTGACGCAATGATCAACAGTACATTATTGTCAAAGTACTTGATTAACTCACTCGTGATTAGTGGGCATTTGTCGTGAAACTCTCAAAAAAAAGTGAATACGGACTTCGTGCTCTGCTGGAGCTCGCGCTCTACTATGGCAAGGCGACTCTACAGCGCCACCAGATCGCGACGCGACAACATATTCCCCTCGAGTTCCTGGAACAGATCCTCCTCGCGCTGAAGCGCGCAGGATTACTCGCAAGCCGTCGTGGCATGAGAGGCGGTTATACGCTGATCAAGTCGCCCGACGAGATCACTTTGGGTCAAGTGATCCGCATCTTGGATGGACCCCTCGCGCCTATTTCCTGTGTGAGCAAAACAGCCTACCAAAAGTGCAGCGACTGTCCCTACGCGACGAAGCCATATTGTCCATTGCAAGATGCGATGGGAGAGGTTCGAAATGCCATCGCCGATATTTTAGACCATTACACACTGAGCCAGTTTTCCATGGCGAAGCCAGCGAAGCATACGAGCTGACCTGGCTGTCACCGATCGACCGGAGGAAGAGCATTATGTTTGTCTCATACATGTTCCGTGTGCTGCTGGCGTGGGTTGCGTTTTCCAGTTCCGTCATAGCCGGAGAAACCAAGGAATTGACGCTGGCCGTTTACAGCGTGCCGAAGGAGGCCTACGAACGTACAATCATTCCTGCGTTCCAGCGGTACTGGAAACAACGGACAGGACAAGATGTTCGTATCCGGAGTTCGTATGGAGCGTCCGGCGCCCAGGCTCGGGCAATCATCGGAGGGTTTGAAGCAGACGTGGCCGCGCTCTCACTGGAAGGTGACATCGATCAGATCGCCAGAGCGGGCTTGATCTCCCATGACTGGCGATCAGGGCCGCACAAAGGAATGATCTCCGCCTCAGTCGTCGCGCTCGGTGTACGGAAGGGAAACCCAAAGGGAATCAAAGTCTGGGAGGATCTCGCCAGATCCGGTGTGGAGGTGCTGTATCCAAACCCCAAGACGTCGGGCGGAGCAATGTGGGATGTCATTGCGATCTATGGAGCAGGACTGAAACTTGCCGACCGGCAGGCAGAAGGCGGAAAACCACCATCTACCGACTCGCCAGAAACCTTTGCCACCGGATTGTTGAAGCGTATCCAGAAGAACGTCAAGGTGATGGACAAGAGCGGGCGCGAATCGGTCACGACTTTCGAACGCGGGGTGGGAGACGTGATCGTCACATACGAAAACGAGTTGCTCCCGCGGATCAAGAGCAACCGCCCCTATGAAATCATTGTGCCCAATGAAACGGTCTGGATCGAGAATCCTGCCGCCATCATTGATCGAAACGTGGACCGACACCATGTGCGCGACGTAGCCGAGGCGTTTGTCTCCTACCTCCACAGTGAGGAAACTCAGGCCGCCTTTACTGAACTGGGATTCCGACCAATCGGTCAGGATGCATTAAAGGCATCGGCTGGCACATCGCCTCCCCTCCCAATTCAACTCTTCACCATTGCCGACCTGGGTGGATGGGAAAAGATCAGTACCAAGCTGTTTGGCCCTCACGGGGCCTGGACGACCGTCGTTGAAGATCTCGCGCGCGGAAGATAAACGGCGGACAGACGATGACCACCCACACTTTGCTTCAGCTCGCTCTCCGGTCCGCCGCTGTCGGATACGTATCCCTGCTCATCCTGTTCCCGCTCGCCGCGATCGCCCATCAATCGTTTGTCGGAGGTATCGACCACTTCATTCAGGACATCAGCACCCCCCAAGCTTCCTCCGCTTTGGCCTTGACGCTGGAAGCCGCTTTCATCACAACGGTCATCAATGGCCTCTTCGGAACGCTCTCCGCGATCGTACTGGTGCGCTACGAGTTTCCCGGCAAATGGTTTCTCAATGCCCTGGTTGATCTGCCATTCGCGATTCCTACGCTGGTGACCGGCTTGATGATCGCAGCCATTTATGGGCCGACTAGCATCCTCGGTATGTGGCTGCAACAGGGTGGTGTCACCGTGTTGTACAACAAGCCGGGTATCGTCCTGGCGATGCTGTTTGTGACCATGCCGTTCACCATTCGTTCGTTGCAGCCGGTGCTGATGGAACTGGAGCGCGAGCAGGAGGAAGCGGCCTTCACCTTGGGAGCAAGTCCTTGGGCGACGTTTTGGAAGGTTACGGTGCCGTCTGTCCTGCCAGGGCTCTTGACCGGTGTGTTTCTGACCTTTGTCCGGGCGCTGGGCGAGTTCGGGTCCATCGTCATTGTCGCCGGCAACATCCCGATGAAGACACAGGTCGCCTCGGTGTATGTGTATGGGGAAATCGAAAGTTACAACCCGCAGGGCGCCACATCGGTCTCTATCTTCATCCTGCTGATTTCGTTTCTAGTTCTGATCTTGTTGGAACGCCTGACCCAGCCGCCCGGCGAACGGATACCGCGATGGTTCCGATGGTCGAAGCGACCCCTATCCATAGTTCGTCCATCGGAGATCGGATAGCCAGCCATGATGCGTCGCCTCTTGATCGGTTCGGTATGGCTGTATTTCACACTCCTCCTTATAGGTCCGATTCTGTATCTCGCAGTGCAGAGTTTCGGCGAGGGGATCGCGGTCTTTTGGAGCGAGATAACAAAACCGGAAGCGCTGCACGGGTTCACCCTCACACTCGAGATTACGGCGATCGTGCTGGTCATGAATCTAATCTTCGGCACGATCACCGCTCTGGTTCTCGTGCGTCAGCACTTTGCCGGGCGAACGATTCTGAGCGGGATGATCGATTTGCCGTTTTCGGTCTCTCCAGTCATCGCAGGATTCATGCTGATTTTGCTGTTTGGCCCCGAAACCATTCTAGGCACCTTCTTCGGTACCATAGGGGTCAAAGTGTTGTTTGCCATGCCCGCCATGATACTGGCAACGCTGTTTGCGACCTTTCCATTCGTCGTCCGCGAATTGACCCCCTTGTTGCAGACGATTGGAACGGATGCCGAGGAGGCGGCGAGAACATTGGGGGCAAACGAGTGGCACGTGTTTCTTAAAGTGACGCTACCCATGCTCCGATGGGGATTTGTGTATGGAGCGACGTTGACAGTGGCCAGGGCCATTGGTGAATTCGGTGCGGTGCTCGTTGTGTCCGGGAATATCCTGCTTCTGACGCAGACCGCAACCCTGCATATCTATCAGAGCTATGTGGACTTCAATTATGTTGGCGCCAATGCAGTCGCACTGACCCTATTGGCCGGCTCCTTTGCGATTCTGACGGTGCTTGAATTCGCGAAAGCCAAAGCTGCCACCACCTTGGCATAGGCCAACCAGAGAGGTATTTGCGTGAAGATCGAGGTACGAGGACTCACGAAGCAGTTTGGTTCGATCCAAGCTGTGGCAGGCATTTCCTTCCAGGTCAAGGAAGGAGAACTCCTCGGCCTCCTCGGACCCAGTGGGAGCGGAAAAACGACAGTGCTGCGGTTGATCGCGGGGCTGGAATCGCCTTCCGGAGGAGACATCTATATCGACGGGAAACGGGTCAACGATCTATCCGTTCAGGACCGGAACATTGGATTCGTCTTTCAGCACTATGCACTGTTCAAGCATCTGACCGTGTTCGAAAATATCGCGTTCGGCCTCAAAATCAAGAGATCGGCACCAGTGGAGATCAAGCAACGTGTGGCTGAGTTGCTCAGATTGATGAGCCTGGACGCACTGGAAGATCGATATCCCCACCAGCTTTCCGGAGGGCAACGCCAACGTGTCGCGATCGCCCGGTCCCTGGCTCCCAGGCCAAGTGTGTTGCTGCTCGATGAGCCGTTCGGAGCCGTGGATGCGAAGGTGCGGCAGGAACTGCGTGAGTGGTTGATCCGGCTTCATGATCGCCTCAATGTCACCAGCCTCTTCGTGACGCACGACCAAGAGGAAGCAATGGAAGTTTCCGGACGGATTATCGTCTTCTCAAAAGGCAAGCTTGAACAGATCGGATCTCCTGCCGAAGTGTATGAGGAGCCTGCAACGGAATTTGTGGCGCGGTTTATCGGGGCCATGAATATTCTCGAGGGCCAAGTCATGAATGGAACAGTGAAGATCGGATCGCTAGAGTTTCCCGCCCCCAATATTTCAGACCATGCCCGTGTACAAGTGGGATTTCGTCCCTACTATGTGAAGGTGTCTGAAGACCCGGAGCGGTACCGTCAGCCGGCCACGTTACGGCACATATACTTTCTCGGCGTGGCCTATCGGCTCGAGATCGAGACGGCGGAAGGACTGATTCTCCGATCACGCATGAACAAGGAAGAGTTTCGCCAGTACCGGCTCGAAGTGGGCCAGCCTGTATCTTTCGCAGTGACACATTTCCGCTTCCTTCCACAAGAAGGGATATCCTTCCCATCCTCAGAACCTCCCCAACCGCTCAACACCGATCCCCTCACCCCATGACCTGCGCACGGACTTAGTTGCGTGCAGCATAGCGAGAAAACAACCTGCGACTACCGTAGGGATCGCGCGACAGCCACTGAGTAGAGGAGACCGATGTGCTGACGCTGCTCAGCAAAGCCGGAAGTGCTCGCGTTGCTTCGTCTTGACCCTCGCCCTAGTAGCCACGGCCTTATGGATCACTAGTCGCTCCCCTTGATTGCATCTGTGTCGCTGAGTTTGTGAAGGACGTTGAAGGTTCCTTTGATACCGCGATCAAGACACACATCCGCATAATAGGCCATCGCCTCCTTGTCAGCTCCTCGGTTCAATAGCCTGACCTTCGATCGCATAAAACCCTAACACCACCTCAACCAATCACAGGATCTGTTTGGTCTCTCCTTCAGGTTGTACAAATCCATTATTTTCAAGCCTTCAAGCCCGCAAATACTTATGTAAATAAATCAATCGTTTGACTACGTATTACGCTGGCACGCGCTTTGCTCAACCGCCAATCATGTTTTTCTTCTTGCCCTGCATCAAGAACGAAGTCGATCGAACCTAAATCAACGCAACCGTACCACTTTTTCTCTTATGGAGTAGCGCATGACGGCTTTGATCAAGACACAATCCTTACCGCGGAACAGAGTCACAGAGATTACTTGCATACCACTACGCCTGACCGCAATCATTGCAGGCCTCCTTCTCGCGATGATACCCTTTCTGACCGGATGCGGAGACGGAGGAGGAGGAGGATGGAGCGATGGATCGGCGCCAGCACAAGCAGCAGTTACGGGAGTTACCGCGTCTCTCGCATGGGATCCAGTCCATCCAGACCCCTCAGTCTCTGGCTATTTCGTCCATTACGGCCGGCAATCACCTGGTCAATCGGGTAGCTGCTCATACGAAAGTTCCATGTATGTTGCCTCCCCGGAAGCCACGGTCACAAATCTTGATCCTAACACCCGCTACTACTTTACGGTGAGTGCCTATAACGGTCGAGAAAGCGCCTGCTCAAGTGAAGTATCGACCGTCACTGCTTCCGCCTAGACCACTACAGCCCATCCCATGCCCCCGCAATGCTGAGGGCTACCCCCGTCATAGGGCGCGCCTGCATAGCGCTCCCGATGACGTGACTGAGCAGTGTTACGGTCAATCCATTTGCACAGATCCTTTCATTGACTCCGACATTTCATTTTGTTAGCCTCAACCCCCGCCGCGTTGCTGGCGATTTCTAACTCTTATTTGCTGGAAGAGCCTGTCAGTATCTTTGGCACTACATCTCAAAAGGAGTTTCAATGGCCAGTTCAGCGGCTTTGCCTGAATTACTAATCGAATTACACAACAAGGCCACCCAGCTCCGGATCGAGAGTGTGCGGGCGACCACCGAAGCAGGGAGCGGCCATCCCTCCAGTTGCTGCTCGGCCGCCGATATTGTCGCAGCGCTCTTTTTCTCGGTCATGCGTTATGACCCGAAGAACCCGAAAGCACCCAATAGCGATCGCTTCGTGCTCTCAAAAGGACACGCGGCTCCCCTCCTCTATGCCGCATGGGCCGAGGCAGGACTATTCCCCAAAAGCGATCTACTCAAATTACGGACCTTGACTTCTGACTTGGAAGGGCATCCGACACCGCGCCTGCCGTTTGTCGACATGGCCACCGGATCGCTTGGACAGGGTCTCCCTGTGGGTCTCGGTCTCGCGCTGAATGCGAAATCCGTCGACAAGACAAGCTACAGAACATACGTCCTGATGGGAGATGGAGAATCCGTCGAAGGATCGGTATGGGAAGCAGCCGACGTGGCACGCCATCATCGCCTCGACAATCTCTGTGCCATTATCGATGTCAATCGCCTGGGCCAAAGCGATCCCACGATGTTGCAACACGATATGGAGAGCTATCGCTCACGGTGGGCCGGCTTTGGCTGGCACGCGATCGTCGTGGACGGACACAGTCTCTCTGCACTTCTGAGTGCCTTTGACGAAGCATCGCGGACAACGGGAAAACCAACCGTATTGTTGGCCAAGACCTTCAAGGGTCGAGGCATTAGCAGTATGGAAAACCTACCCGACTGGCACGGCAAACCCTTAAAGAAGGGTGAGGAAACGCAAAAGGCGATCGCCGAATTGACAGCGCAACTCAAGCCAAGCCAGACGCACATTCAGATTCAGAAACCGTCAGCTACTCCATCCGCCCAAACATCGATCAGATCCTTGCCGACGCCCGCCTACAAGCTCGGCGACTCGGTCGCGACACGTGAAGCATTCGGTGCCGCGTTAGCACAATTGGGCGACGTCCATCCGCTCGTCGTCGCACTTGACGCCGATGTCAAAAACTCCACCTATACGGACAAATTTGGCAAGAAGTTCCCTGACCGATTTTTCGAGAATTTCATCGCGGAGCAGAACATGCTCGGCGCCGCCGCAGGCTTGGCGGCCTGCGGCAAGATTCCCTTCGTCGCCACATTTGCCGCGTTCTTTACTCGAGCCTACGACTTCATCCGTATGGCCGCCATCAGCCAATCGAACATCAAACTGGTGGGGACTCACGTCGGCGTGAGCATTGGAGAAGACGGTCCATCTCAAATGGGACTTGAAGATATCGCCATGATGGCAGCACAACCAGGCGTCGTCGTGCTCTATCCCTCCGATGCCACCTGTACCTATCGACTGGTCGAAGCTGCAGCCTCTCACAAAGGGATGGTGTATCTGCGCGCAGGCCGGCCCAAATCACCGGTCATCTATGGACCCGAGGAACAATTTCAGATCGGCGGTTCCAAAGTAGTTCGCCAAAGTCGCCTCTGACGTCCTCACGATCGTCGCAGCGGGCGTGACACTTTTCGAAGCGCTCAAGGCATACGATCAACTCAAGGCGGCGGGAATTTCCGTACGGGTGATCGATCTTTACAGCATCGCGCCAATCGACCGCACGACTCTGCTCGACAGTGCCCGAGCGACCAAAGGTCGCCTCCTCACCGTAGAGGATCATTACGCTCACGGAGGGCTGGGCGACGCCGTCCTTGATGCGGTCGGAACGGAAGGCATGAAGGTCCACAAACTCGCGGTTCGGACCATTCCCCACAGCGGGAAGCCGGACGAACTCGTGGATCACTTTGGCATCGGAGCACGATCGATTGTCGAATCGGCCAAGCAGATCGTCAAGTAAGCCGTCCAACTCTGTCCTTCTTCAGGGACTGGACCGCATTCCCCTCCTGAACATTCTGTCTGCGTCGGATCGTCAACGCATGCTTCACGAACTGACCGAAGCCCATTACGGCAAGAACGAGTACATCTTCCGAGAAGGCGATCCCACCGAATATTTCCATATTGTCAAGGAAGGGACCGTGAAGTGCGTGAAATCCACGCCGGAGGGAAAGGAATGCACGCTGAAGATGCTGATGCCGGGGGACCTCTTTTGTTGCGACGCCGCGGCGTTCGATGGAAGCTCGCATCCTGGCTCGGCGCAACCAATGGGAGACGTCACCCTCCTTCGGATGAGCAAGAAGGCCTATTTCGAGATGCTGCGACGGAGTCCGGACGCGGCGATCGAGGTGATTAAATACCTCGGCAACCGTTTGAACGAAGCCCAGGAAAAAGCCAAGGATCTGGCGCTCGACCGCGCCGATCAGCGGCTCGCCTCACTGCTCGTGGACCTCGCAGCCCGCAATGGGATCAAGGATCCCAACGGAATTCGTCTGACGGTTCGAATGACCAGGCAAGACATGGCCAACATGGTCGGGATCACAACGGAGACCGCCATTCGGATCATGAGCCGATTCAAGCGTGACCGGTTGGTCTCTGGCACCGCCAACCGCCTCCTGATTCGCGATCTTCCCGGACTGAAAGACCTTGCCGCCGCCTTCATAGCCTCTTTCTCCTGTCTGCCTTCCCAGAAAATTCATAAACATGATATTGATCATGTTTCATCCAACCGATCTAGCGTATGTTATGTGTCGATGCGTCCGATTTCGCAGTCCTGATCTCGTCAGACCCTCGGAATCTCGAGCGCTCAGAGAACCATCCATTCTTAACAGGAAGAGGAGCAGACACGATGCGTGGACCACAGAGAAGATTCGACGCCTTTGCCTTATTCACGGGCTTCCTCGCCGGAAGCATGGCTCTTTCGTCACCAACCTGGGCCAAGACCCATGACGTGGCCATGACGGCAGTCGAGACAGACGTTGTCATTGAGGGGAATGGAGAGAAGTACGCCGCCTGGACCTTCAACGGCACGATCCCCGGCCCGGTCGTGCGCGTGACGGAGGGCGACACGATCAATTTCACCTTGACCAATCCCGCCACGAATAAAAATCCTCATGCGATGGATTTCCATGCGGCGGAAATCGACTTCCTGAAAAACTATCGGGCCATCAATGCCGGCGAAACCATCAGCTTCAAGTTTGTGGCTAAGAAGCCCGGGATCTTCTTCTACCATTGCGGGGCGCCGCCGATGATCCAACATGTCGCCCGAGGCATGTTCGGCGCCATCATCGTCGATCCGAAGAATTCGAAAGCCTGGGCGAAAGCCGATCGCGAATACGTTCTTGTCCAGTCCGAGTTCTTCAAGAATCCGGACGATGTACAAGCGATGTTCGATCGCAAATACGACAACGTCCTCTTCAATGGCGGGATCTTCAAGTACCACCCGTTCGTCACCGGCGGCGGAAAGCTGGATGCCAAACCGGGTGAGCGCGTCAGAATCTATTTTGTGAACGCCGGTCCGAATGAGTTCTCCTCGTTCCATCCAATCGGCGAAATCTGGGACAACGTCTATGAAAGCGGCAATCCCACCAACAAGCTCAATGGCGTCCAGACATATGTCGTTGGGCCAGGCAGCGCTGCGACGTTCGACGTCGTCGTTGAATCGGCTGGAGCCTACCCGCTGGTCACACACTCGTTGACCGGTGCGCTTCGTGGTGCGATTGCAGTGTTGCTGGTAGGACCCGATGCCAAGCCAGCGCCACTCATGCCGATGGTGCCCTGGAAGGTGACTACGCCTCAGACCGAGATTACCCCTGTCCCCGCAAAATAAAGAAACGGACACTGGACCAGCCGGCTCTTTCAGAGCCGGCTGGCTCCTCTGTGAAGCCTTGGCATCCAGCCGTACAATGTGTCCCGGGATTCTCAGAACCACCGTTATTGTCATCGCTCTATCAGCGACCACCTGCGGAAACTTCTTGCATTTTTCCCCTCCTGCCTCGACAGCCTCACCACCTGAGCGCATCGCCCTCATGCTGACAGGATCACACTGTGGCAAGGCACAACAGTCTGTCGAAACCGCCTTGCGGAATACCGATGGAGTCTTCGCCGTGGACGGCACCAGCGTCCCGGGACATCTTCTCGTCGATGTCAGGGAAGAGAAGACCTCGGCGCACGACATCCTCACGGTCGTTCATACGACGATAGCTGTCCCCCTCTCCTGCCAGGTCGAAGTTATGCAATCATGCATCACAGCCACCAGGCCCAGGGTTGACGCAACAGCCAGGTAGGGGATTGGCCTCGCTTATCTTCTTCCCGACACAGTGTGTTCGTTCCTGGTACTCGAATGCTGGGATACTCAGCGGGATTATTGCGCTTCGTAGCGGAGGTCCAGAGGATCGAGAGAATTAGCGTGCCTCATATACATCATCCTTAACTTGAAGTATCGACGCGCCTCTCTTAGGCATTGGCATTCAAAGAAACGTTCCCTCCTGAAACCTTCTCCATCATCTGGCGGGCTAATGTGATCAGTTTGGCTCGTTCGTATGGCTTCTTTATCCAGGCGTGGGCGCCTCCACGAATTGCGAGCTCCGTCCAGTCTGAATCTTCGCCCGAGACAATAACCACCGCCGTCTCTGGCCAAAGGAGCCGGCATATGGCCAGCAATTGCATCCCGTCAAACCTGGGCATATGGTAGTCGGAAATCACCATGTCAAAGTGCCGCTTCCTTAACTCGTCAACTGCTTCAAGGCCGTCACCGGCCTCAAATACGTCATACCCCTCGTGCATGAGTAGTATCGACAATAGTGACCGGCCACTTGCATCGTCGTCGACAACGAGTATTCGTTGTCCATAGCCGTCTGTTCCCATGATGACGCCTCCTTACAATATGGTGCCCATGTCTACCAAACTTGTGCAATGGAAACGATCTGCTTGGGGATGCACACCTAACCAAACCTCTTGTCCGGTCAGGATCCCCGTGAGGCTTCCCATGTAGACTCCACCCAGCGATCGCAAGGGACAGCTGGCGCCGGGGGTCGTGCCACTCTTGAAGACAGACAACGCACAACATGATGATTCCGGTTGACCTCAATCATGGCATCCTGGATATTGCCACAATTTAGACACCGTACAGCCTCGAACCGTTCAGTTGTGCCATGGGGATCTGAGATCTGCTCCGGCACCACGCATCCATTACATCGTCCACAGTTCATAACAGCCTCTCTATCAGGGTCGGATACGGCTCTCGACTATTAGGACCATCTGATCCATAACCTGACCAATCCCCTTTCGCCAATGACAGAGGGCACCCCCTGGTCGTTTGCGCAGTACTAATTGATAGTCCTTCACGCAACGAAAGAAAGGAGATCCTCACTCAATGTTCCTCGAACCTCCGGTGGAATATCCGACAAGGATTCGATCGGTTGCTCAAGGATCATGAGCTCCTTCCATCCGTTCGCGTGGTTGCTTCCGGTGCACGGATCTCGTAATCCCACAGAAGAGGGACCAGGACCACGAGGTCTTTCTCCTGTAGGTGATGCAACACCTGGAACAGCGTTTGCCACTTGTACTGAGGAAATGCGTGCGAGAGTACGGTGAAAGTCACCCGACGGCGTTCCGAGACGAGGTGATGAACGGCAGACTCAATATGTTGCGTCACGGCAGAAGCCACGTGGCCGGCCATTTTTGCTCCGTTTCTTGAGCGGTCCGCACGGCAAGAACTCCCTACCTTGTACCTTGCAATACTTAGTCCGTCTTGATACGAGTTCAGTGTGGCCCGTGACGCAAATCCTAACTACTCGACTCCAGTGGTCAAATGGGGCAAGCCAGCAGCATCTCAAGCTTCATATGCGTCTAGACGGATCCTGATATTCTGCTCCTTCGCACGGTGCGGAATGAGCGCACTCGCTCGATTCCCAACTCAAACCTCCATGCTGATGTCGACTTTCCATTTCACAACTTTGCTGATCAGTCGGAGAAGCTCCACTGGTCGACTTACTAGGGAATTCCCTAGTAACCGTAGAAAGCAGTCTTCAACCTACAGAAAAGGAATCATTGATATCTCAGATGTCATTGTCGGCTCTGCTGCTGACATTTTCAGGCGGCACTGTCCTTGCTTGAAGCCTCTGCACTCACATTAATCATGAGTCGCCGAGGGAGGAAGCCATGACAGTCGCACGCAGGGGTCAAATCATTGCAGAACGGGCTCTTGCGGGAACAGTTTTTCTGCTCGTTGCGCTTTTCTTCTCTCAACCCAGTCTTGCTGGGGCAGATGATCACCGAGCGCTGAAACTCCTCCTGGACAAAGGAATCATCACACAACAGGAATACGACCAAGCCGTCAAAGAGGAACAAGGGGCAAATATCGATGCGGAACAACGAGCAAAGATCGATGCGGAACAACGAGCAAAGGCCGAAGCGGAACAACAACCGAAGCAGGTGAGCACGGTCACGACGAAGAACGGGTTGCAGGTCAAAGTGGGAGGCTTCGCCGAAATCGATTTCGTGGGGGACAATACGCAGAGTTTTCAGGAAATCATCGGCAATCGTCCAGTATTACAAAGCAATACCGTAGCAGGAGCAAACGGCCAGTTTTTTACAAGCCCGCGGAATAGCAGAATCACGCTCGATGTGCGAGCCCCAGAGTTGAATGGTATCAAGACTCGATACTTCGCTGCAGTGGATTTTCTGGGGAACCAACCGGCGATCGGCACCTCCGGAGTGTCTGAAAATTCGTTTGCGACCAGCCCGGATTTACGTATCTTTCAAATGTTCTTCCAGGTTGAAAGTCCAGTGGTCGATGTGAAGGTCGGACAGGACTGGTCGCGGTTTGGATTCATGTCCGAATATTCGAGGGCGCAAGTGTCGGTCGCGGCGACTCCGGCAAATATGTTCAATCGGTGGATTCAGGCCAGTGTTTCCAAGCGACTTCGGTTGACGGATGCCCTGTCCCTGACTCCTGTCTTCTCCGTGGAGCGGCCGCCACAGCAAGATGCTAACCTTCCCTCGTTTGTCGCGGGGGTTCAAGTTGAGCATAACGGCCTGCGAGCGCCTTATTCAGGTTCTTCGTCAGGCGATACTGCGCTCAAATCGTTGAGCATGCAGTTCAGTGGAGTCGGTCGAAGACTCGAAGCGAATTCTGGAGGCCCGACAAATGCGTCGGGAGGGCAACCAAATCTGAATGGTCAGACGTACGTGGCCGGATGGGGGGCGTCCACCAGTTTGTTTGTTCCAGTTCTTCCATCACGAAATGGAGAGATGGGCAACACTGCGCATGTCGTGATGGAGGGTGTCACCGGCGCTGGGATTGCGGATATGTTTAACGGACTAAGTTGGGGAATCTGCAACCCGGTCTGCGGAAATTCAGCCACGAACAGCGGCTTTGGCGGCGCCGCCTTCGGCCAGACCAACATCGATGCCGGTCTTGCAGCCGTGAGCAGTCAAACCGGCACGTTCGAGGCCATTCGTACCACCTCGATGATGGCTCACACCACCTACTATCTTCCGGACGACGGCAAGACCTGGATTGGCGGGGGCTATGGAACGATCTATTCCTCCAACGCGGCTCAAATGACCTGTACGGTGAGTGCGGCATTCTGCGGCGGGGCAGTGCGAACATCAAACACTATCTATAACCGCGAATCGACCTATTATGGGTATGTGTACCACGATTTTACGCAGGAAATACGCCTCGGGCTGGAAACGAACTGGGTTCGCACAACATATGCGGACAACGCGCATGCCGAGAATCGCCGAATACAACTCTCTTTCTTCTACCGTTTCTAGCCGGTCTGGGCGAAGCCAAATGATCATTACAGCTTCTCGGGACTCATGCAGGAATACGCGGATTATCCGGCCTGTCAGGAATAGCGCCAGACGGTCACGATCGCGTGCGATAGAAATATGTGCGCATTCGCTCCGCATCAAGTTTTAGCCAGATCCTTGCCATGATATTGCGTGCGGTTTTGCTTCTATATATGTGAGAAATCGCACTGAGCGGATTGAGCAAAACCGCTCCAATTAAACGATTGACCTAGGGTAGAACCCAGGTTCATCCATGTGCTTGCTGGTCCGATGGCAGCTTTCGCAAGCAATTTCGTGTTGAGGCTGGCTCGTGACCAACCAATATGCTGACGGAATAGAACTTGCGGTCTTTTTTTCCGCTTTGATTTAACATGCATATCGGAGGGAAGAGTGAATGGTAGACCACACGCTGCTCGATGCCATTGGCCATAACCTGACCGCGCCAATGCCGCTTTTTTTTGCCTTGGGCATTTTGGCAACCTTGATCCGGTCAGAGCTCAAGGTGCCGGACGCCCTCTACATTGGACTGACACTCTACCTGCTGGGCGCCATTGGCTTGCATGGAGGAGCTGAAATCCGTGAAGTGGGAATCATTGCGATCTGGATGCCTATCGTCGCCTGCTTTATGCTGGGATCTCTGATCCCAGTCGCCGGCTACTTTATTCTTCGCTATATCGGCAAGTTCAGTATCTATGACTCAGCCGCGATTGCAGGACACTACGGGTCGGTCAGTGCGGTCACCTTCGCGGTGGCCACGCAGTTCCTTTCCAGTCTCCAGGTCAAACCAGAGGGGTACCTGTCTGCCTTTCTGGCAATCCTAGAACCAACCGGTGTCGTCGTCGGTATTTTGTTGGCACGGATCGCGCTTCAAGTGGAAGTGCGGCGACACAGTGAGTCGGGTGAAATAAAGAAAACCAGCGGAGGATGGATCCGGCCCGTTCTGCACGAAGCGCTGACCGGCACAGGGTCTATGATTCTTCTGGGCGCTCTCGTCATTGGCTATATCTCAGGACCGGACGGGATTGCGGTGACTAAGCCCTTCTTTGGAGATCTCTTCAAGGGTGTCCTCTGCCTGTTCATGTTAGAAATGGGCTTGGTGGCAGGTCGACGACTGGCGGAAGTTCGAGCGGTCGGGGCGTTCCTTATCGCCTTTGCGATTTGTATGCCGATTATCGACGGAACAATCGGCGTACTCGTGGGAGGTTTCGTCGGTCTGAGCGTCGGGGGCGCCACGATGTTGGGGGTCATGGCCGCGAGCGCATCATACATTGCCGCACCAGCCGCCATGCGCATCTCACTCCCGGAGGCCAACCCCTCGTTTTACCTCACGGCATCACTGGGAATTACGTTCCCGTTCAACATTGCAATGGGCATCCCTCTTTATTTTTGGCTCGCAAAACTGGTATTTGGATCATAGTCGGCGGGACGGATAAAAGGAGAGACACACACATGCCCATGGAAAAGGCGATCCTGCTGACCATTATTACAGAACGAGTCATGGAACCCTTTGTGATAGAATTGGTCGAACGCGCGGGGGCTCAAGGCTATACCATTGAAGATGTCGCTTCAGGTTGGGGGAAACATGGCACTCGCACAGGCTCACTCGAGAGCGATCAAACCTTCAAAATGATCCTGATCGTGTCCAAGTCCGTGGCACATCTCATCCTGCAAGAGATCGAGCGCACTCTTCAACCCAAATATGCGATCACAGCCTTTCAGCATGAAATCGAGGTGATGAGTCACACCTCGGCTTCGTCGAGGTCATGAGCCTTCTGAGCCGCCCTCCGCAGGGCCGTCCGTCCAGGGGCCTCACTATCGTATACGAGACCTAAACAATTCCCGAAACACGTGGCGCGGGAGCGTGTCGCGTTTGGACAAGAACGGTAGAGGAGACAAGTATGAAACGCATTGCACAGAGAATACTGATGATCGCCGTAGCCGGTGTCATGGGCATAATGGGATCCTATGCGGAAGCAGGCATCACTCCCTTTCAAGCGGAAGAAACGGCACGCTTAATCGCTGCCCTACTGAGTGCCGGACGAGTGGTCATCGATCGAAATCAAACATTGATTGATGATGCAAACAAGGGCGATAAGGGATTCACGCCCGATGTATTTGAGCGACAAGTCATCAATGAATTTCGTACCAGAACAGGTGTAGACCTGACAAAACCAGCATTGCATCATTTACCTCAGGGCACAACCAACCTCCTGCACGCGCTTTTAGAGGCGAGCAAGGAAGTGGTTGCGGCGGCGCAACCGACGATTAATCAGCAAGGAGTCGGGTATAAGAACTTTATCCCGGCCACCTTCGGCAGTCAGGTGGCTGGGAAGTTTTCAGCCCGTTCAGGCATCCAATTGAAACAGACGACACTTGAGCCCCGCAACCCTAAGAATGCCCCTGACCCCTACGAGGAGGCCGTGCTTCGGCGTTTACTGACTCAACCAAGTGAGTCCGTCACGATCAGTGGGATGGAGACTGGAAATAAAACACTTCGAGTATTGACCCCCATCTATTACACAAGAGACTGTCTCATCTGTCATGGTGGCCCGGCTGGGGAGATGGACATTTCCGGGTATCGCAAAGAAGGAGCCGAAGAAGGCGACCTGGCAGGTGCAATTAGTGTTTCCATTCCTTTGGACGCCGTAAAATGAAAGAGTGCGTTGAGGAGGTTAATCTGATGATAGGGTCTCGCGTACATTGGTCCATCGGCCTCTGCATGCTGATCGCATGGTTGAGTCTCGCATCTCTGGTGACAGCAGCGGACAAATACACCATCAAGGATATTGGGCCGATTGCAGTCGGAGGCACGGTCGAAGGGATTAACAACATCGGTCAATTGGCAGGAGCCATTCCGGTCAGCTCCAATAGGAATACAGGATGGTGGTTTGACGGGAAAAAAATTATCGACCTCGGCAATTGCGCTGGAATCGGATGTCGGGCCATGGACATCAATGCCAAAGGCCAAATTGTCGGGAACATTGGCCGAGATGCTTTTATCTATCACGACGGCAAGTTCGTGGACCTCGCCGCGTTTGTGAGACCGCCGGGAATTGCATTGGCGGTGAACGATTTGGCCGAAGCGGTGGGATGGTACACCCTTATTCCGGTGCCCGGGTCCGATTTCCCCTCTGAGCGACATGCATATCTATATCGAGGCCGGACCCTCACGGACTTGGGCACTCTTGGGGGCAAAGAAAGTGCGGCGACGGACATCAGCAACGCCGGCCAAATTGTGGGCTACGCCAGCACCTACGGGAACGAGACTCATGCCTTCTTGTACCAGCAAGGTAGAATGACGGATCTTGGGACGCTGGGGGGAACGGATAGTCGCGCAAATAGCATCAACAATCGCGGCCACATTGTGGGGAGTGCGAATGTGGCAGTCTCCAACAAGACACATGCGTTTCTCTATGCGGACGGGAAGATGACGGACCTGGGAACGTTAGAGGGTCAGGAGAGTACGGCTCTTGGCATTAACGAAACCGGGCAAATTGTCGGGACAAGTGGCTCGCGTGGATTTCTTTATAGCCAGGGAAAAATGATCGACCTCAACACGCTCCTTCCGCAGGGATCTGGGTGGAAAACCCTGACGCCTCGCTGCATCAATGATCACGGCCAGATTGCCGGGATCGGGATCGCCAGTGACGGAAAGCCGCACATCTTTCTCATGACACCAGCCCCCTAGTACAGTGAACTATGGTAGCAACGTGCTCAAAAGTGATTCTGCTACCATGGCGCCCGCATGTTGAGTAGTACTCAAGCATATTCCTCAGCATGACGCTGATCTGTCCCTAACCGACCCGAACAAGAATCCTCCAGCCACATTCAAACAAGAGCGATTACGCACTGTGCGCGCTGCGCAATACCGCTCATAGAAATCCGTGATCGTGACACTTGTCCTCTCCGCAGCTCCTCAATTTTTCAAGCCTCCAATTTTGTTTGCTAATATTGTACTAGACCGTGACGCATGAACCTAGAATGAGCCGTCTTCAGCGGCATTAGTTGTGCACTCTGCTATGGTCAATACCGTTCAAGTTTAAAGGAGATGTGCGAGGTCGCGAACAGTCCTGACAGAGAATGCCGATCTGCTTGTCATCACTGTCAAAGTGACGATACGTGGTCGCGCTGCTCGCGCTCGTATTAGTCGGCCGATTTTTCTCATCCGATCTCCCGAACAAGGCAACCATGACAAGCAACGGCAGATGATGGTCCGTTAATCGACCTGGTTTGTTCGAATCGCTCCATAGGTTCAATCAGAACAACAACCAGCTATCCTTGGGAAATTGTGACGCTTCTGTACTTGTAAGAGTTGAAGAGAATCCGGACGTCCAGGAGGAAGTGCGATGTCTTCTCATGATGAGCTGGCCCCAGCCATGGAAAAACCCGAGAACGGGGTGCGTGGGCTGAAGCATTGGCGTTACGACTTGTTAGCAGGGCTGCAGGTTGCACTTATTGGGCTTCCCCTCTCGTTGGGTATCGCGGTGGCTTCCGGCGCACCTCCCATCACCGGCGTAATCTCGGCTATCATCGCAGGGTTGGTCTTCCCCTTCCTCGGTGGAGCCTATGTAACGATCAGCGGACCAGCCGCGGGTCTTGCTCCTGCACTGCTGGCCGGCATGATCGTGCTCGGCCATGGAGACTTAACGGTAGGCTATCCTCTCGTGCTGGTGGCGATTTGTCTGACCGGCGGAGTCCAGGTGCTGTTGAGTCTCTTGCGCGCTGGGAGCTTCGCCCTCTATTTCCCAGTCTCGGTGGTCGAAGGAATGTTGAGCGCAATCGGCATGCTGATCATCGTCAAACAAATCCCGCAACTCCTGGGGGACCAGTTGCCGCCCGTCAAATCCATTCCAGCGGCCATCATGGCGATTCCTCAAGATGTATATGAGATGAATCCGGAGATCTTCCTCATCGGAGGTCTTTCCTTGGTCCTCCTCTTTCTACTTTCCGGCAGAAGAGAACGGTGGGCGACGCTGATCCCGCCCCCCCTCCTGGTCGTCGGCCTGGGCGGCGTAGCCGGCTGGCTGCTGCAACTCCCGCAGGAATACCTGGTCCATGTGCCCCTCGATATTTTCCAACATGGCATTCACTTTCCTCACTTTTCTGAAGTATGGCAGAATCACGACTTGTGGATGGCTCTCTTGGCCACGATCATCACGCTCACCCTCATCGATGGCACGGAGTCGCTGGCCACGATCGCTGCGGTCGATAAGATCGACCCTTTTCATAGAAAATCGGATCCCAACGTGACCTTGCGGGCCATGGGCATCTCCAACATCCTATCCAGCCTGGCCGGCGGCTTGACGATCATCCCGGGCGGAGTGAAAAGCACGACCAACATCCTGGCCGGGGGACGAACCCTCTGGGCCAACTTTTACTATGCTTGTTGTCTCGCGATCTTCTTGTGGTTCGGGACAGGACTGATCAATCTGATTCCACTCTCGGTCCTGGCGGCTTTGCTCGTCTGGATCGGATGGCAACTATGCGCCCCCAGGATCTTCCAGAAGATCTTCGCGGTCGGCAAGGAACAGTTGTTGATCGCGGTGGTCACCGTCGTGGTCACACTGTATACCTCGGACCTGTTGGAAGGAGTGGCGCTTGGCACGCTGACGAAGATCCTTGTGCTCTGTATTGATCTGGTAAGGGCTTCGGCCCAGGAGACCCCGGCGGGCGAGTCTTTCCTCAGACGGACCCCCAGGCTGCTGTGGACTGCGCTCACAGAATTGTTCAGCAATCCAGTCATCAGAATTGGAGACAGCCGCGGCTCTCGTGAGCGGTATAGTGTGATGACCGTTGCGATGAGCGCGATACGGGGCACAGTCGGAGAGATGAAGAACCCCTACAAAATCTACCTGTCTTCTGTCACCTGCATGAATCTGATGAAACTCGACAAGGCGCTCAACGAAACACTCGTCGTTCCCTCGAACTCCAAAGCCAACTTCTTGATCATCTTGGCGGGACGGGTTATCGACCATACCTCGATGGAGTATTTGCACCATTTCCAGGATCAATGCATCGAGGCCGGCCATACCTGCGCCATCGTGGGGATGGATCATTTTCGTTCGTTTTCCGACCACGTGCTGGCCTACCGCTTGAATCCTCCCCGCAGCCTCATGGCGTTCGCATGAAGGCACGAGGCTTGTGCGCAGGTGTACGGCTGAAGACGCTGGTATCATGGAGGGCGACGACTCCGAGTTTGTTGCAGGCTGATTCGCGCCGATCCATAGACAGGAGAAGATGATGCCTACTCTACTGTACAACCAGAGATCGTGAACTCCGAACGACGAGGGACAATGCAACAATGACGAATTCAACTTTGACGCATGCGAGCAAAGATGACGTAATCATTCATGGCATGCCCATCCAAGAACGGATTGACTGGCTGATTCATCATGCTGACCGTCACTCCCAGGAGTTCCAGAGTCCCGAGTCGTGGCTGGCGCGCCGCCGCTACCATGCGAAACATCCCACCGACATCGTGGCGTTCAAGTGCATGGACGGACGCATCAACATCCCGGTGGCCACCAACACACCGTACGGCATCATGCTGCCATTCCGCAATCTCGGCGGTCGCTTCCACCTGGGCTGGCCACACCTCGGAGAAGTATTGGCCGAGCATGTGCAGAGCGTGGCGGGACAGGGACGACGCACCCTGGCGCTCGTTACCTACCATTACTCCAAGGGCGACCCCCTCCGCGGTTGTGCCGGGTTTAACTACGACACCGACGCCGCCCGCAGCCACACGTTCGAGATCCAACGACAGGTGGAATCTGTCTTCGGCACCGGTCACGGCACGGTGTATCCACTGGTGTGCGGCTTCGAAACCGATGAAGATGCCCTGGTGCTTCACGGTAGCGACGGCGAGGTCCTGGACCTCTCCACT
The DNA here is from genome assembly GCA_963729585.1 of Nitrospirota bacterium. Lineage (GTDB taxonomy): Bacteria > Nitrospirota > Nitrospiria > Nitrospirales > Nitrospiraceae > Palsa-1315. Next base: position 199,526 of record CAVSOJ010000024.1, read on the forward strand.
ATCTCCCCCACAAATCACGACAGTCTGCCCGCATTGCTGGCACGGCTCTATCCTGACATGCCCGACCAGATGCGTCAGGATCTATTGCCCCTGGTGCAGGGCAACATTGCCCACATCGCAGAGATCAAGCAAACCAACCGCGAACTCAACATCGAGCATCGCGAATGGATGATTTGCATCGGGCGTGGGTTCGACTGGTTACACATGCCCAACCTGGCGCTGATCATCGGTCCCTACAGTCCCGACCTCGCCGACCCCATCCGCAAGGCCGCCGGCATCATTGAGGCCAATATGCGAGCCGGCCGTATACCCGATGACGGCTTTCTGCTACTCGCCGAGACGCCCTACCGCGAAATCGGCGTCGACCATGCCCGCACCGAACTCAAGAGCCGCTTCCTGTCCGGATTCGCTGCCGACGTCATCCGTACTGAATTCCCGAAACTGGCTGAGAAGATGCATGTGCTCACCGCTGTGCTCGCCTGGCAGTCGCGGGCGATGGAGATCATTGATTGCGACTCAGTGCACACCTCATGAATTCCAGCGCTATGGATTTCTCTCACACGATTGTGTGTAGGCCGTCCAGCGTCTTTCGATTCTTCGATAGACCTCGACTGCCGTTTCTATCGCGAGTCCACTGCCGGATCTCTCCATGTCTGCGAGCTTTTCTCAATGAATACAAGGTGCGGAACCGGTTTGGGACCTGTCATTTATTTGATCGGATTGACCGAACCAGGAACATTCACGATGCAATCTGCCGGGATCATTACAATATCCAACTGGGTATCGTTTCAATATATCCTGATAATTGAAGGAGTATCACGCATGCAAGCTAGTATCTTTGTCACAGATGATGAGCCCGCGCTTCGCAACGCAATTGTGAAGCGACTGTCCCGGCGCCAGCATCGAGTCAGGGCCTTCCAGTCCGGAGATGAGCTGCTGGCTGCGGTAGAGCAAGACCTTCCCGATTTGATTCTCCTCGATCTCAAGATGCCCGGGATGACGGGGATCGAGGTCCTGGAGGCACTTCGCACGAAAGCGCGAGATGCGCTGGTGATCATCCTGACTGCCTATGGAACAGTCGAAGATGCGGTCGAGGCCATGAAGCTGGGGGCGTACGATTTCCTCATCAAGACCGTGGACCTCGAGGGTGTAGAACCGGTCGTTGACCGGGCGTTAGAGTATCTCTTACTGCGCCGCCGGGTGGCGTATGCAGCCGAACATGACGCCGATCAATATGGATTGGCCGGACTCGTCGCGAGCAGTGCGTCGATGAAAAATCTCCTCGCGCAGGTGCGCGACGCGGCACAGAATCCGAAGACGACCGTCCTCCTGATGGGGGAAGCCGGGGCGGGCAAGGAATTTCTGGCGCGAGTTATTCACCATAACGGTGCTCGTGCAAAGGGTCCGTTTGTGAAGATCAATTGCACGGCAATTTCGCCAGAACTGTTCGAGCGTGACCTTTTCGGGTACGAACGTGGAGCCTTCCCGGGCGCGGAGCAGCGAAAACTCGGCCTGCTGGAGCAGGCAGAAACCGGTACGTTGTTTCTGGACGAGGTCGGGGATCTCAATTTGGCGATGCAGGCGAAAGCTATTAGGGGTTCTGGAGAATCGATCGTTCCGTCGCGTGGGAGGAACCGAAGACATGGGAGGGGATTTCCGTGTCATTGTCGCTTCGAACCGAGATCTCAAGCAGGAGGTGACGGCGAGACGTTTTCGTGAGGATCTCTACTTTCGTCTCAATGTCTTGGCATTGTTGCTGCCCCCCCTCCGGAGCCGTGTCGAAGACATTGCGCCACTCAGCAAACGGTTCATGGTGAAATACGGCATGGAGCTCGGCAAGGAAGTGGTCGAGATTGACTCCGGCAGCGATAGCCATTCTACAGCGGCATCCCTTTCCTGGCAATGTGCGCGAACTGCAGAACGTGATCGAGCGGGCGATGATTTCGTGCAAAGGGAAAATCTTGACTTCCGGCAACCTTCCTTGGGACTTGCGGGAAGGTGCAGCGCCAGTGCCAATCATGTAGGACGCGAGTCTTCGTTACGTTTCCATGGGGAGCACTGCGCGCATCGATCTTTCTTGATCGTAGCGAGCGACGGGATGCGATGGACGCTGCGGTATGTTGGGCTGCCGAGAAAGGTAAAACGTCCGCAGGCTTGGCTCCTGGTTTGCCAGGGAAAACAAAGACGGGATGTGTCGGTAATTTCAGCGCAGGTTCTGAGTGGGAACCCGACTTGTACAGATGTGAGCCATGGCGCTGCACAGGGCGAATCCCATGAGAGACAGAACTGCTGATTCGAGCCTCCTTACTCGGAATGCTCGGACGCTCACTTTACCTCCTCATCTCTGCTTCAACGACCTTGTGAACAAACCAGCGAATACAGGTGGACACGAGTTCCTCTTTTTGACAATACGATGTCTCGACTTTAGGATACTCAGACCACCCCGGAGAGCTCTATGCGGGAGTATCTGACTCGCCTGTTCAACGATCTTCCCATCGGACGGAAGCTGCTGCTGGTTTCCTTCATCCCACTGACCGCCCTCATCCTGCTCAGCATCGTGACATATGAGAGTGTACAAACGGTCGAACGGGATGAAGAGCAGCTCAACCGCTTATACCTCACACAGAAATCGGCAGCCCAGTATATGCGGCTGATCGTCGATCTCGAAACGAGTTTTCGCGGATATGTGTTGACGCTCCAGAGCCCCTATCTTCGCCCCTTTCGCACGGCGCAGGAAGGCATTTTTTCCGTGGGAGAGGAACTCGCCAGGATGGTCTCTGATGAAGTCCCCCACCGCTCGCCATTTTTTTGAAGTGCAGTCGCTGGTGAAGCAACTCATCATTGAGAAAGTAGAGCTCATCGAAGCGGCAAAGAAGAGGGCATCGCTGACCGCGCGCTCCAGTATATCGAAGAAGGACGCGGCCGGACTGATCATGGTCAGGATTCGAGAGTTGATGGTGACGTTCGACCAGCTCGAACAGCAACGAGTGGTGACGAGGCTTGGCCAACTGAGTCAAGACCGGACCGCCACACTCATGGTGATATTAGTCGGAGGAATTCTCACCCTGGGACTCGTGGCCTCCACCTTATATCTGATCGCCCGCTCGATCGCCGGCCCACTGGTCAGCTTGGCGAAAGCGGTCGGATCCTCGCCGACGGGATCTCTCCTAGGGATCCCAGTGCTTGAGCGAAGGGATGAGATTGGATATCTGACCAGGGTGATGCACCAAATGGGCATTCAGATTCAGAGTCACCTCGATCAGGTCGAGCATTCGGAAGCAGCTCTCCGTGTGGTCAATGATAATCTATTGGCGTCGGAATCGAAGTATCGCGGACTGGTGGACAATGCCCCCTTCGGCATTTTTACGACCAAGGGGACGGAGATTACGTTCAGCAACCGCTATAACCAAACTCTCGCTGGGCTTGATCCGGATCATGTCACCGATCCTGATACGTTTCGCCAGTGGATCCATCCGGAAGATCGAGAACGTGTGTTGTCAGAGTTTGCTCACGCGGTGGCGAACACCCAGCCATACGAGACGGTCTTTCGCTTTCTTCATGTGAATGGAACGGTGCGGAAGGTGCTGAGTCGCCGGATCCCGCTCGAGCATGGGACAACCCAGTCTGCGGTCTATATCGGATTCAATATCGACATTACCGCCCTGGATCAGATGCAAACCCGTCTCAGTCGATCCGAACGGCTGGCAACGCTGGGGCAGGTCGCGGCCGGGATTGCCCATGAAATCAGGAATCCACTGGTGGGGATTGGTTCCAACGCGTTTCTGCTGCTGGACGAATTTGACGCGTCGGACCCGCGCCACGCCGATTTGGAAATGATTTTGAAAGAGACCAAACGACTGGATCGCATCGTCAATCAGATCATCGATTACGCTCGCCCACGGGAACTCGCTCCGGTACTGTGCCCTCTGAGCGATCTTGTCGACGAGGTTGCGAAGCTGCTCGATTCATCGCTGGCTGCCAAACATCTTCGGATAGACAGGTTTTTCCCGCCTAACCTGGCTCAACTCCATGCGGATCATGACCAACTCAAGCAAGTATTCTTGAACATCTTTCACAACGCGATTGACGCCTCCCATGAGGGAACAGCCATTGACGTGACCGCCTTCGAACTCGCCCGCGGCCAGAATGCAGGCATGGTGATCAAGGTAACGGATCACGGAATCGGGATTCCGGATGAAGCCTTAACGCGTGTGTTCGAGCCATTTTTCACGAGCGGAAAGCGGCATGGAACGGGGTTGGGGCTGGCCATCTGTCGTAACATCATCGAGAGCCATGGAGGCGAAATCCAGATTACCAGCGAAGTCGGGAAAGGAACGAGCGTCAGAATTTGGCTGCCGCTCCGTCAAGAACTCCAATTCTTCAAGGGATAACGCATGCAACTGACCATCTTCGTGACCGATGACGAACCGGCGATTCGCAACGCGATCATCAAGCGCCTGACTCGGAAACAACATCGGGTTGTTGGATTTGAGTCTGGCGAGACTCTGCTGGCTGGGCTGACTCAAGAGATTCCCGACCTGATCCTTCTCGACCTCAAGATGCCGGGTCTCAGCGGATTGGATACCATCAGAAAACTTCGGCCACTGGCGCCCCACACCCTGGTCATCTTGCTCACGGCCTATGGCACCGTTCAAGACGCGGTCGATGCCATGAAGCTTGGAGCCTATGATTTCCTCATCAAAACCGTCGAGCTGGATGCGATGGAGCCGGTGCTTGATCGTGCGATCGATCTCCTCAGTCTTCGCCGGCGTCTGGCAATGGAGACCGAGCATCAAGACAGCCAATATGCGCTCTCCAATCTGGAGGCACACAGTACGGCCATGCAACACGTGCTGTCCCAAGTCCAGGATGTGGCCTCGAATCCAAAGTCTTCCGTGCTGCTCCTGGGCGAGACAGGAACGGGAAAAGAATATCTTGCGCGTGTCCTGCATCACAATGGAGCGCGCGCATCGGGCCCCTTTATCGGCGTGAACTGTACCGCCCTCCCACGAGACCTGTTCGAAAGCGAATTGTTTGGCTTTGAACGAGGGGCCTTCACGGGCGCGGTCCAACGAAAGATCGGGCTGCTGGAAAAGGCGGAGGGTGGGAGTTTGTTCCTGGACGAAATCGGAGACTTGGACCTGACCATGCAGGCCAAACTGCTACGGGTGATTCAAGAACGCACCATTAGGCGTCTCGGGGGAACGGATGATATTGAAGTGGATTTTCGGCTCATCGCCGCAACCAATCGGGACCTCAAAAAAACGGTGGCCGAAGGGCACTTTCGGGAAGATCTCTATTTTCGTCTAAACGTGGTCTCCTTCGAACTGCCTCCGTTGCGAAAGCGAATAGAGGATATTGCGCCTTTGTGTCGAAGGGCGGTCATCCGATACGGCAAGGAGTTTGGGAAAGACGTCGTTGATATCGATCCGGACGCCATGACGCATGTTGCGGGAGTACGCCTATCCAGGCAACATTCGTGAACTGCATAACATCATCGAACGGGCCATGATCTTCTGCCATGGCAAGATACTGACAGTAGACAACCTTCCTGCCGAACTGCGGCAGAGACCGGAATCAGTGGCGGTGACGCTCGTGGAGGGAAAAGAGCGGATGCTCAGGCTCGAATCGAGATTAGGGAAGCAATCTCTGGCCGATATCGAGCATGCGATCATTCAGGAAGTGCTTCGATTGTCGGACTACAATAAAACCACTGCCGCCAGGTATCTCGGCCTCACCAGATTTGCGCTGGATCGGCGCCTAAAAAAGATAGCGGATGAGTAATGGGGCTCACGAATGATTTGGCGCCACGAACACGAGTACTTTGAGTCGCTGGCCTGTGTGGTTCTTCACGCCATGCTCTTCCCCAGCCGGCGCCATGGTCCCCTGCCCAGGACCGAGCACCTGTTTTTCTGACCCGACCTGAAACGTGCCCTGCCCCTCAAGCACAAGATAGACCTTATCCTGTTCGCCGTGGATATGACCCTTCTGCTCCTGTCCCGGCTCAAAACAATAGATGTCGCAGAAGAATCGTGACGTCTGAAACATATTGTTCTTCTTCATCTTCTCTATGCTAAACTGCTGATGTTCAGATATGTTTACGACTTGCATTCGCCAACTCCTTCGGAATATTTACGGATACGTTCGACGACGCTCGCGTGTCGCCAGAATGGAATCGACCGAAATTAAATGATGTGAGAGGCCCAAGTCCTTGGCCGGAAGTCCCATCGCCAGGCCAAGCAGCTGCGGCACATGCAAGATCGGCAAGTTGAGTTCGGTATTCACTGCACGACCAGCCCGATCCTGGTAAATATCCAGACTCATGTGACAGAGAGGACAGGGCGTCACCATAAAATCGGCTCCCCGCTCCTTTGCTTCTTTCATATGTGTCCCCGCCATGGCGACGGCAATGGCTTCCTTTTCGAGGATGATGGGAAACCCGCAACATTTGGTTCGCCCGGCATAGGCCACCGGTTCACCACCGACGGCTTTGATGACACGCTCGAGGGATTGCGGATTCTCAGGATCGTCAAACCCCAGATCCCACGACGGGCGCAGAATGTAGCAGCCGTAAAACGGCGCGATGCGGAAGTCCCGCATCGGCATCGAAACCAGGGCACCCAGGCGAGCCAGCCCGATGTCGCGTACGACAATCCACAACAGATGCTTGACTTGGACATGACCTTGGTAGGCCAGACCTTCCGGCGCCAAGAGGGCGTTGATGCGATCCAGGGTCCCCGCCTCTGTCTTTAATCGTCGATTGGCTGCACTCATGACTCCTTGGCAGGTGCCGCAGATCGTCATGACGTCCAGTCCGAGCTGTTCGGCCTGCGCAAATGTCCTGGCGTTGAGCGCCAACGCCACATCTGGATGCGCCTCCGTTACGACACCGGCACCGCAACAGGCTGCGGCAGCGAGTTCGACAACCTCGATTCCCAATCGGCCGATGATCGCCCGCGTCGATTGATACAGCTCCGGTGTCGCCCCTTGCGCCGCACAACCCGGATAAAGCGCGTACTTCATACGGATCCTTTCGATCTGACTCGCGACGCGAGTATATGCCAGACGCACCACAAAAATCAGGTGGGGTTCTCCCCTCGCCCTTTGACGCTATACTTCACTTTCAGGTAGGTTGGATGACGGTTTCATCATTAGTCACCCATTTATAAGAGACCGGGCAGACCATGGGCCACGCCAAGCCAGACGCACAGAAAGGCCGGAGTCCTGATGCGTCTGCCATCCGCACCCTGCTAAACGAAGGCACTGCGCATCTGCAGAATGGGCAGTTCAAGGAGGCAGAACAGGCCTTTCACCTCGCCCTCGACATGGCCCCGGACCATCCAGAAGCGTTACACCATCTCGGTCTCTTGCTCTATCGACTCAACCGATTCGACGACGCCATGGCCACGATCTCCCGTGCCATCGAGCAAGCACCGGCTTCACCGCTCTATTGGTTCAATCTCGGCGTGGTTTCGCAGAAAGCGGCTCGTCAGGACGAAGCCATCCGCGCCTACAGACAGGCTGTCACATTGAATCCACGGCACCTTGAAGCCTGGAGCAACCTGGGGAATGTGCTCAAAGACCGCGGCACTCTCCCCGAATCCATCGAGGCGTATCAAAAGGCCCTCGCACTCAATCCATCCCATGCGGATACGCATAATAATCTCGGCGTCGCCCTGAAGGAACAGGGCCATGTCCAACTCGCCGTGGCCTCCTACCGCCAGGCAATTCAGTTGAAGCCGACGCATGTCGAAGCGCTCAACAACCTGGGTCTCGCCTTAATGGAAACCGGATCGCTGAACGAGGCCATTGCTTCATTCACTCAGGCCCTCGCGATCATGCCCGGCTACCTCAAGGCCCTCTACAATCTCGGCATCGCCTGGTCCTGGACAGGAGAAGACGAGCAAGCGGTTGGCTGTCTCCAAAAGGCGGCATCGGTCAAGCACGACCATGCCCGTCCAGTGAATGACCTCTTCGTCTATCGCTCGCGCATCAAACACGATCTTGAACAGATTCAGTACCTGCTCGATCGCCAACTCCTCAGCGAGGAACATCGCCCCTACCTTCACGCGCTGCAACGACTGCGAGACGAATTGAACCGCCTCCCCAACCCCGGCAATCGGGTTCCCATTGCCCCCCATGATCTTGCACCGGTCGTTGCCTCTTTCAATCGGCTCCTCTATCGCCCCCCGAGCCCGCATCTCCCAGGCGGCACACTCCATCCTGCCTTGGACGTCGAATCCGTGGAGTCTCGCTATCTGGCAACGCAACCGGAAGTGACGTATATCGACGGGCTGTTAAATCACGAGGCATTGGAGGCGCTGCGGCGATTCTGTTGGGAGTCCACGATGTGGAAGAAGGATTACGAGAATGGGTATATCGGAGCCTTTCTGGGCGACGGATTCGCCTCGCCACTACTTCTCCAAATTGCCGAGGAGTTACGGCTGAAATTTCCCCGCATCTTCAAGCAGCACCGACTGACCCAAGCCTGGGCCTTCAAACACGACAGTGCGCGTCGCGGGCTCAACATCCATGCCGATGCCGCGGCGGTCAACGTGAACTTTTGGATTACTTCGGACGAGGCCAACCTCAACCAAGAGACCGGCGGGCTGGTCGTCTACGACAAGGAAGCACCACGGGACTGGAACTTTCAGGAGTACAACAGCGACAAGAACAAACCGAAGATCCTCGCCTGGCTCAGGCAGGTAGGCGCCAAGACGGTGAAGATCCCTTATCGAACCAACCGGGCGGTCGTATTCAATTCCGATCTCTTCCATGAATCCGACGAGATTGCCTTCAAGGATGACTATCTCAGCCGGCGGATCAACATCACGCTGCTGTATGGCTATCGCCTTCGGGCATAGAAACCGAATATCAGTCGTGGATGGGTGTGAGTCAACCGGCTTCGCGCAGATGGACGGTCGGAAGCAGAGACACGAAAGCATCCGCAGGCATCGGCCGACCAAAGAAATAGCCTTGAGCCTGATCGCACCCCTGCTCAAGCAGCAGCGTTCGCTGAGCCTCCTGTTCGACCCCTTCTGCCAGTACCAACAGCTTGAGACTGTGAGCCATAGCGATGATCGCATGAACAATGGGAACCGGGCCCCCCTGCGTGAGGATCTCTTTGATGAAGGATTGATCGATCTTCACCACGTCGATCGGAAGACGTTGCAGGTAGCTGAGCGACGAATAGCCTGTTCCAAAGTCGTCGATGGAGAGTTGCACCCCCATCGCCTTCAACGTGGTCAGCATGACGATCGAGGCGTCCACATTGCGCATCGCGATCGACTCCGTCAGTTCCAATTCCAGGCAAGCCGGAGCCAATCCCGTTTGGCCGAGCGCCTCTTCCACCACAGACAGCAACGTGTTGCCGTGGAACAGTGAGTTGGAGACATTGACGGAAATGCGCACCGGCATCTTGCCGCGCTGCTGCCACGACTGATTCTGACGACAGGCCGTTCGCAGCACCCACTCATCGATCGCTCTGATCAGACCTGTATCCATGGCAGCCGCCAGAAACACCGCGGGGGGCAAGAGCCCTCGCTGGGGATGCTGCCAGCGCACCAGCGCTTCCGCCCCGATGATCCCGTTCGTCCGCAGATCGATCTGCGGCTGATAGTGCACCACGAACTCCTCCCGCTCCACGGCATGGCGGAGTTCTCCTTCCAGGATCAACCGCTCGTTCGCGACGGCATTGAGGGTGTTGGAATAGAACTGAAAGTTATTGCGGCCCTGTTCCTTGGCGTGATACATCGCGCTGTCCGCATTCTTCAGCAAGGCATCGACCGAGTCTCCGTCGACCGGAAAGATCGCGATTCCCACACTGGCCGTGACGAAGATTTCTCGCCCTTCGATGGAGAAGGATTGCGCCAGCGACTCTACGATTCGGCGCGCGACTTTTCCGGCATCCTGCACATCGCGGAGATTCGTCAGGAGGACCGTAAACTCATCGCCGCCCAGTCGCGCGAGTGAATGGTTCTCCTCTTTGCCCACAGACCGGCATACCGAATCACTGTGCCGCACGGATTCGGCCAGACGGTCGGCCACACTTTTCAGCAATAAGTCCCCGATGTTGTGACCCAACGTATCGTTAATGACTTTGAAGCGATCCAAGTCCAGAAAGAGCGTTGCCAGCGTGGTGCCGTAGCGGCGGGCATGCGAGAGGGCCTGCGTGACACGGTCCTTGAACAAGACGCGGTTGGGCAGTCCCGTCAAGCTGTCGAAATAGGCCAGACGATGAATCTCCCGTTCAGATTGTTTCCGATCGGTGATGTCTTGCGCCGTCCCGACGATCGAGAGCGCCTTCATTTGGTCATCGAACACCGCCTCTGCCTGGAGATTGACCGTAAAATCCACCCCGTTCGGCAGGACGAGGCGATGGTCGATATCGCACGGGACTCGCTTGCTCAGAATGCGCTTCAGGGCCTCGTCGACACGATGGCGGTCTTCTGCATGCACGAGCTGGATAAACGCGTCGAAGGTCCCAGCAAAGTCCTGCGATCGAATGCCCATCAGACGGCAGAGTTCAGCCGACGCGGTAAACTGATTCGTGTCCGGGCGCCATTCCCAGTTTCCAATCTTGGCGATCCGCTGTGCCAATCCAAGCCGGGCTTCACTCTTGAGCAGGGCATCCAACGTGTGGCTGCCGCGGAGCATATATCGCACACGATGACTCAAGATCACGGGATTGAGCGGTTTCGTGATGAAATCCGTTGCGCCCTGATCGTAGGCGTGGGCGATCGACTCCGCGTCGTCGAGCCCCGTCATGATCAAAATGGGCACGCGGCTGCCTCCGAGGGACCCGCGCAGCTTCGCGCAAGTGGCAAACCCATCGAGGCCAGGCATCATGACATCCAGCACCACGATGTCCGGCCGAGAATCCGCAAACAGCTCCAACGCCTGCACTCCGCTGGCCGCTTCACAGACCTCGAGACCAGACTGTTCGAGCGCCTCGCGCACGATCATCCTGACAAGTTCGTCGTCATCGACGACGAGTGCTAGCGGCGCCGCTCGCTCTACTTGCGGTTCCATGCTAATGTCCCTTCCTCGCTTCTTCTTCGAGCGCCGCGCACACGCTCGGATAGGACGCTTCCAGTCTACTCAGCACTTCATGGACCCGATCGAGTGTCCCAGCCTGTCCTAACACCTCAAGCTCACGACAGAGCTCCGCGAACATGGATACCCCCATCATGCCGCTACTCGACTTCAATGCATGGGCCGCCTGCCGGAGCGCCGAGGCGTCTCCGGATGCCACCGCATGCCGAATCATCGCGACATGCTCCTTTGACGACGCGACATACCGCTCAATCAACTTCGCCAGAAAGTCCGGCCGGCCGTTGCGTTGAAGTGAACGAATCGCGTCGAGAGCTGGACGCTCCAAGACAACCGACCGTACGGAATGAGGAGGAGCTGCAGGGGCCGCAGTTGTTCCTTGCCAAATCCTCCTGGATGAAGAGGGGGTAGTGGAGAAGGTAGCCGGCAGCCATCGATGGATTACCGCCTCGAGTTGCTGCAGCGTAAACGGCTTGCTCAGATAGTCGTCCATGCCGACTTCAAGACATCGTTCACGATCTCCGACCATGGCATTGGCAGTCAAGGCGACGATCGGAATACGCAGCGGGGGAACCAGGGCCTTCTGGTACTGGCGAATCGCCTGAGTCGCGTCAAATCCGTCCATGACAGGCATGTGACAATCCATGAAAATCAGGTCAAACGCTCTGGTCTTAACTGCATCCGCTGCGTCGTGGCCGTTATCGGCGACTTCCACGCGATGACCGAGTTCTTCCAACATTCCGACAGCCACTTCGCGATTGATAGGGTTATCCTCAGCGAGCAGGATGCAGCTTCGAATTGTCTCTGGTGAATGGGATAGTGAACCTGCGCCAGCGCGTGCGAGCGCCAGATCCTTCACTTGTGCACCTCGCTCTCTTTGATCACCCTCGCGAAGGGACTTCGCAGGAACGGCGGTACTACTTGGTAGAGGAATCTTAAGCCAGAAGGTAGACCCTTCACCGAGGCGGCTCTCAACCCCCACCTCGCCCTGCATAAGCAGGACCAATTGCTTCACGATGGCCAGCCCGAGTCCGGTTCCGCCGAACTTCCTTGTGGTCGAGCCATCGGCCTGCGAAAAGTGGTCAAAGATTGTTGAGTGAACGGAGGATTCAATCCCAATCCCCGTATCTATCACCTTGAACGTCAACATACCCTGGACAGCGGGTTCGGCACAGCACTCGACCGCTACGTGGACTCGTCCCCGATGGGTAAACTTCACAGCGTTTCCGACCAAATTTAGGATGATCTGACGAAGACGGAGAGGATCTCCGATCACTCGATCTGGACAGCCGATCCCGAAACAGCATGACAATTCCAAGCCCTTTGCTCTAACCTGCTCGGAGAACAAGGCCATTGCTTCATCAATCAATTCCCGCAAGTCGAATTCGATGGCTTCCAACGTCATCTTGCCCGCTTCGATCTTGGAAAAGTCGAGGATGTCGTTGATGATCTCCAGCAGGGCGACCCCGGAGCGATGGACCGACTGTGCCAGCTGCAGCTGCCGATCGCCCAATGAGGTGCGAAGCAATAATTCTGACATTCCAAGAATTCCGTTCATCGGCGTGCGGATCTCATGGCTCATATTGGCCAAAAACATCGTTTTCGCCTCATTCGCCGTTTCCGCCGCCGCTGTGGCCTTCCGTAATTCAACCTCCGCTTGCTTTTGCTCGGTAATGTCCTCTGAAATCCCCAAGATGAATTGCGGAGTGCCCTCCTCGTCGAGGAGAGGCATTTTCTTCGTATGGAGGATCCTGACTCCACGGAACTTCGTATGAATCGGCTCCTCGGCGATATCCAACAGCTGGCCGCTTGCCAGCACATCACGATCCCGCGCCACGAAGAACTCGGCTTGCTCTTGAGGGAAGAAGTCATAATCAGACTTGCCCAGCAAGTCCGCTCTGGAATATCCCGTCAACTCCTCACCAGCCTTATTGAAGCGTACGAATCGCAGATGCGCAGCATCCTTTACAAACACCATACTTGGAAGGTTTTCGATCACCGAGTCGAGGAAATTCTTGGTTTCCATGAGCGTATGCTTGGACTGTCTCAAGGCATGATCCGCCCTGGCCCGCTCGATGACACGCCCCAACTGAGTTCCGATCACCTGCATAATGTCCAACAAGTGTCCGTTGGGCTCGGCATTCTGCTCCGAGAAGAATTCCATCACCGCAGTCACGGCGCCATCCACCACGATGGGGAAAGCAAATCCCCCCTTGACGCCGATATCCTTTGCCAGTTGAGCGCGGGGAAAGTCAGCGTCCTTCGTCACGTCAAAGATCCAGGCGGCAGAGGAGGAGGCAAGGACTCGACCGGGAAGTCCTCGTCCGATGGCAAGTTCCGTCTTCTCTGTAACGGCACGAAAAGTCTCAAACCGCTCGGGCATTTCAAGGTGCCAGAGGGTCGTGGAGCGAAGAACATCGTGGCCATCCTCATCACGAAGATAGACATGTCCCACTGGCCAACCGGTATATCTACAGATCTGGTCCAGCGCGATTTGAAGCGCTTCGTCCACTGACCTCGACTCGTTGGCGGCGATCGCAATGCGCTGCAGGACCTGTACGAGACCCGTTTCTTGCTGCAATTCCTCTTCCACTTGTTTGCGCTCCCATTGCGCATACACCAAGGCAATGAGGTTCGCGATCGCCGTCACAAACAACTGCTCATCATGCATCCATTGGCGTTGGGGTCCCACATGTTCGTGACAGAGCACCCCTTCCACCTTGCCGAACAGACGGATCGGAACGTCCAGCATCGAGTTGATCCCCAGCGGTGATAAATAACTCTTGGAGAACTCACTCGTCCGCGGGTCGTGGTGGGCATCATCGGCTGTAATCGTCGATTCCTGCACCAGCGCTTGAAAGTACCGAGGATAGGTTTCCGCTTGGAGTTCGACACCGGCTGAATGACGATCCGCTCCCAACTCGTACAGATTCAGACAACGAATCGCGGTTCTGTCCTCGTTAAAGTGCCAGATGCTGATCCGTTCCACCTCGAGCGTCTTGGCTGTCACTTCAAGCAGATGTCGCAGCGGCGACAGCAGATCCGTGACCTGAAACATCTCGCTCTGTGTCAGTCCGGCCAGCGCCGCCTGTTGCTTCAACAATCGCGTCGCCTGCTGAGTCCGTTCGTAATCTGCACGCTGGCTTTCACTCATGGTTCTGGTGGCATCTCCTCATGCACGGCCCTCTCAACGTTGCCCCACTTTATCAGGCACCGAGCGGAAGGCAAGAAAACGCGCACATCGCGAACGAGAAGTGATGGTCCATCCTCTGAGGTATCCGATGTAGGTGGATCTGAGCCGTGGAGCGGGACGGGAGCAGACGCGAGGGCGATTCGACAGGGGGACACACATCGAGAAGGGTGTGCCGACTAAGCGCGTGGCCAATTGCAGTTACGCCACTTCGGACGTCTCGTCAGTCGGCTTCTTCTGGTAGGGGTGCAATTCCAACTGCGTCACAGTGTGTTGCAAGCGAGCCCATTCTTCGGGCACCAAGGAAATAAATTCGATTCCAAAGCGTCCCTCGCGTGTCCATCGTACGACAGCTTCGGCGACGGTGATCGGGGGTTCGTCCGACAACATATGCACGCGTATCGTGAGCGTGCTTCCAACGTGCACGGACGTGTCGCATTCCACGCAACAGCCACGCAGCGACAGGTCGACCACATTGCCCTCCCCACTGACTACGGTGACAGAAGTAAAGGAACTGTGAAACCTGGCGGGAAAGCGGGGATGTTGTCGTTTATCCATGCGAGACTCCTTCTGCGATTACCCCTTTATATTGCCAATGGGGCGAAATTCCGCCACCTTTTTTGTAATTCCCGCGCGATCGACCGACTCCACGACTTCAGATATGTTTTTGTAGGCCATGCCGGCCTCCTCCGCGAGGCCCGACATCGACACGGCCTTGACCAGAATGCCACGCTGCTTCATCTGCTGCTGCAACTGCTCGCCGCGAACCGCTCTCTTCGCTTGCGCGCGGGACATCGTTCTCCCTGCCCCGTGCATCGTCGAGCCAAACGTCTCGCGCACCGCTTGATCTGTGCCCACCAATAAATACGAACCGGTCTCCATCGAGCCACCGCAGATGACCGGCTGGCCGGTCTGTCGAAATGGTTCTGGCAGCTCCGGACTCCCCGGCCCAAACGCCCTGGTCGCTCCTTTGCGATGCACCACCAACTCCCCTTCCGCATACCGTTCGACCTTGGCAATGTTATGCGCCACGTCATACACCAACTCCATCCCCAATGCCTCGGCAGACCGGCCGAAGACCGTTGCGAAGGCTTCGCGAATCTGATGCGTGATGACCTGGCGATTGGCAAAAGCCGTATTCGCCGCACAGTTCATGGCGGAAAAGTACTCCTGCCCCTCAGGAGACCGAAACGGCGCACAGGCCAACTGCTGGTCCTTCACGGTGATGCCGTAGCGGCGCATGGATTTTTCAAACACCTTGAGATAGTCGCTCGCAACCTGATGACCGAACCCGCGCGAACCACAATGCACCATCACGACGATCTGCTCGTGGCCGGTGATGCCGAGCGCCGCAGCCCTGACTGGATCGAATATCCGGTCGTTCGAGACCACCTGGACTTCGAGGTAATGATTGCCCGATCCCAAGGTCCCCAGCTGGTTGATACCTCGTTTGATCGCATGACCGGTCACGATCGAAGGGTCGGCCCCCCCGATGCAGCCTCCTTCTTCCATGCGGACGAGATCCCGATGCCACCCGTATCCCCGCTCCACACACCATTTGGCCCCATGGGTCATCACGCGACCAAATTCCTCCCCTGAGAGTCGAACGAACCCGCTCGCTCCCACGCCGGCCGGTACTTTTCGAAAGAGTTCGGTCATGAGCCGTTCCAGATGAGGCTGCACATCCGACAGCGTCAAATCTGTTCGAATCAGCCGCATGCCGCAGTTGATATCGTAACCCACGCCGCCGGGAGAAATGACGCCGTCCTGCACGTCGAAGGCCGCCACGCCCCCGATCGGAAATCCATAGCCCCAATGCCCATCCGGCATACAGAGCGCATAGCGGCGAATGCCGGGCAGACAGGCAACATTGGTCACTTGATCGAAGACCCCGGAATCCATTGCCTGAAGAATCCCCCTGGTGGCATAAATCCTGGCCGGCACCAGCATGCCGGGTTTTTCAGAGATGGGAATTTCCCAAATCTCGTCCGTGATCCGATTGACCGTCATGTCTGTGTTCAGCTTCATATATCCAACACTACCAGAGCCTTCCAACGTCCAGTCTCTTGGCTCATGCGGTAGAGATGTTTCGTGACCCCTTTCACGTCGGCATGGAGTTCTTGTGTCTGCTGATCCACCGGTGCACCGATCAGACGTGCTCGCAGCAGCCAGACGTCCCCCTCCCGCGTCACAGTAAGCGGCGCCGCTCGATAGACCACCCCAGCGGCGTCCTTCCAATAGACTACTTCCGACAACCAATCGAACAACAGTGCCGATGGGTCCACATCGTTCCGTTCAATCGTACGTTCCCATCCTTCCGACACAGTGGTAGGATTCGCCATACTCTCAAGGAGAGCCTGTGTCGCGCCGCGAAATACCTCCTCGACGGACTCCCCCTCAGCCTCGAAGGCGATATCGGCCAAGGCAATATCTTCTAGAAATCGAAATGTCCAAGCCATGGACGTTAGGCTGGAGGCGTGGCACGTCGCACCCGTCGTATGAGGGCCTGAAGATGACTCAGCCCTGGGAATGCATGTCCGAGGGGATTGGGAATTTTCCCTTTAACTAACATCTTGATGCCCAGAGGCAGGATCCGCAGCAAGGCACTCGGTGTGAACCCGACCACTTTCAGCGGCATGATCGCTTCATTCAAACGGCCTTGCTGTTCAACCAGATCGGCAAAGCCAAGGATGTGACGCGCGCCGCCGGTCTTCGTCAGTCCGCGTTCGAGCGAGGCCCGCCGCAACCGGACGATCGCCTCCATCGGTTTGACGTCTTTCGGACAGACCTCCACGCAGAAGTTGCAGCGCGTACAGTCCCAGATTCCATTCTCGCCTTGGAGAGACGAAAGCCTGGCGCGTGTCGCCGAATGGGATTCGCGTGGATCGGAGAGGAAGCGATCGGCCTTCGCCAACGCTGCAGGACCGACAAATCCCTTGGAGACTTCATGCACGGTACAAGCCGCGACACAGGCACCGCACATGATGCAAGCATCCACATTATGAAACTGTGGATTGGCATGGTCCCGCGTTTTCGTTTGAGCCGGCAGGCCTTCATCCGAAAGCCTGCCGGCCGATACCAGCCAGGGATGTATGTCGTCGATCTTCTCCCAGAACGATGCCATATCCACGACCAGGTCCTTGATCACCGGCAAGTTGCGGAGCGGCGCGACCGTGATGTGCCCATGTCGCTCGAGTTCTTTGCGGAGGGAAGTGCGGCAGGCCAGTTTCTCGTTGCCGTTGATCGTCATCGCACAGGATCCGCAGATGGCGGAACGGCAGGAATAGCGGAGTGCCAGGCTCCCGTCACATTCTTGCTTGATGCGAATGAGCGAGTCGAGGATAGTCATCCCCCGTCCGACGTCGAGCCGGAACTCTTGAGGATAGGGCGTGGAATCGACTTCGGGATTGAATCGTTGAATCGTGAAGGTAAGGCGCATCGTGCGAACCAGCAGTCAGTCTTTAGAAGGCTGCGGAAAAATCATTTCCCTATGGCAAACTTCGAGGAACTGGAGGTCTGAGGCAAGAGGAGAGCACCCTCGTAGGATGCTCAAAGAGGCCAGACTTCTCACCCGCCCAACCCGGGCGCACCAGAACGCGCCTTGTCCCAAGCAAGGCCGCAGCGAGTGAAGGGCCGAGGCGTACCCTCTGGGGCGCACGGTGCGACGAATAAGGAGGACCAATTCTGTGCGCGCCGACGAGTGGTGAGGCGGCCGGGTCCCCGTTGAGGGTCTGAACGATGCGAGAACGCTGCTGGCAGACTGTTTCAGCATCCTGTTAGCATTTGGCCTTTAATTTCCTGAATGCTGAACACTGGGAGCCGACGACTGACAGCTATTCTCTTAGCCCAGCTCGAAGGTCTTCGGAGAGTTCGTCAGATTGCGACACCCATCTTTCGTGACCAGCACCATGTCCTCAATGCGGACGGCCCCAAGACCGGGATAGTACAGGCCGGGTTCGACGGTGACGACGTGACCCTCTTGGAGCAGCGACCCGGTGCGGCTGATACGCGGCATTTCATGGATATCGAGCCCGACCCCATGGCCGGTGCCGTGAAAATAGCCTTGCATGCGCCCATTCACCAGGCCTGTCTTGTATCCGGCCTTTTCAAACCTGGTGCAGATCCCTTGATGAATCCTTTTTCCATCTGCCCCGTCTTTGACTTTCGTGATGGCCTCTTCCTGTGCATCCAGGACTGTCTGGTACAGCCGCTTCAACTCAGGGCTCGGTGTCCCACGCACCACGGTCCTGGACATGTCGGCGAAATACCGGTTCGTGGCCGAACGAGGAAACACGTCGAAGATAATGCTGCGGTGGGCCGGCAACGGCCCACTGCCTTCGTTGTGCGGGTCGCAGGCCTGCTCTCCCCCAGCAACAATGGTATGTTGGGCAACACAATCACACTCCATCAATGTCACATTGATCAACTTCTTCACTCGCTCCGACGTCAGCGGTATCCCATCGAACCACAGTTGATCCTTGTTGATCGAGGCCTGACGCAACATGTCATGGGCAGCCGCAACCGCCTGTTCGGTCGCGCGCTGGGCGGCCTCGATATAACGGACTTCTTCGGCGGTTTTCACGACACGCTGTTCATAGAACGGGTCCCTCTTCGGATGCAGCTGGTATCCCAAGGACTGGAACTTGACGGCATGGCCGAAGGGAAAATTCGCCGGGACCAGGATCTGGGTGATGCCGGATTCCCGCAGGAGGATATGAACGACCTCGACCGTGCCTGGCTCGGCGATGCCTTGCGACTTCGCTCGCCCTTCGACTTCCGAATACGAGATGACTCGATCGACGGATGATTGACTCTTCGCCCGATCCATTTCGAGATCGCTCATCACCAGAATCCGCTCCCCTTTGATTTCCAGGTAGATGAAGGGATCCGGCGCAATGAACTTCGTGGCGTAATACAGATTAGCGTCGATCTCGCTGGCAGCGATGAAGACCGTGGCACGTTGGGATTGCGGAGTGGATGACGCCATAGTAAATGCCGCTCGGAATCTAGCACGGGGGGGAAGGTCGGTCAAGGCGCGGATGGAACCGGCTCAGGCGCGAGCATTCTGTCTTTGCCGGCACCTTGATCCTCATCAGTCGTCATCAGATCCATCGGCAGCATCACGGTGTTCTTCAAGACGTCAAACGCAAGCTGCGCCAGGCCCGTCACACCGGTGGCGAACGATTTCATCGGAAGGTACGTCACCTCCGGATCCTCGATCGCGCCTTTGACGGAAAACAATGCGGTGGCCACTCCTTTGCGATCACCGGCAAAGAGCCGCCCGAAGAGAGGAATCGTTTTCAGGAATTGAGAGTACGATCCGAACGGACTCACGGCCCAGACCATGTCAATTTGATCCGTCGGCAGATCATAGTTGCCGGCAGCGGTAATCTTGACGATCGGGCTATCGATGATCAAATTTTCGGTCTCGAAGAGCCCATTTCGAACGAGCAGGGTCCCCGTGATCTTGTTATAGGGTAACCCGTCTTTTTCCAAATCCACCTTTCCTTGGAGCACAGCCGGAAGATTCAGAATGCTGATGATTTTCCAGATCGCCCGTTCCTGCGATTTGAAGATGCGTCCGTTTTCGAGCAGAACATCCACCTTGCCGTTCAACGTGGGGTACAGCCCGTGCGGATTCCTTCCATTGCCGCGGATCGTCCCCGTCACTCGAGCTTCGCCTGTGATCCCGCTTCCCTTTACCGCCGCCAGCTTCAACACATCTTCAACCAGCAAGCCCGTCGCCCGAACCGAGACCTCAGCGTCCGCCGGCTCGTGACGAGGCAGTTGCACCACGATGCGCCCGGCAACTTCTCCGTTGGTCGACTGGCCGGACAAACGATCCACATCGAGTACGCCATCTTGAATCGTGAGGCGAGCCGACAGACTTCCAAACTTAAGATGCTTGTAATGCCCACGCGCCATTGACGCGGTTGCCTGAACCTTGCTGGTCGCTGCGAGGGTTTCCAAAAATTCCCGTAACGGTGACCGGTCGCCCTTCGGGATGAGGAGGTCGATATCCATATTATTGGACTCGATCTTCGCGGTAATCGTGGGTTTCGCCGGCCAGTTGCGAATCGTCCCCTCCAACGCCACGTCGCTGTCAAGCAGGCGAAACGATAGCCGCTTAATCTCCGCGCCGTTCCGCACAAGGTGAACCCGCAGATACAAATCCTCGATAGGTCCATCGGCTCCCTTCGCGTTCATCAGGCCATTGGTCAATGCGAGCCACCCGGTGGTCCTCCAGGCTTTCCAATCGAGATCCTTCCCCTTCATGTCGAGCGACAATTCGATATTCCCCGCCTCAAACCCTCCCTTCGCAATCCATTCCGGCACACTGGACAATGACAATGTGCCGGTCGAGAGCGCCGCATCGATGGAGAATCGTTCTCCCAGTTGTATCTTGCCTTTGACCGGTAATCGGATGGGCGGGACAATCAGCTCGAGCCGATCGAACGAAACCCCGGAGGCCTGCGGAACCAGGCCCTCGAATTCCACCGTCGCCTGGGCGCCGATCGGTTTTTCAACCAGACCGGGAAGCGTCACTTTCGCTTCGGTCAGGACAACCTCACCCCGTATATGCGGCGACAGGGTCGGCCCAGTCAACACCACGGCACCGTTGACCAAGCCATCGATCATCCCGGCTTGAATGGCTTTCGAGGGCAGCAACCTGGCCATATGGTCCGCATCACCCCTGACTCGAACCAGGAAATCCTGAAAGGTGCTGCTGCTGCCACCCGTGATGCCCCCACTGATCTGCAAGGCCAGATCGCCCAAACTTCCCGTCACCTGATCAAACATAGTCCCACCACCAGACAGCACGAACCGGCCCTGCAGCCCTGTCAGCCGCTCAGGCAACCATGGATGTGTGAGATTGACACGTTGAACGGTAATCTCTCCTCCAGCAAAGGTGATGCCACCAGGCTGATTGAGCGGACCGACCATACGAAACGTGGGAGCGGCATCGCCTTCGACATCACGCGCGGCAGCCAACCCACGCGAAAGCTGTTCCGACGTGACGATCTTTGCGAGAAACTGAAACAGGTCTGCAGCGGTCATCGTCCCGAAAATGTCCATTTCAAGCCAGGGCCCTGCCTCCAAAAATGAGACGAGCGCCTTGCTCTCATTCATATGAATCGTGCCATAGAGTCCGCTCAGGTTCGACACCCTGAGACGGCCGGGTTCGACCGACACCACTGCCTGCAAATCCTTGGCAGGGACACGACTGTCCCCGATCAGGGCCTGCCCCTGTTTCACGCGAAACTCGCCCGTTAACGACAGTTGAGTCCCCGCCACCGACGATCCCGTAACGGTAGCCGAGACAATCTCGACGATCCCGTCGATCTGCCGGTCCTGAATCACCGCAGACAGCTGCGGATACGCCCACTCGGCCGGCACTGTCGTGAGCAACCGGCTCAATTGGATCGGAGAGGCCGCAAAGGTGAACGCAAACGTGGGCTGAGGGGTGAGAAGACCGGAGAGGCTTGCCTGGCCTGTAACCCTGAGCTGTTCGAGATTTCCGGACAGGTCGGACAACACCACATCATAACCCGAAACGCCAGGCACGGCCCGAAGGTGACTGTGCACATTGACGGTACCCTGCAACTGCTCAGGTACCGGACGCGGTCCGAAAAAGTCCGCCACCTCCCGAAGATTCAAATTGGCCGCTTCGAGAGTGCCATCAAACTGGAGCTTGACTTGCGAGACAGAGGGATCGTCGGTCGCCAGCGTCTCCCGCTGGGCAGCGCTGATCGTCCCCGCTAGTGAAATCGCAGACAGGCCCTTGTCACCCGCATGACCGGCAGAGATGTACAGATCCGCCTGTCCGCGCGCCGCCCTGATGACCAGAGACGCCTCCACCGACTCCAATGTAATCGATCGAGCCCCGTCGGGACGTGCGTCGTCGATGATGATCACCTTCCCATTCACCAATGTCGCTTCACGAATACGCAAGATCCGGCTGATCGTCTGCATGGCACCTTCATCGGCCGCACCTCCCTCCGCCATCTGATCGAGGAGATTCCAGTGACCGCCACGATCGCGCCGGAGCGTCAAGGTCGGCTCTTCGATGAGCAGCCGCTTCCCCACCACCTGCTTGCGCAACAGAGGGAGAAGCCGCAACACCACATCCAGTTTCTTGGCCGATAACACAATGTCATCGGAATTCCGATCGTGAATCGCAACCTGTGTCAGTTCCAATCGGATGCCGGGGAAACAACACCAGCTTGATGCGATGGACGTCGATCTTGCGTCCGATATTCTGCTCCAGCTGCTGGAGGAAGAAATCTTTGAGATAGTCGTCGCCAGTCAGGTAGGGCGAGAAAATGAGAAACGCGCCGCCGCTGATCAGCAGAATCACAATCAGGGCGATAACAAACCGACTTCGGACCACTCACGCTCCCTGGATCGACCATGCCCGGTGGGTAAACTGCATCGGAACCTTGCGTATCTCATCTTACCGAATCACCTGCATTAAATCTACTAAGTCTGCGTCTTGACAGGGAATTCCCCGCTTCTTCTCCGATCGACGTTCAACAAGATGAGGAAACGTTCCGCAATCGGGCGGCGGCCACAAACGGGACGGGCAGATCGCAGAGGACGCGATGTTGAAACTTTATAACTTCGACGGTCCTCGAAGCCATCGCTGACGGAATGATTCAACATCCTGCTCCTGCTAGTAGTGACGGAAGCCCGGAGTCTGTATAATCCAGCACCGGCATCCCGATGGATGGATCACACGACCCAACCTTGTGAACACACAGACGAGTCGCCCCTCACAGATACGCTGGCTCATCCTCGCCTTACTCTTTTTCATCAGCGTCGTGACCTATATCGACCGCGTCAATATTTCAGTGACCGCGCGGCAGATGATGCCGGCCTATGGGATCACCGATCAACAGATGGGCTGGGTGTTCTCGGCCTTCGTCGTCGGCTATGCCCTGTTTCAGATTCCCGGTGGATGGCTGGCCGATCGCTGGGGCGCCAGAGCGGTGCTCACTATCGCGCTCCTCTGGTGGTCGATCTGTACGGCCTTCACAGCCATGGTGGCCACATCTTCGCTCGTGAGCCTCGTCGGGCTTGTGGGCGCGCTCATGCTCGTGCGGTTCTGTCTGGGGATGGGAGAAGCCGTGGCGCTGCCAACCTTCAATCGCGCCGTCACGAACTGGTTCCCGGCTGAGGCGCGAGGCTTCGGTATCGGCGTCGCGATCGGAGGCATCGGATTAGGTTCCGCCCTGACCCCGCCCATTGCCGCATGGGTGATGGTGAACTGGGGATGGCAGACCGTATTCTATCTCGCGAGCCTGCTCGGAATAGGAATGGGACTCCTCTGGTGGCTCCTGTCGCGCAACCATCCTCACGAACATCCGTGGGTGAATGCAGGGGAACACATCCTGCTCACCCGCGAGCCGGCCGTCACTACACCTGTGCCCTGGCGAACATTCTGCCAAACCCCCACCGTCTGGTGGCTGGTCATCAGCTACAGTTGTCTTGGCTATGTCGCCTATGTCTACCTATCCTGGTTCTACCTCTATCTCGTCAACGTCCGGGGATTCAATGTACTCCTTGGTGGAATCTATGCCTCGGCCCCCTTTCTGGCCATGTTGGTTTTTTGCCCTCTGGGCGGTTGGGTGACCGATCGACTCACGGCCCGTTATGGTGTCACTACTGGACGGGCTGTGGCAGGGATGACCGGCATGGTCCTGGCTGGATCAGCGATCGCGTTGGGGGGCATCGTCGAGTCTTCCTTTCTGGCGATCGCCAGTCTGTCATTCGGCGCCGGCTGGCTCTATTTTACGGTCGGTGCTTATTGGGCCTCGACCACCGATCTGTCAAAAGCCCATGCTGGCACGTTGTCAGGGCTCATGAATACCGGCGCCAATATCGGCGGCGCGATTTCCCCGACTGTCACACCGTGGCTGGCCCATCATTGGGGCTGGCCGGTATCTTTAGGTGCCGCTGCAATCGTGGCCATCGTAGGAGGGCTCATGTGGCTCAAAATTGACCCTGGCAAAGGGCTGGCAATGATAGATTGCCGTGGGGACCAATAGGAAAAGCGTCTCAATCCTCCCGCCTCTTGCCGCCTGAAGCTTGCCCCTGCTACATTCACCTCCTATGACCATGCAATTTCAGAAAATCGATCCGAGGGCTACGATCACGACACCGTTCGGCGAGATCAAGATTCGCTTCTACCCGGACGACGCCCCGCGACACGTCGAAAACTTTATCAAGCTCGCTAAGCTGGGATTCTACAATGGAACCACCTTCCATCGCGTCGTTCCCGGATTCATCATTCAGGGGGGCGATCCGATGAGCAAGACCCCGGAACGTTCTCTGCACGGTACGGGCAGTCCTGGCTACTGGTTGAATCCGGAAACCAGCGATCGACCGCACAAGCGCGGCGCGGTCGCGATGGCCAAGGTGCCACGGGAAACCAACAGCACGCGAGACCCCAACGATAACGGTTCCCAGTTCTATATCTGTGTCGCGGACAATAGCGGGTTGGACCGAACCCACACGGTCTTCGGCGAAGTCTTTCGGGGAATGGACGTGGTGGACAAGATCGTCGCCTCTGCCCGAGACGACCGCGACAATCCCCTGGAGCCAATCCCCATGACCGTGATGGTCAAAGAGTAGAATTGTCGGAAGCGGCTACGAAAGCCATGATGCTCATTCTTCGGATACGTTCAAGTCCTAGTCAAGGTGCGAACGAAGCTGGGAGTCTGTTTCAGCAGCCTTCCGGCAGAACGGTCAAAACGACTGTTCGGCTAGGCCGCAGCGAACGAAGGGCCGAGGCGTACTTTTTGGGTACGTCGAGGGTCTGAGCGATGCGAGAACGACGCCGGCGGTCGTTTTCACCGGTCTGCCTAGAAGAAGGCCATGCTGGCGTATGTCACCGTCGAGTTGTACTGGTCGGTGATCCCGCGGTCATAGCGCAACACCTGCCCACTCTCCGCCTCGATCAACCTCAGCAACGAATAGATGGGTGAGAAACCGGAGATCCGGCGCTGGTCCTGCTCTTTTCTGATGTAGTTGGCGAACTCTTCTGGCTGACGCTCCTCCACCGGCTTCAACATTTCCAGGTCGAACTGCATGCAGCGATGAAAGGAAAAATCCGTCGGAGGCGCCTTGTCTCCGTATCGCATACCCAAATGAGCCAGCTCTCCCGCTGCGATCACACAGTAGGCCCTGCCCGATCGGGTGAGTACCTCTCGAAGTCCGGTTAAGAACTCGTCGACCGATTGGCGAACGGTTGGATCCCCAAGGCTCGCCGCGGAAAATGCGCTCAAGATCGGTACGATGGTAAACGGCTTCTTACTCCCCACCACCTCCTGAAGAAACGGGAGCTGGAATTCTACGGCCTGCTCCGCTTGATGACAGAGGTCGTCTTCAAAGAAGGTCGGCAGCTTGGCTTTCAGCTGACTCAGGATCGGTTGGTCTGCAGGCACGACCCCGAGGGGCGTCTCGAAATCCTTATCCGTCACGGCAAACACATGATCCAATCCGGCAGAGGCCGTGCCGATGATGACGAACAGATCCGGCTGCTCCGCATCTTGGAGCTCTTTATAGGCCCAGGCATAGATCGACCCTGCCTGCTTCAGGTCGTAGGTCGGTGCGACGAGGCCTTTGATCTTTTTTCCCGCATGCTCTGATGGTTTGAAGTCCGGACCTTCCTTGGACGTAAAGAAACTGTCGATCTGCTTTTTCAGTTTCGCGCCGTCTGCCTCGTAGCCACGCCCGGCAAACGCCGCGCGACGCAACGGGCTCTGCCGATAGGCTTCCCGCGCCAGCCGGCGAGCCTCCTCGGCACGCGGACCTTCTAAGAACAGCTTCTCATTCAGGTCGGAGACCAGCTGATCCATCTTGCTCGGAACGAGAAATTCACCGAACCGTTTCAGATAGAGCGCCCCAATTTCACCCAGCGAATGTTCCCCGTCGAAATGCTGAATGATGAAAAAATAGTTGAGCGGAAGCACCAGTTTCTCTTTACTCAGTCCCGTGGGGTCCCAGAGGACCATGTATTGCTCCTCACCTTCTTTGATCGGCGAAAATTGAAGGTTACGAAGAGCGGGGCACTGTTTGGGATCGTTGGGGGCGCTGGTTGTTATAGTCATGAGGCTCCTTGTTGGAGCGCCATTGTAACCAAGCAATTACAGAAGCTGCAACCGCTCAAACAGGATCAGACCCTGGCCAATTTCAGTGAGAATCAGACGAGCTGCTGCCTGTCCGCCGGCTCATCACGATCAAAATGAGGATGGTCAAACCCAAAAGCCAGAGGCTCGGCCGGCCATAGGAGGGATCGGTGAATTCGATGAGATCGGTCAACCGCCCGATCAAGAGCGACATGCGGGCCATTACGGTGTAGCCGAAGGCCGCACCGAACGCGATCATCAGGAAGAGGATCCCCGTCCGGGCCACAGCCTTGCCCGGTCCCGTATGTTCGACGGAGAAGAAGAAGTAAAACAACACGGAGCTGACACCGATCAGAATGATAATAGTATTGAGACTGCTGGCCGGGTTGAGCAGGCTCCATGTAAAGGTGAGACCCTCTCCCGGCACCATGACCATCAGCGGGCGGACCGTGTCTTCGATCTGCTTGAGAATGTAGGAGGAGATCACGCGCGGAATGGCGAGTCCCGACCCGACTCCCACAATGAAGGCAAAGGCATACCGCGATAGCCAGGCGGCTTTGGGGACGTAGCGCGTAAGCATGAGTAAACCGATGGCGACGGGAATCAACAGCGCCCACTCCCCGTTCTCGACGATCGGTTTCCAGATGAGGTGCACAATCACCGTGTCGTAGGTCTTGACGATGGTATAGCCGACCGACACGCCGACATAGAGGTTCTCCGCCAACTTGAACAGGGGGTTGTCCTTATACAGAAAGGAGAAAATGAAGAGGGTCAACCCGGTTGCGACCCACGCTCCGATGATCGTTTCAATCGGCATTGGTACTCAGGCTCCCGAGTGGCCGTGCAGCTTGGCCTGCTGACGCACTGAGAAATAGAAAAGATTGCAAAGGATCACGAGCACGATGATGGCAAGATGGGTGGCCGATTGGGCATCCATCCCGGCAATGGCCCGCCCCTTCTGGCCGATGAGGGTTTCGTATTCAGCTGCGCCGCGCAAGCCGCCGATGAGACCGTTGATCTGGCCGCTGCGCAGGAGCGGGTACAATCCCGGTGCCATCACGCCGGTGCAGCCGCCGCCGAGTTCGAACTTATACTTGTCCTTGCCGAACACGTACCAGGCTTCCACGCCGGGATTGCCGGCGCCCAAACTGACGGCATAGTTCACATCGCGGAGGTTGGTGATGCCTTGGAGTACCGGCAGTCCCTTCGTAGGTTTACCATTGTAGTCGGCAGGGAATGCGCCATAGAGATCTTGCCCCATATTGATGATAACGGCACTGCCGCCGGGACTCCACCCAAGGAACACATAATCCTTCCCGTTTTCTTTGCCCAGCTCGCGGGCGACTTGCGTGATGATCTGATCAGCCAAGCCTGTGCCGGAGACCCAGAGCGTCATCCCGACCACGCGCAGATTCTTCTTGAAGGCATGACGGAGCAGCGCGATCGATTGGGGCTGCAATTCGGGCTTCGACGCAGGATCGAAGTCCAGCGAGAGCAGGAACACTGAACCTTCCGGGAGTGACTCGATATAGTCGTACACCCCACGCACTTCCGGCGAAATCTTGATCGGCAAACCAACCGGGTAGAGCAGCGGAAGCAGCGTACAGAGACCGATCACCAGGAAGATGATCCGTCGGTCGATCTTCAGCATGCGTTCAGCGAAGCTCACCGGGCTTACTCCCATCCGCTCGCCACTCGTCGCTCGTACCCCTCGCAGACTCATTCCTTTCCGCCTCCCAGATACGACCGTTCCATGCCGAAGATAATCTTGATGGAGAGCGC
Organism: Nitrospirota bacterium; assembly: GCA_963729585.1. Classification (GTDB taxonomy): domain Bacteria; phylum Nitrospirota; class Nitrospiria; order Nitrospirales; family Nitrospiraceae; genus Palsa-1315. Next base: position 227,681 of record CAVSOJ010000024.1, read on the forward strand.
GACCGTGCCGAGGCTCACGCCGATCAGAATCGCACGCCGCACCGAGGCATTGAGCACGTTCAAGATCCACTGGGACAGGTCGCCGCTGAGCGGAATAAGATATTCTCCGAGCGGGACGCGGCCCATCATGACGATCACTGCCGCAATGAGCAGCACCGCCGCCTCGCGGCTGCGCGCGCGGAACGACCGATAGGCTGCCGAGGCGATAAACAATGCGAGGATGGCGAACATCGTCCCCTGCAACGGGACCATCATGAAGTTATAGACCCATCCAAACGCCGTCATGGTCCCGTCTAGGGCTTCCTTGCCGTTCGACCACAGGCCGACCGCAATGGTGCCCAGCATGCCGGCATAGAGCACAAAGCTGTATCCCCATCCCGCTTCTTTGCGCCGGATCTTGACGGCATGAACCTGAAACAGGCTGCTAACGCCCAGAACGAGCGCAAACCCGCCGATGATCTGGAGCCACTTGGTGACGGAGGTCAACATCTGTTCCGATGCCGGGTGGGGCACATAATATTGAGCCGCGAACACCAGGCCGGTGACGAGGGTGATCAGGAGGGGAATCTGCCGACGGAGAAAGATCATTTCACGTCCTTAAACACATCCAGGAATAATTGTGGCCACTGCGCGTCGAGCATGACCCCGAGGGTGGCCAGTAGAGTACCGATGCCGAGGATTCCGAGAATGAGCGCCTTGCCGATGTCCTGTCCGCGCAGCGTACCGACCTGGACTGGTTCTCTGGAGAGATAGGCGCTGGCGGCATAGAGCTCTTCCCCGATCAAGGTATAGTCGCAGGTGGTGACGAAGAACGGGAGCTGGTGATCGGAGTCCGTCCCGGCGATCTGGATCGCGCCCGTGCTCGCGCCCGTTTCAGTCAACAACAACGCCTCGGCAAAGTACGACCCCATAAAAAAATTCGCCGCCGGTTTTTTGCGCAGCATGATCCCGTCCACTGCCGCGGTATAGCTGAATTGATCCGACGTAATGAAGAAATTCGAATCTTCCTTGAAGAGATCGGGCTTGCCTGCTTCCAAGTAGGCCTGTTTCGTAATTTCCTGGCAGACGGCCATGGTAATCGGATCGCGATGAGGCACGAGCAACTCAGTCTCATAGGCTGCCGTGCGTTTGGCCACACGCCCGAGAATGACCGCAGCGGCGATGGTGGAGGGATCGCTCATGTCGTGGGCGCCGGTGAGGTAAAGGATCGGCTTGCCCAATTCTGTCGCGCGGCCGATGGCCTCATCCACGGCATCGAGCCCGGGAATGCGGCGCAAAAAGATCTCCCTCTTTCTGGCTGTACTGATGGCGTAGAACACGATGCCGCCGAAGAGTAGCGCCAGTATTAGGTTGTTAATCTGATTCCAATTCATCCAGTTCGGTTGTGGCGTGGCCTGAACCGGCGTGGCCATTCCACGATCGTCACTCAACACGGCAGCGACGGTGAGGGAGTAGGCGGTCCCGTCCTTAAGCTCGATCCCCTTCCCGTTTCTGAGCGTAAACTGATGCTGATCTCCCGCCGCAGGCCTCGTCCACCAGGGCCATTTCGATTGACGCACGTAATGCTGGTTCGCGGGAAACTCCGCCACGACTTTCATCGCAGCCGGATCGGGAACAGTGGATCCCTCGCTCAGGAGAATCTGATACCTGGTCGTCGCACTATCGTAGGGAGCGGGCGACCACGTCACGGTCAGACTACCGCCTCCATCGCTCGGGGTATCGAACGCACGAACATCTTGCGGAGGAGAAAGGGTCTTCTTCGTCTGCCCGTCGGTTTGTGCAAACACCGGCGAGACTGACAGAGAAAGAGTAGCCGCTAGCAACAGAGTGGCTCCGCATGCTGAAGGAGCATTGTCACGCTTCACGAGAGCCAACAGGCTGCGAAACCGTTCGGGTTCTGCGTATCGCCTCGTCGTGATGTTGTGCAGCGACGCGAGAACGTCGCTGGCGGACGTTTTCAGCATCCTGCTAGGCCCCTTCAATCAATTCAATATTGGCTCGCGGAATCATCGCCTTGCTGTTGTCGGCGAAGCGGACTTCCATCACGCGTACATCGCTCTCGGTCGGAATCTTCTGGAGATCGGACGGTAGGCTCGCGACTTCGCCGATCTTGCCAAACAATGGATCTCGAATGATGCGGACCTGGTCGCCGATCCGGATGCCTTCCCGCTCCGGAACGGTAGCCGCGCCATACTCGCCCGGTGCGCCACCTTTGGGAATGATGATCTCCGGTCGAATGACGCCGGCACGAATTTGCGTAGCACCTGAAATCGAAGCCTGTTGTCCTGCATGGGCAGACAACAGCTTGAATGTTTTTCCAGCCATGGGGATGGTGCCGAACCCTTCGGTGAGAATCAGGGTGAAACCGACCTGTTCCGTGCCTGTGATGGCCACGCCAAGGTCGTAGCCCAGGAGTGCGCGCAAATCCTTATCATGAATGCCGCCAATAACCAAGCCTGCAACCCCCACTTCTTTCGCACGAGCCAGGGCCTCAGACGAGATAAAGGAGCCGCCCACGACGATTTTGCCTTTCATGCCTGTGGTGAGGTGACGAGGCGAGAGCACTTCATCCGGCGACGTCACCGCGATCACAATTTCACCCCTGGTTTCGCCTCCGATGCCGAAGATGCCCTGTACCAGGCTGCAATCCGTTTCGACCACGACGCCCTGCTGCGGAATCACCTCGACCACACGCCCATCGATATAGCCCAACAGTTCCAGCACGCGCGGCGGCTCCCGCAACAGCACCTGCCCTGTGACAGAAGAAACGGATTCCACGACTCCGGTGATCGGCGAGAGGATTTCCGTCTTAAACCACTTGATGAGCGGTTTGTTCTCGGCCAGAATCTCGTCTTTCTGCACCGGTTCGCCGGCCTTCTTGATCACATATTCGTGGATCTCATCCGGTGCCACGCCCAACTGATTGGCAAGGTTGAGGGGATAGACCTTCCCAGGCAACTCCGCACGAGCCACCGCTTGATTCGCACGCACGGTCTCCCCGGTTGTGACCAGCACCTGGCCAGGCAAGGACAACATCCGTCGTCGACGGACCACTGCCTGCTCGGTGACGGTTAAGCCCGGGGTATATGAATGCGCCATCTTAAAAGCAAAAGTTAATGTTTATCTTGATGCTTAGCAATGATTGTGGTGCTCGGTTATTCTTAGCCTAAGCCTTGTCCTCAACTTGCTTTTGGATATAAATCTACTGCTTGGTACCATTTCGTCAGCGATGCCACTCTGGTTGCATGGTCGGTCGGCAACTGCAACGGACGCCCGCGCCCATCAAGCAAGAGTCCCACCACACCGCCTTGCACCTCCCGCGTGACCGAAACTCCTGCTCCTGCCCCGAGGTTCACCTGTTTCGCCGGCTGGACCGTGATCGAGGCCTTCTGCCCGCTGGCCAGGGGAACCAATCGCAGGTCGCCGAACGAAAGTTGCCTCTTCTCCACTCGCCCATCCGGGAAGGTGATGGCATAGTCCGCGCACCGTTCCCCGTCCTTCCCCTGCCCGATCGGCGCGACACAGGTCCCCAGGTAAATCATGCAATCACGGACGAAGACATCGGTCGCCGCCTTCTCATCGATCGTCGAGAGCACGCCGAGATGCGGCATCATGAAGATGCTATCCACCGAGAGCCTCGTCACCCCCAGCGGTTCATAGGCATCGACCATCATCAGCATCGATTGCACGCGGCGCGGCGCATGGGACAGAATCCCGCCGCTCCCGACGATTAAATCGAGCTTGAGCATGTCGATCAGCGTCTTGCCGGACTGCTGCTGCTCGAACACATCCGAGATCGTGCGCTCCTGCTGCACCCCCTTGAGGGCTGTCGCAAGGGATTTGTGGTGGATCAAGGCGAGCCGGAGCGCCTCGCGGGCAATCGCATGTTCGATCTGCAACTCGTCCAGTGTCTGCGGAATCGTCGTCGGCCGGATCATCTTGTTCTTGATCCGATTGCGAAGCGCCTGTTCGTCGATCGTGAACGGCACCCAACGCATGATATTGGCAAGTCCTGCTTCCGCCAGCACATTGGAAATACTGTAGGACATGCCGAGGTTCGCGCTGACGGTCCGATTGAAGAGTCCCTCGAAGACCGAGAACACGTCCGTGGTCGCGCCGCCGATATCCACCCCGATCAAGTTCAGATGCTCCCGCTTGGCGATCGTTTCCATGATCACACCGACCGCTGCCGGCGTCGGCATGATCGGCGCACCGGTCATCTCGATCAGCTTCTTGTAGCCCGGGGCTTGCTGCATGACATGTTCGAGAAACAGGTCGTGAATCTTGTTTCGCGCAGGCGCGAGATTCTCGCGTTCCAACACCGGACGAATGTTGTCGGTCAGCACCAGCGCAGTTTTCTCGCCCAGGATCTTCTTCACTTGCGGCTGCGCATCTTTGTTTCCCGCATAGATCAACGGGAGCTTGTAGGTCGCCCCGAACCGGGGGCGTGGCTCCGCCGCCGAAATGTATTCCGCCATCTCGACCACATGGGTGACCGCGCCACCGTCCGTCCCCCCGGACATCAAAATCATGTCCGGTCGCATCGTACGAATGCGCTCGATCTTTTCATGCGGCAGACGGCCGTCGTTCGAGGCCAACACATCGATAACAATGGCGCCTGCCCCGAGCGCGCAACGTTGTGCGCTTTCCCCTGTCATATTCTGCACCACCCCGGTCACCATCATTTGCAACCCGCCGCCCGCACTGCTGGTGGAGATGTAGATGTCGACACCGGTCTTCGCATCGCGACAGGGCGTGATGATGTTGTCACCGTCCAGGATTTTCCGGCCGGAGAGTTCTTCAATTTCTGCAATCGCGTTCAGCACACCGCGCGTCACATCTTCGAACGGCGCTTCCACTGTGGTCGGAGCTTCACCGCGATAGGTTTGCCGGTATTCGTCGCCGACTTTCTCGATCAGAATGGCTTTGGTCGTGGTGCTGCCACAGTCGGTGGCGACAATGACATTGAGAGGATGGGTGATCACCGGCTTGATGGGCGCTGGGCTCGGCACAGTCATTGAACGGAGGCTCCTTGAGGAGCCTGAGGGGAGGACTTCGTTTCAATCAAGGTCAAGAGACGGGAGATCGTATCGCGCCGTTCAAGCAACCGGGCCACCTGCTCGACTTCCTTTGCGTGAAACGCCCATTCAACGATCGGGGTCAGGAAATATAGCGCCTGGCTCCCAAGAAAGTTCATGGGACCGAGAGATTCCAAAAACACCGTAGCGGGAGCAGCCATGCCTCGCTTCACCACCGCATCGGCTACTCGTTCAAGCAGTGCGAGATCGTCAGCCGTGAACCGCTCGGCCTCGGATTTGGTCGAAAAGGCATGAAAAAGTTCTGCAAGGACCTTGTCCAATTTTTCGGCAAGAAATGCCTTGGAGAGAGAAGTCATAACCGTGTGGAAAGGCAGTCAGAATCCACTATGGAGCGGCATTATATGGAGGGGGTGGGGAGGAGTCAATGAAGAGGGACAGAGCCTTGACACTTCCTCACCGACGGCCTAGCCTTTCCCTCATGAATCCGATTCGTGACGAAGATATGGGAGGGACCCATGAAATCGAAGCAACCGGCCAAACCGAAGACAGCGAGCCAGAAGCCAGCCCGCCAAAAGAAATCAGTTTCTCTCACACCTTCCGTGCCGGAAAATCTCCACGAACGGATTGCCCGGCGGGCCTTCGAAAACTATGAACGACGCATCCGTCAAGGTCCTCTTGATGACTGGCTTCAGGCGGAACAGGAGATCCTGGGACACACCATGCCGCACCGTGGTGGATATGCCGGTGAGGAACAAGACTGACGAATCATCACCCAGACAGCCGCAACGTCACACCCTGAACTTCTCGAGTCTTATGTTTTCTCCAACCAATGCTGTAGGATAGTGATGGGTGCGTGGTCGATCCGTGAAATCCATAGAAAGGAAGCATGTCTTGAATACGACGAAAATCATTGCCGCAACCATCGCGTTTTCTCTGGTCGGGGTCCCGACCATTTCCTTCGCGAAGGCGAGAGGCGGATCTGGTGGAGGATATTCCAGCGGTTCAGGAAGCATGGGCAGTCGAGGATCGCGCACCTATGACCAGAACGGCGCGAAACCGATTCAACAGTCGACTACATCACGGCCTGCAGCGACCGCTCCGCAACCAGCCGCCGGCAGCCCGACTCCAACTGCCCAGCCGACTCCCGCGACGCAGGCCTCCTTTTTCCAACGCAATCCCCTGCTAGCCGGGATCGCGGGAGGCATCGCCGGATCATGGCTCGGCCATATGCTGTTCGGGGCGACGGACAGCAGCGCGCGTACCAACGACGCCGGTGAGCCTGTCGGCGAAACAGGCCAGGCAGCGGGAGCCCCTGGCTCCGCCGGGATACTCCTCATCCTCATCCTCCTGGGAGCCGGGGCGTTATTTTACTTCGTAAAAGTGCGGCGACCCATCCCTGACTTTTCCGGGATCACGCGAAGCAGCACAGTCGGCGGGTCTCTACTGACAGGACCTTCCGCTACAATCCCACAGGTAACGGCGGTCGTCAGCGACGTCACCACCGCGGACAAGACGGCCTTTCAGCAACTGCTGACCGACATTCAAACGGCCTGGAGCAAACAAGACCTGGCAGGCTTGCGGCGGTATGTCACGCCGGAAATGCTGACATATTTCAGCACGGCCTTGGCCGAAAACACCAGTCAGGAAATCGAGAATCACGTGGAAGATGTGGTGCTCCTACGGGCCGAGGTCCGGGAAGCGTGGAGCGAAGACGCGACGCACTATGCGACGGTGCGGCTACACTGGAGTGCCCGAGATTATACGCTGTCGCTGACGAAGCAGCGCGGAGAACCAGGCTACCTCGTCGAGGGCAGCGAAGAGACGCCAACCGAATCCGGCGAAGTGTGGACATTTATGCGATACCAGAATGGAAAATGGTTGCTCTCCGCGATTCAGCAAGTCGAGTAGTCTGTCCAAGGGAGAACCACCATGCCGTCTTTCGTCTTTCGCCTGTCAACGAACAGTCGTAGGCTCCTGCTGATCTGTGTCCTGGCCAGTTCAACAATGCAGCTTTCCCTTTTCAATACAGCGATCGGGGCTCAGGGAGGTGAGTCGACAGGAGGAGGGCCTGCAACCCAGAACATGGACATGGATCACCATGAGCATGTTGACGGCGCCATTGAATCGATGACCCCACATCAGCAACATATGGGACCCCACATGAGGTGGACGACCTTACAGCCCCCGAATGCCGGCGACGCGCAGCGCGCCGAACAAATTGTCCACGCCCTGCAGCAGGCACTCGCCAAATATAAAGACTATCGGGTGGCCATGGAGGATGGATATGTCCCGCTTCATCCTGAGCGTAAGGTGCCTCATTACCACTTCGCGAATAAGCAACGCCGGCTCATGGCGAGGGTGCACTTTGACCCAGCAGAACCGACCGCCCTCTTATACAAGAAAACCGAGAATGAGTATGAGCTGGAAGGGGCGATGTACACCGCGCCAAAAGGCATGAGTGAAAGCCAGTTGAACGAGCGTGTGCCGTTGAGCGTCGCGCAGTGGCATGCCCATATCAATCTCTGTTTTTCCCCGGATGGAAGCCGCATGAGCCGGAGACAGTTCGGGTTCAAGGGCACCATTGCCACGGAATCAGAATGCCAGCAGGCGGGTGGACGGTTCGTTCCACAAGCCGGTGGGTGGATGATCCATGTCTACCCCTTCAAGGCCACCCCCGTAGAAATCTGGACGCACTGAGAGCTTGGCACCCAAACGGGAAACGGCCCTCAGCCAATAACGACTCAAAGAAGTCCTACCTGATCAGCGGGAGCGGTTCAGCGATTGGAAGGGCGTGGTGGGGTTATAGCCATTTGCCGGATTCAACGGATTCTGCGGGTTGGATTGGTTCGCGGGATTGAACGGGTTGATGGGAATATATCGATTCGCTGGATTAGTTGGGTTGCTCGGATCATAGCGGTGCGCAGGGTTGAAGGAATTGTCGGGCGCAGAGTAGGTCTGTGCAGGATTCAGCGGATTGTCAGGACGATATTGGTTCATCGGGCTGTAGTCGCGCTCGTACTTCTCAGAGAAGCCGGTCTCGGCAATCGCCGGAACGGCGAAGAGCAGCCAAACGAGGAACCAGACCACCCACATGACTAGTCTCCGCAAGCGGCACAACCAGTAAACTCAGCCTACTCCCCTCCACGGGAATAGCGCAAGCAACCATGAGGCACTGCCGGCGCCGAGCCCTTGTCTCCTCTCCCTGATCGCCACGTGGGTTATGTTGGCAGGATGGGAAGAGAAAACACAACGGCCTCTGGTCGGGGTCACTCGAGCAGGGCCGTTAAGGAAGGGTAAACTGGGGAAGGCGGCTCGCCCTACTTGCCCATCATGCCCTTCATGTCCCCTTTCATGCTGTCCGCGTCACCTTTCATCTTATCCGCGTCGCCCTTCATGGTGTCGGTCGCGCTCTTCTTGCTAGCCTTCATCTTGTCCGATTCGCCCTTCATCTTATCTTTGGAACCCTTCATCTCGCCCTTCATCTTATCGCTGCCAGTTTTCATGTCACCCTGCATGTCGCCCTTCATCTTATCGCCGCTGGCTTTCATGTCACCTTGCATGGTGCCCATCTCACCCTTCATGTCATCCTTCATCTTGCCCATTTCGTCGGCAAATGAGAGCGAGCTGAACCCGAGCAAACCCATAGCGGCAACGGTCGCGAGCATAACCTTTTTCATCGGCCCCTCCTTGTAAGTTGTTCTCCCCTCATGACTGCCAAAATACCTTCCGCCCTTTGTTTTGGAAAGTCATCCCACTAGACCGTCACCGACCAATCGTCACAAACCTGATGCAGATCAGGCGCGCAAGCGATGGCACAAGGGAATCAGAACGGCCGTCAGGACCGCTCCCGCGGCAGTCACGCCCGCCGTCGCCATGAGACTGACCGACGGTCCCGTGCGATCGGCAATCCATCCGGCACCGGTCATCCCGACCATGGCGGCTACAAGTGCGCCGGTATTGAAGACGCTGAACACTCGCGCCAACATATGCTTCGGTGTCCGCTCCTGAATCGACGCGGAAACGAACGGATTGACCACGCCGGAACTGACACCAACCACGGCGATCAGTATCGCAAGGATGGGAAATGATGTCGTCATCGTCAAGCCGAACATGGCGAGCGATCCGATGGCGGACGCCCCGGCGATCATCCAGAGGCGCGGGCACAATTCACGTTGTGAAACCGCAGCCATCCCCAGGGTCGTGGCGAGCAGACCCAGACTCAGCGACGCCCAGAGCCAGCCGAGTTCCACGGAATCGGCATGAAGGTAATCCTTGGCCAATACCGGCAGGAGATACACGAACGCGGTAGCTCCCAGCGTAGACAACGAGGCGACCGTCATCAGCAAGGGCATCAGCCGGTGTTCGACGAACACGAATCGAATTCCTTCCCGAAGGTCCCGCAGGACATTCGCCGCAGGAGCCGAGCGACGACCGGACGATCCATGCTCCTTGACCCTCAGCGGAATCTTGCAGAGCGCGGATACCAAGAACGTACCGGCATTCACAAAGAGCACGTTCTGAGCCCCGATGATCGCGATGAGCAGGCCACTGATGGCCGGGCCCAGCAACTGACCGATCGTCATCGTGCCTTGATCGAGCGCGTTGATCTGCGTCAATTGATAGGAGGGGACCAACTGAGGCTCCAACGCCTTCATGGCAGGACCGAACGCCATTGAAAACATGGCCGTGATGAACACGAGGACATACAGCCATGGCAGCGTCAACATTCCCGCCCAATAGAGCGTCGGGATAAGCGCCAGGAGTCCCGCCCTGACGGTGTCGATGACGATCATGGCCGATCGCTTCGGCACTCGATCCAGCAGCACACCGGCGAAGGGACCGAAGACCAGTGGAGGAATCGTCTGTAGGATCCCAATCATCGTCATCTTCATGGCCGATCCGGTGAGGTCGTAGACGAACCACAACAAGGCCACCTTCGAAAGCCCGTCCCCGACCTGGGAAATGGCCTGCCCAATCACCAGCCAGACGACATTTCGATTCTTGAGGAGCCGTGTCCAATCGGCGGGTGGAGCGAAGAATGACTGATGCGTGGCCATCATCGAACCTCACAGCGAACGACCGGCCATACTCGACGCACACAAGAGGCACATGACTTGTAGTGGCTACGGCTTAGAAATGGTTCCTGGCTTCGTGTTCCGATCCGAGACGAGGAGGCAGGTTCCTCCTCTCTCAGGTCTTCGGCTTCACACAGTTCGTTCCCCCGCGCTCGGAGCACAATCGGAATCGAACCATGTCCGCCCAGATCGCCAAGGTCTTATAGACATCATCCCATGAATCAAACGAGTCCGCATCCAAGCGCTTGTTGCCTACGCGTCGATCCGCTGCAGCGCCTAGAATCTCTCCGGTGCGCGCGTCGGAGATCTTCCCTTCGATGCTCGCGTCACCGACAAAAAGCGGCTTCCCCGTACCGAGGTTCGTGAGCAATGAGCCAAGCGCCAGCACGTTCATCGGCGCAGGAATTGTGGACACCGCGCGCAGCACCACATAGGCCGGATCGGCTCTGGTGATCGCGGTCTGAATGCGTAACGTGTTGGGACCCGGCTCCGACACCATCTCATAGTCCTTTGACAGACTGAGATAGACAAGGCCGTAGAGGAGATCGGCGACATGTTGGGCCTCCTTCTGCCGCGTGGCATTGGTGGTGGGAGGCCCCCAGACCTGCGCGTGATCCAGCAGAATTTTCGTATAGGTCCCGCGCGGAATGGTCGCCACCGCCGGACTCCGATAGACCAGCAGGGCCTCCCCATCCGAACCCTCATGCATCAAGGGGTACAGATCACCGAGAAACCCGGAGGTCTCAACGGATCGCGCCTGCTTGGTGGGAGCACACCCAGAGAGGAGCACAATCGCGCAGCAGAAACCGACAACGTTGGACCAAAACATGAAGAGTCCTCCTCATGAGCGAAGCTTTAATCAGGCCGGATTGTTAATTGTTGGATTGGAACGACACCATATCAAATATTGGTCCAGGAATAAAAAGTGGAAGGGGGGGCTAATGCTTTCTCATACTCCCGTGACGCGTGGTCTCCGGAAGACCCTCGCCCTGACTAAGGGCGCTTCCCGGCGTGTCAGCGGATGGAGCGGGTGAGAAAGATACACGCAGTGAGAGACCAATCGGGCCACCCTGGGAGCAGAGAGAACGCCGGCCTTTTTGAACTGCCCCTGGGATTTGGGACTCCTTCAGCACGCAAAGGCTTCGATACCTTCTATTTGCTCACGGGCGGAGCAAGTCACGCTGTACCTGTTCCAACTGTTTGCCCAGTCGTTCCAGTTCGCTGCGCGTCTTCTCCAGAAGATCCTCTCCCTCCGGCGCGAGCAATTCTCCCTGTTCGAAATGCCCGACTTGTTCTCGCAACCGCCGGCTCTCAATCGCCAGCATGTCCGTGACATGTCGCTTGAACTGGTCGCTGAGCTCCGGCAGGGTCGGCTCTGCCCTGCTCCACGGCTCCTCCATAGCACGGAGCGCACTGACCGCGCGACCGAGATCCTGAGTCCGTTCGACGAGTTCCATTTTCAACTGTTCGGCGAGGCGGGACAGGCGTGACGTGAGGAGCTTGTAGGCCACAATCAAGGACCCGAGCGCCCAGAACATGACGGCGCCGAATATTCGATTGGTCAGACCGATATATTCCGGCACCAAGGGAGGGGAAAGATCATATCCGACGAACATCAGAATCGTCGAAGCGGCCGCCACGATGATGGGAGTATAGAGTTGAGAGACCCAATAGGTAAGGCCCAGCGGAATCGCATACAACAGCCATGGCGTGAACCCCAACGCCATGCGGGCGTCAAGGAGGAAAATCGCTCCGAGCAGCAGACCGATGCCGAGATAGAGCCATGTCTCTTTCGCGTTCATTTATGGCATCTCAAGAAGAGACCGCCTCTCGTTGATCTCTCGCAGGAGAGCCTGTTGCGTAATCGCCATGCCGCAGGTCGCGCAGGTCAAGAATGCTCCGTTGGATTCCAAGCCCGTCTCCTCGCACTGTGGGCAGGCGGGCGTTCCGAGGACACAGAGGGGGCGCATGGTCGTCGACATGATTGACATAGCGTATCCGGCTGAAACAACCGGCTCCCAAAGTGATCGTGACGTCTTACCCGTGGGCCCGAGAACGGCGAATAAAGCAGGATGGATGAGGATGAGAATGTGCCAGGGCCGAAAAAGTTGGCTCATTATATAGATTCCCACTGATTTGTCAAAACGGATGGGATAGGGCATCGATATCGTGCTCGGCCGATGCGTGAAGTAAATGCCAAACACTCCTTCCCAGGAATACGATGGCCAGGGACACATGGGACTTATCTTTTGTCGGCGCACAGTGCTATATTCCGTCCTCATGCTAGGCTGGCGATCATTCTCTCGAAGCGATTCGCTGACATCGTGCGGATTGTGTCTCCTCGTGTTCTGTGTCACACCCTATCTCCTCAATGTCGCCAACTGTGAAGAATCCTCTGCCCTGCCGCAGCATCAACCGGCGCTGATGGATGGGGAAGAAGTCGAGCCGCCTCACGCCACCGCCCTGTTCCTCTCGCATGATGACCTGGCCCAGAGCCTCACCCTATTGTCGGACAACAGAGAGAATTCGTGGCGTCTGATCGATTCAGCTCCACTCACACCTCCGAACAACTTTACCGTCATCTCGCTCACGTCCCGACCGCCACCCTTCGCCTAGTCCGCCTATGTTCAATCCAGCAGTCAACAGGCCGCGAAGGACCGTGCTGTCCTGTGTGAATGACGCGTGGTGTATACGAGCCGTCACATCTGAATGGACGATTCAAAAGGGGGAATCAGAGTGGAGGCAAAGATTCTCGTCGTCGATGATGCGCTCGACAGCTGGACGTTGCTCAGCTCGATCTTACAGACCCATCGCGATCAGATCGCGACGATCCAAGAAGTGCTCAGGAAGCAAGCGTGAGCGGAAGAGAAAGGAGAGAGAATGGCCGGATTTGTCATGCGGAAAAACCACCGACTCAAGAAATTGGTGCCAGTGCGCTACCTGGGGGAGGGGATTGCCGGGGAAGGGATGATCGAGGATCTTTCACTCAGCGGGAGCTATATGACCGGCAATGCACCGGTCTCAGTGGGAACGGTGCTCGCCCTACAGATGTTTGTGCCGGGAGACCCGGAGCCGCTGCTGATTGATCGCGCCGTGGTGCAATGGGTCAAGGGCGTTGAGTTCGGAGTGGACTTCGACAAGCTCCAACCAAAAGTAACCGAGCGAATCACCCAGATCATCTCGGCGCTCGTCAAGACGCAACATGGCTCATCCCCCAAGGGATAAGAGAAGCGGGTCGATGTAGCGTCAGGAAAGATGCCGGAAGAGTTGCCCCGATTCAAGCCTTTTGCCATCCCTACTTCCGAAGTAGTTCTTCTTGGTCTACCGGGAGCCAGCGTATCAGGTACATTGGAACCAAGGGAGGCAATAGCTATGGTGGCGGGGTCGGGGTCAGGGGTTTAAAAGTCACTCGAAAAGGGATGTGCCTCATGAAACCAAAAATTCTCATCGTCGATGATTCCGCCGATAGCTGGGGCTTGCTGCATACGATCCTCCAAACCCACCACTTCGATTCCGTATGGGCAGCCGATGGGATGCAGGCCATCGCGGCGGCCCGACTCCACTTCCCCGAGGCCATTCTCTTAGACCTCGGACTGCCAGGCGGGGATGGGTTTCTCGTTCTCGAACGATTGAAACACAACCAGTTGCTGAGCGATATTCCCGTCATCGTGGTGACGAGCCGCGACCGACAAGAGGCGGAAGAAAAAGCGCGGCATCTGGGCGCGGCCGACTATGTGTCAAAACCCGTCCAGGCCGAGGCGCTGATGGCGACTCTCCAGACCGTGCTCGCCGCACAAGACAGGGTCCCCGCAGGCAAAACCCGATAATATTATATATTGGGGCGATCACTGACCGGACTCACGATTGCGAAGCAATCGGAGGACGGGCGGCTGCGTATGGAAGTAACTATGCTGGCACGCGAAGCTTATGTGCCCTAGTTCCGGTGTCTACGATAGTGCGCAGCAACTTTGTGTCGATTGCCGCAGAGACTCATGCTGCACCAATGACGAGCATGGTTCTTGGTCGTGTCATAAAAAAAGAGCACGCACGCAGGGTTCTGGCATTTCTTGATCAGCGACAAATCACACGTGCACAAGAGGTCGGTCGCAGCCTCGCCGAGCAACCCGAGCAGCTGACACCCTTCCTGGGACTCCGACTGATACCCCCGCTTAAATGTTCCGTTCCGGCGTGCCAACTGTGGATGGCCGACACGGTAACGCAACATGCCGTTAATGGCGTCAATCGCGACCTGTGGGACGGGCCGGCTTGCGGCAATCCGCTCGACTATCTCCCGTAGCGTGACGCGAAATGCCCTCGCCTGCTCGAGGATCCGTGTCCCCTGTGCCCGTCTGCCCTCTTGCTGTTCCATCTTCTTCGCTTCTTCTTCGGACAGCAGATCTGCCTGTACGAGCCACGCGACCAAATCCGAGAACGTAGCCAACAGATCAACCGGTCGTCCGTCCAACACCAACTGAGTATTGATGAAGTCCAGACAGACTTGATTGCCGACGAAGACGAAAGGGATTTGGGGTTTCTGCTCACCCATGGCAACTCATACTCCGGAAGATTGCCTTACCAGTAAAATCATACTTGACAGGTTAGCCTATCTTTAGTATAACCGTCAATATAATGTTTAGACAGTTAGTCACAACAGCGGAGCAACCATCGTTCTTCCACCATACAATCGGCCGGCTCGATGGCCGGCAAGACATTCAAAGGAGGAAAGCATGACCCAACATGACACCGCCACTCACTACCGCACGCAAGACGTAGACGGATTCAAGGTCTTCTATCGCGAAGCGGGTGCGTTCGCCGCCCCAACCGTCCTGCTCCTGCATGGGTTTCCCACGTCGTCGCATATGTTCCGCGACCTGATTCCCCTGCTGGCACCTCATTTCCACGTAATCGCTCCCGACCTCCCGGGGTTCGGATTCTCTGATGCACCGAGCACGTCGCGCTTTTCCTATACCTTCGACCGTTTGGCCGATGTGATGGAACGGTTCACGGAAACGCTCGGCCTCAGCCACTATGCGCTCTATGTATTCGACTATGGCGCCCCCGTGGGTTTCCGGTTGGCCCTCCGGCATCCGGAACGGATTACCGCGATCGTGTCGCAGAATGGGAATGCGTATGAGGAGGGGCTCAGCGCTGGTTGGAACCCGATTCAAAAGTACTGGGCCGATCCCAGTCCTGAAAACCGGGCAGCGCTGAAGGCCTTTTTGTCCCCGGAGTCCACGAAGTGGCAGTACAACCATGGAGCCGATGAATCGCGCGTGGCACCGGAGTCTTATACGCTCGACTCGGCCTTGTTGGCACGCCCAGGCAATGAGGACATCCAACTGGACCTGTTTCTCGACTATGCGAGTAACGTCACGTTGTATCCTCAGTTCCAGAATTACTTCCGCGTCCACCGGCCACCGACGCTCGCCGTCTGGGGCAAGACTGACCCGTTCTTTCTTCCAGCCGGGGCCGAAGCCTTCAAGCGGGACAATCCGAGCGCACAGGTTGAGTTTTACGACACCGGGCATTTCGCACTCGAAACACATAGCACAGAAATTGGAGCAAAGATCGTCGAGTTTTTAACCACGAGACGGCCGGGCGGCGCGGGTGGAACCAGGAGGAGGTATCATGCCGTTGATCACGGTCAAAGTCTTTGAAAGCGAGTCGGAATCGGCCTGGATCGGAGCGCCGACATGAGTGTACGCTCGTGATCGGCCAAGCAGGCAGTCCACGTCACGGACATGAACGAAAATCGCGGTCGTGAGAGGGGTGAGATGAAACTCGTATCAGTGCAAGTCGGACGTCCACGGACGGTGCGGTGGCACGGAAAGTCTGTATCCACCGGTATCTATAAAGAGCCGGTGGCCGGCCGTATCATGTTGCGCCGGTTCAATCTCGATGGCGACGAGCAAGCAGACCTGACTGTTCACGGTGGGCGGGATAAAGCGGTGTATGTCTATCCCTCTGAACACTATCCGCTCTGGCAGGCAGAGTTTCCCGACCTGCCGTTGCCGTACGGAATGTTCGGCGAGAATTTTACCACGGAGGGATTGGACGAAAAGTCCGTCCACATCGGCGACCAGTTCCGCATCGGAGAAGCGGTGGTCGAAGTGACGCAGCCGCGCCTCCCTTGTTACAAACTCGGAATACGATTCGGACGGCCTGATATGCCGAAACGTTTTCATGCGAGCGGCCGCTGCGGCTTGTACCTGGCGGTTCTGCGTGAAGGCGAAATCGGTGCGGGAGATCTGTGGGAACGCATCGCTCGAGACGACCAGCAAGTCTCGGTGATCGAACGCTATCGCCAATACTTTCAGGAAGCCGGTGACTGAGAGGATGAGCCTTGGATTAGCCTCGCCTGAGCGACCGAGGACAGCGGCGCGCCTCTTGACGAAGCGATCACGGTGCGGCATCTTCTAGAGGGTCACGAGATAGGATAGCGAAGGAGGAGCCATGGCCATCTCATCCGTCATGCTTCCGCTCGGCACCATCGCTCCCCCATTTTCATTGCGCGATGTCGTGCACGGTCAGAGCTACTCGCTCGACTCGTTCGCCGGCAAGACTGCCTTGCTGGTCATGTTCATCTGCCGTCACTGTCCCTATGTGGAGCATGTCGAAGAAGAGCTCGCCCGGATCGGGCACGACTACCGCGACACAGCTCTCGGCATCATCGGCATCAGCAGCAATGATCCGGCGCAGTATCCGGACGACGCGCCGCCACGGCTGAAAGAAATGGCCGAGCGCCTGTGCTTCACCTTCCCCTACTGTTTTGACGAAACCCAGGACGTGGCGAGAGCCTATCGGGCGGCCTGCACCCCGGACTTTTATCTTTTTAACCGGGAACAGCGGCTGGTCTACCGAGGGCAACTCGACGACAGTCGCCCCGGCAGCAATAAGCCGGTCACCGGCCGCGATCTGCGCGCCGCGATCGATGCGACACTCGCCGGAAAGCCGGTCGACAGCAGGCAGAAGGCCAGTATGGGCTGCAGCATCAAGTGGAAGACGGGCAGTTGAAAAACTCCGCCAGCATCGTTCTCGCATCGTTCAGACCCTCAGCGTACCGCAAGGGTACGCCTCGCTGAACGAAGATTTTGAACGGCCTGTATGTTTTCACGCGCCATAATCACGTGAGTCACAGCGCACAAAGATTCCCGAGCCCTGTCATTCCTTCCGCCAGACCTTGCGTTTCCTGCCAATATCATGAGGTTTTCTATGCGTAAACAGCGATATTCTGGGCTCCGACGCTTCGTCCATGACCATTCGCTCACCCTTGTCAGCGTGCTGATTCTAAGCACATGGATCATCCTCTACCGGCAGGCTGATCCCCAGACGCACCTCGGCGCATTTTATGGCAATGCCATTGCCGATTGGTCAGGCACGGTACTCATCGTCATGGCGACCAAATGGCTGTTCGAGAAAGGGTCGACCGAGAGCCGGAAAATGCCACGGCACTTTAAGAACCGGTTGCGCGAACTTCTGATCTCGCATTCATTGACCTTGTTTGTTCTTGCCACCGGCATCGGTTGGATAGTCCTCTACGCTGCACTCAGTCCGACAGACAAATGGGGCCAGGTCGTGGGGAATATCGTGTCCGAATGGAGTCAGGTCCTTGGGACGATCCTCTTTACCAAAGTGCTCATTGAGCGAGGCTCGATAGAAAGTCGTGTCTAGATATTTCGTTCATCCCCCGTGCTCGTGCAACGAACGGCCTGAGAGTTCTCCTCACCTCTGGCTATCTTCTCCTCTATCGCGCTTTCTTCTTGATCCGTCTTGTGCGCAATTCCCTTGCGAGGAGATACCAGGCGATCGCGCCATTGATGCCAAGCGTCACGAGCCTCAGTGGAGTCACATGGTTCAGTAGGCCATACAGTTCCCACGGGATAAACGAGCCGATGACGACCACCGTGAGATAGGAAGCCCATGGCCGAGCGAACAAGAGACCGCCACCTTGTACAAACGCGAGTGCCGCATATACGAAGGACCCAATACTCACTGTCTCCAGCAGTTGATCGCTAATCGGGGTGACCTTCGTCAGGAGTCCATGAATGGCGCGATTCCCTGGGTCCACGTGGATCACACGGAGCCACTGGTCAATGACAAGCAGACGATCATGATCCAACAGGAATAACCCGCCGGACCCAAGTGCAATCAGCAGCAATCCCTGAACCAAGTAATAGAGAGCGAGCAGCTTGAGAACCAATGGGGAGGACTGTCTCATGGTGCGATGATACAGCTCGCGAGAAAGATAGCGCAGTGGGAAATCACCTAGCCAGCCCTCCGTGGAGAAAACCGAATGCACGCACTCAGGAGAGCCTCGAAAGGAGCGGCCAGGAAATGGAACGAACACCTACATCTCTCAAGCCTGAAATATCCAATCCGCGGGCTGCCGTTCCGACTAGGGTTCTTCCCAGATAGACTTGCACGTTCCAAGTCGATAAAAAGACAGAATGAACGAACACAAGAGCCACGTGACTCCGCATCGCACGCATCGCAATTGGTTCCTGCCGCGCAAAGACCACGACGTGGACAAACTAGGCGTCGCAGTCGCATTGGCATTTCTCGGCATGATCACGATGCTGGCTGGAGGGCGCGAGAATACCGTCGAGCAGAATAAGTGGCAAGAACGGCCTGGTCTTTTGACCCAATTCGATATCCGTCCACTGTCTATGCCTCCACTCGATCTGAGGACGCCAGCGCCGGCTCAGTCGATGACAGGCCTCAGGCAAGAATTGGAAGACCCGAGGCGAGGCACATAGACTTCCTGGCTCCGAATTCAACGACATATTCACACCAGGCATCCCCCCTGACAGGGAGAAAGGCGCCGTGCCTATCAAGAAAGAGGTACAAGAATTCATCATTGCATGCGAACACCTCTCTAGGCTGTTTTCAAAAGGCGAACCACTCAGTTGTCATGAAGCCGAGATCCTGAACTGTTGCATGGATGAATTCGCCAAATGGCGTCTCGTCTCTCTGGCTCGCCCGCAGACACAATCCAAGAAAGGACATCCCAAAAACTAGGGTTTTTCCCATCCCGAGAGGATGGATGGTATCGGTACACTTCCAAACCTGGTTCATCTTAATTTTTAGAGTTGAGGTGTGTCCATGACGACGAAACACGTGAGTGAACTCGTCTCCGATGAACGAGCTCGACGGGATTTGGACCTGTTCGAGCCCCATTCCACGATAGGCGGGCAGGCCGTGTTGTACTGCGCCGCATGTAAAGCGACCATCCCCTTCGACCGCGTGGCGACAGGGCCGGTCCAGCATTGGCCCTATTGCCCGGTCCATCACAATAAGGCATTGCAGGTGCGGTCCGCCCTGATCTGATTAGGGAAGCCTGCCCTAAGCCTGGACTGTCAAATCGCAATTGGATAGGGAAGGGAGAGGAGCGACTAGATCATGACGCAGCTCCTGTGCATAGATATAGATAAGGGCATCGATCTAACGGAGACAAAAATGGCGAGCGATGTACAAATCCCGCCGTGCGACACCTTCAAATAGGCAAAATCCGGCTGGGTTTTTTCACTCCTCTTGTCATTCATCCCACCGACGTGCGAGCGGATCGAAAAAACGCTGATGATTTCCATAGTTCTACGCAGGTCTGCGCCCTCCTCTTCATGGGCTCTCATCGGATTGCGAGGGGGTCGATGGCACTCCCCTTGCTTATCAATATGAGGCGATTTCAATTGGAGAAGGAGGGCGGTATGCGAAAGGTACCAGAATTCGTACTGATGGGAATACTCGCCGTGGCTTCCTTGCTTGTGCAGGCCTGTGCCACCCAGTCCGGGTCTAGCGGTGGTGATGAGCAAATGGCCCGGGCGGAACGGATCGACGAGCCGACGATCAAACACATTTCAACCACCGGAGTTCGGTGTGCCGACCTCACGGACAAGCCCGGCCATGCGAGCGGAGTTGTCTGCCCGTAATGCGACCGGACTACCGAGAGGGTCATTGATGGATGTGCTCTTCGACTTTGATCGAGCCATTATCCGGCAGGATGCACTGCCGGTGTTGGAGGCCAACGCGAAGCGACTCCAGAAGGAAGGTGTCACACGCCTGCTTCTCGAAGGCCGTGGCGACGAAGCGGGAACCGCCGCCTATAACATCATATTGGGTGACCGTCGTGCCAGGACCGTGAAGTTTTATCTTCAGGAGTTAGGGCTTCAGTCGACCTCAAGACGACGAGCTATGGAAAGGATCGTCCCGTCTGTTTCCAGCACAGTGAAGATTGTATGCAGCAGAACAGGAGCGTCCATTTCGTCGTCAAATAGCAGGG
Source organism: Nitrospirota bacterium (assembly GCA_963729585.1). Taxonomy (GTDB): domain Bacteria; phylum Nitrospirota; class Nitrospiria; order Nitrospirales; family Nitrospiraceae; genus Palsa-1315. Next base: position 248,071 of record CAVSOJ010000024.1, read on the forward strand.
CAGTGCCATCCCGAAGGAGAGAGAAACGAGTAACGCTGCGAAGGATTATTTCGTCTCGCGAACAGGGAGGAGACGGCGCACAGGGCCTCCCGGCTTGTTCTGATAACTGGCGATAAACATCTCGCTCAGAGTGCGGGCGTGATCCTCGGCCTCCTCTCGCGTCGCAAAGCGAACCTCCCCCACCTGCCACCACTGGCTCGCACTCACGCTCTCTCCCAACAACTCCGTCACCGGGACCCTCAGCGCCTTCGCCAATCGCACCAGCACACTCAGCGTCGGATCGTGTTCTCCCTGCTCCAGCTTGGTCACATAGACACGGACCAACCCCGCCTTCACGGCGAGCTGTTCCTGCGTGAGGCCACGACGGATTCGAAGGCGCTGGAGCTGTTGACCGAAACGCTGAATGGCGCGCATGGCACCTCAGGAAAATACGTCTCAACTCTCACACATGTATGGGACAGTCAGGCCAATGAGTGTATCAGCGCCGGTTCTATGGCCACAACTGACGGTGTTGACGATCCAGTTGAGATTCATCCCGTGAATCACTGGTCCTCGAAGAAGCGGATGGCATTGAGCAACTCAGGGAAATTGTAAATAATATAGTCGGGCTTTACGCCCTCTTTTTCCTGTGTTCCTTGGTTGGACTTGCAAAAGATCGTTTTCATCCCGAGTCTCTGCGCCCCATACACATCGCGGTACATATCGTTGCCCACAAACAGAACCTCTGACGGCTCCATCTTCATGGCGGTCAATGCTGCTGTAAACAGGCGTTCGTCGGGCTTGCGATACCCGAAGTCTCCGGAGATGATGATCGGATCGAAATAGCCAGATAATCCCGACGGCGTTCAGTTCTGGAACTGCATAGGCGGTCTGACCATCGGAAATTATTGCCAGATGATATTTCTGATGCAGGTGCCGGATGGTGTCCTCGACGCCAGGATAGAGCTGCAACCGGAAGCGTGAGGCGGCACGGTACGTTTCGGCAAGAAGTCTCGGGAGCTGTTCAAGCTTCTGAGTCGGCAGGCCGCGCGTAAAGTCCGTCGAGTGCCGCGTGATGATCTTGCGGAAGATGCCGACGGCATCGAATTCCGGGTGAGGCCCATCATGCGCCGCGCGTTGTTCCTTCATGATCTGGAAATACAGATCCTTCACCACGTTCGGTTCAAGCAATATGCCTTGATAGGACAGCAGATTGCTCATGACGCGATACACATCGTCGTGCCATTCGTTGGTCTGGATATCCGAAAGCGTTCCATTGATATCGAAAATAATCCCTTTGACGATTCATGTTAAAAGCTCCTCAGGCATTCTTTTGCCTCGTTGATCAGGCGACGGCGGTATTCCGGTTCGATCCAACTGTTCCGCGCAATGCGCAGTAACGTGATTCCCATGTAGAACGGCGTCCTGCCGGTGATCGAGTGAAAGGCGCGATCGCGGTTTGGGAAGTGGCAGGCATACTCCCAGAGAAAGTGGCCGATGAATGGCTCGGCGGCGTCCTTCTTGCCGGTGGCACGCATGAAGAAATGCTTCAGTTCTCCGGCAATGCGGCCTGTGTCGAACACGCGATCAGCACGCTTGGTTCTCTCCAGATCGAATGCGATGTACTTGTAATCCGCCGCCGAACATAAAGTTCTCAGGCGTCGCGTCCCCATGCACGAGCACCTTCTGGTCTTCCCACATCCTCGGCTGATTGCGCCACTGGTCGCGCAGCCAATACAACTCGCGCGCCTCGTCTCCTCCGAGTGCCCTGATGTCATGCAGTCTGTTAATCAGGCGATCCATATACTCGCAGTCTTGATGGAACTCGACCCCCACGCCGATGGCCGTCCGGTTGTGAAAGGTTGACAGGAAGTACGCGAGCGCGGTGAGCTTATGATAAAGTTTCCCGTGGTCACCGCTCTGGATCACCTCCCGTATCACGTCGCTGAGCAGTTCTCCCTCGCAGTATTCGGTGACCAGAAGCGCGTTCATCGAATAGTGGCGACCCAGCGGCCTGACGACATGGTGGGGATAGCCCGTCAGCCCGTAATCGCGCATCATGCAGAGATTGTCGAATTCGCGCGTCAGGCGTGAGGCCGCCTTCACGGCGTCCTTTTTTCTTGATGAGAGAAAAAACTTGCCGATGACCTTGGTGCCGGTATGGCGGTCTTCATAGAGGTACACGTCGTTTGAGCCATTGAGCCTGAACACACGGTACTGTCGAACTGACCTGCGGCGCCGTTGATCTGCGGCTGAATGTCATGCTGGAGATACCCGTGCAACGGGTCGTGTTCCGAAAGTCGCCCAAGATAGGTTCTGTGCATGGGTGTGGTATGCCGACTGAAATAATCTACTAAGACATGGCACGATCGTCACTACTGCCGGTCCCAGTGTTGAATTTCTTTTCCGACCTGCCCGGTGGGGTTCGAGGCCGCGTAATCGGTCTCGACCGTGAGGACCTTGCCATCGGGCGAGAGCTCCGACTTCGAGGTCGCCAGCTTCCTCCCTCGAAATTTCACGATCCCGACCGCGTGACGGCTATCGACTTTTCGAATTCCCATCGTTTGGCCCGTTGGCTTGCCGTCGACCATTGAGGGGACGTCGTTACCGTCGAGCTGCGTCAGGATAGTGGAAGAAATGGTCCCCGGCACCTTGGGATCGACGATCTTGTAGGTGAGTTTCCATCCTGTGCCCACCTCCTCCACGATCATCATGAGATGCACGCCTTGCGGCGGTTCACGGAGAATCCACGTCCCACTCCACGGACTATCCGCCCATGCCATGGAACTGAGGCCGAGCAGAGCAACCACCAACGCCAGGCGTCTCATGGAACTCCCTCCTTCTCACGATGGTCCCTTGCAGCCACGTTCGCAACTGTGCAGTACCCTTGCTGCGACTGGCCACCCGACGGCGATTGAGCCGTGGTCACCAGGCGTAGGCTTCTGGTGCGGGCCCGCCTGGGCCGGGGAAGATGCTCGTCGAGCCGTTTCAATGTGTCCTGGCTCAACGTGAGAGTCAGGACGCGCATCGTGCCGTTCAATTGCTCCATCGTGCGCGGTCCGATAATCGGCGACGTGACGGCCTTTTGGTGCAGCAGCCAGGCGAGCGCCACATCGGCCGGGCGCTCGCCAAGTTGCGTACACAGCGCCTCATAGGCTTCCAGCTTCGGACGATACTTCTCGATATCTTTCTTCACATCCTCGTCCGCGCGTCGGCCGACCTTCGCCGGCTGTAATGCCCCGGCCAACATCCCGCGCGCGAGCGGACTCCAGGGGATCAGGCCGATGCCATAGGCTTCGCAGGCCGGAATCACTTCCAGCTCGATCGTCCGCTCGTTCAAATTATAGAGACTCTGTTCCGAGACGAGGCCGAGGAAGTGTCGGCTTCGCGCCAATTCTTGCGCCTGGGCCAGGTGCCAGCCGGCGAAATTGCTGCTGCCGACGTAGAGGACCTTGCCTTCCCGAACCAACTGCTCCATCGCCTGCCAGATTTCCTCCCACGGCGTCTCCCGATCGACGTGATGCATCTGATACAGGTCGATGCAGTCCGTCTGAAGGCGCCGCAGGCTGTCCTCGCAGGCTCGCTTGATGTGCAGGGCCGACAAGCGAGATTGATTCGGCCACTCGCCCATCTTGCCGAACACTTTCGTCGCCAGGACGACTTTCTCTCGCCGTCCCCCGCCCTGGGCGAACCAGCGCCCCACGATCTGCTCCGTCCACCCTTCGCCCACCTTCCAGCCATAGACGTTCGCCGTGTCGAAAAAGTTGATGCCCAACTCCAGCGCCCGATCCATGATAGCGAAACTGTCCGCCTCGCTCGTCTCCGGCCCGAAGTTCATGGTGCCGAGACAGAGCCGGCTGACTTTCACTCCCGACCGACCGAGATGAACGTATTGCATAGGCAAGATCCCCTGATCACACACGCGAATGAGATATTGTACACAGATGGGACGATCGGAGGATATGGCGAGGCAACTTAGCTATGGTCTCTGTGCTCTCAGAGCCCTGACGATCACGCAGTGGTCGCTCGACATGCGCAGTGGGAGACCCTCTAAATTGATCAAAGTCCACCGAAGAATCAGACGACCTTAGCCGGCCACACGGACCAGCACCTTTCCCATCGGCCCCTCGTTCAATCGCGTGAATCCTCGCTTCACTTCTTCGAACGGGACGATGCTGTCCACCTGTGGCCGCTGGCCCATGGCATCCAGTCGATTTACGATCTCTTGCCATGCCGCCTGCGCGGCCTGTGGGGAATAGTCTCCCGCCGACACCCCGCCCATCCGAATCCGCCGAAACAACAAAGTCCCCGTATTGAATTCCGGTACGGTCCCCCCGCTCCTGCCCACCACGCTGATCCGGCCACCATAGCCAAGCAGGGCGATCACCGGAGTCAACAACGCGCCCCCCACGCTATCCACGACCAGGTCCACTCGCTTCGGACTGATGGCGGCCTTTACAACGTTCACGAGATTGCGATCCGCCGGATCACACACGACATCTGCCCCGAGCCTCTTCAACGTGGCGCGCTTCTCCTCACTGCGTGACAAGGCCACCACGGTGAGCCCCATCGATTTCCCAAGCTGCACGGATGCTACACCGACACCGCCTGACGCGCCGGTCACGAGAAGCACTCCACCCGCCGGCGGCGGCGCTGGAGGGTCGTTCCACTGCGTCAGCGCCTGCCAGGCAGTCAAAAAGACCAAGGGGGCGGCAGCCATCTCTTCGAGGGACCAACCACGAGGGACACGGGTGACACTCGCCATGGGCACCACGACTTGCTCTGCCAGCGTTCCCCACACCTCTACTCCCACGTCACAGCGAAGGATGCCAACCGTCTCGCCCACCACGACAGGGGACAGGCCGGGCCCGACCGCCACTACGTCGCCCACTCCATCACGCCCGAGAATATGTGGCAGTGGAGGATGAGCTGGATACTGCCCTTGTGCCAAAAAGGCATCCGCGGGATTCAGAGCGGCAACTCTCACTCGTAGCAGCACCTGGCCAGGACCCGGCTGAGGATCCGTCACCTCGCCGAACCGCAGCGCTCCGACACCCTCCGTTGAATCCATCAGCCATGCGCGCATGCGTTCGTCTCACATTAGAACCAAGAGGAGTCAGCGGCTTGCCGGCGGGGTAAAGACTTCATTCAGATCGCTATAGGAGCCTCCGGGAGTGGGTCCGCCACTGATGACGTGAATGCGCCCATGCACCACAGCCGACCCGAGGCCGTGACGCGCAGTCGGCATCGGCGCTAGAGCCTGCCAGGTGTCATGCGTCGGATCATAGGCTTCGTTCTCACGGAACGTGCCGTCGCCGCCTTCCCCGCCGAAGACGTAGACCCTCCCGCCAACCACAGCCGCGGTGATTCCGCTGCGGGCAGTCGGCAGATCCGCGCCGCGTGTCCATCGGCCAGTGACGGGATCGTACACTTCCGTGACGGAAAGATTCTGTCGATAGTCACCGTTCAGGCGTCCGCCGATCGCATAGACCTTCCCGGACAGGGTCGCTGTGGCCAGATGATCGCGAGGGGTCGGCACAGGCATGCGCGAGACCCACGTGTTGCGCTCCGGATCGTAGACCTCAAGCGCAGCGCTATTGGCCTTCCGGCCGTAGCCGCCGATGGCGTACAGCCTCCCGTCATGCTCCGTGACCGACAACGCGCCGCGAGGCGACGGCATCGGCGCGCGCTGGGTCCACGTATCCGTGGCTGGATCGTATGCGTACACCGTGGCGACGGGTTCCCAGACGGTAAGCCCCGACTTCCTGTACCCGCCGATGACATACAGTCGCCCGCCCGTCACACCGATGCCCACATGATGCAGGCCGACCGGCATGGGAGCTTTGGTGGTCCATCGGTCTGTGGAGGGATCGTATTCTTCGAGGGACGGAGTAATCGCAAGATTCAGTACATTGCCCAAGCTGGGCTGCTCGAACCCGCCCACGACATAGATCTTGTCGCGCAACGTCACGGCGGCCACCTCAGTCCGCTTCGTCGGCGCGGGCGCTGCCGTGCGCCAGACGCCTCGATCAGGCTCCGTCTCCACCGATCGCGTGGAGACCGGCAGCGCGATGAGGCAGAGACCAGCGAGAAACGGCGCCAGGACTGACGTTCGCGTCACCATGGGAAGAATGCCATAAATGGTACCCAATCGCATGCCCCCTCAACTGCCAACCCGTCTATCCAACGCACGAGCCAATGTGCCATTACACTGGCTCGAATTGAGGTTGACGAACATTTAGCAGCTCATACGCCTCCTCGGCCGTGCGAACGACATGCAGGTTTGGACGGCTCTCCGCTCCTTGCATCTCAAAGATTCGCGCGATCCCAAAGAGGTGAGGAGCCGGCGCCACAAACACAACCAGCCGGTTCGGGTCTGGCATAATCGGCTTGGAGAGGGCGAGATCGCGGATCGTCTGGGTCGAGAAGGCCACCTCCGTGACACCAGAAAAATCGGTGATGCCAGCCTGTGGGTCGATTTGTGCGACGTGTTCCTGGCCGAACCGATAGACGTCCTTCAATTCGTCATCCGTGACCCGTCCTTCGAAACGGGCCCGGAGGATGCGATGCGTCGAATCGAAGTCAATGTGATAGGCCACCTGAGTTTCCTTCTTATTTCCAAAATTCTGACCGGGGTGCCTGACCCCAATTCTTGGGGAGTCGGCTGACTCTCACGCCCGATCGACCGAGATGAACGTATTGCATAAGAAAGACTCCTCGTGAGACGCCAAAATATTGTACACGCTCTCTCGCATTTTTTCCTGCGACACAGAATCATCAGGGGGACGCCCTGATCAATCACTCGATTCGTCGGACCGACACGCACAGGACCAATGACGACACAGAGGATATAGGACCCTTGTCACCCACCGTCCGTCCTGAACCGTCCCTGCGAATGTCTCGAATGTAGGACATAATGGCTGTGCGAAGACGCAGAATACTCTCAAACGAGAAGTGGCTATCGGCCAACAACGACTGAAAGAGGTGCTGCATGGCAACGTCTAAAGCACGCAAGCTGGTGACCGTTCGGACCGCCAAAGATCTCGGCCGCGCATTGGGCCTGTCCGCGGCCGACACAGTTGAAATGAAGTTTCGCTCGAAGTTTACCGTTTCACTCGTAAAGATCATTCAATCCGGACGGCTCACCCACGCAGAAATCGCCAAACGCGCGGGAACGTCGAGAACACGCGTGACGGCCATTGCGAACGGAAACACCCGAGGAGTGTCGACCGATGTGCTCATCCGGGTACTTGCCGCAACAGGATATCGCGTTGAACTGCGTGTGAAGAAAACGGCGGCCTAGAAGGCCCTCGGCTGGGCTAATGGCACGTCCCGGGAAATCGACGTGGTATCGGAAGAATGCGCCGGGTTGCGCGGTGCCCTCTCCCGGTCCGGTCCTCGACGGGGAGACGTCGCTCAGGGCAGGATGGAGGAGTCGATGTTCTGAGAGCCGGCGAGCAGAATCATCACGACGTTCCAGTCTTCAGAAAGAACCGCCTCACTATTTCCTGGAACTTCGTGAAACACTTCGGACAGTAGGTGTGCGTGAGAAGTAAATCAGCCAGATTCACACTATGTGACTCTTGATACATCCGTTGCGTGACCCAGTGCTCACGATCAGGGGAAAATCCTGTCGCGTCTCGGATGTGTCCGCAGACACAACAGACGGGAAGCGGCATCGGGGCGGAGCACGTCTCTCTCAACGGAACGGAAGGCCCCTTACGAGTGGTCTGCACGACCAGCTTTTCACGAGACATCCTCGATCTCCTTCGTTCACCAGCCCGTCAAGGACCAGAGAGGGAACAGCAGTGCGGCGATGTGTTGAGCCTTACGCCGACTACCTTAATTTAAACAGGCGCAGCCAGTTTGAGAGACTAGGCAAACTACCAGTTTCATTAGAATACTGTACTAGGCTGAAATGCCTAAAAAACATGACGGAGGGCCTGACCGGAAAGCCCACGAGGCTTCCGGGCGCATTCCACGCGTCAGTGGCAGGTCTTCACTGGGAGGCTGGCGCGATCGTGTCAGAATGACCGGCCCCCAGCTGTTCGGCCGGCGTTCATGTTCCAATTCTGCCGACTGACCCAACCCCGGAGCAGGAGACCACCCGCCACAGTAGTCCAGGGACCGAGCCAGCCCTTACCTATTGTCGTTGGAGGCCGTACGTAACGAGTTGGCCAGGCCGGAGAGGGAGAGCGTGAAGATCAGCCATTTCGACGGATCGAAGTTGTACCAGCGTGGGCCATTGCGGTAATCGCTTTGATAGCTATGGTGATAGTTATGGTAGCCTTCGCCAAAGGTCAGGAGCGAGACCAACCAGCTATCCCGGCTGGAATCAGCCTGACCATGTGGTTGGCGTCCCCAGAGATGGCAGACCGAATTAATGCAAAACGTCGAATTGAGTACGGCAAAGGTTCGTCCGACGCCGGCCAGCAGGAAACACCCCAGCCCCGCGATCCAGCCGTTGTACAGAAATCCCACCACGAACGGGAGCGCCAAACCTGAGAGGACGATGGGCAGGTAGTAGCGGTGCTGCCACATCACGAGGGGGTCTTGTCGCAAACGCGACGCGTATTTGTCATCCGCATGGGTATCCTTGATGAACACCCATCCGCAGTGGCTGTACCAGAATCCCCGCTGGGCGTTGTACGGATCGGCCTCTTGGTCGCAGTTCGCATGGTGGCGGATATGGTCCGCGGCCCACTTCAGCGCCGAGTTTTCGAGCGCCCATCCACCGGCAATGAGAAATCCTGCCTTCACCCACTGAAGGCAATCGAAGCTGCGGTGCGCCAGCAGACGGTGGTAGCCAACGGTAATGCCCAAACCGGTCACGACATACAGCACGGCGAACATGGTCCAGTCCAGCCATGTGAACCCATACGTGTAGGCAAAGACTGGGACTCCGATCAGCGCGCCACAAGCCACGAAACCGAACAGGAGCGCGGTCAGATAATTAATGGTGGCCTTTTTACGCGGCGATGCTGGCTGTTGAGACTGTGACATGGGTAATCCTCTGGGTGAAGGCGGGGCGCCTCGGATGAGACGCCCCGCTCGTTGCGTAGCGTCGTGCTTAGAACCGGCTGCGATTGCCGAAATCGTCGCCGCCACGTCCGCTGCCGTTACGTCCGCCGCCACCACCGCCGGTGCGGGGTTCTTGGGGCTTGGCTTCGTTCACAGTCAACGGGCGTCCGTCCATCTGTGTGCCGTTCAAGGCGGTAATCGCCGCCTTACCTTCTTCCTGCGTGGCCATTTCGACGAAGCCGAAGCCTCGCGACTGTCCCGTAAACTTGTCGGTGATCACACGCGCGGACTCGACAGTCCCGTGTGCGGCGAACAAGGTGGTTAACTGCGATTCAGTTGCCGCATAGGGCAACCCGCCAACATAAAGTTTTGAACCCATGGGGGTCCTCCTTCTGAAAATTGATATTGAGAGAAACGCGAGAACAGCTTTACGAGGGGAAGGAGAGAGCCGAAGACGCAAGCAACAAAGCGACCTAGGTCAGACTTCCGATCAGATTCTCGGTAACAACAACATCCGTAATGGGCCGTTCAATGTGATGTTTCACGCGAGGCCCGCCGCCATGAAACAGTGACACTCTAACATACCTCCACAAGAATAGCTACTCACAGTCTTTGGGGTCAGGTTGAGGTCAGCTCTAGGTAGCCGTCTGCTGTTGGAACCAGCCGGATCTCGCAGCGTCCAGTTGCTCGAGACCCTCCCGGGCTTGAGCCGCGTAATAGCGATAGCGTGGTTGCGGAAAGTCTGTGACGATCATCTGAAACATCTCTCGTGCCATGTACAGACGCCCCATTCCCTGCGCAACCTGACCCGCACGAAGGGTACAGGCAGCAGCCATCGCGGCTGGATCCGCCGAGAGGCGGACGGTCGGTCCCATGAATGCCCGCTCCTCACTCTCAGGAGGTGTTGGATCCGCAGCGGGGTCCATCACGTCTACGGCGAGGCGCAATCGTTCTGCATCGACACGCATCGCATCGAGGTCTTCGCTTTGGGAGCAGTGGGTATAGACGCCCCACAGATCCATAAAGTGGCCGTTGTCAATGAGCGAGGGGTTTGAGGCTTGTCTGCTCGTATCGCATCCGCTGATTGCGATCGGGAGGATCAGGACGAGGATGAGCCACCAGCGATTCCGTTGCAGCATCGGATCACGCTTTCCTTGTCTCAATCTCTTATGTGCCACCTCCACAGACCCTCTATCGTTCATGACTTCGGTCTCTTTGATTTTCGGGTTTGGCCAACACGATAGACCAAACAGACGAGATAGACAAGATGACCAGCGTCTCCCTCTACTCGCGCGCGTAAGGCGTGAGGTGCGGAGCGTCAGGAAGATTCCATCGTCGCAGCGGCGTAAGAACACCTTCCCTGACGCCCCTCATCATTCGGTCAACGCAGCACTAGCCTACCTTGATTTCGATAGATTTCGGCTTCGCCTTCTGGGATTTCGGGAGGTGTACTTGGAGCATCCCGTCCTTGAAGTCGGCAGACACCTTGCTTCCATCCGCGTCCTCCGGAAGGGAAAAGGTGCGCACGAAGCTCCCATAGGCGCGTTCGACCCGGTGATATTTTTTCCCCTTTTCTTCCTTCTCGAATTTCCGTTCGCCGGAAATCGCCAGGACTTCGTTCTCCACCGTAAGTCGCACATCCTCTTTCTTCATGTCCGGCAACTCGGCCTTAATGAGGTATTCCTTCTCATCCTCTGTAATGTCCACCAGTGGCGACCACTGGGCCACAGTCAGGGCTTCCTTCCCTCCATTCCCGGTCGACTCCCGAGCGGCAAACATCGTCGCCAACCGGCTTTCCAAATCATCCCGCTCCTTGAAAGGATTCCATCGAGTTCTGCTAATAGGGTCCCACCGCATCAGTGTGTTCATGGCTTCATCTCCTTATCGTCATAGTAGTGAATGTTCAGGACCGTCATGGTCCGTTTCACGAATGGCTTGCTGCGCCAACCACTTGCCGTTCTGCGTTCAACCAGTCCTCCAAGGCCCGGCCTTCCTGCCGGTCTCGTTGCTCATACAGTTCGTACGCGCGCCGCGCAATCAGGTCTTGAGTGTGAGCACCCTTCGATGCCCGTTCAGCTTGACCGGCCTTCTGACCGGTTGCACTGTCCTTGGGCGTGCCGGCCGACATGGTCGGCGTTGCGGGATTTGAACCAGCTTGCTTGACCATCGTATACCTCCTCATGCTGCCGTATTGTGAAGGGTTGATTGAGTGAGTGAGCGGCTCCATCGTCCGCCGACATCACGATGGTCGGATATCGACGGACGGAGCGCTCGCGAATCGTGCGAGTAAGACCTTAGGCCTTCTCTTTCACCGTAAGATCGTTCTTCACCGACTTGACGCCGGGAACCTGCCAGGCAGTCCAGGACGCCTGGGCACTGGTCATGAGGTCCGGCACCTCGCCGCTGAGTGAGACCACTCCCGCATTCGTCTGAGTATGAATACGGGCTTTCGTCAGACTGGAGTCTTTCGCAATCTGCTCCTTGACCCTGGTCGTAATCGCCTCATCCTTCTCTTCCACCGCCTCGCGTTTGGCCGGGGCGATAATTTGGAGGTCGTTCTTCACACTCTTGACGCCGTCGATCCCTTTGGCAATCCCTTCAGCCGCCTGCCTCGCCGATTCGCTATCCACCTTGCCACGGATGATCACCACGCCCTGTGTGGTCTCGACATTGATTTCACTCCCTTTGACCCGCGCATCGGCAAACAGCGCAATCTTGGTCTTCGCCGTCACCCACGAGTCATTGATCGGCGTCTTCTCATCGGCCTTGCCAAGCGCGTTCGCCGATCCGGCGATGAGGGCCCCACCGACAACCAGAGCCGTGCAGAGTGTCAGGACATAACGTGTGGTCATAGTCTTCTCCTTAACCGAGATGTAAAAGTGTGTCGTCAAACGTCTTTCGTGAATGGCATCCATTCAGTGGGGCTTCTTCTCCGCAACTTTCGGCGCCGCCTTCTCATGCCACGCATTCGCCCACTTCATGAGCTCAGCCTTGTTCTCGCCATACCGTTCCTGGACTTTACCGACGAACTTGTCGTAATTGCCTTCAATCTGCGTTAAGTCATCATCGGTAAACTTGCCATACTTCTGTTTCAGTTCGCCTTTGAACTGCGCCCATTTCCCCTTGAGTTGATCAGCGTTCATAGCATCATCCTCCTCTGTACAGATGTAGGTTGGGGTCAGATCATCAGGCCGGAAACCGGTCGGACAACCTGACAGCCCCTAGTCACTCAATCCGAGCGGTGCGGCCCGACCATATGGATCGCAACCAACACGAGTCCGATCAAGAATAGAATTCAGGAAAGCAGACCACGACATAAGGCATGCGCCCTTTCAGAGAAACTCTGGCATCGGAGCGGCGGAGACTGATGAATCGGTCACGCCGGGAAGATTCAGGAAGCGCAAGAGATAGGACAGTCAGCGGAGCTTCACACCGAACAGTATCACCCTGGGCGCACTACGCACGGGAGTCAAGCAGTATAATGTGGGCTTGAATAGTTCAATGATACAGGCACGTTGCGACAGGCGGACTCATTAGGATGAGATGGGTAGCCTGGTCGCCCCCCTGCTCGCGGAACGCGCACGCTGAGAAGGTGCTCATGTTGCCTGTCACGTTTTTATCAATGCCAGACGTGCTAAGCTGATGCGGCGTGACATCCCAATCTTCACAGGGACACCGCTGGTAGAGTCCACGCATACATAAAGGAGTGACGTCGATGACACTAACACCATTGCACGATTGGGTCTTGATCCGGACCAGCGGGCCGAGCGAGAAGAGCGCGGGCGGCATTATCATTCCGGACACCGCGCAAGAGGAACCGGAGGAAGGAGAAGTCCTCGCCGTGGGGACAGGTCGCTTGGTCGAGGACAAAGACTCGAAAGAGAAAATCAAGAAGAAGACGTTTGTGAAGACCACCGTCAAGCCCGGCGAGCATATCCTGTACAAAAAATACGCCGCCAAAGAAGTGGAGGGCGACGATGAAGAGTTGGTGCTGGTTCGCGAAGAGGATGTCTTGGGTTATCTTCCGTAATTGACGTGGTTCACGGAAAGAGAATGGCTGTCGAATCGGGGCCAGCACTCACCTCCCGGACATCTTACTCTGACCCCCATTTCTGCCCCCAGGCATTCAGGACGCGCCGCTAGACGGCTCAAGAAAGGCAGAATGGCCCTGTTGTCTTCTCGTTCACGTTGAATATCGGACGAGTACGACCGCACTGCATGGGCAAGCTAACCGGGCGCCATGGCTTTCCCAGGCATATGCATTGGCTCCAGAGTGGCCGGACAAAAAGTCAGCTGCAGGAATTGAAGTCAGCGTCCCGGGGTCGACCTCGTACCACTCGCCATGCTGCAAGAGCAGCGTGGTGACTTTGTCGAAATTGATCGTTTCAGCCATGGCTCACCTCCAGCTATCCTTCTTGCTCGCTGCCCGCGCACGCACAAGCAGATCGAATTGTCACATCAAGGACGGTGGTCGGTCAATGCGCGCAGTAAAGGGCAGCCTCGCCACTACTCATTACAGAGAGGAGTAGAGACTGAGGACTGCAAGCCGCGCATCCAGACAAATGCAAAAGTTTTGTTCCTGGAGTACAGTCTCGGCCCTGCAGGCCACGACCGAACAACTGAAGGGACTGCCCCCGGCGCTCATCCAGACGGCGGGGAACCACGTGCTGCGTGACGAAGGAGAAGCCTATGCCCGCAAGCTCGACGCCGCTGGTGTGGACGTCACCGCCGTGCGTTATAGCGGTTTGATCCACGACTGGGGCTTGTTGAACGCACTCAGCCAGGTTCCGGGGACTCGCTCGTCGCTGCTCCAAGCATCGGAAGAGCTGAAGAAACATCTGAAATAAATGGCGCGAGAACGAAGTGGCGGGACACTTTAATGCTCCAGCCACTTCTGAAGAATTATAAAGCCGTATCTTGAGAGGTCGGCCAATGGCATAGATGATGGCGGTGCAAATCAGTCCGGCGGGCGGGACATTCGCAAATTGCGGTTCCGCCGGCTGCTCTTTACACTGTGTGTAGATGGATCACGCGACACATAGCACCGAGCGACCCTCCCTGAACCGCCTCGCGTTCAGCGCCACCATTCATTGTCTGACCGGCTGCTCAATCGGCGAGGCGCTGGGAATGGTGATCGGCACCGCCTTGGACTGGGACAACTGGCTGACGATCACGCTCTCGATAGTGCTTGCCTTTGTGTGTGGCTATCTCCTGACCCTGCTGCCGCTACTGCGATCAGGTATGGAATTTGGCGTGGCCTTCGCACTCGCCTTCGCGTCGGACACGCTGTCCATTACGATCATGGAGATCGTTGACAACGCCGTGATCCTCGTCATACCAGGGGCGATGGACGCGGGGCTCACGGAGCCGCTGTTCTGGGTCAGCCTCATCGTCTCCCTTGTCCTCGCCGGGATCGCCGCCTTTCCCGCAAACCGCTGGCTGATCGCTTATGGCCGTGGACATGCGCTGGTGCACCGGCATCATGGTGCTCGGTAATCTCCGATGAGAAGGAAGTTGCGCAGTTTGCTGTGAGGGAATAAAGTGCTCTGCCAGTCGGACTGATCAGTTCATGGCCTAGCTCGACGGAGTGGTTATGAATGTACAACAAGGCGTCCTCGATGCGCCGCAAGAGCATCTGGACATCATCTTCCTCAACGCCACCACCAACAACCACACCACACTTCAAGACGCGCTCCAGTGTCTCTCCGAGGAGGCGGGACGTCTCATGGAGCAACACGTGGCGTCCGGCCTGACTGTGACCATTGGCTTCAGCAGCGGATTTGTGGACAAGTGCACGGCCAAGCGGCGGCCCAAGGCCCTACGCTCCATGCCACGCTTTGATGGCGACGAATACGACCCTGCGGAGACACAGGCAGACATGGTCGTGCAATTGTGCAGCAACGTGAAGTTCGCAAACCACATCGCAGGCAAAACGCTGCTCGGCCTCCTGAGTAAGGCGTTCACACCCAAGGCCTACCATCAGGGCTTCTCCTTCCCCGGCAGTCGCGGCGTGCTCGGTTTTGTCGATGGCACGGCCAACCCTGGTGCGGAGGATCGGCCCGGCGTGGTGCTCGTCGGCGACGCCGACCCTGCCTTCAGGGACGGCTCCTACATGCTCTTCCGCAAGATCCGGGAGGACGTGGCCGCCTGGAACAAGCTGTCTCTCACGGAACAGGAAGACGCCATGGGCCGTCGCAAGGCCGACAGCGGAGAGCATCCCGACGCACCGACGACAAGCCACAAGAAGAAAAGCGACGTGAAGCTGGGCGAACGTGATATCAAAATCTACCGGCGCTCGTATCCCTTTTGGTCGCCATTCGAGACCGGGGTACTGTTCATCTGCTACCAGGCGGACCCGAGCCAGTACGAGACCATTAAGAAGAGCATGGTCAGTACAGCCAAGGGTGGTCATGATCGGTTGGAGGACTTCTATCATGCCGTGGAAGGCGGGTATTACTTCATGCCGCCTCGGCCGACAAGCAAGGGTGGATTCATTGGTGATTTTCTGTTCAGCTAATCTCGTTCTTCAGAGTTGAGACCGACTCCCGACCATTTGTATCTCCGCACTCCTCACTTGGTCGCTCAGTGCGCGCAGTAAAGGTGTTTGCCATGCAGCTCCGGACCGGGTTCGAACTCATTTACAGCTTTCCACAACCCACGCCGATCATCCTGGTCGTGAATATCCACGATTCAAGGGCCTCCGACATCGTCGTCCCCGATCGCCTGACCGCCGAGCCATTCATTCCGATCACCGGCTACCGCGACGCCTTCGGAAACCGGTGCAACCGCCTCCTCGCGCCTGCGGGCCGGCTCCGCCTGACTGCCGACGGCGTCATCAGAGATAGCGGCCAGCTCGATGAGATGGTGTCCGTTGCCTGGCAGGACTCCGTACAGGATCTGCCCGAAGAAACCCTCGTGTTCCTGTTGGGCAGCCGCTATTGTGAGACCGATTTGCTGTCTCAGACGGCATGGCAACTCTTCGGTGGCACAACTCCGGGGTACCCGCGCGTGCAGGCCATCTGCGATTACGTGCATCACCATATTGCCTTCAACTATCAGAACGCCCGCGCCACCCGCACCGCCGCGGAGGCGTTCAACGAACGGACCGGCGTCTGCCGCGACTACGTGCATCTCGCCGTCGCCTTCTGCCGCTGCATGAATATTCCTGCGCGCTACTGCACCGGCTATCTGAGCGATATCGGAATGCCACCTCCTTTCGGCTTGATGGATTTCGCGGCCTGGTTCGAGGTCTGGATGGGGGGCCGCTGGCACATGTTCGACCCGCGAAACAATGTGCGGCGCGCGGGCCGCATCCTGATGGCGCGAGGCCGCGACGCGTCCGATGTCGCGATCGCCACGACGTTCGGACCCAACACGTTGGAGAGCTTTAGGGTCTGGACCGATGTGATTTCGTATGGCGAGATACCCGGAACTGCCGGCTGATGTCAGTTCTTACGGTGCACCATTCCACCGTCTACCGTTACCGTGAGCCCGTCGCACGCACAAGCAGATTGAATGGTCACACTAGCCTCACCCCTCTCCTTTCTGTATGCTGACTATCTTCCATGACCGACACACGGTTATCTCACCAACCACAATGGAGGATCATGATGCGCAAGAAGGAGAAGAGAGTATGGGTCGGGCTGTTTGTGGTGACCGCCGTCCTCGGGTACTTTGGGATGGTGCCTGCCCGAGGGGCTGATCCGACCGACATGCCGGCTACCTCACCAGCCCCTCCAACGACGCAGACCCCATCGTCGCCCGGAACGTCAACGCCCCAAGGACAAATGACCCCGGAGCATCGTGAACAAGCCATGCACAAATTGAAGCAGGCTTGTGGGGTGGATATCAACAAGCTCTGTCACGACGTGAAGCCGGGCGAAGGGCGTATCATCCAGTGCCTCGAACAGCACCAAGCGGAAGTCTCACAGGAGTGCAATCAACTGCTTACAAAGAAGGAATCTCGACAAAACAAAGGGCACTGAGCCTGAATCGACCAGGCCACAGCCACTCACAGTCATTGGGGTCAGGTTCCGTCATCGACCGAGGGTGAGCCAGACATAGGGCGTCAGATAAAAGGCCGCCAGGGACAGCAGCAGGCCAAGCACCGCTCCAGAAGAATCTCAGGATGCTCAAAAAGGCCGTCCAGCAAGGCCGCAGCGAGTGAGGACCGGAGGCGTACCCTCTGGGGTACGTTGAGGATCTGAACGATGCGAGAACGCCGCTGGCGGATTTTTTCAGCATCCTGATAGGAAGATCTGGCGCTGCTCACTGATAAGCGAATCGACAAAGGACAGATCGGAAAAAGGCGGCATAGGGGGAGTATAGTCCATGCCACGAGTGGAGAACAGCACGAGAAGCCCACTCCTCGCCTAGAGATCAGCACAAGCAACCGTCAGGCGCTGCAGAAAAGTTGATTGTCTCTGGTTCTTTGCCCCAATGAAACATTTAGGGGACTAGGCATGTGTGCTCACCCTCCATTTATAATACTTTGGTCATTTGAAATTGCCACCGATTACGGGCATAAAGAGCTTATGAATATGTAAGGCAAGCCGCTGCTGCTTCGGTAGACCGACATGCTTATCCTGTCGCCGTAGCGCATCCTGCCAGTCTTCTTTACGCTGGGGACAGTTGATCTGCCATTTAGTGGGTGAGGACGGCCTCTGATCTCCATAAAAATAGATAAAGAGCAGTCTGGCGGGTATGTCATGCTTATGAAGAAACCATAAAACAGCAATCCTATTTGTGTACTGGTAGTAAGGACTCATCCAATTCTGTGCTGCATCAACACCTGCGGCTTTCTTGACGGAATCAAATGCCTCTGAAATTTTCCTGATGCTCTGCTTAGCAGTTGCCATGCAATTTGAACTAATTTCTCCTATATGGGCTTTCGCTTCGACGAGTACCCATTCAACTTTACTTGGCTTGTTCAGCCTTCCCACAAGGTCCCAGTTTTGAATTCCCTTTCCGTTCGGCCAATATTGTGACCAGTCCTTCTTCACTGACAAATTGTTTGGAAGAAAATCGAGGCCCTTCCATTCTGAATCCAAGGATTTAACACTTCCAGCAAAGGGAAAATCGAGCCAATCAATATCGGTTCCTTCCTTGCCAATCGCCTCGAGAATATGTTTGTTAAATTCCGTTCTGTGACGCCCCATCCAGCGCAGAAGGTGAAATTCGCTTCCATATCCATAGCCTATCTTGCCCATGCAGGTCTCCTCTACAGTGGTCGCATTTCTCTAGTACCAGCCATGGTATTGCAATTCATCAATCGACAGCGGCGCACATGAAGAAAGCCTACGTCTTTCCCAATGTGGGAGGCAAGCACAACGAAATGGTTCGTGACATCTTTCTCTTGCTGACAGCCAGAAGGAGAGCAATAAGATGGAAGCATAGTTTCCTGTGGAACCTTATATTTTCGGTACGACGATGAAGCCTTCCTCTGGGTTGCCGTACTTATTGACTTCCCCCGCCAGGAGATAGCGGGCGGTCAGGGCACACAGGGCGGCATCTATCTGGTCGATGTTGGTAAGCGACTCTGTGGAGAGTCCCGCCTCGCTAAGCAGCCTGCGACGATCGGTGCGCTTTTGCTTAGCGGGAAGAATCTTCTTCGCCAGCGCACAAGCCACCGCGTGAGGAAACGTCTCGAAACACACCGGGCGAGATCCCGAGTGTCGTCGGTCGAGCAGCCGATAGTGAGGCGTGAGTCGATCGTACAGCTTAGCTCCGTTGCGCATCCAAGCATAAAATGGATTGCGCTCCCCCGCCGCCCGGCTCAGTGTGGCGAAGGCGTGGAGGCCCTCGACGGCCAGTGCGCGCTCGCAGGGTCTCGCTCGACCGGTACGGCTCCAACAACAGGGAGCATCAATCCCGACCACGGAGGCCTTGAGATCCCGGCACCATACGACGACCGCAGCAGCATCGAGCGTGGCCAGCTTCCCGAGGAATTGTCCGTCTCTGAGCGCGACCGCGTGATAGCCCTTCTTCGGTCCACCGACATCCACACCGACCACGACTGAAGCACGAGGAGTTCTGCTCATGGTCGGTCTATTCTAGAGTGATGGGGGGAACCGTTCCAAGAGCGGTTGTGATGGCGCGGGCACTTGGAGTGACGTGGAAGTAGCCCGCCTTCAGACTATCCACATGGCGAGTCTCCAATAGGCGAAGAATTACGAAAAAGTTCCTGAAACCACTATTTCTTCTCAGATCCAGTGCTTCGTATGCCTGCAGTAATTGTATTCGTCCAACGCCTTGAGCGGATTTCTTGCAATACGCCGCTCGCCTCCTAATCCTTCAACCTGCTTCCTCGCGGTCTGCATAAAACCCCAATAACCGCCGGCGTTCTGCCCTATTGGTCGAAGGTGAAATCCGTAGGCCGCCGCTATAGTACGATCCCATAGCGGAAAGAAGCGGGGGGCCATTAGATGGAGGCATTTCGCAGCGCCTACTGGGCCTAGCACTACCTCGAAACCACGAAAGAGCCTCTGGATACTGTCCCTGTCAGAATCCTTTAGCGTTTCTATCGAACGATTTCTTACCCTAATGAGAGTAGGTCTGTGAATGTCTAAAACAGCCTCAATCTCTGAGAAGTGTCGAGAATCGAAATCTCTAAATCTGTAATACATAGCGTTCCAGGTCTGGAGCAGGACCGCTATTGCCTCACTGACACTCAATGAGATTCGTTGGTGTATAGATAAGTCGACCAGTGCAGTGGCAGCATGATAGAAAAGATCACGAGGCTCGTTAGACTCGAAAATCTTTCGAGCGACTCTAACCTGCTTGAGGGTTGGTTCCCGCACGCTGACCTGAGAACGCTTAGGATTGACGGAACCTTTGGACGATGAATCGCCTATCATAATTTGTCAAAATCCAAAACTGTCCCCCTCTGTTTGCCATGTTGGCATTAATCTGACTGGAGAGTGGGCAGGTTGAGTTCATCGGATTCGAGGTCGTCGCGGTTTCAGGCTAAGAATTAACGGTTTCTGACACCGTTTTCTCTTCACTCTTATCCCTGGGGAGCTGAACAGAAGGCCTTGAAACTTTCGCAGATCTTTACCACTTGAGCATCACTTATGTTCAGGAGATATCGAGAGACAAAGTACGATTTGGAGCCCCTCACAACATAAGGATTCGTCAAGCCATGCTGCTCCCGAGGAAATTTAGCATCTAAGCATGCCACCGCGTTCCTCGCGAGATATCCCATGATCCAAACATACTGAAACTTCCTGATTGAAGCACTGAGGTGGCCAGCGTTTGCTGCGCGCAAGGATTCATACCTCTTCGATCTCCGCCATTCGCGCTTAATCTCTACTGCGGAAAGTTGGCAGCGCAGCGCATGGTCGAAGAGGAACCCACCATCTTTGAAGGTCTCAAGACTTTGAGAAGAGATCATGTTGCAAGAGCTCAAGCCCATTAGTAGATTCCGTCTGATTCTCACGGGATGTGCCATGTCATAGAAATAGTAGGAATCCAGGTTTCCAGGGCTTTCGCCGATGATCAGGAAACGCTCTTTCTTTGGCCACCAGAGTTCACTAACGCAAAAAGCGTCAAAGGGATGATTTGCTTGGCAACATGGTAAGTTCATTGATCTCTTACGCCACCGACTTTGAGCTCGCCTCACCTAAATCATCCGAGATGAGTCGAAACTGTTCCAACGCGGATTCGAGGTTGTCGACGATTTCTTGGGCGATGAAGTCGGGCACGATCTATGGGAAGTGATTCCTGACACCTTTAGCTCTTACTGCCACTCTTTAATATGCCCCCTTGCCTGGGATAACGTTCCGTACACCTCCGCGCGGCTGCTCGACGTCGCCCGTCCGTCTTGGAATCAGGTGGACATGGCAATGATGAACGGTTTGGCCTGCGGCTTCGCCCACGTTGATGCCAACATTGAACCCGGCGATGGTGGGATCCTCCGCCTTCGCTCTGCGCTTTGCTTCGTCTAAGAGCCTCATACAGGCGTGTTTCTCCGGCTCGTAGAGCTCAAAGAAATCCGACACGTGTCGCTTCGGTATGACCAGCATATGGAGATCGGTAACCGGGTAACCATCCTTGATTCCGAAACATAGCTCGTTCTCCAGTGCGATGTGCCCATCCTCTTGTCGCGCACAGAACAGACAGGCTTTCTCACGATGGGCATAGGATTCGCGCAGCGCCCGGAAGTCAGTGGCGTCCCGATCCCGCTTCATCGCATTACAGCTGTAGCAGAGAGCCTGCAAGTTGGCTTCATCGTCGCTGCCCCCATGGTTCCTCGGAACAATATGGTCAACTTCGAGGGCTCGATCTCTATTCGATACGCCACAGAGTTCGCAGCAGAGGCTCGCTCGTCTGAGAACTTCGTATTTGACGGTTCCAGAAATGTCGCCGAGTGCTAACTTCCGATGCTGCCAGATTCGTTCACCTCGCTTTGCCACGTACTGATCCAGCTTAGCCTCCAGCAGTCGCCGGAGCTCAGCACGCTGATCCTTTGTAAGCGGCTGAGCAGACAGAAGACTAAAGCGTTTTCCTTCCCGCTTTACCACGCCGTGCCTGGTCAGCACGCGACCGACCATATTGCGTGTGATCGCCTCGTAGTACTCGATCTGGGTCGGATCATGGACCGAAATAGCTTTGGCGATGTCGGTCTCTGAACATTGGCCGTCGTGCTGCAGCAGAGTCAGTAACATGACCGGCTGATAGATGTGGGACATCCGCATCCGCCGTTCAACGAAGTCAACCAGTTGATCATACGTCATAGTAGTTTCCGATTGAGTCCGACTCCGTGCTCCCCACCCGATACAAGAAATCCTGGAAGCGCAAAAGCGGAGGCCTCGCTCACTGCGGTTCAAAACAAAGCATGATGCCCCTCACCCCAGCCTATCCTCCAGCTTGCCGGGCCATGCGAAGAACATTTTCCTGGTGATAGTCCAGAAAGCGGCGCTGTCCTTCGCTAAAGGCCCCAACGTTGACACTGTGGTCAACATCGATACCCATTTTGATCAGCGACGGCCGATGTGCCACTGGCGAGATAATCAGCCTGCCATTGCCTTCAAAGGAGATAAAGCCCTTATCGAACAGGTGGTCGATGGTTGGCGTCAGGAGTAGTCCATTTTCGCCATCTAAACGCTCGTCGTTGGTGGAGTCGCGCCAGGGCTGGCAGTGACTGGCAATCAGATGTTCAGGCCGATTGACCTTGGTGATCCGACATTGACTCTCGATCCGCTGGACGTTAGCCCGGAAAATTCCCTGACCACGTCGAGCCTGTATGAGCGATTGCTTTTCCGTCTCCTGCAGTGTTGGCGTGTCATGAATCATCCGCTCAACCCGCTGTTCCCATTCCTCCAGGGTGGCTTCGGGCTGCAGAATCACAGGGGCCAGCCCGTTGAGGGCAGTCGCTGTATCCCTCACAGAGGTCGCCTCAGGGCCAATCAAGCGAAATAACGATGTCGCAAGTTCAGGGCTGACTTCGGCCAGATAGACGCTCTGGAGTCCATTGCCATCTTTCTGAAGCGGCGAATATTTCTCTGGCAGGAAAGGACGCAGCTTCCTGAATATGGTCCTTGGGCCGGATTCGATTGGACAGCTCCTGAAAGCGAACATCCACTTTCCAGCCGATCGCGCTCCAGCTTAGGCCCGTGGTACCAAACTCATCCGGTTTCGGGCTCTCATAGCAGTACGATTGGGCAATGCCGAGGGCAGCGATGCGCGTGTCGCAGAAGGAAAGAATCACATCCCCTGGAGACACTTCACGCATGAACTCATAGAACGGATTACGACGATCACCCGCGGATCGCTTGGGCGACCAAAGATAGCCACCGACGATCTCATGACGGTACGTCTGATTTTGATTCACCCACCAATATCGCATCGGTCATTGGCCAATGGGGACGTTTTCGGGCAAGAAGTCTCGCACGTGCTCGACTACGATAACCGCTACTACGATTTTCTCTCTAGCGACTCTCCTGCCAAAGATCGTCAGAAGCAGCCTTCAGGCGCTGCCGGAAAGGTAGAATGTCCCGGGTTGTCCTATTCCAAAAACATGGTATCAGCATGCCACTCAAGAAACTCGCGCTTTGGTTGGTCTTGCATTCCGTGGCGGCACCCATATTCTTGTTCCTTCCAGCTGGAAATAGTGCTCCCCATTGTCGAAATCTGCCTTGAGCCTCCGACTGACTCGAAACTGAAAATCAGGGCTGACAGTTACATACCCACGGTCAAACAAAGTGTGAACATCGGAACGAAGGAGAAGGCCGTTGCTAACTTCATGCTGGCCACCCTCCGCGACGGGTCTGATATGAGCAGCTTGGAGAACCGGCAGAGCCCTCTCTCTCGTGATGGCACATCTCCGCTGATATGTATCGGTCACCAGAACACGAAACGCTCCCTGTCCAAGACGAGGCCTCACTAGCATTGGCTCGCCATACATAGGTCGTTGGTTGTCTGCGGCATGCCCATTGGATGCCACTGGTGTCCGGATTGCTGTCTGAACAAACTCCCAAAGTCTTCGTCCATCCTGCGAGGCTAGGTCGTAGGTCTTCCCTTGAACAATATTCTTGGCGAAGCTCGAGGGAACATTGATCCAGGCTGATCTATCTAAGAAGAATGGCTGTTCAAGAATAATGCATCCCACTTTGTAGTCTTCATGTGGTTCAGGAGAGGACCTTCGGTACTTTTCAACACGTCGCCTCATCTCTGCATATGTGCTGGCCCCGTTCTTTTCTCCAAAAGTTTCCCAAGCGAGGCTGCACGGAAGAATTGAAGACGTCGCGAAAAAACCGCCGCCCACGATGACGTTTTCAGGATAATGCAGTTTGAAAAGAAACAGTTCCCCAGGAGAAAGAGCGTTGAAGGCTCGGTTTCCTCCTGGCTGCCAGAAATTCACTTCATCGAGGTGTGGGCACTGGCTTAGAAACCGATACCATTCCCTATCCGTAACCCCGACCCAGAGCTTCATTTGCCCGGTCTTTCCGCCTTACCTTTTGATTTGTCGGCTGGATAATTTTCGGAGTTCGTTACCATCTTGCGCTCAATTGCATCAGGCAAGTCTACGCCGACGCGGTCACAAAAAAGGAGAAGAGCTATTCCTACATCAGCCGCTTCGGCAGAAATTTTCGCGCGCCGATCTGGATCTTTCGTGAGCTTATCGGCATCAGTATTGGCTATCCACCGATACTCGGCCAGAAGTTCCCCTGCCTCAGAGGCTACTGCCATCGCGAGGTTCTTGGGATCGTGAAATTGGCTCCACTCACGTTCTGCCACAAACTCCCGAAGATTTTTGATGAGGGCTTCCAATCGGTCCATAGGGATAAACTCCGGGTGGGATCAAATTTGTGCCGCAGAATACCTCTTTGCCCATGAGAAATCACGCCCCACCACAGGGATGCCTTTGAGTTTCGCGGACATGACCGGAGGAGCGAGGTATCCGCCGAGGCTTAGCCGGGAAGGAAAGCTGGAACTGACCAAAGAATCACGGTCGCCAGACCGTGACTGAGGGAATTCCAGAAGGTTTCCGCCAGGCGAACCCCGAGCGGATCGCTCCGGGAGGTCTGGGAGCGAATACAAAGGTATCCCACTCGTCCCCCTATTCCCGCGAGAATGCACCCCGCCTTAATGGGGCCGGGGGGCATAGGGTGAGTACAAAGAGCTTATGGTCTATAGCGCATGGCTGGCCTATCGGGAGAAGGGAGAAGGGAGTCGGTGGCTGATTGCTGATAGCGTATGGCTAATTGTGGCTGAGAACGGCCTGAGGCAACGGACGATGTGACGGACGCCGTGATATAGACGCTAAGGCCGAGCGGCGCGTTGGAGCTTACCGCCGTGCTCGGATTTGGAGAAAGTCTTGATGGACTGAAAGGCGATGGGTGTCGTCGGAATTGGCGAAATTTGCTGCGACATAGGCTTCCAGGTCTCGCCGGGCGGGAGGGTGGCTGATCGGCAGGAGATTCAGCATGAATTCGGCGACGGTGTAAGCTGCGGCGGGCTCTTAGGTCTCCACATGGGCTGGGTCGAAAGTCGTGGTGACGTCGTAGCGGTCGCCGTGTTTTGCGCGGAAGGTGTCGGCGAGCCCGCCGAGGTCGAACCGGTCGCCGAAGAAATGTTCCAGCATCGTCATGAGGGCAGTGCCGAGGTTCTGGAGCACGACGACGGTGATGCCGGTGGGCGACATCCAGGAAACGAGCCGTTCGAGGTGCGCAAGCCATTCCTCAGCAGGAATATAATAGAGGGTATGGGAACAGAGGACGAAATCGCCCTGGGCCTTCGGACTGGTGGCTAAAATCGACGTGCCGATGGTGTCGACCTGCGGGATGGCACGCTGGAGCTGGGTTAATAGATACATGTTCGGTTCGATCGCAATGGTGCGGTCGAAGGCCCCAGCGAAGGCACGGGTGACTTCCCTATTGCCGGCGCCGGCGTCGATGAAGACCTTTCGTGCGGGCAAGTCGTTCACCAGCCTCCGCAACAACCGGTTCGTGCTCCGCTTCTGGTCGGTGTGGTCGAGAAAGACTTGAAAGGCGCGTTTGTAATCCTCGCCCTGCGAGTCAAACACCCGAATGGGTTCCGGTTGTGTCACAGTCGGTGTCCTGCTAATGGTCGAATGGTTGTGTCAGACCGTTGGTGGCACCGAAGAATACGCCTTTTCGCCGCGGGAAAGCACCCCGCCTCTCCACAGGGATGCCTTTGGCTTTCGCGGACATGACCGGAGGAGCGAGGTATCCGCCGAGGCTGAGCCGGGAAGGAAAGCTGGAACTGACCGAAGAATCACGGTTGGCACAACCGTGACTGAGGGAATTCCAGAAGGGTCGAGGGAGGTCTGTCTTGTTTGTCTGGTCTGTGAGGCGGAGAGCGAGACGAGCGGGACGGGCGGGAAAGGCGCGACGGGAGACTGGTTTGTCTGGTCTTTCTGGTCTGTCTTGTTGGCGGGACTGGCAAACCCACCGGGCGAACGAAAGAAGCCAGAGAGACGAACGGCTGGCTTATTTCTTTGGGGGACGAGTAAGCGGATGCTTGAGCATACGACTGACTTGTTTCTTGAGAGTCGGCAGATCCCGTTCTACCACCGCCCAGACTTCCGCCAAGTCAATGCCGAGATAGTCATGGACCAACACATGGCGCATCTTGATAATCTGTGGCCAGGGAACTTGCTGATGGGTCTTGCGAAACGTGGGGGTGAGCTTGCTGGCTGCTTCGCCAATGATTTGGATATGGTGAATCATCCAGGTGTGAACGAGTTCGTCTTCCTCGAACACGGTCCGACCGTGCTTTGCATGCCGCTCAACCCGCTTGATGGCATCAAGGATATCCTGCAGGCGACCGCGGTCATCCCTCATAAGGCGATCGCGTCTCTGAGAACTTCTTTGCGAAGCGGCTGACGAAGTCCGCGTTCTGATGTCACATCAACCGGGCGTTTGAGCAAGCGCTCCAAATCGAGAATCAAGGCGGCATGATCAAGAAGACTGCGGCCTTCCTCCATCTCGACTAAGAAGTCTACGTCGCTTCCTCGCCGGGCCGTTCCTCTCGCCACCGATCCAAACACGCGCACCTTGCGCGCGCCATGACGCGCAGCGATCTGAATAATTTTCTCTCTCTTGGACTGGAGCAGTTCGCGGATACTCATCACTCGCCTCCTGCGGGTAGTCTAGCCAATTCACGCCTGGAACGCCAGCAGCCACGCTGTCTCCTGTCTCCATGTTGGTGGATGGCGCCGACCGCGATATTCGCCTAGCGGCGGGGCCGACTAATTACCCCCTCCACAGGGATGCCTTTGGCTTTCGCGGACGAGACCGGAGGAGCGAGGCATCCGCCGAGGCTGAGCCGGGAAGGAAAGCTGGAACTGACCGAAGAATCACGGTTGGCACAACCGTGACGGAGGGAATTCCAGAAGGGTCCGGGGAGGTCTGTCTTGTTTGTCTTGTTTATCTGGTCTGTCTTGTTGGTTTCGTTACTTAAACCAGAAAAACCAAACAAACAAGATAGACCGCGGGAGGTGAGGCTGGGGAAGGACGAATGCCGTTCTAGGCAGCTGCGTAGGTTCTCACGTCTACCTGAACTCCTGCGCGGACTGCTTCTTCGGCTGTCTTTAGCAGGCGAGCTGTGACGCTTTCTTCAACGTACTCTTCTCCGCAATTCTTACAGACCCGCGCCGGGACTCCTTTGATGACAACCGTTGCGCCCTCGCGCTCGAGAGTCACCGTCGCTGTGCCCGGGTGCGTCTCCCCACTCTTGCAAATCACGCACATCATTGAGGCTTCCTCCTCTTGAATCCCGACTCCCACTCTGCAGGATCCGGCTGATAGACGGTGACGATGAATGTTTCCTGGGTGGTAGCATCATCGGCTGCCACCACATGGATGGGACGAGACCCACTCCATCCCAGGATCAGCCGACTGGAAAAAGGCTTGTCCGTCGGGTAGGTTTCAATAACCTGCTCCATTACGACCACCTGCCCGACTTCTTCCTCGCTGGTCTTCCGCTGAACATCCGCTGGATAGCATGGAGCCGAAGGAAAGCGTAAATCCTCTCATTCTCTCCGCAAATCCCCGCCCTACTTCTCCTCAGGTGACCGTTGCGACGAAGTCTAGCGCAGTCTCACTCAGAGTCATCCGACCAGATGACGATGTGACGAACACAGGAGCCCGAGGCTGACGGGGCGATCTTTACCCTTCACCCTCCACAGGGATGCCTTTGGGTTTTCGCGGACGTGACCGGAGGAGCGAGGTATCCGCCGAGGCTGAGCCGGGAAGGAAAGCTGGAACTGACCGAAGAATCACGGTTGGCACAACCGTGACTGAGGGAATTCCAGAAGGTTTCCGCCCGGCGAAGCCCGAGCGGATGCTCCGGGAGGCCGGAAGCGAAGCGCGAAGGCATCCCTGTCCTCCCCCTCTTTTGGGGTCTAGCGCACCCCCTTGCCAGCTTGTATCATTTAAATGGAGGTCACAATCGCACGGTAGGCGCATGGAGGGGCGCGATGATGAATCCTCTGGCTGGCAGCACTCCGGTCCTTGCTCAGGCCGTTAATATTGGCCACGGTGCGCGAGAATTCCGCCAGGGTGCCAACTTTCCGTTCCTGCTCGTCTGTCTTGTTCGTGTGGTCGCTTTGGTGTTTTTAATTGGTTTTGCTTTCTGGTCGCTCTGCTTTCTGTGGTTCGCTGAGCGACCTCTCACCAGACCAGCGAACAAATCAGAGAGACACACTGGTTTATCCGATCTATCTCGTTGATCTGGTCTATTTGGTCTGTTCGGTTTGTCTCGTCTGTCCGGTTGGCAGTCCCCGATTGACAAGATCCCGTAGCATCGCCTTACCCGTGACGGTATCGCCGGACAGATAGGCATTGATCGCCTCGGTGAAGAGGACTTCCAGAAAGCGCGCGTCTTGCTGCACGCGTGCTGCGACCGTTTCCTTAAATTCGCGTGTGAGTGCCATGGGGTCTTTCTTCGTCAAACCTGCAAGGACTTCATGCCGTTTTGAGCGTCTTGCCTTGCGTGACCGGTAGGAAGCGAATCTCGACTCGCTGATTCAAGGCCGTGGCAATTCGGTTCAACATCGCCAGCGAATGACCTTCGTAGTCGGCACTTTCTAGACGGCAGATAACCGATGCGGTGGTGCCGACGAGCTTGGCCAGTTGCCGCTGGGTGAGGCCGGCTTGCACTCGGAGTGCGGTCATCTTCCGTGCGACACTGTCATTGGCTCGGGCTTTCTTCAATGCCGCCAGCCGGTCCGGTCTACCCTGATAATAACGGCGGTGAAGGATTTCGACGGCGTCAGTCGTAGGGCGCTTTGTTTTCGGCATGGTTACTCCTGCTGATAGGTATGGGTGCCAGGATCGCGTTCAAATCGCTGCTTTCTCTTGATAGCCTCATCGATTGCTTTCGGGGGAACGACGCGTTCTTTGACTAAACCATGTGCTAGGACTGCGGCGACTGTTCCGTGGAAGAAATACAGGATTCGGTAATTAATCCCCTGCAGTCCCACACGGAGTTCATAGATTCCGTCCCGGAGCAGGTCTGCTTCCGGTCTCCGGAGTTCATGGCCCAGGTCTCGTAACCGCTCAATCTTGACCCGGCATTTATCCTGGGCTTTGGCCGGCAAGGTGTCCAACCAATCGAGGACTGGAACCGAGCCTGCCGCCTCTTGATAAAAGACAACCTGAGTCCTGGGCACCACCTACCCCGTTGCCATGTTCGCATTATTGCGAACGTTGGTCAAGTCTTCTTCGCACTTGATAGCGCAATTAGCGGTTTCAAGTTTTCACAGTCCGGCTTCTCGTTAGCAGAACATGACATCGCCGGGTTCACGAAGCCGAAAAGAGATACCTTCTTCTCTGTTCAAAATCAATGAACGGAATCCAGAAATGGAAGCATTATGATGGAGTTAGCGTATCAGCCACGGCAACAAAGCGCGGATGGTTGATGGTGGGACAAGAGAAGGGGCGAGGGGGAACAAATAACGCGAGAAGGGCGGGACAGGGGCGAAGCGCGCAACGATGGAAGAACCTGTCTGTGGTCTCGTTGATGAGACCAAAACACCCGAAAAACCAAACAAACCCTATGTACCCCGTCGCGCCTTTCTCGCCAGTCCCGCTCGTCCCGCTCTCTGCCCACAGACCAGACAAACCAGAGTACAATCCTAGCTCTGGCGGCACTCTTACACTGGAAACGACACGATGCTCGTGACACCGGAGGCGAATCGCCGTAACCAGCGGCAGGCGCTCGTGGCCGCTGGCCTGGTGGCCTGGGCGGCGGGATTGTTTGTCTGGCTCGCCCCTCCCCTGTGGTTCCTGCTGGGGCTGAGTCCGTTCACCTACTGGTGGGTGCGGCAACGGTACCATCGACGGATGGAGGTGGTGCAGCAGCCGTTTCCCGATCGCTGGGAGGAGATCCTCCGCGAACAGGTCGCGTTCTTCCTGGCCCTTGACGATGCAGGGAAGGCGCGGTTCCGACAGCTGGTGCAGATCTTCCTCGACGAGGTCCGGATCACGGGCATTCGCACGGAGCTGAACGACACGATTCGGGTGCTGGTGGCGGCAAGTGCGGCGATCCCCATCTTCGGGTTCCACGACTGGGAATACCATCGGCTGCGCGAGGTGCTGATCTATCCGGATGCCTTCGACGACGCCTATCAGAACACGAACGATGCGTCCATTGTTGGGATGGCAGGCCTGCACCATTTGAGCGGGGTGATGATTCTCTCCAAGCCGGCGCTCCTGGCTGGATTCGCCGAAAGATCAGGCACGCACAATGTGGGGGTGCATGAGTTTGCGCACCTGTTCGAGAAGGAAGCGAGCGAGTATGGGCTCCCGCCCGAGGTGCCCTGGATGGTGGTCCGGCAGTGGGTGGGGTATGTCGCCCGGGAGCTGACTCGTCCCTCGCACCATGGCGCGCACATCAA
Source organism: Nitrospirota bacterium (assembly GCA_963729585.1). Taxonomy (GTDB): domain Bacteria; phylum Nitrospirota; class Nitrospiria; order Nitrospirales; family Nitrospiraceae; genus Palsa-1315. Next base: position 278,435 of record CAVSOJ010000024.1, read on the forward strand.
CCCCTATGCCTACACGAACGAACATGAATACTTCGCGGTGCTGGCCGAATATTTCTTCACGTCACCCGACCGGTTGAAGCATCGGGATCCCGACTTGTACGCGATGCTGCGGACACTGTTTCATCAGGACACGGAGTCGCTGCTCTCCTCGATACCCAAGCGCGGCCAGGGGATCGACCGCAACGCGCCCTGTCCCTGCGGCAGCGGCAAGCCCTACAAGCACTGTTGCCTCGCAGAGAGCACAAAGAGCGGATAGCCGGCGGGACACGGGACGGATGGCGATCTAGAAGGCAACAGGCTTGGGGCGAGGGGGCAGAAGGTTGGTCTGGTCTGTCTTGTTGGCTCGTTGTTTGAACCAGAGAAACCAGATAGACGAGAGAGACCAAACGAACCAGATGAACAAGCGCGACGAGCGGGACTGGCGAGACGTGTCTCGTGGGCTTAGCGACTGCCTGCCTTGATTTCGTATGTAGGGATCGGCGTTCCTGTCACACGTGCATAGAGGACAGCGGGATCGAGGTCAGCCCCGTTCGGCCAATAGATGGTGCCCAGGTCCGGATGCACGCGAAGTTCTCGGAAACGATTGAGGTCTTTCAGGGGAGCAAAGATGCCCTCAAACTGCATGATGACAGAGAGATCGAGTTCGCCTACCACTCCATCTTCAAATCGGAGACGGACGTGGTAGCCTTCCAACGGTGTGGCTTCAACAATATCCTTCAGCATGAACCTTACTCCAGCGGCTTAATCTTCTTGAGCGGTGCCCGTTGCTCAGCTAGTTTCCAGTCATCTCTCAATTCGTCCTGATGAAGCGCACCCCACTCGGCGACTAACCCAAACGCCCGTGGTGGTAAGTGGCCTTCCAATAATCCATCAGCGAGTCAATTCCATTATAGCCTTGTGCTCACCATAGCGCACGTGAATGCGTAGGGCGCGTATCGACGACCTCCTCTTCCTCCGGGTTTTGATATTCCAATTTGGAATGTCAAAGCCGCCGTTTCTGGTGTCGACAATCGAAACATAAAGTCTTCGGGAAACCGATCAATATTCCTCTTCACGGCTTTTGAGATTGAATGTGGTGACTCCCTGCAATTTCGCGAGGTCAGCATGCCTCATGGCTCGATGTCCACGGATGACGAGGATCGTTTGCTCAATTCGTTCCCGAGGGACCAGAGCGCTCATGATTCCTCTCCACTATGCTCAATCCACCACGGAGCCGAAAAGAAATACCCTGTTCTTTGTGGAAAATCAACGAACTGAAGACAGAAATGGAAGCATTATGATGGAGGTTCGCGCGTCAGCGACAGCAACACAGAGCGGCTGGCGGGCCACGACCTGGAATTGACAGGTGTCATGCATCACGTTACACTCCATTCGTGATCAAAACGTTTGCCGACAAGCGTACGAAGGAGCTGTACGACAGCGGCAAATCAAAGCGGTTTCCTCCAGGGATGTGGGGGCGAGCATTGCGCAGGTTGGAGTATCTAGATCTCGCTACAAGCGTGACTGATTTGAAGGTTCCTCCGAGCAATCGACTTCACAAATTGGAGCATGACCGGGCCGGACAGTATTCTATTTCCGTCAACGATCAATGGCGTGTATGCTTTCGGTTTGAAGACGGCGATGCGTACGACGTTGAGATAACGGACTATCATTGATGAAAGGTGCGTGATGAGCATCCCCAACAAGCGAACGCGTAAGGTTCGCCCCACTCATCCGGGCGCGATGCTGCGGGAGGATTTTCTGCCGGAGTATGACTTGACCGTGTCCGGCTTTGCCAGGTCTCTCCGGGTATCTCGCCAGACGGTCAATGAGTTACTGCAGGAGCGGCGTGCGGTCAGTCCTGAGATGGCCTTGCGGCTCTCTCGGTTATTTGGCAACAGTCCCGAGTTCTGGTTGAATGCCCAACGCGCAATTGACTTGTGGGAGGCTGCGCGGAACATCAAAGGTCAGATCGATCATATTTCCCCGTTGACCGCCGCCTAGCCTACAGTTCCGAAGCGGGACGGGGAACTGGTTCGTCTGGTCTGTCCGGTCTGTCCGGGGTCTATCTAGTCTGTTCCGTTTGTCTCCTCTGTCCTGGTTGGCAGCACCCGAAAACCAACCAGAAGAACTAGAGAGACCAGACAGACCAAAGAAACCAATACTCTCCTCAGAATATCTGCGGCTCAGTGGGATGGTCGGCTTCGGCCTGGTACGGAATCGCGGCCGGTTCGGTGGCTGGCGTGACATGCCCGACATCGAGGAGGATGGCGACCAGCATGTCGCTCATGACGTTCACGCCAGAGCGGGCTCTGGCGATGATCCAATCCACCGTCATGATGAGTGGAATGGCCGCGACGATGACGTGATCCGGCAGGCCCGCGGCTGAGAGGACGAGCGGCAACACGATCAGCCCGGCTTCCGGAATGCCGGCCACGCCGGCCCCCGCGATGATCGAGGCGACGACGATCAAGACCTGATTCGCCATCGGCAGATCGTAAGCCCAGCGCTTGGGCGAGAAAGAGCGCGGCCATCGCTTCATAGAGGGTGATGCCGTCGTTGTTGAGGTTCGTGCCGACACAGGCCGCGAGGCGCGCCGATTGAGGCGAGACCTTCATGCGCTCGAGGCACCGGAGCGTGACCGGCACGGTGGCCAGGCTGCTGTTGCACGACACGGCGGTCATGATCGCGTCGGCCCCCTGCCCCAGATAGACCTTCGGCGACTTCTTCCCCACCAGCCAGGCGACGAGCGGATAGTAGACGAGCGAGTGGACGGCAAGCCCCAGCGAGCATGGCGGCGAGGAAGATCCAGAGGACGGAGAAGACGCCGACGCCGGACTTTCCCGACGACCTGCGCGACGACGCCGAAGACGGCGAGCGGCACCACGAGGATGATCCAGCCGAGCATCTGCACGAGGAGGCATAGATGCGCTCGATGGCCCGCGCGAGCGCATGGACCACCCGCGACCCTCATGTCTGCCATCGCCTTGCAGGCGGCGAAGCGTGCGCGCCGATGACCAGGGCGACGAGCACGACTCCGATGACGTTGTTGCTGGAAAACGGCGCCATGATGGTGCGGGGAATGTAGGACGCGAGGTACCTCGAGCGGACTCTGCGTCCCGGTCTGCGAGGTCGCGAGGCTGCCCACCGATGGCTGGAGCCCGGCACGAGGTGGAGTAACTCGTCGACGTGGCCGATACCAGGCCAGGCCCGGCTGCCAGGTGTTCATGATCACGAGGCCGATCGTCATGGCGACGGAGACGTTGACGAGGCAGATGACGAGCAGCTTGGTCCCCTGGCGCAGCGGGAGGCTGGTGCGGATGAGCGCATCGAGGATCGCAAAGAAGATGAGCGGGATGGCGAGCGTCTTGAGCAGTGTGACGACGAACATGCCGAGCCGGCCCAGATGCTCGTTGCGCAGGCCGCCCAGATAGGGCTCCTGACCAAACGCCACTCCGAGCAGCGCGCCGCAGGCCACGGCGATGAGCACTTGCGTATAGAGCGGCAGCGGGGTCCAGCTTCGTATAGGTCTTCATGTCGGTCTCATAGGGTGCCGCGGAAGAATACCCGTTTCCCAGACTGGAAAGCATCCCGCCGAGAAAGTGGAGCTGGAGGTTAGAGAGTGGAGGCGATTGGGAAGGTTGAGGCTGAGGGGATTCGGCAGCGAGACGGAGAGGTGGTCACAGTTTGTGACTACCTCCGACTTCTCTTGTTGGGTCGGACGAAACATGAAGTCCTTCGGGAATCGATCTGTATTCCGCTTCACTGCTTGATTCAACGCCTTCGTTGACACCCCATACAGTTTGGCCAAGTCACTATCCAGCATGACTCGTTGGCCACGAATCACAAGAATCGCCTGTTCGATTCGTTCGCGAAGCATCGGGGAAGCTCATGTTCTCTCCTCAGATGTGCGATTGGGTTTGAGGCGAACACAGATACCGTCTCCATCATAGGAATTCAATGGTTGGCTGACTGAAATGGAAGCATTTACAATTGGTTGGAGCGAGAGACTCAATCTGAGAGTGAAGTTCCAAGTTGGGAGTTCTGGATTCTCGTCGGGAGAAACGGGCGGTACCACGGTGGATCACTCTGGGAGTATTCGCCCGTTGCGTAGACTCTGTGAAAGGAGTATTTTTTCTGACATTCGCAATCCGAAAGGAGGCTACCATGACACGATTCCGGCTCCTCTCCTTGACCTTGGTGCTGCTTCTCTCCTGCACTTCTCTGGCGTCGGCGGAAATTCTTGCCCTCCTCAACTATGAGAGCAAGCCGGACCAGCCGGTGAGACGAGAAGGGATCGCGATCATGGACATCGATCCCGAGTCGGCCGACTTCGGGAAGATCCTGATGGAGATTCCGCTTCCGTCCGACCTCGTCGCGCACCACATCTTCTTCAACCGCGATCGGACGAAAGCCTACATCACGGCCTTGGGGAAAAGCATACTGCACGTCGTGGACCTCACGAGGTTTCCCTATCGGCTCCGCGCGATCGCCGTGCCGGACTGCCAGGTCGGCGAGGATCTCGTCGTCTCGGAAGATAACCGGACCTGGTACCTCACCTGCATGGGCTCGAGCACGGTGATCATGGGTGATGCCGTGAAAGATGTGCCGATCAAAACCGTGAGTGCGGCTGAACCGGCAGCGGCCTATATCCTCTATCCGCACGGGATTGCGATTCACAACGGCATCGATCGGGTGCTCGTCACCAGCTACCGTCAAGCCGGATATGTCCGAAGTGGGTGAGTCGGTCACGGTGCTGGAAGCCAGTACCGGGAAAGTGCTCTCGACGCACAAAATCGCGATCGAAACCTTCTCCCGCCAAATCCGCTCCCGTCGAAATCATGTTCAGCCCCAATGCGAATCCCCCCGTGGTGCACATCACCAATATGATGGAAGGGACGCTGTGGGCCGGGATCTGGGATCCGAAGACCCAGTCGTTTTCCTTCTATCAGGTCGATGATTTCGGACCACGGCAACAAGGGATGCCGTTGGAAATGCTCTACAACAAAAAAGGGGACCGCTTGTACGTCACCACGGCCAAGCCGGGGTTTGTCAATCTGTATGACAATACCGATCCGCGACAGCCGAAGTTTCTCAAAACGATTCCAGCCGCTGCCGGCGCTCATCATAGGTGCTGTCGCCCGATGAACGGTATCTGTTCGTCCAGAATAGCCTGCTCAATTTGGAAGGCATGAGCGATGGGTCCATCACGGTGATCGACCTGAAGAATGACAAAGTCCTGGGGAGCATCGATACCTTGAAAGCGCAGGGGTTCAACCCCAACTGCATCATGCTGCTGCCGAATCATTTTCAACAGGGAGGCTTGCACGCCAGCCAGGTTGCGACCCCAACGAGGAACTAGGGAATCTCCTAGTGTGGCGTAATTCTCTTACCACCTTTGGGGAATAGATCAGCTGGTTTCATCGCATTACGCTGCAGGAAGGCGGAGGTCACATCATGACACCTTCACTGAAGCGGGGACGCATCGAACAAAAGACGAAAGTGCTCCAATTGCTCACCTTGAGTGGGGCCGTTCGGGACGCGAACATCGAAGCACGCTACCGAGGCTCTGAGACTCTCCTCGGCGTGGCGCCCAGACCGCAACCTGAGATGCCGCGCCATGAAGACTCCATCTGGTGGATGGATCTCACCGTGCTCTGGAAGACCTTTCATGCCAGGCAATCGGCGAAAGATCCCCGAAACATACGCACCGTCTCGTCGTAGAATGGCGAAGCGACCGATTACTCCCGATGTCGCCTCAGCCTCGTTGTCCGGTGTCTAGCGTTGTTTTGTTTACTAGACTTTGGGAATGCGTAACGTTTTGCTGATCATCAAGCTTCCGGATAGCACGAACAGCAGGGCCAAGGGGTGCAGGTCGAAGGGCCCGATCGTCCACAGGCCCCAGTAGAGGTTCTCGCCTACTCTGCCCTGCCATGCCGCAACGGCCAGCACGGCGGTCAGCAGCATGGTCGTGGGAATGGGAGTGCCTTCGAAGTAGGCCACCTTGTCTTTGCCCTCCGAAAGACTCTCGGCGGTCACGTTGTACCGGGCCAGCCGGCTGACCCCGCAGCAGACGAAATACATCAGTGCGATCCAGTCCAATCCTCCACGCATGCCTGCGGCGAACCCGAGTGTCGCCGGCGCGACTCCGAACGAGATGACGTCCGCCAGCGAATCCAATTCGCGCCCGAGCGCCGAATGCTCGTGCCGCCAGCGGGCAACACGGCCATCGAGCCAATCGAACACCAGGGCCGCCGGCGTCAAGGCCGTGGCGGCGAAGAAATGGGTCGCCGATTGGCTGCCCATGTAGAGCATGCTGAACAATACTGCAGCGACGCCGCAGGCGGCGTTGGCCAGCGTCAGCACGTCGGCCAGGTGAAACTCGCGGATCATCGAGAAGTGTTTAGGAGGCGTGGCGGCCACAGCAAGAAAATCTACGCGGGACTCCTACGAATGTCCAGCGCTCACACACCCTTTGGAAGTTAGGCGGGGGTCATGGGGCAAGGGGCAATGGTCGGACCGTCCTTCACCGAATATACCGAGACATGATCCTCTAGTCTCTGAACTGGAATGCGAGTTGATGGGCACAGAGTCGGTGCAGCCGAAGCTCGTTCTCCATCGACAGACACATAAAGGCGACACCAGCCCGTTCCTCTTCCACCCACTGCACTTTCGCCAAATCACAGATCACGACGGCAGTCCCGTCACTCGGGAATACTTTGAGGGACAGATATTGACCACGCCTGAGGGGTTTCGTGACGCGAAGCCCGCACCCCCTCGTCGTCATATCGATCACCTGCCCGTTGGAGGGTCCTGCTTCGTCCGCGACGACCATACGGAGATTGACAATCTCCCGCGCATGCCGCCTTGAGTCCCTCCCCTGTACCTGACGAACCTGTTCGGAGATCTCGGGTAACGTGAGTTCCATGGCAAATTCCTCCTTCACCGTAGGCCACATATGAACAGGAGGACGGAGCAACTCTTATGCCCAGAGGGAACGGTCTGCGAAGAATTCTATATTCGTAATTTATTTAATGGGGAAGGTATTGAGACAGGGTGAGAATGGCTCTGATCGGCTCTGGACAAGTGAAAGCCGGTACAACCATGACACTAGAAGGGTGGCCTTTCCATACACACTGCGCGCATTAATGATGGGAAATGAGTCGATGCATCGCTGATGGAAACGCGTCGATGCGCATTGTCTGATAAGTAGGAGATGTGCCGGACCGCTGGGGCATTGTGATCAGAAGGTCTACGGCTCTGCCTTACTACCCCAGTGCTTGAGAAAGGGGGCAATGGTATCGATGGGGATTGGAAAGATCGTCGTGGAGTTCTTCTCGGCGGCAATTTCAACCAGGGTTTGTAGATAACGGAGTTGCAAGGCAACAGGATTCCGGCTCATCACGTCGGCGGCATCGGCCAGGCGTTGCGACGCTTCGAATTCACCCTGCGCATGGATGACTTTGGATCGCCGCTCACGTTCCGCTTCGGCCTGCTTGGCAATCACACGCTGCATCTCCAGGGCGAGGTCCACGTTCTTCACTTCGACCGCCGAGACCTTCACGCCCCAAGGCTCTGACTGCTGGTCAAGAATGAGCTGGAGCTTACCATTGATCTCTTCCCGCTTGGACAGCAGATCATCAAGCTGACTCTGGCCGAGGACGCTGCGGAGCGTGGTCTGGGCCATCATCGACGTCGCATAGAGGTAGTCCTGAATCTGGATAATCGCTCGCTGCGGGTCGACGACACGGAAATAAATGACGGCGTTGACCTTCACGGACACATTATCCCTGGTGATGACGTCTTGCGGCGGGACGTCCATGGCCACGGTACGCAGACTGACGCGGACCAACCGATCGATGAAGGGCAGGATGATGACCAAGCCAGGACCATTGCCGCCATAGAGGCCTCTCGCAATGCGGCCGAGCCGGAAGATCACGGCTCGTTCGTATTCAGGGAGAACCCTGACGCTCAGCATGATGGCGCCGATTACAAGGATGACCAGCAGGAGCCCGATGGGAGCGAATAGCATGATCAGGCCTCTCTTGTGAGGATCAGCTGCGGGAGCAGCGGACGGGGACGACGTCTCGGCTCATTCATCGAGAGGTCCCACCCAACAAGGCCGAGGCACAGGGAAGTGGCACAGGCGTGTGGATCATACGGTTCACCCGACACCCTGTCAAGGAACAGGAGGAAGAGGCCTGAGTGGCGTCCGCATTTACTGGGGCCCCCACCGGTCAGTCCCAGTGACCCTCATTCCACCCCTTCTCCTTCTAGGGGAAAGGGTGGAGCAAGGGAAGTGGTCCCGCTTCGGTTTCGCCGAGGCAGGCGTTCAGAACTTGGGTCCGTCTCGGTCCACTTGTCGATTCCTCTCGTCCTGTTTGCAGCTTTGTTCAGCCAGCATGAGCTGACCGGCACTACCATTCTTGGGAATTCTGGCGAGGCAGGCCTTCAGGGTGTCCTCGACTCCGCCCGCCGCCAATCTGGTAGACTCTCCCGTCGAAACAACAGGCAAGGAACCTCCCGAAGGTTGATCCGCTGCCTGCGTAGCCGGCGCTGGTAGCCAGGAGATCAGCACCAATGATGTGAGGATGACGATGCGCCTGATAAATAGATCGATTCTCATTGCTCTTCCCTCCTTAGGAATTGGGGCGCAGAAGCGAGAGGCTCATCACAGGGCCCCATCTGTGATAACCCGCACGGGCTTATCATGTCCCGACCCGTTGCACCGAGCGGGGTCGCGGCTCCCCTATGCTCTCGGTCGCAATGCCGGCCTCTCAAACATGCACGGCGCCGGTCCTGCTGTGCGAAATCGATGAAATTAGCGTTGCCGAGTGAGTGTGGCGTTGGAGCGGCGGAGACTGGAGATCGGTCGCGCGAAGAGGGACCAGGGAGCGCGAAGGATAGGACAGCCAGCGAGGCTGAAACGTCTTGAATACATCCTGCGCGCGACGGGGTAGCGTGGTCAAGCGGTATTATAGGGAATGGTGAGATCGTCGTTCCCTATCCCGCTATCGCGGCTTTCTTTTCCCCCATTTTGCTCTCCGTCCCTTTCCAGAGGCGGACGATATTATCCTTGTGCTTGAACCATATGAGTAAGCTGACGACCAGCGAAAAGACGAAGAATTCCGGTCTCTGCTCATTCACGATCGCCAGGACCGGAAAGAATCCAAATGCCGCCAGCGCCCCGCCGGATGAATAGCGCCAGATCGCCACGGCCCCCAGCCAGATCAGCAACAAGAGGAACCCGATCGAGGGAGAGAGACCCAGCACCGCTCCCAGGGCCGTCGCCACACCCTTCCCTCCTTTGAAGTGCAAGAACAGCGAGAAGATGTGGCCCAGGATTGCCGAGAGTGCCACGAGCATGATGAATCGCTCATCGGTGAGCCATTGCATGGCCGCCCATCCCATCACCCATCCTTTGCCCATGTCGCCGATCAAGGTCAGGATGCCGGCCTTCTTACCCGACATGCGAAGCACGTTGGTGAAGCCGACGTTCTTACTTCCGACCGTGCGCGGATCGGCGAGACCCAAAGCATTGGACACGACTAGGCCGAAGGGAATGGACCCCAGCAGGTAGCCGGCCATCGCCATGAGAACCCAGAGAAGATCTTCGTTCATGGATCAGGAAATTACTAAGGGAAGTGCACAATCCCAGAGAACTAACAAGGCCCACACAGGATGCTCAAAACGGCCGGCCAGCAAGGCCGCAGGCGAGTCGAAACCGGAGGCGTACCCTCGGGGGTACGTTGAGGATTTCGATGAGCCGAGAACGAAGCTGGCGGGCGTTTTCAGCATCCTGTCAAAGGCCCTTGGCCACGACCTGCTTCCAAAAGCTCCACACATACTGCCCGCCAGAAATGTAGCCCAAGACCAGCGACAGATAGAGCGTGACAATACCGGCGAGATGCAGATTCCCGAAATCAGACAAGAACGTGCCCTCGAGGATTAACAGCACGATCGCCACGACTTGCAACCCCATCTTGTACTTGCCTGTCATCTCAGCCGCAATCACCATCCCTTCGCCTGCGGCAATGGCACGAATGCCGGTGACCGCGACCTCGCGCGCGATGATCAAAATCGCAACCAATGCGCTCACGCGATCGACGTTGACCAGCAGAATCAAGGCGGACAGCACCAGCAACTTATCAGCGATGGGATCGAGCAGCTTCCCGAGCGAAGTCACCTGGCCGTTACGGCGAGCCAGATAGCCATCCAACAAATCGGTCACCGCTGCGACCACGAAGACGAAGGCCGCAATGAGGGACCGGTCCGGAGTCGGCGTCGCAAACAACATCACGAACACAGGGATCAAGAGGATGCGGGTGAGCGTAATGAAATTCGGCAGGTTGAGCGATTCCTGCCCGACCGATCTCCATGCCGCCAAGACGCGATTCATCAGTGACCTATTCCGTTAGCCGGTCAACAAAAAGAGTCCTATCGTAGCATCATGGAAGAGTATTCCAACACAGAATGCTCAAAATGTTCGATCAGCAAGGCCGCAGGCGAATCGAAACCGGAGGCGTAGCCTCTCGGCTACGTTGAGGATTTCGATGAGCCGAGAACGAAGCTGGACGACATTTTCAGCGTTCTGTCCTAGACGATGCCATGTTTCAGCAAATCATGCAAATGCACGACCCCGACAATTCGCTTGGCCTGTTCCGCGACCACGAGCGTGGTGATGGAATACCGCTCCATCATTTCGACCGCCTTGGCCGCCAGCTCATCCGGTCCGATCATCTTGGGGCCGCGCGAGGCTAACGAACCGGCGGTGATCTTGGAGAAATCCCCGCCCTGCTGGAGAAAACGCCGCAGGTCGCCGTCGGTGATCACCCCCACGAGTGCACCGGCCCGATCGACCACCGTCGTCATACCGAGTTTTTTGGCCGACATTTCGAGGATGGCCGCCGAGGCCAGGACCGTCTCCTGCACTTGAGGCAACTCCTGCCCGCTGTGCATGAGGTCCCGCACTTTCACCAGCAAACGGCGCCCAAGCGTGCCGCCGGGATGAAATTGCGCAAAATCCTGTTCCTTGAACCCACGCTTCTGCAGCAACGCGACGGCCAAGGCATCACCCATGGCGAGGGTCGCCGTCGTGCTGGCCGTCGGCGCCAATCCCATGGGACAGGCTTCTTCCGCGACGGACACATCCAGCGCCACATCACTGTTCTTGGCCAGCGTCGAACTCATTGCGGCCGACGATCGCCACGACAGGAATTCCCATGCGCTCCATGAAGGGCAGGAGTTGCAGAATTTCCTGCGTCTCCCCGCTATTGGAAATCGCAATGAGACACATCGCGACGCGCCAGCATGCCGAGGTCGCCATGGAGCCCTTCGGCCGGATGGAGAAAGAACGAGGGGGTCCCGGTACTGGCCAACGTCGCGGCGATCTTCTGCCCGATCAGCCCGGATTTGCCCATGCCGGAAACGACCACTTTGCCCTTGCAGTCATAGAGCAGGTCTACGGCCTTCGAGAACCTGCATCGAGCCGTTGAATGAGGGCCTGGACGGCACGCGCTTCGATGTCCAGCACGCGGCGGCCCACGTCCAGGCTGGTCCCGCCCTTCGGCGCCGGCGCACGAATGCCCTTTTGCTTGGTTACTTTCGAGGTTGTGGCTGCGTCGCATATCCGCATGACCCGTTCAAGCAAAGATTTCAGTTGATGGAGCGGCACCATATTGGGTCCGTCCGACAAGGCCTCGTCCGGATTCGGGATGGACTTCCATGAAGAAGCCATCGACTCCGGCGCCGGCCGCCGCGCAGGCCAAGGGCTCGACGAATTCACGCTGGCCGCTGGATTTGGTTCCCCCGCCGCCCGGCAGTTGCACGCTATGGGTGGCGTCGAAGACCACCGGATAGCCGAAGCTCCGCATGATCGGGAAGGAGCGCATATCGACGACGAGATTGTTGTAGCCGAATGAGGATCCTCGTTCGGTCAGCACGATCCGCTGGTTTCCGCCCTCTTCCACTTTTTTCACCGCGTTGCCCATTTCCTGCGGAGAAAGGAACTGGCCCTTCTTCACGTTGACGACTTTGCCGGTCTTCGCTGCGGCGATGAGCAAGTCGGTCTGACGGCAGAGAAACGCGGGAATCTGGAGGACGTCCACGACCTTCCCTGCCTCGGTCGCCTGTTCTTCGGTATGGACGTCGGTCAGGACTGGCAGGCCCAACTGATCCTTGACCTTCTTCAGCACCGCGAGGCCCTTCTCGAGACCCGGTCCGCGATACGACGTGATGGAGGTCCGGTTGGCCTTGTCGAAGGACGATTTGAAAACATAGGGCATGCCGAGCGACTTGGTGATCTCGGCAATGCGCCCCGCCGTCTCCAGCACGAGCTGTTCGCTCTCGATGACACAGGGCCCGGCGATCAAAAACGGCCGATTTCCCGCTCCGACTTTGAATGAACCGATTTGGACTTCGTGCGCCATAGCTTCACCTCTACTTCGATCTCTGAGATGCTCAAACTGGTCTTTCAACAAGGCCGCAGGCGAGACAAGACCGGAGGCGTAGCCTCTGGGCTACGTTGAGGATCTTGTCGAGCCGAGAACGCCGTTGAAAGCCTGTTTCAGCATCCTCAGTTCTAGTGGCCGCATTTGCGGCGCAGCGCCGCCCCCACAAACCCACTGAACAGCGGATGCGGATGATGCGGCCGCGAATTATATTCCGGATGGAACTGCGTCGCCAGGAACCAGGGATGGTTCTTCAATTCCACGATCTCGACCAGCCGGCCGTCCGGCGACAGCCCGCTCAGCACGAGTCCCTTGGCCGTCAATTGCTCGCGATAGGCATTGTTGAATTCGTACCGGTGCCGATGCCGCTCACGCACCTCGCTCACGCCGTACATCTTCTGCGCCAGCGTTCCCTCCCCGAGCTTACAGGTATAGGATCCGAGCCGCATGGTCCCGCCCTTGTCGCTGACGGACTGCTGATCGGACATCAAATGAATGACGGGATGCGGAGAGTGCTCGATCGAATTCCGAGCTGTTGGCGCCGGTCAGTCCTGCGACGTTCCGCGCAAACTCGATCGTGGCGCATTGCATGCCCAGACACAGGCCGAGGAATGGAATCTGGTGTTCCCGCGCATATTGGATCGCGGCGATTTTCCCTTCGATCCCGCGCGCGCCGAATCCGCCGGGAATCAGAATCCCATCGGCCTCGCGCAGGATCCGCTCGGTCCCTTGCCGTTCGATCTCCTCGGATTCGATCCAGCTGATGTTGACCTCGTTTCATGATCGATGCCGCCATGCACCAGCGCTTCCGCCAGGCTCTTGTAACATTCCTTCAGTCCCGCATATTTGCCGACCAGCGCGACCGATACTCTCGTGTTTGGGATGCTTGATCTTCTGCACCATCGCATCCCATTCGCGCAGATTCGGCGGACCGGTTTCCAGATGGAGCAGCCGGACGATCAGTTCGTCCAGCCCTTCCTTCCGGAACACGATCGGCACTTCATAGATGGTCTCGACATCCTTAGCCGTGATGACCGCGTCCTTCTCGACGTTGCAGAACATCGCGATCTTGGCCTTGAGTTCCGGCGGAAGATACCGATCGGTGCGGCAGAGCAGGATATGCGGCTGAATACCGATTTCCCGGAGCTTGTTGACGGAATGCTGCGTCGGCTTGGTCTTCAGTTCACCGGCGGCGCCGATGTAGGGCACCAGCGTCAGATGGACATAGAGCACGTTTTCGCGGCCCACGTCGTACGGCATCTGGCGAATGGCTTCGAGGAACGGCAGGCTCTCGATGTCGCCGACCGTGCCGCCGATCTCCACGATCGTGACGTCCATCCCCTGCGAGATGCGCATGATGCATTGTTTGATCTCGTCGGTGACGTGGGGCACGACCTGCACCGTCCCGCCGAGGTAGTCGCCGCGGCGCTCTTTCGTGATGACGGAATGGTAGATCCGGCCGGTCGTGTAATTGTTTTCCTTGGTCAGGGTCAGGGACGTATACCGTTCATAGTGGCCGAGGTCCAGGTCCGTTTCCGCGCCGTCGTCCGTGACGTAGACTTCCCCATGCTGGTAGGGATTCATCGTGCCGGGATCGACGTTGATGTAGGGATCGAGCTTGAGGAACGTGATCTTCAACCCGCGGCTCTCCAGCAGGTTGCCGATCGAGGCCGAGGCGAGTCCTTTCCCCAGCGAGGAGACGACTCCGCCGGTGACAAAAATGAACTTGCTCATCGTTGCCCCCATCTTATCGGATCGTACAATTCTGACACGCATGCCACCATTACCTGGAAGGGGCCGCCTTCAGCGCGCCCACCTCCCGCTTGCCGACCTCACACTGCTGGAGCGTCTTTGTCACCGACTCGACATCGTTCGGGGTATCCACTCGCAACGAAGCATGTTTGGTTTCCCAGACTCTGATGGCAATGCCATTCTCCAACGCGCGCAACTGCTCGAGCTTTTCCGCCTCCTCCAACCGCCCGGTCGGGAAGGACGCCAGCTTCAGCAAGGTGTCGCACCGGTACATGTACAGACCGAGATGGATGTAATGCAACCCCTCGACGGCACGGCGATTGGGATCGTCCCGCACCAACGGAATCGGCGCGCGTGAAAAATAGAGGGCATTGCCGAGATGGTCCGTGACCACCTTCACCACCGCCGGATTGTGGACATCCTCCGTCGAATCGATCCGGCGCTTCAACGTGCCCATTCCTGCGCCGGTCTTGATGAACGGATCGATGAGATCCGCCAGCAAATCCGGGTGCAGCGGGATCTCATCTCCTTGGAGATCCACAAAGTAGTCCCCGCCGAACATGCGTGCCACCCCGGCGACTCGATCGGTGCCTGTCCGATAGTCACCGTCGATCATCAGCGCCCGCCCGCCGAATCCTTCCACTGCCTGTTTGATCCGTTCGTCATCGGTGGCGACCAGGACCTCCGTCACTGCGCGACAGGCCGCCGCTTGTTCATACACGTGCTGGATCATCGGCTTCCCGACCGAGCATGACAAGGGGCTTTCCCGGAAAGCGCGACGACCCGTACCGGGCCGGAATCACGACCATCACGGATGGGGTGGCCTTAGTTCATCGCCGAGCGCCTCCGAGAGCTGCTTCGCCGACACCGTCGCGGTGCCGACCATGCCGACCACGATACCGGCGGCATAATTGGCCAGCGCCGCCGCATCTCGCATCAACGCGCCGGTCGACAGCGCCAGCGCCAGCGTTCCCACCACGGTATCGCCCGCGCCGGTGACATCGTAGACTTGGCGGGCTTGTGTGGGAATGTGCCAGGAGACGCCATCGGCCTCGTAGAGGCTCATCCCTTTTTCACCACGCGTAATGAGCACTGATTGGCATCCCAAGCGCTGTCGAATGATCGCGCCGGCCTCGTTGATCGCCTGATCGTCATCGCCGTGAATGCCGGCGGCCTGTGTCGCTTCAAGATGGTTCGGCGTGATGACCGTCGCCCCCTTGTAGTAGCTGAAATGTTCGACTTTCGGATCGACGATGACGGGAATCTTGCGCAATGGCGGCAAGCCGCGTGAGTTCCGACATCAGCGTGGCGCTCACCACCCCCTTGGCATAGTCCGACACGACGAGACAGGAGAGCTCCCGCAACCGCGATTCGACATAGCGGAGAATCCGCCGTTGCATCGCGGGCTTCAGTTCCGCGCGGCGCTCTACGTCGTACCGCACGATCTGCTGATTATGGGCAATGACGCGGGACTTTCTGGTGGTCGGGCGGTCCTGGTCGATCACGACCCCTCCACGCCCCGACCTGGTGCGCTCCCAATTCTTTCAGGAGCATCCGGCCGGTTTCGTCCGAACCGATGACGCCGCAGAGGTCCGCTTTCCCGCCCAAGGCCAGGATGTTGTTGAAGACGTTCGCGGCTCCGCCGAGCTTCAAGGATTCAGAATCGACATGGACCACCGGCACCGGGGCTTCCGGAGAAATGCGGCTCACGCGTCCCCAGATGTAATGGTCGAGAATGAGATCGCCGACGACGAGCACGGAGGCTTGCGGGAACCGCGCGATATACTGCCGAAGCACTTTCGGGGACGCCGCACCCCCGCCCTGAGGCCCGGAGCCGGTCGCTTGGCGTGTGGCTTTCCCTATTGGATGGCTTTGCCGAATCGATCCCATCTGACCCACTCCGTCCATTGACCTTGCCCGCTCCATGACCAGTAGATACGGAAGGCTTTCCCGCGGATTTTTTCCTCCCGCACGAACCCCCAGAACCGGCTGTCCAGGCTTTGGTCGCGATTGTCGCCCATCACGAAATAGGATCCCTCCGGCACAGTCACCGGCCCGAAATTGTCGCGCGGATTGATGGTGCCGTCGATGATCCCCGGGTCGATCCGTTGGGTGAAGGCCTTATCATCGAGCACGATCCCGTTGACAAGCACGGTTTTATTGCGGAATCTGCACGGTATCGCCCGGGGTCCCCACGATGCGTTTGATGAAATCCTTTTCTTCGTCTTCGGGAAACCGGAACACGATGATGTCTCCCCGCTGCGGCTTGCCGAATTCGATCAGCGCCTGCGAGGCATAGCAATTGACGGGAGGAAAATTCACTTGAAACTTGCAGTGGCTGGGCCATTGAATGCCGTAGGACAATTTGCTGACCAGGATATGATCCCCGATCAACAACGTGGGGATCATCGAGCCGGAGGGAATCTTGAAGGCCTGGACGACGAACACCCGAATCGCAAAGGCCAGCAGCATCGCCACGACGATGGCTTCCGCATACTCCCGAAAGAGCGATTTCCTGGCGGGCTGTAAGACCACCGACGGTTCGTCGAACACTGCCGGCGATCCCGCGGCATCCGTCCGCGCGTCCGGGGCCGTCGACGTGAGGTTGTCCGCCGGGGGAGGATTCGTCTCTCCGCTCATTCGTCACCGACTTTCAAGATGGCGAGAAAGGCCTCTTGCGGCACTTCCACGCTCCCCACTGATTTCATGCGCTTCTTTCCTTCCTTCTGTTTTTCGAGGAGCTTGCGTTTCCGCGTGATGTCGCCGCCATAGCATTTCGCCAGTGACGTTCTTCTTCATGGCCCCGATCGTCTCACGAGCGATGATCTTGCTCCCGATCGCCGCTTGAATGGCGATCTCGTACATCTGCCGGGGAATGAGTTCCTTCATTTTCTCGGCGAGCTGGCGCCCGCGCTGAACCGAACGATCTTTATGGGTGATAAACGACAAGGCATCGACCGCCTCGCCGTTCAATAGAATATCGAGCCGCACGAGATCGGACTCCCGATAGCCGAGCAGCTCGTAGTCGAGCGAGGCATAGCCCTGCGTGCGCGACTTGAGCTTATCGTAAAAATCGAGAATGACTTCGTTGAGCGGCAATTCATAACTGATCACCACCCGCGTCGGATCGAGAAAATGAATGCTCCGCTGGATGCCGCGGCGTTCCTGACAGAGCTTGAGGATGGCGCCCATGTACCGTTCGGGAGTAATGACCGAGGCCAGAATAAACGGCTCCTCAAATGAATCGATACTGCTGGGCGGCGGGAGCTGCGACGGGTTATTGACCTCCAGCACCTCGCCCTTGGTCGTCAACACGCGATAGACGACGGTCGGCGCGGTGGTGAGGAGCGTCAGGTCATATTCACGTTCGAGCCGCTCCTGGATGATTTCCATGTGCAGGAGACCCAGGAAGCCGCATCGAAACCCGAATCCCAGGGCGAGCGACGTCTCCGGTTCATAGACGAACGAGGAGTCGTTCAACCGCAGTTTGACCAGCGCATCCCGCAAATCTTCGTACCGGGCCGTGTCGGTGGGATAGAGCCCGCAGAACACCAGCGGCTTCACTTCTTTATACCCGGGAAAGGGCGCGCTCGTCGGCGACACGCGCATCCGTGAGCGTATCGCCGATTTTCACGTCCGCGACTTCTCTCATGTTCGCGCAGAGGTACCCGACCTCGCCGGTCAACAGCTCGGTCTTTTTGGTCCGTTTCGGGGTGAATTGGCCGACTTCCATCACTTCGAACGTCCGGTCGTTCGACATCACTTTGATCTTCATCCCCGGCCGCAGGGCTCCATCCACGACTCTCGTCAGCACGATCACGCCCTGATAATTATCAAACCAGGAGTCGAAGATGAGCGCCTTGAGCGGTGCCTGGGGATCGCCCGACGGTGGAGGAATCCGCGCAATGACCGCCTCCAGCACCTCCGGCACGCCCCGTCCCTCTTTCGCGCTGATCGGCAGGGCATCGGTCGCATCCAGCATCAGCACCTCGGAAATCGATTGCTTGGTGCCTTCCAGGTCGGCGCTCGCGAGATCGATCTTATTGATGACCGGAATGATCGTCAGGTTATTGGCCATCGCCAGATTCACATTGGCAATCGTCTGAGCCTGCACCCCCTGCGTGGCATCGACGAGCAACAGCGCACCTTCGCAAGCCGCCAAGCTGCGCGAGACTTCATAGGTAAAGTCGACATGACCCGGCGTATCGATCAAATGCAAGGCATACGTCTTCCCGTCCTTGGCCTTATAGCGGACCGCGACCGCGTGGGCCTTGATCGTGATCCCGCGTTCACGCTCCAGGTCCATCGCGTCGAGAATCTGGTCTTTCGACTCTCGGGCCGTGACAGCGCCGGTGGCTTCCAGGAACCGGTCAGCGAGGGTTGATTTGCCGTGATCGATATGGGCGATAATCGAGAAATTGCGTATGAGGCTTTGCAAATCCTAACTCATTTCCCAATAAAATCGGTTCATTATAGTTACTGCCCCCCAGGTTGTCAAAGCGATCGCCCCCTCGTATAATCCGCGCCGCGCACTGATTTCTCGTTGGCTCCTGCGATCTGCCCCCTCACCAGTTTCTTGCATACTCGTATGACCACAGCCAAGAAAAATCGCACGACCACACTCGCTGATTGGGACCGGACCTATCTCTGGCATCCCTTCACACAGATGCAGGAATGGGAACAGGAGGAGCCGCTCATCATCGAGCGGGGAAAAGGGCCCTACCTGATCGATACGGAAGGGAAGAAGTATCTCGACGGGACGTCCTCCATCTGGGTGAATCTGCATGGTCATCGCCATCCGGCGCTCGACCGTGCCATGAAGAAACAGCTGGACCGCCTCGCCCACTCCACGTTGCTCGGCCTCTCCAATCCACCGGCGATTCAGCTCGCGCGGGAACTGATTCGGATCGCGCCCAAAGGCCTGACGCGCGTGTTTTATTCCGACAATGGATCAACGGCGGTCGAAGTGGCGCTCAAAATGGCGGTCCAGTACTGGCAGCAACGACGTCCCGAGGCCGGCCCCAAACATACCTTTCTGCATTTGAAGCTGGCCTATCACGGCGATACCATCGGCGCCGTCAGCGTCGGCAACATCGAGCTCTTCCATTCGCGATTCACGTCGCTGCTGTTCCCCACCCTCGAAGCCGACCCGCCCTATTGCTATCGCTGTCCGCTCAGGCTGACCTATCCCTCGTGCCAGATGGCCTGCCTCGATCCGATTGAACGGATCCTCAAAGAGCGTCACCGTGAACTGGCCGGCTTCATCATCGAGCCGCTGGTACAAGCCGCCGCCGGCATGATCACGGCCCCACCCGGCTACCTCAAACGGAGTGCGTGAGCTCTGCACGCGCTACGACGTGCTGCTCATTGCCGATGAAGTGGCGACAGGCTTCGGCCGCACCGGCAAGATGTTCGCCTGCCAGCATGAGGGGGTGACGCCGGACTTGATGGCGATCAGCAAAGGCCTGACCGGCGGCTACATGCCGTTGGCCGCGACGTTGACCACCGAGGAGATCTACAAGGCGTTTCTCGGAACATACGAAGACTTCAAAACCTTCTTCCATGGCCACAGCTACACCGGCAATCCGCTCGGCTGCGCCGTGGCGCTGGCCAACCTCGACGTGTTCAAGAAAGAGAAGACGCTCGCTCGACTGCAACCCAAGATCAAGACGATGGCGCGACTACTTCAGCCACTATGGCAACTGCCCCATGTGGGTGACATTCGGCAGCGGGGATTCATGGCGGCCATCGAATTGGTGGCAGGATCAGCACGACGCGGAGACCTTATCCGCTCGAAGCTCGAATGGGCCATCGAGTCACAGCAGGAGGCCAGACGCCGTGGGCTTACTCTTGAGACCCCTGGGACACATCATCGTGCTGATGCCGCCCCTCTCGACCGATGACCTCGACACTCACACGCATGGTGGACGATTTTGCATCAGTCGCCATTGCGACGCACGTCACCCGCGATCAGTAAGCCTGACGGCTTCTTTTTTGCCAAGCTGAAGCAGCGATGCGGCACTGGACTCCTTCAGAAAGATCTCCAGCTGACCATGACTATTGATCAAGGCACGAGGGATCTGCGCATCCCCTTCCTGATAGCTCCCGACGAGTCCGTCGATCGTGTGGCCGGCAATGCGGATCAGCGGGTTGGGTCGCTTCGTGACCTCTCGAATTTCCTTCACGTGGTCGGGTGTCAGGTTGGAGATAAGATTGCCGAATCGATCAACGTAGACGATCTCCCCCACCAAGGCCATGGATTCCCATTTCGGCTTCGAGATCGTGAAGGTCTTGCAGTCGTCGATGAGACGCCCAAAGGACGCGAACGGCTGTTGCCTGGTCAGCCACGCCGCAGCCGGGGCGAAGAGGTCGCGGCCGTCGAAGGTGCGGCCCGGTGATGTCAGCCGATAGTCCGCATTCTCAATCTCACGCACTTCCATCTCGTTGTCGTCGGCAAGGATCGGCGTCAAGAGGCCGTTGTCGGGAGCCAGAAAGAAGTACCGCTCGCTCTTTGCGATGAGGGGGCGCCGCGCGCTGCCGACGCCGGGATCGACGACGGCCACATGCACCGTGCCTTTCGGAAAATACCGATAGCAGGATTTCAGGAGATAGGCGGCGTCTTCAACCGAATGGGGCGGCACGTGATGCGAGAGATCGACGAGGGTGGCGTGGGGATTGATGGTGAGGATCACCCCTTTCATGCTCGCCACGAAAGAGTCCCGATCGCCGAAATCGGTCAAGAGCGTGATGAGCCCCAGAGGGTGCGGCACCTTACAATTCCTCGAAACGAATCTCCACCACTTCGTATTCGACCATCTTGACCGGTGTCTTGACCTCGACGAAATCGCCGACTCGCTTTCCGATCAGCGCCTTGCCGACCGGAGACTGAATCGAGATGCGGTTCACTTTCATATCGGCTTCATCCTGTCCCACCAGCGTATACTGCCGCTTCGACTGCGACTCCTGTTCGATCACGAGCACCGTGGCGCCGAACACGATGGTGTCGGAGATTCGCCCGGCCGTTTCGATGATGCGGGCGTCGGCCAGCTTCGACTGCAGTTCCACGATACGCGACTCGATGAATCCCTGACGTTCTTTGGCGGCATCGTACTCCGCATTTTCGCTCAAATCGCCATGGGCGCGCGCTTCAGCAATGGCTTCGATATTTTTGGCACGCTCGACTTTGCGAAGACGATCGAGCTCTGCTTTGAGCGCCTCGTGCCCTTTCTTCGTGATCGGTGTCGGCATGGTATGTCGCGTCCTCTATAAGTGGTGGTGATATTCCTGCAGCGACCGAATGGTGAGCTCTTTCTTGAGAATCGCTTCAATGCCCATGACCGCCGCTCGTGCTCCCCGTATGGTCGTATAGTAGGCCAGCCCTTTGTTCAGGGCCTCCCGGCGGATCGACAATGAATCGGCATGTGACGACGCGGTGCTCACGGTGTTCACGACCAAGGCCACCTGCCCGTTCTTGATATGGTCCACGACATGCGGACGGCCTTCCTTGACCTTGAACACGGTTTCCACATTCACCCCATGGCTGCGCAAATACGCCGCCGTTCCACTCGTAGCCTGCACGTTAAACCCCAGCCGTTGGAGCTGCTGCGCGACTTCCAGAGCCGCCGGACGATCACTCTCCTTCACACTGATGAATGCCGTGCCTCCCCTCGGAAGCGGCGCACCAGCTCCTGCTTGGGACTTCGCGAAGGCCCATCCAAAATCCTGGTCGATGCCCATCACTTCCCCGGTGGACTTCATCTCCGGCCCCAAGAGGACATCCACCCCCGGAAACTTATTAAAGGGAAAGACGGATTCCTTCACGGACAGGTGAGCGGGGCTAGGGGCTTCGATCAGTCCCAGCTCCGGAAGGCTCTTGCCCACCATGGTCTTCATGGCCAGCTTGGCAAGCGGCACACCGATGGCTTTACTGACGAACGGTACGGTGCGCGAGCCTCGAGGATTGACCTCCAGTACGTAGATCGTGTGGTCTTTGATGGCAAATTGCGCGTTCATCAGGCCGATCACGCCAAGCTCCAAAGCCAGCACCTTCATTTGTCGACGAATCTCTTCGACCACGCTCTGATCGAGCGAATAGGGCGGCAACGAACAGGCCGAGTCCCCCGAATGCACCCCGGCTTCTTCGATATGTTCCATGATCCCGGCCACCACGACGTTCGTCCCATCTGAAATGGCGTCGGCATCGACTTCAATCGCATCCGAAAGATACTTGTCGATCAGCACGGGATGCTTCGGCGAGGCTTTGACCGCCGATTCCATGTACTCAAGCAAGCCCGATTCGTCATAGACGATCTCCATGGATCGCCCGCCCAACACATACGAAGGCCGCACCATGACGGGATAGCTGATCTTTGAGGCGATCCGAAGGGCCTCGTCAACGGATCGGGCCATGCCACTCTCCGCTTGGCGGAGCCCGAGCTTGTTCAAGAGGTCGCGGAACCGTTCCCGATCTTCCGCGCGATCGATCGCCTCAGGACTCGTGCCCAAAATTCGAACTCCGGCCTTGGACAAGGGCAGCGCGAGCTTGAGGGGCGTCTGCCCGCCGAACTGTAACACGACTCCCAACGGCTGTTCGCGCTCTACGATGTTGAGGACGTCTTCCTCAGTCAACGGCTCAAAATAAAGTCGGTCCGAGGTGTCGTAGTCCGTACTCACGGTTTCGGGGTTACAATTCACCATGATCGATTCGATACCTTCTTCGCGAAGCGCCATGGCCGCATGGACACAACAGTAGTCGAATTCGATCCCCTGCCCGATCCGATTCGGCCCTCCGCCGAGAATGATCACTTTCTTCCGGTCTGTCGGGCGAGCCTCACATTCGCTTCCATACGTCGAATAGAGATACGGCGTATGGGCTTCAAACTCTGCGGCGCAGGTGTCGACTCGTTTATAGGTCACCCCTCTTCGTCCCTTGCCGGTACGGGTCCGCTGCTTTCGGACCGAGGCAGCGGGGACACCGATGAGCTGCGCGATACGGTCGTCTGAAAAACCAAGCTCCTTGGCCTCCCACAGAAGCGATTCTTCAAGCGTCGCGGATTTTTTCCCCGCCTGGCCGACCAGCAGGGCTTCAAATTGAATCAGCTCCCGGATCTGCTCCAAAAACCAGGGATCGATCTTCGTGAGGGCAAACAGGTCGTCATTAGACAGGCCGAGCCGCATGCCATCCGCCACGTGCCACAGTCGCTCGGCAATCGGGGTCCGCAGATGTTGGCGTACCCGCTCCACCGCTTGCTGTCGATCAAGTCCTTCGGGGATGCCCCGGTCCAATCCTTCCCGCGAAGAAAGTCCGTTCAGGTTCAGCTCCAGCGAACGAATCGCCTTGTGCAAAGCCTCTTTAAAGGTCCGCCCTATGGCCATCGCTTCGCCCACCGATTTCATCTGCGTCATCAGGGTCGGATCGGCCCCTCGGAATTTTTGGAAGGCAAACCGAGGGATCTTCACCACGACATAGTCGATCGTGGGTTCGAATGAGGCCTTTGTCACCCCGGTGATGTCGTTGGTGATTTCATCCAACGTGTAGCCTACGGCAAGCTTCGCGGCAATCTTGGCAATGGGAAACCCCGTCGCTTTCGAGGCAAGCGCGGAACTCCTCGACACGCGTGGATTCATTTCGATGACCACCATGTCGCCGTTCTTGGGATCCAGGCCGAATTGGACGTTCGACCCGCCGGTATCGACGCCGATCTCGCGCATGATCCGAACCGCGGCATCCCGCATGCGCTGGTACTCTTTGTCCGAGAGCGTCATGGCCGGCGCGACCGTGATGCTGTCACCCGTGTGCACTCCCATCGGGTCCAGGTTTTCGATCGGACAGACGATGACGACATTGTCTTTGAGATCCCGCATCACTTCGAGTTCATACTCTTTCCACCCGATCACGGACTCTTCGATCAGGAGTTGGCCGACGGGACTCATGGCAAGGCCCCATTCGACAATCTTTTCGAATTCTTCCCGGTTGTACGCGATATTTCCACCGGTCCCGCCCATGGTGAACGACGGTCGAATGATTGCCGGGAATCCGATCTGTTCCAGAATTTTGATGGCTTCATCACGATTCTGCGCCGTGCCGCTGGCCGGCACTCGCAACCCGATTCGCTGCATCGCTTGTTTGAAGGCTTCGCGATCCTCGGCCTTATGAATCGCTTCTGCAGACGCGCCGATCAACTTGACGCCGTATTTTTCGAGCGTTCCCCGCTTGACCAATCCCATCGTCGTATTCAACGCGGTCTGCCCCCCCATGGTCGGGAGCAGGGCGTCGGGTCGTTCGCGCTCGATCACTTTCTCCACGACCTCGACGGTGATCGGTTCTACATAGGTCCGATCAGCCATCTCAGGATCGGTCATGATCGTCGCCGGGTTGCTGTTGATGAGAATCACCCGGTAGCCTTCTTCTTTGAGTGCTTTGCAGGCCTGCGTGCCGGAATAGTCGAATTCGCAGGCCTGACCGATCACGATCGGCCCGGACCCGATCAGCAGTATGGACTTGATATCTGTTCGCTTTGGCACGGAAACCTCGTTTCAGGGTCAGCTAGCTAGTTTGTGGCATCGGCCCGATCGTCGGGCGATATGGCGCGGGCGCCGGAGGAGCTGTCCCGCCCCCCGGGCCATGGTAGTACTTGAGCGCCTCAGGCAGCCAGGCTTCGATCTGATTGATGCGGGTCACGTCGGACGGATGGGTGGAAAGAAACTCGGGTATCGCCTGCTGCGATCGAAAACAGACCTTCCCGATCATCTGTCTCGGACAGCCGCTCATGCGCTCCCAAAACGGCACGGCCTCACGCGGATCATACCCGGCCTCCGCCATCAACCGAAGTCCGATGTAGTCGGCTTCCGATTCTTGTTTCCGATTGAAGGGCAACGAAACATTGACCCCGTACGCTCCCAACAGGCCCCCGATCGCACCGCCATTGGCATGTCCGGATGCCGCCGCGCCCAAAGCGCCCAATTGCGCGATCGAGTCTAAGATGCTCCGGCTCATCCGCTCCACCCCATGTCGCTGCAACGCATGGGCAACCTCATGACCCATCACGGTCGCCAGCCCCGCATCGTTTTTCGTCGTTTTGAGAATCCCGGTGAAGATGGCGACCTTCCCGCCTGGGAGCGCGAACGCATTGACCATCTTATCGTCTTGAATGACCGCGAACTCCCACTGATATTCAGGCTTATTAGCGGCTTCAGCGATTTTCTCCCCCACGCGATGCACCAACTCATTCGCTTCCGGATTGTCACTGATCGGAGCAGACCGTAGGACCTCGCGATACGCGCTTAATCCCAACTCCAGTTCTTTTTCTTCGGAGAAGAAAATTACCTGATCGCGGGCTGTTCCCGGGGCACGGTAACACCCGGTCAAGCTGCCGAACAGGCTCAAGGCCGCCCCAGCCCCAAGGGCCTTGCAGAGGCCCATCGCCCCATGAGCGCCCAAGGCCAGCATTGCCCGGCGTCCGATCGGCGTCGCTAACGCTCGCTCGATTGAACGTGCGTCGTGAAGAAGACCATTGTCAGAGACATGTGCCATGTATTGTATGTCCGGCGTACTAACCTCGTGTACCTAAAACCTGCTACGGCATCCAGAGATACATGAACTGCGGCGTTCCACCACGCACCATCGACAGCAGGTCTAGGTTTGCGAAACCCGCCATGTTTGAACTCGTCCCGAACAGACGCGAATAGATATTGTTTTGATATTCTCCCCGGCGTCCATAAGTCACGACCCGCGCCTCTGTCAGACCCGCCTTTTTCTTGGCCATCTCGATCGCGTCATCAAGGTACCCGATCTCGTCGATCAAGCCTGCCGCCTTGGCCTGATCTCCAGAATAGATCCGCCCGTCGGCCAATTTTTTGATCTGATCAGACGAGAGATTGGGACGCCCCTCCTGAACCACGGCCAGGAACCGGTTGTAGAACGAGTCGATCACGCTTTGAAAGATCCCCCGCTCCTCAGCGGTCATGGTCCGAAAGGGTGAACCCATGTCCTTGCGGGGGCCGGACGTGATGGCGCTGGCCTCGACACCTACCTTTTCCAGCAATCCCCGGGCATTGACGGTCAACATAATGACGCCGATACTGCCCGTCACCGTCGAGGGATGGACCAAAATGCTGTCCGACGCCATGGCCAGATAGTAGCCCCCTGACGCTGCCACATCCATCATCGAGGCAATCACGGGAACCTTCCTCTTGGTTTTGAAGTCCCGCAACTCGTGGTACAGGATGTCCGATGCAGTCACTGTGCCGCCTGGACTGTTGATTCGAATGACTACGGCTTTGACCTTGTCGTCCTTCGAGGCCCTTGTCAGTTCTTCCCTGAACAGGGCCAACATGTTCGGCTGTGGAATGATGCCATCTTTATCCTGTCCGCTAATAACCCCCGATAGATCGAGCAACAGCACTTTTCCATCGCCCGTTCCGCTGAGTTGCACTTCCTGCACCGGCCCCGATGGCTCGATGAGATTGACTGTGATGCAACCGGCCTGCAGGCTGATGACTGCGAGGAGACAGAACCGACCAAGCGTTGCGCAAACTCTATGCATGCTGTTTCTCCATCAACTGAGTGAACTCGGTGAATAAATAGGCGGCGTCATGGGGCCCGGGAGACGCCTCGGGGTGATACTGTACCGAAAATACCGGACGATCGAGACAGGCCAAGCCTTCGATCGAGTGATCGTTCAGACTCAGATGTGTCACAGCGACTTGACCGAACGCTGTGTCCACCACGGGCGGTCGATCCGGAATCGCGTCGAGCGGGTGGGTGACTTGTACCGCGAAATTGTGGTTTTGGGATGTGATCTCGACTTGTCTCGTGCGGAGGTCCATGACCGGATGATTCGCCCCGTGATGGCCGAACTTCAACTTATAGGTCTTGAGCCCCAGCGCGAGACCAAGGATCTGATGCCCCAAACAAATGCCAAAGATCGGATGGCGCCCGATCAATTGCCGCAGCGCCTCGATCGCATACGGCACTCCCTCGGGATCACCCGGACCGTTTGACAAGAAGATCCCATCAGGTTTGAGGGCTTCAACCTGCGCCGCGGTGGTCGAGGCCGGAACAACGGTCACGTCGCACCCGACATCCACCAGCCGGCGAAGAATATTCTGTTTTACCCCGAAATCATAGGCGACGACATGCCATCGCCTCGTCGCACGTGCCCGTGCCTTCTCACCGAGCGAGGGCGCCCACTCGCCCGATCCTTCCGTCCACCGATAGGCCTTCCCACACGTCACTGCTGTCGCCAGATCACGACCAATGATACTCGGAGCCACCCGTGCCTTCTCGACGACTCGATTGGTATCCCCATCGACATGGGTAATGATGCCCTGCTGTGAACCATGTTCGCGCAGGTGGCGGGTGAGGGCCCGCGTATCCAGTCTCTCGATGCCAACGATCTTCGCCTCATGCAAATAGTCTTGTAATTGCTGCCGGCTGCGCCAGTTACTGGCGAGTTGGCTCGCTTCTTTCACGATGAATCCCTCAGCCCAAATCCGCCGCGACTCGGCATCCTCCGGTGTCATCCCGTAGTTTCCAATATGGGGAGCGGTCATCGTGATGATTTGGCCCTTATACGAGGGATCGGTCAAGACTTCCTGGTAGCCGGTCATCGCCGTGTTAAACACGACTTCCCCCACCGTCTCCCCTTCGTATCCGAGGGCACGGCCCTCGAAGAGCGTGCCGTCCGCCAATGCCAACAATGCTTTTTTCACGTGAGCACTCCGTCTCGGGCTAGTGACTGTTTGGCCTTGATCCCCATCAGCAGGAGTCCCAATACTAGATTGATCATGTAGAGCGATCGAACCGGCATATGGATACGAAAAAATGCTTCGAAGGCCGCCTTCCTCGCCGCCTCCTCTTTCGCTGCAAAGGCCTGAGCTTGAAGGGCTGCGGCATGGGGATGCAGAACCACAATAATGATTCCGGCAATCACCACCATCCCCGCCAACAACGCCATCTCTCCCCTCCCGACACGCACCGTCGGATCGCCACTCCACCAGCGATACCACGATGCAGCACACAAGGTCACGATCGCTCCGATGACGAAGCGATTATACCCTTCAAACGCCCGCGTCAGAAACAATCCACCTGAATCCTGGCCGCCGAGCGTATTAAAGACTGCTGGAATGACCGCTCCGATAAGCACCAGCAAGCCGCCAACCCATACTCCCAGCGCCAGCCATTCAAGAGTCAGGCAACAGACCATTCCCCAGCCGGACATACGCCGCACCGGGCTATCGCTCCGCCGGACCGGCCTCGAACACCACCCGGCCACCCACGATCGTCGTCGTCACCCGGCCCTTCACCTTCCATCCGGCAAATGGGGTGTTTCGGCTTTTCGAACGAAACTTGGTGGGATCGACCTCCCACTGTTCCTGCTGATCGACAATCGCCACATCGGCGTCTGCCCCGACGGCCAATGTGCCTTTGGCCAATCCAAATACCTTGGCCGGAGCCGTACTCAACTTATCGACAGCCGACTCCAATGACAAGACCCCCTCATCGACCAGCGCGAAGGTCAATGGCAGCGCCGTCTCCAGTCCGACGATACCGAACGGCGCTTCGGTAAATCCCAATTGTTTTTCCTGAGCTGCATGCGGAGCATGATCCGTGGCAATGACATCAATCGTGCCGTCGCGGAGACCTTCCTTGATCGCTTGCACATCCTTCCACGTCCGAAGCGGAGGATTCATTTTGGCAAAGGTATTATAGCCTCGGACCACTTCTTCCGTGATGCTGAAGTGATGGGGACAGGCCTCGGCTGTGACTTTGAGTCCGCGTGATTTGGCCTCCCGGACCATCCGGACAGACCCTTCTGTACTGATGTGGGCCAGGTGCAGCCGAGCCCCGGTCAGTTCCGCCAAGGCCACATTGCGCGCCACCATCACGTCTTCCGCCGCCGCCGGCATCCCGGGGAGCCCCAACTCGGTCGAGATGGTCCCTTCGTTCATACAGCCCCCCTCGGCGAGATGCAAATCTTCGCAATGATCGACCACCGGCACGTCGAAGGCCAGTGCATATTCCATCGCGCGCCGCATGACCAGGCTGTTCATCACCGGTTTCCCGTCATCCGAGATCGCGACACAGCCGGCACGGCGCAAGTCGCCGATTTCCGCCAGCTCCTTTCCTTCGGAGCCTTTCGTAATCGCCCCGATCGGAAACACGTTGGCCAGCCCGGCCGCCTTCGCGCGATCGAGCATAAATTCCGTAATGGCTTGATTGTCATTGACGGGGTTCGTATTGGGCATACAACAGACCGAGGTGAAGCCGCCGGCCACCGCCGCCGCCGCCCCGCTCTGGATCGACTCTTTGTACTCGAAGCCCGGTTCCCGGAAATGGACGTGGAGATCGACGAAGCCCGGAAGGACCAATCGTCCTGTGGCATCAATCTTCGTGGCCCCCGCGGAAACATGAAGGTTCGGCCCCACCGCGACGATGCGGCCCTCGTCGATCAACACATCGGCCACGCCGTTGAACCGTCCCGGATCAATCACGTGCCCGCCTGCAATGTGAATAGCCACGATTCAGTTTGCTCCTGACAAGAGATAGAGAATGCCCATGCGAACAGCCACGCCGTTCGCGACCTGATCCAGAATCACGGACGACAAACTATCGGCCACCTCCGGAGCAATCTCGACCCCACGATTGATCGGACCTGGATGCATCACGATCGCTCCCGGATCGGCCAACTTGACCCGCTCGGCCGTCAGCCCGTAGAGCCGCGTATATTCGCGGATGGTCGGAAACAGCGCAATTCCCTGCCGTTCCAGCTGCAATCGCAACATCATGATGACCTGCACGCCGCGCAGCGCCTCGTCAAAATCGTAGTAGACGCGCGCACCCAGCTTATCCACTCCACAGGGAATCATGGTCGGCGGCCCTACGACTCGAACTTCCGCCCCCAGCTTCACGAGCGCGTGAATATTCGAACGCGCCACCCGGCTATGGGCGATATCTCCGACGATCGCCACTCGGAGCCCTTCGAACGACAATCCACGCTCACGAATCGTATAGAGATCCAAGAGGCCTTGCGTCGGATGCTCATGCCACCCGTCTCCCGCATTGATGACGGAAGACTTTACGCCGCGGGCCAAGGTCTCGGCTGCACCGGCCGATGGATGCCGCAAGACGATAATATCCGCCTGCATCGCCTCGATATTGCGCGCGGTATCGAGCAACGTTTCCCCTTTGACGACACTGCTCGACGACGGCGAGAAATTGATCACATCTGCGCTCAGCCGTTTCGCCGCCAACTCGAACGAGGTGCGTGTCCTGGTACTGGGCTCAAAAAACAGATTCACCACGGTGCGCCCCCGAAGTGCCGGGACCTTCTTGATTTCCCGACCGGTCACTTCCTTAAACGAATCGGCCGTCTGTAAAATTAATTGGATCTCGTCCACCGACAGAGGGGCTAGGCTTAAGAGGTCTTTGCGTTTGAGACTCATCGTTCCCTCCAGCTCAGGCCTTGAAGATCACCACTCGATCATCTTCGCCTTCTTCTTCCAAGAGCACCTGGATCTTTTCTTCCCGTGAGGTTGGAATATTTTTCCCGATATAGGTCGCCTTGATCGGCAACTGGCGATGGCCTCGGTCGACCAAGACGGCCAATTGGATTTCTGCCGGTCTGCCCAGATCGATCAACCCATCCATCGCCGCCCGTATAGTCCGACCCGTAAACAGCACATCGTCGACCAACACCACGATCTTGTCGGAAATATCAAACGGGACCGACGTTTTGCGGAGAATTGGTTGCTCCTTCCTCAGGGAGAGATCGTCCCGATAGAGGGTAATATCCAACTCGCCGACCGGCACCGACACCGCTTCAATCTCTTGGATACGCCGCACCAGCCGATGGGCTAGATGCACCCCCCCGGTTCGAATCCCGATCAATGCCAGCGCCTGGACGTCTTTATTCCGTTCGAGAATTTCATGGGCAATGCGAGTGACGACGCGCGCGATGTCGCTCGCATCCATCACCAGCCGTTCTTGTGGTCGATCCTGTACGGTGGCGCTCATCGTCTGGTTTCCGCGCATAAAAAAACCCTCCCATCGAGATTCGACGAGAAGGTTACGGTGTGTCGACAGACACAAGTCTGATTGAAACCCATGGGCACTCCTTGCTCACCTCGCAGGATGAGCATTAAAGGTTCATGCATCTTACTGAGGCAAGAGGAATCCTGTCAAGCCGCACGACGATACTCGTGATGACCTCAACACAACACTCGTGCGCCTTGTGTCTCGCCGCACGCACGTTAGATCTTCTTCAGATAAAGCAATGTCAGACCGCCCTTGAGCCTCGCTTTCGGCAGGATCGTACGATGCATCCGAAACGTGGGGAGCTGTTCGACCGGTTCTTCCCAGCAGACATGGAGTCCATAGGACGAACTCTGCTGACCCAGCTGCGCCGGGCCGATGACGAACGCGTGGCCTCCTTCCCGAAGAATTCGGCTGATCCCCTTCATGCGTTCGGCCAGGTTGGTCGGTAGGTTTCCGCTGTCGTACGGTACCCAGTGGTAGACCACGTCATAGGAGTCAGGAGCTTCGCGATCGTGCCACCCTTCGTCCGAAACGAATCGAATGTGCGAAAGCCAATCCCATCGTTGCAATTCGGCGCAGATACTCCAGAGTTGTTGTGCCTGCTTTTGTGCAAAGGCCGGATACCGAACCAGCACGGTATAGTCTCTCAGTCGATCAAACATGATGCAGGTCGCAACGACGGCATCGCCATTGTCGATGAGCACACGTTCGGCTCGCGAAAGGACCGCGCCGATTTCCCGATCCTGCTCGCCAAGATCTTGTACGTAATCAGCCACGAATGGTTGCGCGGCACCCTCACCGATTTCAGATTCGTCTTCCGGATAGAGCAACACCGCGCCATAGGCATCGGAGGGATGAACCTGCGGAACCCCCTGGACAAAGACCGACCGCCAGTCGACTGGGCTCATGGCCACCGGCTCACCAGACTGTTCCCGACTCCCTTCCGGCAAGGCCACTGTCAACTTCGTTTCACGCGTTCGATCCTTCAGGATGATCTGCGCTCCGGCTATCTCTACACGTCGATCGCAAGGGACAAATCGACGGCCTTTCAGGCTCATATAGGGCAGCCCGGAGGAATCCGACGCCACCGTCACCTTCTGCACCCAACTGCCTTGAAGGGTAAGGCACGTCCCTGCGTCCCGATCGAAATATCGAATCGGTGGCGTACCAGCCGGTAACCAGATGACTTGATTGGACCGTTCAGGATTCATGAAGAGTGTAAACGGACTACCCCCACCGGGCGCTTGCGGGGTAAAGAAGCTACTAAACAAGCGGAAGGCCGCTTCCGACGGATAGGTGGGAATACCTCGGTACCGCAAAGGTCGAGGGTTCGGTTTCCCCTCATTCTGATCGTCGTAGAGTCCGCGAATCAATTCGAAAACCGCAGACCCCGTTCCGGGCAACAGTGATTTAAAGAGTTCCACGACCGGCAGAAAATCGATAGAGGGCCAATTCATCGTCCCCATACAAGACATGAACCGGGCCTGCTCGAAATCTCCATCCTGAAGCATATACAAGGCATCTTTCCTCTGACGGATCGTCGCCCTACCAGTCGGTTCGATCAGGAGATCTTCATCCCGGTAGAAAAACCGCACTTCCTCGAGCGGAACCCGGAGCGCCTGCGCAGCCATCATACGCAAATCATCGGTCTTGAGCCGTTGCCAGCCAGGCTTCCCGGCGAGATTGAGGCTGGTTTCATTCACCAATCCAGCCGGCTTCAACCCGACCCATTGTCCCCAATCCAGGCGTATCCGAGCGCGGCAGAGAATCGCCTTGCCCGTGGCATCAGTTCCCCACTCGCATTCATGCAATGGGTTGCCTTCTGGATCTGTCGCCAGAAACCTGCGACCATCCGAGCGATAGAAGACGAGATGTCCGGTGGCTTGGCGGACGACTCGTCCGCCTCCTTGTTCAAGATCCTGTGCGAAGGGAAGATTGGTTGGAAAGCGAAGATGACCGGGGGTTGTCAATGCGGCACGGCGTGGATCGGAGGGCATCTACTCGCGGACTTGCCCGCTCCCCAACACGATAAACTTGAAGCAGGTCAATTCTTCCAGCCCCATCGGGCCTCGGGCATGGATGCGGGACGTGCTGATTCCGATTTCTGCTCCCAGCCCGAACTGATAGCCATCGTTCAACCTGGTCGAGGCGTTCACCAGCACCGCGCTGGCATCGACCTCGCGCAGAAATCGCATGGCCTTAGGATAATCGGAGGTCACGATGGCCTCCGTATGGCGTGAGCCATACTTGGCAATATGCTCCATCGCCTCATCGACGTTCTTAACCACTTTCACCGCTACGGTGAGATCCAGGAATTCTTTGCCAAAATCATCATCGTTCGCGGGTTTGGCCGACGGCGACAGCTGACAGGTTTTCTGGCAGCCGCGAACCTCGACCTTGGCCTCCACCAACTTATCGATGAATGGGGCTAGCCAGTTACGCGCAATGCTGTGATGAACTAAGAGGGTCTCCATCGCATTACAGGTCGACGGCCGCTGGACCTTTGCGTTGAAGCAAATACGCTCAGCCATGGCCGGATCGGCGTCGGCATCGACATAAATGTGACAGACACCTGCGTCGTGTTTGATGACAGGGATCGTGGCATGCTCGGTGACGACGCGCATCAGCGATTCGCCGCCTCGCGGAATGATCAGATCGATGTAGCGATCTTGCTTCAGCAGAAGAGGAACCAGCTCACGCTCGGGCCGTGCGACAAAGCTGATCGCCCCGGCCGGGATACCGGCTTTCTCTGCAGCCTCCGATAGGACCGTCGCAATCGCCGTATTCGAATGGATCGCCTCGCTTCCCCCCCGCAACACACAGGCGTTTCCGGATTTCAAACAAAGGGCGGCGGAATCCGCTGTGACGTTCGGGCGGGATTCATAAATAATTCCTATGACGCCGATCGGAACCCGCACGCGCCCGACCTGCATCCCGTTCGGCCTCGTCCACATCTTGGGCATGTCACCGAGCGGATCTGGGAGTGCAGCCACCTCGCGTAAGCCTGCCGCCATCTCGACGATCCGCTCAGTCGTCAGACTCAGCCGATCTGCCATCGCCTTCTTTTCCGGTTCAGTCCCGAAGGCTTCCAGATCCAGTTCGTTCGCGGCGAGGAGCGCATCCTTCTGCTCCTCCAGTGCCTCTGCCATTGCGAGAAGGGCTCGGTTCTTCACGGCTGTCGAGAGCGTCGCCAGCCGACTCGCGGCACGTTTAGCTCGCGTCACTAATTCGTTGACATACTCTGGAATCGGTGTGAGCGCAACCTCTTCCACGCCCGCCGATTCTATGGGTTCGATCGAGGCTTCCGCCTGGTTACTTTGGTCAGACAGCATAAAAAGACTCTTACCTCATTGATATTGAGAGAGGGACAGGATACAGCGGGAGTTTCAACGCGGTCAAGACACCGATTGTGGGCCGTTTTCCCTCCATCTGGGCATAAGATGGCGATGCATCTCACCAGCGCCGAGGCTAGATCACTTTCCTGACGTATTCGATGGTGCGAAGTAGGGCGTCCTCACGCTGCGCCTGCGGCTCCTATTTCAGGAGCGCCCGCGATCAATATCTGGCCTTCTGACTTTGGGATCATCGGCCTGCAATGCATGATGGTTGATTTGGCTCGTTGAGCTGGTGAGTTCCAGCACCAACGGGAACGCCGGCAGGATTACGGATTCAAGGCCGGCTGCCCCTGAGTTGGCTGAACAACTGGAGTGCTTCCGGTCACAGGTGGCTGCCCCTGAGTTGGCTGGCCAACTGGAGCACTTGCACCGGGAGGTATCGATGATGCCGGCGTTGATGGCGCCACAGGACCGGGTGCAGTTCCTTGCAGCACGATCGGCACTGATGAGGGATTCGGGTGTTGGAAGACCCAATCATGATAGGTGGCACGGCCCTCGAAATGGCGGACGGCTGAGGGAAAGTCATGTTTCAGGAACGGCTTCCCTAGGCTCTTGCTTCTGACCCCCATGATGCCGCCTGTCGGCGCTCGAAGATATTCCCATTCTCCATGCCCCATCGGGTCAAGATAGACCTTGCGCAAGAAGGGTTTAGGCAATCTCGTGAGATCAGCCAATGTCTGGGGGTAGACCTCTCCCGGCATCACGCGACCTGCCTGGAGCGTCGCGGAATAGAATGCGAGGGCATTCTGAATCTCGATCCCTTTGGCTAAGAGATCTGCCTCAAGCTCCCGCTGGACGATGACCTTCCATTGTTTCGCTGCAGCGGTCGTGGCAATCCCGATGAGTACGATCGCGAACATGAGCATGAGGTAGGTGGCCCCTCGCTCGTTCATGCTGTGCTGGTGGCGGCGGATGAGCATTGAAACGCTACCAGGATGCTGAAACACTATTGTGGCACGCCTAAAACTTCGATGGTCCGTAAGTGCGGCACGACAGGAGAACACTCCCGCAGGATGCTCAAAAAGACCTGACGTCTCACCCGCCCAACCCCGGCGGTTATTTCACCCCCCCGTCCCGAGTCTGCCAAGACAGACTCTTCGCCCTGGGACGCGCCGGTCCGCGGGCAAGGCCGTAGCGAGTGAAGGACCGAAGCGTACCCTTTGGGGCGCACGGTGCGACGAATAAGGAGCACCGAGTCTGTGCGCCGCCGAGTGGTGAGGCGGCCGGGTCCCCGTGAAGGGTCTGAACGATGCGAGCACGCTGCTGGCGAACTTTTTCAGCATCCTGCTAGGGCTGTAGCGGCGCTTCTTCGGAAAGTAGCACCGTATGTTCTGCTCTTGACTGGCGGTCTTGCAATGTCACACTCTCTTGCGTGATGGCCTTCACCACAACGCGATCTTCTACGGTTTCTCCTATCCCGACGACAAGGAGGTCGTCATTCTTGGTGAGCACAGCCATTTCGCCATTTTTCCGCCGGCCCTGCTCCATGCGCACAAACCCGAGGTAGTGGAATTCTGCCAATCCGGCAAGGACCGCCTCTTGGCGGAGTGCCTCCTGTTCCGAACCAGGATCGAGCGCTGACCGGTTTGCACGAACTGCCCCCGGGTCATCAGGGTGAGTTAATGCAAAGATATTGCGTGGCGTCGTGAAGGTCATCTCTCGTTGAGTCCGCACTGCGGCGAGGAGATCGAGCTGCACGTGCATCCCATCGACTGTTCCACGGAGTGTCCTGGGCGTGGAAGCAGGGCCACTCACATTCGTGAGCGGCACACGCACGGGCTCCTCCACGGCCAGCCACTCCCAGGCAAGAATCCCACCCCAGAGTAGGCCAAGCGTGGCCAATGCCACCGCTTTCTTTTGATTCGTCGTCATCATAATCTAAGCACTACTGAACCGTGGCCTTACTAGGTTCGCCCCGAAGGTATGTGGCAATCTTAATATTGAAGGTCAATGTCTGGTCCTGCTGAGCACTTGAGGGCACCAGATCCAAGTCCTCGATGTACACCAGTTCCTCGGCCGTCTCCAGGTCATAGAGAAATCGGCGAAGATCCTCATAGCGACCGGTCATCGTGCCCTGAAGTATACCCTTACTCGTGTTGGCCATCGGCGTATGCTCAGTCTTGTAGGAGAGCGCAGGAAGGATCACTCGATCACGCTTCGCCTCCTCGGTAATGCCCAGCGCCAAGGGAGCAAAATCCTGTTCAACCGGCAAGACCGACCAAACCTGCGCAAGATCCTTCCGCGCCTTCTGAGCCTCCTTATGGCGGCTGTACTCTTGACGAGCTTGATTCCATTCCAACTCCAATTTCGCCCGACTCTGATCGGCCCCATCAATCCCAACAGCGCGGGCCGCCCACAAGACTCCGGCCAACAGCAACACCAACGCGACCCAGGGAATCAAGACTCCATAGGGTTTTCGCAATTGTTCGAGGATGAAATCCATCATGTCGCTCTACCACCAGGTTGCCGATAACGCAGCGTCAGGTCGAATTCAACCAAGCCATCAGGCCCCACCCGATGCTGGCCCAGCACAGGATCGTGAAAGATATTGTGGCCTTGAAATGTGACAGTCAACGCCGTCACATCTTCAACCGTCACCGCTAACCCTGTCATGTGTACGACCGCGCTCCCGGGATCCAGACGTATACTTTTAATCGACACACGCTGGGGAATTGCCGCTTCAAGAGCGGACAGAAACTGTGTCCAGGAAAAATGCCGTTTTGTGAGCAACTGGTTCGCGAGACTGACTTCAGCCGGCAGCTGTTGCAATGAAGGCCCGGAAAGATCAATGCCCTCCTGTTTGGCCTCGCTCAGGAGCTGATGATCTTGCGCGCGAATGTGATCAAGGCGTGCTTGCATGTCGTACCCGTCGCGCATCGTCATCACGATCTGGGTCACACTCCAGAGAATTGAGACCCCTATGATCCCCCCTAGCACAACCAGCACCAGGCGAGTCGGTGCGACATACCAGCGGTATCGGCTACCCAGGTCGATGTGAAAATACCGCGCCCCTCCTGGCTTGACCTGGAAACTCTTCACCCTACCGGCAAGCGCATGAAGGAATGTCCGTCCATGTGCCATAACTTACATCACCCCCGCTACGACGGGGAGCGTTGCCCATGATGTACTTCCCCCGTCATGAGTCCACCCCAACCGTTCGACGGCTTCCCAATCCAGTCTCTCAGTCGACAGGCCGAGTTCGCTGTTCAGCATCTGTTCAAGGTTCGGAAATGGGCTATCGCTGACGAGGACCATCTCAGCAACGTTCAGCCCGGGATGATGCTCGCGGCAAGCACGAAGGGATGCTGCGCATTCCCCAACGATTTTACCGGCCAAGTCCCCACGAGGGTCTGCTCCACCATCTAAACCTTCAGCGCTCAACAACTTGGTCCGAACGAAAACCAGGCGGCCTTCGTGCATAACGAAGCAGGTCAACCCGCCGTCCGATACACTGACCCAGAACAAATCACGTCCCAACCGTTTCCGACCACCTGCCGCTTTCAACCAGAGATTAAACAGACGAAAACTGGTCACACTGACTTCCTGAGGAAGCAACCCGACCGATTCACAGAGGGACTCGTATTGATTCAAGATGGCTTCTTGAATCGTCACGACAAGGACCGCTTGGGATCGCTCATCTCCTACCCCATACGAAGGGAATCCCTGCCAGACGATCTTGGTTCCGGCCAGGGGCAACAGCTGCTCCTGGCCCAGTCGCCATCGAATCAGCGCTTCTTGTTCTTCCGGCTGCGCCGGAAGTTGTTCCAGCTGTAACACGGTCGCGCGAACCGACAGATCTGGCAATAACAGCACGATCGGGCGGGGAATGCCAGACAGCCATACACGCCCAGCGAACCGGAGGTCTCGACCTGGCCCCGCCAGCGACCGAAGACGACTCTCTACCGCGGATATGTCTGTCAGATTCAGATCCATAGGGGACAGCTTGATGGCCCCGGTTGGAGTTGGAGAGATGACACAGCGGTAGCGATAACGCCCCCGCCAGGTGCGGACGGCCTCTCCCCATGTGAGGCCCTGCGCTCCGATTTTCAAGCACTGCCGCGGATGACTAGAAGTAAGTCCCCACATCGCTTACCCTTCCTCGCTAAACGTCACCCGATTGATCTCGCGCAAGGTGGTGGAACCTTCCAACACCTTTCTGATTGCGGACTGCCGCAACGTGATCATCCCGCCGGTCACGGCACGATAGCGGATCTCGGACAAGGGACGCTCGGCAAGAATCATTTCCTTGATTTCATCGTTCAGATCCAGAAATTCCGTGATGCATTTTCGCCCACGATACCCCGTGCCGTGGCATTCCTGGCATCCCTTTCCTTCATAAAACGGCACATCCTTATACTCCTCGAAATCGAGACCGGACTCTTCCGCCAGCGCTTTGTCGACCTTGACCTCCACTCGACAGGCGAGACAGACCATTCGCACAAGCCGCTGCGCCAACACGCAGTTCAGCGCCGCCAAGAAGTTGTAGGCATCGATTCCCATTGACGCGAATCGTCCGATGACATCGAATACGTTGTTTGCGTGCACTGTCGTCAAGACCAAGTGGCCGGTGAGCGACGACTGAATGGCAATTTGCGCAGTCTCTCCATCGCGGATCTCGCCGACCATGATCTTGTCAGGGTCATGACGCAAGATGGACCGGAGCCCTCGGGCAAAGGTCAGGCCTTTCTTCTCATTCACGGGAATTTGCACGACCCCTGACAGCTGGTACTCGACCGGATCTTCGATCGTGATCAACTTGTCTTCCTTGATATTCATCTCCGTAATCGCCGCGTACAGGGTCGTAGTCTTTCCACTTCCCGTCGGACCGGTCACCAGCACCATGCCGTAGGGCCGCGTGATGGCGCGCCGAAAACGCTTCAGATCTTCCTCGTTGAATCCGAGTCGTTCCAACCGCAACGCCGACACACCCGTGGTGATCGCCTCGCGGTCAAGAATACGAATGACGACCGATTCACCGAACACACTCGGAAGGATCGAGACACGGAAATCGACGGTCTTTCGCTCCAGCCGCATCCGAAAGCTCCCATCCTGCGGGACCCGCCGCTCGGCGATGTCTAAATCAGACATGACTTTCAGCCGGGAGACCAACGGGGCATGAAGACGGATATCGAGCGGCTCCATCGCCGGAACGAGAATCCCATCAACCCGCAATTTCACCTTGGTGGCACGATCGGCGGCTTCAATGTGAATATCGCTGGCTCGACGCTGCATCGCGCTCAGGAGGATCGAATCCAGGAGTTTGACGGCAGGGCTTTGATCCTCTCCCGCATGGTCGATCGTGAGGACTTCCTCTCCCCGTTCGTCCTCCTTCACCAATACGGATCGATACTCCGCCTCAAGCTCACGAAGGGCCTGACTGGAGCCTTCACTCCGTTCCAGGGCCGCTAGAATCGCACTTCTCGGACTCACCACCAGGTCGAACGGACGCCCCAAGAGCAGCTCCAACTCATCCAGTGCCAGGAGATTCTGCGGATCAGGAATGGCAATGGTCAGGCAGCCCTGGTGTTCTAGGATCGGTATGAACGGATGCCGCTGCATGAGCTTCACCGACATGGAGTCATAGAAGGACTGGTCGACCCGGAACTCCGTCAAAAGATCACAGGGCAAGTCAAACTGGGCAGCCACCGCCCGGGCCAGCTGTTCCTCAGAAAGAATCCCCTCGCTGACCAAGGTCTGTCCGAGGGCTGCCGTCACTCCGCCCAGTCGGCTGAGCACTTGATCGAGCGTCTGTTTTGGCAGAATCCCTTGTCGTACGAGAACGTCTGTCAGCGTTGGTCGCGTCACAGTCCGTGCCATAAATTCCTACTCGCTCCTCGACATATTGGCCCAAGCCGAATCAGGCGATTACGGCATTCAGCGCTATACTGTTCCTGCCATTTGAAACACCGGCAGATACATGACGATGACGATCGCGCCCACTAAGACTCCCATCACCAAGAGCATCATCGGTTCAATCCATGTCGTCAGTTGCGTGAGCCGGAGATCCAGATCTCCTTCATAGAATTCAGCCACGTCATGCAACATCGTGGGCAACGATCCGGTTTCCTCCCCCACCGACAGCATCTCCACCGCCAATTTCGGAAATATTTTTGGACGATCCAGTGCGGCTGCCAGAGTCGTCCCTTCGCGAATTTCCTCGACCGCACCCGCAACTCCGACAGACACGTACCGATTGGAAATGGCGCCCCGTGCAATAGCCAGCGCCTCCACTAGCGGAGTGCCTCCGGCAAGGATCGTCGCCAGAGTACGCGTGAGCTGGACCGTATAATGCTTCACGAAAATCGGACCCAAAGCAGGCACGCTCAATAACACCCGATCCACGGCGAGCCGCCCAGGCGGCGTCGTATAGTACGCACGACCGGCGAGCCCGAGAGCGACAAGTCCCACGAATCCAGGCAGAGCGTACGTTTTGCCACCCGTCACCAAATCCAGCAACAGTTGCGTGGCAGCCGGTAAGGATTTCGATGTCTCCGCATAGACCGATACGAATGTCGGCACGACATAACTCAACAGAAACCCGATAACGGCAATCCCGACAAGCACGAGGAAACCAGGATACGCGAGCGCTTTTGAGACCTTCTGGCGCAGCCCGATCATCAATTTTAAATAGGCAATGAAACGCTGCAGCACCTCGGCCAAATTTCCCGATTGTTCTCCTGCCTTGATCGTCGCAATATACAATTCAGAAAAATGGGTCGGGTGTTTCGCGAGCGCTTCCGAAGCGGACGCCCCCCCACGAATATCCTGTCGAACCGTCCGCAAGGCCCGCTGAAATCCTGTATGGTTGGCTCGCTCGATTAAGAGATCCCATACCCGCAACACAGGAAGACCGGCTTTCAACAGAGCAAGCAGCTCTTGATTGAACACCAAGAATTCCCGAAGCGGGAGCTTTCCAAACGCCTGCAAGCCCAGGCCCAAACCGCTTGTGGCCGCACCCCGTCGCCGCAACCGAAAGACGAGAAATCCCTGGCCCTCCAGTTTGGCCCGAACGAGGTGTTCTTCCTCTCCCTCAATTTGTCCATCGAGGGTTGAGCCATCGGGACGGGCCACTCTGTAAGCAAATACAGCCATGGTAAGATGTGCACGAACGTCAGGCGGATAACAGGAAAGTAGGCTTACGGTGTCGACACAACCTTCTCGGCACCGACCTCGGACATAGACAAATCATCCGGTACCCATAGGGCCTGGCCAACGACAATCGTGTTGTCGGTCAATTGATTGAGCTTCCGCAAATATTCCACATTGACGCCATATTTCTGTGCAATTCGCCAGAGCGTGTCACCGGGTTTCACGGAGACACTCTTGGTTGAGCATCTTCTGCTGCTCAACTTCTGGCGAGGGCTCACGGTTAACCGGCACCTGCACGACAGCCGCCGGAGTTGCCATCACCTGAGGCGTCTCCAGAAATTCTGAGGGCTGATTTCGTTGTGCGGAAACCTGCATCGCCTTCTGGTTCTGACGCATCGCGCCGCTCGACGGCAGCGGGCCTGCCTCCTGCCCGTCATTTCTATGGCCCGATTTCCCTGCTTTTGAAAGCTGCTTCTGGAGCTGCTTCATTTGGCCCTGCAATTGAAGACTGCTTCGGGACACACGCTCCCGCTCCGTCCGAGCCGCAGCCAGTTCTTCTCGTTGTAACTCGATCACCTGCCGTGCTTCGACGACTCGCCGTTCCGCTTCTCTGACTCGTCCCTCAAGTTGCGCCCGAGCAACCTGAGCTTCTGCCAGTTCACTAC
This sequence comes from Nitrospirota bacterium, assembly GCA_963729585.1. Classification (GTDB taxonomy): domain Bacteria; phylum Nitrospirota; class Nitrospiria; order Nitrospirales; family Nitrospiraceae; genus Palsa-1315. Next base: position 320,802 of record CAVSOJ010000024.1, read on the forward strand.
GCCGCATCTCGAGGTCGGTCCGCAACTCAACAACCATTCGTTGCGCATCTCGCAACGCGGTTTTTAAGGTGTCTGTGGTGAGTTGAAGATCAACCACCTCCGGCTCACGCATCGGCTCAAGTTCGCCACATCCCCCAAATAAGGCAGAAGCGAAGCCGACCGCGCACAAGACTCCGACCGAACTGTCGGAAGGTATGCGCGAGGCGTTCGAACTGAAGCTATTGTCAAACCACCATGAACATCGTGCATAGGTATCGCTACCAACGGTTATATGGTGTGCCGTCCGTCCCCACAAACTCGGCTCCTGAAAAGACGTCCGTCACGCCATTCTCGACAGGATCTACAATCTCCTGCCAAGTGGTCGTCGCACCGGTGAATGGGTCTTTGGGGATCCTCCGCATATACCCAGCGCTCACCAATGCTGACAAAGACGGAGGATACTTTCCCTGGTCTGCTTTGTGCTGATCCAGTACATCGCGGAATGTCGAGAGATCCTGACGCAAGGCAGCCTCTTTGGCCTTCACAACCGACGATTGGTATGAGGGCGCCGCCAAGGTGGCGAGAATACCAATGATCGATATGACAATCATCAGTTCGATCAGGGTGAAACCATCTGCGCCCCCTGCTCCCCGCTTACCAATCTCGATACTTCGTTCCATCTAATGCCATATCCTGACTTTGAGTCATAATGTCGTAGATGTCCTCCCCACACCATCGTAATGCGTTCGGCGCATCTTTATAACATCGGAATAGCCAATCAGCCTTGCCGGTCAAGGGATCAAGGGGAAGACTCCTCACATAGCGCCTCGTCGTCGTGCCCCGGATTACCGCCTCTTCATTGCTCAACTTGACCCCTAACAGCATATCCAGCGACTTCGGATATCCGTAGATACTCGTCACGTCTTTGCACGTGAGCTTGTTCTTCACACAGGCTGGCCCCAATAATGTGTCGCCATCGCGATTCCACTCCAGCTTAAAAGTGTCGATGGCAGCCCTCATGATCCTCAAATGCTGCCGCAGTTCTATTTCCTGTGTCCGTTTCGCTGACAAACGGCTGAGCGGCATAGCGACAGAGGCGAGGACCATCACAATTGTCAGCGTGATCAGGAGCTCCAAGAGGGTCACGCCTGAATCTTTCACCGCACCCTCACGATACCTTTTCCTTCTTGAGATGATGCCGTGGATGGTTCGGTGGTGGAATCCACCAACGCCACACGCACTGGAGACACACCAGGCGCCTTGGCGAAGAAGGTGACGGTTACGGTCCGACCGCCTGCCTGTCTCGCTGATTGTGCGACTTTGAAGGCAACCGTTCCCACTTGCGTCCCCGGGCTGCTAGACGCCTGCTCGCCTGTGCCGTCTGACTGTATGACTTCACCATTCAGGAGCGTTCTGAGTTCCAGCACTTTTGGATCATACTGAAGCTGAAATACGCCTTCCGCCGTCGGACGAAGACGTTCGTCATTGATGGCAAGCTTGAATTCTTTTCCCATCTTGACCACCGATTCGTCTGGCTTGATCGAAGCTACTGCCCCCCTCCCGAAACTAATGAGGTGAGTGACGGGGCGGCGGCCTTTCCTGCCGTCTCTCCTTTCGCCGTTTCTCCCGACGACGAGAATCCCCCTCCGGTAACCCCACCCGCCATATTGGAGACCTTCTTCCCCTGTGGGGTATACAGCGGGCTTGTGGCATAGATTGAATCCGTCCCTGACCAGAACACCTGTTTACTAAGCCCTGGAGGAGTCATTCCTTGAATGATGTGCGGCGTGATCGTCAGAATCACCTCGGTTGTGACCCGTTGAGTTTGAAACGAACTCAAGAGATTGCCGATGAAGGGGAGATCGCCGATCCATGGGATGGTGGTGCGGATTTTTTGATCCTGTTCTTGGAGCAGCCCTCCCAACACGATGGTTTCACCGTCTCTGACATTGAGCATGGTCTCCGCCGACCGATTGCCGAACGTAAACTGGGTGATGGGGGGATTGAGTTGGAGCGTAACCTGCTGGCCAAGACTCACGACATCAATTTTCATCTTCAGGGAAAGCTCATTCCCCAGATGGATAGAAGGCTCAACGGTCAATTTGACTCCGGTGTCGCGGAACTCGATCGAGGTCACCGTCGAGGTCGTCGGAACTGCCCCTGTTGCCGCTTGACCCGGCAAGACATTCGTTGTGGAAAGCAGGATCGGCTGCTTGTTTCCAATGTTAACCTCCGCCTTCTTGTTGTTGACCACGCGAACTTTCGGGGCGGCAAGGGTTTTGGCATCGGTGATCTGTTTAAAGAAATCCAGCTGGATGTTGGTCGGAAGCTTAAAGAGATAACTGTCCTTACCAAGGCTGGTGAGCTGACTAAACGTGAACTGCTGTCCCACATCGCCGGCAATCGTACCACTGAACCCCGGAGGTACGAGGGCTGCTGCGACTGATTTGGGATAGGTCAGACCATACGTTTGATTTGTCGTGCGATCGACTTCCAGAATCTCAACATCAAAAAGAACTTCGGAGTCCAGGCGGTCGTTGGCCAAGATGATCTTTTCAGCCATCTCCAGTTTTTCCGGTTGGTCCCGGATAACAATCGTGTTCAATTGTTCATTGGCCTGCATCCGCTTTGGATCGAGAATGCTTTTCAATAACACCGCCATGTCTTTCGCTTTGGCGTTAGACAAATAGAAGGTCCGAATCATCAGATCCTGATACTGTTCCTGCTTCTGCTTGGTATTGGGGCTGACAATCATGACGCCCGGGGCGACGGTACGGGTGAACAGGCTATTGCTGTTGAGGATGAGATTGAGCGCATCTTCGAACGGCGTATCCTGAATGCTAATGCTCACCGGGTCATTTCGAATATCCTTGTCGAAAATGAGATTGATTCCCCCGGCCTTTCCAATCCCTTCCAAGACTTCCTTGAGCCCGGCATTGCGAAACCGGAGTGTCACCGGTTGCTTACGCCGATCGTCACGGTTCAGCGCCTGCTGCTCCTCGGTGAGCTTGGAGATACTTTCGAGAGGCTCCTTGAACGAGGGATCCAGCTCAGCCGCTTTGGCATAGGCTTCCATGGCCTCGTCGGTCCGACCGAGCTGGGCGAGGCGATCTGCCTCTCGATTCTGGCCGCGCGCATCTTTCAAGCGGAGCGCTTCAAGCAATCCCGATTGATGCTCGGAACTCGACGGTTCGATAGTGAGTGCGCGCTTAAACTGTTCCATCGCGAGGTCAGGCTGATGTTCTTTGAGATAGGCCCGTCCTCGTTCCTCATACGACGCCGCAGCTCGTTCTCGCGCCATGAGATATTTGTTCTGTAATGTGGGATCGAAGGGATCATCTTTCAGAGCTTCCTTATAGGCGAGACTGGCTTCTTCCCAATTCCCTGCAGCCAGTTGTTGGTCGCCTCGCTTCATATCGGGAGAGGTGAAATAGGCGCAGCCAGCGAGAAAGGCCATTGTCCCAATGGCACACCACATCCCCACTGCCGTATGTCTCACGATGTTATTGCTCAGGCTATTCATGGGGTCACACAACAAGGCCAACGCCGAAAGAGGGAGCTAGAGAAATTACATGAAAGTTCGATGCCACAGGCAATCTATAGCAGTCTCTATAGAGTCGGGCAATTAGAATCAAAAACTCTGCTGACAGTGAAAGATGGGTGTCTGGTATGTCCTACAGACTTCCCAGATTGAACAGGCCATCGCCCTGCTATTACGTACGTATTATAACTATGGTGTAAATGCCCTTGTGCAGGGCATAGGTGAGAGGCGGCCTGCTGCCCCCTTATAAGCGCCAGTACTTCAATGAGGAGGAGAGTTGAGTTCGATCCAGCAGGCTCTTCACATCAATGACCACTCCGTCCTGCTGACTTCGAAGAGGCTTGAGCAATTCCTGCAGGCCCATCTCCGCGTACGCGCGGTGGGCCACCGCAATAACCAGCCCATCGACGTTCTTCAGATCGTTCCACTGCTGCAGATGAATGCCATATTCAGCGACCGCCTCTTCCGGTTCTGCGATCGGATCATGCGCCAACACTTGCACCCCGTACTCGCACAACTCGTGAATGATATCAGGCACCCGACTATTGCGCAGATCCGGCACATTCTCTTTAAACGTGAGGCCTAAGACTGCCACCTTGAGATCGTTGACGGGTCTGGCAAGTTGGCCGAGCCGCTTCATCGTTTGTTCCGCGACGAACTTTCCCATCCCGTTATTGATGCGCCGACCAGCCAGAATCACTTGCGGATGATAGCCGACCGATTCAGCTTTAGCAGTCAGATAATACGGGTCCACACCGATACAATGTCCGCCAACGAGTCCCGGGGAAAATTTCAGGAAGTTCCATTTAGTTCCCGCCGCATCGAGCACAGACTTGGTATCAATTCCAAGACGGTGGAAAATGAGCGCCAACTCATTCATCAGCGCGATATTCAAATCCCGCTGCGTATTTTCAATCACCTTCGCCGCTTCCGCAACCTTGATGCTGGAAGCCCGATGAATCCCCGCCTTGACCACGAGTTCGTAGGTGTTCGCGACAATCTCCAGAGACGCATCATCTTGGGCTGAAACGACCTTGATGATTTTTTCCAGCGTATGTTCCTTATCGCCTGGATTGATGCGCTCAGGGGAATACCCAAGCTTAAAATCCACTCCACACTTCATCCCGGAGGCCTTTTCGAGAATAGGCTGGCACACTTCCTCAGTGGCTCCAGGGTAGACCGTCGACTCGAAGACCACAATCGATCCGGGTGAGAGATTGGCGCCGATCAGTTCGGATGATTTGCGAAGAGCCGTCAAATCCGGCTGAAGGGCTTCATTAATCGGCGTCGGTACGGCCACGATGATGAAATCCGCCGCCTTGAGATCGCTGGGCTGAAACGTATATTGAACGTCAGATGCTTTCAGATCCGCAGAAGACACTTCACCGGTACGGTCAAGGTCCTTCTGTAACTCCGCAATCTTTGTCTTGTTGATATCAAAACCGATCACTCGCTGCCGCTTCCCGAATGCAACGGCTATAGGAAGGCCGACATAACCGAGCCCAACAACTGCAATCTTTCGCTCTTTCGCTTGAGGCATGGACCCCCTCCGTGGGTTTTTTGTCAGAATGGCAGAACCT
>CAVSOJ010000025.1:0-415000 GCA_963729585.1 Nitrospirota bacterium
GTAGCGCGATGATCAGGCAGCAGGCAAGGGTCCGACTATGGCGGTGCGAATGACGGAACTGCTGGAGTAACGCGCCCATGCTTCTGACATGCATCGATGTTCACGCCCTCTCATGACGCCCGTGAGACAGCTATTGTCCGCGATCACGCTGCCTTGACTCAAGAAAGATGGTTGGACCTCATCGGCTCAATATCATTTGTTATTGGAACAGGCAGATGGGTAGGTCAAAACCTCAGGGAAATCGACCTCTCCCGTTTTTAGCTTGAGGGAGGTTTTTTTGAGCACTGGACGGAGAGGAGCTCAGTAGGCGGGGAGGGGCTAGATCATTTAGAAAGTTCTCACATTCCTCTTCAAACGAAGGCTGCTTCACTCTTCAGGTCTCTTCGCAGGAGCAGCGGTTTTGTAAGCCTTTCTAGTACTTCCACACAAACCCTTGTCAGTAGAGCTGAACGCCATTTCTAGCGTGGCGTTGCGCCGGTTTAACCATTTGGTTCTATTCAGATGGAGCGAGGTCCTTCTTGGCGTTTCATGCCGTAGAATGAACATGCCGGTGACACGTAGGGTTTCTATTTAGAAATGGCTTGTTTTAGATTCACAACGGGAAGGACTATCTCGCAAACGTCCAAAGTGTTCGAAGTGACTGAGAACTTGTCCTAGAAATGGTGGGTGACAGACCACGCACACCAGACATCGTTGGGCTGATTCTTCACACTAGAACCAAGGCCACCGAAGACGGTGTTCACAAATCATGCGGTGTTGGCATCCAAGGCATTAGTCGATCATCCATGCCCAATCAACGAACCCTCTTCCGCGGCATGGGTCCGCAAGGGTATGCGCCCTTAATGCTAGGAACCGCCCTGGCAACTAAGTATCGGGAGCTGATAATGTTGTCTGGTCGATACTCCAGTCTTCGAGAAATAGAAGGGGGCCTCAACCTATGGAAACTAACGAAACAGAATCCTCTCAAGAGCTGCGCGGTAACACCGACAAGAGCTTAGAGGAGGAGCGGGACAAAACTGACGAATATCTCGAACAAAAAATTCAGAAGGTCGAAAAAAAGACAAGTGAGAAAATCCGCTCGATTCGGCTGGCCACCGATAAAGTCGTGAAAGTCAACGTGAGGAAGTGGACCTCGATAAGGAACATCAGCGTGAAGTCATTGGTATTCCACCTTCACGATTGGACGAAAAACTTTTAGTTCAAGAGCGCGAACGGTAGACAAATCTCAAGCTGTTGAACGCGAAGAAGAAGATCGTGCTCGGACAGAGGAACGCATTCAAAAACAATTGATCGCCGAGGCTCTCCTTGAAAATGAGCGGAAAAAAACGGACAGCAATCTGCTCGAGGAACGAGTCCATGTCGACTTAGAGTTGATTACGCGGGATCAATTTCTGGCGATTGTCAGTCACGACTTGAAAAATTCCATCGTCGCGATTGCGATCGGCGCTCGTTTAATGCGCAGAGGTCTTTCTAAAGATGCGGTGGACTCAGGCAGTGTGCTCGAAAACCTTGGATTAATCGAGCAGGCCGCCGCAGGCATGGACCGGATGATCAGCGATCTCCTTGATGTGGAGCGAATGGCACATGCCAAGCTCAAACTTAAGCCGGAAAAGGTCGACGTTCGCGCTTTGTTACAAGAATGCGTGGACCTATTTGCCCCGCTCGTCTCAAGTAAGTCATTTTCAATGACCATTCATACAGTCCCTGAGCCGATAGTCGCCGATCTCGATCACGACAGAATTCTTCAGGTGTTGTCCAACTTGATCGGAAACTCACTGAAGTTCACGCCCAATGGAGGCGCCATTGAGCTTTCTGCACGGAAACAGGAGACTCAGGTGGAAATTTCGGTAACCGACAATGGGCCTGGGATTCCCGAAGAGGCAAAGGGCAGATTTTTGAAAGGTTCTCGCAGCTTAAAAGGAACGACCGTCGTGGCCTGGGTCTCGGCCTTTTTATTGCCAAGTGGATCGTGGAGGCCCATAAGGGACGTATTTGGGTGACATCGGAAGTGGGAAAGGGAAGCACGTTCAGCTTCACGATTCCATTAACCAAATAGAATTAGAGTTGCCTTGTTCCTAAATGATCCGGACTCAGTTATCTTCAGTTACGTAGTTTTGGCTTCAGCTTTCGGATCATCTCCACTTCTCAGGCTGATTGAGTATTCTAATGGCCACCCGCTGAGCCGCGCCGCTTCCGTTTACCCCGTGGCACCATCGGCTCTAGGACGATTTTAGGCGCCGTACGAGCTGCTGAGTGTACCTTCGGCATCCGCCATGCAGAGGCGAAACCGATTCGTTCCGGGGACCGGTTCGATAAGCCCGCGATCGCGCAATCGATAGAACACGTTCTTCATTGAGTTCTAGGAAGTGATACCAGTGATCTGCCTGCCGATGCGATTCACAATCTCATCGTGTTTATCTAGATACTCCATTACCGATTCCTCCGGCGAGGCAAGGGCTTCATGCCTGATCTTAACGAGCACACCAGTCTCGGCCTCCACAATGAGTGGTGGCTTCAAGCGAAGCTTGCTCATGGCTGCGAAAGCTGTGTTCAGACCTTCTCCCACGTCCTTGTTCGGGGGTCGGGGAATTTGTTGATGATTCCAACGAGCGAACCGTTCCTGGCGAATTGCTCCTGAAGGATATTCTCGGGCGTGATGTGACCTGGTAACCTTCCTGGACTCTCGACCTCATCCGGTTGTCGAAAATGCGGATGTGATCGACTTTCCGGAACTGGTGACTTGTATATCCACGATTGGGATTCGTGGTTACGTAATGCGGAAACCCGGCTCGCTGCCTAGACCGAGCAGAAACTACGGGAAGAAATTGGTGTCAAAAAAGCACGAAAAAGCCTTCCAGGTGCCACCATCCTCTGTAGAACTAATTCGGAATCGCGTAAGTAGTCGAAAGATGGTGCCGAGGGACAGAATTGAACTGTCGACACCAGCCTTTTCAGTGCCTCTACAAAATAAGCAAGATCAATTAATTATAGGAAAAACACGATGCAAAAAGTGACATTTCGTGTCATGGAAAATCAATGAGTTACATAACCAGGTGCCACTAGTGGCACCTCCTTGCGTTCACCTTGGTCGTGAGAGACTCCGCCAGCTGCACTCCGTTAGACCCTCGTCAGGCTCGAGGTTCTGCGGACCCGATTCACGCAACGGAACGTTACTCGCACCAGGAAGCATTGGGAAAAATGCGTCTTACCCTCCGCAATTCAGCCTCAGCCTCCACTCGAGTGTCGGGAACCGATGCAGTCCCAGATGTCTTCATGCGCATAACACACCCGCCACAAGTGCCGTTCCTTAGGCATGGTGACCTCCGTGTAAGGTTACGCTACCTTCTTCGTCCTGAAGCGGTGCTCGAGTACATGCCGAATCAGCTCCGACCGTGGTGCCGCGTTTGCGTTCGGCGTTGAGCTTGGCTTTCAGCGTGGCCCGATGCTGAATGTTGAGTCGGTGCATCTTCATTACTCAATTTAACATTGTTATACTGTTACCATGGTACACAGTGTGATGTCAATGATTGTTACTTGACACCAGTGCAACCGTTCGATACCGTTAGCATGTGACCGAACACGGCGACGGGAAGAGTAAACGCCAGATAGGCCCGCGGGTTGATGACACCCTCTCCAAGGAGGTGCGCATCCTGGCCATTCGTCAAGAGCGGCGTTTCAATGAATTAATTGAAGAAGCGCTCCACGATCTGCTGAAGAAATATCGGGAGAAGCCAAAGGGAAAATGAACGCGGTGCCCGTGTGAGTCAGACCACTACCTACAAGGCCTATACCATTCGATCTGGTCTCAGGGAACCCGCTGAATTTATTTAAAACTCATCACAACGTAAGACAAGCCCTTCCATACGGCCACGTAAACCCTTGTCAGTAGAGCTGAATGCCTTTTTCTGGAGCGGCTTTTCATCCGTTTGACCACTTGGTTCTATTCAGGGTGAATTGTGCCGTAGAATGAACACGCCGGGAACACCTAGGGTTTATACCTTTCTAGCCAATTTGTTGGTGTGGTTCTGACTTGCCTTACAAAGGGTGTCATCTTGATCGGGACAAGCATACCGCTTAGGCCAGATGAAATTCAGGACCAGTTCCGTAAGGGATTCTCAAGGCGGTATTGCGTGCACGCCGAGCAGTCCTCTACCACTGTTCCCAGCAACTAGTTGCCGCTCACAGGGTTTCCCGTTCTTCTAACTTGAACACCATCGCAGAAGATGGACATATAATGCAGTTTGAGAGTTCATTGCAATTGCTGATGAAAAACAATGTGCGCATGATAAAGACATGAGTGAGATGGAGTATCGTTTCTGTGCCGAACGCGATTCATTCGCGCCCATCTGAACACTTTTGCCCCCTCATTCCTGGACGATTGACCTCCTCGGTCACCGCATCGGCCGTGCGCGTGAATCTTTACGGGTTTCATATGCGATCCAGCCCAGCGACGAATTGAATCCTTATATGGCGTAACGGTACCGTATCACTCTGCAAATGGGGATGCAGAGAGTGCGGTGTGATGGCATCATGCCGAATTCGGGCAGCTCGATGTTGCGACAATTATGAGACTGCAGGCTTTCTACTGATTCCATTGCTACTACTCTAATCATTCCTTTGTGGAGATTTTGTAGCACAATTTTCCGCTGGCATATGGGAGGACACTGGTTTAGGCCGTTGAAGAATTGTTTGGTAGGCCGTGTAGGGGGTCTTATTATTGCCCTGAATTGGAATAACAAAACTTGATACGTTTACTGTTTTCAGTTAGGCTTCGATGAGGCTGCGGATTGAGTCGGTAGAAGGTCGGGTCTTTTCGGCAGCAAGAGCGTACTGTGGATGTACCAAGTACAAATCTGCTGGAAGAGCGAGCGGCGTTCCTGCGCCTGCTAGCGAAGTGGGATGGTATTGTGAGGATCTCGCTGAAGAGTTCTCTTATCCGATATGCCAAGTCGAACAGATGCTGAGCACCGTAGTGCAACAGCTTGAGCAAGGAGCACACATCAAAGATTTTGTTCCAGTCCTGGCCATCAAGCAGGTGAAAGACCTGCTCACCCTGAACCGGCACACACCCCCTCGATACGAGCCGCGCGACCTCAACCATCCCCAGCCGAGCCATCAGCAACCGTCTCTGAGAAGCGACTTCCACTTGCGGGAGCCTGCGCAAGCATGTCATTGTTTTCCGCACCCGGTACCGCCTTGCTAGCATTTATTATTATCACCCGAGGAGATCGCATGAACACCATCCCGTGCAACCCCCCCATGTCGGGGGACCATGGGCCTTGATCCTGAAAGGCCGGACGCTCCCATACCCCATCGCTTTTTCAATGAGCAACTTGAGATGCGTCTGACCTGCTCACGCTGTGGTCGCCAGGAATGGATGAAGGACCCGGTCTTGCACTGACTCCGATGAGAAGGGGTCCGAATCAGTCCAGCGGGGCGCTCTTGACTGCCGCTCACATCTTCTCGGATGATGGAGTGGTAAATCGTTGGATGCAAGGAGGAACCGATGTGGGATCATAGTCAGCATGAACAGTATCGAGGTTGTAATATCCGATCGCGTCCGGTAGACCTTCGGACAGAATGGAAGGTGCGCATGATTACCTCTCCAAACGGGAGCTCGACGATCGAGTGTCTCGACGAGGCGCACCGCTATGCCAGTCCAGGTGAGTGTCACCTCGCGGGATTCGAGTATGGGCGTCAAATTATTGACGGATGGGTACAGAAGCCTTCCGGGCTATCCTGACACGACATCCGCTGGCGTGCCCAACCGTCGCTAGCCGAAAAGGCGAGTAGCTAGCACAGGCCTAGAACCGTGTAGGTGGGAAGACCACGCGCTCACTTCTTCGCGCAGAGGAACGTTTGTGGATCGTGCCTAGCGGCATTCGTCGTCTTTTGGCTCCTGACATCGTTGCGAGTTAAATCTGAGCAGGCGGGGAGGGGCTAGATCATTTTGAGAGTTCTTACTTCCCTTCTAAAGCAAAGGCTGCTTCATTCTTTATGTCTATTCGTAAGAGCAGCGGTTTTGTAAGCCTTCCAGTCCTTCCACACAAACCCTTGTCAGCATAGCGGAACGCCTCTTCCAGAGTGGCTGTGCGCCGGTTGGACCATTGGGTTCTATTCAGGTGGAATGAGGCCATTTTGGGCGTGTTATGCCGTAGAATGAACACGCCGGGAACACGTAGGGTTACTATTTAGAAATGGTTTGTGACCCGAACCCGAAAACTGGGCCCACGAGAGCTTGAGGAACGGACTCGTATCTCGAGAGGCAATTGGTCTTCTTGTCCGGTTTCTGGTCAACTACAAGGTCGACCTCGGGAGCAGCAAGGTGAATTGGACGCGCAAGGTCCAGTCCGCACCGGATCCGGCCGAACGACATGGAGAACCCCTGCAGGGTCGCATTGAAGGAGAGCGTCCCGATTTGAAACACCTTGCCGACCCCACCTCCCAGCGGCACCGTCCATTTGTTGCCGCTACTCCCTTCCCAGTTCGACGTGATGATCGGCGAGGATGTGAGAAACCAACCCTGGTCAAAATTGTAGTTGAGAAAGATTGCGCGAGGAACTTGCTCACATTAGGCTATCGCGGCTGCCCGCGAAGGACCACACGTTGTTCACCAGCAGGCCCACACCCCAGGGGCCTTCGATGATGAAGGCGCTGGCCGTCGGCCCTGCGCCCCACTTCCCAGACCCCAGGACGTCGTCGGTTGTCGTGGGAATCTGGAAGATGGGGCCCGCACCCAGAACACCGTACCAGATCGGGCCGGGGAGAGGAATGCCGAGAACTGAGAGACCCAGCCCCCAGGTATTCTCGTTGGCGGTGGAAGGAGTCGGCTGCTTAATGACCGGCAAAAGCGTGCGGGTAATGAGATTCCATTCACGGTTGAGTGTGAAGGGGATGAGGGGCTGAATTTTGAGCTCATTATTCGTGCGGTGGTTTGGCTCGATTCCGAAATTCGTGTTGTTCTGAAAAGGAATCCTCATCAGGTCAGAGATGGGATTTTCGGTCTTCTGCGCCAGTGCCGTTTCTGGGTCCAGTTCTGCTGCACACGTCGGCTGAGAGCTCTGTAAGAGCGAGGAGGACACCTGTAGTCAAGGCAAAGATAACCGGCCAACGCAGTCTTGTCATTGCCGTTGCAGCGTCCTCTTTCGACACGGACGTTGGGGTCGAACCTACGGCCCGGTGATTAAGAGTCCCGTCGAAGACCTGCCTCAGGACACTCAGCAAGAACAATCATCAGCAAAAGGGGAAGGATTCGTGATGACACAGATCATCATGGGTCCTGGTGGGTCAGGGTGTTTTGGCACCAAGTTGGCACCAGTGCCACGGATGTTGAACGAGGCTACAACCCTGACCTGCGGTTTACGAATTCCAGATAACCCAACCTCAGACAACCTAACGCCACAAGAAACCACAAACCAGGATGCTCCTGCTTTGGGATCACAGTACGGGGGATTGCTGATGTCCTTGATGGGAGCGGCAATCCTCTTTGTTTATGCGGAGTCCAGCCTCTTGCCTCTTTGTTCCTCTTTGTCTCTCTTCGCCTCGATCTAGCCTTTTTAGCGCATTCCATTAACACTGTATTAACACCAGCAGAAACGATGAGAGTGTGATTTGCTTGCAGGCATTTTCGGTTTGCGGATCTCGATCCAGCCCCTCTTTCGGGGGACAGCAAACGGGGAATGCTAGGCCGTCTCTCCTCCACTATCCTTTGTCTATACAGAGAGAGTCCGCATCCTTGGCCGAGAAGGAGGTGTCCCAGTGAAACAGTCGCATGAAGGGTTTGCGTTAGGACGTATTCACGATTCCCTATCCGGACACCAATGCTCTATATGGGGAAGGACTTTGCCGGCCAAGGGGCCATCCGAGAGCTCTCCAGGGTTGGATGCCGCATTCTCGGAAACTATCCGGTGACTCCTGGCGAGACCTGAGCATCGGATTCTCACCCCACGCACCCCGAGCCGTTTTTCATCGAGAAGGTTGGAGTGCGGTGGGTCAAAGGATTCGAATTTGGAGTGAGCTTTGACCCCCTCGACGAGGGATAGCAGAGCGACTTGCACTGCCTGCTGTGCGGATGAGGCGCTCGAACAGAGTGGGAGTTATCGCTGATGGGCCTTTGCCCTCATTAGGCCCGGAGTCACCGTGGGAGCGATGGAAGGTAGGCCAGACGGGGACCCCACCACCTCAGGCCCCGTGCCCGCCCGTCCGTGTTCTGGTTTCGAGGCGCTCCTCACCACACAATTCTGTTGCTATTTTCCCCCATTCCGCTATGTTCGGAACATGCACACCCACAAGGCCGTTGAATCGCATCACTGTATGGGATGCGGAGAGAGGGATTGGGAAGAAAGCCCCCATCTTCGGTGCCGCTGCGGGGCGCAGTTCTGCGATCACTGTATTCAGGCGCACTGCTGTTCAGGTTCGAGGCTCTCCAAGAACGCCTCACGTCTAACACCGACACCATCGACTGGAAGACTCGTCTCACCGTGACCGCGTCGTGCGTCGTTCCACGATGCGCCATCTCTCCTTATCACGAATTCTAAAGAGGGACCAAAGGGGGAACCCCTGTTTTTCGTGGTTCTGTTACGTCACGAGACTTCTGAAGGTGATCGGTGGAATTCCGCGATCACCGGAAACACGAGTAGGCAAAATCCCAGTAGCGCATCCTGATCGCCTCCGAATGAGTCCCGGCTTGGAAGACGATCTCCTCGTCCTCCGTGAGCGATTCGTCGACGTATACCGGGAGCCCATAGAGGTTGCCAAAGGGCGGCATCGCGCCCAATTCGCAGTCGGTACAGCTACCCACAGAATGGGTTTCGAACACTCAAAGACCAGACCGAGAAAGAAAAAAGCGGAAAAGACAATGACGACTTCGAGACAGTCGATAAAGAAAACACAGGGGAAGTAATTGTTTAGTTCTTTCTGAAGGATGAAAAACGGAACCGGCAGATACATGATCAGCGCTGCGGCATAGCCTAGATGAATTAGTTCAACATGCGGAATGTTTGTGGGGCAATTCTTGAACCCTAATTCTATTGAGAGCCCTTGTGCGAACCAGACCATCGCTGAGCCGAGAAATGATGGATAAATCAGAGCGCCCACTAGTTTTTGCGAATCAGTCATTTCAACTCCCTAGTGTGTCGTCCCCTTCGCCACCCGCTGCCCCATCGCAATGAGTCCGCCCAACCGCTCTAGCCCTTCACAATCGCGGCAATTTCCCCCACATGTTGGAGATCGTGGCTTCTTCAATGGACAGGCTGTCGCGTTTGGGGCGTGGGTCGCCATATACTGCGCGATCACTGCTTGCCGCAAGCAACTTTCAACAGACTTTGAGTAACGCTGCCTGGTTCAATCAGGATTCCCAGATGGTTCGGGTCTGAGTAGCTATACACCTCCTTACCGCTTCCCATATTGCCAGAGAATCCCGTTATCGCAAGCAACCGAATACGCTTTTTGGTGCAGTTGATTTCACGTTGAGACTTTACCGACATATGCGGGGGCTCGGCTGAATTTGTGTTGTCTTGAAGTCCATCAATACCCACAACGTCACCATCTCCTCACTGCGGTGAATGGTGTCTGAATCCGCATTAGTGTATACGGTCAGTCCTTTTTCGACTATGCCACCAAGCTCCACCCACTCCGCATACGCTGGTCCGTTACTCAGCAACAGAAGTGTTATCAGTGACAAGAAAACCCAACAGTAGCCCAGGGGCAGAAAGCGACGGTAGGGACGAATCGAGAAGGGCATGAGAGCCTCGCAGGGTGGCGTATTCTAGGAGGGTGGAACGGAAAGCGCAAGGGGCGACGTGGGGAAATGGTTGTATTTCAGCTCACCTCGCTCCTCATTGAGGATACCCGCAGTGAAGACGGTACACTTCGTGGCTATGGCCCTCTCGCTCTCTCCGCTAATTCGATTCGGGACCTCCACCTGGACCTACGAAGGGTGGCAAGGGCAGGTCTACCAGCGGCAGTACGCGAAGAGCACGTTTGCGCGGGAATGTCTCGGTGAGTATTGCCAGTATCAGTACAAGGGCGAGCCGCTCTTCAGGACTGTCGGCAATGACTCCACGTTCTATCGCCCTCCAACGGCCAATCAGCTCCGGCGCTATCTGACCCAGATTCCCGAAGATTTTAAAATGTGTTTCAAGGTGTGGGAGGAGATTACGATCCCGACCTTTGCCAAACAGGCGCGGTACGGGACGAAGGCCGGTCAGCCCAATCCGCGATTCCTGGATGCGAAGCTGTTCAATGACCTCGTGCTGGCACCGTATCGCGAAGCCAACTTCGGCCCACACACCGGCCCATTCCTGTTCGAGTTCCAACGGCACGGGATGTCTACCGATGAGTTCTGTTCACGGCTCGATCAGTTTTTCCTGCGCCTCCCCCGTGAGTTTCATTTTGCGGTCGAGGTGCGAAACCCTGGCCTTCTCGGGATGAGCTATCTTCAGGTACTCTCCGGGCACGGCGTGGCGCATGTGTACAATCACTGGTCCTCCATGCCGCCCCTCGCGGAACAGCACAAGCAGATGCAGGGGGTGTTTACATCCCCGGTCTCGGTGCTGCGTCTCCTCACCCCGTTGAAGATGTCCTATGCAGCCGCCAAGAAACGCGCCGAACCCTATACCAAAATCGTGGGGGAACTCCCGGAGATGCGACAGGACACGGTGTCATTGGTGCGACAGGCCGTCAGCGCCGGCCGCCATGCGTATGTGCTGGTCAACAATCGTGCGGAGGGGAATGCGCCGTTGACGGTTCAGGCGCTGGTAGACCAGATCAAACAAAGGAAGGAGGCAGAGGGCGAGGGGTAGCTCGGCAACGAGCTGGTCTTCTATATTTGATTAGGCGGAGTGGTGCAGGAGTCGACGCGGGGAATTCCATCTCATGCGGGCACCTCCAACGGCCCGGCCCACTCAGCATCGATGTCTGACAGATCAGAACACATTTCCTCTGACGGTAGCGTGACAGTCGGCTGGCCATCAGCAAATCCATAGACGTGCACGACTTGCGGTTCTACCATCGTCTCCCAGCCTTCGCTCGCCGCGTTCCGGATCCAGTACCAGCCGTCGCGGCTGGGTTTCTGAATGGTCCAGTTCACAATTTCAACTCTCCCGCGCACACATCTGTCTATGAAGGCTCACTTCCCATTCGGCAGCAGGCCTTTCCGCTCCAATACTTCCACTGTGGCAGCGATCTGACACATGTTGGAGACAGTCGCTTCTTCGATGGATATGATGTCGCGTTTGGCGCGGTCGTTGCTCATTTCGAATTTGGCTTCCAGTCCCGCGCCAGCTTTTGCGCCTCGGCAATCTGCGCGGGAGTCATCTCTTTCGCGAGCGCATCACGAGCTGCGGCTCCCTTCCTGTCTCCATTCGCTGCGGCAAGGTTGTACCATTTGTGCGCCTCGACAGAGTCTCGCGGGACGCCTGTCCCAAAGTGATACATCATGCCAAGCCTTCCGAGGGCCATGACGCTCCCGTGATCGACGGCCCGACGGAACCAGTACAAGGCCTGACGGGAATCGTATTCAACCCCAAGTCCATGGAGATAGAATCTCCCAGATACCGTTCGGCGTCTGCGAACCCCTGGACAGCGGCTTTCAGGAACCACTGCCGCGCATGAGCATAGTCCCGGGGAACACCCTTTCCGTTGGCATACAGCGAACCGAGACCGTACTGCGCTGCCGACTCCCCCTGGGCGGCAGCTTTCTCGTACCACTCCCGCGCTTGAACGTAGTCCTGGGAGACGCCCTTTCCGTCGTGATATAGTCCCCCAAGGATGGCTTGAGCGCGGACATCTCCTCGCTCCGCCATCGGGCGCCACTCACGCAAGGCTGTCGCGTAGTCGCCACGGTCAAAGGCCTCCTTGCCCGCATCAATGCCGGCCCAGACGGGCGTGGCGAGACAGACGAGCGAGAGCACGAGGGCGATGGGAAATCGAAGCGACATGGGGGCCTCACAGGGAGGCGTATTGTAGGAGGGCACTAAAAATGGCGCAAGACCGCGCAAGAGGAAAAAGACAAGTATTTTGGGACATCCTGGTTCGAAAGAAACATAGAGCAGCTGCTCGCAAACAGCACTTGCTTTTTCTCACCGGTCTGAAACAGTCAGAACGGTTTTTGCTGTTGTGGCGGATCTGTGGACCTAGACTGAGGCGTCTGCATGGGTCTTCCCCATCCGAAAAACGTCATGCGGCCCGCGGAGTCTACATCACTGTTATGTGTACGCTGGACGCGCACGATAGCGCGCCTCGGCCTGCCGCCGCCCGAAGTCTCCGCGAGGTCATGCAGCACGAGTTCCAATACCGTCGGATGACGCATGGTACTGGAACAACCCGGCCTTTGAAGAAGCCTTGCCGCTCGATGGTCTAAATCCTATTCATCATCGTCGCTATGATTCAATGTCTGGTCCCAGCCCTATGCGGGCCCTCAGAAGATCATGGCGCGTGACCGAATAGGCCACTTTGCCTTGCTTGACGACTGGGATGTTCGAACAAGTGCTTCCTTCATAAGCCGGATCGCGTCGGCAATAGTCGTCGATTCGTCGGCGACAAAATGATCCTTGTTCATGAGTTGGTCGGCGGTCACCTTGCTCAAATCTTTTCCGGATTCGATCGCTCCAAGTAGATCGACCTCACTCACGAATCCAATGAACTTACCTTCGGCATCGACGACGGGCGCGCCAGATGTATGAGCTGACAGCAGGTCGACTGCTATGGTTGCTCCATTTTGCTTGGCAGAGAAACGCAATACATTTGTCCCATCGATTTGACCGATGGTTTTAAATCCACCGGCGGGTGTACCCTGAATTGTCATTTTGCTCCTTGTAAAATTGCTGGCCACCACTCGTAACTCAGATACGAGTTTTAGGGCGAGTGTCTACTGGCTTCCTGGCCCCGATGATGGCGGCATCGGGCCCCTCCATTGACCTTTCAGGGTCGCCACCGGTTGGTCCGGCTTGGACCACTGTATTGTCACTGTCAACGCGCCGTCCGTCTCACGAACGTCCATCATCACTGCTCTCGAGGTGGGCTCACGCTTGAACCAATAGGTTCCAGGTTGCGTGGGCGGCTCCGTGCTCCAGGGGATGTCTACCCCTTTCGGAGCAGGTGTGTTGACCTGAGGAGTTGAAGACATACAGTTCCTCGAATGGCAGTCAAAAGGCTAGGCTGACTGTTGGGAGGAGTCAAGGCTACTGGTAGTCAACTTGGACTAAAAGAGTTGGATCGGTTGGCGGGGGCGGGCCACCCCTTCTGGCATGACGCGTACCGACCTACCGGGCAGGCCCGCCGCCTCCTTTTTCCGTCTTTCGCTTTTCGGAGAGCGCTTCCGCCTGCACAACGATCTTGCAGTGCTCACAGATCGTGTCAGACCCTAGCTTCCCGCAAATGAGGCAGTTGTGCCGCTGTTCGAACGATTGCTCATCGCTCTTCTCTCCCGGTCTCGCATCGGTCTTCTTCTTTTCGGGCTTGGCCATAACTTCATCGTTTTTCTTAGAAGAAGCAGCCCGCTTCATAGCAGCGGGTCCCCGAGCTGTATGCTTTGCGAACCATCCGGTTTGAGTTACCGAGGACCTCGGTTTAGGACCTGAACCTGTTCAAAGAGGACATGACATCGCCTTCCTGTCACCTAAAGTCTGTCCAAATCTTAGGTGGGCACAACAATTGACCTTTCCCTCTCCGCGCAAGATTTACCATTTCATCGAACGACTCTGCTCCTTCACGATCCTCCGCCGTATCGTAAAAGAGAGTTGTGTCGAAGGTGACTAAAAGGCACCAGGTTCACAGCATATTGAAATGTCCCTGCTATTTCCCCATCGGAATTTCGATCACCAGACCGCCCATGACGTCACCAAGCTTAAAGTCCTTCTTAGGGCTGCGCGGATGGGTATTGTGACAGTCAACACAGGCTTGGCTGACGGCGCGATCGGCGTAAATGGCTTGAAAATAGGTCTGATTGTCGACCTTCACTGTACTGGTGGCAGATTGTTCTGGATGTTCACGCACAGCGTCTAGCCCCTTCTTTTCTGACTCATCGTCCGGGCCATTCTGCGGATTGATCGGCCACAGACTGATCAACCGGTAGCGGACCTTCGTTCCAGTTTTCGAGGCCAGGTCGCTCGCTTCTTCGAGGAACTGAACTGGTAACGGCAAGGTCTTCTTCTTCGTGCGCCAATTCTCCGCTGCTGGGGCTCCGCCCTGCTTCTGCATGCGCTCGACGACATGAATAGTGTAGAAGGTGCGGTCGGCTTCAATGACGGCATGGATGTAATCCGTGACCGTATTCGGGGCAATGCCTGGCAGGTCTGCGGCGCGCGCCATCATCGTGAACGAGGACAATACCATCACCGGCACCACCGTCAGGCTGACCGTCCATCTCATAATGTAACCTCCTTGTTCTGCGTCGGACCAGCCTCGCGGTTGTCAGCATAGTCCGAATCGACTGAAGCGGCAATATGGAGAGCTTACATTCCCTCGACAATGAAGAAACCAGGCCCAAAAACTGATCCGCCCAATGTTGTTCTACTATTCCCGATGTTGGTCTTGCCAACTCTGGCCTAGTATAGGTTCTAGCATGCGTTACAGGGGGAGGCAGGACAGGGAGAGGAGCGTTGTGGCCGACCTTGATCAATTGCGGCTCTGGCATTGGAGGCGGATAGTTTTATCCAGGTCCCCGATCTGTACCCTTTGCGAACCTTGCGATTTGAACTCCCAAGGACACCTGTCGCATAAATCAGACGGATTATGAACGTCTCAGACTAACATAGAACTTGGAGCAGGTTGTTAAGGGGGGCCGATCATGATGGCTCTTGCGCAAGCAAAAAGATCGACCATACGCGAGTGACGCTATCTTCTCTTCCGCCACTCCCATGGCGGCACCGGCTGCGGATCGGCCCACAAGCCTTTCCGCCCCTCTCGTGCTTCCTTCTCCAACCCTTCCAGCACCGTATCCCCCGGCGCATACTTCCGATACCACCAGCACCAGCCGTCTTTGACCAGCGTGTGATTGACATTGGTGCCATCGGGCAGGAACACATCGGCAATGGTGCGGCCAGCTCAGGTGCTGCCGAGGCTGGGCCCAGAGGCGAGGGGTATTCCCATATCCGCCACTCGGTGGGGTTACGAAACCGAGACCATATTATGGGAGACCCGAACAACTCGGGGAATTCTTCCTTGACACGGTGAGGGCAAAAGACTATGTATGATTCTTACTATGTCCGACTACAGGCATCAGCATTACATGTCAAGCCCATCGCAGACTGATCCCCCCTCTGTGTTCTTCCTGTTCTAGTTTCTACTGAATTCCACGCCGTCTATGCGGGCCCTTTCACCTAGGAAGCGGCGAAGGCCCTTGTCGAACAAGATGGGAATAAGTAGCGGAGTAGACCATGGAGGTAGAGTATGGCTGTTGAAACACTATTCGCTCAGATAACGCATGAAGCCCCCTCCTATTCCAGGAGAGAGACGGCCCTGCTGCCCGTCTGTTGTATGTGCGGACTGTTACGAGACGACACGGGACCTGTCTTTTGATGATGCGCGCTGGGTCACGCAACGGACATATCGAAACGACGCATGGCATCAATCCGTCCGATTGCCTTCTTACTCACACCTACTGCCCGGGTGTTTCACGCAGGTCAGGGAAAGAATGAGGGGCAGCCAAGCGGAAGCTTGATAGGCATAACTCGGTCAGCAATTGTTGAGTGTGACAAGCACGTGCTCCGATGTCTGAGATTTCACGCGAGGAAGCTCTCTCCATGGAACAACGCAAACATACTCGTCACCATGTTAACTACGCAGCATCGATTTCAGGGGATGGGATCAAGGGCTACGGCCTCATTTTTGACCTCTCCTCCGCTGGCTGCCGTGCTCGCACTAACATCACGGTCAGTAATGGTGAGTCTGTCGGGGTGCGCATTGATGTGACCCGGTATATGACTCCCCTCCAAGTGGCGCTTGCCGTAGCCCGTTGGTCACACGGTCAGGAATTTGGCTTGGAGTTTACTCGCATGGAACCGAACCACGAGCAGCAGCTGCGTGAACTGATCCAAGCGACCGAAACGCCCATGGCCCTACCACAGGACACGGAGACTCGGTGAGGCTCCCTTGAAAGGTACCGGTTGCGGCTACGGATCGATCCCCAAGCCTTTCTTGGCCTTTTGTGCTTCCTTCTCTACCTTCAGCCCACAGGATATGCTGCGAGCTAACGCGCTCTCCGGCGTGACGAAGCTGTACCAGCCGTTCGAGGCCCCAACGGAGCGAGTGGCGTTTCTCTCCCTCATTCGCAAGCAGGAGAACAACGCACATGGCTCACTACTGCCGGTGTCGCTACAGCATCCCCAGTAGACTAAGTTCTCGATTATGTGTGAGCGTTGAGTCCGAGGATTGGGAGACAGTAGGACCGTAGTAACCAGCGTAGATCATCACTTCAGATGAACTCAATCTGGCGGTAATAGAAACAGAGGTGATTCACATGGCGCAATATTTTGAACAACAAAACCCCACCATGAGTACGGTGCTAGTGACCGGCGGAGCGGGGTTTATGGGCTCTCACGTGGCTGACGCGCTCATCGCCCTTGGCAATCGCGTTGTCGTCCTCGATGATTTGAGCGGCGGGTTTATTGAGAACGTGCCCAAGGAAGCTATCTTTGTAGAAGGCAGCGTGACCAATGTGGGACTGGTCAACGTATTATTCCAACAATACCGGTTTGAACACGTGTATCACCTCGCTGCTTACGCGGCTGAAGGGCTGAGTCACTTCATCAAACGGTTCAACTACGAAAATAATTTGATCGGCAGCGTGAACCTCATTAACGCCTGCGTCAACTTCAATGTGAAGTGCTTCGTCTTCACTTCTTCGATCGCGGTCTATGGTAAAAACCAGGTTCCGATGGACGAGAGTATGACCCCAATGCCCGAAGATTCCTATGGCATTGCGAAGCTATCAGTTGAAATGGAATTGCGAGCCAGTCACGAAATGTTTGGTCTCAAGTTCGTCATCTTCCGACCACACAACGTGTACGGAGAGCGCCAAAACATAGGCGACCGTTATCGAAACGTCGCCGGAATCTTCATGAACCAACTGATGCAAAATGAGCCCATGACCATCTTTGGGGATGGCGAACAGACCCGAGCGTTCTCCTATATCTCCGATGTGGCTCCGATCATCGCGGAAGCTCCGCACGTTCCGCGCGCACTGAACCAAGTGTTCAATGTTGGGGCTGATACGCCGTACACAGTGAAGGCCCTGGCCAAGTATGTGGCCAAGGCGATGGACTGCCAGTTGACCTAACACACCTAACGCCGCGCAATGAGGTGGTGCACGCCTTTTCCTCACACGAACGAATCCGCGACGTCTTTGGCTATAGTGCAAAGGTCGGCCTAGAAGCAGGGATTGAGCGAATGGCGCGATGGGCTCGGGCGGCCGGTGCAAAGACAAGCAAGTGCTTCTCCGACGTGGAAATTCATAAGAATATGCCAGAGAGTTGGCAGACAAATTCCAATAGATTTCCTGGATTTCCGCTCACAAGCATGTGCTGAACTGGAATCCCTCCTTTAGAGTTGAGGCGCCATACTGTTGCACGCCCTCGCAGGCACGGGATGTTTCAAGACCGATCATCCAGTTAACGGATCGCATATGACTCTTTCTGGACGGCTGGCGACAAATTCCAGACGCATTCCTGAATGAGATCGCATGAACACGGAGGGAAAACCATGAAGGTTCTTGTCACTGGCGGAACAGGTTTCACGGGAAGTCACCTCGTGAAGCGCCTGTTAGACCGTGGTCATGAGGTGATCGCGCTCGACTACCAAAAGGGAATCTTTTATGACGAGCTCAAAACTCGAGGGGCTGTCGTCGAGCTTGGAGGTGTCACCGATACAGCTGTAGTCGAAAAGGCAGTTCAAGGATGCGAGGTGGTCTACTACTTGGCAGCCGCCTTTCGGCAATTAAACGTGCCAGACCGTTACTACTGGGATGTCAATGTCATGGGCACACGAAGCCTCCTTGATGCATCCGTCCGATATAAGGTACGGAAGTTCGTGTATTGCAGTACACAGGGTGTCCACGGGGATATCAAGAACCCACCGGGTAACGAACAGTCGCCGATCGCGCCGGAAGATTATTACCAGTACACCAAGTATGAGGGAGAAAAGGTTGTGCAGGAGTATCTACAGAAGGGACTTGATGCTGTTACGCTTCGGCCGACTGCCATATACGGGCCAGGCGATCCGGGACGGTTCCTGATTCTCTTCAGATTGGTGAAGCAAGGGCGCTTCCTGATGTTCGGCAACGGCGAAACTTTCTATCATCCTGTATACATCGACAATCTGGTGGATGCGTTCGAATTGGCAGCGGAAAAGGATGGCATCCGCGGGGAAACCTATATCATTGCGGACGAACATTATTACACGATCGAGCAGTTGGTCCATTACGTTGCCGAGGCCCTGGGCAGGGCTGTCAGGGTAATTCATTTGCCGTTCCGGCCACTGTGGCTTGCGGCCTTCGCGTGCGAAATGATATGCAAACCTCTGCGCATCACACCGCCTCTGTTCCGGCGTCGCGTGGATTGGTTCCGACAAGTGCGTGCATTCTCTATCGACAAAGCCAGGCAGGAATTGGGCTATCAACCCAGGGTTGGAATCAAAGAGGGCTTGGGCAGGACCGCGGAATGGTACCGTGAGAACGGATACGTGTGACTGAGAGCCGCACCTCTGGCCAGCGTACTCCGACTCGGTACGGCTGTACTAGCATAAAGCTGCTATCGGCTTCGTTCGACATCATCCGGCGCTTCAAGGGTGTATTACAATATTACTGGTCGGTTTTACAGTCCCCGCCGTTTGGCGGAGGCGGAAAGCATTCTTTCACTCCTGGTCGGCATCCTGTCAGGGCGACACATAAGGAGCGATGAACCCCCGAAAAGGTGACCGAGGTAGCCGTACTCTTACCTTTATTGAGATATTAATTCCCTAAGAATATAAATAATTACTCCCTTACTGGCCCCCCCGCTCACCTGGTTCCATGCCTTGACACCTCCCAACGGCCTAGCCGTTGTTGTCAAGGTGACTCGTTAGGTAGAGAATGCGAAGCATCTGTCCACATTAAAGTGGGAGGCAGGACCTACACCTTGAGGCATCGTCATGACACCGAGCCAAGCCGCAGAGCTTCAAGAAAAGTGGAAACATGAAAAGCATTCCTATAGATGTCCACACGCCGCCGTAGATATGGAATCGACTGAGGACGGTGACTACACCGGCAACTACCGCTGCCATGCTTGCGGTGCCCTGGTTGACCCACCACCAAAGTCCTATAGGCTTCCCTCGACGTGATGCTCGCAAGTTGGGGTGTCGTTATACACGTATTTCCCCGCCATTGCGATTCTGACGCGCCCGTCCTAGAATCGGCTTCCCTGTGAGGCTCTCCCCATGCCCTTCACGATTCGTCCCTACCGTCGCTTCCCCGTGCAATGCGCTGCAAGTGATCGTCGCGAGAAGGAGGGGTTTCCATGAGACGCTATGGCATTCGTCGTTTGTCTACTTAGCCTGAGCTCCATGGCATGGGCTGACAGTCAGTGGAACGGCACGTGGGTCCTCCGCGAAGCCGAGCCGGGAGGTCAGCTCACCATGCAATTGGAGGAAGTGAGTACCGGATGGAAAATCACCTACAAGGTTGTCGGCCCAGGTGCTGCGGGGGCCAGCGACACGTACATCATGACGCCACTCGACGGCAAGGACGTTCCTGTCTTGATCGACGGCAAGCCTTCCGGCCAAACGATGGGGATCACAAAGATCGATAGTCATCACACGGTCAACGTCATCAAGTCCAAAGGAAAGGAGATCGGTGTTTCGAAGGCAGAGCTGTCCACTAACGGGAAGGTCATCAAGGTCGAGACCGATTATTCGGACTCGAACCCCGGCGCACCGGCAGGAAAGCAAATCCAGTACTGGGACCGGCAGTAATGACCATCGCGTCGCGCTCCGAATTAGCACCGACTGCCCCACACGCACACCATGTCCATCGAAGAAGCGACGGTTTCCAACATGTGGAAACTCGCCGCGATTGTGGCGGGATTGCGATGAAGCGCCTGGCGGTCGGATTGACCGTATGCATAACGGTCCTGTCCCTCACACATTGCGGCAAGGAGCCAGAGGGAGACTGCCACCGCACCGCCCGGCCACTCTCAGCCGTCCGCCACATCGAACACCTCGTCTGTGACCCACACTTCGAGCGGCTCCATGTCGGCGCCTCCGGTCACGAAGGCGGTTATGGCGTCTGGGCTCTTGCAGCAATGCCTCGGGATCACGCGCGGAGCAGACAGAATGATGAAGGGCCCGGGGACGCAACAATACTGCAAGCAACTGCCCGGCGCCGGCCTCTTCGATCAGGCGGGCGAACGGTTTCGGGCGGGCGACCACGCGGGCGCGGCGCAGATTGTCAGAAAGGCCGCCGACGCGGGAAACGCTGTGGCGCAGCTCCGGCTCGCATTGATGTATGACCAGGGCGACGGGGTGCCGCGCAGCGCAAAAACCGCGTTCGCCTGGTACAGCCGGGCCGCGGCTCAGGGTGAGCCGGAATCGCAGAGCCAGATGGGCATGTACTACGAAGCAGGAGAAGGCGTCGACGAGAATTGGGATCTCGCGGCGAAACTCTACCAGGCCAGCGCCTCACAGGGCTGGCTCAAAGGGCAGTTTGCCCTCGGCCGCGCGTATCAGTTCGGCATCGGCGTGCCACAGGACCGCCAACAGGCTATCGCGTGGTACCAGAAGGCCGCGGCGCAAGGCGATCCGAACGCTGACCACTGGGCGACATGGCTGCGCGATGCTACCAACAACATCGGGTTCCGCGACGATGGCGAGCGCAGTATCGTCATGGATGTGGCGGGCAGACTGCGATTCGGGGCCAGTCTCTACGGGGGCGATCCCTCTGGCGTCACCTTCCACAACTCCGCGCAACGCGCGCTGTGGCTCGCGGGTCAGCGGAAGCGCGTGGACAAGGAAGAAGACGAGGTGTTCCGCAACATTCGCCGAGCCGACCACGAGGCGTGTCTTCGTGCCGGCAGGGATAATTGCTGAGCCGCCGCGATGCGACCCGTCCATCGCCCAGAGTGTGCGCGGATCGGAACGGCTCCTCACCTCGAACTGACGCCAGCGTGGTCTCGGTCCGCTGCCTATGTCCTGAAAGCCAATCACGCTGTCTCTGACCTCGCCTTCGGCAAAGACGTAACCCTCCAGACTCACGGCCTCGAGAAATACGGACGCACGATTGCAGATGTGCCCCTGTCCGATGGCACCAACGTCAATCACACGCTAGTCAAGGACGGCTGGTGCTGGTGATATCGGAAATATGCGCAGGGAGATACGGTTTTGGAAGGGCGAGAGAACGAAGCGCGAGAATCGAAGAAAGACTTGTGGGTCGACCAAGCCCCCATCCCGCCGTCGGTCTATCGAAAAGCACAGCGTGGGCAATCACTCGACTTGTCCGATCTAGTATCGTTGGAAACTGAGACAGAAGGCAACACTTCAAATCGTAGCGCTCCCCTGTTTGGCGCTGAAGAATCTGATCCTGCTCCAGCTTCGTCTTCTAAGCTCTGACCGATCTTCATTTTTTGGCGGGACGACATTTCGGATAGCATTGCAACTTGGCGGCGCGCTCTAGAGCACAAATGGTCAAGAAACTGCCCTGATACATTTAGCCACAAGCCCCTAAAGCGACCTGCCCTATCAGGCCACAGCCCTCTGGGCTCCTCTGCTCAACGTGCCTATGCCCTCTACGTAACATTACGATACTACGATACTTCTTCGGTTCTTTTTGACGCCGCAAGCTGCTACTCTATTTGCATTAGATTGCCAGTGAGTGCGCGCATGTCATCTTTTGCCCGTAGGTCGAGGGCAGGGTGAAGGACAATCGTTCAATCATAAGGAGGAATCCATGAGTCACTTATTTTCGAACCCCCAGTTCATGACGACGCGCCTGCCCCTGATGGCCGCGGTTCTGTTCGGAACAATGGTCGCGGCCAGCGCCACGCCCGTCTTGGCCGCGGCCGTGGAACAGCAGCAACTGGTGGAAAAAGCGAAGATGACCTTGGACGCCTTTGCTTCTGATCACGCCGTGGGTGGTCCAATCCGCGACTACAAGGTCGAGGCCAAAGCCTTGTTCATCGTGCCGCAATTCTTGCGAGGCGCGTTTGTGTTTGGCGGGGCAGGAGGTAGCGGTGTGCTGATCGTCCGCGACGAAAAAACTAAGAAGTGGTCCGAGCCCGCCTTCTACACCATCGGCTCTGCCAGCTTCGGCCTGCAAATCGGAGGCGACGTATCGGAACTGGTCTTTGTGGTGCGGAGCCAGAAGGGGCTGGAAGAGTTCTATCGCAGCGATTTCAAACTCGGGGCTGACGCCAGCGTGGCGGCTGGACCGGAAGGCGGAGGTGCGTCTGCCAAAGGGATTACGGGGGACCTCATCGGCTATGCCAGAAAGAAGGGGGCATTTGTCGGAATTTCAGTCGACGGCTCCATGATCGCGGTGTCGGATGAATCCAATGCTGACTATTACGGCAAGACCGTGAGGCCGACGGACATTATCGTCAAGCACTCTGTCAGCAATCCGAAATCCGCCAACCTGCGCAATGCGGCAGACAAGTTGATGCAGTAAAAGCAGGGTCTTCTCTGTTTCTGTCAGGGCGGGATGCATCGTTCAGCCGGTTGTGTGAACTGTCGAGAGGCCGGCGAAGGTGTGAGGGGACGAAAACAGTTTCTCGCACTCGTAGCTATGGCCGGTACATCGCTGCCTCCTGCCTTCGCGCAGGCCGGCCGCCTTTCCAAACCGAAGACGACGTTGGGCCGACATGAATACGGGATACGGAGGGGGCATCCATGATTGAACACACTCTCGACACCGCGAACTCCATTCTCTATGTGCGACCACAGTCCTCGTTGGAGCAAAGCGACTTTGTGCAACTCGCGAAAGCGGTTGACCCCTACATTGAAGAAACCGGAGGTCTCGCCGGTCTTATCATCGAGGCTCCCACCTTTCCTGGATGGGAAAGTCTCGGAGCAATGGTGGCTCACATCCGCTTCGTGCGAGATCATCACAAGCACATCAAGAAGATTGGCCTTGTAACCAACTCGGCCATGGGAAATGTCGCAGAGCATCTAGCATCACACTTTGTGTCAGCCAAGATTAAGCATTTTTCTGCGGAGGAGCTTGAGGTTGCAAAGCAATGGGTCATGAACCGCATTTGAATCGACTCACAAACATGCCACCTCTGAGCTAGCCTTCGGCAAGGACGTCACTGTCCAGACCCACGTCACGACAGAACGGGCTACCCTTGCTGAGGGGATCCTGCCCGACAAGACCAACGTCAATCACACGTTGGTCAAGGGCAGATGGTGTTGGTGGTACAGGAAGTATGCGCCGGGAGATACGGAACTTGAAGGATTGGAGAAGGAAGCACGAGAAGTGCGGAAAGGTTTGTGGGCTGATCCGCAGCCCGTGTCACCGTAGGAGTGGCGGATGCGGAACAGGTGAACGGCGCGTGGCGGGCCGGTGCTTTCTTCATACGTGGAGCACGCCTCGCCGCTTGCCGAACCATTCCACATTCATCGTCACTGCCCTCCCCTCACAGAGCCATAGACCGCGTGCCCTCGAACACGTAGAATGTGCCCGTTTTCTTTCCCTCACCACAACCGAGGACATCTTTCTATGACCCCTTACACCCGGCTACAGCGATGGACTGCTTGTGTGGTCTTGGGAGCCAGCCTCACAGTCGCGATTGGCGGATGTGCCGCTGTGCCGCGGCGATATACCTGGGTTGCCGAGCCCGGCGTCACGCTCTCCATGCTGAGCACGCAGCCGGAGTCGTACGTCGGGAAGGTGGTGATTTTAGGGGGAACGATCACAGCAGAGGAAGAGAGCGAAGAGTACCTTTTATTGTGTCTGAAGAACCGCCCGCTGGACCAGGACTATAAGCCTCACCGTCCCGCCGACCCAGACGGTCCCGAAGCCGGCTCCTACTGGGTGACGGTGACGAAGCGGCAACTTCCGCCCAATTATCGCGACTGGGGGCGGGTGACCGTGGTCGGACGAGTGACAGGCAGCCAGCGATTCCAGACCGAGCCGGTGCTGACGCTTCTGTACATGCGAGGCTGGGCGACGAGCGGGAATCATGGGGTGTGGGAGAATATCAATCCCAACTATGTCCCGTCGGTTCCTGGTGGCGTCGATCTGAGGAATTAGATGGAATGGACTGGCCTCGTAACCGTAAGCGAATAAGACCCACCATTTCGCGGCGCGTGATGGTCTCGCTTTCTTCGTCATCCGTGAGCACGCTCGTCGCTCCTCCGAACCATTCAAGATTCAACATTGAACATTCCTAGCCCCCCTTCTTTACGGCGCGTCCAGCGCGCGGGTCCCATCGATACCCTCTATGCGAAGGGAGTGCTTCCCAAGCCTATACCCCCAGGTCGCCTATCCCCACGGCTAGCCTCGACTCGTTGGTGGCAGACCACCTTACCAGTGGTTATGAGTATAGTGAGTAAAGCTAAAGCTCATATTATTATGACTCGTGACTGCCTGAACTACAGCGAGGTTGCCCTATTTAACAGAATGGCGTCTAATAGTGCGGCAGACGCGTAAGCGGCAGGGTATCGAGTGGCGGGAAGTGCGTCTGCGATCGGGCTGATCAGGAAGGGGGGTGGACGTGGAGACGTTTATAGGTTATGGCGGGTGGTCTCCCAAACTCAATGTCGCCTTAGCTGAGCTTGCCTATTCGCGTAATTTTCCCGTGAGCCAGAATAAGGGACCGTCAGGCCGGCAGCGTCGTCGGGCAGTTTCCTGACGCGTGCGTGAACTTCTTTCAGGTCAGCCTGGTCTGGAATCGCCGGCAAAGGGGTAGGGAGTAAGAATATGAACGATTGGGAGGGCCGTTATCATGCGTGTACTGTCACCTAACAGCATTCGCATATCCGCAGCACTCTGTCTTGTCCTTGGGCTTACAGTATCGGGATGCGTGACCGCCCCAGTGTACATGTTCAAACCGACGGCTGGGCCGGCGGATTGTGTGCAGCCGGCTCCTGAGCGCGAGGTCTTTGTCGGTCTCTCCGTGTCCGGGGGCGGGAGTCGAGCCGCCCTGTTTGCGGCCAGCGCCTTCAAGGCGCTGAGTCAATTGCGGGTCGGGCCCGAGCAACGTTCGCTGCTCGAGCAGGTCTCGTACATCTCCAGTGTGTCTGGCGGAAGCCTGGCCTCCGCCTATTACAACGTGAAAAAGCCTCTGCGCGAAGTGCCGATGTTGATGCCGGACGGTCAGTTGACAGCGGAGTACAAAGAGTTTTTTGCCGGATTCATGGAAGCCATGGTGAACGACTTTGAGCAGCCGCTGCTCACGTACAATCTGTTTACTCTACGGATGGCCAATCCTGCCTGGACGGCCTTGTCACTTGCCGACATCCTGGATTATGACTACCTCAAGGGGATCACGTTTCGAGAACTCGCCCAGCGGCAAGCGCGTGGCGACAGTCCGTATTTCCTGATCAACACCACCCTGTATAACGACGGGCGCCGGCTGGTGTTGAGTTCACTCGAGCGCGACGCCCTGCGATACGACTTCATTCGCGATCTCCAGCGGAAGCCCGGGTGGGAGAACGTGACTCCGGAGGCCGACCAGATTCTGCGCGCCCGCTGGGAAGACTTGCAGAGCCGCACGCTCGAGGATCTGAAGCTCGACCTGTGTCAGGTGAAAGTTGCCACAGCCGTGGCTGGCTCCATGTCCTTTCCCCCCATCATCGGACCGATTACGGTGGGCGTCGAAGGGGAGGACCAGTACTGGCACATCGGAGATGGCGGCATGTCCGACAATACCGGAGGCGAGTCTCTCCTCATGGTCGCCTTGAAACAGCTGCAGGAGCGGCGAGTCAAGCGCGCCGTGATTCTGTCGCTCGACAGCTCGTTTCCGTTCGATGTCGGGGGAAGATTGCTCAACCATAGAAGAGAAGGGTTTACGTTCTTCGACGCGGACTATTCGCGGATTCCGAGCATCATGGAAGAACGCGCTCTGGCCTATCGCGCCCTCTTTTTCCGTGTGGCCCAGCACCAGGCACTGCTGCCGGATCCACTGAAGCTCGTCTTCATCCGACTGCGGCACACCGATGCCAAGTGGAACGAGGATCTGAGCGACCTGCCCGAGTCCTGTCGGAAGGAAGGCGCCGGCTGGAAGTCTCCGGCCGACGTCTCGCAGCACCTGGCCGGGGTCGTCACACGGCTCTTTTTGAAATCCACCTGCGACCGCGATCTGGTGGTCTTGTCCGCCCAAAAAGTGATCGCTCAGAACGAACCGGCGATCAGAAAGGCGATGGAGGAGTGAGCCCGCAACAGTGGCACCTCGTTCGCGGCACGGCCTAGATCGGTGAATGCATGGAGGTGGTAGAGAATTTAGAGTCGATGGGGAAGCTGCTCTGGGGTGCCACCATCCCATGAGTTTTGACAAGTCCAGCGGGGCATCACAGAGGTTCGACCGCCTTCGACGAAGGGAGCCTTGAAGACGTAGGACTCTCGGTCAGAGTCATGACGCCGTGTGTACGGCTACCAGACCCAGGTCGGTCCACCCCAGTTCCTTCGCGTGTGTCGTGATATGGGTCAGGAGAGTTTGTTTCGCCATGTCTTCATCGATGTCCTTCGCCCCCTTGACCACCGTGAAGGGGAGCTCACCTTTCCACAAGAGTGTCCCTTCCGCACTTACCAGATGCAGGAACAGTCTCTGCGGATATTTCTCCTTCAATCCCCAAAATGTCGTCTGCGGTGGTTCGACCACCACTCTCCCGAATAGCACAGCATCCACCTGAATATCGCGGCTAAGCTGCGGCGCCAGTGCGATGTCATCTTGGTCTGTGGTGCTCTGCGTCAGTTGTGTGAGCACATCCTGGGGCAGACGGCTGATTACCTCAGCCGGACTGATCACGTGACGGCCGGTTGCTTGTGAGAGTACGGTCGCCCACCATTCAGCCATCCGTATATCTCCGACAAAGGGAGCCACTGCGAGCTGTTTTAGGTGAGCCTCCTGTCGCCCCTCGGGCGGTGCCACCCACGAATGTTCAAAGGACTCGAACTTCACATCACTGCAGCGAGCCACATCAGCGCAAACGATGCCCAGCCAGGCCAGGGCTCCGCACCCCTGCAACAGGATGGCGGGGGAAAAGAGAATCGCCAAAAGAGAGATCTGTCTGAACCGACTACGCATCGTATCGCCTCCCGAGAAGTTTTAGATGCAAGTCCAATACCGCCATCACGGCTTCTTCAACAGCCTATTTAACAAGTTCTTTTTGGTCACGAGTGCATAGTGGTTCACGTCGACCTTGTAGTGGGAAGGGACACCGCTATCTCTGAGACAGGGGCAAAATACTACAGAAGTCGGACGAATTCTGAGTAAGGAGCGCGAGGAAGGAAATATTTTTCGTAGTGAGTCAGTGAAGGCCGTCAATATTCCTGCCAAAATCAGTTCTTTTTGAGCGCTCATAAAGTTAGGCAGAACGCTTGAACAATTGATGTCTAGAAACCTGGAACCAATCGAGGATATTGGACAGCTTGAGGCCCTTCACTTGCATCAAGGCCGGCCAACATGCAGACTGACCCTCAGGCCGATTGGCTGCACGAATGAAAACCACCATCCACACGACGAACTAGGGAAACACCTGACATGTCGTTGCCCGATATCGTATTGGCCATCACCTTGTTGCTGATGATCAGCGCCGTAATGATTCCCATTGCACGCTGGCTGAGAATCGGACCCGAATTGGGCCTTCTACTGTCGGGAATTTGTCTTGGATCATCGGGCATGCTTACACCACGCCAGGTTGAGAGTGTGCGTGAAATCTCAGAACTTGGGGTGGTGTTCTTTCTTTTCATTATCGGTCTTGAACTCGATCTTCGGAAAGCATGGTCGTTACGACGGTATGCCTTGGGACTGGGAACGTTGCAGGTCGCGATTACCGGGCTCGTGCTCATGTTCTACTGGCGTGAATTTGCTTCCTCCTGGTCCTTGAGTCTGCTTCTTGGGTTGGTCTTGTCAAATTCGTCGACGGCGCTCGTCCTCGAGATGTTAGGGCGGAAACATGAACTCAACCAGGAGCATGGCCAAGCCGCGTTCGCTGTCCTGTTGTTCCAAGATTTAACCGTTGTGCCAATCATTGCGCTCATTCCATTACTGGCCGGAACAGGGGTGGCCGACTCCTTCTCTGGAGGAAGTTTGTTGCTGGCGATTGGAGCCATGGCGATTGTATTCACGATCGGTCATCACTTGTGTCCGTGGCTCCTTCGCCTGGCAAGTCGCCACAACCTGAACGAAACGTTTACAGCTGTGGTCTTTGTGGCCGTACTCGGGAGTGCGTGGCTGGCATCCCGTGTCGGGATATCGATGGCTATCGGAGCGTTCCTGATGGGGGTTGCTCTTTCAGGCATCGAGTCTCGCGAGCAACTCCGGGAAGAAGTCATGCCATTTAAGAACCTCTTGGTGGGATTGTTCTTTGTGTCCATAGGTCTGAGCATCGATGTCACGGTGTTGAGTCGATACCCTGAGAGAATATTTCTCCATGTCCTGACGATCGTCTCGGCGAAGATTATCGTCCTGTATTTATTGGCTCGAGCTCTGCAGATGAAACACGGTTCCTCTGCGCGTCTGTCATTTCTCCTCGGACAGGCCGGCGAATTTGGCTTCGTAGCCTTGGGTGCCTTGCTCGCTTCCGGCGTTGTGACGTCCACCCAGTTTGCCAATGGGATCATGGTGATCGGGCTCACAACAATCGCGACGCCATGGCTCGATAGAATCGGCCTTTTATGGAGTCGTTGGGACTCACCCTTCATCCCAAAGAGCAGAATCTCGCACACCTAAAAATGTGAGACTTGGAGAAATCTGGCTTAATAGCAGTGGCCTGAAATGTCACGGTGTTCATCGCGCCAATTGCCTGACTTCTGTAGCCAATTTTCACATGGACGATGTTGCAATGAGAGCAGAACATTGATATTTTTGTCTCCGACGAAAAGGCACTTAGCTTGCTCAATAGTCTGCTCGTTCATTTCCGACCCTGTTAGGAGAAAGGAGCCCATACGATGAAAGTTTTTACACCGTTGCTGTTGAGTGCAGCTCTCTTGTTCGCCGGCCCGGTCCTTGCCGAAGAAGGCGCTTCGAGTACCGCCGATACCAACAATGAAATCTTGATGCAAAAGATAAAGGCGGACAAGAAACTACTGGTCGCCTCCAACATGGACCTCACAGACGCCGAGGCGAAGCAGTTTTGGCCGCTCTATGACGCCTACCAGAAGGAGCTGAATAAGATAAACGAGCGGCTCATCGCCACCGTGAAGGAATATGCCAAAGAG
Organism: Nitrospirota bacterium; assembly: GCA_963729585.1. Lineage (GTDB taxonomy): Bacteria > Nitrospirota > Nitrospiria > Nitrospirales > Nitrospiraceae > Palsa-1315. The sequence goes on from CAVSOJ010000025.1 coordinate 29,345, forward strand.
TTCAAGAAGGGTCCACTCGCCAATGACACAGCCAAAAAGTTGCTCAACGAAGCTCTTGGCGTCCAAGAGTCTGAGTTGAAGCTGAAACGGACCTATGCCGACAAGATCGGCAAAGTGCTGCCGGCGTACAAGACGGTCCGCTATATCCAAATTGAAAACAAGATTCGAGCGGTCCTCAACGCCGTGTTGGCGCAAGAGATTCCACTGGTGTACTGAGATCGAGTGATTCGACGGCGAGGCATACCATACAAGAGAAGGGGGATACGGCAATGAGCACTCTTCGAGCCAAGATACATCCCTCAATGCTCAGGCGGAGTAGGCTTGGTTTGATAGCCCTGAGCGTCTTCGTCGCGATGATCCGGCGAATGTGCGATCGAGCGACGTTGCCCAACAACAGCTCTTGGTGGACAAAGCCAAGCTCACGCTGGAAGCTTTTGCCGCCGAGCCTGATCTAAAAGATTCGCTGAGGATATTACGTCATGAGACCCAAGCCCTGTTTATCGTCCCTCAGTTCATCCGCGGTGCGTATGTGTTTGGCGGCGCCGGAGGAAGCGGCGTGCTCCTGGTGCGGGATGAGAAGACCGGCGAGTGGAGCCAACCTGTTTTTTATAATATCGGGTCTGCAAGCTTCGGTTTGCAGATTGGCGCAGATGTCTCCGAGATCGTGCTGGTGGTCAGGACGAGGAAGGGCCTGGAAGAATTCTATCGGCATGACTTTAAATTAGGAGGGAATGTTGGGGTGGCGCTCGGACCGATCGGTGGGAGCGCCTCCTTTCACGACATTACCGCTGACATGCTGGCGTACGCCAAAAGCAAAGGCGCGTTCATCGGCATGGCGCTCGAAGGAGCGATTGTTACCGTGTCCGACGAGTCCAATGCTGCCTATTATGGCCGGGCCGTGCGACCGACTGATATTATCGTGAAAGGAGACGTGAAAAATGAGAAATCAGTTCCGCTGCTTGACTCCCTGGCAAAGCTGATGAAGTAGTGGTGCTTCCAACGCGACATAGGAGCAATCCAGGTCGTGGGAGAAAAGGATCGCTGGGGGACCTTCTTTAGAGGACGGGCCTATCTCTATGCCCTCACGAAAGTCTGGTTCTTTCTCGGTAGCACCTTCATCCTCACCAACACCGGATGGTCAGCGGATTCCCCCGAGTCCGGCATGCCTCAGGATGGTGCGGCGTGTCGGACTGTTGAATCGGACGCTACGCGATTGAAGTGCTATGACGAGGCGGAGAAACAGCGAGCGGAGCAGCTGACGGTTCAGGATTCAAGGGACACGCCATCGCTAATGGGCGGCCGTTGGGAACTCGACCCGGGCACGGATCACGGGATCTTTTCGATTCGCCCGCATAAGCAGGCCTACCTCTTACCAGCCCGCACCACGAACAATGTGAACAATCAGGCTTCAAGCCCCACGCAGGGCACGGTTCCAGAATCGCTGGGCTATATCAATACCGAAGTGAAATTTCAGATCTCGTTCAAGGTGAAAGCCTTGGACGTAAAAGACCGCTTCGGCTTATGGATCGGGCACACGCAACTCTCCTTCTTTCAGATGTATAACAAATCCATCTCAGCCCCCTTCGAGAGAACAACTATGAACCGGAACTCATGGGCGTCATCCATACGGACTATGATCTGTTTGGATTGAGGGGACGCTTTATCAATATAGGCCTGGTGCATCAATCCAACGTTCGGCAAGAACCGTTGTCCCGCAGCTGGAATCGAATCTATGCACAGTTCGGATTTGAGCGGGGCGGGTTCGGGCTCATGGTAAGGCCCTGGTATCGCATTAAAGAGGATTGGACCGTTGATAACAACCCCGATATCTCGACATACCTGGGCTATGGCGATATTGTCGCAACCTACGAACGGAGCGGCCACATGCTCTCACTTCTGCTGCGGAGTAATCTCAACTTCTCGAATTTTCACGGCGCGATGCAGGCGGACTGGAGTTTTCCGCTGTACCGCCAATTGAAGGGGTGCGTGCAAGTCTTCACCGGCTATGGCGAAAGTCTGATTGATTACAACCACGCTCAAACGACGGTTGGCGTGGGCTTTCTCCTGATCGACTGGATGTAGAACTCAACTGGTCTATCATGCTCTCCCATGTTATTAGCTTGTCTGCCATATGCCCAACCTCTCTTCGCTCTCTTTATTGGTGTCGCTGCCGTTACGTTCGCGGACCTCACACTGATCGGTAGTAGAACTGTGTATGCCCAACCCCCTGCCGGTCAAACAGCTGACTGCCATGCTCAGTTACCATGCGACCCCATGATTCCATCTCCGACTATCGGTCCCGAGCTTCCTTCAAGGATGGATTCAGGGTCTGCACCCTCAAGCAAGCCTTCAACTGATGACAATCGGTGGTCCTCTTTTTTGCCCTTAATGGCGGACGAAGCGAAGAAGCGGGGGTATCAACTCCCGCTCCCCATCGGGATCAGCACGGTTGTGACCGGTCTCTTTGATAGAAAAATTAACGTCACTGACGTGCGGGCTGGCGTAAAATGGGTCAACGCCAACATCAGTCAGTCAGGTGCTGAATTTCGGATCGACGAGCAATGTGGTGAACGTCAATCTGAAGCTGGACGCGTGGATCCTACCGTTCCTTAACGTGTATATCCTCGCGGGCTATGTGCACAATGAAACTACAACGCGCGCCACTATTACCCTACCAAGGCCGGGACCTCTACCAGGCAATTTGGCCGTTACAACAAACTTTACGACGACGCTCGATGGATTCGTGGGGGGCGGTGGCATGACCTTGGCCGGAGGGTATGAAAACTTATTCTTGGTTGTTGATGCAAACTACTCACAGACAGATATAGGATTTGATGATAGGTTCAAAGCGCTCATTGCGACAGGTCCGAACCGGCTATCGAGGTCAATTGGGCAGTCTTCCGCTTCAGATCTGGATAGGAGAAGGATACTGGAACATTACGAACACCGCGAAATTCCATACCAACGTCCCAGGAGTCGGCCAGATTAACTTTGAAGCTGATCAGGGGCCGGATCATCCGTGGATGACAGACTTTGGAACGAATGTAAGTTTCTCGAAGCAGGTTGAAACAATTGTGGACTTTGGCACAGATTGGCACGGAGGGTATCTGGTGGTCATTGCCCCCACTTTCAGATTTTAACGTTTCTTGTAGGGTTAGGTGGTCTGAGCTGGGACTAGGGATAATTCGCAATTCGCATGTCACGGACATTTCGGGAGACGTTAACAGGCCGCAGCTCGCAAATCCAAAAAAAGTGAAAGCGCCACGGAAGGGCGTATATCGAATGGGCTATCGCTGTCCCGATTGCTTATTTGCCTCTGTGGAGATTATGGCCGAAATTCGGTTGGGCGATGTTGATTTATAATCGAGCGAGCGAATGGTTTTCTCCCAATAAGTAAAATGTGGTGTCGTTTCAGGTCTCGGTTTTGAATTCGATTTTATCCCACACCATCACTTGCCCATACAGCTCGGATTCTAGTAGTGGTTTTGGTTATGGTTTGGTTCGAGTCTTGGTTCGACTCGGCAAGATTAATCAATCGCAGCTACGCGCAATCGAGAATAGACGAGATACGGCGACTCTTACGAGACCAAGAGGTGGCTACCGCAGGGGTGGAAGGAAAAGCTCGGAAGACGGAAACCTGTTAGCCGAGATTGCCCTTGGCTCTTGCCGGCAGGCCAAGACTACTCGATCGTGATCGTTCCCGCTATCCTCGGAGCCGTGCTCGTCGCGGCCTGCTCCACATGCACATGGTATGTGTACGTCCCTCGAGTTGAAAAACAGAGACTCGCAGAGTCGCGACTGTGCACCTGCGCGATAAGGAGGAAATCGGGCTCTGAACCTCCGAACAGATAGCCCCATCCAGTGGATACGAACCCCTTCTGACAGGAGACAACCCCATCCAGAGATTGGTCAAACGCGATGTCCACAGGGAGGCTTGTCGTATTGACCCATTTGACTTCGTCGCCTTCTTTGGCGGTGATCTTCTGTGGAGTGAGCGACTGACCAACCTGCACTTCGACGATCCTTCCCGTGAGGGACGATTCTGGAAATGGAGGGTGACTCGCGCAGCCCACCGTGACCAGGACCCCAAGCACGAGAAGCACACCCATGCGCATGAGATTCATTGCCGAGTTCCCCTTTCTGTTCGCACTCTACTTTTGCTTCGCCACAATCCGATCCTTGATCGCTTCGGTCTTCACGATGTGCTCATTACCGCGTTAGATGGATTACGGTTTCACTTCTATTCGCGGAATCGAGTATCGAATGTACGCGACCAGATCATAGACTTGCTGATCGGTTAAGACGATGTCCCACGCGTGCATCGGCGTTAACATGCGACCCTGTCGGATCGCTCCCTCCAATTCAGGAGCACCTCTAGCCAAGGTGAGGTATGTGTGAAAGTTGGTAGGCCGAATGCGAAGTGAATCTGCGTCCGGTCCGTTCCCGTCCAATCTCGCTCCATGGCATCTGAGGCAGTGCTGCTGGTAGAGGTCCTGACCATGCATGGGATTACCGGGGGGCGCCTCGGCAAAGACCGATGAGGCTACCGCCATCATCAGGCCACAGAGGAGGGCCGGAAACCAATCTGCTTTCATCACTATCCTCCTAGTTAGTGCGTAGTCCCCTTGGCCATGCGCCCTTTACCGCACGTTGGCGCCGCCAAACGGTAGGACTTCCGTGGAGAGGTGTCAAGACTGGCCTCAGCCAGCTGAGCACGGTGTGTGATAATTCAACGAGACAACTTGGACCGGTTTCAAGGGGAAAGTCGAGTGACTCTGTTGAGAGATCTGCCATGCTTCCCTCGCGAGCTGGGGTTCGTATACGCGCCGCCACTGCCATTCGTTCCTTGTTCTTGCCCTAGCTCGAGCATCCCTTTACTGTACTTGAAGCCGCCAAACGGTAGGACATCCGTGGGGAGGTGTCAAGACTGGCATCTGCCACCTGAGCTAGGTCCGTCGTTTTCATGTTACAGTGACAATAAGGTGATGCACGGTGAAAAAGTCTCTTTCCTTGTCCCAGGTCTATCGCCTACTTGAGCCGGGGCCGGTCGTGTTGGTCACCACCGCCGACAAGGGGAAGGCCAACATCATGGCTCTGTCCTGGCACATGATGATCGATTTCGAGCCGCCACTCGTGGGCTGCGTGATCAGCAACCGGAACCACACGTTCAGCATACTAAAGGCGACGAAGGAATGCGTGATCAACATCCCGACGATGGAGCTGGCACCACAGGTGGTGGGCTGCGGAAACACCTCTGGACGCAGGGCCGATAAGTTCAAGACGTTTCGCCTGACGCCGGTGGCCGGCTCCCGCGTGAAGGCGCCGCTCATCCACGAGTGCTATGCCAATCTCGAATGCAAGGTCGTCGATACGCGGATGGCAGCCAAATACAACGTGTTTATCCTCGAGGTGCTCAAAGCATGGATTGACCCCTCAAAGAAAAACCCGCGGACGATTCACCATCGCGGCAAAGGCGCTTTCATGGTAGCTGGCACCACGATCACGTTGCCCTCCAAGATGAAATAGGCCGCCGGGTGATCCTGCGCTTGCGCATGAGATCTTTCACCGCCTCACTCAATGTCGACACTCTCAGGCGTCAGAAGCTGGATGTTCGTTGAGGCGTGAGGTAGCCGGATAGGCCCTGGAAAGGTGCCTCTTAGGATTGCAACTCGGGGATGGCTGTAACAAACAGATCAAACAGATACCCATCTCTCAATGGACGTTCTTCGCATTTGGCTACAAACTCTACGGGGATCTCGAACAGTGATGATGCCCCTTCCCGCGGGTGAGGGGACGTGAGGATGTGGAAGTTTTTTTGACGAGTCAGATAGTTTTCTATCTGCTCGTCAGAGGCATAGCCCACATAGTATACGATCCCGTCGCGATGCTTATGAATCTCCAATGCGGACGGATTGTCACGCTTCGCGCTGAGCGTTACGACACTGCACATTGAGAAACCGTATATTCCATTCGGCAGACCCTGTGTCTTTGTTCCGTTTTCCAGTTCAGTCAACGGTCTCAGTTGATGCGCCTTCCAGAGCTCACGTTTGTCGTTGGGGACAGCGTTTGCATGCGACATCTTCCCGGCATCGCTTTGGGTGTTCTTAGCTTGATTGACCCTATCCCACATGTCGGCGAAGTGTATTGAACCGTTCAATCTGACAAGGAGGTAAGCGACAATCACCAACCCAAGTGATAGAGCTATCAGATAGGGATACCGCCGTTTCATGCCTAGTAGGATACGCCGAAGCCGTACATTAATTAAGTAAAAATAGACGCCAACCACGGTCAAACTGATCGCCTACGGAAATACGTCATATCTCTCTGTTCGACTCTTGCGCCAACGGCTGAGTCCCTCCTACAATACGCCTCCCTATGAGACCCCAATGCCCTACCCCCAACGTTGATGTTCTATCCTTTTTCCCTGCGTGGTGGCTATCGTTATGCTTTTCCGTTGCTCAATAATGCTCAGTTCCCTTTTATTGGTTCTTACTGGCAGCGGTGCCATTGCAGCCCCGTACTGTGCTGTTTTCGCTTGGGGAAAACAGTGTGACTATTCTGACATCAAGGAATGTCTTCGAGCTGCCGGTAGTGAAGGCGGATGTGAGATCAATCAGAAAGAAGACAAGTCGCCTTTAGGGACCGCACCATTTTGTCTCGTTACGCCTCAGGATACAAAATGTATCTATGATGACGCGCCGGCATGCCATATGGCTGCATCCATAAACACTCCTGCATTTACAAAAGGAGCAGTGTGCGAGGAAAATCCGAATCGTTAACCACACACGGTGATTGACCCCGCCTTGACACTTCCACCAACACGGTCTAGCCTGGCGAAAATTTCTAGCCCAGAGTCGTCGGTTCCATGAGCATGTGTCCGGCCTGTCAACGCGAGATTCAACCGGCGGTGCAAGAGTGCCCCTACTGCGGGGTCATCATTGCGAAATGGAAAGCCAACACAACTTCGACGGCGGGATCTGTCCCACGCACCAGCACGGCCCATGCGCCGAGTAAGGAACACACGATGGGTTACATCCCTCCGTCGATGGTGACGACTGCCGTAACGCTCGATGGATACCAGATCGTGCAGACGATCGGCCTGGTTAAGGGGATTGTCTGCCGTTCCCGATCCATCATCGGCAGTTTCTTTGCCGTCCTGCAAACGATATTCGGAGGAGATATCACGCTCTATACCCAATTGTGTGAACAGGCACGAACGGATGCCTATGACCGGATGGTCCAACATGCCTCCGAGTTGGGGGCCAATGCGGTGATCGGCGTCAGGTACGATGCCACTGAGGTCATCGCCGGTGTGACTGAGGTCCTCTGCTACGGCACGGCGGTGAAAGTTTCTTCGTAGAAAAATTGGAGCCAGAGTACCTGTTCGTTCCCCACCCCTGCGCATCCGATTGACACGCTTCCCTGCCACCCTGCGAGGCTTCCCTGCTCTTCTCGCACCGCGTCTTCTGTCGTGTTTCTTCTGATCGCCGGTGCGACCTCTACGATCTTTAGCTAACCCCGGACATTGGTCGATTGACGGCGCATCACATATCCACACGTAAGCGTATTTGCATGAATCAATTGACCGAAACGGCTCTGTTGGGCAAGCTGGTCATGAGAATTGTGGAATTGTTGTTCCGGCGGCACAGCAGGGAATGAAGGTATTTTTGTGAGACCTGACTCCCTGCCAGTTACATGATCAGGGCAAACACAATATGACTGTTCCGAAACATTACTTCGTCGGATTAGCAATTCTTGTATTCGTCGCCGGATGCAATACCGATGATGGTGGAGGGTCGTCTGCGAACGCGACTGGTGGAAATCCGGCCTTGGCGAATGATTTCGGCGGGTCCGGTGTAGTGCTGAACAACTCAATCGCGGCGCCGTTCGTACTATTTCAAAACGATTCGGTCTCCAGATTGGTCAATCGTGACGGGGGCGCAGTCAAAGCAAATGGGGTAAACGATATCTACTCCCTTGGCGCCTATGTCGATCCGAATGACGGCAATCGGGTGAAACTGTTCGTCAACGATCGCCTGAATCACCGCGTGCTGATTTTTAATACTATTCCGCAAGATGCCACGGCCCTACCGGATGTTGTGGTAGGCCAGATTAATTTTGCCTCCGGGACTCCAAATGCCGGCGCAGTGACGTCCGCCATCGGATTCGATGAAAACGTGCATATGTCTGTCTGTTCCAACGGAAAAATGTTCGTTTCAGACCGGAACAATAATCGGGTGCTCGTCTATAACCGAGTTCCGACCGCCAACGGCACGGCAGCGGATTTTGTGATTGGCCAGCCAGACTTTTTGACGAACACTCCAGCCACGACGGCGAATGGGTTGAAGAACCCCTATGCCGCGTACTGCATGGCGAACAAGTTATTCGTGGTGGAACAAGGGAACAATCGAATACTGGTGTTCGACCCCATTCCCACTGCCACCAACCCCGCCGCCTCTTATGTGATCGGCCAGCCGAACATGGTAACCGGTACATCTGGATGCACCGCGATGACATTGAACAGTCCGTATGAAATCCTGCGTCATGGCGACACCTTCTTTATCGCCGACGGCGGCAATCAACGGGTTTTGGAATTTGACACGATCCCCGCCGCGACCGGAGCTATCCCCACCGCCGTCTTGGGACAAGTCGACTTCATTTCGTGCCTGCAAAACAAAGGAAACCCTACGCCTTCCGACTCCTCCCTGGCATTTCCCAACGCACTGGCAGCGAAAGGCAACCTATTGGCCGTCAGCGACCATACCAATAACCGGACCATGTTTTTCGATCTTCCGATCACGACCGACCAATCGGCATCCAAGCAAATCGGCCAACCGGACTTTGTCACCGCAACCAACGTTACGCCACCGACAGCTAGTTCCGTAACCACGACCAAGGGGTTGATCTTTGATCAGCAGTACATCTGGATCGGCGACGGTGGAAACCACCGCCTTGTCGTGATTCCATTGCCCTAGCCTTCCTGCTCACCCCAATTGATTCGCCCTTGATCCATCGCACAAAAACCTGCTCGACCGCCACGGGGCCTCACTTCTTTTCAGGAAGTTGAAGATCCTATACGGCGACCGTCTCTCGAATGATTGGGAAGTACGGGACCTAAAGCAGAATTTCGAAAGGCGGGTTAGCGACCATGATCGGTCGCTGAGGGTGTCAACGTCGCAGGCTGTCGGCTGGACTTTCTCCGTTCCTCCACGTCTTGATCGATCAACTTCAAGATTTCCAACTGGGACGTTAATTCCGCAATGCGCCGATCTCGCTCTCGTATTTGTCTCTGAAGCGAGTGCACTAAGGCTAAATCCACACTCGGATCATTGGTATTCACCCCCGAGGCGGTGGGCGGCTGGGACGAGGGATGGAGTATCCCACACCCGTTCAGGGCAAAGGCGCATAGTAGCCCACATGTCAGGCTGCGCCAGACTCCTTTACGCATAACGTTCATAGGCTAGGTGTGTCATGAGACGCCGCCTCGGACAAGCATGTTCATGATTCTGACAATTCCTACATGTTCGACACAGTCTCCAGAAATTAAGCGAGGCGGCACCCTTGCGCCCTCGAATGACGCATGCCTAGAATACGCGTCCCTACGAGGCCCCTATGTCCTTCTCGATACGCACCTACCATCGTTTCCCCGTTCAATGCACCGTCACGTATTCCTCAGGTCCATTCCATGGCGATGGCACTGTCTGGAATCTCTCGTCTACCGGCTGGCGAATTTCCGGCGATCTGCCCATGCGTTCTGGGGAATCGTTTTCGCTGACGGTCATTCTTCCGAACGAACAACACATTGAAGTGCCTGAAGCAGTCGTTCGGTGGTCGAGGGGGCAGGAGTTTGGAATTGAGACCGTGATTGCCTCCAAGCACGCGCAAGCTCGGTTGGGGCATTACATTCAGCGGTTGATCAAGGAAGGGGTACAGACCCCCGCCACATAGATAGCCCTACCCAAGTGTGATATGGGATAGCATGATGAACCTGTTCCGCATTCGCACATTAGTGGTGGTCCTACTGACTGGCTTGGTTGGGTCTTCAGGCTGTGGCGCTGTGGATACGAGCGGATATCCCATTACAGACGGGTTCCATCAGAGTCTTCCCCCGCTGAATACACGCGTGGTGATTTGGGGCACTTCTCCGACTGTGACAGCCACCGCGACGATTTGGTTACAGAAGCGCGGCCTACGGGTAATCGAACGGGCGAAGCTCTTGCAGACTTTTGAGGAGCAACGAATTCGCCTCACTCACTCTGCCGACGACGAAGGGCCTATTCTGCGGGTGGGAAAGCTGCTCGGGGCAGGCATGGTCGTGTTTACAGATGCTTCAGTCACCAGCGGAGTTGCGAGCAATTCTAGCGCGAATGCGTCTGGTGGCGGCTCAGTCACTGTCAATAGTGAGTCTGTGGCCATTCGAGGCGTCGACGTGGAAACAAGCGAAGTACTGTGGAATGGAATTGCTCGATACCCTGTGAAGCGTGCCGACACCCCCGACGAGTCTCTTGCAAAACTTACCTGCCAAGCCTTGGCCACAGCATGGGGGTTCCGACCAGCCGGCGATCAGGCGATCTCCTCGCGGACGATGTGCATGGTGGGAAAATCCGCAACTTCATAGAGGTCAGTTCCCAGCTTTGCCACACAAGTTGAATCCTCGACCTGTCCTCGTTAAAAATTATGTAACGTTCTATGTAGGACGTTGCTGATCTCTAAATAGCTGTTGTTGTTCCATCGCGCATTACGGTTTTATATCCAGCCATTCCCGCACAGTACATTCCGTGCATTGTCCAAGGACTTCCTGAACTTGCTCCTTTTGTTGGCACCCCTTCAGTTCGTCCAAAATGTCTTCCCCGTCTTATGTACAATCGAGTTGGATCATAAAGATAGGGCAGAACATTCACGGCACCGATCTTTCCTTGCTGAAGTAATCGGATAAAATCAAGTGTTTCAGCTCAGCTCTTTTGGCTGCCAGCGTATTCCCCTCACATTTCCATGTAATTTCTTCAGAGGAATGGCCACGAGTTCCTGCTCTACTCGGATGATTTTTACGTGTTCCAGATCAAGCTCTTGGGATTCAATGGTGATAAGCGGGAACCACTTTTCAATCCGATCGGCACACTGCAATACGAGCGCATGACTCTCCGATGGATCTGTCTCGGCTGCCCTGGATAGGCCAAGTTGAGGCTCAATGAGGAGACCTGCTAGGGCCAGGCATGTGAGCGTTCGGTTTATGATGTGTGTCATATGACTTCTCCTGATAGATGAACACTTAATAGTCCTGTGCGGACGGGGATGCTCACGGTTAGACCTCACTCCTTTCTTTTTCGGCTTGTTCCAGGATAGGTCAACGACCTCAAAACAAAATCGATCAGCCCTTTGTTGGAATTCCAGACGGGAGGCTTTGACACCGTTGAATAACGTGTTTTCACAGGGAGGGCTTCTAGAGAGGCTAAGTCACTCGATGGAAACTCAGAGGCAATGGAGAATGCTGACTGAATCCAGTGACATCCGTACTAGAACTGGAGAGAAGACTGTTCTTTTTGAGATACGACAGGCCATGTGCCTGGTTTCTGCAGGCCTTTCCGAACCTCTCCTGAAAAAGCGAAAGATCGATCGACCATGCGGGCTAGCCCATTGCGGGCTAGCCCGTTCATGACCTTTTACCCGGCCTATGTTCAATACATCACTGTCGGCTTACGCCGATTAATTTACCAGCGGAATTCGCGCGGCCAGTTCGAACTTCACGATCGCCCGGATCTTGTTCTCGATCTGCAAGTACCGGGCGACCTTCGTGGACGGCAGCACCTTGTTCAATTTCGCCGCGTACGTTTGCCTCAGCTTCACTTCCGATTCCTCGACCGCCAGCGCTTCGCCGATCAGTTTCTTGGCCAGGTCGTTGGAGAGTTCGCCCTTGCCAGCGTTATAGGCGTCGGCATAGCTCTTGATCATGCTCATCATTCGTTCATTGATCTGGTTCAGGTCCATCTGGTAGGCATCATACAACGGCCAGAATTTCTTGGATTCCGCGTCAGTGAGCATCATGTTGTTCGAGACAATGAGCTTTTTGTCCGCCTTCACTTTTTCTTTCAAGATCTCCATGTTCATTTGTTCAGCTTCCTGAGCCTGAACCTGTCCCATGAACAGGAACGACAGCATGAGCACCCCAATTTGCAACACCTTCATGACACGCTCTCCCTTCTCGGTTAATTCACAGTTCTGTATCGCTGACCTTGACCGGCACTTCGCCCTTCAACGGGTCAGCAAGAGGTCACTTATACACGAATTCTCGTAATTGATCTATAGGATTTTTTCTCGCGGAGAAGGTCCTCAATTTATGTCCGCGCGATCTTCACTACCTGATGAACACCTGCCTCCCCGTTGGAGAGAGCAGATACCAGATCATGATGATCGGGATGATGAGCCAGACGAGGACTAGTACGATTGATCCTCCCTTGAGAAAGTTTCCGACAAGGGTGATCATAGTCAGCGCGGAAACCAGCAGCCCCACCCACCAGGCCCACGGCCGGGCCTGCCAAGCCCCTACGGCAAACAGGATGTACAGCAGCGAAAGGACGATCCGAGACCATCCCCTTACCTCGGCCGTCATCGCAATGAGCGAAGGCATTGCCCCACCTTCCTGATCGAAGCTGTTGCTGATTAGCAGCCACACCAATCCTACCAGTACACCGAGGATCCCCTGCACAAGGGCGAGCCACACTATCACCGTCACACTACGAGGTCGCTCCATCTTTTCTTCCCAACGTCTTGGCTCTTGTAACCTGACAGGAACGTGAACGCATCCGGACTGGAGTTTGTGGAGTAACCTGCGGGAACATGCCTCTTCCTCACTAGGTTTGCGGCAGGTATGACCTTCTCGGTTTCGCCGCGTATGATTGCCGTGGTTTCACTTTCGATACGTCAATCGCCGGCGCAATACTCAGAACTTACTTGGCCGTATCATCGCATCGTCCTACCGGTTTTTTCCCCGAGTCTCATATGGCTCTTCAACCGCCACTTTGAGCACCTGCCCCTCGCGGAGCGGGGCAGTGAGCACGAGTCCATTGGCGACTGCCACTTGTTCCGGTTTCCACGCCGAATGAGCGCGGGCGGCCATAGCCTCGATCGTCTCATCCGCCTGAGCCTTCACCAGACGAATGCGCTGCTCCTTGATCCCGGCACGTTCGGAGGCCGACAGGGGCCTGAAACTGTGGGCAACCGATTCGAACAGGGGCTCCAGGGTGCCGAACTGCTTTGTTTGAGCCATGCCGACCACCTGATAGATGAGCCCGCCATACGCGATCCAGGTGATATCGAGCGTCACGTTGCCATCCGCCTTGATTTGTGTATGGGCGGCAGGGAGATCTCCGATGGTCACCTTTTCCGTCTTGGCGACGACGTCGGTTTTAGTCTTTTTCTCGACCTGGCGTGCGCCATCAAGAGGGTCGGTCCCTTTCGCGACAGCCCCCACTATGATGGCGGCGTCGCCATTTGGCGCAGCCGCCACAATCTTCTGTGGAGTATTTTCGTGCGGCCATTTTTCAGGAAACTGCATGAAGAAGTTGCTGTCAGGATGAAGAAACGAGCGACCCTCAAAGATACCGTTTGCGGCCCGCTGACCGGATACCATGCCGTCCAAACGAGCGAGAAACGATTCCTGCGTTGGGCTGATAGGCGCCCGGGGTACCCGTTTGAGTTCCTTGGCATGCTCTGCGGTCTTTTTCACTCGATCGGGTGTCGCGGGGTGAGAGTCAAAAAAACTGGGCTTCCGAGGCTCCTTACTCATGAGATCAACTTCTCGTTCGAGGGTGCTCAAGAAGGCGGACAATGCAGCAGGATCCCACCCGGCCTTCGCCGCCATCTCCTGCCCCACTCGATCCGCTTCAGTTTCCTGGCTGCGGCTGTAGGGCGAAAAGAGCACGCCCTGCGTCAGGTCCCCGACTCCCCCGATAATATTTCCCACGAATGGACTGACCAGACCCGCGATCCCCGATGCAAGCCCGAAGACCACAGCAAAGGGACCTTGTCGGGAAATTTTTTGTACGGTATGCCGCGCAGCGACGTGACCGATCTCATGTCCCACCACACCGGCAAGTTCATCTTCGGAATTCACCAGCGCGAGTAATCCACGAGTGACATAGACGTAGCCTCCTGGAAGGGCAAAGGCATTCGGCTCCGCCATATCCGCGACGTGGAACTGATGCGTCACGTCCTGGCGCGGAGATTCCTTCGCCAGCCGCTGGCCGAGCGCATCCAGGTATGGGAAGAATTGCGTGTCGTCGAGCAAGCCCATCTGCTCTTCGACTTTCTTGGCCTCCTCCGCTCCAATCTTCTTTTCCTGTTCAACCGTGATGAGTGTGACCTCTGGTAATCCGCTGACTGGATTCATCGAGCAAGCCGTGACCTGCACGCTCATCAGCAACAGACAAGAGAGGACCCAGCGGCACCCATGAAGCCGACACATCCGGCGATTTCTCCTGCGCACAATCATAAGATCCTCCTCACAAACAATGTGGCCAGATAATTCGTCCAGTTACCCTGCCTACGTCTTTTTCGAACCTCTCCAGTGCCACCTTCACGCTGACGTCGACTTCCTTGGCGGTCGCAGCGATCGCGGATTCAGCCTCCCCAAGAACCGGCCAACAACGCGAGGCCGATCGCCCACATCCACAATCCACAGAATTCTCGACTCAACCAGAATGTGTGTCTCATCCCGAACTTTCGTTCCTCCCTTGAACCACAAAAAGCACTGAACAGCGACTTCACCTGTGTCAGCTCCTTGCCAGACCAATTGGAAGCTGAGAGCCTGCCAGAGGTCCGGATTGTCCGGCGCGTCACGTCCGGTTAATTGGCCCGGATCGTCAAGATCGGCGGCTGGATCTTCTGGCCGGATTCGCTCAGTGTGAAGAGCACGGTCAGAAACGTAAAGGCCCGCTTGGAAAGGATGTCCCGGTCGTCAATCCAATACCAGTGATCGCGATACTTGATCCGCGAAAAGGCATCTGCCGGCCGCTCGGTTCCACTTAGAATCGATATGAGCGATGCAAGCTCGGTGCTTTTATCCGCCGACGGGGCCGCCGTCCCGAGCGTGCGGTGATCCGCGACGTGTTCCGGAGGCACAGAAACCAACCACGCCAGTTCGACCAATACTTGATACCCGGAGCGGGTATGGAGCGCGATCTCTCTGTCGCCCTGCATGTCGGCGCCGTAGGTAATGCGGATCTCCCCACTCTCTGGACCCAACCGCAACAGCCGCCTGACGTCTGCAATGTCTTGGATCGTCTCCGGGGTCAACCGGCGCGTGTGAAACATCAGGACGGTCGATTCATCCCCCTCCTTCTCGCGTTGCAGCTTGAACCCGATCCCCCCTGATGCTTGAATTCGTTTGAGCAACCGGACGACCTCGACGAATTCCGGATCGGCAGGATGACCGAGCAGTCCGCCCCTGTAATTGCGGAGGCCGTTGATCGCCTGCACACCAATTTGCAGGATCATATCCACGGGCCACCCAGCCTCGACGAGAAACATGATCGAGCCGGGAGGAAATGGCGTCATCATGGTCTTGACGAAATCCGCGCCCGTGAGCGGTGCATAGGTGACCGTCGGCCGGTCTAGATACCGCCCGCTGGCGCCGAGATTCAGGAAGTCCCCGATGGCTGCAGGCGCGGTCTTGTTGCCGATGGCGCCGCTGGCTGAGAGAGTGCCTTCAAGTTCGTAGCCGCTGATCACCTGACCCACCTCCATAAATACCGGGACATCGGCGTATCGGAGCTTGACGATGTTCAAGAGCGTCTGCTGCTTCCAGGATTCGCTGATCGCGGTGATGTAATCGAACCGGTCGCGATTGACGGTGGTTGGGCCGATGCTCCCGCAGCCGGTTATCACTGATAAGACCAGGATCACGGACACGACCAAGACCGATACACCCGTCAGTCTGATCCATACTGCCACTTGCCAGACTCCTTGTTTCAGCCCTACATCCCACCTCATCGATTGCATCGTTCTAACGTCACCGCGCCTCGCGCATATAGAGGCTCATCAATCGCGCAATCATCACTGCGAGGTAGAACTGCCCTGCAATGGCTTCCACGATTGCGAGACCGCGAACCATGTCATTTCCCGGGACCATATCGCCGTAGCCCACGGTCGCGAGCGTGATAAAGCTGAAGTAGATGCCTTCCGCCATGTGGAATGGCTGGGACGCCGCCGGGCCGCTGAGAGCCACCGTGCCTGGCCAGGCCTCTTCCAACGTCCAATACAGAACACCCAAGAAGACCCCTGTCAGGAGATACGCGCTCAACGCCGCATAGAGATGTTCAGACGTGACAGTCGATGAGCGTAACGCAAAACGCAGGGCACCGAAGACCGCATATAATGCGATGACTGTGCATCCCAAAAGACTCGCGGTCGAGAGTGCCTCATGACCTACCCGAATGGATACCATCGCGAGGAGGACTGAAGCTGCCACAATGACCAGCGGGAGACGCCGGCCTATCCTGTGCTCGAGCGAAGGAGTGGCGGCCAGCAGATTCAGGCCTACAAAGAACTGCAGTCCCATGCCGGTCAATCCGATAGCCTTGGCGATCGGCACTCCGACCAGGGTCACCAGCAGCGAATAGAACAGGACGGCATAGCGATGCCGAAGATAGACTTGCCACCATCCTGAGAATCGGTCCTGGGTCCTCGATCTGAGTGAGGCCTGTTTCGTCATCCCACCTGTGACCCTGATTATTTGGTTTTTTTCTCCTCAGGCTTCTGCTTCACCGCCGCATCGAACTCGTCCTCGGAAATCTGCTTGACCTCCGACGATTGCAGCGTCACCACGGCACCGCTCTTTTCATCTTTGAAGCTAATGGACCCGGCCCTGGACTTGTCGATGTCCGTTGTGTAGTACTGCCTGTTGCCGGCCGTATCGCTCACTCGATAGTAATTGCTGCCGCAGCCGGTTAGAAGCCCGGCCATTCCGCATATTATCAGCAGCGCTACATGTGTCGTCTTCATCTGGATCCTCCTTTGCTAAGAATAGAAAATGGTCGTCAGCTATGCGCGCGCGCTCAAAAGCGTGCCAATCACCGGAACTTGAACCTGGTTTCCTATCTGGCTCTGGGGCCTTATACCACATGTACGGAGAAAACTAACTAGCCGATTGTCTCCACGATCTCTTACGACGGCTAGAGAGATTTCGTACCTCGTGCCTTCCCGTCCTCATTGATCCATGCGGTGAACAATGTGTAGGCCACCGCTAGCACGACAGGGCCGACAAATAGACCGACAATGCCGAATGCGAGCAGCCCTCCGATGACACCAGCAAAAATCAGGAGCAGTGGAAGGTCCGCCCCCTTCTTAATTAAAATAGGCCGCAGAATGTTGTCGACGGGGATAACAAGCAGGGTCCAGACGAGCAACACGGTCCCCGAAGTGGCGCTCCCCGTCCAAAAGAGCCATACCACAGCAGGGACCAGCACGGGGACCACGCCGACTTGCACGATGGCCAAAATAAACATCACCACCGTCAACATCACGGCGTAGGGCACCCCGACGACCGCCAGACCGATTCCGCCCAGCAAGGCCTGGACCAGTGCTGTGACCACTACCCCTAACGCCACCCCGCGAATTGCCTGTCCGGCCAGGCGCACGGCATGTTCGCCCCGCTCTCCCCCCAGTCGAGCGCCGAACCGAAGGACCATCGTAGCGGCAGACTCTCCCATGGCATAGAGCACGATCGAGACGAGAACCGTCAATACGCTATGGGCAAGCAACAGCCCGAACCCACCCACCTGCGCTGCAACCCATCGAACAATTCCACCCAGGTAGGGCGAGAATCGCTTGGCCAACTCGTCCCGACTCAGCGCGGCGAGTTGCTGCCAGTTCGACGTCGCGTGCGTACCAACTAAAGGAAATTTTCCAAGCCAGTCGGGTGGCGGAGGCAGTGTGAACGTGGATAGCGTCGTTGTCCAGGTGGCGATTTCATCGAAGTGCTGCACGAGCGCGCCGATCGCATACGAAAAGGGCACGACGAACATGGCCAATAGGAGCAGCGTCATGATCGTCACAGCGAGCCACCGCCGACCCAACAGCCAGCATTGGAGCCTGAGCAAGAACGGCCACGTCGCAACCACGATCATCGTTGCCCACACGACCGCGCCGAGAAACGGCCACAAGATCCAACCCGAAGCAGCGATCAACGCGAAGAGAAACAGGATCGCGAGTGTGTCTCGGGTGAGATCAAATTGCCGTTCTGCCATGGTTGCTCTCCTCTGCCAATCGTATGGGGCTACCGAGGACGTCTGACCGTGATCGAGTCTTCATAGAAGTGGGGCGCACCCGCCGCATGGACGGATGCGGCCCCAATGAGTTGCTTCAGCTTCTCGTCCAGCGCGCGTTACCTGTTGCCGCCCTGCTTGAGCGCCTCCAATACCTGATCGAGGCTAAAGCTGCCGACTTTCTGGCTAGGGGGGAATTCCTTGAACGTAGCCAGAAATTTCCCGACGTATTGTTGCGCCGGTACGAGCAGGAATATACGCTCAATCCGCCAACGATTGTAGTCCATGCCGATGTGGTCTGCCTGTTCGAACGGGTCCGAGCGAAGGTTGAAGAGTTTCGGCACTCGCAGCGTCACAAACGGTTCCTGCCAGACATCGAAGCCATGGGCTCGTTGCTCGGCAAACACGAGCTTCCATTGGTTGTAGCGGAGCGCCACCAGCGAGCCGTCATCGTTAAAGTAGAAGAATTCATGACGGGGGTCGGGCGCTTTTCCGGCAAGTGCATCGGTGATGTTATAGCCATCCAGATGGACCTTGAAAGTCTTGTCGCCGACTTTCATGCCTTTGAGGAGTTTGTCTTTCACATCCGGATCGCCCGCCGCAGCCAGCAACGTGGGCAGCATGTCCTCGTGGGCAAAGACATCGTTGTTGACGGTGCCGGGCTTGATGACACCTGGCCAGCGAATGGCAGCTGGTACACGGAAGCCTCCTTCCCAGTTGGTCGCCTTTTCGCCGCGGAACGGCGTCGTGCCGCCATCAGGCCAACTAAACGACTCGCTGCCATTGTCGGTCGAGTACATAACGATCGTGTTGTCGTCGAGGCCCAATTCCTTGAGCTTGTCGAGGAGCTGGCCCACCATCGCATCATGCTCGACCATGCCATCAGGATAGATACCGAGCCCGGTCTTCCCTGCGCTTTCCTTCTTTAGATGGGTGAAGACATGCATCCGAGTCGAGTTCCACCAGAGGAAGAACGGTTTGTTCGCTTTTTTCGCGCGCTCGAGATACTCCAGCGAAGCCTTCGTGACTTCCTCGTCAATCGTCTCCATGCGCTTCTTAGTGAGAGGCCCGGTGCTCTCGATCCTCTGTGTACCGTCCGGATTCGCCCAGGTGTGGATCACGCCGCGCGTGTTGTACTTCTTGATCAATTCCGGATCTTTGAAGTAATCCACATTCTCCGGTTCCTCCTCGGCGTTGAGGTGGTAGAGCGAGCCCATGAACTCGTCGAACCCATGCGCGGTGGGCAGATGCTCATCGCGGTCGCCGAGATGGTTCTTGCCGAACTGAGCGGTCATGTATCCCTGCCCTTTCAGCAGCTGGGCAATCGTGACGTCTCGTTCCAGAAGCCCTTCCTTCGCGCCCGGAAGACCAACCTTGAGCAGGCCGGTGCGGAAACCGACTTGACCCGTGATGAACGCCGCGCGGCCCGCGGTGCAACTTTGCTGGCCGTACCAGTCGGTGAACAATGCCCCTTCCTTCGCGATGCGGTCGATGTTGGGCGTTTTGTAGCCCATCATGCCCTGGCTGTAGGCGCTGACATTCCAGTAGCCGATGTCGTCGCCCCAAAGGACGAGGATATTGGGCTGCTGGGCCGCAAAGACCTGGCTACTCAGGAGTATCGCGATAAGGGCGAAAAATCCCCCTATCGCGCGAGTGAACGACACGGTATAACCTGCCCTCTTCTCCTTCATGATCCTTCTCCTCTTGCGATATTGCGGCATGTCCGAAATTGACGATTCCGATGGCGGGCATCCTAGGGAATTCACCCAAACAAATCAATACGGTTCATGCCACGTCGCCTCCTTGAAAGACCCGCGCGCGTTCCGTAGAATGCGCACGCCATGCACCGGCTCACGATAGGCGCAACCGCACGTCTTTCCGCGAGCGGACGCAACGAGGTGATTGCAGCCCTTCGCATCGCGAGCACTGATTGATGCGCCGACACCTTCTCAAGACATTTCCCTTTCTCTGCTTTCTCATTACGTTCCTCGTGACCATTCCCTTCCCGGTGCAGGCCGCCGTCGTTGTGCTCAAGAACGGCGACAGGATTACCGGTCGGATCGTCAAAATGGAGAAGCAGCGCCTCGAGGTCGATCCGCCATTTTCGGATATCATCAAGATCAAATGGGAGGACGTCCAGAGCATTACGAGCGAACGTCCCATGTCGGTCAAGCTGTACGGAGAGAGCGACCTGCCGGAAGGCGTGGGCGAACAGAGACTCGACCGAATCATCCTCTATACCCTCGGAGGAGATGGAGCGATTCGGCTCGAGGACGTGCGCGCAATCAATTTCGCCGAGAACGATTATCGCGGCTATATCAGCGCCGGTGGCAATCAGACCTCCGGCAACACGGACACAGAGGCGCTCAATATCTCCGGAAATCTCATGTATCGGAGAAGCGAACATCGCTTCACCCTGGACGGAAAATATAATCGCGCCCAGGCCGATGGAAAAGACACGGCCAATAACGGCGCCTTCAACATTAAGTACGATTACTTTGTGGCGCGTCGGGTCTCCGTGGGTGGGTTCAACCTCACCGAATCGGACCAGTTCCAAAATCTCACCGTGCGCAACACCAGCGGCCTTCTTCTCGGCTACGACCTGCTCGACCGGGAGCACCACATTTTAACCATTGGCGCCGGCCCGGCGGCTGTGTTTCAGGATTACACGACGGAGCCAGCAACCATGACGCCCTCGGGTACCTGGGTGCTACGGTACGAGTATATGTTCCGGGGCGACGACGTCGTCATCTTTCATAAGCAGCAGGGTTTTCAGGATGTAGGGCATGGGTCGGCGACCCGCTTTAATGCCGACCAGGGGATTCGGGTGAAGATCACGGGAAACTGGCGGGTGAATTTTGAATATGATTTCCGGTACAACTCGCTGCCTGTCCCTGGCCGCAAGACAACCGACACCAATATTATCTTTGGATTCAGCTACGACCTTAAACCGTAAGCTGAGCCAGTCTTTTCAGACTCACGCCTCTGTCCTGCCATGCACAATCTTCGATCACGCGACAAGATAACCTGGCCAGCGCGAGCGGTCGCTCTATTAATAATTCTTGCAAGTCTATGGCTCCTGCCCCAGTCGTCTTCAGCAGAGGAAGGATGGTCTCTCGAAGGTCAGGGGATTCTTTTCTATACCGATGACGTCGGATTGTTTTCCGCTACTCGCCGCCTCAGCCGTGACGGCGATCCGACTCAGCCGGCCATTGACTCGAAACTGACCAACCAGGGATCGGATATGGTCTTCGAGCCGTTGTTGAATGTAACCCGGTCCTTGACGAACAGCCTTGGTCGGCTTGATCTGAATGTCCAAGGCCAGGGATTCGTCTTCACGGAGAATCCGGACTTCAACCATGGCACGATGCGGCTCCAGGCCACCCAGGCCCTCTCTTCTGCCACCCGCGTGCAGGCTCGGTTCTATTACGCCCCGAACCAGTTTCTCGGGGACAACGACGAGCACCAGTCCGGACAACAGCAGCTGACGGCTGAGAAGCTGACCAGCTATATCTGGTCCAGCCGCCTCATTCACGATGTCACGCAGGACCTTTCGTTCCGGTTGCTCGGCCGATATGGCATACGTCGCTATAACGAAGCCTTCTCTGAACGTAATCTCAACTTCTGGACGATCGGTCCCCATATGGAATGGCGCGTGGCGCCCAAGATCAAGCTAGGGCTTAGCTACCACTATGAGCGCGGGCTTGCGGAGGGGCGGAATCAACCGCAATTCGAGGACGATACGTCCTATATCAATCACTACCTGTCGGCGGACGCAGACGTGGAGCTGACCGAACGACTCTCGCTCCTCACCGCCTTTCACTTTGAATACAACATCTGGACCAGCATGCTGGCCGGCGATGAGCGCAACGGCGCTCATGAAAACATCTATCAAGGTGAATTGATTTTAGCCTATCGCCTGACGGATTCTATCCAGGGATTCGGCGGGGTCCAGCATTCCAGCCGCAAGGAGAGTTTTGAGTCGAGTTCCATCAAGAACACCAACGTCGGCATCGGCCTCAACGCGCAATTCTGAACATCCGCCTACCCGCTTCGACGAACTCGAAAGCTCGCATGTATCTGGCTGCCCCTCAAACTCCGTCATTGAGATGGCAGCGCATCGCCGTTGAACCGTTCCCTCACTCGCTCTTGGTTCGACGCTTAGGGGTCAGGTCTGCGAGGTAGGTGACTCCATCATTCGACTGGGCCTTGTTCTTCAGGATACGATCGTCCTTACCGGAGTGATGATACAGCTGGACATTGATCGTGCCCTTTTCAGATTTTGCGGTGAGCCCTCCATCTTCCACTGAGAATCGGCCCTGACCGCTGAACACCCCAATGGTTCGGAGTACCTCAAACTGGTAGGTTCCATCCTCTTGAATGTGCACGCGTATCCAATCATCTTTGCGAGAGGCGGGATGTTGCACCAGGATCCCTTCCCAATCTCCGGCCACGCTGCTTACATCCATTATAGGGATCCGTTCCAACGGCACGGATGGGGGGTGCTCCCCTGTACTACAGGCGACGACAACTTCCGCAATCACCGCCAACAACACCAAGCCTTGAGCCACGCGAATGAATTTCTTCATAACAATCTCCATAGCTAACTATGCCATACAATGAGAGTTACGAGACGACCGGGTTAGTGATATCACGCAGGCTCGCCGTACTCAATCCCCAGACTCCTTCTCGTCGAGCGAATAATCGATCGCTATTGCGCAGGAATCGTGATCAACGGCAACGATTGTTTGGTCCGTTTCAGCGGACAGGACCTGTTGATTCTCCTCCGAGATGGTGATCGACCGGCGCGGCCGCATCTCGCCAGAGATCCGTCATCCAACTGAACCCGCTCTGAACGGCCTTTACGGTGGGGAGCCTTCCTTTGTCTGACCTTTTCAGTACGGCGAGACAGGGATTCACACCCGAAGCGTCCGTCGCGTGATTCTTGTCCTCCAAAATAATACGAGGCACAAACAGAACCACTCCGATCGGATCTGCGACGTCAAGAATTTGCCAGGCTTTGCTGTCGGCAATCGAAGAGGCGTTGCTCGAGACGTGGGGACTGGCGAGGGGACCGGTGAGACGGATCGGTGCGGCCACACTAAATAATGCGAGATCTTTCGGCTTGGGAGTGGCTACCATGTCCATCTCCTCTGTGTTGAGCGCCACGGCACCGGCCACCGCCACACTATAGTTACTGGCGTCTATCAACACGCCACCGGTCCGCATCTCGCCGTGACGGATGTCGAAGGACCCCGCCGCACAATTGTATGGAGTATCTTCTTCCTTGTGCCAGAGTTGCGAGAGCATGGTACTCATGAGATTTGTTGCCCACAATTCCACATAGCGTGCCGCGACTCTCGACGGCCCCGCGACAATCTCGAGACGGCCGTTCGCGCCGGCTGCCAGTTCACGCAGAGAATAGCCGGTGCCTTGTGAGGAGAATGTGACGTCGACATGACCTTCAACCTTATGCTCGACCCCAAAGGCCTTAAACAGTCCGCCATAATCAAGACCAGTCGTGGCGATGTCTATTGCCACACGAGGCAACTCATGGGTGGCGTCAAGGGTCACCAACCCGGTTGTGACGGCGCCCTCATGATTGAATAAGATCGGCCCTGCGGTTAGGAGCCCATCGTCCAGCGTCAGCACCGCGATGACGTCATCCAAGTGGATGGGCGGCATCGACAGCCGTTTGACTGTCCACTGCAGGTCCAGGTCTGCTGAGTGGAGGGACTGCAAAGGCAGCGTCCAGTCGGGAATAAGTCTCGGTCTTTCCTCCGATCTTTCCTCCGACTGTATGGAACGATTACGTTGGAGAGGGTCGAAGAATTCGACTGCTGCTTCGCCGATCGATTTGGCCGTGGCAGCAGTTTCCTTCGCCCGTCGACTCGTCGCTTGCCCATGCGATTCTTCCGTTTCCTGGGTCGCGGATGCGGGACCAGCCTGGCGTTCGGGCAGGTGAAGCTCGATCAGATCGGATGCGAAGACTCCCCTGATCTTCGGTCGTGATTCTTTCCACGAGACGTCGACTCTACCGGAGACATCATTGCCTCCGGACCGTGCATGAAAATCGAACAGCCCTATCTTCTGACTTCCAATCGTCACCTCGCCCGTCAATTCATAAGGACCGATACTCGGGCATGGTCCTCTCGAACAGCGGAGCCAGCCCGCCAACCGACTCGTCCGTAAGCCTGACATGAAAGTCCGCCGTCCACCGCGCAATCCGGAAGCCGACTTGCCCTTGTGCCTCCAACACGGCATACGGCCCCTGGATGACTAGCTTCAGTGGCAACTGAAATGGCATCTCGGATAGTTGGCGAAAGGTGATTCCCGTCATCGTAAGCGATAGCGGCACGCCTCGGACCTCGCCGTGAAGGGAGAGCATGACGGGTTTTTCGGCTGGGAGATCGAGCGTCGCTTCGGCGATCGTCACGGGACCAAAATCCTTTCCGCTCGCCAGTGTAATATGCATCGTACCGGGTCTGGCTGTCAGGCGCCCGACGAGTTGCTCGAACAGCGCCCGCAAACTGCGGCCACGGCTATGCAGGCTAAGATCGAGGTCGCCGGAGCCTGTGATCGCAATCGATGCCCGCGATCCGTCGAAGCACAGCTCCATAGTCCAGACCTCGTAGCCGGGCGCTGGTTTTTAGTATAGGCAGATCGCCGCGCGCATCGAGTACGAGATCCCCCTTTAGTTCGCCACGCGGTGCGACCGTTGTCGCGATAGAAGTCATGAATTGTCCTTGGTGCAGTTGCATCGCAAGCGTGAGCGCGCGCAAGCTGGCCTGGCCTGTAGTCAATCGATCCACATGCCAATCGATATTCGCCTCAAACCCATGAAGCGCCCGTGACAATGCTGCGTCATCCGCTCTGGTGGCATCGCGGCCGAAACTTCTGAACGCTTCGCGCCGGCGAACCAATCCTCTGCCCGTATCAGTCGAGAAGAAAGCTGCGCCGTCACGACTGGTTTGTCATCAAAGAGTGCCACATCAATTCTGGCCAATTACGTCACTATTCATCACCTTACACTTGAAGTCTTTGATGAGGAGTCTCCGAATGTCTCCAGTAATCCCTGCGGTCACACGATAGGGACCAAGAGCCGGCAAGGATGGAAACAACGTAGCCAGGCTTTGTCCCTCACCGGAAAGTGTAAGGGCGAGTCCCCTTCCATATAATGGTTCGCGCACCGACCCTGCGATCATCACATGTCCTGACGACGCCGTGTAAGGCGAGCCGGAACGTCCAGCTCTCGTTGGAAATGAGCCGCGCGATGGGTCCCATCGTCAGTTCGATACGGAAGGGCCGGTTCCCATAGCGTCCCGCTAACACCACCCGGCCTGACTCCGAAGCCCTCACCGATGCGCGTGCCGAATTGATCCAAAGCTCGGTCAAGTTTCCGGAGATCGGGTCGTTGAGAAGAAACCTGGATTGCTCCACGCGCACCGTCACGGCCAACGAGCGGAGAAGATCCCGCCACGTTGTTCCCCGGCTTGTGGCGCTGATCGCAACGTCGGACATGCCAGCAAGACCTTCGGGCACTCCGAGGGCACTCAGCGCTAGTCCGGAATCAAACCTTTCTGCTGCAACTGTCATCGAGACGGATGGAACTTCTGCGCCGATGTTCGCCTCCGCGTGCCCTCTGAGCGGCAAGCCAAAAGCGCGGGCGTTTGAAAGGTCGATCCGGAGCAGGCCGTTCTGCAGAACGGCCTGCAGTCCGACTGTCTGAAGGGCATACTCACGAAGCATGACATGTTCAGCGACCACATTAATTGCGGCATCCCAGGACTTCAGCTGAGCGGGAATTGCCACGGCGTGATCCAAGAACACGGTGGGCGTTTGTTGCTGCGCGGGAACTTGCCGTTCTGTGAGATCATCCAGCGCGATTCTTTGTGAGACGACATTCGCAACCAGCTTGGCGCGCCCTCCGCTTATGTCCACCGACCCCTCTCCTGCGAGATCGCTCGATCCGATTTTCGCCTTCAAGTCGGTGACGGAAAAAACTCCGCTGGTAAATCTGACCCGGCCGGATAGAGAATAGGGCCCGAGCCCTGGCCATTCGACCACCAGCAACTGGTTTAACCCACTCAGGCGGTCACCGATCAACTCGACGTGAAAATCGAGCATGGGTGCGCCGATCGGAGTCCCAATGGTGCCCTGAACTCGTGGCAGTCGCATCGCCCGTTCGCACTTCGATTGTGAGCGGCCACGATCCGTTTCTTGCCGTGAGACCGGCAAAAGTCCCGCCGGTCGCTTCGATAGTCACGGGAGCCTGATGATACTCTCCATTGAGAGTAAGCCGAAGAGAGCCCACTGCGAGAGTCTCCAGCTTCGCATGGGCCACCAGCGCTTGTTTAAGACTCTCATCGCCGTGCATGCGATATCCCACAGTCCCCCGATGAAGCTCGATCGTCGGGATCTCGACAGCGGTCGTAGCAGAACCCGCAGTCTCATTGCCGGAACCGGGAGAGTGCCGTCGTTGAAATATCCAATTGGAATCGTTCGACGGCCCTTGCTCAAGCAGCACATCGGGCGCTACGACGACGATTCGAGGAATTTCCACGTGGCCGCGCAACAGAGGGAGCAGGGCTATCGTGACCTCAACGCTCTCCGCTCTGGCAAAATCAGGCCTTGATGCCCAGGGTGGGTTTGCGATCCGAAGATCGTTCAGAACAATGGTTGGCGTGAGCGAGAAGGTCCATTGGACGGATCCATCAATGGTCACCGTCCGACCGAGTACCTCGCTGGCTCGTGCCGCGGCTAATCCGCGGTACTCGTTCAGGTCTAGTCGAAGCAGAAATCCTATCGTGATTGCGGCGAGGAGGAACAGCAACCCGGTCCCCCACAGGACCAGCCTACGAAGCGGCACCGCGTTTGGCTTATTAAACATCGATGTGCCCTGCGCAAGAACTGTTTACAAAGAGACGTTGAAATCATCTCTCCACCGGCCGTCACTGCGTACGCTTCGTGGGTGGACTATAGGCCGCGTGCATCGCTGCCTCCTCTGAATCGAGATTCAAATACGCCAGCAGGAAGCACGACGTGTCGACTAGAACAGGTAGATGGTCGCGTAGACGTAGGCGAGGTTATAGCTGAAATTGGCTTGAAATCCTGCCTGTGGTTGATCGCCTCTCAAGTTGGCAGACAGACGGTCGTATGCAGCACCCATGGCGAAGTGTTTGACAATCCGATACTCAAGTCCGCCGTACAACTCAAACATCGCGCCTGAGTAGTTGGCCATCGTCAGGTAGAAAAAGTCGTAGCGGCTCTGAAACTGCAGCTTTGGTGTGATGTTGTAGTTGAGGACGAGGCCCAGCGACGGAAGTGGAACAGTCAATTGCTCGTTCACGAGTGTTACGGCACCAGCTGTATTGTTAATGGTACCTTGCCCGGCAAAATTAAACTTGACTTCCATCATGTAGAGCCCGGGCGAAACCGCCAGCTCCACCTTGTCATTTCGGTAAAACGACCAGTCATAGAGCAGCCGCCAGGTATTGAAGCTCAGGCTCGTCTGGGTGAATGCGCCAGCTGAAATGGTTTGGTCACCAATTTGAATTTGTTGATTGAGGTTTTTCTGTCCGCTCAAGCCGATCCGATACCAGGAAAATCCGATCGCATGATGTTCGTTGAACCGGTAGAGGGTATCAATTCGGAAGGCATCGGTGCTGTCTCGACCACCTAAGGTTTGGGTGAAGTCGAGATTTGTGCCAGCCCCCAAGACTGGACCTCCAATCGAGACGTTTGCAGTTGTTCCGAACACATAGGCCCATCCGCCACGGATCATGAGTTTATCGGAGAGCGGCTCATCTGAAGCTCCTTCCGCCCAAACCGGGGCAGATCCGCATGCCAGGAGAAGTATGATCCCCACCAATGTACCGGCAGCTCGGACCAAAGTTGGGTTCTCCATGTTTGTCTCCTTTTAGACGGACTACCGTTATTTATAACCAACTTAGCGTGGTTCGTCAACGAAGGAAGGGCGTGACTAGATTTACATCGTCCGGTCCAGATCGTGGCTAATTCGCCTCCGAAGCTCCCTTCATGTATCCCTTGATCGCCGCCGGCGCCAGAGTGCAGTCGAGTTTCAACTTCGACATGTGGCGACTGGGATTGACGAAGTGAAAGGCAGGCTGGATTATCCGCTGGAGGGGTCGCCGCAATATGTCCACGCCTAGCGTGCTTTGAGGCGATGCGTTCGATCCCCCAATGCTCGCACAGAATGAGACGGGCCAGCGTGTAGTGAAGTGGTACAGGTCTTCATGGATGACTTACTGTTGCGGTTGACTCAAGCTAAGGTCGACTTCGCCCTTTGCATCGAAGGGCAGCTTGAAACTCCTCGGAGAGACCACATAGGCGGTGCCTTTGAGCCGATAACGCACCTTCCCGACGCCTGATTTGTTGAGTTCCTGAAACTGGCGAAGAAAACTTCCGAGACTGGTGATGACCTCGACATTCACCATCTCCGACGCGAAACGAGGGACCGTGACCTGTTGCCCGGACATCCCGTTGCCGAACTCCTTGTCGTTGAGTTCGATGTCGAATTTCAGGCCGTTGATGCCTAATTCCTGGTCGTTTGGATTCTGAATGCGCAGCCGCACATCAAACACTTGCTCAAAAACTGCAACATCCTTCGGCGCGATGTTCGCGATACTGATTTTTGGGGGGTCAATATCGGACGGCACAGTCGCGCAAGCTGTCAAACAGAGCATTACCGTCAGAGGAAGCACGGCAAACTGAGTTCGCACTCTTCGCATGATTGTCGTTCCTTATCTGTGACTCCCCAACGGCTGGTTAGCTTGCGGCAGCGTCTGACGCCCATACCACTGCCGAGATGTTTTCACCCGCATCGAATCGGTTAGTTCAACGCAGCAGCTAAAATATTTTTGGCCGGTTCACCGCCGGCCTTACCGACAAAATCAGACAGCACTCCTTTGAACTTACCGACCATATCGGACCCCATGCCCAACTTGGAGAATGACGATGTCAGGCCCGCTTTGTCCCCCACCGGCCCGGTGACGGCGCCAAGATCCTTCGCTGCCTTCATATAGGTATCGGTTCCGGGAATCAGCTTGGTAAGTGCATTGAAGTCCATACTACTCAGTTTCTCCTTCGCCAAGGTCAGCATTGACCCCACTCCGCCCGTAGCCTGATTAGTGGTCACATTCAGTTGGCTGGTGAGCGTCTTAATCAGAGGATCGGTCAGTCCCATCGACTGCATTTCTGCACAGCCGGACAACATGAAGGTCATCCCTATCAACCAGACTCCAAAAGCTGAGACGCGATACAATGAACTTCTCGTTCTCATAGTTAACCCTCCTATTGATAGTGATCTCACTTCGACTCGCTGAGCCGGCACATCGCATTCGGAATGGAAGGGAATTTTTGTATGATTGTAAAAATATCCGAGAGCATCCGGCTCGACATTCCCTACAACACTCTCGATCGAATCGACATATATTCAGTCTCCGGCAGCAGCAACCAGTTGGTGATGCTTTTGACCTCTTTGACACCTTTCGTTGCCTGCTCCGCCGAAAGCCGTTCATCGCGGCCCGACACGACCCCGAGCAGGACGGCCTGACCATCTAGCACTTCGACATTCACCCGGCTTGGCACGACTCCCGCTGTGAGAGCGAGGGCCGACTTGATTTCGGCCTTGACCGTGAGGTCCGAGGCGGCGTTCGACACAGTGCTGTCATTCGGAGACGCCTCTTTGACCGGAAGATATCCATTAATAGACCTGAGGCCCTCGACGCCTTTAGCCATGGTCAAGACGGCCTCAGCCTGTTGCGGGTTGTCCACGTGACCGACCATGTAGGCTCGCTCCATAAAGACATAGATGGACAGATTGAGACCTGAAAACCCTTGATCGGCGAGTAGCGATTCGTGAAGGTGGAGTTTGTGTCGGTCATCCTGGGCTTGGGCCCTGGGGCTCAGTTCGCTCCGTGCCGCCTTGACCATGGCCGAATACTTCGCCCCTCCGCAGCCAGGCGACGTAAAGATCATCGCCATCATGCCGACGAACAAGCTTATGATTGAAGCACTGGGTGTCATACGAGAGTTCTGCATCTCGATCAGTTAAGGTTCAGGTCACTCCACTATTTTCTTGTCCGGCGCACTGCTGCTTGAATTCTCAGGCTTTTCCTTCGGTACAGTTTCCTCGATCAAATTATTAATAAATTTATTCACGGGTGTATAGGTAGAGGCTGTTTTTTGATTCATGAAATCCGCCACCATACCTCCCAGTGTGGCTCGGACAACATCCTCCATGTACACGGGGTCCTGTGAGACGGCCTCATTCTGCATAGTCGTTTCGGCCATGGAGCCCCAGATCACCTCCCCTGTTTCCGCATCCCACAATTGAAGGGAAATCCGCATGTTACTCGACCGAGTCTGCGTTAATAGTAAGTCGAGACCGGGAAATTTAAAGCGATCGGTCATCGTTTGCGAGAAGGCCGCAAGGCGAGGCTGAAACACATAGCGCACACCGATCGCAGCGGCGATTTTCCGCAGAATGCCACCGTCGAGGATATCACTCAGTTCGTAATCGGCTCTCAGCTTGGCATATTCCCCGGCTAATCCTTCCCGATTGATACGCTTGGTCAATTCTTGCGTGGGCACCACTTTCCAGTTCGGCGCAGCCTTGTAAAGAATCTCTTCGAGATGGTAGGACACTGCGACCTCATTTCCTCGGAGACCAGGAAGCGTGATTGCACCGAACAGCGCAACTGGCTGCTGGGCCAAGAAGACCGGACTGAACGAGGGAGGCATGGATCTTGAGTGAGTTCGAGTTTGCCATCCATACAGCGAACTGGCACACCCGGCTACAATGACGGCCAGTAGAAGCAACCAGACACCTGCCGCAGATCCCGCACAGTCTTGTCTCATTTCATGATCTCCCTTACAGGCGAGCCTGTTGATTCCGACTGAAATGGAAAGACCCGCTTCCAGTCCTTCCTCATATCGACCACGATCCAGCCTTTCGCATTGGCCTCGTCTAGCGCCTTGTCCAATTTTCCGATATTCGAGGTGCGGTCGTAGGCCCATTCCCGCTCAGTGTCGGTGTGATGGACCAGGCCCATGAATCGGGCGCCAGCTCCTGCGGCCGTCCATTGCAGCATCTGCTGATCGCCGTCAGAGTTGCCGAACGCGAGAATCGGCCGGCGGCCGATGAATTTTTGAATGCCAATGGGCTTACCGTCTTTATCGTCCACGAAGTCAACAGCCGGCAGCTTCAGAAGCACCGGCTTGCCGTTGCGCAGCTCGAACTTCTGCCTGCCCATGCTCCCAACGATCTGCTCGGGCGGAATGCCATAGGTCTTCTCGGCCCAGACACGCATGAATTCCACACCACCGCCGGAAACAATGAACGTCTTGAATCCGTTCGCGCGCAGGTAGGCGAGCAGCTCCACCATCGGCTGATAGACAAGTTCGTTATAGGGTCGTTTAAATCGCGCGTGCTTCGACGTCGTGAGCCAATCGTTGACGATCCCCTCAAACTCCTCCGTCGTCATGCCCGCGTGCGTAGCCATGACAATCTGCAGCATTGCTCTTTCGCCGCCGGCCAACGCGCCTTTGAGATCGTCATTGAGCAACGAAGCGAACGGCTCCTTCGTCTTCCATTCGGGATGCTGTGGGGCGATCGCCTTGACACGGTCGAGGGCGAAGAGGAATTGAAAATACATCGGCTGCTCGGCCCATAATGTGCCATCGTTGTCGAACGTGGCAATACGCTCGGCCGGCGGTACGAAATCCGACCCTCCCTTCGTTGTGACACGATTCACAAAGTCCGTCACAGCCTGCTTCACAGGACCATCGCTCCATGAGGGGAGCGGATCGTCCGTAGCCTTCACCACCGCCGGCATCGTCGCCATCAAAACCATCATCAGAAGGAGTAGTGGCAGTATTCTTGCTAATTCCATTCGTTCCTCTATTGTCGTCAGTCTCGCCCCCATTCCACGGTCTTGGTACGGCACCTTCACGGTATCGTCCTCCTCCATATCTGATTAGGGGAACTGTTGCAACGGGCGCGGGCAATTCCAGATACGCTTCACGCGGTGCATCCTATGCCAACACCGATGTGAAGATGATGCGGCTCATCAGTCAGTATGGTTACTCACGAAGCTCTGCTGGAGGTTGATCATCGTCTGTTGACTGATACGGACGAGACTCTCTAGATGCGCAGAGGCACGGTCATCGAACGGAAAGCTGTAACGACCCGTCCGCAATCACCTGAATCTCGACCCCACCTGGCACAGGATAAATGGCCTGCGGCTGAAGGCCGGTCACGGATCCCTCCAGCCACATGTCGGGAGTCAGTTGACGCGTCAACGCGCGGGAAAGCTGGCGCCGCAATGTGCCAACTTGCTCGGAGAGATCGATACGCGTCTCCGGCTCCAGCCGAGCCAAGATATCCTCGTGCCCCACCCAATTGACCGCTTTAAGTAACACGTTTTTCGTCTCCACCGTAAAATTAAATTGCTCGAACCGGAGTGTATTCGTATCGGTGTCGAGCACCGGCGTTCCAATGGCGTAGAGAGTGCCATTGATGCCGCCGGTTATTCCCAATTCCAGAATCAGATTTGCGCCACTCCCATACAGTCTGGCGGATACAATCTTCAACGGATCGCCAACCGAGCTTGGGATCTCGTTCCCGACCAGCCGCTGGGCGAGCAGGCGATTAATTGCCGAATACTCCGCAAGGATCGGCACCACGAGGTGAAACCCCTCCCCTGAGCTAGGCGTCACCTCAAGGGAAGGAAGTGCAAGACTCGGGAGGACGGGCTGAGAGCCAAGAGTTGCTGTTGGCCGGAGACGTAGGTGCACGGAGGTCTGGATCAGCCGCTCCTCCTCTGCGCCGATCGAACCCGCTTGAGCGCCCGTTGGATTGAGGGTCAGCCAGAGGTTGGGAGTCACAGCAGTCGGTTCCTGGAGCTTCTGCCAAACTGCCTCGGCACGCTCTTTCGCTGCTGTTCGCTCACGCAACTTCGCGTCAATCGCGGAGCCCAGCGCCGGTAGCTTGGCATCAATCAACGATTGGACAATCGGCATCCCATTGATGTCCTGATCGGTCAGCCGGCAAGGATCGAGAAAACTAGGAGGTTCAAACGATGTCTCGGACGTGAGTCTCCACGCATCCGACCAACTCAAGCGTGACGTGGCGGTGAGCCGCAACCGCTTCGGCGGATCGGCCTCATAGCCGCATCCACCGACGACGATTGTTCCATCGGGTTTGATAAGCTTGATGGCCAAGCGATACCGGAACTCCGGATACTCAATCACTAAACGATCCTCGACCATCCGCGCGTGAATCGGTCCTCGCACAAACCGATAAAAGTATTGATAGGGACCATGGCCGGCCAGCGTGCCGCCATCCTGCCAAACCTCCTCCTTCGCCCCCTCATGCGGAACGGCCTCGTCGGCTGCGAACGCCACATCGTTCAATCCGGCGCTCACACGCAAATGCACGACGGACTCCTCGACAGGAGGGACGGGAGGCGGCGGCGCCAACGGCTCGTTTGGTTTTGGAATCTCCAAACCAGACCCGCCGAATCCGCTCAGCACGCCGGCGACCAATGCGAGCGCGACGGTTCGGAACAGCGTCAGTGGAAACCGGTTCACACCGTTCCCCTGTTCTGTATGATGCATCTATCTCTGCTCTTCGGGCCCATCGTCTTCCGCCTGCTCGCTCTGTGAAGTCCTCGCTCAGCCCAGTCTCTCCGCGACACGAGTGTCGGGGAGGCAGGCAGTACGGCCATGCTAGTTCATCAACTTGGCTGCCGCGTTCCGCAGGTCGGCGGATTTCGGATTACTGCCGCCCTGCTTGACGATAATATCCGTCGGTCTCAGGGCCTTGCCGTAGTAGACATGATTGGAGTCATCCGATACTGCGATCATGGAGCCGTCCACTGAAATTCCAGCAAATACTCCCTTCTTCTTGGCATAGGCGACGAGGTCAGCCGCAATCCCTTTTGCAGATGCGCCCTCGCCAACCGGTCCCACCGCCATGCTGGCGTCAGCCCCGAGCTTGAAATCGTTGCGATAGAACTCTTCCAAGCCTTTCTGGGTCCTTACCACAAAAATCATTTCCGATAAATCGCCGCCGATTTGCAGACCGAAGCTGGCTGAGCCGATGGTGTAGAAGACAGGTTCGGACCACTTCTTGGTTTTCTCGTCACGGACGATCAGCACGCCGCTGCCACCAGCGCCGCCAAAGACCAGGGCGCCCCGTACGAATTGCGGCACGATGAACAAGGCTTTGGCCTCGCCCTTCATCTCCCGGATTGGACCACCCATACTTGGATCAGAGGCAAAGGCCTCCAACGTCATCTTCGCTTTTTCCACAAGTTGCTGCTGTTCCAGATTGTCGGCTGCCAAGGCTGGCATGGTACAGACCGCGACCACCGATGCGAACAGGATTGCGGCCATCAGCACCAGTCTAGTTGTGGTGACGGCGAATTTTGTCATTACGTGGGCCATGGATTCCTCCTTATAATTGAATGATTGTCTGCCCTCATTATGCCCGTGGTGGGTAGAGATCAGGAACGAGTCTCCAGAATGCTCCCATGAGAGCACAGATCACAAGACACTCTCGACTAGCTGACCGTATATCCGCGTCCGGTCATACAGGCCGGGAAGGCTCTCTTATACCCGTCGACACTGGCTACGTACTTCTGCCCTGCCTTCTGCTGAGCTGCCTCTGCCTGCCGCGCCTGACGTTCTCGGCACATCGCGCCTTCTGCTGAGCCGATCATGTCCTCCACGCAGTAGTTTCAATCATCGAGAAGAGGTACCTCATTGTTGTGGCGCAGTCGTATGTGCGGGCTTCTGAGAAATTGCCGGTTCTCCGGCTGCCCCGGATACTCCGCTCAACAACGGCGCATTTCCCAAAATGGCAAGCCGGGTGACCATCCCAATGATGTCATCCAATTGAGCAAACCGGGCTGCGGCAACCGGATTCAATTGTGTACTCAGAATCTCGAAATACTTTTGGCGCAACGCGAGATCCTGCTGCTGGTTCTCTCCCGACGCCTTGATCAACTTCGTGGCCTCCTCGCCGGTCAGCGTCGCGTTCTTGCTTGACAAAGGTGCCCAACAGGAGAAGCCGCTTCGCATCCAGCTGTCCCTTCTCTTTGTCGAACTCATCATACACGTTCCAGAACACCTTCCATTGCTTGGACTCCAGCGCCATGCCCCGTTGGAATATCTCTTCCCGTTGATGCGACAGAATAAATTTCATCTGATCCAGGTCCAGCGCCGGAGTGACGCGAACGTCCGTGATATCGGTATCCGCCGCCTGCGCAAGAGAAGGCGACAGCAGCAGGAACACAACGAGCGCGGTGAACCAATATATCGGTTTCATGGCATCTCCTTTCATATCCCTCTGTTCGAACACACACTCATGGGCAGCGGCTCGGATGACAGATTGATCGGGGGTCGGCATCCTGTCCGAGACATCGCCCCCCGTCTGATCGTTAGTTGCCGCCGATGTTCTGCTTCATCTTCTCCACCGCCTGATCGATGCTGAAACTAGCAGCCCGTTGGCGAGGGGGAACTCTTTGAACGTGTCCAGGAACTTGGCCGCCACCACATTGGCTGCAAACACCAGATACGGCTGGGAGATGAACCAATCATAGTACGTGTTGGACGTGATGTCGGCCCGCTCGTACGGGTCGGCCCGCAGGTCGAACAGCTTGGGAACCCGAAGAGGGGTGAACGGCTCGGCCCAGATTCGCATCGTCCCGGGCGCCCGCTGCTCCATAAAGACAACTTTCCAATTCTCGACTCGCAACGCGACCAGGTCTCCATCGTCGTTGAAGTAGAAGAATCCGCGTCGTGGACTCTTGTCGACCTGTCCGGTCAGA
Source organism: Nitrospirota bacterium (assembly GCA_963729585.1). GTDB lineage: Bacteria > Nitrospirota > Nitrospiria > Nitrospirales > Nitrospiraceae > Palsa-1315. Next base: position 65,463 of record CAVSOJ010000025.1, read on the forward strand.
TATGGCAACTGATTGAACCCATCGAGATGCACCTTGAATGTCTTGCCGGCCGCCTCGTGGCCTTTGAGGAGCTTCTCCTTGACGTCCGGCTCACCCACGGCGGCGAGGAACGTTTGGATCCAGTCATGCGCGCTGACGATCTCGTTCGAAACTGACCCGGGCTTGATCTTCCCGGGCCAGCGGATCATCGCCGGTACCCGGAAGGCGCCCTCCCAGTTGGTGTTTTTCTCACTCCGGAACGGGGTCATGGCGCCGTCCGGCCACGAATTCATGTGCGGGCCATTGTCGGTCGTGTAGAGGACGATGGTATCGTCGGTGATCTTCAGGTCGTCAAGCGCCTTGAGCACCTTGCCGACATGCCCGTCGTGCTCGACCATCCCGTCGGCGTATTCAGTCAGGGCGGTCAGTCCGGGCGGGCTGCGACGGTCTGGCGCGACGTGCGTACGCAGGTGCATGCGCGTGCTGTTGATACCAGCAGAAGAACGGCTTCCCGGCCTTGGACTGCCGTTGGATGAAGTCGATAGCGGCGGTCGAGGTCTCATCGTCGATGGTTTCCATCCGCTTCTTGGTGAGCGGGCCGGTGTCCTCGATGGTCTGCTTCCCAACTCGCCCCCAGCGTGGATGTCAGTGGAATCGTCCTTATCCGTGGCCTTGGTCCGAAGTACGCCGCGGGGACCGAACATTTCCTTGAACTTGTCGCCCGGGTAGGTCCGCTGCTCCGGCTCTTCTTCGGCGTTCAGGTGGTAGAGGTTGCCGAAGAACTCGTCGAAGCCGTGGTTGGTCGGCAGGTACTCGTTCCGGTCCCCGAGGTGGTTCTTCCCGAATTGTCCGGTGGCGTAACCGTGGTTCTTGAGCAACTCGGCGATAGTCGGATCCTCCTTCTGCAGGCCGACCGTCGCCCCCGGCACCCCGACCTTGCTCAGCCCGGTGCGGAAGGTAGCTTGGCCGGTGATGAATGCGGACCGGCCGGCGGTGCAGCTCTGCTCGGCATAGTAATCGGTAAAGATCATCCCCTCTTTGGCGATCCGGTCGATGTTCGGCGTACGGTAGCCCATCAGGCCCATGGTATAGGCACTGATGTTCGCCTGGCCGATATCGTCGCCGAAGATGACGAGGATATTCGGTTTATCCTTGGCGGCAAGCGCCGGGCCGGAAAGGATTACCCCCGCCAGCAGGACCAGCAGCGACACCAAGCAACCCATGAGACCGACTCCGGATCGTGATCTCCGCATACGATATCACACCTTCTTCACTAAGACACGGCATTGCGTCCCAAGAACACGAGTCATACATCGGACATGCGCCGCCGCGTTTAATAGACAAGCGGGATATTTTCCGCGAGCTCGGCCTTCAGAACGGCCCGAATCTTATTTTCAATTTGGATGTAGCGCGCGGTTTTCGTCGCCGAGAGCACTTTGCCGATCTTGTCCGCGTAGGTTTGTCTCAGCTTGAGCTCGGCCTCATCGACCGCCAGCGTTTCTTTGAGCAGCTTCTTGGCCGTCGTCGTTTGGGATCGGTCCCTTGTTGTAGGCATCGGCATACTCCGTGAATCATTTTGCCAAGGCGAAGGTTCAGCTTCCCCAATTCTTTCTGATAGGCGTCATACAGCGGCCAGAATTTTTTGCTTTCGGCATCGGTCAGATCCATATTGCCGGCCACCAGCAATTTCTTGTCCGCTTTGATCTTCTGAATCAGGATTTCTCTGTTGGTGTTGGCACTGCAGCCTGCCCCGTCCTGTGCGGTTGGCGCAGCCTGCGGCCTGTTGCATCCTGGGCAAGCACCGGCATGGCGAACAAGAGGGCTCCGGCTAATAAGAACAGTGTGAACGATTTCATCTTGCGTTCTCCTTTATGTGTGATGTGGTGATGCGAACACTTTTGCCTCAGCTGAATCATCGCCTTTCATCCATCAAACGATTCTGCGCTCGTCGGCATGCCCTGCATGTCATCCCGTTTCTTTTCAGAATGAGCAAAGTAGAAATAGGCGCCGACCGTGAGAAAGTCGCCTAAACTCGACAGCCACATCAATGACTCTCAGCGCTGAGGAGATGATAGCCCCACGGCTCCAGGTCCACGTAGAGACCACTCTCCCGCAGTTCGTCGCCGGCTCGCTCAAAGACCGTCTGTTGCAGAGGATCGGTCAAGCGCCATGAACGGCCGGCGAGATCGGTCCACGGCAATTTGATCAGAGCCTGAGAACGAACCTCGGAAAGATTGACGACGATGAGGTGGCGATCGGCTGCCTTCTCCCAACACCACGCGACTACGTTCGGCTGGCTGCCGTTGTCCGGCAAGCCGATCCGTTCGCACAGTTTCCACTCTCCGTCTCTGAAATCGGCGCTGCGAATGGTCTGAAGAAGAGTTTTGTAAAAAATTTGTAGACCGCGGTCCGGGACTTCCTCGGGGCGGCGGCGATAGAAACACCGGAAGCCTCACGCGGCGTCCCTCGAATTGCCCTTCATGAAACAGTTTGGCGCCAGGAAGCGTGGCGAACGTCACGGCGACAGCCCGAGCTTTCTGGTGGCCGAACGTCGCAGCGGCTCGCGGCTCATCATGGTTCTCGATGAATCGGATCAGTTTTTCCTGGTAGGCCTGGTCGGCGCAGAGATGGAGTCGCACCTGCTCCGCGGGGCCCTGCTCCAGCCGATCGTACAGCCGCTTGTCGTAGCAGTAGTCGAATCCCTGTTGCTGAAGTTCCCACTCGAGATCCCAGTATGCTTCTGCGATGAAGAGGAGCTTTGGATATCGCTCGCGCACGGCTCTGATGAGCTCGACCCAATATTCCCGCCCGGGTTTCTGGCCTGCGCGGGATCCCCACGTCCGCTCGAAGATGGGATTCATCATGAGCATGGCCATATCGCATCGCATCCCGTCGCATTGGTCGGCAATGGCGAGCACCGTGCTGATGGCAGCCTGACGCAGCGCGGGATTGAACGCGTTGAGTTGGGCCACATCCGTCCAAGGAGGGAAATAGGGATCCCGGCCGTGCGCAAGAACAGCGCTGACCCGCTTTGAAGAACTCTCCCGGTTTCGCGGCCAGGTCGTCGGCCGTGCCTTGAATGAAATACTGCGGATGATCCATGATCCACGGATGGTCTGGCGCGACGTGGTTCGGAACGAAATCCAGAATCAATCGCATGCCGCGATCGGCCAATATCTTTCTGGCTGTCGCCAACCCGTCCGGTCCGCCAAGTTGATCGTCCACGACATAGCGACGGACGCAGTAGGCAGATCCGACGTTGTCCTCCCGTTGATAGTCGGATAGAACACGTCCGAACTCGGCCTGAAGTCCTGCGTTCCCATTCGCGATACGGATGCCGGCAGGACTCCGTTCCCACACGCCCATCAGCCAGACCGCATCGAACCCATACAGCGCGAGCGCATCCCATTCCTCCGTCGGCACGGTCCCCAACGTGATCGGTTTCCGCTCTCGTCGGCTCAGCTCCTGGAGCCAAGCCCAGGTATTGATCTCATAGATGATCGGACGTCGAGGCCAGCTAAGCATGATGATCGCGTTCCTTCCGCTCCGGATGATAAGTCATGATTTCCCGCCCGGCTTGTGCTTGCCTTGTAGCCTGATTCCGCGAGCCGGACGAGTCGCTGCGGTTCGCCCTCCTTCGAGCAACTCATTCGCATCAATCGCTCCAAAGAGCTGAATGAGCCGGCCGACGACGCCGGTCCAGCCGGTCTGGTGGCTGGCGCCGAGGCCGGCGCCAGAATCGCCGTGGAAATACTCGTAGAACAGAATCTGGTCGCGCCAATGGGGATTCGACTGGAACATGGTTGCGCCACCGTACACCGGGCGCATGCCCTGTTCATTTCTGAGGAAGATCGCGCCGAGCCGTCTCGAAATTTCCCGGCTCACCTCGAAGAGGTTCATCTGTTTCCCCGATCCCGTAGGACATTCAACCGTAAACTCGTTCCCATAGTAGGCATACAGATTGAGCAGGGCGCGAACGATCAGAATGTTGACCGGCATCCAAATCGGACCCCGCCAGTTCGAGTTCCCTCCGAACATGCCGGTGTTGGATTCGGCCGGCAGGTAGTCCACACGGTACTCTTCTCCGTGAACCTTGAAGATATACGGGTGGTCGAGATGGTATCTGGATAAGAGAACGAATTCCATAGGGACTGAGGAACTCCTTCTCATCCAACAATTTCGACAACACCCGCCGCAACTTGGCTCTCGTCGAGAATCGAGAGCAGCCGCCGATCCTTGACCCCGAGCTTTCGTGGGTGGATTGATCGTCGTGCTCAGTTCCGGATGATGCCTGAGAAATTTGCGCGCGCGATCGATGAGAGCCCGGGAAGCGCTCCGCACTTCCTTATCGAAGACGGTGGAGGCGCAGAGGGGGAGCAGTCCGACCATCGAACGGACTTGCAGGCGTGTGGCCGCCCCGTCGGGGAGCCGAAGCAGGTCGTAGAAGAAGCCATCCTCTTCGTCCCACATCTCGTCATGGTGTTCGCCGACCCGATCCATGGCTGCACCGATCCAGAGAAAGTGCTGAAGAAACTTCAGGGCCATGTCTTCATAGACCGGATCGTGTTCCGCCAGCTCCAAGGCGATGTCCAGCATGTTCTGACTGAACAGCGCCATCCAGGCCGTCCCGTCAGCCTGTTCCAGATAGCCGCCCGTCGGCAGCGGGGCGCTCCGGTCGAAGACCCCGATGTTGTCGAGACCGAGGAAGCCTCCCTCGAACACGTTCCGCCCTCCGGGATCCTTGCGATTGACCCACCAGGTGAAATTCAAGACCAACTTGTTGAACGCCAGTTTCAAAAAGGCAATGTCCCCTGTGCCGCGCACGCTGTTTGTCGCTTTGATAGACCAGCCACGTGGCCCAGGCATGCACCGGCGGATTCACGTCTCCGAAATTCCATTCGTAGGCCGGGATCTGCCCGTTGGGATGAAGATACATATCGTGGAGCATCAACTCGAGCTGCTGCTTGGCGAAGTCCGGATCCACGCCCGTCAGGGCGACGCAATGAAATGCGAGGTCCCAGGCCGCGTACCAGGGATACTCCCACTTGTCGGGCATCGAGATCACATCGTCGTTCAGCATGTGATACCAGTGCCGATTGCGAAGGTGCGTGGCCTTGGCCGGCATCAAGGGATCGGCGCCATGCTCTTCCAGCCACTTGTCCAGGTCGAAGTAATAGTACTGCTTCGTCCACAGCATGCCGGCCATGGCCTGCCGCATCACGAGAGCCTCATCTTTCCCGACCGACGGCGGGGTGATCGCCGCGTAGAACGAGTCGGCTTCGCGCAGGCGGTCGGCCATCACTTGATCGAAGTTCTTCCCGAACGTCGCCGACGACTTGCCATCCGGCTCCTCAGTCGGCATCGCCATTCCAAGCCGCAAGCGGATCACCTTCGTCTCTCCGCCTCCGAGATGGAGCTGGTAATGCGCCGCCGCCTTGGTCCCGGTCCGGATACGGATTCACGGCATCCTGCTGTCCATTCCACCACGAAGTTATTGATGCCGTCCTTGACGTACGGGCTTCGATTCGGCGTGTTGAAGAGACGTTCCGTATTTGTCTCGTTCTCCGTGAACAGCAGCGGTACTTCTCCCTCGCAGACGAAGTAGCGCTTCCCCAGTTCAGGATGCGAGGCCTGCAGGACGCTCATGTCCTCGGGACCGTCGACCTCTTCGAGACTCGGCTTCGGCGCCCCTTCGTCCAGGACCAGGTGTTCCGAAACCACAGGGTCGGCAGCACGTGCAAGGTCAGCCGCTTCTTGCCCCCGGTTGCAGATGGTGAGCGTGATCAGGATGTCGTCCGGGGTGTCTTTCGCATACTCCACGAAAACATCGAAGTAGCGGTTTTGGTTGAACACGCCGGTGTCGAGCAACTCGTATTCAGATTCTTGTCGCGTGCGGCTCCGGTTGGTCGTGACGAGGTCATCGTAGGGATACGCTGCCTGCGGGTACTTGTAGAGATACTTCATGTAGGAATGCGTCGGCGTGCTGTCGAGATAGAAATAATATTCCTTCACGTCCTCGCCATGGTTTCCTTCGCTGTTCGTCAGACCGAAGAGGCGCTCCTTCAGGATGGGGTCCTTGCCGTTCCAGAGGGCCAATGCAAAACAGAGCCGCTGTTTGTCATCGGAAAATCCGGCGAGCCCATCTTCGCCCCAGCGATAGGCGCGGGAGCGGGCATGGTCGTGGGTAAAATAGTCCCAGGCATTCCCCGATTCGCTGTAGTCCTCGCGCACGGTTCCCCATTGCCGTTCGCTCAGATAGGGTCCCCACTTCTTCCAGGACAGACCCTGATCCCGTGCCTCATCGAGTCGTTTCCGTTCTGCATTGTCACTCATAGCTCACCTCTACTTGTTTCTAGCTGGAAAGAGAAAACCCGTAGTCTCCATTCACGATGATTGACACGTCCTGCAATTCCTCGTTGGACATGGATATAACTTAGGTACTCATGCTTAAATATTGCGCTTTGCATTGTCCTTCTCCTCTATACGGTTCCAGCTGGCACAGAGTCCTGTCGGGTTTAGAGGTGGAACAACTGGAGAAGGTTTGCGGGCCGGCCACATCGCAAGAATCCTCTAGGTTCGTTGCGCGGGCATGGAATTCTAGCCGAAGGTTATGAGGTAGGCAAGAGTCGAGGCGAGTAAAACTACATTTAACGAATTATTAACAGTATACTACGTATATTTAGTGATGAACGATTATGTCTATCCTGACCCACGCCACGTTGAACAGAATCGTGTGTTGGTCAATAATGGGTATGCGCAAGAAAGATGCGTCGAAGGGAGACCGCAATTTATTGCAGATATCTCGACTCGAACCGCGCGAGGAGCGCACCGTTCATGTCATATAATTCCAACGTTTCCCCAACAATCTTGTAGGTCGCGGTCGATTCTATGGCGTGAAGAAACGCGCCTTCCTGCTCCATCGTCCCTTGGCAGAACATGCGGGTGGCTGCAGTACCGATGAAGTGCAACGCCTCCCCTTGAACCTCGTACCGGCCCTGGATCTGATTGCATCCCCCAAATCCCCGCATCCTGTTTTCTCCAGGCACTAGCATGAGGTGTGGCTCACGTTGGTTGGCCGCCACGTCCACCGGTTTCCCGGCGATCTCGACCGGCCGCCAATATGTGTTCGTGAGCGAGGGTTGGATTGCGTCAAGGGATGGCGCGGGAGGATCGGTCTTGACAAGACTCTGTGGTGTGAGAGCACTCTGACAGGCGGTCATCAACCCTGCGACTCCGATCACGAGCAGGCACAATCGCTTCATGGAATTTCCGAATCAGGATAGCGGCATATCACTTCGTTTCGTAAGCCGCTGTCACGGACTTCCCTGCAAATCGGTCATCAGCCGTTGAAATTCCGGGTCCTTGTATATCAAGCGCGATGCGGCGAGGAGCAGGTGATCAATCTGCTCATCTGTCAGATACAGTGTCGTCGGGATCTTCATCAGATACTCCTGCTCGACCGGATCCTCAACGCTCCCCAGGCTCGCGTCGATGAAATAGATATCCGCGTCCGGCGCCAGCCCGCTTTCCGTGCCGGGAGGCCGGTTCCGAATTTCATCGCGCCACTTCTCGACGGCGAAGCGCACGAGCAAAAGCGTATCCGCGGAATACCGGTTGATCGGGATGTCGACCATCGAACTGAAGGCGCGTGAGAACACGGGAACTTCATCGCTCCGGTATTCCTTCACGTCCGGACTGGTCTCGGCATTGACTGAGAGGATGACGAGCTTCTTGACCTGCTTGACGCCCGCACTCTTGAAGATGCCTCGAGCCCTCCCGACTGACGCCGACCCCTTCCAAAATACCTCGTCAAGGCCATGTTGTCCGATAATCCTCCATCGAGCAGATGGACATAGGGACGTTTCTCCGCATCCAGGTAGGAGAGCAACTCCTTCGCTCGTTGTCGCTGAAACAGGCTTGCCGACTTGCTTGCCTCCAGCATCCACGGAGGATGGCTGGTACCCACAGTGGCCGGCATAGCTCGTGAGCGTAATCGGGCTCAGGACCAGCGGAAGGGCCGCGGAGGCGGCTGATGCATAGGCGATCGGCAGTTGACTCATATCCGAGCAGAGCAGATCGAATTGGGGCTGGAGAAACTCAAATCGCGAAAGCGTGGCCATGTCGGAGGCATGGATCAGGAGGCCGGGCCTGCTTTGCTGTCCAGCAAGATCGCCATACGTCTTGCCGTCAAACAGAGCTTCATCCAGAAGCTCGGCCATGAGGTGGGCGCGACCGTAGTACGGGAGACCAGAGCCGAAACCAGTTAGTGGGCGACTTGAAGATCCGTGCCTTGAGTTCAGTCTCCCAATCTTCTCGCAGAAAGCGGTATTCGAAGTCGTGAAAGATCCGATCCCCGAACAACGCATAGTAGGCGCCGGTGAAGGTCCCTCCGGACAAGGCATAGATGAAGTCGAGCTCATCCAGCAGACGCATCTGCTTGCCTTCCCATAGAATCTGATGGCGCGCGAGTTCGCGCAGCGCGCCGAACGCCAGAGCGGACGCTCGCGTGCCGCCTCCGGAGAAGCTGGCCGAAATCAGCAGGCTGTCCGAATTCCCTGCCTCCGGCGGCGCCAGGTTAGCGTAATCTATAGCCGTACTCCGGATTCCACTCTTTCAACGGTGCATTCAGCGTGGGACGGACGTACTCGCAACCGAGAAGCCAGGTTACAAGCAACCCAATGAAGGAGAACCGAATCAGACTGAGCATGGCCTCACTCCTCGAGCAGAGGGAACAGCGTGCGGCTTCGCTATCTATCAGAAACCAAAGGAGGTGTGCAACTTCAAGAAAGGGCTGCACGATTCAACCACGGGAAGAATCTCGCGGAGATCGATGGAATAATCGACGAAGAACCGTCAAGACCAGCAGTCTAACGAGGAGGAGTCGAACTCATGGACCGGATGGCTTCGGCAATCTCGCGGCTGATCGTCGCCAAGGCACGGCTGTGTGCAGCAGCCAACGCATCGTAGGTTCCTCCGCCACCAGATTCCCGAGCGGTAGAGCGACCTGTCCGCAGGGCTCCATCGGAAGTACGCTTGACGGTCCAGAGGGCATCGATGGTCGCCGAATCACCCAGTGTCGAGTCAAATCGTTGGATATCTATGAGGACGCGATAGTCGGCATTATCCCCTGCACTCTGCGGATAGGCCGCCACCCGTTTCACATTCAAATCGGCCGCCAAATTGTCCGCAATACTACGTGAAATTTCGCTCTTGAGCGGCCCGGCCCAGCGGTGCAGTTCCACAATGGTGACCTCGTTCGGGCCGGCTCGAAGCACAAACTGAGGACGGTCAACGACCTCCGGCAGCGTGATGGGCCCCACCGCAATGCTGTAGGCAGAGTCGTTACTTGCAGGAGCGGCCCCATTTACTGCTGCACCGGTGCTGAGCGTATAGTACGTTTCCTTCGGCGAAGTGCCGCAGCCGATGGATGACGAGATCGTCAGGAGTACAGCAGCCGACCACACGTATCCGTATTTCACCGTGCGCTCTCCTTCTTTCCGCGAATCAGGGATTCAGGTTGACGCTCCAAGAGGTCCGTCAATTCGCGGAGGGATTGCGCGGCCTTTGTGAGTTCGCGCAGCGACGTACGGAGATCCTGCTGCAGCGGTGCGTCTGAGGCCAGCGTCCGATCGGCCGTGTTGAGCATGCGTCGCGCGTCTTCCAACGTCGCTTTGGCCGCCGGCGAAACATCCTTATCCAACCGTTTCACCGCTTGATCTGCACTCACCAGCGTACGATTCATCGACTGTAGCGCGTGGCGCAAATCCCCGCCGATCTGTTCCAGAGGCATGTTTTCAATTTTTTTCGAAATGTTCATCAATGTGGCTTGCAATTCCTTCATGGTGCCTGGCTCGGTCGGGAACACCGGTGGATTTCTCGTCCAATCGATTTTCGCCGGGGTGGCATCGGGGAAACTGTCAATAGCAATATACAACTGTCCGGTGATGAGGCTCCCGGTTCTGATCTGCGCGCGAAGGCCTCCTTCGACCATTCCGTCAAATCTGGCCTTCTGTTCAGCAGCATTCGGAGCCGACATGCCTTCTAGAACCATTGCCCGCAGTCGGCCTGGATAGACCGCCGCAGTAACCGGAAACTTGGCTGATCTGGCTTTCCTGGCTTCTTCGACGTATTCAATCCTGATAGATTTGACTTCACCGATCGGCACCCCGTTAAACTCAACTGGAGCCCCCACCGACAACCCGCGCAATGAATCCGGAAAGTACATGACAAACAGCACCATCTGTTGGTCCGGCTGCTTCATAGCCTCGGCGCGACTGGAATAGAGTTGAAAGAGTGCATTTTCCTCGGCCTCAGGCAGTGCTCCAGAGCCACTCGGGGTTTCGAAAGCCAACCCGCCGATAAGAATGGACACGATCGACTCGGTATTCACTTTCACACCTGACGCATCGAGGCTCACGTCGATCCCGCTGGCGTCCCAGAAGCGCGTATTGGCATTGACTTGCTGGTCATAGGGCGCATTCACGAAGACCTTGATTGTCACGCCCTTGCCGTCCTGGTCGAGTTCATGCACAACCACGCGACCGACCTGAGTCCGTCGAAAGAAGACCGGAGCGCCGATGTCTACCGAAAGGTCATCTGTATGCAGGACGAATTGGCGTCCCGGTACATCCGCCGTGACGATCGGTTGGACCTCGAGACCGGTGAACTGGCGCCGCTTGGCATTCGAATGACCGATGTCCATTCCGATGTAAGAGCCCGAGAACAGGGTTCCAAGCCCGGAGACTTGGCCCCCGCCCACTCGCGGCCGCACGACCCAGAATCTGGTATCGTCGACCAGGAATTTCCCAGCCCGCTTCGCAAACTCCGCCGTCACGACGACACTCAAATGGTCATCGCTCAAATGAAGGGCTGTCACGTCGCCGATATCAACATCCTTGTACTTGATCTTTGTCTTTCCCGCCTCGAGTCCTTCCGCTGTCTTAAAGGTAATCGTGACCGTGGGGCCTTTCTCGAGGATCGTTTTCACCGCCAGCCAGCCTCCGATCAGGGCGGCTACTATGGGAATCAACCAGATGAGCTGAGGAGGCCTGCGCCGCTTCGAGACTGCCACCGCAGTCGGGACATCTTCCAGAACAGACCCGCGCGATCCCTCATACATGATGATCCTCTTTCGGTTCCCAGAGCAGCCGCGGATCAAACGCCATCGCGGCAAACATCGTCAAGACAACCACGCCGCCGAATGCAGCCGCCGCAGGACCAGGTTTAATGGTAGCGAGTGACTTCAGTTGGACGAGCGCCACGAGCATCGTCACCACATACACATCCAGCATCGACCAGGGGCCGACGAATTCAAGAACACGATAGAGTTTCGTGCGTTCGAGCGACCGATGCCTCCACCCAAGCTGCACCGAGATGAGAAGATAGGTCATGAGAGAACATCTTTGCAATCGGCACCAGGATACTCGCAATGAAGACCACCAATGCGAGATGCCACGAGCCAGAGTGCCAGAGGTATACGACACCGCTCATGATGGTGTCCGATTGAGAGCCGAACAGCGAACCAGTGTTCATGATGGGCAAGACATTGGCCGGCACATACAAAATATACGCTGCAATGAGGAACGCCCAGGTGCGCGCGATACTGTCAGGCTTGCGCAGATGCAGGACAGAGCCACAGCGGCGACAACGCATCTCGCGGATTCCGGCGATCAGCTGGGACAGGCTTCCACACCCATGGCAGGTACAGAGTCCCATTTGGCTGGCCGTCACGGCAGAATCGTTCACTCGTCCTCCCTCACCAGGTTCCAGAGATCATGCATGTTGAACGAGGACACAGAGGCCGTGAGTAAGAGAATGAGACCCCCGAACGACCAGAGGGCAATCCCCGGTACAACATGCGCGAGATGCGCAAGTTTCACGAGGGACACGAGCACACCGAGCATGAACACCTGCGTCATGCTCCACGGCCGCACCGTTTGTAAGACCCGGAGAATCGGTGCCAGTCCCTGGGGCGTCTGCCCGAGCTTCAACGGTAGAAGCACGTAAATCATCAACGATAGTTCGAGGGCCGGGATAAGAATCGTCGTCAGGAAGACTAGTGATGCGACACCTATCATACCTTCATCCCATATGATGTCCACCGCCCCAATGAGACTGACCGCATGCAGGTTCCCCTGCACTTCCAGTCCGACGATAGGGAACACATTGGCGACGGCAAAGAGAATGAGGGCTCCGAGTGTGAAGGCCAGCCCCCGATCCAGACCATCGGGAGTATGACGGAAAAGAACGGCGTTACACCGAGGGCAGCAGGCTATACCCCCTGACGGAAGCACCGGCTCCCGCTGCAAGAGATCGCATTCATGACAGGCGGTGAGTGCAAACGACGCCATGCGTTATCTCCGCCCCTTCCCAGTCCGCCCGATTTCCGGAGAACCACTGAGTCTCATGAAAGTCACTGCCGGCAGAGCGCACAGGATTCGATCACGAGCGAAAGAGATATGACCGAGGTTGGTACCATATCAGACATTGGACCCTCCAAAAAAGCTCTACTTCCAGGGGGGACCAAGTGCATCTTGTTGCCCTCATCTTCGCCGAGAACCGTTCCGACTAATTCCCCTTGACAGAAACTATCGGTCAACGAGAAGCGCTGCTGGTGGCCTGGCCGGTTCGGCAGCTTCCCCCTGCATTCCGGCAGCTTGCGGTCCGTTTCCGGCACCAGTCGGAGACCACCCTCCTCCAAGAGCCTTATAGAGCTGGACCACGGAAGTCAGTTGCGCACGGCGCGTGCGAGCAAGTGCGAGTTCCGAATCGAACAGGCTACGTTGAGCCGTCAGCACATCGAGGTAACTGGCCCGTCCTCCTTGATAGCGAGCATCAGCGAAGCCGAATGCAGATTGCAGAGCGGTCACTTGTTGTTCCAGCGCCGTTCGCTGCTCTCCGGTCTTCTGCACGGCGATCAGCGCGTCCTCGACTTCCTGAAACGCGGTCAGAACCGTCTTCCTGTACTGGGCGACCGCAGCCTGAGTCTGGGCCTCCGTCGCCTTGACCTGATAGCCCAATGCCGACGCGTTGAAGATCGGGCCGGTCACCGAAGCAGCCCCGTGGAAGACCGCGTAGGGCCCGATGGAACTTCCTTGAAACTGAAGTCCTGCTCCCCCGACCGCGCCGGTCAAGGCGAATTGCGGGAATCGTTCTGCTTGCGCCACGCCGATAGTGGCGTTCGTCGCGGCCAGATCCTGCTCGACTTTCAAAATATCCGGACGCCGTTGAAGAAGATCCGACGGCAGACCTGGCGGAATGGCAGGCGGCATTGATTGCTTGGTCAGATGAAGCCCTCTCGCGATCTCCGCGGGCCTCCGGCCAAGCAGAATGCTGAGCCGGTTCTCAGTCTGCACGACTTGCCGCTCGAGATCTGCCAACTGCGCCGCAGTCCCAGCCCGTTCCGCCTGGAACCGATCGAGGTCGAGCTTCGGGATAACCCCCAGTCTGAACCGAAGCTCTGACAACCGAACGGACTCCTCCCACGCCTTGAGAGTGCGCTTGCTAATCTCCACCTCGTAATCCAGCCCCCGGAGTTCGAAATACGTTTGGGCCACATTGCTGACTAGTCCGAGAATCACCGCTCGCTGATTTTCGGCTCGGGACAGCAATTGCGCCCTGGCCGCTTCGATAGATCTCCTGATGCGCCCCCAGAAGTCGAGTTCCCATTTGAGACCGACATTGGCAGCCTCGTGCGAGAGGCTCACTCCCGACTTGCCAGGCGGGGAAGTTGACGGAAGGGCGCCAGCATCGATCGGAAGAACGTTCTCGTTGGTGTTCCGGTAACCCAAGACGTGACCGTTGTAATCGAGCGAGGGAACCAGATCAAACTTGGCGATCATGAGCTGAGCCTGAAACTGTTCGATGTTGGCGGCGGCGATCTGCAAATCCAGGTTTTCCTGCAACGCCGCGCGGATCAATGCCTGCAGCGCCTCATCCTTCAATAGCTCCCACCAGGGCAGGTTCGCGATGGATTCCGCTGTCGAGGGGGTCAGCCGCCAGGAGTCTGCCTTCGGTGTTTCGGGCCGAGTATAATCTGGACCCATTTTGCAGCCCTGTAGCAAAAATGCTACACCCATGAACACTACCATTATATAGAGAGAGAGACGGCTGGCAGTTTGAGGCATCGCCAGAAACCAGGGGTCCTTGTTTGAGCCCTTTAGGAGGGAAACGGCCGAGCAATCCATCTCAGTGCCCTCCTCCGTAACCTGTGCTTTCACGAGCATGGGTCGGCGACAGTGTCGGCTGCGGGGTCGGCTGGGACTGGTGCCCATCGCCCGATCCCTTCGGCCCTCCTGGAACAGGCTTACCCGGCGTCGGTTTCACGTGAGGTTCGCCACGGTGCACGAGGTTCTCCACGAAATAGAACGTGACGGGGATGAGGAAAATCGCGATGGCAGTCGCGGCCAGCATGCCGCCGAACACGGCCAGACCAAGGAGGACTCTTCCATGCGCCCCGGCTCCCGTGGCGAGCACGAGGGGCACGACGCCGAGGATGAAGGCGAAGGCCGTCATGAGGATAGGCCGGAGCCGCACCTGGGCTGCAGCCAGGGCGGCATCCGTGATGCGACTTCCCTCCTTCAAACTCGACTTTTGCAAACTCCACGATGAGGATCGCGTTCTTGGCGGACAGACCAATCAGCATCACCAGGCCAATTTGAGTGAACACGTCGTTCTCACTTGCCTGAGGAGCCACAAGCTTGAGAAGCCACAGGGCACCGAACGCGCCGAAGACGGCGATCGGCGTGACGAGAAGAACGCTGAACGGCAAGGCCCAGCTCTCATACTGCGCCGCGAGAATCAGGAACACAAACAGCAGAGAGAACCCGAAAATCACAGCTGGCCGGCACGCCTTCCGAGGCCACTTTTTCCTGGAACGACATACCCATGTAGTCGTACCCCATCCCGCTCGGCATCGTGGATGCAAACACTTCCTCCAATGCCTTCATCGCCTGGCCGGAACTGTAGCCGGGCGCCGTTCCCACAAGCAGCTGCGCGGAGCGGTACTCGTTGTAGCGCATCGTGAACTCGGGGCCGTGGTAGCTGTCCATCGTCACCAGCGCCGATAGCGGGACCATTTCCCTGGCGTTATTGCGTACGTAGAATTGTCCGACGTTTTCGGCTTGCGTGCGGAATTCCCCTTCCGCCTCCACATACACTTGCCAGGTGCGACCGAACCGGTTGAAGTAGTTCACCATCACGCCGCCCATAAAGGCCTGCAGCGTCTGGTAGACGTCAGACAGGTTCACTCCCTGCTTGAGCACCTTATCGCGATCCACCCTGGCGAATACTTGTGGCACATCGGGGATGAAGGTCGTATCGATCCTCGAGATTTCGGGACGCTTCCTGGCCGCCTCCATGAACTTCTGGGTATTGTCCGCCAGGAAAGCGATATCCCTCCCGGAGCGGTCTTCCAGGATCATCGTCACGCCGCCCGACGTGCCGACACCCGGGATCGCGGGCGGCGGAAACAGGAAGGCCTTGGCCCCGGGCAACTCAGCCAGTCGCGCGTTGACGTTCTTGAAAATAGGCAGGAGCTGCTCTTCAGGTTTCTTGCGCTCTCCCCATGGCTCGAGGGTGACGAATAAGAACGCATTGTAGGTGGTGCTCACCGTGCTCAACAGGCTGAAGCCGACAACGCTGGTGGAATACTTGACGCCCGGCGTGTCTTTTAAAATGGCCTCGATCTCTTTGGTGATCTGGTCCGTTCGCTGGAGAGAGGACGCCTCAGGGAGCTGGACATTCAGATACACATAGCCCTGGTCCTCGATCGGAAGGAAACCCGTCGGTAATTGGCCTCCCAGCCAGCCGGACACGAGAGCGACTCCGAGAAGAAACAGCATCGAGAGGCCGGCTTTCCGAATGAGACGGCCGCAGAGACTCACGTAGCCATCGGTCGCGCGCCCGAACCATTTATTGAACCAGCCAAAGAAAAGTCCCAGCGGGCCTCTCGCCGGTTTCTTCGGTCGAAGTAAGAGGGCCGAGAGGGCGGGGCTGAGGGTGAGCGCATTGAAGGCCGAGATGACCACGGACAGGGCGATGGTGACGGCAAATTGTTGATACAAGCGGCCGGTGATACCGGGAATAAACGCCGTCGGAATGAAGACCGCTGCCAGGATGAGTGCAATCGCGACCACGGGCCCCGACACTTGTTCCATGGCCTTGAGACTCGCCTCCTTCGGCGACAGGCCATGATCGATGTGATGCTCGACCGCCTCGACCACCACGATGGCGTCATCCACGACCAACCCGATGGCCAGCACCAGCCCGAACAGAGACAGTGTGTTGATGGAGAAACCAAGCATCGGAAAGAGCGTAAAGGTTCCGACCAGCGAAACCGGTACGGCCAACAACGGGATCAGCGTGGCACGCCAGCCCTGGAGGAAAATGTAGACGACGATGATCACGAGCACCAGGGCTTCGAAGAGGGTATGTACGATCTCGTTAATACCTTCTCGCACGGCCAGCGTCGTATCGAGCGAGGTCACATAGTCGAGGTCGGCCGGGAAGCGGGACTTCATCTCCTCCATCAGCTTGCTGGCCGCGTCCATCGTCTGGATCGCGTTGGATCCCGGCAGCTGATAGATGGCGATGAGAGCCGCTGGTTTTCCGTTCATCCGGCCGATCATGTTGTACATCTGCGCGCCGAGCTCGGCTCTGGCCACATCTTTCAATCGCACCATAGAGCCGTCCGGGTTGGCCCGGATCACGATATTCCCGAATTCCTCTTCCGACTCCAACCGTCCTTGCGCGCGAACGGTATAGGTAAACTCCTGTCCGGACGGCACCGGCTCCATGCCAACCTGGCCTGCAGGGTTCACGGTGTTCTGGGCCTTGATGGCGTTGAGAATCTCCGGTCACGGTGATGCCCAGCTTGGCAAGCTGGTCCGGCCGCACCCAGAAACGCATCGCATACTGGCCCGCCCCAAAGATCGTCACCTGCCCGATGCCCGGCACACGGGTCATGGGATCATTGATGTTGATGTAGGCATAGTTGGCCAGGAAGGTCGCGTCGTAGGTGCCGTTCGGCGAGTACAGAGAGAATAGGGCGAGGGGACTGGTCGTGGATTTCTTGATCGTGACCCCGAAGTTCCGCACGTCCTGGGGCAATTGGGATTCGGCCTGGGTATAGCGCATCTGTGCCAGGATCTGGTCGTCGTTGGGCCTGGTGTTGATGTCGAAATCCACCCGCAGGGTCATCTGACCGTTGCTCGCGTTGACCGAGTACATGTAGATCATGTTGTCCACCCCGCTCATCATCTGCTCGATGGGAGTGGCAACCGACTTTTCGAGGGAAACCGCATCGGCTCCGACATAGGTGGCTGACAGCTGGATTTCTGGCGGCGCGATGTCAGGAAACTGCGCGATCGGGAGCTGAACCATCGCGATGACGCCGAGAATCACCATGATGATCGAGATCACCATCGCGACGATCGGACGATTGATGAAGAATTTGGCCATAGAGACGAAGAGAACGACTCAGCAAAGGCAGCGGCGAGACAATTAGATGTGCGTCAGATCACCCGGCCTTTTCATCCGCCTGGCCCTGGAACGGTTTCGGATCGACGGTCATGCCGGCTTTGAGTTTTTGTAATCCTTCGACAACCACGCGCTCACCTGGGTTGAGCCCCTTGTCGATGATCCAGAGACTCCCCGTTCGCTCCCCGACTTTGACAGGACGGAAATCCACTTTGTTCTCCGGAGTGACGACGGCGACTTGCTGACTGCCTTGCATCTCCGTCACCGCCCGTTGAGGAACCAACAGCGCCTTCTCGCGCGTCTTGGTGACCGCCCGCACGCGTGCAAATTGCCCGGGCCTGAGGAGGCTGTTCGGATTAGGGAAGAGCGCTGCGACGAGAATCGTACCGGTTTTCACATCCACCTGCCGGTCGAGCGAGAAAATACTGTCCTTTGTGGGGATAGACTTTTTCGCCGCTCAGGATCAACTCGAGTGCTACGCCGCCGTACTCTTTCCCAGCTTGCAGTTCCTTGTAACGCTTCTGAACCTTCTCTGAGGCTCCGAGATATTCCTGTTCGCTGATCGGAAAATAGACTTGAATGGGGTCGAGAGTCGACATCGATGTCAATTCGCTCTTGGCATCGATAAGATCGCCGATCTGGGCCTTGGCAATGCCGACCACCCCGTTGATCGGCGCCGTGATCCTGGTCCAACCCAGATTGAGCTTCGCCTGCTCCACCGCTGCCTTGGCAGCAGCGGTCTCGCCTTTCGCCGCCTCATAAGCCTGAACGGAGTCCGTGAATTCCTTCTGGCTGATGGCCCCCTGCTTCGCCAGCGGAGTGTCCCGCTCCACATCCTGCTTGGTCTTCAAGAGCTGGGCCTGTGCTTTCGACAGCTCTCCCTGAGCCTGATCGAGCGCCACCTTGAACTTGCTGGGGTCCAGCTCGAACAGGAGCTCGCCTGTATTGACGTACCCACCCTCTGTGTAGGGCCGCTTCATGAGATATCCGCTGACCTGGGCCCGAATGAGGGCATTGACCGAGCCGTCCGTCGTGCCGACCCACTCCGAGTAGATCGGAACATCTTTCTGGATCACGTCGGCAACTTCGACATGGAGCAAGGGAGGAGGAGGTGCAGAGGCAGTTTCGCCTTTGCAGTGGACGAGAATAAACGGCAAGAGGCTCAGAAACCAAACCAAGGTGCCAGGACCAGGAAAACCGGCAAATCTGCATTGGTGGCTCACGGGCACCTCCAGGGGGAGATAAATCTACCTGAGCCGCGTTGAAATTGCAATGAAGCTCTAGCGGCTCCGATGACTTCGCCGGTGGGTCCGGACACAGACGCAGGAATGACGGGAGGAATAACTAGGTTGTTCGCCGCAGGCTTAACATGTAGCTCGTGAGATCGTGGAGTTCCTGATCGCTGAGGGGAAACTTCGGCATAATAGAACCGGGTGACACCGACTGCGGATCGTGGAAATGTTTGAGATGCCATTCCCGGTCCGGGCGCGCGTCGCCCACATAGGACAGGTCCGGCGCCAAGGCTCCGCCCTCTCCATGGATCCGATGGCACCCGGCACAGCCGAACTGGGCATAGAGCGCCTTGCCATGCGCGAGCCCTGGATCGATTCGCTTCACCGCGTAGAGATTCTTCAGAGAGATGCCCAGCATCGAGAACACGAACACCAAGAACAGGACACCCAACGCCATGCCGATCGGACGTGAGGCCGGCGCACGCACGGTTTTTTGCCAATCGAGGAACGGCCAGAGCAACATCACCAACACAACGATTCCCGGTAACACCCAGGTGGCAAAGGGCTCCAGCGGACCATGCACATATTTCAGCAATTCATAATAGAAGAGGAAATACCACTCCGGCACAGGGACGAAACTGGTATCCGATGGATTGGCTTTATCGGCCAATGGAAAGGGAACCAGCACCGCCAACAACGCCAGCACCAGGAAGACACCCAACATCACTACCGCATCCATGATAGACTTGTCGGGGATAGAACGTCTCACTGCCGGCGGCGGCTTTTTGCTCATCCCAGGGTCCGGCCGGTCCCACTCGCCGGAGAATGAAGAGATGCAGCATAATACCCATGATGATGAGGGCAGGCAGAAAGAGCACGTGGACCGCGAAGAATCTGGAGAGGGTCAGCGCCCCCAACGTTTCTCCTCCGCGCATGACCTTCATAAGAAAGTCGCCGACCAGAGGAACCGTCCCCACCATATTGATCCCGACCTGCGTGGCCCAATAGGCAGTCTGATCCCAGGGCAACAGATACCCGGTAAAGGCGAAGCCCATCACGAGCAGGAACAGCACCACGCCGACCATCCACATCATCTCGCGCGGCGGCTTGAATGCGCCGTAGAGAAATACCTGGAGCATGTGCAGGCCGACCGCGATCACCATCCCGGAGGCGCCCCAGTGGTGCAGGCCCCGGACGAACCAGCCGAACGTGACCTGGTTTTCGATGAACTGCACACTGTCGTAGGCATGATCCGGTGTCGGCGCGTAGTAGACGGCCAGGAACATCCCAGTGATCGCTTGGAGGACGAACAGGAAGAGCGTGGCTGAGCCGAACACATAGATCCAGCTGGCTCCGCCTGGAATCGGCTCGTCCAGCAAGGTTTTTTCAAGCGACTTGAGCTTGAGCCGGCTATCGAGCCATTCATAGATGCGTGACGCCATCGTGACCTCTGCGTACCGATGTCGGCGGTCTACTTCCTCAAGGTGATCAGATACGCAAGGACATCCTTGATGTCAGCGTCGGAAAGTTGAGACTTCCAAGGTCCCATCGCTGTTCCTGGCTTTCCATTCTCAACAACCTGTCGAAGGTCCTCTTCAGACTTCTTCTTGCTCTCGGCACTCGTGAAATCCGCGGCAGGGGGCTTGAGCATCTTTCCGGCCGGTCCATCCCCTTTCCCCTGTGGCCCGTGACAGGCCATGCAGTATTTCTCGTAGATGGCTTTTCCTTTTGCGGAATCTCCAGCCGCCTCCACCGCGAGGCGGTCCGAACGAAGCATGAGTCCAAGACTCGCGACGAGGCAAAAAAGCAGCGGCATTCTGAAGTTCATCGTCCTTGCCCTCCACAATTTCTTCGAATCTTCTGCCTGTCACAACACAGAAGACCATCGGCCCTTGTCGGTCAATGAGAGGTCTTCGCCCGTACCGAAGCCACTTCGGCAACGGAGACGGCATCTCCCTCATTGCCCCACGAATTCCGCACGTAGGTGAGGATGTCCGCAATTTCGTCGTCCTTGAGCATGACCCATGGGCGGCATGACCCCGTTATAGTCCTGATCATTCACTTTGATGGGACCGCTGTGTCCGTTAAGAGCAATTTCAATGGAACGTGTCTTGTCGGCCATCAAGTAGTCGGATTTCGCAAGCGGCGGAAAAGTTCCAGGCATCCCTTGTCCTTCGGCTTGATGGCAACCCATGCAGTACGTCTTATAGAGCGTTCCACCGGAAACCATTTGTGCTGAGAGCCCTTCCATGCCAGGTGTCTTCGTCGGGCATGGCGGTCGAGGTTTGAGGCGCGGATGCACCCTTCGCATGGTATTCCGAATCGCCCTGGTTGCCTGAGTACATCGCCTTGTTCTCCGGGCCCTCCACCTTTAACTCTCCGAGCGCGCCTTTGTTGAACGCCCGCAAAATGGAATGGTCCACGAGCTTATAGGAACCGGGCACGTTGACCTTGAACTCCACGATCGCGGCGCCGCCCGCCGGCACCAGCGTGGTCTGGATATGTTCTGAGTATCGGGTTCCCGCCTCCGCATAGACGCGATCGAAAATCTCACCGATCACATGGAAGCTCGACACCAGATTGGGGCCGCCGTTGCCTACGAAGAGTCGGATCCGCTCCCCAACCTTGGCCTTCAACGCTTTCTCACCCAGCAAGGAACCTTCGGCACCGTTAAACACCACGTAGGTTGGATGCTCATCAACGGCCTTGCCCATATCAAAGGCCTGATGGCCATGCTCGCGGTATTTTCCAACCGTGTAGAAATCGCTTTGCATCACATAATATTCCCGATCGACCGGAGCCAGACCACCGGCCGGCTCGACGAGAATCAAGCCATACATTCCGTTCGCGACGTGCTCACCCACCGGTGCGGTCGCGCAGTGATAGACATAGAGCCCTGGATTGAGCGCCTTAAATGTGAACTGCGTTCGATGGCCCGGCGGCGTGTTGCTGCTGGCAGCGCCACCACCGGGACCGGTGACGGCGTGGAGGTCGATGTTATGGGGAAACCGGCTGTCGGGATGGTTCATGAGATGGAACTCGACCGTATCGCCCTCGCGCACACGGATAAACTTTCCCGGTACCTTTCCCCCGAACGTCCAGAAGGTATACTCAACTCCCTCGGAGATGGGCAGATCGACCTCTGTGACTTCCAACTCGACGATGACCTTGGCTGGCTGGCTACGCTTGACGGGTGGAGGCACCAGCGGCGCGTCAGTCAAAACTGCCTTGAGGGATGATCGCGGAGCAACACCGGATTTGGCTTGGGAAGTACCGCTCTTCTTTTCAACTTTAGTGGTCGGCGATGCCTGGGCAACTAGAGCGGATTGATCGAACGCTCCTAGAACGCATGCGGCGCTAAGGAGCAACAGGAGTTTCCGAGCGCTTTGTCGAAGGAAACATGCATGAACGGATTTCGATAGCGCATCGCTTCCTTTTCTATCCAATTCATTCATGGCTTCCCTCCTGTTCTCCGACCTTCAATCGTCATCATATCTCTTCTTCGTGTGTCTCATATATTCACAATTCCGCCTGTTCCCGAGCTCCGGACTTGAATTCTTTGTAGACCACGAGAAGGCGGCCGTTTTCCACTTTGGACGGCAACTGGTCCAACCGTCGGGGCGCCGGACCTGCTACCACCTTACCGGACACATCGAACACACTGCCATGGCAGGGGCATTTGAATTTCTTTTCCCCATTGTCCCAGGCATAGCCGCATCCGAGATGCGTGCACATCGGAGAAAAGACCGTGATCTTTCCATCCGATTGTTTCACAGCCCAGACCGCCTTGTGCATCTTGGTCTCGACGTATCCGTCATGAATGGTGGCGACATAGTCCAGCTGTTTGGGCTCACCGGCTGTCAGTTCGTCCACCCCGCCCACCTCGACCCACGGCTTGTCGCGGCGCTTCAGCGCCGGAGAGACCACATAGCCGACAAGTGGAATAGCGAGGCTCACGCCGATCAGCCCGGCGGCCGCCCGAGTGACCCATTGAAAGAATTTCCGGCGCGTGCCGACAGGTGTGTGAAAACCAGAGGTGGCGCCCGTACCTCTTTCCGGAGAAGAACTCATCGCGATCAAGCTCCTTCCATCAGTACGATGACCTACGCATTCTATATAGAAGTCGTCCAGGTCGAGTCAAGTCAATGGCCGGTCATCCGGGCACTTTCTTGACCTTATGATCCCACGAATGTTAGCCTCGCCTCCTGTTTTGATCCTCGCAGGGCAACCAAAATTATTTCTGCAACCGGGAAGATCCCATGAAGCATGTTCTTCTGGTTATCCTGTCTCTCTGTACTTTGCTGGTCCTGCCAGCCTTCGCGCAAGATACACAACCGCAGAAGAAGTCTACGCTAAAACAGCCCCCGATACTCAAGCCCTGGACAGGTGACCTCGATGGGATGATCGAGCGGCGAGTCATTCGTGCACTGGTTGCGCCATCCCGCACGTCGTACTGGCTCAACGGTGCCAGACAGACCGGCGCCGAATATGAACTCCTCAAGGCCTTCGAGGAAGAAGTCAACAAGCATTACAAGACGGAAGACAAACACATCCGTACGTTTGTTGTTTTCATTCCCACATCGCGCGACCAACTGATCCCGAGACTGCTGGAGGGACGCGGGGATATCGCGGCCGGCATCTTGACGGTCACGCCGGAGCGCCTCGAACAGGTCGATTTCGGCGCGCCATTCTTCCGTGGCGTCAAGGAAATCGCGGTGACGGGACCGGCGTCTCCCGAGCTGTCCTCCGTCGATGATCTCTCAGGCAAGGAGGTCTTCGTCCGCAAGTCGTCGAGCTTCTGGACTCACCTGGAGGATCTCAACGAGCGCTTCGCGCAAGAACAGAAGCCGCTGGTCACGCTCAAGGCCGCGCCGGAGGATCTGCAGGACGACGATTTGCTGGAAATGGTCCATGCCGGACTCGTCGGCATTGTCGTCGTCGATCGCTACCAAGCCCTCCTATGGGCGCAAGTCTTCAAGAAACTCAAGCCGCACAAAGGCGTCGTGATCAACAAGGGAGGCGACATCGCCTGGATGATCAGAAAAAACAGCCCGAAACTGAAAGCGGAGATTGCAGAGTTCGCCAAACAGTACGGCCAGAAGTCGGACTTCGGGAAGGCCCTCGTCAAGAAATATACCGGCAGCCCGCGGGTGGTGAAGCCCGCGACATCGGCCAGCGAGATCAAGAAGTACGAGGCGACGGTCGGGTTGTTTCGCAATTATAGCGCCAAGTATGACATGGACTATTTATTGATGATGGCCCAAGGCTATCAGGAATCCCTGCTCGATCAGAATGCCAAAAGCCCCGTCGGTGCGGTCGGCGTGATGCAGCTCATGCCTGCCACCGGCAAGGAAATGAACACCGGCGACATTATGCAGCTTGAACCCAACATCCACGCCGGCATCAAGTATATCAGCTTGATGCGGGACGAATTTTTCGCGAACGAGCCGATGGACGCGCGTAACAAGATTCTGTTCTCGTTTGCCGCCTACAATGCCGGGCCAGCCCGTGTTCAGAAGCTGCGGAAGGAGGCCGAGAAGCGCGGGCTCAACCCGAACGTCTGGTTCAACAACGTCGAGATCATCGCCGCAAGACGGATCGGCGAGGAGACCGTGACGTACGTGTCCAATATCTATAAATACTACGTCGCATACACGTTGATCGAGGAACAGCGGGCCGAGCAGGAGAAAGCACGAAGCGAACTGCGGCTGGACGTTCCCAAGCAATAGGAACGGATTTCAGCTCGACCGTACGAAAGGCAGAAGCCAAATCCCTTTCCCTCAGCCTCTCTTATTGTTTCGCGAACTGGCGTGGCAATCGAACAGCGCTCCATCCCAAATCTCGCGCGATCGCTGCGCCCTATATCAAGGACAAGTACCATGGCTGGGCAACCTGGATGCGCCGAGACGTTATCTCCGTGAGAAATTGAGTCCTGGTACCATTCGAATGGCTGAAAGTCCACGACTCCATGGAACGTCCTAAGGCCGTGATAGGCCGTTTTGCGCCTGGTCTTCGTCAACTTCTAGACTACCGGCGTGAATGGCTGCGCTTCGATCTGGTGGCCGGTGTTTCGGTGGCTGCTGTGGCGGTGCCCACGGCGATCGCCTATGCACAACTCATCGGCTTTGAACCGATCGTCGGGTTGTATGCGGCGATCCTTCCGCTCGTGGCCTACGCGCTGTTCGGTACCTCGCGCCAGCTTATCGTAAATCCCGACGCGGCTACATGCGCCATCTTTGCCGCCACAGTGCTACCGCTCGCCGGCGGCGACGCCGATGCTCTCCGGTCACTGTCCATGGCGCTGGCGGTATTGACTGGGCTGCTGTGCATCGCTGCGGGGATCTTCCGACTCGGCTTCCTCGCCGACTTTCTCGGAAAACCGATCCTAGTCGGTTATCTCAATGGCGTGGCGATCAGCATCTTTCTCGGGCAGATCGGGAAGGTGTTCGGCTTCTCCATGCAATCGCGCGGAATCACCCCACGGCTCATCGAGTTTGCCGGGAAGTTGCCTCATACGCATCTGCCGACGCTTATGGTGGGATTGACGACCCTCGCAGTCATCATGGGGAGCAAACGCCTGTCGCCTCGAGCGCCGGCGCCGTTGCTGGCGACCGTGGCGGCCCTAGTGCTGGTCTACGGCCTCGGCCTAGAGGATAGAGGTGTGGCGGTTGTGGGCGCGTTGCCGGCGGGACTGCCAGGCCTGATCTGGCCCCACTTCGATCAGGAAATCCTGAAACTTCTTCTCGGCGGCGCCTTAGGCGTGGCCCTGGTGAGCTTCAGCAGCGGCATGGTGACGGCGCGGAGCTTTGCCGCGCGGAACCGCTATGACATCGACGTCGATCAGGAGTTCATCGCGCTGGGTGCCTGTCAGATCGCCTCCGGCTTGTCGCAGGGGTTCGCTGTAACTGGCGCCGACTCGCGAACTGCAGTCAACGACGAAATGGGCGGCAAGACTCAGATGGTTGGGCTGATCGCCGCGGCGACGATGGCGGTGGTGCTGTTCTTCCTAACCGAGCCCCTGCGGTATTTGCCGGTGGCGGCGTTGGGCGCGGTGCTGATCGTTGCTGCTATCGGACTATTCGATATTGCTGCGCTGCGCAAAATGTGGCGTGTGAACCGAGCGGAATGTGTCTTGTCCCTGTTCACTATGCTCGGGGTTATCTGGCTGGATTTGCTGCAGGGCATTCTCCTGGCGGTGGGGAGCGCATTGCTCTTGCTGATCAAGCGCACCTCACGACCGCCGGATGCGGTGTTGGGCCATGTGCCGGGGATGAGAGGGTGGCACGACGTGGCTGACCATCAAGAGGCTATTACCAATCCCGGCCTAATGGTCTACCGATTCACTCCGGGATTGTGTTCTTCAATGCGGGGTACTTCATGAAACGGGTGGTGGAGCTTGTTGCCAGCCACCCGGACGTGGAATGGTTCATTCTGGATGGAAGCACCATCAATACGGTGGACGTCACTAGCGCGGAAATGCTCGAAGCCCTTGCCGGAGATCTGGCCGCACGAGGCGTCCGCTTCGGCCTTGCGAATGTACGCCGTGAGGTGCGCAACAAACTCGAACGTGCCGGTGTGATGGAACGCATCGGTACCAATTTTGTCTTCCCGACTCTCAACACTGCGAGCGATGCCTTCCTCTCCCGCACGCGGGCGTGAGAAGATCCGTAACAGACCAACAGGACCTATTTCAGTCGCTGCTTACACGTTGTCGCCTTCGGTCGAGGTCCTCCGTCGATGGATCAACCAGGGGTAACCGCTATAACAAGACCAGACAATCGGTCATCACCAAGGAACTCATGGATATCGTCGGCGGAGCGGAAGCCCTCAAATAAGCTCCCTTCGCAGTCCCATGAGCCCGAACTTCAGTAGACTTCTGGAATAAAGCGTCTCCCCTTCAATGTCGCCTGGTCATCGTATTTGCCCTTGTTTGATCGCTTGGGAATCTTAATTTTTTCACGCGGCAGCTTTTGATAGTGAATCAGCGACAGCAAATGGGTGATACAGTTGAGGCGCGCGCGTTTCTTGTTATCCGAACGGACGAGATACCATGGTGCGTGCTTCGTATCGCTTGCCTCCAGCATCCGGTCGCGTGCGCGGGAGTAGTCGTACCACTTCTCGCGTGACGGCAGATCCATCGGGCTGAGCTTCCACTGGCGCAACGGATCTTCGACGCGAGCCTCGAACCGCCGCTCCTGTTCCTCGTTGCTCACCTCGAGCCAGTACTTGATCAGGATGATCCCGGCCGCCGTGACATACCCCTCGACAATTGGGATGTTTACGAGGAAGCCTTCGTACTGTTCCTTGGTGCAGAACCCCATGACATGTTCGACCCCGAGCGCGATTGTACCAACTGCGGTCCCAAATGACGATTTCCCCGGCTGCCGGGAAGTGCGCCATGTACCGCTGCAGGTACATTTGGGTCTTCTCGCGGTCGGTGGGCGCGGGAAGCGCCACGACGCGGAACACGCGTGGGCTGACACGCTCGGTGATGGCGCGAATGGTGCCGCCCTTCCCGGCCCCGTCGCGTCCCTCGAACACGACCATGATCCGCAGGCCCTTATGTTTCACCCAGGCCTGAAGATGGCACAGCTCAGCTTGAAGCCGGCGCAATTCCTTCTCGTACTCTTTGCGTTTCAATTTAGAACTATCCTTGTCTTCCTGCCCCTTGTCTTTTGCCATCACCTTCCCCTCTCTTCTCAAATCAGATTAGCGGACTGATTCCCCATCACGGTATCACAACGTCACCTTTTCGCTCACCCTGATCCCCCGCTAAACTGGCGAACAGCACCACCACGGAGCGCGACTCGGCCCGATAGGTGCAACCAGGTACCGACGGAGCGGTCTGCCACGGAACGATGTCGTGCGGCGAGTCGAGGGCCGTATCGATCCAGCGGCGCCATGGATTTGCGCTGCCGTTGCTCACCGGCGGCAGCTCGAAATCGAGCGGCTCCCAATAGGCGTTCAGGATCAGGTGGAACAGCAGCTCTTCCTTCCGCAACTCCGCGCTGAACGCCACGCTGTGCGAATGCTGGCTCCAGTCCGGTTGGTCGAGTCTTCACGCCGTGCCAGGCTTTGTTCGCCTGTCCGGATCAGTTGGTTCAAGACTCATGCGCTGACGCTCGTGCTCCACGTCTCGCAGAGCCGTCGCGCGATGAGCAGCGTCACGAACCGATGCACATCGGCATGCTTGGCGACCAGCGTCCAGTCGAACCAACTGATCTCGTTGTCCTGGCAATAGGCGTTGTTGTTGCCGCGCTGCGTGCGCCGCACTTCGTCGCCCATCAGAATCATGGGCACGCCCAGCGAAAGCAGCGTGACAGTCAGAAAGTTCTTCACCTGCCGGTTGCGCAGCTTCTCGACGGCCGGATCGTCGGTCGGGCCTTCGACGCCGCAGTTCCAGCTGCGGTTGTCGTCGGCGCCGTCGCGGTTGTCTTCGCCGTTGGCCTCGTTGTGCTTCTGGTTGTAGGAGACCAGATCGTTGAGCGTGAAGCCGTCGTGGCAGGTCACGAAGTTGACGCTCTGCTCGGCCTCGCGTTCCTTGTGGCCGTAAATCTCCGGGCTGCCGACCAAGCGGTCGGCCAAACGCGCGCACCGAACCTTCCTCGCCGCGGAAGAAGTTGCGGACATCGTCGCGGAACCGGCCGTTCCATTCTTTCCAACTGTCCCCGACGAAGCTGCCGACCTGGTACAGCCCGGCCGCATCCCAGGCCTCGGCGATCAGCTTCGTGCCCGCCAGCGCCGGGTCCGACTCGATATCCCACAGCACCGGCGGGTTCGGCATCACGCTGGCCCGACGCATCGCGCGCGAGAATCGAAGCGAGATCGAACCGGAAGCCGTCCACGTGCATTTCCTCGACCCAGTAGCGAAGGCTGTCCACGATCATCCGCCGGACAATCGGATGGTTGGCGTTGAGCGTGTTGCCCGTGCCGCTGTAGTTGGCGTAGCGCGAGCGGTCCTGCTTCGAGGATGTAGTAGGTGCGGTTGTCCAGGCCGCGGAAGCACAGCGTCGGCCCGTCGATGGTCGCCTTCGGCCGTGTGATTGAACACGACGTCGAGAATGACCTCGATGCCCGCCCGGTGCAGCGCCTTGACCATGTCGCGAAACTCGTCCACCGGGCCGAGCGGATCCTGCCGCGAGCTGTACGCCTGGTGCGGGGCGAAGAACGAGATCGGCGCATAGCCCCAGTAGTTGACTTGTCCCGGCGGGCAATCCTGAGCATCGAACTGGAACACCGGCAGCAGTTCGACCGCGGTGATGCCGAGTTGCTGAAGATACGGAATCTTCTCGATCAGACCGGCATAGGTGCCGCGTGTTCTTCTCGGCGACACCGGAACTGGGATGGCGGGTGAAGCCGCGCACGTGCATCTCGTAGATGATGGTCCGCGCGGAAGGCCGACTCAGCGGCACATCGCCTTCCCAATCGTATGCGGTGGATCGACCACCACGCTCTTCATCGCCGTCGCGGCGTTGTCGCCTTCCTCACTGGCCGCGTCGCGGCTGTAGTTCTTCGGAACAACCACGCCGCGGCCGTACGGATCGAGCAGAACCTTGGCGGGGTCAAACCGCATCCCGCTCGCAGGATCGAACGGCCCGTGAACCCGATAGCCGTAGATCTGTCCCGGCTGCACACCCGGCACGAACACATGCCAGTAGTGGTAGGTGCGGTTGGCTGCAGGATCGAGGTGGATCACGCGCGCCGGCCGCGCGTCGTCCTCCCGGTCAAAGAACAGCAACTCCACGCCTGTCGCGCTTCGCGCGAGAACAGGCTGAAGTTGACGCCACCGTCAACGACGGTCGCGCCGAGAGGCGAGCTATTGCCGGTCGTCTGCCCACGGCTTTCGGACCCGATGGCGACGGGCATCGACTACCTCGCATTTCTCAGTTGCTGCATGGCGGTTTCAATAACATGCTCCTTGGTTTCTTTTCCCGGACGCTGTCGCGGCCGCTCGCGCTCAGAACTGAACCGGCGCGTTCCATCGCTTGATCGCCGGAATGCCGCGGTAGTAGCTCAGGATGTTCATGGTGGCCGTATCAAGCAGAAAGCGTTGGCCTTCCGAAGGAGGGAGGCCCAGCCAGCGAGCCGCAAAGACTCTGAGCACGTGCCCATGGGCGAACAATATGACATTGCCCTTGACGGCGCGCGCTTTCTCAATCACGCGATCGACACGTGCGCCGATTTCCCCTGGCTGTTCTCCGCCCGGGCCACCATCTCGAAAGAGCAGCCAGCCCGGGGCCGTCGCATGGATCTGGCCGGGCGTCAATCCCTCATAACGCCCGTAGTTCCACTCCACCAGGTCAGGCTCGATCTTTGCCACGTCCCCGAAACCTGCCAGCCGGCAGGTCTCCCGGGCTCGCTGGAGGGGACTCGTCAGGGCCAGCGTGAACGACTCCTTCGCCAGGATCGGTTGCAATAGTCTGGCCACCTGCCGGCCGTGTTCGGTCAGCGGAATATCGGTGATCCCGGTGTGTCGTCCGTTGAGACTCCACTCGGTTTCACCGTGACGCACGAGAAACACCTGTTGCGCTGGAACAGCCATAGCGGGCCTACCGAAGATGAGCACGAATACTGCGCCGCGCAAGTGACAAAGACGAGACGATCGGGCTCGCAGTCATGATGCGGCCTCCACTCTTCCGACGGCCTGCGGACTGCGAAGCTCGGCCGAGCGGTTCGAGGTGGTCGTCAGAGCTCGCAGCCATTCGAAGGCCGGGCTGGACAGCATCTGCTGCGTGCAGCGCCAGCGCCAGTTGCCCTCGGCACAACCGGGCACGTTCATCCGGGCCTCCCTACCCAGGTTAAGCACGTCCTGTAGCGGCGCGAGCGCGAGCGCGGCAATCGACGACCAGGCCAGGCTCATCAGCGCGGGCGCGGCCTCGCGGCTGTCGCCCCCGGACCGCTTCAGATAATTCCAGAAGTTCTGCCGCTGGTCGTCCGGCAGATCCTCGTACCACTCGCGGGTCGTGGGGTTGTCATGGGTACCGGTGTACACCACGGTGTTCGCGACATAATTGCTCGGCAGGTACGGATTGTCCGCATGGCCGTCGAAGGCGAACTGGAGGACTCGCGTCCCGGGCACACTGAAAGTGGTCGCGGAGAACGTAAACGTCAGGCGTAATCAGCCCCAAGTCCTCCGCGATGAACGGGAGCCCGCGCAGCTCTTTCTGGACGGTACTGAAGAATTCGGCCCCAGGCCCCGGCACCCAGCGGCCGGTTTGGGCCGTCGGCGCGCCGGCCGGAACGTGCCAGGCGGCCGCGAACGCGCGGAAATGGTCCAGGCGAATGATGTCCACGTGGGCGAGCAAGGCGCGCAAGCGGTCCACCCACCAACGGTAGCCGGTCCGGCGCAGAGCGTCCCAGTCGTAGACGGGGTTGCCCCAGAGCTGTCCCTGGGCACTGAAGTAGTCGGGGGGGACACCGGCGACGACACGCGGCCTGCCTTGCTCATCCAGCAAGAACAGCTCAGGGTTCGCCCACACGTCACTCGAGTCCGGAGACACGAAGAACGGCAGGTCACCGATCATCCGCACGCCCCGGGCTTGCGCATGCTGCTTCAGGCGCGCCGCCTGGCGAAAGAGCAGGAACTGGGCGAGGCGGACCTGATCGATCTGGCTCGCCAACTCTTGCCGAGCCTGGGCCAGCGCGCCCGGAGCGCGACGGGTCAGTTCGGCCGGCCACTCAAGATAATGGGCCCCACCGTACCTCAACTTCAGCGCGCGAAACAGCGCGTAGTCCTCCAGCCAGCAGGCATGGTCCTGGCAGAACTGTGCATAAGCGGGCCGCAGATCCGGACGCGCGCCGGCATTGAAGTTGGTCCAGGCCGTATCGAGCAGCCGGAGCTTGAACAAGAAGACAGCGTCGTAGTCGACCGCGTCTGACGAAAACGACCGACCCTCGCAATCGCCCACCCGCAGCAGTCCGTCCTCGATCAGCCAGTCCGGGCTCACGAGCAGCCCATTCCCGGCAAACGACGACAGGGGTTGATACGGAGAATCGCCGTAGCCTATTGGTCCCACCGGCAGCGCCTGCCACCAGCTCTGCCCCGCCTCGTGGAGGCGGTCGATCCAGGCGAGCGCCGTTGGGCCCACATCGCCGATGCCGTAGGGCGAGGGCAGCGACGTGACGTGCAGCAGCACGCCGGAGGCCCGGTAGTCTGGACGGAAATGGGGGAAGGCTCACCGGATCGCTCCCCAGTGCGTGGTTCACCATCTCCTGGGCCTCGCTCACGAGGGCAGCTAGGTGGCCCTCATTCTTGAAGCTCTCTGCATAGATCTTGTAGATGTTCTCGGTGCCGGAGGGCCGGGCCGCGAACCAGCCGTTGGCGGTGATGACTTTCAATCCGCCGATAGAGGCGTTGTTGCCCGGCGCTTTGGTCAGCTTGGCAGTGATCTGGTCGCCGGCGAGCGTCGATGCCGTGACGGCTTCTGGCGACAACTTTCCCAATCTTGCCTTCTGTTCAGGCGTGGCCGCCGCATCGATGCGTGTGTAATAGGGAGTCCCAAAGGCAGCCGTCAGCTCGCGGTAATGTTCACCCGGATCTTTGCCGGTGCGCGCGGTGATCTCCGCCGCGAGCAGGTTCATGATCGGACCGTCCTTGTCGGTCGTCCAGACGGTGCCGTCCCGCCGAAGAAAGCTCGCTCCGGCGCTCTCTTCGCCGCCGAAGCAGAACGAGCCATCGAACAGGCCAGGCACGAACCATTTGAAGCCGACCGGTACTTCGCAGAGCCGGCGGCCGAGTTTGGCGACGACACGGTCGATCATGCCGCTCGACACCAACGTCTTGCCGACCACCGCGTCGGCAGGCCACTGAGGTCGATGAGTGAGCAGATAGCGAATCGCCACGGCGAGATAGTGGTTGGGATTCATCAGCCCGGCAGACGGCGTGACGATTCCATGACGGTCCGAGTCCGGGTCGTTGGCGAAGGCGACGCGGTAGCGATCTTTCAGGCCGACCAGGCTGGCCATCGCGTAGGGACTCGAGCAATCCATCCGAATCTTGCCGTCGTGGTCGACCGTCATAAACGAGAAAGTCGGATCGACCTTCGGGTTCACCACGGTGATGTTCAGTTTATAAACTTCGTTGATCGGTTCCCAGTAATGGACGGCGGCACCACCGAGCGGGTCTACACCCAACACGAGCCCGGCGTTACGGATGGCGTCCATATCGATCACGTTCCGAAGATCCTGCACGTACGGCATAATGAAATCATCCTGCCTTGTGGTCAGCGCCTTGACCGCCTTCTCGTACGGCATCCGTTTGACACCGGCGTTGCCTTCCCGCAAGAGAGCATTCGCGCGATCCTGAACCCATTTTGTCACGTCGGTATCGGCCGGTCCTCCGTTGGGCGGGTTGTACTTGAAACCTCCGTCCTCCGGCGGGTTATGCGACGGAGTGACAACGATGCCATCGGCGAGATGGTCGTGACGAGCCCGATTATGGACCAGGATGGCTCGTGAGATGACTGGCGTCGGGGTCACGCCGTCGTCACGTTGAATGATGGTCATGACGCCATTCGCGGCCAAGACCTCGATCGCTGTGCGTTGGGCCGGACCCGACAGGGCGTGCGTGTCTTTACCCATGTAGAGCGGACCGTCGGTGCCCTGGCCTCCCCGGTACTCACAGATGGCTTGGGTGATTGCCAGGATGTGGGCTTCATTAAACGAGCCGCGGAGAGACGAGCCTCGGTGCCCGCTGGTCCCGAAGCTGACCAGCTGAGTGGCGTCCTCCACGTCAGGCTTCCGCTCGTAATACTCCCGTTCGAGCTTGGCCAGATCTACCAGCAGGTCCCTGGTTGCCGGCTTACCTGCTAAGGGTGAAATCCCCATGAGTTTCGATCCTTCTCTGTGACAGATCGTCTCTTCATTACGGAATCGGGCACGGCTTCACATTCCAAATGTCGGCCGCGTACTCAGCGATGGTGCGGTCGCTGGAGAACTTCCCGGAGCTTGCGACATTCAAGATCGCCTTGTGAGCCCATCCATTCGAATTGGCGTACAAGTCGCAAAGCAGCCGGTCAGCATCGAGATAGGATGTGAGGTCCGCCAGGTGCATGTAATGGTCTCCGCCTGTCAGCAACGTGTGCCGCAGCGGTTCGAAGATGCCCTGTTCATTGCGGTTGAAGTAGCCAGAGAAGATCAGGTCAAGCGCCGCCTTGGTCTCCGCCTCGTTGTCATAATGCCAGCCCGGATTGTACCAGCCCCGGTTGCCGGCCACCTGGTCCGCCGTCAGGCCGAACAGAAAGAAATTCTCCTCGCCCGCTTCTTCCGCCATTTCGATGGTCGCGCCGTCGCGTGTCCCCAGCGTCAAGCGCTCCGTTCATCATGAACTTCATGTTGCTCGTGCCGCTGGCTTCATAGCCGGCTGTTGAGATCTGGTTGGAGACATCGGTTGCTGGAATCAGCCGCTCCGCCAGCGACACGCAGTACTCCGGCAGGAATACGACCTTGAGTCTTCCGCGAACGAGAGGATCCCCGTCGATGGTGGCGGCCAGATTATTGATGAACTTGATGATGACCTTGGCCAAGTGGTAGGCCGGTGCCGCCTTGCCGGCAAAGAAAAATGTCCGCGGGGCCATCTTGAGCTTCGGGGTCTCCCGCAACCGGTTGTACAGCACGACGATGCGCAACCCATTGAGCAGTTGCCGCTTGTATTCGTGGATGCGCTTGACCTGACAATCGAAGATCGAGTCCGGATCGACCGTCTGGCCGGATGTCGCTTTGAGCCACTGGGCAAACTGCGATTTGGCTTTCCGCTTCGCCTTGAGAAACGACGTCCGGAACTGCTTGTCGCCGGCCAGCTTCTTGAGCTTGCTCAGTTGGCTGAGATCAGTAATCCATCCGTCGCCGATGGCTTCGGTGATGGTTTGGGAGAGAGCGGGGTTCGCCAGCAGCAACCATCGTCGCGGCGTGACGCCGTTGGTCTTGTTGTTGAACCGCTCGGGATACAGCTCGGCCAAGTCCTTGACCGTCATGGAGCGCAAGAGACCGGAGTGAATGGCGGCCACGCCGTTCGTGCTGTGCGATCCGACGATGGCCAGATTGGCCATGCGGATTTTGCGCATCCCGCCCTCCTCGATGAGGCTCACGCTGGCGAGACGACCTTCGTCGCCGGCGAAGCGCACGCGCGCTTGGTCAAGATGCCGGCGGTTGATCTCGTGGATAATTTCCAAATGACGCGGCAGCATGCGTTCGAACCATTCCAGCGGCCATTTTTCCAATGCTTCTGGCAGCAGCGTATGGTTGGTATACGCGAGTGACCGTTGCGTCAGATCCCAGGCCTGGTCCCAACCGAGGTGCGCGTCGTCCAGCAGAATCCGCATCAGCTCGGGAACGGCCATCGTCGGATGCGTGTCGTTCATCTGAATAGCGACTTTCTCGGGAAGGGCATTCCAGTCCTGGTTACCGCGCCGGAATCGCCGCACGAGATCGCCCAGCGAGCAGGCGACGAGGAAATACTCCTGTAAAAAGCGCAATCCCTGCCCCATGGATGTCGAATCGTCGGGATAGAGCACACGGGTGAGTGATTCAGCGGTAAGTGTTTCTGCCAAGGCCCCCACGAAATCGCCTCGACTGAATTGCTGGAAATCAAAATAGTCCGGCGTGCTCGCAGCCCACAGACGGAGCGTATTGATCGTCTTGCCTCCGTAGCCGATGACCGGACGGTCGAATGGAATGCCGAGGAGAATTGAGGGCCGGCCGACGATGGGACGCAGCATGCCCTCACGCAGCTCGAATGAACAATTCAGCTTCACTTCGACCGCTTCCTCCAGCCGTGCGACCTCCCAGGGATCGGGCCGCCGCAACCAATTATCCGGCTGCTCGCATTGCCAACCGTCTTTGATGGTTTGCTTGAAGATGCCGTATTCGTAGCGCAGGCCATAACCCATGCCGGGAATCTGCATCGTCGCCATTGATTCGATGAAGCACGCCGCCAACCTGCCAAGTCCCCCATTTCCCAAGCCTGCATCCGGCTCCATCTCGTTGAGTGCCAACGGGTCGAGACCTTTCTTTTTCGCGGCCTCCATCGCCAACGGGTAGAGCAAGGCATTCGTCATGTTATTGGCGAATGATCTTCCGAGGAGAAATTCCATCGACAGGTAATACACCCGCTTGGGATTCTTCTGGGCATAGGTGTCCTCGGTCCGGAGCCAGCGTTGTGAAATGATATCGCGGATCGAACGTGCCGCTGCTTCAAACTGCTCCCGGAGATTGGCCTTCTTGACGTCAACGACATGGTCGAACGTCAGATGTCGTTCATAGAGCGCGTCGTTCGTGCCGGAAAATTTGATGGGCCCAACTCCATATTGTTGAAGAATTTCCTTCGAGTCCTCTTGTTTCATACAGCCTCCGCGATGCGGTTCAAGGAAGCGGTGTCTTTCGCCGACGTGGCTTCCTTATCCCGCTCCCATCATGTGGACAATGTCTTCTCTACCGGGACGACAGGCTGTGCACCGATGGCTGTTTCGCATCGCACCCTGAGCTGAGAAGAACGATTCTCGAAACCAGACAACAGGACGTATTTCAGTCGCTGCTTACACGTTGTCGCCTTCGGTCGAGGTCCTCCGTCTCTTCTCCACTTTTCTTTGACCCCATTGCCAGTCGGTGATCTCGGGCATGTCCTCTCCGTACTTGGCGATATATTCCTTGTGCTCAAGCAGCTTGTCCCCTATCGCTTGCTTGGCATAGGCGGCGCGGGACCCCAGTTGCGGCAGCCGATCAATGACGTCGCCGAAGAGGTGAAACCGATCGAGATCGTTCATCACCACCATGTCGAACGGCGTGCTCGTCGTGCCTTCTTCCTTATAGCCACGCACGTGCAGGTTCTTGTGATTGGTCCGCCGGTACGTGAGCCGATGGATTAACCAGGGGTAGCCGTGGAAGGCGAAGACGATCGGCTTGTCCTTGGTGAAGAGCGCGTCGAAGTCCTGGTCCGACAGGCCATGCGGGTGCTCGCTCTGCGGCTGCAGTTTCATCAGGTTGACGACGTTGATGACCCGGATCTTCAACGCCGGGAGATGCTGGCGAAACAGATCCACCGCGGCCAACGTCTCCAGCGTGGGTACGTCACCGCAGCACGCCATCACCACATCAGGCTCGCTTCCCTTGTCGTTGCTGGCCCATTCCCAGATTCCGATGCCGGCCGTGCAATGTTTGACCGCCTGATCCATCGTCAACCATTGGGGGGCCGGTTGTTTGCCGGCGACGATGACGTTCACATAGTTGCGGCTGCGCAGGCAGTGATCGGTCACCGACAGGAGCGTGTTCCCGTCCGGCGGGAGATACACGCGGACGACATCGGCTTTCTTGTTTACAACGTGATCGATGAACCCGGGGTCCTGGTGGCTGAATCCGTTGTGATCCTGCCGCCAGACGTGGGACGACAAGAGATAGTTGAGCGAGGCGATCGGGCGCCGCCAAGGTATTTCGTGGCAGACCTTGAGCCACTTGGCGTGCTGATTGAACATCGAATCGATGATGTGGATAAACGCCTCATAACAAGAGAAAAACCCGTGCCGGCCGGTCAACAGATATCCTTCCAGCCAGCCTTGGCACTGGTGCTCGCTGAGCATTTCCATCACCCTGCCGTCCGGGGCCAAATGGTCGTCGTACGGGTAGCGATCCGCCATCCAGGCACGGTTGGTGACTTCCATTGCATCCTGCCAGCGGTTCGAGTTGTTCTCGTCCGGACTGAACAGGCGGAAGTTTCGACTCCCCATGTTCAGCTTCATCGTGTCCCGCAGGAATTTCCCCATCAGACGGGTGGATTCTGCCGAGATGGCGCCGGGCTTCGTCACCTTCACGGCATAATCGCGGAAGTCCGGCAGACATAGATCCCTGAGCAGCAGGCCGCCGTTGGCGTGCGGATTGGCGCTCATGCGACGGTCGCCCTTCGGCGATAGATCAGCGAGTTCCGGCTTCAACCGGCCGCTCTTGTCGAACAGCTCCTCCGGCTTATAGCCCTTCATCCATTTCTCGAGGATCTTTACGTGCGCGGGTTTTTCGTGCATTTCGCCCATGGGCACCTGGTGTGAACGCCAGTAATCCTCGCACCGCTTCCCGTCAATCTCCTTCGGGCAGGTCCATCCTTTGGGCGAACGGAGGATGATCATCGGCCAGAGCGGTGCGCTTCTTGCCACCGGTACGTCGAGCCTCAGCCTTGATGCGATGAATATCCTCGAGGATCTTGTCGAGTGTGGCAGCCATCGTTTGGTGCATCTTCTCCGGGTCACTGCCCTCGACAAAGTGGGGCGTGTAGCCGTAGCCGCGGAAAAGCTGATCCAATTCTTGATGACTGATGCGGGCCAGCACGCAGGGATTGGCGATCTTGTACCCGTTCAGGTGCAGGATCGGAAGCACCACACCGTCAGAGAGGGGATTGAGAAACTTGTTGGAGTGCCAGGAGGTCGCCAGCGGGCCGGTTTCCGCCTCACCGTCGCCGACGACACAGGCAACGATCAAGTCGGGATTGTCGTAGGCAGCGCCGTACGCGTGGGACACGGCATAGCCCAATTCGCCTCCTTCGTGAATCGAGCCGGGAGTTTCGGGCGCCACGTGGCTGGGAATGCCTCCGGGAAACGAGAACTGC
Source organism: Nitrospirota bacterium (assembly GCA_963729585.1). Classification (GTDB taxonomy): domain Bacteria; phylum Nitrospirota; class Nitrospiria; order Nitrospirales; family Nitrospiraceae; genus Palsa-1315. Next base: position 103,737 of record CAVSOJ010000025.1, read on the forward strand.
TTGAACAGCCGCTTCATGCCCTCTTCGTCCTGCGCGATGTTCGGATAGACCTCGGAGTAGGTTCCTTCCATGTAGGCATTGGCAACGATGCCGGGACCGCCGTGGCCGGGACCGATAATGTAGATCATGTCGAGGTCCCGTTGCTTGATCACTCGATTCAAATGGGCATAGATGAAATTCAGCCCCGGGGTGGTCCCCCAATGACCGAGCAGGCGGGGTTTGATGTGCTCTTTCTTCAACGGCTTTTTCAACAGGGGATTGTCATACAGGTAAATCTGTCCCACAGAAAGATAATTCGCCGCCCGCCAGTAGGCATCGATCATTTTCAAGTTCTTTCTGCGACAATGCATTTCCCATGATCTCTCCTTCTCTGTTACAGCCCGCGCTCAACCGATGTCCAGCGCTGTTGGTTTATGACTGTGCGGTTCGCACACAGCGAACCGTTTCTCTCGCGATCCAGGTTTCCTCATCCGCCGCAACCACATAGGCTGCCAGCCGCGATTCATCCGTGCTGATTTTTTCCGCACGCCCCGGCGAAAGTCCGACCGCCTTTCGATTGCGATCGGGGCTAATCGTCAAGCCACACCACTCCATGTTTCTGCAAATCCGGTCCCGAACCTCCGGTGCGTTCTCCCCGATCCCGCCTCCGAACACGATGGCATCGGCGCCGCCCAAGACCGCGAGGTAAGACCCGAGATACTTGCGCACCCGATAGCAGAATAAATCGATGGCGAATCCAGCCCGCTTGTCCTTCTCCTGCTCGGCCAAGCGGAGCAACTCCCGCATGTCGTTCGATCGGCCGGACAGTCCGAGGAGGCCAGACCGCTCGTTGAGCCACCGCTCGACTTCAGCCGGTTCGACCTTTTCCCGCTCGGACAGGTAGCTGACAATGGAGGCATCCACATCGCCCGACCGTGTCCCCATCACCAATCCTTCTAGCGGCGTGAACCCCATCGATGTTTCGACCGAACGGCCTTGCGCGATTGCAGCGACCGAGCAGCCATTGCCCAACTGCAGGGTGATCAGACGCACCTGTTCCAGCGATTTCCCTGTGCAGGTAGCGTAACCGTTCGCGAGCGAGGCATGCGCGATCCCGTGAAAACCGTAGCGACGGATCCGGTGTCGGTCGGCCAGCTCCGGAGACAGCGCATATCTTCTGGCAACTTCCGGCATGGTCTGGTGAAAGGCGGTATCGAATACCGCCACCATCGGCACAGCAGGACCCAAAACTGCTTTGGCTCCTCGAATCCCTGCAAGACCCGGGGGATTGTGCAGCGGCGCCAACTCAGACAGCTCGTCGATTCCAGCCTCAACTTCTTCAGTAATCAACGTAGGTTCCACGTATCGATCTCCTCCATGCACTACCCGATGCCCGACCGCTTCGATGTTGTCGAGAGAACCGGCCAGACGATCGAACAGAACCCGCAACGCCTGCGCATGGTCCCGAATCTCCAATGTCGTCGTCGAACGGTGGCCGTCCGGTCCTGTCACCTCGAAGCTTGCGACCCCCCCGATGCCTTTGACAACGCCTTGGAGCAACGCCGACCGACTTGTCAGCGCGCCCGTGGGCTCCTCAACCACGTCCGCGAGCCGAAATTTGATCGACGAGCTCCCGCTGTTGATGACCAGAACCTGCATATCAACGTTGAAGTCTCACGCCCCTACCCTGCCCTCCCCCAATTATGGGGGAGGGTTGGGAGGGGGTCGTAGTCATCGTTCCAGTCCGAGCCATGCGCGGCTGCCTCCGCACCCGACTTCTTGCCTTCCAAGGCATTGGTATATTTGCCAACAGCGGCAGCACCGTTGCATTTCGCCCGATGATAGAACGCTTGCTGGCCTGCTTTCAGATTCTGTTGCTTGCCACGCCAGGCTTCAATCGCTGGATCCTGAAGCGCCCGCCCGTAGGAAAAACTGATCGTCCACGGCTTCGACAAATCGAGCTTGTTGATCGCATTCAAATGGGTTGTGGCGAGGACGTCGCTTTGCCCGCCGGACAGAAAAACGATCCCGGGGACCGCAGCCGGCACATGGCGGCGCAAACAGCGCAACGTCGCGGCGGCCACTTCATCGACTGAAGCCTGCCGGCGACATTCCTTGCCGGAAATCACCATGTTCGGCTTGAGGAGCATCCCTTCCAGCCTGACACACTGCTCGAAGAGCGCGTGAAAGACCGCATGGAGTACCGAACTGGTGACCTCCTCGCAGCGTTCGATCGTATGAGACCCATCCATCAGAATCTCTGGCTCCACGATAGGCACAATACCTTGCTCCTGGCAGAGAGCAGCGTACCGGGCCAGCGCGTGGGCATTCACCGTGACACACATCGGGCTGGGCAATGCATCGGTGATACGAATCACCGCCCGCCACTTGGCGAATCGCGCGCCCATCGTCGCATATTCCTTCAGACGGTCCCTGAGTCCATCAAGCCCTTCCGTTACTTTTTCATCCGGCGAGCCGGCGAGCTCCTTTGCTCCGCTGTCCACTTTGATCCCCGGAATGATTCCTTGCTTGGACAACACCTCCGCCAATGGTTTGCCCGAGGCATTCTTCTGCCGGATCGTTTCGTCTTGCAGGATCGCGCCGCTGATAAACTTGGCAACGTCAGGCGTCGTAAAGAACATTTCACGGTAGGCACGGCGGCTGTCTTCAGTCGACTCGATCTTGAGCGCGGCGAAGCGCTTGGTGAGCGTAGGAACCGTCTCGTCCGCTGCCAGAATGCCCTTACCCTCAGCGATTAGCGCCCTGGCAGTTTGCTCCAGTTCTTCTCGTCCCATAATCACTGTTACCCCCAAGTTCGGGATTCATTGCGATTTAATTAATCAGTCGGCCTGACCAGGCTATCTTCCTTCCGACGGATTCATTCGACATTATGAAAGTTACTTCGGTACTGAGCAAGAGCAGTGCCATTAGGCATGATCGTTAGGCGGTCGCTGTTTTATTCAAAACTATGGAATTGCGTAGAAATTCTGAGAGAACGTGCATCAGAATGGAAACGGTAAGTGGGGAAGATCGCAACAGACACTACATCAGGAATGGTCCCAATTCGCCCCAATCACACCAGCTTTCACATTCGCGGCGGTAACTCCGCTCAGCTACCGAACAGGGCATCGAATGTGACTGACAGAATCCCGCATACTTGACTGGCCTCGACTCTGATGATAGCGTCCGTCTCCTAGTGGCGCTGAGTCACCATGAAGACTCCAATTCGATAAACAGGTAGGTATCACCGACATGCCCAGCCTTCAATCCGTCAGACGGAAGATCGCCTCCGTTAAGAAAACCCAGAAAATCACCAAAGCCATGAAAATGGTCGCCGCGGCGAAACTCAAACGCACGCAGAACCGCATTCTCGCGGCACGACCCTACGCTCTGAAAATGCGGGATACCATCCGCAACCTTAGCCTGCGAGTCAATCGAGATGCTCACCCCTTGCTCCGTAAGCGGGAAGGCGAGCACCGTCGCGTTATCGTGACGGTCGTGACGAGCGACCGCGGTTTATGCGGCGCGTTCAATGCGAACATTCTCCGCACGGCGATCACCGCACTGAAGGAATTGGAGTCCCGCGGTGTACAGGTTGAGCTGGCTGTGGTCGGTCGGAAAGGCCGCGACTTTTTTCGGAGACGCGCCTGGAAGATACGTCGGGAGGAGGTAGACATCTTCGACAAATTGACGTTCGAGCACGGGATGGTAATGGGAGAAGAGTTCCCGGCGCTCGACGAGTACGTGGCAGGAGATATCGATGCGGTATATGTCATCTACAACGAGTTCAAATCAGCCATGCAGCAACGGGTGGTTGTCGAACGGCTCCTTCCGATCGACTGGCTCGTTGAAATCTCCGATAGGAAGGATCTTGACCAAGCAACGGAGACAGTTCCCGGAGGCTACCTGTACGAACCGAGTGAGGACGAACTGCTCGAGCAGCTTCTGCACCGTAACTTCCACGTCCAAGCGTACCGCGTGCTGTTGGAATCTTCGGCCGCCGAACAGGGTGCCCGAATGACAGCAATGGACGGAGCCACGCGGAACGCGGGTGAACTCATCAAAACGCTGACGACCTACTATAACAAGACCAGACAAGCGGTCATCACCAAGGAACTCATGGATATCGTCGGCGGAGCGGAAGCCCTCAAATAATCTCTCTTCGCAGTCCCGCAGACCCGGACTTTAGTAGACCTCTGGAATAAAGCCTCTCCACTTCAACGTCGCCCTGGTTATCGTGCTTGCCCTTGTTCAATCGCTGGGAAATCTTAATTTTTCCCGGCAGATTGTTGTAGGGAATCAGCGACGTACATGACTAATGCAGTTGAGGCGCTCGTGTGGTCCTACCGGCGGGCGCGTGACGGCAGGTCAATTGGACTGAGCTTCCAGTGGCGCAGAGGAGCGCCCGTCCCTCCTCGCTTCAAGAGAAGCAATCGACGTAGCAAATCAGTTGACGAATGGGTTTCGTTGTGCGAAGTGAAAGCGGCCTTGGATTTCCCCATTCCCGCCAATCATCAAGATGGACGCGACACAAGCCACACGCACTCAATCAAGACATTGCATCCGAGGGGTAGGGCGCCGGATTGTATCGATGAGCCTTGTCTCAGCGTTGGGAACATGGATTGGGATTGGAACCCCGGATATTGCTCGAGCGGAAGTGTCGTCGCCAAGTCCTCAAAAGAGCGAGAGTGGCCCGTCGGTCCATCAGGAAGCGGATAGGTCCGCCCCAACCGAACCCGAATCTGCTTCCGAACCGGAGGGTGAAGGTCCGCCTCGCGAACCCCGGTTTCTCCCGCCAAGACTGAGGCCCAAAGAGCTGACTGAGGAAGAGCACGAGGAAGCCGAGCGACTGAGAAAGCTGGCTGCCAAGTATGGCACCGATCCCACTGCCATCGTGGGACGTGTGCAGCTGTCCTCTCAATACGCCGACTTATCTCAAGGGGCTCGCCTATCCAATAACGTGGCTCGCATAGATATTCCGTTTCGAGGCAACTGGTTACTCAGAGTGGATACTCCATTCTATCGGTGGCTCGATCCCAATATTCCCGGCATGGGCAGCGCGCACGGCTTAGGCGATGAATCGGCCGCACTCGGGTGGCGCGCCTACAACACGCCCGAATACGCCCTGTTCATCGGCGCAACATCCAGCTTTCCCACCGCGTCGAATACGACATTGGGACTTGGAAAATATACGGTCGGCCCCCTTCTCGCCACAGGCCGATTCCTTCCCAAATGGGAGTCCTTCTTGTTCGGAGTATTCCAACACTCGTTCTCGGTCGGCGGCGATCCTTCTCGAAAGGACATCTCTCTCTCCAATGCCTCGGTTCAGATCAATACGATCTGGGCCGACCGTTGGTGGACCACCGCACAGGGAGTGTGGCAAATCAATTGGGAACAGCAGGCGAAGAGCAGCATGACGTTCGAGGTCGAACTTGGTCGAAATATCGTGGGAAGATGGGGAGTCTATCTACGTCCCGGGGTTGGGGTTTGGGGGCGTGATGTGATCGGTGCCTACAATTGGAATGTGGAGATCGGCACACGCTACATGTTCAAGTCGTTTTGAGGTCTGAGTCCGATAGCCCAAGCTTCATGGTCGTATCCTCGATCTGGATCAAGCTGCCACAGTCGGATTATGCCAGCCGTCGGGAGGCACCATTCGTCGATCTACCTCCATGGGCCCCCAACTGCGTGGCTCGTATTCATAGACCGGCGTGCCCTGCTTCAGCACTGGATCGACGATTCGCCACGCCTCTTCCACATAATCCTGACGTGCGAATAAGGTCGCATCACCAGCCATGGCATCCGTCAACACCCGTTCATACGCGTCCACCTCATCCGGCTTGTGATTTCGGCTCACCACCGCCTCGAATGGTTGGCCGACCGTCTCGTCACCGATTTCCGGGGCCATCATGCCGAAAGCCAGTGTCGTATCAGGATTGACCCGGAATCGGAGATGGTTCGGCGACACACTCGTGGATGGATAGGCCGCAGGCGGCCGACGCAGTCGAAGCAGGATCTCCGTGCATGTGACGGGCAAGCATTTGCCCGCCCGGACAAAGAACGGAACTCCCTGCCAGCGCCAGGAATGTATTTCCAGCCTCAGGGCCGCAAAAGTTTCCACTTCCGAATCCGGAGCCACTCCCTTTTCCGCTCGATATCCGCGAAACTGGCCGCGCACAAGGTTATTCGCATCGATCGGAGGAATGGCTTTCAGGACTTTCACCTTTTCATCCCGAATGGATTCGCTATCCATCCTAATGGGCGGCTCCATGGCCAGGTTTGCTAGGATCTGAAAGAGGTGATTCTGGATCACATCGCGGATCGCACCAGTCTTGTCATAAAACATTCCCCGCCCCTGGACTCCGAAGTCTTCTGCCATCGTGATCTGCACACTCTGTACATGGATCCGATTCCAAAACGGTTTCGGGAAGTGCATTCGCAAAGCGGAAATACAGCATGTTCTTGATGGGGCGTTTTCCGAGATAGTGATCGATGCGAAAGATCCTCGCCTCGGGAAGCGTTCGATGCAGAATGCTGTTGAGCTCCCGCGCCGAAGCGAGGTCGGTCCCGAACGGTTTCTCCAACACGACACGCGCGCCTTGAACGCAGCCGGATTTCGCCAGTTGCTCTATGACGGTCCCGAACAGGACGGGCGGTATTGCCAGATAGTGCAATGGTTCCTTCGCGGAACCGAGTGCCTTTCGGAGAGCCTGGAACGTCGCTGGGTCCTGATAGTCGCCGTCCACGTACCGCAACAGGCCGCACAACTTCTCGAATGCCGAACGGTCGAGACCCTCGCCGTGCTTTTCGAGGCTGTCGCGCATCCGCGCTCGCATCTGGTCCAGGGTCCATCCGTTCTTGGCCACGCCGATAATCGGCACGTCGAGCTTGCCGCGTTTCGCCATCGCCTGCAGAGAGGGAAAGATCTTCTTATAGGCAAGATCACCCGTCGCCCCGAAAAACACCAGTGCGTCCGAATGGAGATCGTTCATCTGACTCTCATGGCTTGGCCGGTTTTTCGTGGTGGCCGCCGAACTGGAACCGCATGGCCGACAACAATTTGTCCTGGTAATCCGCTTCACCGCGCGAGCTGAAGCGTTGGTATAAGGCGGCGGAGAGGACCGGCACCGGCACGGCCTCATCGATGGCGGCCTTGATCGTCCACCGTCCCTCGCCCGAGTCCGATACCTGGCCGGAGAATTTCGCAAGAGCGGGATCTTCGATCAACGCGGCAGCCGTCAAATCCAACAGCCATGAGGCCACCACGCTGCCGCGACGCCACACTTCGGCGATGTCGGGCAAATTGAAGTCGTACTGATAGTGGTCCGGGTTTCGCAACGGCGTCGTCTCCGCATCGATGTCGTGGGTGTGTTTGCCGATGTTGGCGTCTCGCAAGATGCCCATGCCTTCGGCATACGCGGCCATGAGACCGTACTCGATCCCGTTGTGCACCATTTTGACGAAATGGCCGGCGCCGCTGGGACCGCAGTGCAAGTATCCCTGCTCAGCAGTGCCATCAACCCTTGTGCGCCCGGGGGTGCGCGGGATAGTACCAGCGCCCGGAGCCAGCGTCGCGAAGATGGGATCGAGACGCTTCACGATGTCCGTCTCGCCGCCGATCATCATGCAGTACCCGCGTTCGAACCCCCATACGCCACCGCTAGTCCCGACATCCACATAGTGAATCTTGCTTGGCGCGAGCTCTTTCGCACGCCGGATATCATCGATGTAGTATGAATTCCCTCCGTCGATGACAATGTCTCCCGCTTCGAGATGCGGCAACAGACCGGCAATGGTCTTGTCCGTCACCGCCGCGGGAACCATCAACCACACCGCACGCGGCTTCTCCAGTTTCTTCACGAGGTCTATAGCGACGACGCTCCAACGGCTTTCTCCCGAACCAAGTCTTCGACCGCTTTCGGCGACATGTCGAAGGCCACGCACTGGTGACCGCCCTTCAACAGCCGCTTCACCATGTTTGCACCCATACGCCCCAGTCCAATCATTCCGAGCTGCATGATGAGGGCCCTCCTATGAAACCGATCATAAGATACTGAAAAATCAAAACGCTGCTACCGTGACGACGACTTGTGTTTCCAGTAGCGACCTGTGTCTTTTTTATAATCCCGTCCTCCGAATCAATCTCTATCGGCTTTACACCATCGCGAGAAATCATAGTACCCTGTGTCACCGTAATCAACATGCCCTCCATTCCCATTGCCTGATCGCGAGCGCCTTCCTGCCTGTGCGCAGAACACGAGGATTCGTGACGAACTCCCTATCGATGATTTCCGAGGAGCGATGGCCACTAATGCCAGTGCGCCCTGATGACCAACTCCCGCAAAAGTTGTGTAGCTCAATCTGGTCCTTTCTCAGGGCAGGATGAGAACACCAGCACCCACTAAGACCTCTCACCCTGTTGACTCGCACGTATCAACCGCCTACGCTGTTGTCTGTAACGTCGGCCCTTCACGAAAGGAACAGATGATCATGACCAGAACAATCGGGAACCAGTTCAGTGCAGTGCGTCTTGGAGCCGCACTGGCAGGGGCAATCGTCTTGTTGAGCGGGTGGCTTTCCGGCCCCGCCTTGGCGGCCTCGGCGAAAGAAATTGACGTCAGTGTGGACGAAGCCATCGTGAAGTTTGAAGAAGAAGTGAAAGGCGGCAAGAGTTTCCTCCAGAGCAGCAAAGGCGTGCTGGCATTCCCGAAAGTCTTCAAGGGAGGGGCGGGTTTCGGGGGAGAGTACGGAGAAGGCGCACTCCGGATCGATGGCAAGACGGTGGATTACTACAGTACCTTCCAGGGTTCATTTGGATTGCAGCTCGGGGGAGAGGTCAAGACCGTCATTGTGGTGTTTCTGGAAGAGGGGGCCTTGAAACGGTTCCAGGAAAGCCCAGGGTGGAAAGCGGGAGTGGATGGCTCCGTCTCGCTGGTCAAGTTGGGAGCCGGGGGCGCCATCGATACGCAGAACATGAAAGACCCGATCGTCGCATTCGTCTTGAATCAGAAAGGGTTGATGTACAACCTGTCGTTCGAAGGCACGAAATTCACGAAGCTGAATAAGTAGTAGTTCGTCATCTGATCGACGAGGAAACACATGAGCCTAATAGTGACGGAAACCCGATCCCCTTTCGGCGCTCGCTCCCAGCGATTCACGGGCCGACGACGCATCGTGACAACAGCCCTATGCGTTTGGATCGGCATGACGTTCAGCGGACCCATCCTCGAAGCGGCAACCGTCCCGACAGCCGATGAAGTATTGCGGGAATTAAATATTTCGGACAGCGACCGGCAGAGCATCCGGGAGGGCAAAATTGTCAAGTGGACGACCAGTGAAGGATCGGATCGGGAGCTCGCCATTGGCATGGCCTTGCTGGCCAAGACAAAAGGCACAACTATTGTTGAGCTCTTTCATGAGGCCAGTGCGTTTAAAGTGGAAGGAGCGATCACGGCGCATGGCAAGATTACGGGTGACGGAACGCTGGCCGACTTCGCAGGCGTGAAGCTGGAACCGAACGGAGAGAAGGAAGCCCGACGATATCTGAACGTGGAACCGGGCGAAGAATTGAATCTGGATGCGAAGGAGATCGCCGCCTTCCGGGCGCTGAAGCCCACAGGCGGGAACGATTCCGTGCCGGTCAAGGAGGTCGAGGCACAGGTGCAACAGACCTTGCTGTCGCGCTACCAGGCCTATCGGACCAGAGGACTCTCGGGCATTGCGCCATACCAGCGAGGGGGCGGGCGTCAACTGCTCGTGAGCGACGAGCTGTCCCTCTCACTCAAGCAGATGAAAATCCTGGCCAAGTATGTCCTATCCGTGTATGACGTGCTGCTCGATTATCCGGCCAGCAAGGCCAAGGCCGGCAAAGAGCTTCTTGAGGAACAGTTTTACTGGCTGAATTTGGACCTCTTTGGGCGTCCGACATACGTCCTGTCTCATCGTATGCTCTTCCAGGTCGGCGATGCCTATATGGCTTCGGAGCGCCACTTCTACACCAGCCATGACTACAACAGCCTGCAGCAGGGAATCACAGCGCTCCCGACCAAGGACGGCATGCTCGTGCTCACTCTGGTCCGCGTGTCAACCGACCAGGTTGGCGGCTTCGGATCTTCAGCGAAACATCCCGTGTCTCGTGCCCTCATGGGGCCTTACCTGAAAGACATGTACGAAGCCCTTCGGGCGAAGGCAGAGAAGCGGTAGTGCGGCTCCGATTCAGCTCAGGTTTGTTGATCTGACCCTGTGGCTTCTCCACGCACAGGAAGCCCTGTTACGTCTTGGGTGAGGCTGTCGTTCCTTTTCACGCTTACCTCGCACATATCGCGATCACCCTTGCCGATTGTTTTCCAATTCTCAGTGACTGGCATGAGGCCTCTGTCGATGGGTGATAGAAGCGTGTCCTCATGGGCACACCGGGGAGCACGGGTGCTTGTGAGCGCGGGCTTCTTGTTCGTCGCACTCGGTACTCTTTCGCTCGCCATTGCAGAGAGCGGCACAACGCCGGCATCAGCCGCTGTGTCTGATAGTGGTGACGAGGCCAAACCGGACGCGGAATCAGAGAAGGGTGAACGCCGCCGGCGGATACCGCTGCGGGGCGCCACTCCCGAAGAGCAAACACGACTCGAGGAAGAACGCAAGCGCTTGTCGGCAGAAGCGAAAGCCTTTGGGACGGACCCCACCGCCATCAACGGGTACTATGAACTGGCGTATGGGCACAGCACGTTCACCAACAATCTGCGCACCGACTCGGCGACCGCCGAGGTGAGACTGCCCCTCACACCAAACTGGCTCGTGCGGGTGACCCTGCCCTATGTGTGGGCCGACCTGAATCAGCCACGCGGATTCACGACGAATGGCACGAGCGATCTATTGGTTCGATCGGGCGGGCGGCTGTATGCCAGCCCAAATATGGCCCTGTTCGTCGGAGCCGATGTGTTGTTTCCGACAGGCTCGAACGATCGGCTGAGCACAGGGAAATATACCAGGGTCCAGGTGCGGCGGTGGCGGTCCCGCTGGCCCGAGTACGTTCACTCTTCTTTCTTCTTGTTCAGGACTATAAATCCGTCGGAGGCGATCCCAGCGCGCCGACATCAGCTCCTGCAGGTCCAGCCTTCCGTCAACACCATCTGGACCGATCAATGGTACACCACGGCAGCCATGTCATGGGCCGTGGATTGGAACAATAATCGAAAGACCACGATGAACCTGCAGGGCGAGGTCGGCCACCGGTTTTATAACAATTGGAACGTGTTTTTCTCGCCCGGCGTGGGGGTAGTAGGAAAAGATAAGTTTTTAGGTTTGGACTGGACGGTACAAGCCGGCGTGCGTTGGGTGTTCCAGACGCCGTTCTTTGGCGAAAAAATCGTGGAACAGTTACCAATTCAGTGACGCCGCGCTGATCTATCAGCCGGTTGAGATGAGAAGAAGAGAGGTCGGATATCAGACCGGCCCGAGAATCATCAGGGCGACGAACATTATCGGGGTTGCGCTATCTCATGAGTTCGGCCACAGCAGTGCGCAGCTCCTCTGCTTGAGGATTGTTGACAGTTCTTTCCACGAGGATGTCGGTCGGTTTCACGGGCTTGCCGTAATAGGCTTTGTTGGCCTTATCGGATACGGCAATGTAACCTCCCTTAATCGCCGTCCCGGCGAACGCGCCTTTCGCGCGCGTGTAGACGAAGAGGTCTGCAGTCAAACCCTCAAGCCCCGTTCCGCCACCCATTGGTCCCGCAGCGATTCCGATTTCCATCCCGAATTTGAACTGCCCCCTATAGAATTGTTCCAGACCCCTCTGGCTCCTCACCACGATGACTGCCTCCGAGAAATCGCCGCCTATTTGCAAGCCAAGACTCAAAGAGCCAGCCGTGTAAAACGCCGGGTAGGACCATTTGCCGGTTTTCTCATCCCGCACCAACAGCACGCCCTTGCCTCCCGTGACACCGACCCCTGCGGCGCCTCTAATGACTCGCGGCACGATGTAAAAGCCTTTGGCCACTCGGAACCAATCATGTAACTCGCTCCTGAGAATAGGAGAGGCGGCAAAGTTCTCCCAGGTCATCCGGGCGTTATCCACGAGCTCCTGCTCTTTGGAGACGTCAGCAGATCCGACCGGTGTAGCTGCCAACACGACCATCGCTCCGACAAGGGCTACACCGAACCACCCCAGCCCACAGCGTGAAACCTCGTGATGCATTGTCATGTGCCTCTTTTCTTGATGGGATAATTCCACCCGCTACCAGCCCTTAAAGAAAGATCTGTGAGGGACGTGACGAAACTAAGCGTCCATCCCCCTCACCGTTCCTTCACCGAGTACCTAGGGCTTCGGCTTTTCACAATTCTGTCTTCTAGCGACGAGACAGGCGCGGTAATCAGCCTGGAGCGACCAGAAGTCCATCGCATTCTTCACATCGGCCCAGTTGTCGACCCCTTTTCTTAAAGCCTTTCCCCCGACCCGCCTGTCGATCGCGGCCACGAGCACCTCCCCTGTCTGCGAGTTGGAGATTTTCACCTCCCCCTGTACCCCTCCGACAAATGTGGGCTTATCGGTGGCCATTCCCTTGAGCTCAGCCACAACCCGCAATTGGGGGACGACGGTGGAGATCATGTCGAGAGCCACCCAACTCTGTTCGTAGTCCGTGAGGGCGACCTGCCAGCGCATGGTCTCAGGGCCCGGCTTGTCCACCATCTCAAAGTGTTTCGACAGCCCCAAGTACAGCTTGTTGTAGAAGTAGTTCAGCAACATCTGCGTGTTTTCGTTCGAGTTGCCCCCCCCATATGTTCGGGCTGACGGTACATGACGATAGGATCGAGGATGATCTTCGTCAAAGTAAGCTTTTCGATTGCGTCGCGATTTATCCAACGTAGCGCCGCCTCGAGCTTCGACTCGTCTCCGGGCGTCATCTTGGCATAGAGCTCATCCCCCATAAACCCTGACTTGTCCACGCTCATGGCATGCCGCGTTTCTGCACAGCCAGCCGATAGGACCAGCGCGAAGAGTAGACAGGCCATCGCCTGGATTCCGCCCATCGAAATTTTTCTTTCTACCGAACACCATCTCCACCGTCCTTGTTGTGTACTGGCCATGATCGATCCTCCTGAAATTAAGTATTTCCCTAAGCGGCGCGGGATTCTACCTCGCCTGCTCGGATCCTGCAACAACTTCAATTTGACGGATCCCTCTGAAACTTCCGGCGGCCTATTTCATCCCGGCCAGAAGATCGATGAGCCCCTGATCGGCGAAGTCGAGCTGAATGATGCCGAACCGCGGATAGTCCAGATCGAAGATCAAGTAAATGGTGAGTGTCACAACGACTGCAAACGCGACGACGTGGAGCCTCACATTGCCGGTGCTGGTGTAGGCCAACACAAACCCGGCCAGCATTGAACAGATCAGCCCGAGAATCAGCAGCACCGAAAAAATTAATATTGGGGTGTGCGTATGCGCTGCAATCGCGCGAGTGGTCGTAATATCGATCATCTGGTTCAGTGACGGAATCACCACGATCGTGGCCTGCGGCGGCGCCTCTTTCAACGCAGCGAGAACCCCGGTCCAGATCTCCTTCTGTAACGTCGTGACAATCGCCGCCTGTACGTTCGATGCTTCGATATCGGGCAAAACACGGTATGCGGCGATTCGCGCTGTGACATAGCGCCGGAACTGGTCCCGCAGCGCTGGTTGCGACGCAACCGGCAGAAGATCCAGTCGTAAATAGGCCGTGCCAATCGCATTCGCTTCCTCCACGGTCAACTGTCGGCGCAGCTCATACCGGCCAGCGGCGCCAGAAAACGTGAACGCAATCATCAAGCCCAAGAGGCCGAAGATGGCGGTTTCGACTCCCGTCAGTCGCGAGCGAACGATATCTGCCTCCTGCGCGATACTTCGCCGTCCCAGCCGCTGCCCGAGCGCCAACATTCCCAGCATGCCGAGGAACAAACCCAAGACCAGCAAGAAGGCGACGGAATTATAATTCATGCCTACCTCTCCTCCCATGTTCTCTCTACGGCGAGACCGTGTGATTGCACCAGCTCAACCACCAGTCGTGAGAAGAGCAACAACAACGCCGCCTGAAGCAAGACGCAATTTCATTCCATCTCAGCATGTATGGCTTCCTCGTCAGGCTGAATTGATGGGCGGTATACAGAACTCTCCGGCCGGTTAGACGAAACACTGGGTCATGCCAGCGATGGTAAAAGCGAGCAGATTCTCTGTGATGTGCGGGAGAGTATAAAGATACGGCATTCAGGTGTCTAGGTAGAATTAGGCAGACGCTCACTTTTGCCGAGGGCATTCAATACGCCGGCATTGCTCGAATGTACACGGTCTGCTAGGCTCCCCGCTCCGCTCGGACCACTTCTCGAACGGATGACAGTCTTGATCACACGTGTGGAATTGAACGCCGCTGCGCTGGGGGCGCTGTTACTCGTTGCCGTCCATCTCGTGGCTCAACCAACCTGGGCAGATGAAGCGCAGACCGCATCGCCATCCCCATCGGAACCCACGCATGCGGTAGAGTCGCCACCGGAAACTCAACCAACCGATCACCCTCCCGAGCGACGTCTCGGTCCGCTGGCACGGAGATTACAAGAGGTTATCTTCGCGGACGATTCCCGAGTCAGCGTCCCTCAGTCCCAGGCTCACCTTGACCAGATGCTTCATGCCCCAGAGTGGCTGCACATGGGCCTCGACTTCCGTACACGCTACGAATCCTACAGCCAGCCGGTCAAGAAGAACGAGACGACCGGAGCCGCGCAGTTTTCTGAACGTACGGATTTGAATGTTGAGGCGCGATACAAGCCGTTCAAGTTTCATGTGGAGTTCCTGGACGCTCGTCCCCTCTACAACTACGGCGTCACGGTCAGCAACAGGATGGAAGACGAAAACGATTTGCTGCAACTCTACGGCAGCGTGGGAACGGACAATTTTCTCGGATCTGGTGTGCCGACCGAACTCCAGATCGGCAAGTTTACCCAGGTCTTTGGAAAGGGAAGGCTTATCGCAAGAGCAACTACAGTAACGTCCCCTATTCATTCGTGGGCGCTCACTGGACGTTGGGAACACGCAAAGATTGGGAGCTTCGGGCATTTGTCATGCGACCGATCCAGAATCAACAGACGTCACCGGACTTCGTCGCCGCAAATACGCTGTTTAGCGGAATGTCGTATCTGGACCAGAGGATGTCCTGGCTCCATACAGAACTGTACGTCTATTACATCACGCAGAACGAACAGGCACAGGGTAGCACCGGCATCAATCAGGACCAGAGTGCCCACGGCCAGTTGGCGGATCTGTATACTCCCGGTTTCCGGCTCTTTAAGCCGGAGGCCAAGGAACCTTCGACTACGAGATCGAATCCGACTACCAATTTGGCCGCTCAGCCCTCAGCCCGGGAGGCCCCCTGCTAACCACATTCGCCTACTTTCAGCATGGCGAGATTGGATATACGTTCACGCTCCCCTGGACGCCGTCTCTCCGCTTCATGTACGACTACGCCAGCGGCGATAGC
This sequence comes from Nitrospirota bacterium, assembly GCA_963729585.1. Classification (GTDB taxonomy): domain Bacteria; phylum Nitrospirota; class Nitrospiria; order Nitrospirales; family Nitrospiraceae; genus Palsa-1315. The sequence continues at coordinate 119,219 of CAVSOJ010000025.1, forward strand.
AATCCCAACGACAACAAGAACGGTCGCTTCAATACGCTCTTCGGCACACAGAATTTCCCGTTCACATACACGGGCATTTGGTCGCTGTTCAAGCAATCAAACATCAACTCCCCCGGCTATCTCGTTACCGTGCAACCGCTGAAGGATGTCCAAGCCATCTTCAAACAGCGTTTCTGGTGGCTGGCCCAATCCAAAGACGAATTCATCGGGGCAGGTCTGCAGGACCAAACCGGACGAGCCGGCAGGTATGTGGGGTCGGAACTCGACCTGCGCCTGGCCTGGACCGTCGGCCCGAATATGCTGGTCGAAGGAGGGTGGGTCTATCTGATCAAAGGAAGTTACTATTCCAATCTCTTGAAGGAGGCCGTTGCTGGCGCGCCTAACGACAAAAATGCTGATTATGTGTTCTTGTCCATGCGGCTCTTCTTCTGATTTCCCTTGTCCGCATGAACCTCTGGCTCGAATCGCGCTCAGGTGATCTCGAGGAGCAACGAGGTCCCAGTATTCTCTCATTGACAGTCCCCGGGTATCGCGATAGGTTTCACCTTCTTCATGACCGAAAAATGGGAACGCTCTTCTGAATACGGGGGAATTGAGGAAGACGGTCGGGCCGATTCATCCTGCGACAGGAGCACATGCGATGACCACGACCACCAACACACGCGAACTCCCCCGTATCACGCTCCTGGTGCTCTCCATCGTGGGGCTCATCACCGCCTCGTTCTGGGTCTTGCGAGAGTTTCTGCTCGCGGCGGTCTGGGCGACCATGATTGTCGTTGCGACCTGGCCGCTCATGTTACGCGTGCAATCGGCGCTGTGGGGACGGCGCTCGCTCGCCGTCGTCGTGATGACCCTGGTGCTTCTGTTGGTGTTCGTCATTCCATTCTCGCTCGCGATCGGCACGATCGTCGTCAATGCCCATGAGATCGTCGTCTGGGCGGAGTCGCTCGGCGAGGTCAAACTGCCTCCACCTCCCGACTGGGTGCAGGCATTGCCGTTTGTCGGCCAGCGAGCCGCATCCGCCTGGCAAGAGTTCTCCACCTCCGGGCCGAAAGAGTTGATCAGGCCATACATCCGAGACGCAGCCGTTTGGGTGGTGCAGAAAATGGCGGGCCTCGGCGTGATGACCATACATTTTCTGCTCACGGTGGCCATCGCCGCGATCCTCTATGCCCGTGGCGAGATTGCCGCCAAGGGCCTATGCAGCTTCTGCCGTCGGCTCGCCGGACCAGAGGGGGATAACGTCGTCTACCTCGCAGGGCAGGCGATCCGTGGCGTGGCGCTTGGCGTCATCCTCACCGCCATCATAGCGGCCGCCCTCAGCGAAATCGGTCTCGCAGCCGCGGGCGTGCCGTTCGCAGCGATTCTCTCCGCCATTATTTTCTTGCTCTGTGTGGTACAACTCGGACCAACGCCGGTGCTCGCCTGCGCCATTGCCTGGCTCTTCTGGAAGGGTCACAGCGGATGGGCCACGGCGCTGCTGCTCTGGTCAATCGTGGTCGTGGGCGTGGACCACGTATTGAAGCCGGTTCTTATCAAAAAGGGGGCTCAACTGCCGCTGCTGTTGGTGTTCGCGGGCGTGCTCGGTGGCTTGACCGCGTTCGGTCTCGTCGGAATCTTCGTCGGCCCTGTCATACTTGCCGTGGCCTATAAAGTGACCGAGGCGTGGGTGCGTGAAGAGTCAGCTGAGGGTGCCGTTCCCGGAACGAATGAGTAGCAAGAGAACAACGTCGTAATAAGTTCGATCTTTCCTTAACAGGGTTCCTCGTTCAGTCTGAAGTGAGGGCACGATGAGTTGGCAAACGTCTATGGCCCGTGAGTTTCCTGAGGCCGTTCCACAGGACCGGTTTGTCGTCCAATCCTATGAGAGATTGAAGAGACACGGCTTTGTGGCGGAGAACACGATCGCGTTCGCAGTGTCTGCCGCGACGAAATCACTTTACCCCTGGTGGACGATATTGAGAGAACCTGGGGAGAAGCGTTTGTATTTTCCAGTCTCGGTGGCCTGCCCATTCTAGGCAAGACCGGGTTCTTGGCCGCCCAGCAGCATGCCCCTATAGATGAACGCGGCATAGAGCGATATGTGTATTACGCCCTGCCGCATATTGCGATCGGACCTGACGGAGAATTCGGCCTCTACTACCGTCCTGGTCGCCAGAAGGCCTCCCATGCCTGTGGCGCCTTGATGGCGTTTCAACATGAACTCGAGAGTGGCTCTCTCCAATTGGCGCCCGATCCTGATGACATAGAGCAAAGTGTTCTCAAGCGAAATCTGTTGCGCAAAATCCGGTACGGTGATGTCCCGAACCTACTGTCTTTGACCAGGATCGCTCACGATGTCATTCTCGAAGAGCTCGAGCGGATGATTCATCTGACAGTCGATCCCACGCGAAGCGACTACGGCCTATTCACCGGGATTCAGATCCACGTCCCGGAAGGCCGACACTTTGTATGGCCTGGGGCAGCCTATGTGGTAAAGGATGGAAAACGGCTGAACCTGTCCGGTGGGACATAATGAGGAGTTCGATCGGTCACGAGGTGAATGGGAATGTGAACAAGACGTTTTTTGACAGGGCTCGGTGTTTCACCACTTCGTCCAAAAGACAGAGCCTTCAGAACGACCTTTAGCCTCTTTCTGCCTCTTTAATCGTTCCACGCACAGTATTCAAAAACCTCCCTCCAACTCAAGACCCGAGAAATCGATTTCTCCAGGGCTTTACGTATCCTTCCGCCCGTTCCAAAAACAAATCCTTCCCACACGAGCCGACCTCAGGATAAACCCATACTACCCGAGGCACGACATTCCGATGGGGTAAGAAGGCTCCGGCAAAACTTCCGCCTCATACTAGTTCCTCGCCTAGGTCTCCCGCGACGCATCCCTGTGCAATATGCGGGCGTACACGAGCACCGTATCCTTTTGGCATCGCATTGAATCAGCTCCCTTCGGTTCCTCTGCTATACTTCAGTTGGGTCGCTAACACATCGAGCCCAATGGCCTCGTGAGAAGCTCAATTCAGGAGAATGTCTTATGTACCGCCCACTGATTGTTGTGGCCTTGATAGCTATCATTCTCGCCCAGGACGCCCTTGCATCACAGGGACCGAATTCCATGGCCGAGGTGAGCGTTAATCCCATGTCCATGCCGCAAACGGCCAAAGCCCAACCTTCCAGAGCCCCCGCCGTCCTGGAGTCCAAACTTGTCGGACGACTCTATACCTTGACATACGGGGGCCGGGAACTCTGCCAACAGGTGGGGCTAGAGGAAGGGGCACGATTCGAACGTGTACTAGAGGGATTTCACAATGCCTTTCCAGAGGTCATGCGACAATTCGAACAATCGTCGTATTTTGAGGAGACCAAGCGCGGATTTTCCCGATGGGTCAAGGAAAGCCCAGAATTAAAGTCCGATGACGAATTCGCAAACCTCTGCCTGGCAGGCTACAAGCTACTAAAGGCCTACACCGACAACAAAGACGATCCAGAGGTTGTAGAGAACGTTTTACGTATAAAAAAGATCCTCAAGCACTGAACCAAGCTGATAAACCCGTCAGCCAGTGGCCTGAGTGATACCCAGCGCCCGGTTCGGTGCATCTCATCTTTTACTACCCCCTCACAATCTGGGTATGTACAAAGAAGTTGCGAAGCTCGCTTCCCAGGAGGAGTGGATTGTGCGCACTTCGTGCTCTCCACCATCTCCCCCTAAGGATCGAGGACACTTGATGAGGTCGTGAGCCCTTAGGATTTCGGAGTTACCCGAACCTCCACACGACGATTTTTCTGACGACCCTCATCCGTCGCGTTGGGTGCGACTGGTTTTGTGTCGGCGTAGCCAGCAGAAGCGATGGCACCTGGTGAGACGCCGCCTTCTGCCAAGGCTGTGACGCCGTTCGCGGCACGGGCTTCTGACAATTCCTTATTGGTCGGGAATCGCTTCTTGAGCGAACTCCGGATCGGCCGATTGTCGGTGTGTCCATCCACTTCCACCTTGTACTCGGGGTAGGCCTTCAGAATACCGCCGACTCGCTTGAGCGCATCTGTTCCCGCAGGCTTGAGTTGATCCTCGCCTGCTCCGAACAGCATCGAGGAAGTCAGATTGATCAGAAGACGCTCATTATTGATGTCTACCGTGATGTTGCCCTGCTCGATCTCCGGCCGTAGCTCCCGGACGAGCCCCCGTTGTGCCTCTTTGAGCCTCGCCATCTCGGTGGAGAGATCGCCGCGCAGTGCGACGAGTTCCTTGTCACGATCAACCAATGTGCTCCAGATCGGCCACCCGCTGCTTGGCGGCAGCCGATTCGGCCGCGAGTTTGTCTTTTCGTCTCCCGCGCTTCCTTGCAGGGCGGCGAGTTCCGCGGCCAATCTGTTCTTGTCATTGTTGGCCGCGGCCAACTCGGCGGTAAGCTTGTCCTTGTCGCTTGACGCTAACTGGTTTGCAGCAGCTCCGGCTTCTGCCGCGGCGACGGATTTTTCAAGGTCGCTGATACGTCCCTTCGCCAGGTCGAGCTCTCCTTGGGTGGACGACAATTGGCTGGCCAGTTTCGACGAGTCGCCCGCACTTGCCCGAAGGGAAGCCAGTTCCCGATCGCGATCTGCCAGCTGCTTTCAAGCTCCGCGCTACGCGACTTGGACCGCTCGAGGTCAGCCTGGGCCGATCGAAGGGCATCACTGGAGCCGGACCGCAGGGAGGCGATCTCCCGATCGCGATCGGCCAGCTGCTTCTGTGCTGCGGCCAGTTCATCCTTCACCCGCTGCTGTTCTTTTTCCCAGGCGCTCGGGTGGCGGTATTCATAGCCGCCGTCGCGGGAGATCACGCCCAGATCGATGGCTCCTGCATTGCCGGCGAAAGCCAGCATACTGACTGCCAGAATCGATGTCTTGATTCCCCTCATGATAACCCCCTCCAGTTAGGAATATGTGTGTGGGCTCCGACTGGGCAATCCCCGCCCCACCTACGATACATCGCCTCTTCTACTGCGTGACGCGAATCTCGACACGGCGGTTCTTGGCTCGACCCGCAGCGGTGCTTGTTCGGTTCAACCGGCTTGGTGTCTCCATACCCGGTCGTCTTCGCTTCGCCACGGCCTCCAGCGGCCAGCGCCTTGGCGGCATTGGCCGCACGGGCCTCGGACAATTCCTTGTTCGTCGGGAACTGAGCCGTCAGGGGACCATGGATCGGCACGTTGTCAGTGTGACCGTCTACGGCCACCTTGTACTGGGGGAAATTCTTCAAGACCGCGCCGACATGCTTGAGCGCCTCAGCACCGTCCGGCTTCAGTGCATCTTCACCAGAGCCGAACAGATAACCGGAGGCCAGGTTGATCAAGAGCCGCTCGTTGTTCAGATCGACCGTGATGTCGCCCTTCTCGATCTGAGGACGAAGGGACCTGACCAATCCGCGCTCCGCTTCTTTCAGTTTCGCCATCTCGGTAGACTGTTCAGCCCGGAGGCCGGCCAGTCTCCCGATCGCGATCAGCCAACTGCTTCTCGAGTTCGGCAATGCGACGATCGGCCGCAGCCAACTCGGCGGCAGCCTTGCCTGTGTCGCCCGCGCTAACCGGCTTGCCGCCAGTTCATCCCTCAACCGCTGCTGTTCCTTCTCCCGGGCGCTCGGGTGACGGTATTCATAGCCGCCATCGCAGCAGATCTGCACGCCAAGTCGACGGCTCCTGCATTGCCAGTAATAGCCAGCAGGCTCATCGCCAGAATCGATGTCTTGATGCCTCTCATCATAGCTCCCTTCAATAGTAATGCGTCTAGGGGGGGGGGGGGGGGGGGGGGGTTTGATCACATAGTGAATTCCCATCAAGCGTCTCTCTTCGTTCGTAAATCTAGTTTAGATGGTTTCTTTTCTCCTTTTCCAGTTTCTCCCCCCGTTAACTGGTGGCCCAGACAGACAGTCATGATAGGTATGTGGTGCAAGAAGTGTGGTCGGGTGGAAGAGAGTGTATAGGACACACACATCTGCTTGCTACCACCATAACTTACATACTGCAGTCTGGAGTGTCTAATGACTATTGTAGAGAAAGGCGACAATGGGCCGGCAGATATGATGGCAAATGCCCCACGCATGGAGGGAGGTCACTTGTTCAGCTGTCCACATTCGATAAACCTGCCACGCAAATTCCATGATTGTAATTAGGTGATAGGCCATCGAACGGCGTTTCCACATTGGCATTCGACTTGCGTTGATCTTCCGGCGAGTGTCCAGAGGGAGAAGCCTCATTGTTCTTTCCCGCAAAGAAGGGAGGACGGGGCCAAGGAATGGTCTAATCGGCATCGGCCCGAGATAGGGGCTCTGGCCTGGTCGACAAAGAAGAAACCGAATCGGCAAGGAGATTCGGAAGTTCGCGCCCGACACTGACCCGGAGCGGTCGCATTCGCCGCCGGCCGCAGCCACCATAAGACAGACCTATAAGCGCCCGGGGCCCCCGTATTTCATCATTCCAAATCGGACCGGGAACGAGTTTGCCTTCCCCGGTCTCGCCCTATATCTCCCTATTCCACAAAAAGAGGGGAAACAGGGGGATATATGAGGACATCAGGGAACACGGAGTGGCGAACATACACGCCCTCATCAAGGCCAACATCAACCCGAAGAGCGCGCTGTACACCGAGGGCTTCACTGAACGCAAGATCTCACAGATCAGGCTCCCGGCCCTTTACCCATTCACTAGCCCCATACCCTAGGTTCAGCGCCCCTTGTGGGCGAACTTTTTAGGCCTACCCTTGCGCGTTGCTCCTGGCACCATGGGCGAGGATCATCCCGGGCAGGACCCGAACGAGAGGAGCACGACGTTGGATATTATCCACCCTCCCATTGCGCCGTCCCTGAGCTCTCCATAATTTTCAACGAAGGGAAAAGGAGCAGACTATGGCGACCGAAAAAGAGCGACTCGAGGAAGCCCGCCAGAATGAAAAACTTTGGAAGAAATGGGGCCCCTACCTGAGCGAGCGGCAGTGGGGCACGGTGCGGGAGGACTACAGCGACAACGGTGACGCCTGGAACTACTTCACCCACGATCAGCCCGCTCGCGGGCCTATCGCTGGGGCGAGGACGGTCTGGCCGGAATTTCCGACGACCAGCAGCAGCTCTGTTTTGCGCTGGCCCTCTGGAACGGGAAAGACCCGATCCTCAAGGAACGTCTCTTCGGGCTCACCAACAGCGAAGGCAACCACGGCGAGGACGTCAAAGAATATTACTTCTACCTCGACAGCACGCCGACGCATTCCTACATGAAGTACCTCTACAAGTATCCCCAGGCGGCCTTCCCCTATGCCGATCTGGTGGAGACGAACCGCCGGCGTTCCCGCAACGAGATGGAGTACGAACTGCTCGATACGGGCGTCTTTAATCAGGACCGCTACTTCGACGTCTTCGTGGAGTACGCCAAAGACGGCCCGGAAGACATACTGGTGCAGATCACCGCGGTCAACCGGGGGCCGGAGAAGGCCGAGCTGCATCTATTGCCGACCCTGTGGTTCCGCAACGACTGGGCATCTTGGATTGCCCGCGAGCTGCCGAGAAACCGATTCTCAAGCAGATCAAGGCAGCGGCGGGCACGAGTGCGATCGTGGCGCAGCATGCGACCCTGGGCACGTACTATCTGTACTGCGACGGCGAGGTGCCGCTGCTTTTTGCCGAGAATGAGCACGAACAACGACCGGCTCTTTCCCGGCCAGCCCAATGCCAGCCCCTACGTCAAGGACGGCATCAATGACTATGTGGTGCAGGGCCGCCAGGACGGCGGTGAATCCGCCCACGAGGGGACGAAGGCCTCGGCGCACTACCGGCAGATGGTGGGTCCCGGCCAGTCGATGACCGTGCGCCTGCGCCTCACCAGTCAGGCCCTCGCCGCCCCTTTCGGGCCTGGATTTGACGAGACCTTCGCGGCCCGCCTGAAGGAGGCGGACGAGTTCTACCGTTCCGTGACCCCGCCGTCGGTCTCCCCGGACGCGGCCAACGTGATGCGCCAGGCCCTCGCCGGCATGCTGTGGAGCAAGCAGTACTACTTCTTCGACGGGGACAGCTGGCTGGAGGAGCACCACTCCCACCCCCTCCATGCCGGCTATCGGCAACTCCCGGAACTCGGAGTGGTTCCACATGGTCAACGAGGACATCATCTCGATGCCCGACAAGTGGGAGTACCCCTGGTACGCGGCCTGGGACCTGGCCTTCCACACGCTGCCGCTCTCGATCGTGGACCCGGATTTCGCGAAGCAGCAGATGCACCTGATGCTGCATGGGCTCTACCTGCACCCCAACGGGCAGATTCCCGCCTACGAGTGGAACTTCAGCGACGTGAACCCTCCGGTCCACGCCTTTGCGACCCTGTTCCTCCACCGCACCGAGCAGGCCCTGCGCGGCGAGACGGACGTGCGATTTCCTCAGATCAGCCTTCAACAAGCTCTTGCTGAACTTCACCTGGTGGGTGAACCGCAAGGACCGGTTCGGCAAGAACGTGTTCGAGGGCGGGTTCCTCGGCCTCGACAACATCGGCATCTTCGACCGCAGCGCCCCGCTGCCCACCGGCGGCCACCTGGAGCAGGCGGACGGCACGGCCTGGATGGCCCTGTTCAGCCAGAACATGATGGAGCTCGCGGTCGGAACTGGTGGCCCACGACCCCACCTACGAGGACATGGTCGACAAGTTCGCGGAGCACTTCCTCTATATCGCCGCGGGGATGAACAAGCCCGGGCCGGAGGGCATGTGGGACGAGGAGGACGGCTTCTACTACGATCTGCTGCGGCTCCCGGACGGCAGCGCCCAGCGGCTCAAGGTACGTTCGATGGTGGGGCTGCTGCCCCTGTGCGCCACCACGGTGATCGAGCCGTGGCAGCGGGAACTCGTTCCGCGGCAGGCCGCCGCGTTTCTGGCGCGCTGGCGCCAGATGCCTGAGCTGTTCAAGTCCATGCACCCCACCGGCCCGGGGCATTTGGGGGTGGACGAGCGGGGGATCATTGCCCTGGTCAATCCGGAGCGGCTCCGGCGGATCCTCTCGAAGATGCTCGACGAAAATGAGTTCCTGAGCCCCTACGGCATCCGCTCGCTCTCCAAGTTTCACGAGCAGCACCCCTACATCTTCCACGTCGGCGGCCAGGAGTACCGGGTGGACTACCTGCCGGCCGAGTCGAACACCGGCATGTTCGGCGGCAACTCCAACTGGCGAGGGACCGGTCTGGATGCCGGTGAATGTCATGATCATTCGGGCGCTCCTGAATTTCTATCTCTACTACGGCGACAATTTTAAAATTGAATGCCCGACCGGGTCCGGCAAGATGATGAACCTCTTCGAGGTCTCCAAGGAGATCGCGGATCGGCTGAGCCGGATCTTCCTGCGCGACGAACGCGGCCGGCGTCCTGTCTATGGCGGCACGGAGAAGTTCCAATCCGATCCCCACTGGCGCGACCACATTCTCTTCTATGAATACTTTCACGGCGACAACGGGGCGGGATTGGGCGCGAGCCATCAGACCGGCTGGACCGGGCGCGTGGCGAAAATCATCCAGCTCTACGGCCTGCTGGATGCCAAGCGGGCCTTGGAAGGGGGCAAGAAGGCTGCGTTCAAGAAGAGCAAGCGATGAACGCCTGGCGGAAATATCCGGTCATCTATGAGATCAACACCTGGGTCTGGCTGAGTGAGTTGAGCCGGACACAGGGGAAGCCCATGACCCTGGCCACGGTTCCCGATCAGGAATGGGATGCCCTTGCCGCACACGGTTTTGACGCGGTCTGGTTCATGGGCGTGTGGGAGCGGAGCCCTGCCGGCATCGCCATCTCGATGAAGAACGAGGGGCTGCTTGCGGATTTCCGCCGGGCCCTCCCGGACTTTTCGCCGGAGGACAATGTCGGGTCGCCCTACTGCGTGCGGCGCTACGTCGTGGATCGAGCACCTGGGAGGGCCAGCAGGGCTTACCGCTGCGAGAAAAAAGCTGGCCGACCGGGGCCTGCGGCTGATCCTGGATTTCGTCCCGAATCACGTGGCGCCGGATCATCCCTGGGTCACGGAGCATCCGGACTATTTCGTCCAGGGCAGCACGCGAGGATTTGGCACAGAGGCCGGGCGAATTTTTCCAGGCCGGTGGCAAGGTCCTGGCCCTGGGGAGAGATCCGTTCTTTGCGCCCTGGCCTGATGTGGTGCAGTTCAACGGATTTCATCCAGGTCTGCGCAAGGCGATCATCGAGACCGTGGGGTCGATTGCCGGGCAATGCGATGGCATGCGCTGCGATATGGCGATGCTGCTCATGACGCCCATCTTCGAGCGCACGTGGGGGCACCGCGCCGGGCCGCGTCCGGAGAAAGAATACTGGTCGGAAGTGATTCAGGGGGTGCGGAAGCGGTACCCCGATGTCCTCTTCATCGCGGAGGCCTACTGGGACAAGGAATGGGAGCTGCAGCAACAGGGGTTTAATTACTGCTACGACAAGCGGCTGTACGATCGTCTTGAGCATGATCCGGCCGAGACCGTCCGCCTGCATCTCTGCGCTGATCTGCCCTACCAGGAGAAGCTGGTTCGTTTCATCGAAAACCACGACGAACCTCGTGCCGCCGCGACGTTTGCGGACCAGAAGGCGCGGGCTGCGGCGGTGACGTTCGCGACCCTGCCGGGCGCCAGACTGTTTCACGAAGGGCAATTCGAGGGACGCCGCGTGAGGCTTCCGGTGTTCTTGCGCCGCCGTCCCGATGAAACCCCGGACAAGATTCTTCAAGGGTTCTACAACTCCCTTCTTCAAGTCCTTCGCAGTACAGATGTCAGGGACGGGGAGTGGAAACTGTGCGAACGGACCGGCTGGCCGGACAATGACAGCTACCTGAATGTGGTCGCCTGGTGCTGGCAACAAGGGGCAGACCGCCATCTGATCGTTGTCAATCTTTCAGGGGCTCGTTCCCAGGCACAGGTCAGATTGCCATGGGGTGATCTCGCAGGCCGTTCCTGGCGGTTGAGCGATTCACTGCAGAAGACGGTGTATGACCGAGCGGGCGACGAACTTCAAGCATCGGGCTTGTACGTGGACCTGGAGCCGTGGGGCTATCACGTCTTCAAGGTGAGCATCGGGACCTGAGTCGCGTAAAGCGGAGGTACACATGGTTTCTTCCAAGAGACTTCAGTTGCTTTGTTTCTTTTTCAGCGTGATCATCCTTGCGGGCTGCGGGGAATTAGCCATACCCGATACGGCAAGTCTGTTATTCCCCAGCTTTCGAAGGTCTGAAGTCGTCGGCTTTGTGGCGGGATTCGGAACGACCTTTGCCGCCCTGCCGGATTTGATCGCGATGCTCAAGCGGAGGTCAAGCAAAGGCATGAATCCGAGGATGGCTGCCATTATGGGCGCGTTCCAAATCGTCTGGGTCTACTACGGGTTGTTGATCGCTTCAAGACCCGTGATCCTGTGGAATATCATCGCGGTGGCGACGAATTTTATCAGCGTGGGCGCATATTTCTATTACGCGGGGGGGGGGGAGGGAGAGAGGGGGGGGCGGACGGCGGGGGCGAGGGGGGCCGAGCGGAGCGCGCGCCGCGCGGGGAGAGGGAGCGGGGGCGGGGGGCGGGGCCGGGGAGCGGGGGGCGCGCGGCGGCCCGGGGGCGGGGGGGCGCGGGGGGGCGGCGGGGGTGGCGGCGGCGGGGGCATGAATCCGAGGATGGCTGCCATTATGGGTGCGTTCCAAATCCTCTGGGTCTACTATGGGTTGTTGATCGCTTCACGACCCGTGATCCTTTGGAATATTATCGCAGTGGCGACGAATTTTATTAGCGTGGGCGCATATTTCTATTATGCCAGCCGCGAGCGCTGACATGCACGAGCCGCGAGACGAGGCACGTACGCGCTATGCCCATCACTATTCAGAACGTCTTTGGGAAAGAATGAATGCGATTGGAGGCAGGACGGTCGTTCAGCAAAAATTAGCACAATCGAAGATTCGATCTTGCGAGGCTTCTCTACGCCACTGAAACAATGGAGCCGGCGATCCGGATTGTATGGAAGACCTGCGGTTTACGATTGGTGAGGGGGCAAGCCGCATTGCGACAGCCTATGGTGAGTCTTCTCACACTGCGATTACCTGAAATGAATCCTGAGTGATGCAGCATTTGACGGCTGCGCGAAACTTTCCGAGTTAGTCCGGGATAGGCCTGATTAGCTCCTTCTTTTCCAGCTTGCCTGACTCGAACTTGATGGCATTTTCAATCGCCTCGCTCAACGATTCTCCATAGGCGAAGTATCTGTAGCTCACATACGCTGAAAAGCAGGCCACTGCCAACTCGCCGACGCCAACCAGCATGGCCGCGCCAAGACCCACGGCGAAACCGGGAACCGTCCCGTGGCCCGGGAGAGCGTGAAACGCATGCCAGGTTCCCCGACCTAACGCTCCCCAGCCTTCCTCCATGACGTGGATTGCGCCCTTGCCGCTTTGCGCAGCAGAGTCGGTCCAGGCCGTGGTCTCTGTTTCCATCGTGTTGTGTGTGCTGGCGTGCATAATATTTTCCTCCAAATCCATTGATGAAGGTGCAGATTCTATCTGAAAAGGAGTGGCATGTAAATCAGCGCCGTGCACGAACTTTCAAGCCATCCCAACCGTAGTCGGTGCAGAGAGGACGGCGAAGGCGCGATAGCCTGCCGAAGATTTGAGTTAGAGAATTCGTTCACTGACCCTATCTCTGCAGCACGGTAGTTCCGACATCTGCGTAAGGGCGTGATTCCCCGTCAACATACATTCGCCTCTCGTGAACCTTCCGCTGTCGCCAGTGACCAGGCATTTTGGCTACCACTACGGTAATAGGAAGGAGATGGCACAGAGTTTGCTCTACGTACGTAGTATTCGCAGGTGGGTTGGCCCAAATCAGGCCATATCCAAAAAATCAACCAAGGAGGACTGAGTATGCACAGTCTAGTATTTGTACTCTCCATCATTGGGTTTGGATTGGAAGTTGCCGCATTTCTCATGACGATCGCCGTTCTATAAAACCGACAACTGTCATGCAGGCCCAGCATCTGCGAAAGCCCGCATGAACTTCACAAAAGGGCCACTCCTGTTCATTTATGAGCATGGGTGGCCATTTTCTTGTCCCAAACTAACCACATTATATATACGTCTTCGTTATGAAGGTCGCCCCAATCGCCAGGATAAGGATAAGACCAGTGGTTAGATCGGTCCCTCGATCATAGGTTATTGATCGGGCGAGTCGGGAGCTTCCCGTCTTAGGTAGAACAGATCTCTCAACGGCAGAAGGAGCCAGAGCAATAGTGCGACATCGATGCTCAAGAACGAGACGGCGATGCTCGCCAATGCGAGTCCTGGACCGGCATAGGCTGACCACCAGGGAACCTTTACCCAGGTTCCGCCAGGATCATCGGACCGCCATCCTTCCCTCGCCAGGACATACTGCCCCAGCACGATGAGTGACCAGGAGGCCAGCCCAAGATTCGCGGAAAACACAATCGTGGCGACACGGTCTCCCTCATAATGTCCGATCAATGAAGCCGCGTACGGGGTCAATGAGATGAAAAGTAGATGGGCAAGGTTCAACAGGAGAGCCCATTCATCACACAAGATCACCGATTGGAAAAGCCGGTGATGACTCATCCAAAAGAACGCGACCACAACAAACCCGATGACATAGGCGACAAAGTTGGGGATTTGCTGGAGCAGGTCCGTTGTCAATTGGGGATTGGTGATGCCGGGGACTACCGGAACCTTCAGGTCCAGCACGAGCAACGTAAGGGCAATCGCGTATACGCCGTCCGCAACAGCGCACAGCCGGTCATGCGTGTGCGAGCGTTTTAGAAACAGGTGAAGCGTTCTCATAATCAGGGATCACGCGCGAGCAGAACGATTGCCTCTTGCGTCAGTCCGGCGGCAACGATACAACAGTCGCGCGAGACTGACCTCATGATTGCGCCAAGTCCCAACGGCAGCCGTCCATGTATCTTGAATCGACGAGGTAGAGAGGTCATGCCGAGGCTCGAAGAACCCTACTCTTTCGCTTTGGGAACTTGCTCTCCGGCTTCAGGCCTATCTTTACCCTTCAAGACGGTGGCCTTGGCAAAGAAGTAACTAGACAAGATCAGGAAGGGTATGCCAGGGACCAGCGGCACAGGTACGAGCACTGCTCCCACGACCATGCTGGCGTATCCCAGCTTCCAATAGCCGGACTTCACCGGATCGCCTTTCTGAACCGCACCCTTGGAACCGGAGGTGGCTTCGGTCATATTCAAGTATCGCCACGGTTGTAACCAGTTCATCGGAAGGCTGGTGGAATCTTCCGCCAAGCCGAAGGATGCATACTCCTCGAGTTCTTCGCGACTGCGGCTTTGTAGGAACATGCACAACGACTCCGGGGTCCACTCCGCCGGATCGTACCGCACGGTCACGCTGTGGCACCCCGTATTTGACTGTCGCCTCAATGACTCCGGTTTGGGCTGAGAGCAGTGCTTCCAAGCCGCGGGCGAGATGCGAACCGGATTTGGGCATCGGTACACGCAACCGGACGCGACCCGGAATCGAATGGATGACGTGTGCAGCCGCCAAAGGTCCGTCGAGTGTCACCGGCATGGACCGGTGCTCTCCACCTATAGGCGCAGCCGCGAAGGGGTGGGTGCTGTCTTTTTCGTGCGGTGCATCGGATGCACTCATATCATCCCAGCCCATCTGTACGGCCTTGTCATCCCGCGAGGGTGACCTTCTCAGCCATTGGTGCAGGCAGGAGCCTGGTGCCTTCCCGCTCTGGAGAGACGACCTTGATCGGCCGACGTTCCATGATCGGACGCAGGCCGTTGATCGTCGCAACAATCGCCGACCCGTTGCTGAGCAATGTGGCCCCGATAGGCCCGAGTATGCCGACGCAGGCCAGACCGAGTGCGATCGTGTTGGGAATCGAAATGATATTCCAATTCTGCCGGATCAACGCGACCGTTTCACGCCCAATGTCGATCGCGAGGGGAACCTTCCAGAGCCCTCCGTGCAAGAGCACGACAGGCGCCGTTTCCCTGGCCGCTTCCGTCCCACCCTCCACAGCGATACCCACATCGGCATAGGCCAGCATAGGAGAGTCGTTGACCCCGTCCCCGACGACGGCGACCTTATAGCCTTCGGCCTGCAGACGCTGGACCGCCTCGGATTTGTCTCCGGGAAACACTTCAGCCAGATACTCGGTGATCCCGAGTTCCGCAGCGATTCTCCTGGCCACATCCTCATGATCGCCGGTCAACATCACGATGCGCTTGATGCCTCGATCTCTCAATGCCTGGACGACATCACGAGCCTCCGGCCGTAGAGGATCAGAGATAGAGAGCAGTCCGATGACAGACCCGTCCCGGGCCACGCAGAGCGGTGAAATCGCCTGTTGCTGCATCCGCGAGATGTGACCCTGGACCTCCGGCGACAAGTCCACCCCACGGAGCGTCATGAATCTGGGACTTCCGACGAGCACCACCGAATCGTTCACGATCGCTTCGACACCGAGCCCAAGACTGTAATCCGACGCGGTCCGCTCAGGAATCGACAACTGTCTTGCCTGCGCGGTCCGGACGATCGCATCTGCCACGGGATGGGACAGACGCAGTTCCGCCGCGGCTGCTAGCGCGAGCACCTCGTCGGCCGTGCTGGAATTGACCGGCACCACATCCAGGACGTCCGGATTACCCGTGGTCAAGGTGCCGGTCTTGTCGAAGACGACAGCATCCACTTCCGCGAGACTTTCCAGAGGCCGTCCTCCCTTGATCAGAATCCCGTTCCGAATCGCCTTCGTCATGGCTGACAGCACGGTCGTCGGAGCCGCGATTCGAATCCCGGTTCCGTAGTCGATGATGAGGACTGCGGCCGCTCCCTGGAGACCGCCTCCCATCACGGCTCCGATGGCTCCTCCCACGAAGCTGTAGGGCACGAGATCGTTCGCCCATTTGACGGCGTAATTCTGGATTTTTGTTTCACGCGCCGGCGCGGCTTCCACAAGGCGCAGGATCTGGGCGGCTTCGGTTTCGCTTCCGATCCGCTCCGCGCGAATGTAGAGTTTCCCTTCCCGAACCACTGTGGCGGCGTAGACAAGACTGCCCTCCTCCTTCTCGACCGGAACCGATTCGCCGGTGAGCGAGGCCTGGTCCACCAGAGCCTTGCCGCTGAGCACCGTGCCATCCACGGCAATCCGCTCGCCCGGATAGGCGACCACGGTCTCGCCGAGTTGGACCTCTGCCACGATCACGCGCACTTTCTGTCCGTCCCGCACCACCCATGCCTCGATGTTCTGGTAGCCGAGGATCTCCTCGATCGCCTTCTTCGATCGCATCATGGTGAGGTCGCGAACCCAGTCTGCAACGTTGATGAGCCAGACCATGAAGATCGCCATCGGGAAATTGCCTTGCACGACAAGCAACGAGGTGGCGGAGGCATCCAGCACATCGACGTTCAGTTTGCCGTCTTCCGACAACGAGCGATGGGCCCGCTTGAGCATCGGCAGGGCGCTGGCCAGCAGCAACAGAGGGACCAGCGGCGCCACAAACGGCTCGACAAGGAGCACTAGACCAATCCCGGCGCTCGAATACCAGAGTTCATCTCCCGCCTCATCAGACACGGCCTGCGCCTGGTCTGCCGATTCATTGGCTGATTTGTACGATGCGATCTCCGTCGCCTTCTGCAGTTGCAGCCACAGGCAGAGCCTGTCGGACGTCCAGACGGAAGGATCACAGGTTACCGTCACACTAGCACACCAGTCGTTCACGCTAGCGTCAGTCACCCCGGGCTGGTCCCGGAGAAGCCGCTGCAACGGTTCGGCCAGCCCGGGCAAGGTCTTGAGCGCCGGTACTCTCAGCCTGACACGTCCGCTGATCGCATGGACCACGCTGGTATCAGCTAGCGTATCGGTGAACTTTGGGGGTGCCGTGTCGGCTTCAGCGGCCGCAGTAGAAACAGAAAGATGAGATCCATTTACCTGGTGAGGCGTCTGTTGAGGTATCAGAGTCGAGAGCGCATCTCTCTCATTTCCGTTGAGTGGAATCCACAAGGCAGAGGCTTCTGAAACGAGAACAGCAGTACCATTCGTCGTACCAACGTAACTCGCATGGCTCGAAGCATCATGCGTGAGATGCACCCCATTCACTTTGCCGTTTTTCTTGGGAAGGGCGCCAACTTTTCTCCGGACAGCTCCAGGGCCCGATGGACTCCGCTTCGCAACTTTCCTGAGGCGCTTTCCGGTCGTGACCTTTTCCATGGTTATGAAAAACCTTCCCGGAAAGCAACCGGCATTTGCCTTCCTCCATCAGAATGTGAATCTCACTGATGACCGAGCAGTGTAGGCTGCACACAGGGGACGGCCGTGATACCCCCGTCATTCCTTCGCGTGACTGCTGCTAGCCCGAGCGCCTCGTCCTTTGTGGCTGTCTTTGCCCTCAGTGCCTTCAGTTTTGGTCGTGTCCTGGGCCTGGTTGTCCGGCTTCGCCAGCTCGGCCTTTGCCTCGGCAAGAAGATCCTTGAACTGCTCGCCCGTCTCAGAGGCAAATTCAGAAACCGTGTCAGCCAAAACGATTCCACCCTTGATCAGTTCTTTGGCAATGGGACGGAAAATAGATCCGATCCCTGATACGATGCGCTCCATGACTGACCTCCTTAGTTTGCGACCTGCTCGAACAACGGTTGAGGGGAAAGCGATTTTACATGTCCCTAAGGAACAATTACAACTGAACAGCGCAGTCTTAAATTTTGCCCATCATAATGGGGGATGACGCAGACAATCAGGCGAAGGTATTCGCGGTGGGCAGGAGTACCCTACGACTGCCCGTGCAGGGACTACTTCTATCTGGCTTTGTGATGTCGTACGAATACACAATCTGCTCGCGGTCCCCTTCGACAAGCTGTACCGTAGCCCCGTCGAAGGGATCATCGCGAGAGATCTGCAGGCTGCCTGAGCCAGCCGCTTACTTCCTGCACTCAAGAGGAATGTGAGCGGGGTGTCTGGCGGACTTACTCTAGACGTTACTTGTGCGAGTGCGCCTTGGCCGGATGGGTTTCCGTTGCAGACAGTTCAGCTCTGGCTTCCGCAATTAAGTCGCTGAAATAGTTACCCCCGCCGGAAAACATGCCTGACACGGCTTCCTGGACGATCAGCCCGCCCTTGATCACTTCTCTGGCCACCCCCCGCACCATCGTTCCTGCACCGGACGCGAGATCAGGGCTCATCTTCGTGGCGACCGCGCCGACTGCCAAACCGACCACACCGCCGATAATAGCTTCCATGATTTCCTCCTTGTCAATTATATGATTCGTACATTTGAACGATTCACACGACGTCGAAAACCGTTTCAGGGTAGCCGAAATATTCTTGTGGAGTCAACTTCCCGAAACGTTCGTTGGACTCCTGCCGATTCATGGGAAGGTCGACCGTTGCCGCTGGCTGGCAAGTCAGCTACAATGCTTCGCGTCACGGGCGAGAGGTGCGAGAAGTGACGCTGAGCACCTGAACATGCTGTGACTCGACTGTCCCCCGGAATCACAAGGCAGCGGGGACTTGAGGAGCCTGGCGATCTTGATGCGCCTCATCGCCATCATCAATCAAAAAGGCGGAAGCGCGAAGACAACGACCGCTGTCAACCTGGCAGCGGCATTGGGCGAACAACAGCGGCGGGTGCTGGTGCTGGATCTCGATCCTCAAGCTTCCGCATCGAGCTGGCTCGGCGTAAAAGACGGTGGGCGAGGTCTGCTGGACGTCTTTACCGACGGATTGGCACTGGCCGGGCTGGTTCAGCCCACATCAGCCGACGGCGTCGAGGTGATTCCGTCTTCTTCCTGGCTGGTCGGGGCTGAGAAGGCCCTCGCAGGCGAAGTCGGAGCCGAAACGACACTGCGTCGGCGGCTCGCTGAACTGAAGGGACCCTGGCAGTATATCTTGATCGATTGTCCTCCGGCGCTGGGATTCTGACGGTGAATGCGCTGGCGGCGGCGCGGGAAGTGCTGGTGACGGTGGAGAGCCATGTCATGGCCCTCAGCGGACTGGCCCGCCTGCTGGAAACCCTCGAAGTCGTCAAGGAGCGACTGAACCCCGATATCAAGATGGCCGGGATTCTGCCTGCCGGGTCGATGCGCGAACCCGCCATGCTCAGGAAGTGGTCGAGCAACTCCGAAGCCGCTTCGGTTCACTCGTATACGACGCGATGATCCGGGAAAACGTTCGCCTGGCCGAATGTCCCTCGTTCGCCCAGCCGATCACTCTGTATGATCCGCGGAGCCATGGGGCGGCAGACTACCGGCAACTCGCGACTGACGTCATTCGGCAAGAGAATGGGCGCATGGTCTAGGGCTGTCTGCCGGCGAGAACTTCGAACTGTGTCATATTAATTAAAGGAGAGGCTTGATGGCCACGCGCAAGACGATCCGAGTCAATCCGCTGGACTCGCTCGTGCCGGATCCCACAACGCACCAGACAGCCCACATCCTGCGGCCAAACCAGTCCTAAAGCCAAGGACGCGCAGCCACATAGCGACGGTAGCCAGACAGCATCCATCCTCAGAGCCGCCCTCCCCTGCCGATCTCTCCAGCCGAATCCAGTCCCTGGAGGAACAGAACAAGTACATCAGCTGGCTGCTAGGTGGCGCGATCCTCCTCGCGGTACTGCTATAGCGGATTGGACTGTTGGGCAATCCGGTTTGTCGTGTCGTCCCGTCATGCAGGCAGAAAGAAAAACCCGATCGCGAGCATCAGATAGACGGCCATGAGCATCACTCCTTCCATCCAGTGACACTCTCCGTCCGCTGTCAGGTTATTGACAGTGGAGACAGCAAGGACAATCGCCACGATCTCAAAGGCGGTGAAGTGGAGATCCATGGGCTGCCCCATCAGATAGCCCGCAAACACGAGTACGGGAGCCACGAATAACGCCACCTGCGTGCTGGCCCCGACCGCGATACCGAACGACAGATCCATCTTGTCTTTTCTGGCAAACCCCACGGCATTCATGGCTTCGGCGGCATTGCCGACCAACGCAAGAAAAATGACGCCCGCGAAAATCGGCGTCAGCCCGATCGAGGCGGACGCGGGCTCGATCGCCCCGACGAGGATTTCGCTCATGACCGCGATCACGATCGTCACACCAGCCAGCATAGCAATGGCTTTCCGTTGGCTCCACGTGGCTTCGTTCAAGGCTTCGTGCGACTCCTTCGCCGCGACGGCTTCATCAGGCCCTGGCTGGATGAGTTGACGATGGGTTTTGAGTGTGAACACGAGACTCAGCAGATAGGCGACAAAGAGCACGACCGCGATTTCCATGCTCACTTCGCGTTCTTTGCCCGTTGCAAAATGAAAGATGGCCGGGATCAGCAGCCCGACCGCCGCCACGAACAAGAGCCCTCCGCTCATACCAGCAACGGTTTGATTGAACCGCTGGCGTTCCCGTCCCCACCCGCCGATGATCATCGACAGACCGAGTGTGAAGAGCGTATTGCCGATTATCGAGCCGGTGATCGACGCCTTGACGACATCGACAAGCCCCTCTTTCAGCGCAAACCCGGAGATGATCAGCTCCGGGGCATTCCCGAGGGAGGCGCTCAGCAAACCGCCAATGGTGGTCCCGACATAGGTCGAGAGATGTTCCGTGGCGCGGCCCATCAACCCGGCCAGCGGCACGATGGCGAGCGCGGAAACGGCAAACACCGCAACAGGGCTGGCTCCATACCAATCGAGCGCCAGGGCGACCGGGATAAACACCAATAACAGATTCAAGCCCATGTCATCGTTCCTTTCTCTCGGCACGCTCTAAGCGGCAAGAAACTCAGGACGTAATATCACGACCGGCAGCCCACTCGAGACGGAGCCAGTTCTGTTCGTAACCGAATACTGCTTCCAGGTAGCTCTCCTCCGTGTCCGCATAGGAGCGACGCGTGTTCTCCAGATCCAGAATTCCGATCTCTTTTTTGGCGAACGCCTGCTGCGCCGCGCGAAAGAGCGTCGATGCCTGCGGCAGGGCTCCGTTCATGGCCTCAACAAGTTTCCGCCCGTGGATGAACTTCCGGTAGGCGACGGCGACCTCATTCTGAATCTGAATCGCCGTCTTCTCGATGTCCGCTTCCACAGTCATGACGGCGACTTCAGCCTCGACGATCCCGCCCTGATTCCGGTTGAAGACGGGCAGCGGCACCGAAAAATTCAACGCCCACTGCTGCTGGTTATCGGGGCCGTGAGGTCCCTGCACCATATAGCCGAGTTCGGTCGTGACGTTGGGATACCGGACAGCCTTGGCAAGTTGCAACTCGGTTTTTCGCTTGTCTCGGGTCAACCGTTTGGCCCGGATATCAGGCCGGCTCTCCATGGCATACTCCAGCAGCCGGGCAAAATTTGGTTCTGTCTTCCGATAAGTAAGAACCGTGCTGAGCTCCAGTTCCACGTCCGGCGGAATTCGCAACATCATCCGCAAATCTCCGGACACCTCTTCGATCCGCTGCATGTCTCGAAGCACCTCTGAATCGGCATTCACGGCCATCAGACCGAGCCGAACGCGATCGAGGTCAGAGGCGCCCATTTTTGCCTCGCCGGTAGAGCCTTGCAGCAATTTGACGAGCACGCCCTGAACTTCCTGGTCCACCGCGAGATGCCCGCGCTGCCGTTGCACGCGGAAGTACGTCTCTTTGAGCGTGAACCCCAATTGCCGCACCGTGTCTTCGAACCTCGCCTCGATGGACATGGTGTCAAACGCGGCAGCATCCGTTCGGTATCCCCGTCTCCCGGCGACCTCGAACAGTTGGCTGAGCGACGGGGCCACTGCACCGCACTTATTGATGTTGCACCCCTGGGTGTAGGAACTGAATGTATTGACCGACAGGGTTGGATTTGGATAGAGCCGCGCCGTGATCTGCCGCCCTTTCGCTGCGTCGACTCCATAGGTGGCAATGATGAGATCCAGGTTCTGCTTCAGGAACAGCGCCATCGCTTCGTCCAACGTGAGTCGCAGAACCCCTGGAAAGAAGGGACCTGGCGCCGGCTTCAGTGTCGGTTCCGGCTCCTGACCTCGCTTGAACATCCCCTTGAGAACCTGATCGATCCAGGTTTCCACCGTGTCTCCCGGGTTCGCCGCCTGAACCGGAGCATCCACGACCAACCACGGCCAAGCGATGGCGACCATCAACATCACGACCACCGCCAGCTGGAGGAGATGCCGTCGGATCCCCATACGTTCTTGCTTGGACTGAACGTTCATACACGACCTCCTTGATCAAGGGCGAATCAGCGATAACCGGCCGATCATCGCGCGCAATCACAGCTCCACGTAAACCGATCACACGGCGGCGAATTGCACGCTTCAGCAACGCATAAACATATAAAGGGGTCCCAAATTAGCACAGCGTGGGGAGGCAGGGAAGAGCTCTTGTCAGTCGAAAGAGACGCATGGTACAAACGGACAGGATCGACTGAACGTGAGCATACGCGGACCGGGCATCCGACTATGCGATCCACGTGGTCTGCATTTTGGCTTCAGATTCAACACCACCGACACACAGCATGGTCTTCACTCCCGTTGCCGAATCGCCGCGATTCAATGAGGAATGAGGTGTACGCGTGACGCTGCAGGGCACTCTCTACGAGATCACGAATTTCACGTCGTTCGTCCGGAATTATGTGATGGAATCCCGCCGGCCTGATCCGGACAGTATCAGCCCGATCAAGGATGGGTGGATTACACTCTGCCAGCCCGATGGGACTGGTTCAGGATCTCCGTTGCCTCTTTGCTGCCGAACGGATGACGACGGGCGTTTCATGTTGGATATGTCACAGGCCCCCGATGCCCCTCTGTTCGTGGCCATATCTGGCTCGGAAACACTTCGGGAAAATCTTTGGTATCGATCCACGTGCGTTCGACCAGCCGCGCTCGACCAGGATGCACGGGAGATCTACGTGGCTCGCGCCACGATTCCAGATGAATCAGGGTTTTCTCAAGCAGATCTCGCCGGCCTGTTGGAGCGGATGAAGAAGCAGGTCGCCGATCTTGAACGGATCACAGGCCGGATTACACACGACGGCATCGCCCTATCCGGCAGCGGCAAGGGGGCAACCGCATCATTGACGATCCTGCTTGAGGCAGATCGATCCGGCGATCTTGCGACGCTCATGCGGCACAGGCTTACGAACTTTCGCCTGGACCTGCCAGGTCCCGCATGGCTCACCGGGCTTCTCGTTTCCAAGGATGCGGTCGAAGAAAGGATCCGCGCCGGCACGCAGACTCTCGCCGATCAGATCAATGAGCAGTTGCGACTCAACGCCATCGAGGCTTTCACACACCAAGTGACGGAACCAGATACGGCTTTGGCGGCCAGGTTGGCCGATACGGCCACATTGACACTGGAGCGCATCCGATATCCGGCTGTCTCCCCTCACGGTGGAGCAGGCGTGGGCCACCAAACAATCGCCGGTGATGTATGCCTGGGATTTCCCCAGACTCTTCAACGGTAAGGATCCCCGGCAAACTTCGGAACGGACTGCGTGCAGCCCAAACCTATCACCTACTCAAGCGTCTTCAGCCATGCCTGAATATCGGCAATCTCCTGCGCGGTCAGCATGCTGCTCCATGCGGGCATCGCTCCTCGCCCCTGCCGCACGGTTCCCCAGAACCGGCTCTCGTCGGTGAGAATTGGATTCTTTGCCAGCTTGGGTCCCATGCCTCCGGCCGCAGTCGGCCCGTGGCAAGGCATACAATTTAGTCCGAAGAGTGTCTGACCGCGATCAACTCGACCAACCGGATGTTGCGGCACTCCAGTATGAGCCGTCGGTTCCGTGAGGGTTGGCTCCGGAGAGTCCCGCATCATCTGTTCCAATCCCGCCGATGCATTGGGATGATAGTGCGCGGCCAGATAGTCCACGAGTTGGATTTGTTCAGCGGAAGACAGCTGCGCTCCCCAATTCGCCATCTTGTGCACCGTGGCTGTCCATTGTGCGCGAGTCAAGCGCTGTTGCACGATGAGGTCGGTGCTGTGACAGACCGCGCAACGAGCCGCCACCAGCCGTTTGCCGTCTTGTTCTTGAGCGGCCGACGACAAGGATTCATTGCCAGCGTTCGTTCCGACCTGATCGTCTGCCCATCCTCTTATAAATGGGACGATGGCAAGTACGACGACGAGACCGATTACCGCGCATCTCCCGCTTCTCCAACGGCCTATCAATGGACTCATGCGGTCTTCACCTCTACCTGGACGCGATCTACACCGTTCCAGAGAAACCCTCCGGGATTCCATGGACTCGCCATCGGTTGGGTCTGACCATGATCGTCCGTCGCGCGCGCAAGGATGGTGCATGCACCGGCTTGTTGAGGCTGCCAGACAAATTGCCACTGCCGCCAGGCATAGGGTACGTCCTCTCCGACGAGCCGGGCTTTTTCCCATTTCTGCCCATCGTCAATGGACACTTCTACGATGTTGACTTTGCCTTCCCCGGTCCACGCGACCCCTTCAATCATCACCGGTCCCTGTTTCACCACCGTCCCACTGGCGGGACTGACGATCAGTGACTTCACGACCATGGCCTCGACCGGCTTCATGTCGCGCGGACTCACCGCCGTGCCCGGTTCGACGGGATGGACCGGATGGCGATATGCGGTTTCCATGTAATAGCCCTTGGCCTCTTCTGCCTGCAGAGTGAGATCCGTCAGCCACTTGATGCAGGCATCCGCCATCCAACCAGGTGCAATCAGGCGCAACGGTGCTCCGTGCAGCAACGGTAGCGGCTCCCCGTTCATGTGAGTCGCCAGCAGCGTGTCGGGATGCAGCGCCTTCTCGATGGGAATGCTGCGGAGGAACAACGGCGTCGTGGCAGCAACCGGCCGGTCGGCACCGAGCATCTGGAGATGGCGCGTGGAAGGCTGCACGCCGGCACGGATGAGCACATCGCGCAGCCGCACGCCGGTCCACTTCGCATTCCCCACCGCGCCTCGTTCCCATTGCACCCCTGGTGCTCGCGGACGATGAAACGCGCGGCCATTGCCACTGCATTGCACGACGGCCGTGAGGCTGACCGTTTCAAACTGCGCCAATTCCTCCAGTTTCAATTCCAGCGGCCGATCCACCAGACCCTTGACACGCAGACGCCACACGTTCTCGGTGATCTGCTCCGGCGGCGGAGGTCCGAAATGACTGCGGACAAAGAAGCGCTCGTTGGGCGTGAGGTACGAGGCGAATTCTTGCACGGACGTTTCGGCATCGAAGGGACGAGTGACGCGGGTCATGAGACCCGAACTACTCTGTGGCTCCTGCTTCGATCGTTTGGCCCCACAGAAATTCAGGACTCAGATGCCCCGCCGTCCATGTCGCTGCCACTCCTCCGAGTAACCGCCCGAGAAATGCTCGCCGTGAAACGGTTCGTGTATTGTGCGACATAAGCTCACTCCCAACGATAGGTGCCAGTCCTTCATGTCTCAGCCCGGCATCAGGCCACCGTCTCTATCGACCGAAAAAGATGAGTCGCATCTTACCCTTGCCCAAGGCGCGGTTCAGCTCGTGCATTGTCACAAAGATCACGAAGAGTATTGCGAGCCATATCTCGATCGCCCAAAACCTCGATTGCGTGAACTCCTGCATCGCATGGTCATGGGCTGCGGCCATACTTGCGCCGGCAAAGAGCGACCCGATCAGGGGCTCCACATATCGGTACAAGAGGGATACCACCACATAGATCGGGGTCTTCCACATGATGTTGTATATGAGTGGCTTGCCGGGATATCTGTCCACCACCGGAAGCAGGTCTACGACGAGGAGGATCTTCGCGATAATGAATCCTCCAATGATGGCCCTGGCAAAGGTGGCTATCTCCAGTTCGGCTCCCCTCCCCACGAGCTTGTCAGCCAGGACGATGAGAGAAAATGCCCCGGCAAAGAACAGAGCCGTCTCTATGTATTCGCGGAATTCCTTCTTGAACCACTCAAGTGCAGGATGCATCCCAGTCCACCTTCCCCTTAGCGATTGGTTGGTTCTTCGACCAGAATCGGATGCCAATCTGTATATCCAAACTTTTGCAGGACGCCATCGGAGTTCTCGAGAGCCGTGACGGAGCGCCTCGCACGCGCTAATCCCGCGTTTTCATTTTGAACTCGACGATCTGCGCCACCGTCCCCTTCATGGGATGCAGCTCCACCGTGAGCTTGACGAGCTTGCCCGTGAACCGGAACGGCACCTGATAGTCGTGATCATCGATCGGCGAGCGGGTGTCCACGCCGACATCGAAGGTTTCGTCCACCGGGAAAAGGAAGGGAAGGGTCTTCGGGATTTTCTTCGCATCCACCACCTTGCCGTCCACGGTCAGCGTCCCGCTGCCGCCATGCCCGAAACCGATCCCGTCGTACTTGAAGTCGAACACGATCGCGTGCTTCCCCGGCGAGAGAGCGTCCTTAGCCTCCCACCGGAACCGCTCCAGGTTAACGAAGTTGTAGACGAATACCGGCTTCCCTTTCAGGATGTAAAAGCCGTAGCCTCCGAACCGTCCTCCATCGGTCACGAGCATCCCCTCCGCCCCGCTCTGCGGAATTTCCACCTCGGCGGTGATCGTATAGGACCGGTCGATTATGCTCGGTGCCCCACCCTTCGGGACGTTCGCGAGCTCATGGGAATAGGTGAACAGAGTCCGGCCATGGGTTGCGCTGGGGCGAGGCTCCAAAAAGCGCGGGAGGGTTCTGTTGTCGAGCGGCAGCACATTGTACTTCGCCGCCTCGTCCATGAAGATCCTCTGCATCTCGGCGAGCTTCTCGGGGTACTTGGCCGCGACGTCGTCGGCCTGCGTGGGATCGTCGTCCAGCTTATACAGCTCCCAGGTGTAGCCGTTCAGGATATCTTTGGGCGCCTTCTGCGGCAGGCCTTCGAAGGCCGCCCATGGGACGAACGGCGGCGTCGTAGACGCCATCCACTCCTCGTGGTAGAGGCCGCGCATGCCCAGCATCTCGAAGTACTGCGTCTTACGCACCGACGGCGCGTTGGCGTTCGCCTTGTCGAACGTGTACATCATGCTGATGCCATCCACCGGCTTTTGCGGGATGCCGTTCACGGTGTCGGGCATCCGAAGCCCAGCGGCCTCCAGAATCGTCGGCATGATGTCGATGACGTGGTGGAACTGGTGGCGGATGCCGCCGGCGTCCGTGATGCGCCTGGGCCAAGAGATCGCCATGCCCTGCCTGGTGCCGCCGAAGTGCGAGGCCACCTGCTTGACCCACTTGAACGGTGTGCCGAAGGCCCAGGCCCAGCCCACCGCATAGTGCGGAAAGGTCTCGTCGGAGCCCCAGGTGTCGTAATACTTGAGTTGCTCCTTCAACGGAATGACGACGCTGTTGAACGTGGCGAACTCGTTCGGGGTGCCGACCGTAGAGCCCTCGGAGCTCGCCCCGTTGTCGCCGCCGATGTACATAATGAGTGTGTCGTCAAACTTGCCCATATCCTCGACGGCCTGGATTACCCGCCCGATCTCGTGGTCGGTGTAGGCCATGTAGGCGGCGTAGACCTCGGCTTGCCGCGCGAGCATCTTTTTCTCGTCCGCCGAGAACGTGTCCCACTTAGGCACACTGTCGGGCCACGGGGTCAGCTTGGCGTTGGCCGGGATCACACCGAGTTGCTTCTGATTCGCGAAGATCCTCTCGCGCTCCTCGTTCCAACCATGGTCAAACTTGCCCTTGAACTTCTCGATCCATTCCTTCGTCGGGTGGTGAGGCGCATGCGTGGCGCCCGGCACGTAATAGACGAAGAACGGCTTGTCGGGGGCGATCGCGTTCAACTGATTGATATACCCGATCGCGTCATCCGCCATGGCGGTGATAAGGTTCCACGACGGATTGCCCACGTAGGGCTCGATCACGGTTGTGTTGCGGAAGAGGTTCGGGGTCCACTGGCTTGTGTCGCCGCCCACGAAGCCGTAGAAATATTCAAAGCCCAAACCGATCGGCCACTGGTCGAACGGCCCAGCCTGGGTCGCCATCCAGCCGGCCACGTTATGATTTTTACCGAACCACGAGGTCGCATAGCCGTTCTGGCGCAGGATTTCCGCGACGGTCGCGGTGTCCCTGCCAATAATCGAATCGTATCCGGGATAGCCGGTCGCAGCTTCGGCCACCATGCCGAAATGCGCCGAGTGATGGTTGCGGCCGGTGATCAGGGCGGCCCTGGTCGGTGAGCAGAGGGCTGCGGAATGGAACCGCGTGTAGCGCAGCCCAGCCTTGGCGATCCGGTCAAGCGCCGGGGTTGGAATGGTGCCCCCGAAGGTACTCTCAGAACCGTAGCCTGCGTCGTCCAGCATGATCAGCAGCACGTTGGGCGCGCCCTTCGGCGGCGCGAACTCGCGGCGGCCACCAGGGTTTGGATTCGCCGGCCGTCTGTTTGATCTCACCTCCGAACACCGGCAGCTGCGGAGGGAGGATTTTCGATTGCATCGGTTCGACGTACGCCGGCGATCCCGGCTTCGCCGCACCTCCCGGCTGGCCGATGGTGATCGGCACGAAGAACGCCGCCAGCGCCGAGACGACCACGAGTCCCAGCACCACCGGCAGGATGAATTTACCCTTCGAGTCTTTCATTGGTTTCCCTCCAAGTGCCC
Organism: Nitrospirota bacterium; assembly: GCA_963729585.1. Taxonomy (GTDB): domain Bacteria; phylum Nitrospirota; class Nitrospiria; order Nitrospirales; family Nitrospiraceae; genus Palsa-1315. The sequence continues at coordinate 147,746 of CAVSOJ010000025.1, forward strand.
TGTTTGTCGCATTCCCTTTGTTCGCATCCGTTCATCCTTGCCGTGCGCACCGGTCTTTCTCGAGGCCACTGAGCCCATGGACGAAGAGGACGCACAACACGGCATGACCGAAGGGTCGCGTCAGAACCGCTGCGATCGGATCTACCGGCACTCCGAACAGTAACGCGACCACCGTAACCAGGCTGATCAATGCCAGCAGCCCCGCGAGCATTTCAAGGCCGCCGACCAGAGGCAGCAAGAGTCTCAGTGAACAAATCGATGCGCCTCATGGAGTGAAGATGGACCACAGCGCGTAGAGGCCGAGAACCGAAATGAGTACGGCGATCGTAATGGTCAAAGGCCATTGCGTAATGGAGAGTTGCTCTCCGCGGCGCAACCTGCGCAGTGTCACCCAGTGGGAGAATGCCGTCAATATGGTCGCGACCATCCCGATCACGATCAGCGTCACTCCCATGTGGATTGCCGCCTGATGCAAACGCATCGCTTGCTCGCTGTGTGTCGCCAACTCCACGGCCCGAAAAAACCCGACCATTCCGAAACCAAAGGTGGCAAAGGTCAACGCTGTGCGAATCCAGGCCAAGGTCGTTCGGTCGAGCGCGAGCGACGTACGAAACTTCGCGAAGTTGACGCGTTCACGGGCCAAGGCGGTTCTTGCATCATCCTTTAAATTCTCGGCGGCTTTGTCAGGGGTTTGCTGCGTCGTCATTTAATCCTCTTGATGTCTCTCGTTTACCGTCCCGACGCCACGAGTGCCGATACGAACAGCATACCGAGCACGGCATGGCCGATTCCCGCAGTCCATAACAACAGGCCGCCGAGGCCCAATCCTGCCGCAGCCCAGATAAGGACCACGGCTGCTAATACATTGTATGAGGTGATCCCGATGCTCACCGCCAGACCGGCAGGACTTCCGAGATCGTCACGAGCTTTAAGACAGGCCAACCCCAACGCGAACACCCCCGTACCGAAGAGTCGCGTCAAGACCGATGCGACCGAGTCCACGGGGACTCCGAGCAACATCGTGACCGCCGCCGCGGGACTGATCAGTGTCAGCACTCCCGCGAGTATTTCAAGTCCACCGGCCAGGGTTAACAGAAGTCTCAACGACATTGGGTTCTCCTTTCGAGTTCATACGGGAAGGTCCTGCGATGTAAGAGCACCCGTCCTGCCGCAGGCGACGAGTCTATACGAGAGCCTCATGCGCGACAACGGCAAATATCACCCGGAAGGACAGGATCTCTTGCGGGCTCATCGAACGAAGCTATGGTCGTGGCTGAGAACACCCTAGACAATCCTGCTGAGTTGAGGTTAGACTTCCCGCCCCTGCATCGCAGCGACCGAATCCCGGATAGGATCGGCTATCTACATCCCTGTTTCTATACCCAGCGCTGCTGAAGAGGCAGGGAAATCTTTTCGTTCATGGTGCGAGAGACCCCCGCGAAGGAGGTGTTGGGTATGACACAGCAAGGGAAGGGCTTCATGGGACGGACAGTGAGAATCCGCACGATCGTGCTGATCGCCGTGAGCCTGCTGGTCGTGGCCATCTTGGCTTTCATGTGGATGAGGGCGACCCCGCTCTATACCCTGCGGGCCGCCTCGGAGGACCCGGATTGCGTCACTCCGGCGCCGGATTCGGACGTGCTCGTCGGCCTGGCCGTATCGGGTGGAGGCAGCCGGGCGGCGCTGTTCGCGGCAGCCGCAATGGAGGCCCTGGCTAAGATGCGGGTTGGCCCGGAACACCGGTCGCTGATCGAGCAAGTGGGCTACATCTCCAGCGTATCCGGAGGCAGCCTGGCCTCGGCCTATTTCGCCGTCCGAAAGCCGACGCATGAGACGCCAGTCCTGACCCAGGACGGCAAGATGACCGAGGAGTACAACACGTTTTTCACTGGCTTCAAAAATGATATGACACAGGACTTCGAGAGCATGGTGTTGAAGCGTCAGATCTTCGGCCTTCGCCCGTTCAACCCGGCCTGGGCTGCACGGTCTCTGTTTGATATCGTGGATGAGTCCCTTGGCGGGATGAGGTTCGAGGGGTTGGCTCGCCGGCAGGCGCAAGGCGACAGCCCCCGTCTGATTATCAACACCACCCTCTATAATAACGGACGCCGGTTCATCCTGACCGCGCTCCCTCAGGAGGCCTCTCAGTATGACATGTTGGCCGATGTGAAACGGCTCCCTGCCAACGAAGAAGCTCGACGAAGAAGGTGAACGTATCCTGCGGACCAGGTGGGAGACGTTGCTGTCCGTCACTCCCCAAGACATCAAGATGAATGTCTGTCCCATCAGAGTGGCCGCCGCAGTGACCGCGTCCATGTCCTTCCCGCCCGTCGTCGGCCCGATTACCTTTCGAGTCGAGAATACGGACCAGTACTGGCATGCGGGGGACGGAGGGCTGGCCGACAATACTGGCTGCCGAGTCCTTGTTGATGGTGTTCCTGAAGAAGTTACAAGAGGGAAAAGCCCGCCGCGCCGTGATCATCATGCTTGGACAGCTCCTTTCCCTTTTCGATCGGCGGCGAGGTTCTGAACCACCGCGCGGAAGGCTTCACGTTCATGAGCTATGACTTTTCGCGGATTCCGAGCCATCATGGAGGAACGCGCGACGGCGTACCGATCCTGGTTCTTCAGGATGGCGCAACGACAGGGACTGATATCGGACCAGCTCCGGGTGGTCGGGCTCCGGCACACGGATGCTGAGTGGAACGAAGACCTCAGCGACCTGCCGGACTCGTGCCGCAAGGAAGATTTCAAATGGAAGTTGCGGAAAGAAGTCGTCGAGCGTTTGGCAGGGATCGCCACGCGACTCTGGCTGGCCTCGCCCTGTGATCGGGATCTCGCCCTCGTCGCCGCCACCAAGGTGGTCGCTCAGAATGAGGACAAGATCAGGCAGTTGCTGGAATCGGTCACCCAGTGATTGAGTCGGCACAGAGGTGTTGAGCCCGACATAAACTCTGGATAGGTGGCGCAGTCAGCTGGAAGCAGGAAGCCCCCTGAATTTATTCAGAACCCATCGGAGGGGAAGACTGCCAAGGGCCTCTCAGTGGTCGGTTATGGAAGCGGCTGCTGCAAGAATTTCAGGATCTCGTCTTTTTTCTCTTCCACCAGCTTCGCCGCGGCCATGGCCACCAAATCACGATCGCAGTCGGACTCGAGCCATAGCCTGGTGACAACGCTCGCGAGGCGCTTCTTGACCATCGGTGGGTTCGTAAGCTTTATCTCTTCGTTCTTGCATGAGTCGGGCAGATCACTCATATCTTCCTTCCACACCGCGTCAATGTGTCTCAGTTGAAGGAATTTCAATCGTGTCTCGTCCGGCATCACCCCCTGCTCCGTCATCGTGCGATAATAGAGTGTCCGGTACGCTAACGCCCGTTCCTCCATGATGCCGGGAATTCTGGAAATGTCATAGTTGAACAGCGTAAAGCCCTCGGGGAAATGATCCAGCCGATCCGATCCCACGGCAAACGGAAACGAACTGTCGAATGCGATGATGAGTGCCCGACGGACCGTATTCTGCTGGAGCGCGTGTAACGTCACCGTCGCCAACGACTCCAGTCCCATATTATCGGACAATCCCCCGTCCCCCGCATGCCAGTACTGCTCCTCTCCCTCAACCTTGAAGGTAATCGGGCCGACCACCGGAGGGAACGACATGGACGCAGCCACCGCCGCGCCTAATAGAATGGGGCACAGGTCGAGGTTCAGCGCCTCAGGCGTCACAGACTGCAGCGACGCCCATTTCACTTGCATCAGTTCGGCGGATTCCTTCGACAGCTGGCCCGCACCGACCGATCGACTCACATCTTTCAATAAGTCGTATTGGGTCTGCTCATGCGGCAACGTCGTGAGCACGAAACGACGCCCGTCGTTGTATAAGGTGGTGTTGATGAGGAGTCGGGGAATCTGGCCGCCCGACTCCCGCTCGCGCACGTCCTGAAAGGTCATGTCCTTCAAAAATTGACTATTCAGATATTCATTGAGGGACCTAGCAGTCCAGGCCGGATTGAACCAGCGCAATCGGATGAGGTTATGCCACAACAAGGGTTTCTCATAATCCTGGTTCATAGTTTTTTTGTACTGCGCAAAGAATGCCTGGTACTCCGCGGTCAGTTCGCCTGAAGGAGTCAGCATCGGCACATCTTTTCGCGGTTTCACCGCGGCGAAGTAGGACGTCGCCATGCTGCCGCCAGAGACACTGGAAATCACCGAGACGTCTTCCAACAGAGAATGGGCCGGGGGCCCGACTGGCAGTTTCGCCAGTGCTTCAAGGCCGGCCGCCCCAAACAAGGCGGCTCGACTCCCCCCTCCCGATATAGCGATTCCGATCAGGGTGTCACTCGGCTTCATGGCCTGGCTGCAGGATGTCTGATCCGATTTTGCGCGCCCAGGTGTATAAACCGGAGACGTCACACAGCCGGAAAGCATGGCCAGGACCATTCCGACCGTGACCCAGGCTGTTAACCCCTGTGGCGCATCAACCTTGATGAAGAACCCATTGCGAGTCGTCATGCAATCCTCATGGTGGCAATGTCTGTCGATGACTGATTCGGCCATCAATTCACATTCCTCTGATATGAAATTTCGCCGATTTGCGTAACGAGGCGCACTATACCGTAACGAGATGCACTAGAACAATGTGGCCGACTAACTCGGGATGAGTAATCTCTAGTAATATTTGGCTATTTAACTCATCGAAGTAAGCGGAATGATAGAGCGCTGTGACCCTAATCTACTCTGCTCCCATGAACAGCACTACCTAGTTGGAATCGTTCCTGTATGAGAGGTCCATCACAGGTGAATGGGAGGATTAGCTCACTGAGGGTTGCAAGCTACTGGACGGCAGTGGCCGGATGAGCTTATGATTTCAGCCCCAGGCAATCGCAAAAGCTGCCTCCAAGGCCGACTTCCAACTTTTTCAGGAGGACAGAAGCATGAACACCTATATCGTGACGACACTCTGTCGCGCCGTTATCCCAGTTATATTGACGCTGTCGATGCTCGACTCCGCCGCCCTGGCCGGCGAGCTGGCAGGCGCAACGTTGCCTGACACGCTCAAGTCCGGCGAGATGACCTTGAAGCTGAACGGTTTGGGCCTAAGGAAGAAGGCAATGTTCAAGGTCTATGTGGGCGGGCTCTACCTCGAATCGCCCTCGAAGGACGCGGGCGCGATCCTGGCGACCGACCAGGCGAAGGCCATCCGTATGCATTTCCTGCGCGACCTGACGAAGGCGCAGCTCGTGGAGGCCTTCCAGGAAGGCTTCGAGGCGAATGCGAAGGACAAGGCCGGACAGAAGGCCGCGTTCGACAAGATGCTCGCGCTCGTCCCCGACGTGAAGGAAGGCGACACGCTGACGTATACCTACCTGCCGGGAAAGGGCACAACGATGCAGGTCGGGAACAAGGAGCTGGGCGTCTTCGAGGGGAAGGGCTTCGCCGAGGCCTTCTTATCAATCTTCCTGGGACCGAAGCCACCCTCAGAGGACCTGAAGAAGGGCATGCTCGGCATGTGAAGGAGTGAGTTGGTAACGTACCCGCAGCATTGGATCGCAGCACCATGAAAGACCCCTCGCCGTCGTCATCCCAGCCGAACCGCTCTCGATGGCAGACGATCGTCGTCGGCGCTGGGCTGACACTAGTCATCGCCCTAGCGTGTTTTCCTGAACAGATCCCTGCCGCCGAGCACAGTCGTGATCGCCACCGATCTGGAACGTGGAATCCATAGCCAGATTGCCCAGCGTTACCAACAGATCTTCGCCCGTCATGGCGTACGACTTGAACTGTTGGCGACCAATGGCTCGGTCGAGAACGTGAAGCATCTACGCGACCCGCGCAGCGGAGTCAGCGTTGCCTTCGTGCAGAGCGGCGTGACCAGCACGGCGGAAGCGCCGGAGCTGGTTTCGCTCGGCACGCTATTCTACGAGCCGTTCTGGCTGTTCTCCCGCCTTCCACGACCGGATCAGTCTCGCAGGATTGGCGAAGGCCAACGCATGTCGTTCGGCATCCCGGGAAGTGGAACATACAAGCACGGGCGCGAACTGGCGGCTGCGGTCGGCATGGACCTGAGTCGGGCACAGATGCGAGACCTCGATGCAGTCCAGGCGGGAGAAGCGTTGATGAGGGGAGAGGTCGACTTGATTGGATTCATGCTGCCCTTGGAAGCGCCGATCGTGCACCAGCTGTTTGTGGACGAATCCATACAAGCATTCGACTGGACGCGCGCAGACGCGCATGTGGCGCTGCGCCCGTATCTGAGCAAGCTGGTGCTGCCGCGCGGCGCCGCCGACCTCCCGCGCGACCGGCCAGCCAAAGACCTTACGCTGGTTGCGACCAAAACCAGCCTGGTAGTGCGCAGGGATCTGCATCCTGCAATCCAGTACTTGCTCCTCGATGCAGCCTCGGAGGTGCACGGAGCGCCAGGAGTATTCAATAAGGCGGGCCAGTTTCCTGCCGCTGAGCCCATCGACCTGCCGCTGAGTACGTTCGCGCAGGAGTATTACCGCAGCGGGCAGCCGTTTCTTCAGCGCCATCTGCCGTTTTGGCTGGCCGCGCTCACCACGCCGCTGCTGATGGTGCTGATTCCGGTCGTCGGCCTCCTCTATCCGCTGTTCCGCCTGGTGCCCGAGTTGTACAAGCGGTACATACATCGCGGTATCTTTCGCCTCTACAGTGAGCTCAAGTTTCTGGAGGCGGAATTGGAGGTCGGCGTATCCGATACCACCGCCGGAGCGTTGTCCGAGCGCCTAGACCGGCTCGAAGAGCGCGCCGATCATCTGCGTGTGCCGATTGGGTACATGCATATGCTCTACACGTTGAAGCATCATATCAGCCTGGTGCGGCAGCGCTTGCGAGACAAGGAGCCTGGTCACGACCCCCGAAGCGCCGTCACACATAAGGGAATTGCCCAGCAGGAGCCTGTCCGACATTGAAGGACGGGGCGCTCCCGCGATGCGAGAGCGCCCCGTCTCTACTTATCGACCCTCGATCAATCAGCCGCCTGTTTACGCGCGTGAGCCTCGCGCATAGACTGCTGCTCTGTCTCAGCGTTCGCCGCCTTCATTTCCTTCAATTCGATCGTCACCTTGCGGATCTTGCCGGTGAACTTGATACGGCACCTTGTAGTCCTCGGTGACCGGCGTGCCCTCATCCGCGCCGACGTCGGCGCCTTCGTCCGCCGAGAAGACAGCAGCACTGCGTGCGGTCGATCCGTCCCTTCGGCGACCTTCTTGCCGTTGACGAAGATCGTGCCCGTGCCGCCCTTGCCGAGGCCGCCGCCGTCGTAGGCGAACTCGAAGCGGATGGTCGCCTTGCCGGCGGGCAGCGCCTGCGTGGCGGCGACCGTGTATCGCTGCAGGCCGAGGAAGTTGTAGGTGTACGTCGGCTTGCCGTCCTTCAGGTACAGGCTCCAGCCGCCGAACCGGCCGGCCTGGGCGAGGATCACGCCGTTGGCTCCGCTTCTTCGGGATCTCCACCTCGGCGGTGATCGTGTGCGACCGGTTCTTCATGTTGATGAAGACGTTCTCCGACATCCCGATCATGCCCTCGTAGACCGTCAGCGACGTGCGGCCGGCCATCAGGTCGGGCCGCCCGACGAGGGCGGCGTTCGAAGCGCTCCAGAGGTCCGGTCATCGAGGGGCAGCACGTGGTACTTGACCGCTTCCTTCAGGAAGAGGTCCTGCAGCTCCTTGAGCTTCTCGGGGTTCTTCGCGGCCAGGTCGTTCGCCAGGCTGAAGTCCGCCCGCGTGTCGTAGAGCTCCCACTTGTCGTCTTCGAGCGGCCTCCGGGGCTTGAATTCCCAGGCGGCCCGGTGGACGGTGCCGGCCAGCCAGCCGTCGTGGTAGATGGCGCGGTTGCCGAAGATCTCGAAGTACTGCGTCGTGTGCCGGCTCGGCGCCTTGGCGTCGGCGAACGTGTAGACCATGCTCACGCCTTCGATGGGCGTCTGCGGCGTGCCGTTCACGCTCTTCGGCTCGGGCAGGCCGGCCGCTTCGAGGATGGTCGGCGCGATGTCGATGACGTGGTGCCACTGCGAGCGCACCTCGCCCTTGGCCTTGATGCCCTTGGGCCAGTGGACGACCATCCCGTTGCGGGTGCCGCCGTAGCTGGCGGCGACCTGCTTCGTCCAGGTGAACGGCGTGTCGCCCGCGACGGCCCAGCCGGCGGCGTAGTGGGGGTAGGTCGTCGGGCCGCCGAGCTCGTCGTAGTGCTTGAGGATGTCCTGGACGGTCTCGGGCACGCCGTTGAAGTAGGTCATCTCGTTGAACAGCCCGTTCATGCCGCCTTCGGCGCTCGCGCCGTTGTCGCCGACGATGTAGAAGATCGAGCGTGTTGTCGAGCTGGCCGGTCGTCCTCGATGGCCTGGATCAGCCGGCCGATCTCGGTGTCGGCGTACTCGCCGAAGCCGGCGAAGACTTCCATCTGGCGGGCGAAGAGCTTCTTCTCGTCCGCGCTCAGCGTCGTCCCAGTCCTTGATGGCCTCCGGCTTGGGCGCGAGCTTCGTGCCCGCCGGCACGACGCCCAGCTTGATCTGGCGGGCCAGCGTCTCTTCGCGCAGCTTGTCCCAGCCCTGGTCGAACTTGCCCTTGTACTTGGCGATCCACTCCTTCGGCACGTGGTGCGGCGCGTGCGTGGCGCCGGGCGCGAAGTAGATGAAGAACGGCTTGTCCGGCGTCAGCGATTTCTGGTACCCGCATCCAGTCGATCGCCTGGTTGGTCATGTCGGTCATGAAGTGGTAGTTCGGGTCCTTCGGCAGCTCGACCTGGGTCATGCCGTCGTAGAGCAGCGGCGCCCACTGGTTGGTCTCGCCGCCGATGAAGCCGTAGAACTTGTCGAAGCCCGAGCGGGTCGGCCAGCGGTCGGTCGGGCCGGACGGGCTGACCTCCCAGGCCGCGGTCTCGTGCGACTTGCCGAAGGCGGCGGTGCTGTAGCCGTTGAGCCGCAGCATCTCGGCCAGCGGCGCCACGCTGTTGGGGCGCTGCCCGGTCTGGCCGGGGAAGGCGGTGGCCGTCTCCGTGATCGAGCCCATGTTGTTCATGTGATGGTTGCGGCCGCTGAGCAGCGCCGCGCGGGTCGGCGAGCAGAGCGCCGTGGTGTGGAACTGGTTGTAGCGCAGCCCGCCCTTGGCCAGGCGCTCCACCGTCGGCATGTGGATCGGCCCGCCGAAGGCGCTCGACTGGCCGAAGCCCATGTCGTCGATCAGCACGATGAGCACGTTGGGCGCCTTGGCCGGCGCCTTGACCTCGAACCGCGGCGGGGCCTTGGCGTTGCGGGCATCGAGCACGGTGATCGTGCGGGTACTTCGGCTCCGGGATCGGCAGCACCGTGCGGTCGAGCTCGTCGGCCGCCTGAGTTTGTGCAGGCCATGAACCCTGAATTCCCATCGTGAGAACAGCGAGCGAGAGACTCGCTACAACACGCCCGATGGTTTGGTATCGACTTCTGTATGGTCTCCTGCTCATATCAGTGCCTCCGTGGTAGATTCGAATCATAATTGCGCTTCGTTTCTCTTATGCTCCTCAGTTCAATTTCATTGAGAGGCGTCACGCCTTTTGCTTGGCCGCATCTCGCACCAGGCGAAATCCCACATGGTTGGTGCCCGTATCGGGTTCGCCCTTTCCACGCCCGCCCGCGATATAGCGTGCGCAGTACTGGTCGGTGCAGAGGAACGAGCCGCCCTTGTGTACTTTCTTTTTCACGCCTGGCTCGCTGGGATCGACACTGTCGGCCGGCCCTTGCGGATTGCGCGTGAGCGGTCCCTCCGCGGCAAGCATCTGATAGTAGTCGTGACGGTACCAGTCGCTCGTCCATTCCCACACATTGCCGGCCATGTCGTAGAGTCCATAGCCGTTCGGTGGGAACGAGGCGACCGGCGCCGCTCGCTCGTAGCCGTCTTCCTTCGTATTCTTGTCCGGAAAATGACCCTGAAACGTATTGGTCATGAACTTGCCGCCTGGTTTCAACTCATCGCCCCAGGGATAGGGCTTGCGATCAAGTCCGCCCCGCGTCGCGAATTCGAACTCGGCTTCAGTCGGCAGGCGCTTCCCCGCCCACTTCGCATAGGCCAGCACATCTTCGTATGCGATGTGGACGACCGGATATTTTCCACGATTCTCAATCGTGCTCTTGGGTCCTTCCGGATGTCGCCAATTCGCGCCCTTCACATAGCTCCACCATTGGAAGTGGTCGTTCAGCTTCACCGGATGGTCGGGCGGCGAGAAGACGACTGATCCCGCCACGAGATTCTCCGGTGGCGCGCCGGGAAAATCCTCTGCGCGTGGTGTCCGTTCGGCGAGCGTCACATACTTAGTCGCCTTCACGAACTTCGCGAACTGGTCGTTCGTGACTTCTGTCTTATCCATCCAGAATCCCTCCACCAGAGACACGATGCCAGGGTTGGGCGTCGGGAAACTCGTCCGCGCCCATCCAAAACTCGCCGCCGGCAATCCAGACCATGCCCTCCGGCGCCGGACCAGGCGGAGGGGCCGAACTCAGCAGCACCGGAGCTGCGTCTCCTTGCTGAACTGATTGGTTCAGGGCCGAGGCCGGTTGGGCATTGACAGCAGCGGCGCCTCGGCCGCCCTTCGCAGCGGAAATCCCCATGTCGCAGGTCATGCCAGATTGCGGGTTTGTCGTGACCGACGGGCGAGTGCTGCCAGAGGTGTACCACCAAGCGGCCAGAACCTATGCTTGCGCATACCACCAATCCGATCCCGATTGCAGCGGTGCGAGCCCTTGTCATTGCGGCAACAGACCTCTGTAATACAGTAGCCATAACGTTTCGGGTTACTTTAAGAACGGCTAATCGCAGAGAATATGCTTCGCGTTGACGCCAACCCCTTCGAGTTCAAAGGAGTTGGCCATTGAATATCCGTCACACTCTCACGTGGGTGCGGACAAAGCGGGATCCCTTTGTCGTCACGAAGCCGAGCCGCCGGGACCGAAGGTCACCCCTTGAGAGCCCCAGTTCAGGGTAAAGGCGAAGAAGTTTATCATGACGTCCTTAAATTGGCCGACCACCTGCCCGGCCAGCGGACCGCGATTTTGATTGATCGACATATCGCCGACATAGGACAGCTCGTAGCTGAATCCCAATTTGACCTTTGGGTTCATCAGCCAATCGGCGCCTATGCCGAATTTATAGGTCGCGCCGACCGGGAGGATCAACGGGTCGATTCGCCGCGGTGACCATCGAAGAATCGTAGGCGAACCCGCTATTGAGCAGCCACTCGGGATTCAGCCGGTACTGGGTGCCGATCCCCACGTGGTAGGTATCATTGAAAGAGCTGCTGGTCGTCAGTGACGTGGAATTTGCACCGCCCGAGACTGAGACGTCGACCATCGCCGAACTTACTCCAATTTTCCCATCCAAAGTCACCCATGATCGCCCACCGGTTACTGAGTTCATGATAGCCGCTGAGGATGACATGCTGCGGCACCGTCATGCCCAGATCGAGATTGCGAGTCAGGAGACCATTGTTTTGCAAGGTAGTGCCGATGGTTCCCAGGTTCGAGAAGGTGGGGGTGGTTGAGAAATTCAATTTGATCGGAGAATAATAGGTGACGCCGATGCGAGTGCCTTGTTTCGGTTCAAACAGGACACCGACCTCGCCACCGACTCCCACGGTCGTATCTGAGGCATAAATCTGCCCATCCCCAGTGCCAGGTGGAAGCACGTTGTTGACGTTCGTCGTATCCTTCAGATAGCCCACCATAATATTGGGTCCGCCCCCGATAGAGAAATGTTCGTTCACCCGGTAGCTCGCCACCGGTGCAAACGTCACCCCGACCAACGTCTGCTTGCTTCACGTAGTAGCGGCCGGCCCAGCCCTGGTCATATTTCTCTCCGAGGCCGAAGTTCGACAGGACGCCGAGCCCGACTTTGAAGTCCTTGCTGAAGCTGTGCACATAGAAGGCGCTCGCTGCCGGTGCCACGCCGACTGGATTCCCGCCACCATTCCCGCCAAAGGGTGTGTTGGTGCCGCTGAACCCCCCGTTGAAGTACAAGGCTTGCAGTCCACCTTGGAATTGGTTGCCTTCCAGAAGACTCATGCCGGCCGGATTCTTGAAGAGGGTGGAGGCATCCTGCGCGCGCGCCGCCCAGCCTGCTCCCGCGAGGGCCACGTCCTCCGTTCCGATCTCCGTCAAGAACAGCCCGCCGGCATAGGACGCCTCCGTCAGCGCCAACATCGCGACGACTATCGCCATGGCAAGCATCAATTTCCGAAACATACCCACCTCTCTTACCTTGTAATGAGAGCCGTCACCAGACCGACGCATACCCGGCTCCCCTATACTATTGAGGCTAAATGCACATTTTTTTCGTAGTGTTCCGAAGCCCTGGGGTTATATCGGAACGAGGATTCTTTATCAATAGCAAGGCCCCTATGAGCTATGACTCACTGTCGAGAGTTCTCTTCACGCTCAACACATTCACTCCCTTGATGAGGGTAAACCTGGAAGACCTCTATCGTGGAGCATCGCCAACTTGTCGAGCGGATATCATGGTCATCGGTAATTCATGTGCGCTGCTTGACAGGGTACAGACAATCCAGAATGGTAGGGTGAGAACTGGGAAAATAGGGAGTGGGAATGAGGTGTCAATGACTAATTACGTGTCGTAGAGGACCTGAAATCATTGAAGGAGGGAGGCCCGAGGCCAAAAGGCGATCAGACTTACAATTTTTTCGATTGACCATCTCTAGCGATCTTCAAGCCGGCCTGGTCAATCCCCTTAATCGCGTGGCAGAACAGACCGGCCGAATCAATCCTCTCAATCGAAGGGCCGACCTGAATAGAGGAATACACCGCTCGCTCACGCTCATACAATTCGGGCTTCTCATTCCAAAGAGACCAAATATCACTGTCATTGGCCTTGCAACCGTGCTCATCGTTGTCTTCCTTTCCTTGTGCCTTCCGATTTCCATCAGGCTCGTACCTACTTATTGATTCCGAGAGATCCTCGGTGAATCTATTCCGGCCAATGTAGTACGCAAAAGGCTGGCCTCAGAAAAGATGAATGGAAATGAGGCAGGATACAAAGCGATTTCAAATGGATAGAGGCTGAATTGCGATGTTCTACGAAGGGAGCGCAGCGCTCGTCGACAAGACATTTTGTCTTGTGCCATCAACCGGACATTCTCGAAATGTATTGATTGATAAGATTTTAGATGATGATGGACAGGTTGTCTTCGGCAGACAGTACGCCTCTGGATTCGGTAGGGTTTTTCCTACAGCATAGTCATCTCACTCGAGTCATTACGCACCGCCAATTTCGCCACCCTGTCGCTTTCCCGCCAACCAGTGCAGAATCGAATGGAGGTTTCTGGGGTGGGGTATCCACGCATCTTCACCCGCCACACCACGTTGCCCTCCGATCCGAATCGCCAGCCCTTGGCCATGTACCACGGAGAATGCATCGAAATCCGTACGGTCGTCCCCAAAATAGACCGGCACTCGATGACGTGCCCAGGGCCGCCGCATCAACATCGATACCGCTGTACCTTTGTTCCATGCCTTGGAGGATCTGGCTTCCAACACATGCTTCCCTCGCAAAAGACTGACAGACTCTCGCGCAACCCATGGAGCGAGCGAATGCAGGGCGCGCCGTCTCAATCGAATACGGTACCTCGGCTTCACCAACCGATCGTGCAACGCGACGGCGACGTGCTTATCTTCGACAAAGGCACCTTCGACTCCTTCTGCCGCGGTTCGCAAGGCCTGAAGCCAATGGAGAACCAAGGTTCTCTGCGGCGGTGGGGTCAACCATGTCGCGTCTCCGCCTGCTTCGAGGCAGGAGAATCCATGATGTCCCACGTATCGCACCTCTTGTAACCCGATCCGGCGTCGTAGATCCTCAGGATCTCGTCCACTGATGACGACGATCGGCATCACACGAACAAGTTTCCTCAATGTGTCTCTTACCGATCGGCTGAGCCTGGCTCGGTTCGGGTGTGACGCAATGGGGCTCAACGTGCCGTCGAAATCCAGAAACAAGATCAGGCGGTCTATGGGAATCGCCGCAAGTCTGCTTCGAAGCGACACCATGAGATTTATCCCATGACACTCTGCAGGCGATCGAGTTCAATATCAACATCGCGCAAACAACTCTCGGCCCAGTGATAAATATCGTGCGTGCTGAGATGAAGACGCATCAGCCTCATCCGCTCTCGTCGTTCGTTTTCAGGCATCTCCAGCGCCCGTCTGATGGAATCGGCCATTCCTTCCTGGTCGTACGGATTGACCACCAGCGCCCCCCTTAATTCTTCCGCGGCGCCAGCCAAATGACTCACCACCAGGACACCAGTCTCATCGACCTGCGAAGCCACATACTCCTTGGCCACAAGATTCATCCCGTCGTACACCGAACTGACCAGCGCCAGGTCAGCCATCCGATAGTATGCCGCGAGTGTGTGAGGAGTCACACGCCCCTCGATATACTCGATCGGCTTCCATCCCCTGTTCTTGTGATCGGCCGGCGTCCCGAACCGCTCGTTGATTTCCATCACAGTCTGCCTGATGAGATCCCGATATTGGCGATAGGCCTCGACGTTATTTCTGGTTGGGATGGCCACCTGAAGAAATGTGAATTTCCCGCAATACTCGGGATATCGGCCGAAGAAGTCTTTCAGAGCCCACAGCCGCTTCATCAGGCCCTTGGTATAGTCCAGACGATCGACACCCAGCCCGATTCGTACTCCGCGTGGAACGCCCATACGCAACCGTACACGAGCCATGACCTCTTGGGCCTCTGTCGTTTTTGCGAGATCGGAGAATTGGCTAAAGTTCACACTGATCGCCCGTGCTGTCAGTCTTGTCTTGTGCCCACGATAGAGCACCACCGCATTCGACGGATCGACAGAGACATCCAGGAACTCCTTCACACAATCTGCAAACGCTGTCGCATAGGATGAAGTCTGGAAGGTGAGACAATCAGCCGCGAGAAGACCATCGAGCAACTCCAGGCGTTCCGGCAGAATACGGAATACGTCCGGGCCCGGCCAGGGAACATGCCAGAAAAGACAGATGGTGGTATCGGGTGAATCCTGTTTGATCATCGCAGGCAAAAGGCCCAGGTGGTAATCATGGACCCACACGGAAGCAGGCCGCTTGCCTAACTCGCGCAACACGCTGTCGGCGAAGCGGCGGTTCAACGCTTCATAGCCGGCCCAAAACGCTTTGCGGTAGGATACCCGGTCCAATGTGACATGACAGAGCGGCCACAGTACTTGGTTGGCATAACCCTGACCGCCGTTCCTGACCACAGTGGGTTCTAACCAGACACGCTGCAATCGGTAGGCAGGCGAATCAGGAGGAACAGGGATACCATCTGTTTGGCCTCGCGCCTCCTTGTCTGCGGCTCCACTACCCCAGGCAACCCACGTTCCGCCCAGTCGGGTCAACACCGGGTCCAAGGCCGACACCAGCCCCCCATCAGTACGCTGACAGACAACACGGCCGTCGACTACATTATGCTCGTAGGGTTCACGGTTGGAGACAACGATCAAATTGGACATCAGGTCCTCCCTCTGCCGATGGAATCACCATCATCGTGCCCTACCAGTGATTCAGGATTTTCTGCCACCACTATAAAAAAATAAAGTTCAAGCAGGCTGTGTTCGCCCATCTTCCTTCGCGCATCCGCGCGCGGCGCGCGTTTGCCGAGGACTTCGCGCAAGTCCATGCACGAAGAAAACCGAAATGGTTGCTTGGCAAGATGGTCATTCATGCATGCTGAACCCGTTCATCTATTTCCATCTATTCTGTCGGGAGCATACGAATGCTGCCGGATAAGTGGGAACAAGATGCAAGCAAAGGGCCTTCGGATTCGAAGGAAAGTGCGAAGGGTCAAAGGAGAAATAATTTCAAAGGGATATGCGCTAGACCTTAGTAGCAATCCTGTCATCTCAATCGAAAAAAGCAAGACCTCCTGTCATCCATTTTCAGCAGCAGGATGACTCAAACGACCATGATGCCACGGGAATTCTTGTTACCGACAGAATGTCCGCGAGGGAACAACCTGTCTCTTTGCATAAAAGAATGGGCCTTCGAAATGCCTTCGTCATGACCGCACCCTTTGATTTGCTGATGTTCGATCACGAACTGGTGCTGGGCCGCTAAAGATAAGCATTAGCAGGGAGTAATCCCACTCAGCTTGAACAAACCCTACGAGAACATTATCCTATGAAGAAATCCTTATTTGGAGTATCGGGAGAAGAACTATGAGGGTCTTACCGGGTCGGCCGTATCCGCTGGGAGCGGGATGGGATGGCGAGGGGGTCAACTTCGCGCTATTTTCCGAGAACGCCACAGCCGTGGAACTCTGCCTGTTTGATCAGTCGGACCAGACAAAGGAATCACACCGGATCAGGATCGAAGAACGGACCGACCAAGTCTGGCACGCGTATCTTCCAGAGGTTCGGCCTGGACAATTGTACGGCTATCGGGTCCACGGCCCCTACGAACCCACTTCCGGACACCGGTTCAATCCATCCAAGTTGTTAATCGACCCCTATGCCAAGGCCCTCAGTAGTACGGTCAAAAGGTCCGACGCCATGTTCGCTTACCCGATTGGAGATCCCAAAGCCGATCTGGTTCGCGATGGCCGGGATAACGCCGCCAGTATCCCGAAATCGGTCGTGATAGAACAGGCCTTCACCTGGGGCGACGATCGATTGTTAGGAACGCCATGGGATAGAACCATCATCTATGAGGCGCACGTGAAGGGTTTTACGATGCGGCACCCGGACGTACCGGAAAACCTGCGTGGCACCTATGCCGGATTAGCGTCCCCAGTAGTCATTGAGTATCTCCAAAGCCTGGGGATCACTGCGGTCGAGCTCCTTCCAGTACACCATTTCGTCTCCGATAAGTTCGTGACGGACCGAGGACTCTCCAACTATTGGGGCTATAACACGATCGGTTTCTTTGCACCCGATGTCCGTTATGCCGTGTCACACGAGGGGGGCCGCCACGTCAATGAATTCAAGACGATGGTAAAGACTCTGCATAGTGCAGGGATCGAGGTCATCCTCGATGTGGTCTACAACCATACAGCAGAAGGCAGTCACCTAGGGCCCACCCTGTCGTTTCGCGGAATCGACAATGCCGCGTACTACCGCCTGGTTCCTGATCAGCCTCGCTACTATATGGACTATACAGGCTGTGGCAACACCCTAAACGTACGGCATCCTCGGACGCTTCAGCTCATTATGGACAGTTTGCGGTATTGGGTGAGGGAAATGCATGTGGACGGGTTTCGGTTCGATCTTGCATCCGCCTTGGCTCGAGAGCTCCATGAAGTAGATCGACTCAGTGCTTTCTTCGATACGATTCAGCAGGACTCGGTCCTGCAACAGGTGAAACTCATCGCTGAACCCTGGGATCTGGGGGAAGGAGGCTATCAGGTCGGGAACTTTCCCGCCGGTTGGGCCGAGTGGAACGGAAAGTACCGAGATACCATACGACGCTACTGGAAGGGGGACGGAGGACAGGTGGCGGAGTTGGCTTATCGTTTCTCGGGCAGCAGCGATTTATATGAAATGGGTGGGCGGCGCCCCCACGCCAGCATCAACTTTGTGACCGCGCACGACGGATTCACGTTGCACGACCTCTCCTCGTACAACCAGAAGCACAACGAGGCCAACGGTGAGGATAACCGCGATGGGACGGACGACAACCTCAGTTGGAACTGCGGAGTCGAAGGGCCGACCGATGATCCGGCTGTTCTCGATCTGCGAGAACAGCAAAAACGGAATATGCTGGCGACCCTTCTGTTTTCTCAGGGCGTTCCAATGATTTGCGGTGGCGATGAGATCGGCCGGACGCAGCGGGGAAATAATAACGCATATTGCCAGGACAACGAGCTGAGCTGGCTTGACTGGAAGCTGGACCGCCGGGACCGTGAACTCCTCGACTTCACGCGGCTGCTGATCTCGCTCCGGCGTGAGCACCCGGTCCTCCGCCGACGTCAATTCTTTCAGGGTCGACGCATCCGCGGGTCGGAGGTCAAGGATCTGGCCTGGTTCCGTCCCGATGGGAAGGAGATGACCGATGAAGATTGGAATCAAGGCAATGTTCGCTCACTGGGACTGCGCCTGGCGGGTGATGCCATCGAAGAACGGGATGAAAAGGGCAGACCGATCCTGGACGACACGCTGCTCGTGCTCTTGAACGCCCACCACGAACCGCTGCTCTTTACTTTGCCGGCCCACAAGAGAAATGTCCGATGGCAGATGGTCTTGAACACGGCTGCAATGAACCAAGACAAGAAGCAGTCCAAACTGCTCCGGGGCGGAACCGCCTACAACCTCCACGAACGATCTCTTTCCATCTTACGATTGCGGAAGGAATTAACGGACGAGGTTCTAACCTACATGAAGACGCACGCAGTCAGAGCGGGCGGATAACCATACGTGATACCGCCTCGCGATCAGGAGACTTCTTCTTGATCGGGTGAACTTATACGTGCGCTGAATGAGGATTCGACGTACTTACCTCTGACGTCCCGTCTTCATTTGAGCCCAGTAAAGAGAAGACTGGAATCAAGACAGGCCATAGCTTCGAAGCTTGCGCTGCAACGTTTTTCGGTGAATGCCGAGGACCTCGGCAGTCCGACCGAGATCGTGATGGTGCATTTCCAGCGCGCGGACAATATGGTCCCGCTCAAGATTCTCCAGCGTCATCCAACCGGCTACCTGCGTTCCTCCTGATGCGGCCATCGATCTCACGGTTTGGGGAAGGTCATCGGGGAGAATGATGTCGTGCGGGGTCAAGGCCACCGCGCGCTCGATGGCATGCTCCAGTTCTCGCACGTTACCCGGCCAGGAGTATTGGCTGAGCATCGCCATGGCTTCCGGAGACAGGCCCCTCACGGACTTTTCTTTCTTCGGGCCATATTTCTGAACGAAGAACTGTGCCAGCATCGGAATATCCTCCACCCGCTCGCGCAGCGGCGGCACGTTGATCGCCACGACGTTCAAGCGGTAGTAGAGATCCTCCCTGAATTTACCGGCCTCCACAAGAGACTTCAGATCTTTGTTGGAGGCGGCGATGACGCGGACATCGACGGCAATTGTGTCGTTTCCTCCCACTCGTCTGATCTCACGTTCTTGAATCACACGGAGCAACTTGCTCTGGAGCGCCGGTGAGATGTCGGCAATCTCGTCCAGGAAACAGGTGCCAAGATGGGCCTTTTCCAGCAGACCCTTTTTCGCGGCCAGCGCACCGGTAAACGCTCCTCGTTCATGGCCGAATAATTCCGATTCGAGGAGGGTTTCCGCCAGCGTCCCGCCATCTACGGTGACAAACGGTTTCGAGCTCCGTTGGCTATTCGCATGAATCGCTCTGGCCGCCAGTTCCTTGCCCGTTCCACTCTCGCCTTGCAGCAGAATGGTGCTGTCCGTCTGAGCGACGCGGGCGATCACTTTATAGACCGCCACCATGCCGGGGCTGCTCCCGACAATGCCTTCAAACCGATATCGCTCTTTCAATTGTTCGCGCAGGGCCTGATTCTCGCTGAGGACCTGCTTGTGTTCGATCGCTCTTCTGGTTACCAGTCTGATGTCGTCAATGATGAACGGTTTGGCCAGATAGTCAAACGCCCCTGCCTTGATCCCATCCACAGCAGTCTTGAGCGATCCGTAGGCCGTCGCCAGAATGACCAATGTTTTGGGAAGACGCGTACGGAGTTCCGCGAGGAGGGCCACCCCATCCATTCCAGGCATTTGGATGTCGGTGATAACCACGTCCGGCTCCTCGCGTGTTGCCTCGCGAAGCGCCGCATTCGCATCCTCCGCAATAGATACCTCGTAGCCCTCCTTGACGAGAATCTCCCGGAGAAGGGCTAACGTTTCGGTGTCGTCGTCAACGACGAGAACTCGGAATGGTCCCATGGATCAGCATACTCCTTCTGAGCCCCTTAAGAGTACACGAAATCGTGTGCCCTTACCGGGCTCACTGTCCACAAGCACCTGTCCCCCATGCGAGCGGATGGTATCAAACGCAATCGCCAACCCCAATCCTGTTCCTCGTCCGGCTTTCTTAGTGGTAAAGAACGGTTGAAAGATCTGTTCGCGATGTTCCGGTGCGATACCGGGACCCGTGTCGGCAATGTCTATGGCGAGCCAGCCGTTTGGGTATCTCCGTCGGGGGCACCTCAACCGCCTGGCTCTGGACGGTCAACGTGCCTCCTTCCGACATGGCATCCATGGCGTTTTCGATCAAATTGCAGAACACTTCGTGAATCTGTTGCGAGTCCGCCTGTGCCTTCGGCAGTGCTGGATCCAGCAACAGGTTCAAGCCCACGTGTCGTCGGTCGATCTCCGGTCGCAAAAGCGCCAGGCATTCTTCCAGGCAGGCATTGAGATCCATCGGCAAGAACACCGGATCCGGTTTGCGGGCATAAATTAACAGATCCTGAATGATCCGAGACTGCCGCTCGATCTGCGTCTCGACAATCTTCAGGCGTTTGCGTGCTTCAGGTCCCAGCTGAGGATCCTCTTCGAGCAATTGAAGGTGACCGGAGACTGCGGTCAACGGTGTACCCATTTGATGCGCCAATGTCGCAGCCAGTTGGCCAATGGCCGACAGCCGTTGTGCGCGCGCCGCTTCCCGCTGAGAGGTCGACAGAAGTTCATTGGTCCTGGCCAGTTCTCGATTTTTCTTCCGAAGTTCCGCGGTCGCTTCCTCCACTTTTACTTGCAGAAAATCATGTGCCAGCCTGAGCTTTTCATAGAGCTGGGTATTCTCCTCTGTTGCGGCCCTGAATTCGATCCACCATCAGGTTAAACCTCTCAGCGAGTTGACCGATCTCATCCCCACCGCGGATTGTCACAGTTGTGAGCTGCTTACCACGAGCCACGGCCTCCACCGCCGAGAGGAGCGCTCTTACGGGGCGGTGAACCCTAAAATACAAAAAGAGGTTAATGGCTAGAACAATGACCAAACCTTTTATCAAAATCCTGGTCAGTTCCAGCCGACGCTGAGACTTCTGGAGTTCGTCAAAGAGCGACGTCGAGAATTCCGCATAGGCGGCGCCGACGAGCCGGCCATCGATCGTAATTGGAGAGGCAACTTTCACCCGATGCGTCGCTTCCCAGCTCTCTCACATCGCTGATTGACTCGTTCTTCAAAAGCGCTTGCGTCACCAGGACAGGGGCGCCCTCGAGCCTGGAGGAATCCGTAATTCCCGCATTGACGACGAGGAATGGTTGCCCAGCTTTTATCCTCCGGCAACGCATACAATGCCACATCAAGGAGGTCCGGACGATTCGCCCTCAACTCTGTTGACTTCCAGTTCTCGGGCCGTTCGGTCATGCAGATCCGCAGGCGCAGTCATTTCGGCTCCCACCTGCCGAACCACGGCCATGATCTCTTGGAGATAGTTGCCTTGGATGAAGCTCTCGCTGTATTGGCGGTCGAAGAATTCGACCGAAGCGGCCGCTATTCCCACGATCAGGATCAGTACGAGAGAGACCTTTACGGACAGCCGCATCCTGTTATTCCTCAGCCCAAAGATATCTTGTCCATCGTACCCCTCTCTTCTCGCAGATGTAAATCGTCCCAGGAAGTTGACCTGTCTGCTGCGACCGTTACTGGAAAGCGCTGCCTTCATCGGTTGGACCAGAAGAAGACTTCAATGATGTGGCATGAGTCAATTCTGATCGCTGGGACAGATCGCGCATGAAGGACAAAGGTGTCATCGAGAAGAAATTCCTTGATGACACCATCGGTTAGGACAATACCCCTCCGAATCTCGTGGACAGGATGTCAAAGGTCCTTACCCATTCAGACGTAAAGCTCCGCAGAATCCGAACGACACTATCCCATTGAACATTCGAGTGTTCCTATCTAAGAAAACACCCACCATAAAAATAAGGACTGTCACTTGCACAACCAAGGCACAGTAGGAAACCATAACCTTGTGCAAGGTGCTTGCCTTTTTCGAAGCGTAGAGAATGGCTCGCACTCCAACAGAGGGAGGTCCACAATGAATCTCACAAAGATCGAATTCAGGTGTAGGCAGGGATTTATCATGGCCGTTCTCTTCGGTGCCCTAGCTGTCCTCGGTGTCACAAATCTCGTGGCGGCCCCCCTCCGATGAACGGAGGGGAACCGCGCCCTTGTCAATGGGTACGGAGCTGGCCCTCACAGGAGAAGTCGTCATGATCGAGGGGAATGTTGAGATCGTGGAAGACCCGTCCGGCGGGAATACGGATGTGCATATGATCATGGAGAACCTTTATGTCGCCGGGTTGCCGGAGACGAGGCGATCCAATTTCATATAAATCAGAATACCCAGATAGACCAGAATCTCACCATTGGGGACAAAGTAAAGGTGTTGGCCGCCCAGAATGGCGAGGCTCTCTCCATCAAGAAGATGGAATAAGATCAACAAACACAGCGAACGTAGGCTGCTGGAGATGAGGCACCAAATGGATATAATGGGTTCTCAAATAGTCTCGGTCGATGAATGCACCCCACGAGACATTGGAGAGGTGCCTACCCGACGGCAGAAATTCAGAGATCGAGGAAGAGAGGGGGTTAGATGCTGTCACACGCGCTCCTCTTCTTAAGTGTGGGAATCATCGCTCGGCTCCCTAGCATTGCGGGGATTACAGGGGTGACCACACAGATTTCCTGGGTCCTTCTTGCAATCGGAATTCTGCTTCTGGTGATCCATCTCGTCTGGAGAGATCGTCCTCCGACTGGTGATTGATGCCAGCGAGGCGTGATAGATATGTCATTGAGGTAGACACAAGCGGACATAACTCTGGCATCCTCCTGAAATGAATACAGAGAGGAGGAGCAGGACTTCGATGACTGGTTCGCCTTGCTCGGGAAGCATAGGGGCCGTCGTTCTGATTTGCGGGATGCTCTTAGCCACGCCGCTCCAGGCAGCAGATGAGTCGCCGCCCAAGACCCAAGAGAACAAACCTCAGGCGCCACAGACTCCTAGCCCTAAGCCCCCAGAGCTCAAGAATCTCTGAGCCTGCCCCCTCCTGAACTCAAACAGGAACACAAAACCAAGGAAACAACTAATGAGCCTACGTCGAACGCACCTGTTCGGTCGCTCATTCTCACGGTGAAGTTGGCCTTGATGGGTGACCAACGGACAGCTCCTGGCACGATCGAAGTCGACACAAAAGGACAAGACGTCGTGCTTTCCGGGAAGGTATCCAGCGAGGCGGAAAAACTTGCGTCGACCGAAGTGGCTCGGCAGGTTGAAGGGGTCAAGTCAGTCGTCAACAAGCTGGAGGTGGTCAATGATTTGCACCAGGTCATGACGCAGAAACGAGACCAGGCCATTACCGAATACGTCAGGGAACGATTCAAGAAAAGTGCGACCTCTGGAGGCAGCACGATTCGACATCAAGACCGAGAATGGTGTCGTTGAATTGAGTGGAAAAACCCGGTTCCAAGTGATCGTGCTGGAAGCGGCCGAGGCGGCCCGCCAGGTCCCCGGCGTTAAAGCCGTGAAGACCCACACGGTTCGTATTGAGGGTGCCGAGTGAATAGAGTTGGTAGTCTGCTCATGCTCATGATGATATCACTGGTGCGATGCACACGATTCTCCATCGAGGTTGACAGTCCAGAGAGTCAGACGCAAGAGCAGGAGCATTCCGTCATGAGCAGCATGCAGCTTCTGCTCACGCGCGATTTCGGCCTGGTATGGTGGGGCCAGATGATCTCGCAGATCGGCGATGGAGTCTCGAAACTCGCCTTGCTCTGGTTTGTCTACTCGATCACCGGTTCTCCACTGAAAACGACGGTGATCGGCTTGCTGCAAACAGTGCCCCCTATCCTCTTTGGCCCGCTGATCGGGGTCTACCTCGACCGGCTTCCGAAGAAACCGATCATGATCGTGACCGACGTCTTGCGTGCGGTGTTGATTGGCCTCATCCCTTGCTCAGTCTCAGTCGAGGCCTTCACCGTGGAATTTATCTATGTCCTGGTCTTCCTCCATGCCATGGCTTCAGCAGTGTTCGGCCCAGCACTCACGGCCTCGGTACCCTATCTCGTCGCTCGTCACCAGTTTACAGCTGCGAATGCATTGCTCCAGAGCACGACGAGTCTGGGCATTGTCGTGGGGCCCGCCCTAAGCGGAATTGGAATTGCGGCATTGAGCTCGCAAGAGGTGCTCTGTGTCAACACAGTCACCTATCTCATTTCCGCTGCCTGCCTGTTGCCCATACGTCTCTTTCATGAGCAATTGACCCACACGAGAGGCAATTCAATTGTTTCGACAGTTCGCGACTTGGTCGAAGGAATTCGCTTTGCCTTCGTTGAGCAGCGCGTGATTCCACTCCTCATTCTTATGGCCGCCTTCTATACCTTCGGAGCCAGCGCGTTCGCGACGCTGTTTCCGGTATTTGTCCGGAAAATGTTGGATCTGGGCCCGGTCGAAGTTGGATATTTATGGTCGGCGCTTGGCGCAGGCCTTTTCTTGATGTCGATCAGCACTCATCTGGCTGACTCAGTGGGAGTTGAGCAAACGCGTCTATGCTATCGCGACATCCAGCGCGGTGGCCGGAGCAGCGCTCTGCGGGCTGATATGGGTGTCCGACCCTCTCCTTGCCGTCATACTGATGGTGATCATTGGTGCAGGAAAAGGCGCATTGACACCCATCGCGTGGGGAGTCATGCAGGAAATCACTCCGGGATACATGGTTGGCCGTGTGCTCTCTCTTTACACCACCGGTGCGATGGCCGCCGCCATCGCCGGCATAACGACGTTCGGATGGATCACTCAGGAATTTGGGGAACGGACGAGCATGAGTCGGCATTGGCCTCATGCTGTTCGCCACCTCACTCACCGCTGTCGGATTGAGCCGGTGGGTTCATGCCCATCAGATCGTGCCAGCTTCAGTGGACAGGATTGAGGAGACATGCGCTGCCGATGCATAGCGTGCGGACACGAATGCGGGTAACCGCTTGCGGCCAAGCTTAAGACCTCTTGCGTAATGAGAAGGGAGGTTCCATTGGAAGAGATCATCCGCGTCAAAGACCAGTTTTATGTTCTTGCGACATCTCCGATGATCGATGGCCGCACACAGGCGCTTAAAGCAGGGTGAGACCTTCGCCGTATTTGACCGGTACGGAGATATTCAGTCTGTTCCGCGGACCGAACAGGGACTATACGACGATGGAACGCGATTCCTTTCTCATCTGGGACTATCGCTGTGGAACAGTCGACCTGTGCTTTTGAGTTCCACACTCAGCGCAGACAACGCCGTCTTTGCGGTCGATCTGGCCAACCCTGACGTCTGCCGCGATGGGACCATGATCGTGCCCCGTGGCACCTTGTATCTCCTTCGCACAAAATTCCTTTGGCAAGGAGCTTGCTATGAACGTCTCTCCATTTCCAATTATGGGGAGGCGCCTCTGGATATCGCATTCACTTTTCAATTTGCAGCGGACTTTACAGACATTTTCGAAGTACGCGGGAAAACACGGGCAAAAAGAGGCCGGTATTTGGAAGAGAAGATTGAGACAGGCGGCCTTCACTTCGCTTATGAAGGACTGGATGGCGTGATTCGACGTACACACGTCGAGTGTTCGCCACAACCGCAGAAGGTGTCCTCTTCCCTGATGGATTTCGCATTCCCTCTTCAACCGAAAGAGGAAGCGACATGTGGTCTTGACCATCGCCTGTGAATCCACCGGTCGGGTGAGAAGCACTCGTTCATACGAGCACGCCTTTCATGAAGCCAAGGAGTGCGTGGAAACCGCCAAGACCGCGGACTGCCTGATCGAGACTTCCAACACGCAGTTCAATGAATGGTTGGAGTGCTCGTACCAGGATATCCGGATGATGGTGACAGAAACATCAGAGGGGCCCTATCCCTATGCGGGACTCCCTTGGTTCAGTGCGCCCTTCGGAAGGGATGGAATTATTACGGCACTCGAATACTTATGGATCAATCCAGACATTGCCAAGGGCGTGCTCGCCTATCTGGCATCCACTCAAGCCACGCAGGTCCTTCCTGAACAGGACGCCGAACCGGGCAAGATCCTCCACGAAAGCCGCAAAGGTGAGATGGCTGCCCTCGGTGAAGTTCCTTTTGGATGCTATTACGGCAGTATTGATTCGACGCCACTCTTCGTGATGCTGGCAGGGGCCTATTACGAGCGGACCGGAGATGTGGGCTTCATCGAGAAGATCTGGCCTCATATTCTGCATGCCATAGAGTGGATAGATGCATGGGGCGACCGAGACGGCGACGGATTTGTAGAGTATGCCAGACGCTCCACCAACGGACTTATCCATCAGGGTTGGAAGGATTCATTCAATGCGGTGTTTCATGCCGATGGAAGACCCGCAGAGGGACCCATTGCTCTGTGTGAAGTGCAGAGCTATGTCTATGACGCGAAGCAAAGGGCGGCTACACTGGCCACTGCACTGGGACAACATGAAATGGCCACTCGCCTCTTACAGCAGGTCAAGCTGCTGAAGGAGCGATTCGAAGAAGCGTTCTGGTGCGAGGAACTCTCGCTGTATGTGTTGGCCCTGGATGGGAAGAAACAACAATGTCGCGTGCGGACGTCGAATGCCGGACATTGCCTCTTTTCAGGCATTGCGACACCCGAGCATGCGCAACGTGTTGAGTGTTCCCTGTTGGGGAAAGAGTTCTTTTCAGGATGGGGAATTCGAACGGTCGCCGCCTCGGAGGCGCGGTTCAATCCCATGTCCTATCACAACGGTTCGATTTGGCCGCACGACAACGCCCTCATCGCAATGGGGCTCGCTCGCTATGAGTTCAAGCAATCGGCCCTTAAAATCATGACCGGACTGTATGATGCCAGCCGCTATATGGATCCTCATCGTCTGCCTGAATTGTTCTGCGGATTTGTTCGGCGCCCGGGGGGAAGTCCGACATTGTACCCGGTCGCCTGTTCCCCACAAGCGTGGTCCTCGGCATCTGTTTTTCTACTTCTACAAGCTTGCCTCGGACTCACCATTCAGGCTCATGACTCGATCATTCAGTTTTCGACACCTCTTCTGCCGGATTTTCTTCAGCACATCACAATCACAAACCTCAAGATCGGACAGGCTTCGGTCGATCTTTCGATCCAGCGTTATGCCCATGAGGTTGGGGTCGATCTCGTCCAAAGGAAAGGACTCATCGACATTCTTGTTAGGAAATGACGATAGGACGAACTGCCCTCGACCGGACAACTTATACGCCTGCGAATCTTCAGTCAGAACAAGGGGTTCTCTACAGCAGTCCATAAGACCCCTGACAACACGCTCTACGCGACATAAGGCCCCATATCCATCCTGTTCTCGCATCGCTCTTCTATCCATTTGAATTTATGCTCATTAATCAATTGCAGGTCCAACCTTCACTCTGCGGTCCACCGTTTGCTCTATCATCAGGCATGGATCACCAAAATAATGCATTCACGGTCACGTTATGCATGAAGGAGACGCCCATCATGAATGAAGAGAACCACACTGTGCTGGTCGTAGAAGACGACGAAGCTACCCGGTTCGTACTCGCTTTGTCTCTGAAACATGCCAATTATACAGTCAACACAGCGAGCGATGGGTCGGAGGCATTGGGTCTGATGAGACAGGGGCCATTCGATGTCGTCGTCACAGACTATCGGATGCCGGGGATGGACGGATTGCAATTCTTGTCGCTCAGCAAAATCCTCTGGCCCAATACCCCAGTCGTGATGCTCTCAGGCGATCACTCTGACGAGGTCGCTGATATAGCCATGCGAGAAGGTGCCTACACCTGGATGCACAAACCCTATGACCGTGGGGTCCTTCTCGAAATACTTCGCCTGGCTATCCAACATTCCGTTCGCGAATCAGCTCATGTGGGAGCAAGCCACTGAATAAATGGTAAATACGGGCATTTTTTAACGAGAAAGGAGCAGAGAATGAGGATCGCACAAGTTTCGCCACTCTGGGAAAGCGTGCCGCCGAAACGTTATGGAGGCACTGAGAGGGTTGTATCATGGATCACGGAAGAACTGGTCCGCTTAGGCCATGACGTCACGCTATTCGCCAGCGGCGACTCTTTGACTACCGCACGTTTGGAAGCGATCTGCCCGGAGGCTCTCCGTCTGATCACAGGCAACTTCAATCGCGAGGCTCCGATGACTCTGTTGTTGGAGCGGGCTTTCGGCGGATCCGACCGATTCGATCTTATTCATTCGCATTTAGATTTTCTTGGATTTCCAGTCGCTCGCCATTGCCAGACTCCCGTGCTTACGACGCTCCATGGCCGACTCGATTTACCGGAAATCGCACCGGTGTATCGCGAGTTCGCTGAAATCCCCTTGGTATCGATCTCGGATGCTCAACGCCAGCCCCTTCCCTGGGCTAATTGGCAAGCCACAATTCACCACGGTTTACCACGCGATCTTTATACCTTCCATCCTCGACAGGGCCAGTATTTGGCGTTCCTCGGGCGCATTTCGCCTGAGAAATGCCCAGACCAGGCGATCGCCATCGCAACGCGCGCCGGGATTCCGTTGCGCATTGCCGCCAAGGTTGATCCGGTGGATCGCGATTACTTTAAAGAGCGCATCGAGCCGCTATTGGATCACCCATTGGTTGAATGGGTGGGCGAGATCACCGATGCCGAAAAAAATGATTTCTTGGGAGACGCCTGTGCCCTGTTGGCCCCGTTTGATTGGCCCGAACCGTTTGGACTGGTATTCATCGAAGCCTTGGCTTGCGGAACGCCGGTTCTCGCCTATCGCCGGGGTTCCGTGCCGGAAATTATCGATGACGGAGTCACTGGTTATATCTGCGAAACGGATGGGCGATTTCACCGCCGCAGTAAAGCAGGTCTCAAGCCTCAATCGTCGCCGGTGCCGGGAGGCATTTGAGAGCGCAGGTTCACGGTCGAACGGATGGTCCAGGACTATCTTGACGTCTATGCACAGATCGTCAGTGATCGTTCGAGGGCGGCACTTCGAAGCCACTTGCATCCGGTCATAACACCGGCGCTGACTGCAACTGCAGTTTGCTGATCGTCCGCGAGAAAACACCCATGGCTGATAATCTTGTAGCACACGTAGCACCGGCGGAATTGTCCGAATCTTCCGCAAGCAGGGTGGCAATTGCTGAAAACACGGGATTTCAGTCTGCTCTATGCGGGCCAGTTAATCTCTCAAATCGGAGATGGACTGAATAAAGTCGCGCTCCTGTGGTTCGTCTATGACCTGACTGGCTCGGCACTCAAGATGATGGTCGTCGGGTTACTCCAGACCATTCCCCCTCTGCTCTTCGGACCCTTGATCGGTGTATGCCTCGATCGTCTGTCGAAGAAAAAAGTAATGATCTGGGTCGACCTTCTCCGAACCTTCCTTATCGTGCTCATACCGGTTCTCTATGCCACCAATTCCTTGTCATTGGAAGGCCTTTACGTCCTGGTATTCCTGACTGCAATTGTATCAACGGTGTTTGGACCCGCTCTAGCGTCGGCCATTCCACAAATCGTCGGTCAAACACAATTTACGGCGGCCAATGCCTTGCTCCAAAGCACGGCAATATCGGCATGCTCATGGGCCCTGCGATGAGCGGAATCGGCATTGCATTGATCGGAGCACAAAATGTGCTGTATCTCGACGCCCTCACATTTCTCATTTCCGCTCTCTGCCTGATGCCGCTACGCATGCGCGAGCCCCTGGTCTCGCCACGTTGGCTCACCTCAGCCGCCAGTATGAAAGATGATATGCTGACCGGATTTCGATTTGTGTTCCTACAACACCGTGTCGTTTTCATGCTCATGGTGACAGCCGCCCTCTATAATTTGGGCGCAAGTGCATTTATGTTCCTGCTCCCCGTGTTTGCCAAGGAATCCCTCGGTGTAGGTCCCATGGAGCTCGGCTGGCTCTGGTCGATTCTTGGAGTCGGCATGTTGGCCACTTCTACCTGTCTTGTATGGGTCCGGCAGGGAAATCTACACCGACGCTTGCGGATGATCTCCGGCTCCATGGCAGTCGGTGGTCTGGCGGTCGGTGGATTGGGTCTGCTGGAAACCCCGCTTGTAGCAAGCGTCTTCATGCTTATTATCGGTGGGAGCACTGCCCTGCTCACGCCCGTTGTGTTTGCATTGCTCCAGGAGATGACCCCTGTTCCTTTACTAGGGCGTGTTTTCACAGCCTTTAGTACCGGGGGAATGGCTTGCGCCATGGCGGGAATGATGGGGTTCGGATGGGTGGCCGATGCAGTCGGCCCAGGTGTCAGTCTACTCGGGATCAGTCTTGTCCTTCTTGGAACGGCCGTCTTTGCCCAGCGGTTCAGCAGCCAATGTGACCCTTTAGGTGCGGCAAATCGCTTCGATCTGCGTTCCCAAGCCATCTAAAGGAACTTATTCATTCTTGCAGTGCTGATGGATGGATTCCCCCGCGGCGAATCTTTACTGCCAAGCCCCTAGTGCTTCCCCTCTCACCGCACTAACTCCTGCAACAGACAAGCGCACGTCTCGTTTCAGAAATACAAACGATCTCCTCAGCATGCCGATAGGGATTCCGATATCCCAACCTCCACCAATAGACAGCCATTACAGCCGCTGCCATAATGACAATGTCGGCCGGTAGGATGTCACCGCGTAACGGTCGTGACAATGTCCTTCTCTTCTCCTGGATCGTTGTCCGGTCAACTATCGCTTTGAAGAAGTGTTCGGAAAGAAGGCATGTCCTAGGGAGGGCAATACATGAAAGCCATGAACGCTGCGGCCGTCGTCCTATCTGTCGCCACCATCGTCGGATGTGTACCTAGGAGTACATATACGAGCACCGTTGCCGAGTTAGAGGAAGCTCGAAAGAATTCGGCACAGACGACGGCTGCCTTCGAGAGCTTCAAGAAAAAATCGACCGCAGAGATTGAAAGCCTCCAGCAAGAAAAGGCCAAGATGTCCAAAGATCTCACCGCTGCCCTGACGGAAGCTCGCGACAAGATCAAAGATCTGGAGAACAAGCTGGCGACCGAGCAGGTTAAAGCAGGAACGCTTCGAGAGGAAAAGCAGAAACTGATGACAGGAACCACGACAGCGCAAGAAGAGATCGCCCGGATCCAAAAACGTGCCGGCGAGCTCGAAACTGCTGCCGCGCGCGTCGACGACCTCGAGAAGCGGCTCCGGGAACGGGATCACGAGATCGGAAAACTTCGGCAGGCGTTGGTTGACCGAGAGACACTTTCTTCAAAAGTGACGACATTAACGCAGGAACGGAGCCAGCTCATGGCTGAACTTCAGAAACAGCAGGAGACAGTCAAGGTGACCAAAGAACAGCTGAAAGCGAAGGAATGTGGGCCAGTCCCCCCAAATCCTGGTGCCAATAGCCAAGGCAACTGAGCACATCCTTGCTAGGAGAACAGTTCTGAGTCATGCGCTGGAGCGGCATGGCCGGCTCTCGCCATTCCCATTGGGCCTCAGCAGTCGGACGAACGTCTATCCACATATCACCCTTCCACAAGAATCGTCACCGACGTCGCAGCCCAATCAGCCGCTGGTGAGGTCGGCACGGCCGGCTCGCTTGCGGGCGCCGGCGGCGTCACCGCAGCAGGAGCTGTCGGTGCAGGCGTCACTGATGAAGAGGGTTCAGGCTGATCGACGATGGGAGAGCCGGGTACATGTGAAGTCGGATCGTACACGGTCACGATTCCCCGCGTAGCAATCTTGGCCAGATCCTGACGGATGGTGCCGATGCCGGCAGCCACTCCACGGGTCTTCACTCCTCCACTTGTTTGACTCGCAGTCGTCTGAAGCGTCTGCACCCGCTGACGAAGCATCTGGGCGGTCTGTACATCCGTACTGGTAAAGACACGGACGGTATCGGTGCCTTTCGGGGGGGTATAGTCCCAGTAGAAGCCTGCGCGATTACCGGATTTCAGCGAATCAGGAATCAGTATGGTCTCACCGGCATGGACGAGACCGTCCGCCACAAAACTGCGCTCTTGATAATTATTCGGAAACAGCAGATTTACGCCACCCTCCGAGTCCACATCCACAATCGTCAGGTACGAGTCGGCACTCACGCTGATTTCCAATTGCAAGCTGTTCTTCTCCGACCGCGCCTCCTTCGGCCGCCGAATACGATACTGGGCCGGTTTGGTATTACCTGCCACGACAGCGATTCCACGTGTCCCGACGGATGTCCTTTTGGACTGCTGCGTTCACGACCCTGACGTTCACTTTCAATTGGGAGGAGGGATTATCCAGCGTCAGTAATTCCGATGCATTGGCTGAACGAGAAACCACAAGGGCCAGACCGGCTCCCCATTGATCGTCGTCAGTCGAAAATGAGGCCACCACCTCCAAGCCATCCGCTGCAAGAAGGCGCAGTTCGGTTCCCTTGACATCGACCAAGAACCTCGCAGTCTTATCTTGCCCTACCAGCTCGATCTCCGTGATGTTCTTCTTCAAAATCTCTTCGATATGTTTGCGACGCTCTTCGGGAACGTCGAGGATACGAATGGGAATTTTCTCCCCGCTCGCGGCAGGCAGTAGCGCGACGGCTCGCGCACCCTTCGGAATCGTGCTCTCAGTTTTCTGCAACTTCGCGATCGAATCCTTTCCGGATGTCTGTGTCACAGTTGCCACAGCGAGCGCTCTCCCCGGTTGAAAAGCAATTTCTCCCGGCGGATACAGTGTCCACATCGATCCAGGTCCGGCACCTAACAACACCCCGCTGACAAGTGTCACCTGCCCACCGACGCCGGGCTGCACCTCCAGCCAGGGAAGACGGGAATTTTGGCTGGGCGAAGCGGCGCTCGTCCCTCCGCTCGTGCCGCCGAAGAGGGTCTTCTCCAATAGCTCCGGTGGCGCTTCCAATTGTGGTTCAGGCATGGACGAGCGGCCAAAATGTGTCTGGATGCGTTTCAGCTCCCGCTCGACTCCGCCAAAAATTTCCCGAGGTGTCGCTCCTGCACCGGAAGAACTCAGACTCCGTGCCAAGGCAAACGTAAAAAAGCCATGGTAGCGTCCATCGACGGGCCCATCGAGTGCTTCTTGATGGGATGCGGCACCGGTCATGACCACATAACGGGACGTGACGACCGGAACCACTGCCCGCGTTTTGATCGACGCCTGTTCAGCCTTCCGATAGATGTCTACCCGGTTGTCTTGAGGGATTGATCGCGTTCGGATATCGAGCGAGCGGGTAGCCGTACCGGAGTGGCACGAGTCCAATACGATGAAGGCGTTCTTTGCACGCAGCCGGGCAAACACAGCATCCAACTCATCATCCGTGATATCCCGCACGTCGCCAGAACGCCCATCTTGCGGGACGATAGTCTCGTCGAGGCCATCGTCTTTTTCATCGCCATTCAGATCCTCCACCTGCGACCCATGGCCAGAAAAATGGAAATACACGGTATCCTGCGGTCCCGTCTCCTTCACTAACTGTTCCAATGCGGCCAGGATACCGGCACGAGTCGCGGCTTCATCCTTCAGGACCGCAATATATTTCTCTGAAAATCCCCACCGCGTGATCAAAATCTGCCGCATGGTCTCAATGTCGTTGATCGACCCTTGCAGTTTCGGCACGGCTTGATATTTATTGATTCCGATCAACAACGCGCGTTTGACGCCGGGACCGTTGTCCATGGCAGCGGATTGCGCCGAAACCCGACTGTCCCCGATTCCACCCAGGATTACGACATAGGACGCCTGCACAGATCGAAAATCTCATCGACATCACCTTTCGTCTATCGGGTCTCCAGACTCGCTGGGAAACCATCGTTCCTCATATACAGGTGGGTCGCGGGCATGAGTTCCACAGGTTCACGGTGTCACAGGCTCGACCATGCGGACGCTCTCCGTCTCGCGCCGCAGGGCGTCGACTTTCTTCTGTACGGCTGCCTGGTCCCCAGCCGGAAGCTCCATTATATAAGCCCCATCCGAAGTCGGCCCATCCACGATTCGCCCATGCATCCCTTGAATGAGAGAACGAATCTGCCGTTCCGACACCGTCTCCTGGAATACCACACGCAGCCGGACCGTTGGGGAGCCAAGCCCCCTGGTCATCACCTGATCAGATGGGGTGAGCCTGGCCATACTCCACAGGAGCAATCCAAGTTGAGCCACAAGCAATGTCACAGCAAGTGCGGGCGCCCATCGAGGAACAAACAGGGACCGAAACCAATCATCCAGTCTATTCAGCCACTGCGGATCTGTGACAGACTTCGCCTGCTTCGCGGAAGCCTCCAGTTTGACCTGCGCAAGGACGGCTCGTTGAATCTGGGTTGATGCCTCTGGCTGCGCCCCATACACCTCCTGTAGCTGCGCGTTCAACTGAGCCAATTCATCCAATTCAGCTCGACAGGATTCACAGGACGAGAGATGCTGGTCAACCTGACGCCGTTCTTCCTCCCGCAGGGTACCGTTCAGATACCACGGCAGCAGGGCTCCCTCAGGATGAATGCGCTGATCAAGCGTATCTGGTTCTGGCATTAGACTCGCTCGCCCTGGCCAAGCTCCTTGAGTTGTTGTTTGAGACGTTGTTTGGCGTAGTACACACGGGTTTTCACCGTATTTGTCGGGATCGACAGCAGGACCGCAATCTCTTCGTACGGCAGCTCTTCAAAAAAGACGAGACGAAGGACTTCTTGATGCTCCTGCGAAAGGGCCCTCAAGGCCTGTTGTGTCAACGATGTCACTTGCTTCCGATTGACCGACTCCACGGGACTTTCCTGAGCATTGGGCAATTCGAGCGCCTCATCTAACGCCACATCATGGTGATGGCGCCCGGCCCGCCGAAGGGCATCCAACGCCTTATGCCGCGCAATTCCGAAAATCCACGTCGACACACGCGAGGAACGGGAAAAACTTCCGGCACCTCGCCATACAGCCATCATGGCATCCACCACCACTTCTTCTGCCAGAGAGGGGTCATAGATCAGCGTGCATACATACTGATAGACGCGTTTTTCGTAGAGCTGATAGAGCCGTTCAAACGCCGCGGCGTCGCTGCCGGCCACTGCCGCCAGAAGGTCAGGATCTGAGACATCTTGCCGGTGAGTCGAGTCCATGGGGCCGTTCGTTCAATGCGGAGACAGGCTGCAGGAACGAATTGCGCCCTTGCTCTAACACATTTACCCCAGCCCCTCAATAGGACAGGGTTTGATTGACCCCCCTTCCAAGCCAGTCTACAATGCCCTTGAACCTTCCACCGACTCCCCTCGACTTACGGGGCAAGAGTACGGAGATCCGTGATGATGCGACAGGGGTGGATGAGACAACGTCGGAAATACCAACAGGGAACGACCATGGCCCTGGTGGGCACCCTGCTTCTCAGCTCCTGCGCAGCCGCGCCTTTCCTCGTTCCTGTGGCTTTTGAGTTTGCAAGGAATCTCTTCCAAACCAGTTCCCAAAACTATGGGACCAAGTATCGTGACAACCTGAACAGCCTCGTCGGTCGCTTGGCTAGTCCCTACACGCAAAATCTTCCACCGATGCCAGGAGGTGGGCCGGGCATGCCGGGTCAACAACCGGGAGTTCCAGGCCAACCTGGTTTCCCCGGGCAACCCGGAGTTCCCAGGCCAGCCTGGTTTCCCGGGCAACCGGCGGTTCAAGGACAGCCGGGCATGCCGCAACAACAATATCCCGGGCAACAGGCCTATCCTGGGCAAACCGGCGCCTATGATCCAAATAATCCCTATGGGACTGGAGCCCAGAATCCATATGGGCAGACCACCTCTCCCTATGGAACGACTCCCGGCTACTCAGGGCAGCCGGGCATGCCGCAACAACAATATCCTGGACAACAGACCTATCCAGGGCAAACCGGCGTCTATGATCCAAATAATCCCTATGGGACTGGAGCCCAGAATCCATATGGGCAGACCACCTCTCCCTATGGAACTCCATCGCCGTACGGGCAAGCGACGAATCCATCTGTCACTCAGAATCCATATGGAACACAAAACCCCTATGGCAACAGCGGCTATCAGGCCCAGCCAGGTCAGGTAAACCCCTACGGCTCCGCCAGTCAGCAATATGGAACGCAGAATCCCTACGGAACACAAAATCCGTATGGAAGCACCGGCTATCCACCACAGACGGGTCAAGCGAATCCCTATGGTACTCAGGGCTACGGCCAACAGCAGCCAGGGTATGGGTCTCCATCGCCGTACGGGACTCCACAGCAGCAGCCGCAGCAGGCATATGGCGGGTATGGAACAGCTGGTCAGCAGTACGGTGGACAGCCATACGGAGGGGCTGGGATTTATCCCCGTTCAGTGCCATCTGAGCCTGTGGCCGTAGATGTGGCGCTGATTCGCCAGAAACAGACAGCCAAGGGCAAAGAAGTGGTCCTGATGAATGACGGCGACGTTCTCACCGACGGGGGTGAGAAGAAGGAGGCCGGGGACAGATTCAAGCTGGTGGTGCGCACGAATTGCGATTGCTATGTCTACATCGTGTCGATCGATGGATCAGGCTGGGCGGAACCAGTCTTTCCCGCCAAAGCCGGGATAATAGCTGGGACGGCGCCAACCCCGGTGAAAAAAGATCAGGAAGTGGCGTTTCCAGAAGGGCCCTACTGGTTCAGCCTCGATCAAGTCAAAGGGATTGAAACATTCTATGTGGTCGCCTCAGCGAATCGCCGGACAGATCTGGAAGAGAGCTTGGCCAAGATGGCGGCTGAAGTACGTCCGGCTGGACCTATCGTGGCGAAGGTCGAAGAACCGCCTATCATTCCCAGAGGCGTAGGCTCGACGAAACCTCGCGGCATCATCACGGTCAAAGACGAAACCGGCAGCGCTACCCAGGTAACGCCGTTATCGTATGTAGCAGGTCAGCCAGGACAAGATGTGACCGTGACCCGGTGGTTCAAACACGAATAGGCACGAGCGGAGGCCGGTCACGCAATGGAGAAGGCATGGGGCCGCATGACAGGCATACGAGGACTCGCCGGGATCCTCACGATTCTCCTTCTGTATAGTGGAGTCGCCGCCGCCCAAGTGTTTCCTCCACGACCACCGAGTCAACCCGCTCCATCATCCCCGGTCCCGAATCCTGGCCAGCCTGGCCAGATGTCTGTGCAGCCGGCTCCTCCCCCTCAGCCCAGTGGCCCGCCGGGGTCGTTGACCTCGACCATCCCCTTCGGCGCGCTCCTCGGCGATCCCACGAAAGCGTTCATTCAAATCGGTAACATGCGTACTCCCATGGACACGAACTTTCTCTTGGGACGAGGGTTGGTCGGCCGGATTACAGTGGAGAAATATATCTCCGAGGCCGGGAACGGGAAGCCGGTGTTTCTGCATGTGAACGGCTTGTCGCACCCCCCGATCGTCTCGACAGAAGGGCAGGAACTGCGCCTGCAGTTTGTGATTCCGGCTCTGGTCTTC
This sequence comes from Nitrospirota bacterium, assembly GCA_963729585.1. Taxonomy (GTDB): domain Bacteria; phylum Nitrospirota; class Nitrospiria; order Nitrospirales; family Nitrospiraceae; genus Palsa-1315. Next base: position 185,059 of record CAVSOJ010000025.1, read on the forward strand.
AAGACCTATTACATGGACTACTCACCAGAGGGCGATGGGAAGCTCGGTGATGTGACGGCAGAAAAAGTCACGGTGGATGTGTACTTCACGCCGACGATCGATCAACGCAAGCTGCCGACGTATCATGCCGCCCGCGTCGTGCTGAGTGGAGAAATCAAAGAGCCTGAGAAGTGCACCTACTTCTTCGACCTCATCTTTCCGGTGAACGTGTGTACTCTGGCCAAGGAATACCTCAAGACCATCAAGCCCGCCATCGAAAACGGCCTGCGCGAGGGGTTCCTCCAGCCCCAGACCCGCGGCCAGTTCGAGCAGGCCGTATGGCAGTTTGTGCGCGGAGAACTCCTCATGCAAGCTGGGATAAACCCCGCGAGCCCGGCCCAACCCAACATCATTCAGGCGCAGTTCCAGGGCACTGACTACATCGCGAATTTTCTGCCGAGACCGTAGTCAACAGTATCCCCATTCCTAGGGCGCTCATCAGGGCAATTGGTCTCCAACGATTGCCGTGTCTTCAGTGTGTGAACCTTCGCCGGTCCTCCCACGACCTACTCCCGTGTATCTGTCTAATGGAAAGGCCCCATGCTATACTGCGGCCCCCGCCGAATACTGTGCTCCGCAGCCGACTTGAAGGAGGCAGTTGAAATGACTCGAACACAACGATGTTGGAAACTTGCGCTCGTACTGCTCGCAGTCGTGCCCTTCGGCTGCGCTGTTCAACAGAACGGCAACAGAAGTTGGTTAACAAGGCACGAGACATCGTGTTCTTCTGGCTGAAATCCCAAAGCTTTTTCCTCTTTCATTCCTGACTCGCACCTCTTACCATACGGCCTACATACAGCGGAGTCACCCTACATGTCAGGCTTGTCGCTCGAGCAACTCGAACAACTGGTCCAGGGTCAGCACTGGGACCCCCTCGCGATTCTTGGTCCCCATCCGCTGGATGAGGGAAGTTCCCCTTCCATTGCGGTTCGGTGTTTCTTGCCTGAGGCCAATGAAGTTACGCTACTCCTCAATGGCCGTCAGCCCATTCCCATGATACGGCTCCATTCGGCCGGTCTGTTCGAAGCCGCTATCCAGGGAACACTCGGAACCAGCCCCTATCGTCTCCGTGTCACCAACCATGCAGGACAGGTATCGGAGCGGCATGATCCTTATGCCTTTCCACCCCTCCTCACCGACTTTGAACTGCACCTCTTCGCCGAGGGCACGTTCTTCAAAGCCTATGAGACGATGGGAGCCCATCTTCGGACGGTGGAGGGTATCGCCGGCGTCCATTTTGTCGTCTGGGCGCCGAACGCCACAAGAGTGAGTGTCGTGGGCGACTTCAACCAATGGGATGGCCGCCGCCATCCCATGACGAACCGCGGAGCAACCGGCCTCTGGGAACTCTTCATTCCCGAACTCACGGACGGTACGATCTACAAATATGAAATTCTATCGCGCCATCATGACGCACCGCTCCTGAAAGCCGATCCCTATGCGGTCGCATCGGAGCTGCGTCCTAAGACCGCCTCGATCGTCCACACACTCTCTCCCTATCAATGGAACGACAAGTCCTGGATGACGGCGCGGGCACAGCAAGACCCGCTCGCTATGCCCCTCTCAATTTACGAGGTCCATCTCGCCTCCTGGATGCGTATCCCTGAGGAAGCCAGTCGCTGGCTGACCTATTCAGAGCTTGCGGCAAAGCTCATCCCGTATGTGAAGAATATGGGCTATACCCATATAGAACTGCTGCCGGTTACCGAGCATCCCTTCGACGCATCCTGGGGCTATCAGACCACCGGCTATTTCGCCGTTACCAGCCGGCACGGATCTCCCGAAGACTTTATGGCCTTCGTCGATATAGCCCATCAGGCAGGAATCGGGGTACTGATGGACTGGACCCCCGCGCATTTTCCTGACGATCAGCATGGGCTCGCCCAATTTGACGGCACGCATCTCTACGACCATGCCGACCCAAGGCTCGGCTACCATCCTGACTGGCACAGCCGCATCTTCAATTACGATCGAGTTGAGGTCCGCAACTTCCTTCTGAACAGCGGGCTCTTTTGGTTGGACCGATATCATATTGACGGATTGCGGGTGGATGCCGTCGCCTCAATGCTCTATCTCGATTACGGCCGGAAGGAAGGAGAATGGATTCCCAATCAGTTCGGCGGGCGCGAAAACATCGGAGCAGTCACGCTGCTGAAAGACTTGAATGTCCTGGTCCACCGTGACTTCCCCGGCGCCATGACCATCGCTGAGGAATCCACGGCCTGGCCTGGAGTCTCACGCCCTACCTATGCCGGAGGACTGGGTTTCACGTTCAAGTGGAACATGGGCTGGATGCACGACATGTTGGACTACTTCGGCCACGACCCCGTCCACCGCCTCTTTCACCAGAATCAGATTACGTTTGGGCTCCTCTATGCTTTCAATGAAAACTTCGTCCTGGTGCTCTCCCACGACGAAGTGGTGCACGGAAAGCGGTCGCTGCTCGACAAAATGCCCGGCGACGAGTGGCAACGCTTTGCCAACCTCCGTGCCCTCTATGGCTTCATGTATGGGCATCCCGGCAAGAAAATGCTGTTTATGGGCGGAGAGTTCGGGCAATGGCGTGAATGGAGCCATGACACCAGCCTGGAGTGGCATCTCTGCGATTTCGAGCGACACGTGGGGCTCCAGCGGTTCATACGAGACCTCAACTGGCTCTACCGCCAGGAGCCGGCGCTGCACGAACTCGATCACGACTGGACCGGTTTCCAATGGATCGACTTTTGTGACGCAGCCCATTCCGTGATCGCCTTTCTGCGAAAGGCGAAGGATCAGGATGACCAACTATTGTGTGTGTGCAACTTCACTCCTGTTCCCCGCTACGACTATCGAGTCGGGGTGCCCTTCGAAGGCTACTATCGTGAATTGCTGAATAGTGATGCATCGGCCTATGGGGGAAGCAATGTGGGAAATGCGGGAGGGCTTCAGACGAGCGCCCAGCCCTCTCATGGCATGCCCTATTCGCTGGCAGTCACACTCCCGCCACTGTCTGTGTTGTTCTTCAAAAGAATCTGATTGAACAGAATGCTGAAAAGCGATTTTGACACGCCTGCATTTCGATAGTCAGCACCGATGGCCAACAGAGAAATTCTCCCGCAGGCTACTCAAAAAGGCCAGCCAGCAAGGCCGCAACCGATGAAAGTACCGGAGGCGTAGCTTCTGGGCTAGGTTGAGGATGCTTTCGAGGCGAGAACGAAGCTGGTGGACTTTTTCAGTAGCCTATAAGAAGGGAGCTACCAGGTCCGGAATGGGCCGCAATCGAGATGGACAAACTTCGCGCGCGGATAAAACCCCACCCCGCCGTATTGCAGCTTCAACGCAGCATGGCGAAGGTCGCGAAGCCCGACACCGGGAATATAGAAGTCGAGCGCCTGCCCCTCGATATGTAGGCTGTGCCGGGCGACTCGACGGCTCCGTTTCACGAGCTGCGCATTGTACTCGGGCGATCGATAGCCCGAAATCACGTGGATCTCGCCGGCAGCATTGGCCGATTTCTGCACAAGATTCACATGCTCCAACACTCGCACATCGATGGCGGCAACTTCTCCTGTGTGATGGCAACGCAGAATATGATTCACTTCATCCAGCGCCGTAAGGTCATAGTTTCCTGCGTCATCGCGATATCGGACTCGCAGTCGTTCGTCCGTGTGCACGTTGAAGAAGGTGAGTTCGCCGTCGGGAAGCTCGTCTGCACGCGCGACCGATGGACTCAGCAGCCTGCCACCGAGCAACAGTAGCCCGACCACAGACGTTTTCAAAAGCGAACGACGAGTCCAAGACCAGGAATCTGGATGTTGCAAAGAATGGCTCCGGGAGAAGATGCACTGCAGTCTGTCAGGACAACTATTGGGTTTGTATCAAAAGCGCAAGGGGCAGTCAACCCTTACTTGCATCGGTTCATGTGAATGCGATCCATCGAAACTGCCCCATCCCACTTGATTCATCTATATCGGCCTTATTTCTATCGGTCAAAAGAGTCGTATCCTGGATTTCCTCTTTAGCCGTGATGCCTGATGAACGGGCCATCCCTCTCAGAACTCGCGGTGGCCGGTTTCTGGTATGATGAATCAAGGAGGAACATTGATCGTGGCACCGAGAAGACTCACTGTTTCGTTGCGTGGTTGTGCCCATGCTGTGGGAGCCTTGGTGCTCGCCTGTGGGTTTGTATTCCTCTACGAAGCCGAAGCTACCCCCACCGGTCGCATCCTCATTGCAGGCTATGGTCCAGAATTGCCTGTCGTACAAGATTTGGCAAAGGCGTACGAGCGGCTGCATCCCGGCACGGCGATCGACCTCGAATGGGACAGCACTGTGCGGGCCGTCCATCTGGTGAAAACCGGAGAAGCTCAGATCGCAGTGACCGATCAACCAGATCCCGCTCTCAAAGCCATGCAGATCGCATGGGATGGCATCGCGATCATTGTCAATTTTGCGAACCCCGTCAGAGAAGTGTCCAGCGCCCAAGTCAGAGAGTTATTTTCCGCCCAGATCACCGACTGGTCTAAGCTGGATGGCGCCACGGCCAGAGTAGAGGTCATTCCGCGCACATCAGCAAACAATCTCACGTCCGGCTTCCAGAATTCCCTGGGTCTCACGGAACGGGTTGCGGCATCCGCGGCTCCGGTCCGCTCTGATCAGAAGGTATTGAGTCTGGTGTCTGGGCGTGATGCCACAGTCAGCTACATTTCATTGGCGGCGGCGTTGAAAGCTCAAGAGGACGGTATTTCCATTCGTATCCTGACGGTCGATCAGGTCGATCCAGGAGAAGCCACCGTGAAAAATGGACGGTACCGTCTGCGCCGACCGGTCCTCATGCTCACCGCGACACAGCCGGATCCGCTCACCGAATCGTTTCTCTCCTTCGTCCGCTCGGTTGACGGGCAGCAGTTACTCCGCACGATGTTCGTCCCCATCGAACAATCGATCCCTACGACCATTCCTTCAAGCGTACAGCGGCTTGATCCTTCCTCTCCGCCATCCTGATCACCATCGGCTTATATCAAGTTCTCCCTAGACTATCAGGCCCACATTAAGAAGGCTCCCCATGTGGCCATGATCCTCGCACCAGATCCCTTTGATCTTTCGCGCAAGCGGAGGCACAATGCCAGGTCGTTACTGTCTTACTCGCGGAGGCATGCGAATGGTCCGACTCTATCTTGATAACGCTCATGGTGTTGAGTAGTGGACAGGAATATGCGTAATAGGTGTTGGTTGATGCCAACAACTCAGGAGAAACCGTCTACGTCGATCCAAATACCATTCGTCGCAAGGGGTTCTGGTGAAGATGTGGGTATTCTACGACTTCAAGACTATACAAGCCGTGTGGGACACCTCATTTTTATCTAGAGAGTCGCAACGCGAATACGACTGTGTAGAAGAACGCACTCGGCGGCATGCGTTGACGTACTTCTCCGGCAATATGGGGAGCGGTACGGTGGTTTATAGTGACGCCGATGAACAAAAGTAGGAACCAGTTCAACCAAGGAGTGTTAGTGAAGCCCTGCGGAAAGTTGCCTGCGACAAAAAGTGATCCAGACAGTCTCCCCTACCAACACGGTCCAAGGCTGGTGCCGATCTGAGGACCGGCCAAGAGAGATACACCCTTGACCGGTCTCTGACCCACCTAGGAATAATCACGATTGAAGCGTCTACTAGACAGGAGAACCCAACACAGGTAAGATCGAAAAAAGCAATGGGTGTCACGCTATCTATGGCCACAATCCTTGTTATCGACGACGAAGAATCGATCCGGAGCCTCCTGAAGGAAGTCCTTGAGAGAGCGAACCACCGTGTGCTCGAAGCCCGCGATGGTCGGGAGGGCTTGACCCTCTACCAGCAGAACAAAGTGGACCTGGTTCTCATGGATATTCTGATGCCGGGAACCGACGGTCTCGAAACCACGTTGCAGCTGACGCGGGAATATCTCGACGCGAAGGTGATCGCCATGACCGGCGCCCAGGGCGACCGTAATTTCCTCGACGTCGCGAAACTGTTCGGGGCCCGTCGCGTCTTCGAAAAACCCTTCGACCTCGACAAACTCGTCCAAGCCATCAACGAAGAACTCGCCCGCTAGCGATAACGACTCAACCGAATCTCTTCGGACTCATCATCAGTGCAGTATACGGTCAGGCACCTCCGTCTTACCGTCAGAAGATATAAATGCCTGGCAATAGGACCGTCGTTTCATCATGATTCCGACAAGAAGAAACGCCCGATGTTCGAAATGAATGCTCGCACAAGAACGCTAGACCTGAGCTACCTTATCCTCTGGATCGTGCTTATTCTTATGGTGGGGGTATTACCCCTGAGCAACTTTGTGGGTCACTCACACTGGGAATACATCAAGTGGGTTCCGACCGCTGAAGATTTGCGTTCACCAAAATACCTCATCGACATCTTCTCCGACATTGTCGGGAATATCGCGCTCTTTTTTCCTCTTGGGTATTTTCTGAGCCGGCTGCTCACCTCTTCCAACCCTTCACGGCAATTGCTCCTCGCTGCCGGGATCGGTGGCACACTTTCACTCGGCATTGAGTTCTATCAAGTCTATTGCCACTACCGTTTTCCCTCAATTTTTGACGCCATTACCAATCTGACTGGAACGCTCATCGGGGTCCGTTTTTCCCTCTCCAGGAAGAGCGCCTTACCAGCCCCGCAGAATCCGACTCTCACTCCCATCCGACCGGATCGTACCCCCGTTCCTTAAGACAGCGCTGCACAAACTGCTTATAGGCATTGCTCGGAGGCGAGCGACGAAAGAGTCCGCGCAGGAACCCTGCTGTCGCACCACCGGCCGCTCCAACCATCGCGCCGACGACCCGGACGTCCAACCACAGCTCCGCCGACTGCACCACTGGCTGATCCAATGGCGCCGCCGCCTGCGGTGCTGCCGGCAACCTGCCCGCTCTTGCCTTGGCTCGGGGTCGCGCCGGCCTCTTTGGCCATCTCGCGACACTCATCGATATCCCGGCCTGCCACCTCTTCACCGACCTCCTGCAAATGGGCATTGGGATAGAGAATCGGTTTGGGTGCCGCACAGCCCGCGACGAGAAGCGCCATGATAAGAAAACCGCGTGATCGAGCTATCACGGCCTCTGCCTACCACCATCAATGGGACCGAACGGACGTTGTCGACTCATCGGCCTCCGCTGAGTTCTTTCCTGACCAAGGCCCGCATCATCACCGGATCGTTGTACGCCACTTCGCTCAAGGCATCCATGATATGGAGCCCTTTCGCCGCGACCAATTCCTTGGCCTTCGCATAGTTTTTCGCAGTAAATCGGGCCACAGCCGGCTGACCATTCACAATCTGACAAGCGAGGATTTCCCCGTTCACTTCCAGCGTGCCCCCCTGCTCGACCAGCACTTTGGCCTGCGCCGATGTAATGCCATGCAGCTGTGCGAACTCCTCCAGTCCTCCCGTCTCAACCAGTCGTCCGTCCGGCATGATGCAGAGTCGTTTGAAATGCGGGGACCAGTCCTTGCGGAAATCGATATACTTGATGTCTCCGCCCTTCGCGACCGCGCGGTCTAATGTCCGGTAGTCGAGTCCTAGATTCCTCTGCTGAAGCTTCGCCTTCAATTCATCCGGCAACGTGCGGGTGAAAACGCGGATCGCGGCGTCGGGAAGGGCCAGTGATTGCGCACGAGCCACTTGCTCCGCCTCGGCAAATTGCATGAGATCCAGGACGAAGGTCTGTTTGGGCGTGGCACCGGTGGGATCGATGATGGAAGCAAACAATCCTCGAGTGAGCAACCCTCCGATCTGCGGATAGACATAGACCCCGCCCTCAGTCAGCAGGTCAGTCATCGTCTCCAGCGGGACCTCATAGCTTTCAGATAGGATTTTGGCATGCGCGGGAAGATCTTCGTGGTGCGTCATGGCGCAAGCTGTCACATTCCCCGGTGCGTCGAACTCGGAGTAGTCCTCAATAACATTGTAGAGAACCGTGGGCTTGGGCTTGTCGGTTTTTTTCTTTATTTTAAACATGAGGAATGCCACTCCAAGTAGCAGATATATTTATAATTACTATCGACTGAGATGATGATAGGCTGGCAGCGTCATCAACCTGCCATCCTCCACCGGTCCGCCGACCGTAAAGTGATACAGCGATTGGAACGAACGGTCCTTGATCCCCACGATCTCATGGACTGGATCGTCAAAGAAACAACCGATCCCGGTAGCTCTCACCCCTGCCGCCTCCGCCTCGAGATACAGCACTTGCCCCAAGAGACCGGCCTCCCAGAAAAAACGTGGGTACCACCAAGCCCCTCCCTCACGCAAGCGAGATTCAAATTCGGCAATCATCCCCAGCGAGAAGGCACTGTCTCCGGCAATATCTTGATGGCAACTTACTTGAATAGCCGGCTTTTTCGCATCGCCCTCAAGTAGCCAATAGAGCGGCAACGTTTCCGGACAGTCCGGCACCGGAGTCCAGACCAACTCATCATTCAGCGACTGCTGGAGCAAGAGCAATTTCTCCTGATCGCGGACCAGGACATAGACCCCCGGGGTCAATCCATCCACGCGATGCACGAACAGGAGGAGATGAATGGCGGGGTTCCACGGCAACGCATCCCACGGCATCGGCCGATCCAGTTGAGGCAATTCCACCCGTGGCATGACGCGGCCCAACATCCGAAAGAATGTGGCGGAGGTAATTGACGTCTTGCCATCAAAGGAAACGGCGCTTCGGCGTTGCCGAATGAGTCGGCCAGCCGATGATTGGTCGTCGATCGTGAGACGTAACCCGTCACTCGTCGCATGGACCGGAGTCGCATGCCGGTCAGCGGAGAGAGCAACAATACTTCGTTCGGCAGTTGGTTTCCAACAAGCCGCCGCTACATCATTAATGATCTCCCAGGGTACAGGATTCTCTCGACTCAACCGATTCGCTCGACCCTGCCATGTCCCCTTTACCAACGCTTGTACAACTTCATTCTCGAGAAAGAGCGGGATTTTTCCACGCGTGATTGCGCTTCACATCTTCAGATGGCCACACCACCATAAGGCAGTCCGGATGCTCCTCCTCCGCATGGACAAAGTCCTCTTTGCGATCGGTGCCCAATAATGCAGCAACAGTGTTTTGGGAGATTCCATCCAGCAGCGCCATGTTCCAGCCAAGCGTCGCCGCGGCGATTCGTGCCGTTCCAATCGCGTGGCCCACATCATGATTACAGTAACGGAATGCCCGCTCCCCATACTTCCAAGCTTCCCGCCAGTGAACAGACGTCAGTCCAAGGAGAAATGCGTCGGAAGGAAATGGAGCAAGCAGCCGAGCCACGTGGTCGGCGGAAAAATCAGCACGTAACTCCAGTCCGTGTTCTTTGGGCGCATAGTGGTAGAGGCCCGCTTTCAGATCCAGCCCATCCATCTGTGGCAATACCAGATAACCTTCCGTCGGATGGAGATTTCCCGATGATGGATTGCTGCGGAGGGCCCACTGCATGTCCCCCGCCTTTTTCCACGCAGACAAGGCAAGGGCGAGTTCGAAAAACCGTGAGAGTGTCGATACTGTGACCGGCTTGGCAGGCATCACTCCGCGCTGATAGATCGCGTCGTACTGCGGTGAAACTGGATCTTCATCTGGCTTCAGCAATGGAAATGGAATCAGCCGGGCTCCTTCAAATCGCCTAAATGGATCAGGCTGATTCGCCCAATCGAGATATCCAAGCGCTCGAGCGTATCTGTTGAAATGATGCTTGGTCTGAACGTGATAGCGGATCACGCGATCGATGGGATCGGTCGGCAAAGTCTCGACTGGTTCGCGGTACAGGGGGATTTCTGTGGCCATCGTAATAATCGGTTACAGTCTACAGAGCCGCAGGAAGGAAAGTAAACGCACGCATTGACCTGCATTTCCCCCCGCGCGTATGCTGCGGTCAACACATAGCCAAGGAGAAACCTGTGCAATTTGATCCGGCTCTTGCCGCTCAGCAAGCATTCAGCCGAGCGGAAACCAACAACGAACTCGGTACTGACTGGGACGACGCTGCCGAGGCGGAAATGACCTTTTCTTCGAATGCCGGTGCCACGGCACGAACAGCCTATGAACAACTCCTCGCCCTTGCCGCTCGTTACCCGAAGGCCCACTCCTTCCAAGCCTTCTGTATCTTCATCACCTGGCAGCAGGTGACGGAAGAGACCATCGCGCATCACTTCCAGACAGGCCTCAGGCTCTGCGAAACCTTTCTGGCCTCGCCTGATGGAAAACATCGAGCCGACATCGAGCAAATTACCGAACTCTATGGTTCATTTCGTGACGGTTTGGGGCTCGACGAAGAGGATGAGATCCAAGTCGAGTTTCGACGGGACACGCCTAAGGGAGGAGATTGATCGATCTCGTATCTCGTGAAGCGTCCTTCTTGAAGCACGGGACACCTGAGTGTTTGAGATACGGGTGGTGAGATACGAACAACGCGCTAGCCATGGCCGATTCCGACAAACATCGCGCGAGGATTTTTCTCCATCGCGGCCAACTGGCGCAAGCCAAAGCCGCTTACGAACAGGCAGTCTCAGACGATCGCCTGGCCGATGACCTCGGCGCTCTCTCCGACTCGCTCGGCAATCTTGGTAATGTTTGCGCGCTATCGGGCGACCTGGATCAAGCAGAAGTCTGCTACAGGGAGGTGCTCGCCATCCAGCGCACGGAACGGAATCAGCACGCCATCGCCCATACCCTTGTAAACCTCGGTAATCTGTTTGTCGGAGCCGGCACACCGGAAAAGGCTCGCCCTTACTATCTCGAAGCCCTCGATCTCCTGACACCCCTAGACGATTACCGGGCCCTCGGCATTCTGTACCACAACCTCGGAATGGAAGAGGCTCGCCTGGCACAGTGGGATGGAGCCACCGCATACTTCACGAAAGCCCTTGATGCGCACCGTATCGTCGGCAATGAGGACGGGCTGGCACTCACCTATAGTCAACTGGGCAAAGCGTTCCTGGACGCCGACGACTTGCGAAAGGCGGAAAAATGTTTCAACAACGCGTCCGAACATTTTATCAAGCTCGGGAACGCTCCCGGCGAAGCCGCGGTGCTGCGCTTGTTGGCTGATGTGTATATTCGCGTTGCCGACCGAGTCTCGGCCATCCGTTGCCTCGAACGCGTCGTGTTCCTCGCAACGCACTTCAACCTTCCGGAGTTGAATCGGGACCTGGAATCGTTGAACCACATCCGCCCACCTGTTCCCCGCCCCTAACCCATCCCTCTTCTTGAGTTCACACCAGTCGCCCGACGGAATCTCGCATCTTACTGGACAGATTAATTTCCTCTGTTACTGTGAGGACGTCACACCTGTCCGTTACGTTGTACTTCCTAATGGCCGACAGGATACTGACATGAACGTTGCGGACAGGTGGGGCATTGCCGGTCTATATCTTCTTGATCATGCTCATGGCTGCATTGCCCTCCTCCGTTCATGCCGCAGACCCCATGCCCAAGATCACGGTGGGGACCCAGGAAGTCGGCCTCTCCGTAGGATATCTCTTGCCCCATCGTCTCACAGAGGACCACACCACGAAGCAGCAAGGAATTGCCCTCATGCCCACCTGGATGATGACACTGACCGATCCCATTGGCAGCAGTTGGTACCGCGGCCAAGTCTCGCTCGGTGCCGAGATGGTCTATATCCAGTTCCAGGAACCAATCGTCACGCACGGCGTCGGCTTCGCCCCGAAAATCAAATATACCTTCGTTGCGCTGGACCGGATCCGGCCCTATGCAGAATTCGCCGGAGGCCCCTTTTGGACAGATCTCGCGGGAAAGATCCCGGAAGAGTCCAGCCAGTTCAATTTCATCCTGATGGCAGGCCTCGGGGTCTCCTATTTCCTGACCGACCAGGTCGCTCTCAACGTCGGTTATCGCTTTAACCATATTTCCAATGCCGGCACGCACTACCCAAACCTTGGACTCAATGCCAGTCTGCCCTATGGCGGATTTTCTTTCTTTTTCTGAACGAGGAGCGAGCAGAATGATAGACAAGGGATGTTCACGACCATTCATCACCGGCGTTCTTGCCGTGACACTAGGCCTTGGGACCGGCTGCTCCCATTGGATCGAACTGGCTGTTCCCACAGACGCCGCACCGCCTGCCAATGCCACGGTGGCTACCGATGCACGAATGCCTCTTCTGCTTGAAACCCTGCATATCACGCAAAATGGGGCACCGGTCGCGCCGCCCACGATTTTGGAACGGCAAGTACTCGGTGCCTTCGAGGCCACTCATCTCTTCTCTCAACATTTTCAATCTGGATACACGCAACCGGCGGCGGACCAGGCTCGCGTTACCGTACGTCTGTCAATCGACAATCTTGTCGAGCCCCATGCCGGTCAGGCTGCCTGGCGAGGCTTCGTCGTCGGCGCGTCGATGTTTGTACTGGCGCCGTTCATCTCCCTCAACTACGACTATGGCACCGAGATGTCACTTGAGATGGAACGATGGGACGGGCAGATCAAACACTACAATGCCGCATCCAACGGATCGGCCCATTACAACCTGTTCGGTGCGAACCCGGAAATCATCGAACAATTGAAAGGTCAGGTCACAGAAACCTGCCTGTCGTCTCTGCTCAATCAAGTGATTCAGGATTCGGCCTTCTACCTCGCCAGCAGCGAGCAACCCCAGGGCGGTCAAATTCGGACCGTCTCCGTTGCAGTCCGTCACTCGTCCCCCCGTCCGATCCCCGTGTCACAACCGATCGCAGCCCCTTCTCATCGGTAGCCCCACGCAAAATAGTTCATGACTCCTCAGAGGTCTGGCTCTCTCCTTCTTCGTAGTGGTATCATGCGTCCTACAGTCACGAGGAGGCCACATGGATCTTGACGCGTTCAGACAGATGGTCACCAAAAACCCCAAGGGCTTCCTCGGCCGTTACGGCCTTGGGAACAAACTCCTTCAGGGAGGCGAAAACCTCGAGGAGGCTGTCGAACATCTCCGCGTCGCCACGCAGCTGGACCCGACGCACGTCGCCTCACACTTGGGTCTCGGGCGCGCCTTAGTCTCGTTGGGACGGAAGGACGAAGCAAAGCCCGTCCTGCAAGCCGGCATCGATGCCGCACGCTCCGGTCGATCCAACGGAGGCGTGGACTTGGTACCTGAGATGCAGACGTTGCTTCGGACATTGGGATAACGAAATCGGCCGATGGAATGGGGAGTACCCTATGAAGATTGAAGAAGCCAGACAGCGAATCGAGTCGGCGATGACACAATATGGGGCACAGGCCGGGATGGCGATCGATCTTGTGATCAACGAGGTGCGCTCCGATCTTGGGACTTCCACAGCCAATGAATTGATCGACGAATTCGACCTCGAACTGCAATACAACATCGCGCCGTTAGAGTCGGATCACTCCACCAGCTAGCCGGAAACTATCCGCCTTGCCCAGCATTTGGTGTGCGATCTCCGGACATGGATTCGGTCACGCTGCGCAAGTGGTATCCGTGCTCAATGCGCTGAGCACCCTCATGCCAGATGTGACCGCTGTCCTTCGGACAACAGTCCCCGCCGCATTTTTCCAAAACTGCCTGACGATACCTTGGGACCTTCAGCCAGTGCAGCAGGATGTCGGCTGTATCCAAGACGGCCCTCTCAAGATCGACGTCGATGCAACCTGGAGAGCGCACCGGCACTTCCATGAAACCTGGGAAGCACGCCTATCCAACGAAGTCGCCGCCATACAGACGGGATCACCCGCGCTAGTCATCGCCGACACACCCTACCTCGCTATCGAGGCCGGCTCCAGAGCACAGGTACCGATCGTCGCCTTGGCTAGCTTTACCTGGGACCTCGTGCTCAAGGAATACTGCCACCCCACAGACAACTCACAGCAGCAGTTGATTCAGTGCATCCGTAAATCCTATGCAAAGGCCCCGATTGCCCTCCGCATCACCCCTGCGCCAAGAATCGATGCCTTCTCCAACATCATCGATATCGGCCCGATAGCCAGCCCCGCCTTCCCTGATCGGGAGCGACTTGCCTCAGCCCTCGCCCTGAAGTCCAATGAACGAGCCGTCCTGGTGGGATTCGGCGGCATTCCTCTAAGATCCCTTCCGCTTAAACAGATCGAACAACTGCGACACTACCGTTTCCTCTTCGATGGCCCAGTTCCACCGGGATATTCCCGTATCCATTCCACTGAAACTCTTCCATTCTCCTTCAAGACCCTGCTTGCCTCTGCAGACGTCATTATGACCAAACCTGGTTATGGCACCATTCTTGAGGCCGTCACACTTCAACAGCCAGTCGTGTATGTCCGCCGGTACAATTTTGCTGACGAACCGCCATTGGTCGACTATCTCCATCGCTATGGACGCGGCATCGAATTGTCAATCGATGACTTCATCCAAGGCAGGTGGGAGCCAGCCCTACAGCAAGCCTTGGCTACACGGAAGCCTTCGTTGCCACCGCCTCCTCCAACCGGTGCCGCTGAGGCAGCCGATGTAATGGCCCGATGCTGTCGGCGCTAATGGGTACAGGATGTTCCTTCCTCGATCTCTGTATAAGGCGCCTCTGAAGTGGCACGGGGAATACCCGGTTGGTCACAGCCCCGACAACAAAGAGCCCCAAATAGGACTAGAAGGGCTCTCGAGGATTTGCTATCCTGCCGCCACCGATGACACCCACCGCGATCTATACCAAGAATCCCGACTACGTGCAGCGCGATGTCGCGGGAGAATGCCTTCTGGTGCCCATCCGCCATACGTTGACCGAAGCCAATAGCATCTATGTGTTGAATGAAACCGGGGCGGCGCTTTGGTATCGAATCGACGGGCAACGGACGACGCAGGATATCGTCACGGACTTCTGCAACGAATATGAGGTCGCGGTTGACCAATTGGCAAAGGACTTCACATTGTTACTTGATGATCTCCTCTCCATCCAGGCGGTCGAAGAGATTGCCCGATGACCGATGATTGGACGAGATAAACTCTCTCACCTTCCGGAGCGCTTCCCTTACTCCTGCCAATGGGAGATCACCTGCCGTTGCAACCTACGATGCGTAATGTGCTACACGGACTGCTTCAATCACCCCGGCGCAATCCGTCAGGAGCTCAACACCACTGAGATCCTTCGAATCATGGATGAGCTGGCCAAGGCCGGAACCTTGGAACTCTGTCTCACTGGAGGCGAGCCGCTCGCTCGTCCCGATTTTTTCCAATTGTATGAGCATGCCATCCGCTCTGGATTCCTGGTCACTGTCTTTTCGAACGGGACCCTCATCACAGAAGCCCACGCCAACCGTTTTGCAGCTTTGCCCCCGCAGCGCATTGAAATCAGCCTGCATGGAATGACCAGGGAAACCTTCGAACTGGTGACCAAAGGCCAGGGATCCTACGACCGCTGTTTTCAGGCGATCGGGTTCCTTCTCGATCGACGGATTCCTCTGGTGCTCAAAAGCACGGCAATGACGCTGAATCAGCGAGAGATCCTCGACATCAAACGATACGTCGAGTCCCTGGGTACCGTGAAATACAAGCTCGGCGAGGAGATGAGACCAGAACTTGACGGCGGCGGTGGCCCATTCCAGTATGCACTGTCCAAACAGGATCTTGTCGATCTGAACCAACGCGATCCAGATCTATGGAGGGACGCCCGCCGACGCGATGCCGTGGAGCCGCCCCCTTGCCGAAGCGGCATGCAGAGGTTCCACATCGATGCCTATGGGCAATTGCAACTGTGCTCGAGTAATCGCCGACAGAGTTATGATTTGCGCGAAGGCTCGTTTCGAATCGGCTTCTATGAAGCGCTCCCGGCGTTCGCCTGCGACTGGAAAGCACCTCAGGAACCGGCGCTCATCCAGCCCACGATGCACTATGCATGACAAGAGAACCATTCCCACGATTCAGTATGGAACGTTCAGTCAACGAGTCCATGAGCAGGCCGCCGCGCACCAGCGAGTGATCAAGGCGCAACTCGAACTGACCTATCGCTGCAACCTCCATTGCCGCCATTGCTACACAGATCCGTACAATAAGAAAGAATTCTTCCCTCGTGAGCTGACTCTGGTCGAAATCTATCGCTTGTTCGATGAGATGCAGCAGATCGGCATCGTGTGGCTCAACCTGACGGGGGGCGATATTTTTATGCACCCCCATTTCTTTGAGATCTATGAAACCGCTGTTCGCAAAGGCTTCCTACTCCAGCTTTACACCAACGGTACACTCTTCACACAAGCCACCATTGAACGACTGCGGCAGATGCCGCCCTTCACTATTGACATCTCCTGCCACTCGGTGACTGAGGAACCGTTCGACTGGTTCACGCAAGTTCCCGGCTCTTTCCAAGCCTTCATCAGAGGCCTCCACATGCTGCGAGACAGCGGCCTACCGTTCACACTGAAGACGAAAGGCATGAACTGGAACAGAGACGAGATGCCGGCCATCAGGCAGTTCGTGGCATCATTCGGACAAGAATTCGGCTTCACCACCTCTCTCTCCCCCCGTCTCAACGGTGATCTGTCATCACTCACCTATCGGATGGCTCCGGACGATGTGGTCGCGCTGCAAGAGAATCAACTGGCGGCCGATCGCGACGACGAGCGCTGCGGCATATCCACCGACTTGCTCGCTCCCACCACAGATCGGCTCTATCGCTGCGGCTGCGGAACTGACACGGTCCACATCAATGCCTGGGGCGAACTCGGTACCTGTACGCTCCAATACGAACGGCGGGTGTCACTTCGCGCATACCCACTTGCTGACGCTATCGAGACACTGTTCCGAGAGATCCGAGGGTTACGGTACGTGGGGGACTCACCTTGCCGCAGCTGCGAAGTCCATACATTTTGCGACAAGAAGCCATCGGACGCGCGCTGGGAACGTGGCGCAGCCGAAGATCCGATCCCCTATGATTGTGACGTGGCTCTTGAGCGGGCACAATCGACGCTGCATCAGACGCTGATTCACCCCTTGCACAGAACGCGCGAGGACGTAGGGACGCATCATGACTGAGAAAAAACCGTCCAGCCAGCCGCAGGTCTTTCGCGTCGAGCTGAGCCAAGAGCAGGCCATCTTGAGCGTCTGTAGTCTCCTGGCTAAGACCGCATCAAACGGAGGCGGCCAACGCTGCCGCGCAGGTGGCAACTTCTGTAAGAATGCGAGTGCCGCTGGCAGCTCTGATAGCGGCGCACGCGCTTCCTGAAAAATCGACAGATGATGAGAATCGATCTTCACATTTCCGGTTATCGAATCAGGCTGACGGAGGCCCTGGACCATCCATTCATCAGCTGGCCACTGCATCCATTTGGTTCCTTCCTCGACCATTCCGACCACCACCCGGACATCGATTTCGTCATAACCATTGTCGAGGAACTCCCAAACCTTTCGCATGGACCACTTCACTTCGATGCCTGCCACGGCCTCTGGCGTCTGTATGAGACTGGGGCGGGATTACTGTTGGAGTCTTTGGATACCAAGACCCATCAACCTTGTGCCCGTGCGCTCATCACCGAAAACTTTTCTCACGTCGAGGTGTGGACACGTTCGGAAAAGATGGGGGTGGTGCACGGCTGGGTTCCGATGAAAATCCTCAATCCTATTGTCGAAGTCTGTCTGTTGACCAGACTCGCAAGAGAGGGAGGCCTTTTGCTCCACTCGGCAGGGGTTCTTTCACTTACAGGCGGATACATTTTCACGGGGGCCTCAGGCGCCGGCAAATCCACGCTGTCGGAATTCTTCGACACCTATGGCGCATCTGTGCTGAGCGATGAGCGCATGATCATCCGCAAAAGCGGAGCGTTCTTTGTCATACACGGGACGCCATGGGTTGGCAGCGGTGCCTATGCCAAGAACGAATCGGGACTCCTGACGGAACTGTTTTGCATTCGTCATGGATTACAGCACCAGATTGAGAGTCTGGCTCCCAGTGCGGTGCTGGCGCTTATCCTCCCCCAATGTTTCCTTCCACATTGGGATCGCGCTGCCATGGAGTCCACGCTGGCATTCTTAAGCGACCTGATCGCTCATGTTCCCTGCCAACGACTCGCATTTGCAAAACACCCGGACGTCGTCGATTACATCCAGAACCAGCTGACACGGACAGCACTGGTGGCACCATGAAAAAGCTGGACGCCGACAAGTTCCTAGGATTGCTCTCGGCTAAAGCGGCTGCCTCTCGCCAGCCGGAAGGTGTCACCTTCGAACTGACCTACGGCTGCAATCTGCGATGTGTCCATTGCTATAACCCTACCCATCGTGCCCTGCCTCATGAGCTCACGACCTCCGAAATTTTTGCACTCTTGAGTCAGATCGCCGATCTCGGGGTGCTCACCGTGACCTTCACCGGTGGCGAACCGAGCGTGCGCCCGGACATCGGTGATATTCTCCGATATGCGCGTCAGCGAGGATTGATGATTCACCTCATGACCAATGCCACCCGCATCACCACGTCATTCACCGACCTTCTCCATGAGGCCGGTGTCAGTCAGATCAACGTCTCGATCTATGGTGCCACAGAAACGGTCTATGAGAGGATGACCGCGGTTCCAGGATCCTATGGACAGTTTCGACGGGGCCTGCTCAATCTTGCCACAGCCTCGCTGCCTGTCGTCGTCCGGATGCCGGTAACAACCATCAATTGCGGGCAGATTCAGGCCTGCCGGCAACTGGTGGAATCCCTGCACATGAAGTTCCAATATTGTCTGGAGATCATGACCACCATCACCGGCGATCGAGCGCCATTACGTTATCGCCTCCCTGCTGAGGAAAAAGCCCGGATCGATCAGGAGATGCTCTCTCTCAAGTGGACATCAGATCCAGAGGAATCCTGTTCAGGCGACCAGTCTTTCATCGAATGCGCCTGCGGACAGAGTCGATTTGCGATCACTCCCTATGGTGAAATGAATCTCTGCACCGCGTTCCCTATTCCTCGCTATGATCTCCGCACCGGCACGGTAAAAGAAGGCTGGAACATTCTCAAGCAGACCGTCGACCAGGCGCACCCGAGCCACCGATACGAATGCCCAACCTGTGAGGTGCGTTCCCACTGCCGTCTGGGCCGGAGTGACGCGTGGCTGGAAACCGGAGATATGAGTTCGTGCCTCCCGCACTATAAGGAGTGGGCGCAATTGGAGGATCGCACTTATGCTCTCCTCGACCCTCGACGACCTCGCTGACATCTATGCCAACGTCAGCCTGATCAACAAACGCCTACTCGATGAGTGGGAAGGCATCGGCCAGATATTCCATCGACAGGGCATTGATTGTATCGTCCTGAAAGGGGCTGATCTCCTCTCACGCCTCTACGGGGTGCGCGGGACGAGGCCCCTCTCCGATGTAGATCTGTTGGTCCATGAGCAAGACCTTCCCGCCATTCATCGGTTGCTGATGGAGACCGGATTCGCACAACAGATCGACGGCAACCCGGCCTATTGTTCGCCTCAATCCACACTCTCTCTAGATCTGGTCTCGAAGGTCTGGTATCTCGATGACGAGGGACTTGGAGCGCTATGGGCAAGGGCTAGAACTCGACCGCTCGGTCAGCTGACGGTCAAGCAACTGGCCTCTGACGACCTGCTGCTCTATCTGACCGCCTACGCAGTTGTTCACCGAGGATACCTCTCCCCTTCCTTTTTCACCGATCTCCGGCTGCTGATCGAGAAGGAACCGCTCCACTGGCCCGCCCTTGTTGAGGAGGCGAAGCGACGCCACCTCAAGATTCCTTTCTACCATGGCCTGCGCCAGCTGACACGGTCGAGCTCAACAGCTGGAATTCCAGTTACCGTGATCCAGCAACTCGCGCCATCGACTTTGGCTGAACAGGCACTGGAGTTTCTTTTCCGACGATTGGTGACGGCCCAACCTCTCCCCGAACTCGGACACTTTTTATTATGGATCACACAGCCACCGGGGCAAAGGCTTCCCTGGCTCCGCCGCATCCTTTTCCCATCAACGCTCTTCCTCACCTATCGCTACGGGAATAAGAGTGTGAAGCGACCCTGGCACACTAGAATCACTAGATGGTGGCAACTGGCAAGAGCGGGAAACATCTTGATTGCCCGCATGCTGATCCGCCTCGTCACTGAACACACTGCACGGACGACCTCATGATTCACCTCTTACCTCCTCTCACCTTGGATGGTCGTTTTTCTCTGCAGGATTTACCGGACGAACTTCATCTGCCTCTCCTGAACAGCATGATCGTACCTCGTATCGTGTCATCGAGCATGACGCCGACGATTCAAGAGGGCGACAGACTTGAACTGAGCCCTCCGACCTCCCTTACCGTGGGCATGATCGTGGTATTCCGGAACGACACCATGCTCGTCTGCCACCGTATCACCGCCATTGATGCCCACGGCACCCTCTCGACGAAAGGCGACGCGACACATGGCGCCTGCGAAGTCATTCAGCCAGGCTCTGTGATCGGAGTGGTCACGGGAGTGATGCGCGAGGGAACGTACGTTGCTCTCGCCCAAAGCCCACCGATGTCTTCGGCCATGGCAGCATCGACCAACCTCAAGAATCGCGTTCTGGCTGTGGTCGTCCAGTCAGTCATCTGGAATATTCGTTTCCTTGCGAAACTCTCGGTCGTCCAGCATATGCTAGCCACACTGCTCCGGTGGACAGCCACGGTTGATGTTTTGACTCCTGGACCGCTCCAGTCTCTTCCCTCTCACTCCAAGATTGCCTCGGTCTCATTGGGAATGCTCCCTCAAACCGTAAGACGCCTTGCGGCTTCCAACGGACAGAGACAGACGCGCTACATAATCCGGCTGGGACCATTGGGATTGGCACAATACGACCCGCCTACGGGGTCGCTCCTGCTCCGCCAATCTCTCCGGGACGCCGGCCTGGAGCCGTTGGTTCGGCAGTGCTGCGATGAGCATCACTTCACCACGGAATGACGCGCTGAGCCGTTCCAGCAACCCATTGCACGCGACAGAAACTGCATCGGCTTCCAAGGCATGAAACACACATCCTTTTGCCCGTTCCCTCCGTAGGATGTTATAGTTGCGGCGGACATGAGGCGATCCTGGTTTCCCTCGACTCGCTCCCTTTCTCTATGGATAAACCCTCACGGCACGCCACCTCGATGATCGATCCAACCTTGTTAGCCCGGGTGGTCAAGGGCGATCAACAGGCGTTCAGCCAACTCTATGACCATTCGAGCACGCTGTTGTTCACGTTGGCGGTCAGAATCCTGGGGAATCACGAGGAAGCAGCGGAGCTCCTGCAGGATGTCTATTTAGAAGTCTGGCGGAAGGTCTCCCGTTATGACGTGGGACGTGGGACGCCGGTCGCATGGTTGGTCACTCTCACCAGAAGTCGGGCTATCGACCGGCTACGGACCAGGGCTGCACGAGGCTATCGATCCACGAACTCGATGGAGGAAGGAACAGCCGCGCAGGTGGCCGACCATGGTCCGAGCCCGTTTGAGACGCAGGCCGATCAAGAACTGCGTATGGCGGTCGGAGCAGCTGTGGCTGGATTACCCCAGGCGCAGCAACAAGCGATTGAACTCGCATACTATGAGGGACTCTCCCATGCCGAGATCGCCGAGCGGCTGAACCAGCCGCTCGGAACCGTCAAAACACGGATCAAACTTGGGATGTCCAAGCTCCGGGATGGACTCCAACAGTGGTGGAACCATGGTGATCTCCGATGACGCATGAAGAACTTGAAGAATCGGTCCCGTTGTATGCCGCGGGCGCGCTGGACCGGACCGAGCGACAGGCGCTGGAAGCCCATTTACTCTCCGGCTGCGCCTCCTGTCACGGTGCACTGAAGGACTATCAATCCGTCGCCGCTCTGCTCCCGCTCGGTCTCAGTCCGACCAAGCCTCCACGCTCTCTCAAAGCCACGATCATGGCAGGACGGAACCCCGCACCGATTCCGGCTGAAGCAGCACCGAAAGAACCGGCACGACCGAGCCTGGAACCTGGCGAATGGATGAACCACCTCTTTCCTCCCGTCGCCCCTGCCCGATCGTTGTCGCTACCATGGGCCATCGGTCTGGCGACGCTCCTGATCGTGGGTATCGGCGGATATCTGGTGTGGAACATTGCAGCGCAACGTTCCGCCGACACATCGAACATTCAGCAGCTCGAAGCATCACTTCAGGAAAAGTCAACGAAGCTTGCCGGTCTGCATCGTGAGGTCGGCGACCAGGCCAAAGCCCTCGCCGAATTACGCAACGAAATGCAGCAGCGAATGAACGAAGCCGCAGAAGCTAAGGAACAACTGGCCCAGCGCGAAGCCGAGCTGGAAGAGACTCGTGTTCAACTAAGCCAGCGAGCCGGCGCTCGCCCCGGCGGGATACCGCAGGACGAACTGGCCACACTCCTTCGAATTCCGAACGCCAAAGTGGTGTCCCTCACCGGATCGGACATGGCGAAACGGGCCGCAGGATTCCTGCTGTACGATTCTCGAACCCAAAAAGTCTGGCTCTACTCCGTGAACCTGCCTGAATGTCCCGCCGGCACGACCTATCAGCTATGGGCCATTCACGACAAACCCTTGAACATCGGGACCTTTCACATGGATCGCGGAGAAACCGCTCACCTATTGGTCAAGAAGGTACCGAGCTTCATGGATGCAAAGACCTTTGCCGTCAGCCTGGAGCCGTCAGGCGGCCGCTCGCAACCGACCGGACCCATGTATCTCTTGAGTCGTTCGTAAGCCAATCAGTACACAAGGTTTGACCTCTCCTCGCCTACATGTCACGACCGCCCCTTCTCCCCTTTCATCGACCATGTTACGATGCCTTGCAACAAGCACCCACCGCCCTGCCTCATCCATCGGAAAGGATGGTCATCGTGCCGACAGATGAACACGATCGGGATCGGGCCTTCATGCGAATCGCATTGGAGGAAGCCGCGCGCGCACCAGTGATCGGTGAGGTGCCGATCGCAGCGGTAGTGGTGCGTGGGGACCAGATTCTTGCCCAGGCGCACAATTATCGTGAACTCTGGCAGGATCCCACGGCCCATGCAGAGATCATTGCAATCCGTGCCGCAGCGACCATGCTTGGCACATGGCGATTGACCGACACGACCCTTTACGTGACTGTCGAGCCCTGCTCGATGTGTATCGGTGCCATTATCCTGGCGAGGGTATCCCGAGTCGTCTTTGGGGCATATGATCCGAAAGCCGGCGCCTGCGGATCGGTATTCAACCTGCCGTCAGAACCGAGGCTGAACCACCAGGTCGCCGTGACCGGCGGGGTCCTCGAACAGGAGAGTCAGGCGCTCATTCAGAGGTTTTTCAAACAGCTCCGCGAGGCTTCACTATCGACAAATCCGCTTTCAACTCAATAGGAGGGCCGAACGATCTTACCTCACGAGACCGCACTGCACGACCCAGTCCATCCCCTGAGCGGCCACCGCACCTTCCCATCCTTCGCCACAAGAAAGGAGGCGAACCTTCCAGTTGTTTTGGAGCGGAGAACCCATTGGAACCAGAACATCTGCACCGACTCCGTCCGCTCCCAAGAGAATCTCGCACTGGCTCAACGCCTGGAGTCCGAGGCCTTGCGCCTTGAGTACCGCCTCTTTTGAAACCCAATAGCGGAAGAATCTCGCGGCACGCTGCTCGTGAGTCGACTGCATGATCGTGGCGTGTTCGGAGGGAGCAAAGTAACGCTCGGAAAGTTTCGCAATCTCTATGTCCGAACGGATTCGTTCGAGATCAACCCCCACCTCTTGCCCCTTTGAGACGGCTATGAGCGCACGGCCATGCGCATGGGACATATTGAACGTAATCGCAGGCTGACCTCGTGACTCTCCCGTCAAGGAAGGCTTCCCTGCTTCACTGCGATATAGCGATACCACATCTGGGCCGATCTCAAGATATCGGCTGAGCACCGCTCTGAGAGCTCCGTGCGCAAGCATGTAACGCTGTCGGTCCTCCTCTCGAATCAAGCGCGCGGCCCTGCTGTTGTTCCTCATCGTCTAACCACTGCGCGCATCGCTGCAGACAGCGTGGTGACCCGTCGAGCTCAATTCCCCAGAGATGAACGGCCTTCATTCCGAGGCCGGGGTGACCCGGCCTTTCGTTACCTGTGAGATACTCTATCGAGTGAAACGGAATCAGCACATCGTCGTCCTTGATACAGACATTCGACATCAATGGGACCATTTTACGGTCGATGACCGCCTACCCCGGTCTTCAAATACTCCACAACCTTGCCGTCTTCCAATTTAATGACCTGATTGCCGAGATGAAAATACCGGTCGTCGTGAGTGATGACGACCACCAATTTCCCCCTCTCACGTAGGTCCGGAAGCAATGTTTTGTAAAAGATCTCCTTGTACTGTGGATCTTGATCCGCCGCCCATTCATCGAATACATAGATCGGACGATCCTCTAAGTAGGCCGTGACAAGCGCCAGCCGTTTTCGCTGTCCCTGCGAAAGGTCGAGGGTCGAGAAGGTGCGTTCATGCACTGTAACCTTCTGATCCATGTGCAGCAATCGCAAGTATTGAGGCACAAGTCTCTCGGCCTGTGAGTCCGACTGGCCCAGAAGTTTATTAAAGACGTGAAAGTCTGAAAATACGACAGAGAAATGTTCACGGTACCACTCCCGATTTGCATCGGTGATCATCGTGCCGGCCAGCGTCATGTTCCCCTGTAGGGGCTGATACAGCCCCGCGAGGACTTTCACGAAGGTAGACTTTCCGCTCCCATTCCCTCCGATGACAAACGCCAGTTCTCCAGGATGCAACTCTAAACTGATTGGACCAAGCGTGAATGGCCCTTCCACTCCTTTCTCCTGGTCGTACGAAAATACGACGTCGTCCAACTGCACAATAGGAGGGATCCCATCCTCAAGACCTGCCAATTCTAACGTCTGGTCGTTCTCTTGGCCAACGTCCAGAGACACGCCCAATCGTTCAATATTCTCCAAAGCCACCTGGCCCCGTTCGACTGTTGGCAACGCCCCAATAATGCCCCAGATAGGACCCATCATATAGAGAACGGCCACCACATACCCTGTCAGGGCCTCGGAAGACACCGTCACCACAGATGGGAACAGAAAGACTATCAAGCCAATGAGTGAATAAAACGAGACCTGCGTCCAGGCCTCCGCCAGAGCATGCCTCCGAGTGGCTTCCAAATTCGTTTGCCGATACGATTCCGCCGCCTTTCGCACTTCCTGGTTCACAAATTCCTGCCGCCGCGCCCGATGCATCAACAACTCCTTCAGCCCATCCGTGAGGGAGCGAAAGTGTCGAAACAACTCAGCCCTGGCCTCGCGGGCTGCATAAATGACGCTGAACGCGCTGGTGTGTAGCCACTGATAACCCAGGGCACCAAGCACAGTGACTCCGACCACTCCCAGAAACGCGCCCCACGACAGCCAGGCAAGGTAGAACCCGCAACCCAGCACGACGGCCGCATTCATGATCAACTGGGGAAAACATTGGATCGCCCAGGTAACCCAACTGACGTCATCCGTCAGGGTGACGAGGATATTGGCGGCGCCCCGCTGCTCGGAACGACGTAACGGAGCCCGCACGATCTTCGAACAGAGCGACAAGGAGAGATCTAAAATCGTGTCTTGTGAGAATCGGACGAGCAGGAGCTGGGTCCACAGGTTTGATAGTAGCTTCCCGGCAACGAGAACGACAAACCCCAGCACCACGAGGAGTGAATGGTCGGAGGGATGATGTAGTACGTGGTTAATGAGCGCCAAAACCCCGGCGCTCAAGAGCCCTGACATAAGACCGGCACAGACCATGAGCCAGGTCATGGTTCTCGAACGCTGCACAACGAAGCGAAGAAATCGTCTGAATGGCATCGCCGACCGCCCTCACGTTCACAAAGGAAGGAGATGGGAATTACACACTCGTATCGCGAGTGCGGAGGTCGCGGGCTGTCTCGTCTTGAGCATCAACGGCAAGGAAGTCCTGGAGACGCCCGGACACTTCTTCGACATGTGGCGAGGTAAGGAGAAGCCCTGAATCAGCGGCAGCGATATGAACAGTCTGACTCCCTCCGCCACCAAACTCTCCCCAGACAGATCTGGTATCTACCACCGTCTCAGCCACGTTCCGTTTCGAAGCAATGATATTGAGAATACGTCCGGGATATTTGCGCACCACATAGCGGGCCACCGCTTTGCGGGTCGATTGCATCACTCGTTCGACCTGAAACTCAACAAAGAGTTCATCCTCAGTGGTCTGTCTGCGCAAAAAGGAAAAGAGGCTCTCTCTCTTGCGCTGGATGAAAGGTCCCCAGTCTTTCATCGGCATGCGGAGGAGCGTATGAATATTTCCCATCGTCTTCCACACAATAAATAGCGGCAACCAGAGTCTCAGCGGCCATTTATTACGATGAGGGCGATACGAAGCCGGATGCCAGGTATCCATCACAACCAAGGTGACGGCTTTTCCCTGCTCACATAACTGCTGAGCCATCTCATAGGCAATCAGCCCCCCGGTACAAATGCCAAGCAGTACGTACGGCCCTTGTGGGCGAAGTGCGAGGATTTCAGCGATGTAATGTCGCGCCATCTCCGGCACCGAAATAAACGGCGTTTCTTTCCCATCCAATCCTCGCGCCTGTAATCCATAGAACGGCTGATCCGGGCCCAACAGCTTCGCCAACTTGGCAAAGACCAAAACATTCCCCCCCACTCCCGGCACCATGAAGATCGGGATTGCTGCCCCGCTCGGCTGAATCGCCACCAGCGATTGCCATGGCGGCACCCACTGTTCGCGTGAAAGGACCGAAGCTAACTCTGCAATGGTCGGCGCTTGAAACAGCGTGGCGAGCGGCAGGTTCCTGCCATACACCTGCTCGAGAAGAAAAAAGAGTTGGGCCGCCTTGAGGGAATGGCCACCGAGATCGAAGAAGTTGTCATGAATCCCAATCTTCGGGACTTCCAGCACCTGCTGCCACAAGGCCGCCAGTTGGATTTCCACCCGATCGCGCGGCCCAACGTGAGCTGGCCCGTCTGAGAGAGAGGGGGCCGGAGCAGGTAACGCCCGCACGTCAACTTTGCCATTGGCCGTCAAAGGCATCGCCTCCAGAAACACAAAGTAGGGAGGCGTCATATAATCGGGAAGCGCCGTCCGTACAAATGCGCGAAGTTCTGTCGAGCTTGGTATTTGCCCCTCCTGACACACCAAATAGGCCGCCAGCTGCTTGAGACCTTGCTGGTCCTCCCGTGCTGTCACCACCGCCTGACGAACGGCGGGATGGCGGCTCAGCACCGCCTCGATCTCACCCAATTCGATTCTGAACCCTCTGATCTTGACCTGATGATCCAACCGACCGAGATGCACGATGCGTCCATCTGGGCGATAGCGGACCAGATCCCCCGTTCGATACAATTTCGCGTGAGGCGCCTTCGAGAATGGATGGGGAACGAATCGTTCTTGCGTGAGCTCGGGCCGCCTCCGATATCCTCTGGCTAGCCCATGGCCTCCAATATATAGTTCCCCGGAAACTCCCACGGGAACCGGCTGCAGGAACTGATCCAGGATATACATTTCCGTATTGGCGATCGGACGCCCAATGGTAATCTCCTGATCCGCCCGTTCGATTCTCTCGATCGCAGACCAAATCGTAGTTTCAGTCGGACCATACATATTCCACAAGGCGCCGCTACGATCCAGCAATGCTGCCGCAAGGTCCGGTGGAAGGGCCTCCCCTCCGCAAAGCACCGTCAACCTATCGCTGCCCAGCCATCCCGCCTCAATTAACAGTCGCCATGTCGCAGGGGTCGCTTGCATGATTGTCGGCCGCACAGCCTCACAAAGTATCCGTAATTTCCATCCATCCATCGCAACGGCTCGCCTGACGATCTCTACACGGGCCCCCACCAGTAACGGCACATACAACTCCAACCCGGCGATATCGAAGGACAGCGTCGTCACGGATACCATCACATCCTCAGCAGAACATCCCGGCTCCTGCCGCATCGAACACAGGAAGTTCACAAGCGCCCGGTGAGGGATTTCCACCCCCTTAGGCTGTCCGGTCGATCCCGAAGTGTAGAGGATGTAGGCCAAGTCTTGAGAGGTCGCAGTCGGCGGAAGATTATGGTCGACCTCCTGTGCAATCCTCTTCTGCTCCTGATCAAGACACAGGATGCGGCAGGCCCGAGAATCAAATCGATCGGAAAGACCTATGGACGTGAGCACGATCGCAACTTCTGCATCCTCTGCCATAAACCGAAGCCGGTCGCGGGGATATTCAGGATCGAGAGGGACATAGGCCCCGCCAGCTTTGAGAACGGCCATCAGAGCAATGACCATCTCCAATGACCGCTCGAGACAAATGCCCACCACCACGCCAGGCCGGACATCAAGAGATCGGAGACGGCGTGCCAGTTGATTGGCCCTGGCATTGAGATCTCTGTAGCGTAATGCCTCTCGCCCCATCGACAAGGCTACGGCATCAGGCGTCCTTCCCACTTGTTCTTCAAACATCTGAGGAAAACATTCGAACAGCGGGTAGTCTTTTTGCGTTCGATTCCAGTCCTGCAACAGCTGGGTGCGCTCAGATGCCGTGAGCATTGAGAGCTCAGAAAGCCTGGCTGTGGGATTTGCCAACGCGCTATGGAGCAGGACTTTGTACTGTCCCAACATCCGCTCGGCTGTCTGAGGCATAAAGAGGTCGGTATTGAACGTCAAGTAGGCTTTGCGGGCAATCTCTGTTTCAATCGTCAGGCTTAAGTCAAACTGCGCGGCTGCCGTGTCCACCTCAAACGGCACCCAACTCAAACCGTGGACGTTGATCTCCCCGATGGGAGCATTCGCTAAATTGAAGAGCACTTGCACCAGCGGGGCAGAGCTGAGGTCGCGATTTGAGTGCAAAGTTTCCACCAACTTATCGAACGGGAAATCCTGATTTGTATAGGCCCCTAACGCAGTTTCGCGGACTCGCTCCAGCATCTCTTCGAACGTGGGATTGCCGGAGAGATCGGTACGTAACACCAACGTATTGACAAACGAACCAATGATGGATTCGACCGCGGATTGAGTCCGGTTCGCAATAGGAGAGCCCACGGCGACGTCGCTTTGGCCTGAATATCGACTCAAGAGGATCTGGAAACAGGCCAGCAGGGTCATGAACACCGTCGCATTTCGCTCCGCGCTGAACTGCTTCAGTCGTTCGATCAACGAGGCCGGCAACTCCAGCATACAATGCGAACCGTTAAACGTTTGCACCAGCGGCCGGGGATAGTCAGTCGGCAACGAGAGCCTGGAAAGTCCTGCCAGCCTCTTCTGCCAATAATCCAACTGTGTGCTGAGCCAATCGTCGGTGAGACAGCGCCGCTGCCAAACTGCATAGTCGGCATACTGAAGGGGCACCGGCGTGGCAGAAGGAGTCTCTCCTTTGCAGAACGCGTTGTAGAACAATGCAAACTCACTCCCGATCACCCCGAACGACCACTGGTCTCCGATGATATGGTGCATCGTGAGCACCAGCACATGATCCTCGGGCTCGACCTCAATCAATAAGAACCTTGCCAAGGGCCCCTTCTCAAGATCAAACGGCTGGTTCGCTTCCTGCTCCACAAGCCTGGCCGCCTCCCGCCGTCGCTGTTCCTCCGGCAGCCGTGAGAGATCAACTTCAACCCAATGAGGAGGCCGGAAGGGGCTGACGATTTGGACCGGTCCCTCACCCGTCATCGCGAAGGTCGTCCTGAACGCCTCATGACGGCTACAGATGGCGTCAATCGTAGACCGAAGGGCCGATTTGTTGAGTGGTCCCATCTGTCGCGAGGCAAACGGCATGTTATACGCCGTGCCTTCAGGAGCCAGCCGATACATGAGCCACATGCGTTGCTGAGAATAGGAAAGGGGCAGGGGCTGATCTCGGGGCACCTGAACGATCGGCGGAATCTTTGAAGCCTTCTGCTCCCCACGGCGCAAACGCGTGACTTCTTCGGCCAAACTCACGATAGTCGGTCGCTCAAAGAGCACCCGTAGCGGAACTTCAACATCGAAGACCTCACGCATCCGGGAGACAAGCTGGGTGGCCAAAAGAGAATGGCCTCCTCGCTCGAAGAAATTGTCATGGATACCAGCATCTGGTACACCAAGAACAGACTTCCACAGCTCGGCCAACGCCTCTTCTACCTGATTCCTCGGAGCAATCCTGGACTGCCGCCCGGCCTGCGATCTCTTCCGGCACAGGAAGGGCACTTCGATTGATTTTTCCTGTCGCAGTGAGTGGCATCACCTCCACCCACAGGATGACGGACGGCACCATATATTGGGGCAATCGGGCCACGACATAACTCCGAATCTGATCGAGCATCGCTTTGAGTTCAGGCTGGCCGGTCACATAGCCCACCAACCGTTGCTGCTCCGGCTTATCCTGTCGAAGCAGAACCGCAGCCTGATATACGCCAGGAGCGTTACTCAACACATATTCGACTTCACCCAATTCGATCCGATACCCACGCAGCTTGACCTGCTGATCCACCCGCCCAAGAAACTCCACATTGCCGTCCTCGCGGTAGCGAGCCCGGTCTCCAGTCCGATACAACCTGGCATCAGGCACGTGGGGGTGCGCGAGAAACCGCTCATGGGTCAGCTGCGGCTGATTTATATACCCGCGAGCCAGACAATCCCCCGCTACATACAGCTCCCCTGGTACGCCAACGGGAACCGGCTCCAGATCCGCGTCCAGCACATAGAGCTGCATATTGTTGATCGGTTTTCCGATCGGCACTCGGGCTCCTGCTTCCTCGCGTGTCGTTTGATACACGCTACACCAGACTGTAGCTTCCGTCGGCCCATATTCGTTGTACAACGTGGCATGAGGCAGTAGCTGGTAGTGTGATCGGACGAGTTCAAGAGGAAGGCTCTCCCCGGCGGTAATGACGATGCGAAGTGATTCCAACTGTGTATTCACCGCCTCACCGAGCACAGCATTGTATAAAGAAGGAACCCACACAACATGGGAGATGCGGTGATCTTCGACGAGCGCAGCAAGCGCTGTGGGATCGCGATGGACGGCCTCAGAGGGAATGACCAATTGCCCCCCCTGCAACAAGGTCCAGAAGATACCCGTTACGGATCCATCAAAAGCCAGGGAGAAGGTCAGCAAGAATCGGGACACCTGCTCCGGATAATAGTGAAGTCTGGCACTAAGAGAGACGACAAGATTTCGATGCGTCACTGCCACACCTTTGGGCCTCCCGGTCGACCCCGAGGTGTACATGATATAGGCAAGGTGATCAGGGAGAATGGGGGTCGCTAGATTCTCGGCCTCTCCGCTTACAGTGGGGTCACAGAGTGTCTCCACATCACATACCTGGCCTCCGTAGCTGTGCAAATGGCTGCGAAGATGCCTCTGCGTCACCACGATAGAAACCTTCGCATCATCCAGCATGAGCCGGAGGCGGTGATCGGGAAAGGACGGATCCAAGGGAACATAGCCCCCCCCCGCCTTGAGAATGCCCAGGAGAGCCACGATACCTTCTACCGAGCGCTCGACGCAGAGGCCCACCGGCAGATCGGCACATACCCCTAACTTCTGCAAGGCACGGGCAACTCGGTTCGCTCGTCGGTTCAACTCCCGGTAGCTGAGGGACTCGTCTCCACAGATGACGGCGATTGCATCGGGGGTCCGCTCAACCTGTGCCTCGATCAGAGCATGGATACCGGCAGAATGCGGAACAGGAACGTTTGTTCGGTTCCATTCCAGGAGAATCTGCCGACGCTCCTCCGACGTGAGTAACGATAGCTTGCCAAGACGAGCCTCAGGTTTTTTGATCAATTCTCCAAGGAGCGTCTCGATCTGTCCCAACATGCGACTGACCGTCGAGTCATGAAAAATCGTGGCATTGTAGAGCAACGCCAATTCCAACCCCTGATTCTTATTCACGACCATCAAAACCAAGTCGAACTCCGACATGGTCGGCTCCCAGGGAAGATGGGTCACTTCAAGGCCTCTGATTTTGAACGCTGGCAATGGGTCGTCTTCAAGTACAAGCATCACGTTGAACAGAGGGGAAAGCATCCCCTCACGTCGTATTGCCAGCGCCTCGATCACTTCTTCAAACGGCAGTTCGTGATGATCATAGGCATCTATCACGATACGGCGTACCTGCTTCAATAAGGCATGTCCAGTAAGTCCGTCTGAGAAATGAGAGCGTAACGCCACTGTATTCACACAGTACCCGATCACATCCTCGAGCTCGACACGGCGCCTGCCGGCCGCCACTGATCCGACCACGATATCCGACTCTTGTGTGTAACGATGCAGCCATGTCACAAAAACGGCATATACCACCATGAATGTGGTCACACCCTGCTGTTGGCAGAACCTATCCAAGGCTGCTGCAAGTCCGGGATGGAGAGATTGTGACCGCACGCCTCCCTCAAATGTCCGCATGCGCGGTCGCGGACGATCGGCCGGCAGTTCGACTGGCGGGCTGGCGTCGCTCAATTGTCCGACCCAGTATTCTCGTTGCACCTCACGAAGGCCTTGATCGAGTCTCTCCTTTTTCCAATTCGCATAGTCTGCATACTGGAAATTTAGCTTCGCTAGTCGAGCCCCTTGGACATCGCCACCGGCTTCGTAGAGAAGAGCCAACTCTTTGCAGAAGATGCGAAGAGACCACCCATCCGCTATGAGGCGGTGGAATGTCAGCACCAGGACATGTTGATCCTCTTGAAGCGCGACCAACGCGACCCTGAACAATGGCCCCGTCCCGAAATCAAACGGTTGGCTGGCCTCCGTTCGTAAAGACTTCCTGACCTCAATCTCTTGCTCTGCCTGATTCAAGGCAAGGAGATCATGCTGTCTCATCGTGAGGACCGCCTCATCGGATACCTCCGCGAATCCCTCGCCCCTCTCCGATCCAAATCTGGTTCGAAGAATCTCGTGTCGATGGATGATTTCCTGCATCGACCGCGTGAGCGTCTCGGGATTGAGAGGACCCTGTACATGCACACCCATGGAGATATGATTAATCGAGCTGCCAGGATGAACCTGCTCCAAGAACCACAGTCGCTGCTGTGCAAAACTGAGAGGCATCCTGCCTTGTCTTGCCCTAGGGGATAGCGGCACGAGAGAAATCTGCAGTCCGTTGCCGCCTGAGAATCCAAGCCCTTCAACGGCCGTCTCCGTTCCGCTCATGCTGCTGAGTTGACCGACACGAGTGGCCAGAGCGGAAAATGTCGGACATTCAAATACAACACTGAGAGAGAGTTCGACGCGGAACACATCAAATATTCGTGCCACGAATTGAGCAACAAGTAGGGAATTGCCCCCGCACATGAAGAAATTCGTGTTGCGCCGGGGCTGCGGTCCTCCCAGTACCTCTTGCCAGACATCAGCCAGCCTGGTTTCGATCGGAGTGAATGGTGTTTCCTCCAGTAGCTGAACGTTCGACTGTTCTTCTGTCTTTTCCAGCGTACTCGTCCCGAATATGACGAGCTGTCCGGACTCAAATTCCGCCCTACAAGCATGTCGTTGAATTTTCCCGCTGGAGGTCCTCGAAATCGTCCCGGATTTCACCAGCACCACCGTGTGGACTTCTAGCTCATACTCATCTGCCACGGCGCGACGGATACAGCGCATCACTTCCGACATGTCTGATTCGGATAATTTCTTCTCAATCTCGTAGACCAGCACCACACGCTCTCCGGTCTCGCCCTCAACCGAGAAAGCCGCTCCACATCCTCGACGCAATCCCGGATGCGCTCGCTCGGCCGTCCACTCCAAATCGTGAGGGTAATAGTTCCGCCCCCGCACAATGATCAGGTCTTTGAGCCGGCCGGTTAGAAACAGCTCGCCTCGGTGAATGAATCCGAGATCGCCAGTCCGTAGATACGGTCCATCTCCTGACTCGGTAATAGTGGCCTTGAACGTAGTTTCACTTTCTTCCGGTCTCCCCCAGTATCCGGTGGCGATCCCCGCCCCGGCCAGCCACACCTCTCCCACTTCACCGGCCTGGCATGAGCTCTTGGTCGTAGGATTCACAATCAGTATACGTGTCTCTTCGAGGGGCTCCCCGCATCCGACCAATGTCCGAGTCCCTCTTTCTGACGCGGAAGACTCTTTGACAATCGAGGCAACCAACGCCTCTGCCTCAATCTTCAACAACGTCGGCTCGGTTCCGGTCTGTTTCATCGTCACCAACAGCGTGGCTTCGGCGAGTCCATACGCCGGCGCAAACGACGTTCGCCGGAAACCCCATGGTCCAAATGTCTCGGAAAACCTCTCAACCGTATCCGCATGGACGGGTTCCGCGCCGCAACTTGCAACCGTCCACGTACTCAAGTCAGATTGCCACTCGCGCTGTTGTCGGACAGCCCGGAGACAGGACTCGTAGGCAAAATTCGGTCCGCCGCTGTGCGTGATGGAAAATCGAGACACCGCTTCAAGCCAACGCAGCGGACGCCTGAGAAACGTGACGGGTGACATCAGATAGGCAGGGATGCCAGCATAGAACGGGGCGATGATTCCATGCAGCAAGCCATAGTCATGGAAATACGGCAGCCAACAGAGCGACCGGCTATGGTCCGACACTCTTCCGGCCAGACTCATGGCCTTGCAATGAGCCAGCACATTTCCATGACTGATCATGACACCACGAGGCGTGGCCGTCGATCCTGAGGTATATTGCAAATAAGCGAGAGCAGTTCTCTCGAGATGCGGCAATTCAACTGCATCCACTTGATCATAGGGTCGATCTGTAGCCATCCATTCGACTTGGCTCCCATTCCTGGCGACCGAAAGCTCCAAAGACACGGCCTCAATACCGGAGGTTGTGAGCACCAGCGACACCTGAGCATCTTCGATAATGGCGCGGAGCCTTGGCAGGCTGTGCTTCCGCCTAACGGGATCTGGAGCGGGAGAAGGAACCGGAACCAGTCCTGCACAAATACAGGACCAAAATGCGCAGACGACATCGATCCCCGGAGGGTAAAGGAGGAGGACTCTCGTTCCTGGTCGAGCCCTGCGCGCTAGATGACCAGTAAGTGAGCGCACCGTGCGCTCGAGCTCGCCATAGGTCAACTGACTCTCAAGTTCCAGGGTGTCGCGAACAAAGCCATAGGCGAGTCCCTGCGGCTTTCGACGACAACAAACCTCGAAGAGTTCAGCAAGATTGTGAAGAGCCGGGGGCAGATGCTGTGACATCAACGGTTAGACCTATCTCTCTAAGGAGACGCCTAGCAGGCATTCTATCAGCGACACGCTATGGACGATGCTATCGCAAGGGCTATCATATCGAAATTCAAAGGAATAAGACCAGCATTCAGCGATGGTGAAGACTGATTCTCCCCTCATCGCCATCTCACAGCGACAGAGTAGTACGACTGGCGAAAATTCGAAAGCATGTTTTGCGTTTCCGCGACGACAATTCCCAAATAAACTAAAATTGCATGGAACAATCGTCGAAAGAATAATAGCGGGCACCTATACTGAGAGCCAGTTTATGCCATGTGATGTCGATCGCATTCTGGTCAATATTGATCAGCTTGGAAGCATTCAAATGGTGGGGGTAAACGGGGTCGCCTATGTTCAATAAGGATCGGGCTATATAGGCTTGGTGTCCACGCAGCTTTAAGATCAGATAACATAACGAATGAAGAAAACCGATTGAAAAATCATACTCCCCCAGGTAAGCTCGCCCACAGTCGAACGCGATGGCGATACAGTCGCCACAATCCTACCCGGACGTGAGCTGAGTTCTACCAAGCGGAGAGGTGCGAGAGTGGCCGAATCGGGCAGTCTCGAAAACTGCTGTCCTGGCAACGGGACCGTGGGTTCGATCCCCACCCTCTCCGCCAAAAAATCATGCACTTACGCGTTGGTTTCCAAGTTGAACCACGGTCCCGGAAATCGGCGTGTTGTGAATAGCATTGTGAAATTGTTCGCAGATGGTTTCGATCGCGCGGGCCTTGTGGCTCACACTGAGATGAGCGTAGCGTTGCACTAACGAGAGGTCCGACTATCCGCCGTAAGATTAAAAGAAAGAAAGTCCTTAACTCGAAGATTGAAACAACGACCATCTCTTGGAACAGAGATCTCTAAAAGTGATGTGGGCGACCAACATCTGCGAGGGAGATGTCGCCGGGGTTCACGAGCAGTCGCCTCTTATCAAGAAGAAGGAGCTTCCCGTTTGGTTTGACCTCAAGAAGCGTCACTTCCTCTTTGTTCAACTTCGTTCTCTTCGCCCTCTTGCTTGTCCATAAAAAGCTCATTTTTTGTCCCCGTGACTGTGCCGCATTAACGTAACGGCCCTTGTTATTTCTTGATCTCGTCGCAGCTTGCACCGAGCCAATGGCCCTTTACGTCCGTGTGAATCTTTCCTGCACCTACGGCTCCGTCCATACTGCCCACGATGTTCTTCGGCGTCTTGGCTTCCACTGATATCTGTATGGTTGCGGTGCGTGGCGCAGGGCATGTTCGTTCGATCACGAGTTTGCTGGGGGACTTCGAGACAACCTTGGACGCGCATTGAGTTTCTCCCTCGCCTTCCCCCTTAATAAAGTTGTTCTCATCCAAGTCTGTTTGCGTGATACATTTTTGATGGACCCGGG
The DNA here is from genome assembly GCA_963729585.1 of Nitrospirota bacterium. Taxonomy (GTDB): domain Bacteria; phylum Nitrospirota; class Nitrospiria; order Nitrospirales; family Nitrospiraceae; genus Palsa-1315. Next base: position 221,559 of record CAVSOJ010000025.1, read on the forward strand.
TTTTGGGTTCGCCTGAGCGTGCCTGCATGGCTTCCTCAAGTTTGGCCCGCCGTTCTGGCGGCATCCTTTCCAGCATCTCGGGCGGTACCAGCATACCGGTTGTTACGCTGGTCAAGGTCAACTCCCAGGCACCGGGCTTTATGTTGAAGGAATCGGCGAACGCGCATCGTGACATCGATGGGATAAAGGGACCCGGTATGAGCCCAAGGAGGAACATCCAAACGCAAAGACCGAGGGCGGCTGATCTTCTAATCATGTTCTCCTCCAGTGGAAGATTAACTCTACGATCTGTGCCCGTGATTGTGCCCGCGAGAATCTGACTTATCACTCACGGCTCGACCTCCTGGCATTGCACATCCCCCCGCTGATCTCGAATCAGGACGGCATATGGAATCGTTACTCGCGTATACGTCGGCCCGCGTTGCTCGGCCGGCAGGGTACAGGGTCCTAGGCACGGAGTCGCGATGATTTTTGACGTGTCGCTATATTCGCACGGATAGACCGTGAGCGTTTTGGTGCAGCCTGCGAGAAGCAGCACGAGGAGGAGTAGAGATTTCTCTGTAGCGAAGACGCTCCAGCCGCGTCCGCCCGGACAAATCTCAGACGTGTCCATCATCTGTTCCTCCAGATGAAAAACGTTGTGAAAGATGTTGTGAAATAGACGGGGAAATGAGGGGAAACTAGGGGAAGCATGAGGAGAGAAGAATAGCGCATGGATTTCATATTTGCTAGTCGCACAGCACGATTTCGGCTTTTTTACTGTGCATTTGCACACCGGGGCAGTCTCGAAAACTGCTGTCCTGGCAACGGGACCGAGGGTTCGATCCCCACCCTCTCCGCCAAACTAAACTCGCTCATGTCGGCGGCTTGATCACCATGGTAATCGGATAAGCACGGCACATGTCTTTCTCCATCTGCCATCATGCGCCCTTCATCTCCGCCTTTTCCTTCAGCGCTCGCCTGAGTTCGACCATTGCCAGGGTATCTCGCGCACAGTACCGCAGCAAAGCTTCCTCAATCGTCGCCCGCTCGACCCAATCCGTTTCGATGAAAACCATCCGATAGTACTGACTGGCGGCATGGCCTCCCTCTTTGATCGCCAAATCATCATAGGCGAGTGAGGGGACGAGAGCAGGAAGAACCTCTTTCAGTGAGTAGGAGCCCTCAAAGCGTGGATGATAGTAATGATCGCGCACGATCGGATGCAGATCCCAGATACGCTTCACCAGAGCCTGTAGCGCGGTTCGCAATGCAGGAAGAGTCTCGGCCAACTGCTCGATCACAGATTTTTCATAGGGTGAGTACACACAAATACTCCCTCCGTCTCTCAGAGAATCCAGCAAGGCTTCTGCCAGAACCTTCCGGGGATCACTCTCGTCCTTGTGCAGAAACTCCTCATGGCTCAGCTCGCCGGTTGCCTGCTCAATGTGATTCGACCACTGAACCGGGAGGGCTTGATAGGGTCTCGTCTCGGAGAATCGAGGCACCGCTAACATAACCGTTTCAAAATCGAGGTGGTGCACAGGATACTGCACGGCTTTCAACATAGGGCCGAGTCTCTCGGATATCCACTCGATATTCTCTTTCACACGACGCTGAACCTGCGACAGCTTTGTGCCGTCTGGAATCTCGTCAATCGTCGCCACCCCCATCTCAGTCAATTGACCGACCACGTGTTTCGACCCCGGCAAGTAATGAATCCACCGGGCCGGTTTGTCTTTAGTGCAATGTTCCCAGAACGGGCACTCGTAGGGCGTATGACAATGCCGGTCCGGCTCAACGTCTGGGGGTTGCGTGTGGAGCAACATGCGATTCATCGTGGCCAACCGCTCAGACACCTCAGCCCGTCGTCGAGCCACAGCCTCAGACAGATCCTGAATCGCAAATAACTCTTTCAGGTCGATCGCCCCATCCCGATACAGATATCCGGTATTGATGTGCATAAGACAGACCGAGACGAGCGTCAGCCCTGCACCCAGTATTACTGCGCTTTGAACCGCTAGATCTTCGAGATGCACACCTTTGACCTTGGTTGAGGACTTGACCTCGATCAGGCGCCAACCATACGGTTGCCCCTCTGGAGTTGGTAGACGTTCCAGAATATCGGCGCGAACCAACACCCCTCCGTGCAAGAACGCCGCTTCGAAGATGGCCGGCACGGTGAGATCCTGGATTAGTGCGGCAGTCTGCGCAAGCGCAGCCTCGGTCTGTCGATAGCCCGCTGTCACCAATGCGCCACCGGGATAGCGACTCCGGGCCAGTTCCCCCACTTCTGTTCCCATATCAAGCATCGCTTGAGTCGCCGCATCCGGTTTAGTCGCAAGAGAGGGATAATGGACTTCGAGGTACAGACGCTTATGGCACTGAAGGCCTGACAGGAATTTTGATTTTGACAAGCGTGGGAGCTTCAGAAGAGGAACTGGCGAGATTGGTGAGTTCAGTCATGATGAAACGACCATAATCGGACAGACTTACATTTATCGAGCCAGCAGGATAGCCGAGCAAGACGGGCTAGACGAAGTGGGAATCCAATCTGTCCACGTCGCCACTTTCTCGCATGTCTCGCACCTCACGCGGGACAAATCGTGGCGCTGGCAGAATTTTTCAGCATCCTGTTAGGATGGCCCGCCATGGCGTCCCGCATGGCACAGATCAGAAAGTCCGTTCTGACCCTTGCTCTACCGGTCACGGTCAGCAGCCTCCTCCAACGCACCGAGGGCATCGTCGCCGTCTTCCTTGTCGGCGGTCTCGGCGCCACATCCATCGCGGCCGTGGGACTCGGTCAGTTACTAGCCTTCATGGCCACCACGCTCGTCTCCGGATTGTCGGTAGGTGCGAATGTCCTCATTGCCCAACTGTGGGGCGCTCGTCGGACTAAAGACGTGGGGGAAGCGGCCACCCATCTCCTCGGATTTGCCGCCATCGTCTCCTGTGCGCTCGTGGCACTCGGATTGTCCCTGAATCGCGTTACCATGGAACTGTTGGGTGCGGAGAACGACGTCATCAGACTGGCCCTTCCCTACTCGAACCTCATCTTTCTGGTCATTCCCTTCACAATCTTCTTACAGGTCCTCTCGTCGATTATGCAAGGCACCGGGAATACCAAAACTCCGATGTATGCTCTGATCGCAGTGAATCTCCTGTACCTGACAATCGCCTACCCACTGATCTACGGATATTGGGGTTTCCCTGCCTGGGGCCTTACTGGAGCGGCCATTGCCACAGGCCTCGCAGAAGGAGCGGGTGTGGTCTATCTCCTCTGGGCCAATCGAAAACTCTTCAGGAAATCAGTCGCCACACGACGCGATCTCTTGCGCTCCACCTGGCAGATCGGGGCGCCGGTTTCCGGCGAGCGGATGTTTCAACAGGCGGGGATTATCCTCTACACGAAGATCGTCCTGCTGTATGGAACGGTGACCTACGCCGCTCATCAAGTCGGCTTGTCGATCGAATCCCTGTCTTTCCTGCCGGGACATGGCTTTGCGATCGCGGCAGCCACGATGGTGGGACAGAGCATCGGCGCGGGGAAATATGTACGGGCCAAAATGGAAAACTGGGAGGCGAACAGGTTGGCCAGCATCGCGATGGCCTCGATGGGCGTGTTGTTTTTCTTCTTTCCCTACGTGTTACTCCGCAGCTTTACCAATGACGAGGCGGTCGTCGAACTCGGAACGGTGTTTCTACGCATCGTCGCCATCCTCCAAATTCCGCTCGCCCTCACCATGGTCCTGGCCGGATCATTACGCGGAGCCGGCGATACCCGTTTCATCATGTGGACGACGACGATCGGCATGTGGGGCGTCCGCGTGCCCATCGCAGTCATCGCAGGCCCCTGGCTCGCACTGGATGTTCTCTACGTTTGGGGGGCAATGATTGCGGATTGGACGGTCCGAATGGGGCTATTGCTCTGGCGCTACCGATCGGAACGGTGGAAAGCAATTCAGGTCTTCCGGTAAACATTTCCTCAACAATGCGTCCTCACGGATGGCCGCGTGTCTGTTCCGGTTCCAATGGTCACCTCGATTCTCGCGACCCCCTTCACATTCGCGCATAAATCCCCCAGGCCCGGAGTCACCAATCGAAACGGCCCGCCTCTCGATTCCGGCAAGGCCTCTCCATCCATTTCATACACCAGAATCCCCCACTCCCAGGCCTGCGCGAGCGTGAGACAAGCAGAATACTTTCCGTCTCCCGAATGCACCGTCACATGATCGGCCTGGATCGCCAAGGACGGCACATCCAGCAAGGCTTTTATGCGAATCCCTTTGCCCTTCATGCTGGGCATGACCGTCGAAATATCGAGCTGATGTTCCGCCGGCAATGCCGCGATTGCAGCGCGATCGAGCGAGATAGGCTGGACTACCGCTCCGTCAATCCGCACGACACCGGGACCGGTTCGATCCCGCTCGGTGATGGTCTTAATCACTGCCGTCAGCAGGTCGTTCAGCGGCGTCGGAATACCGAATTCCCGCCCGACCTTCGCGACATACCCGTTCAGAAAATCGATCTCGGTCGGCCGACCGGCCTTCCAATCGTCATACATCGAGGTATGGATATCCCGAATCTCCTGCGTCCAGCGGACCACCTTCTCCGCCATGTCGGAGGCTAACGGCACCTTCGCGGCGGCCGCCACCGCCATGACCTCCCCCACGATCTGGTGAATCACTCGCAGCATCTCAGGATGATCGAGGGCCTTGGCCACCTTGTCGTCGATCATCACAGTCAAAGGATTGAAGACACAATTCCAACACATCTTCTCCCATTTGCTGCGACGGACATCCTCGGTCAGCTGGCAAGGAATCCCTGCCTGTTTGAACAGATCCGCAATGGCCAGCAAACGAGGGCTCTGATGCCCCATCAACTCGCCAATCGCCACAGCCCCCTTCTTATAGTGATCGATGACCCCGGGTGCGGCGATCTTGGAATAGATGAAAGCCACGCCACCCACAACACAATCCCGTTGAAAACGTGCCAGGATACGGTCTTCGGTATCGACCCCATTCTGCAGGGTCAAGATGACGGTCTGATCGGTCAGGACCTGCTCGATTTGTTTCATCACCTCATCTAGATCGTAGGCTTTGACGGATAGGATAATCAGGTCTGGCTTCGGGAGATCTCCCGGGTCGGAAGCGGCTGGTGGATGGACGGTGAAAGAGCCCTTGGCACTGCGGACCGTGAGACCATTCTGCTTCACAGCCGCTAGCGTCTTGGGCCGCAGCAGGAAAGACACAAAGGGATTCGTTTTTGCTAAATGTGCGCCGAAGAACCCACCGACCGATCCAGCTCCCACCATGAGAATCTGTTTCATCATGCTCCCCATAAGAATAACGGATGCGTACTATACCACGCAGATTCATTGGCTCGAAATGCGCTACAATTCCCACATTCGATCATGGCCATCGACGATCAGATCCTCCTTGCTCGCATGCACCTCGCATCCGCTCGGAACGTGACTGTCCTCACGGGAGCCGGGATTTCTGCGGATAGCGGCGTGCCGACCTTTCGCGGGACGGACGGCTTGTGGCGCAACTACCGCGCAGAAGATCTCGCAACACCTGAGGCCTTTGCGCGTGACCCACGAGTGGTGTGGGAATGGTATAGCTGGCGGCGTGAACTCATCGCCACAAAACGACCCAACCCAGCCCATGAGGCGGTCGTCGAACTGGAACGACGCAACAAGCGGTTCTGGCTCATCACCCAAAACGTGGATGGCTTGCATCGAGCCGCTGGGTCAGAACGCCTTTCCGAAATCCACGGCAATATTTGGAAAGTTCGCTGTACTGGCTGTGACGTCGTCTCGGACAACCGGGAGATCCCTCTTTCCATCCTGCCGACCTGCCGACAATGCCATGCACTGCTCCGGCCTCATATCGTCTGGTTCGGGGAATCGCTCTGGGAAGAAGACCTGCGCCGCTGTGATGAGGCCCTGCGGGTCTGCGATCTCCTCCTTATCATCGGCACATCTGGAGTCGTCTATCCCGCCGCAAGCTTTGCGTCCGTAGCAAAGAACGCCGGCGCGCTGGTCATCGAGATCAATCTCGATAGCACGCCGCAGTCGAACCTGGTCGACCTTTCGCTGCAGGGTCGCGCCAAAGACCTGGTTCCACTACTCCTTTGATGCCGTCACCAGCGGAAAAAGTTCTTCCAGCGTCCGAATCACATGCCTCCCTGACGCCTGAGAGCGGCCCACTCGATCCAGCAACACGCCGGTCAGCCCGGCCTTCGTGGCTCCCTCCACATCGTCCCTGACACTGTCACCCACATGCAGTGCTTCATCCGGATCGACCGCATGTTTCTCGAGGGCAATCGCAAAGATCTGCGGAGCCGGCTTGGCCGCCCTCGCCAGGCTTGCAATCGTCACGGTATCGAAAAACCGCTCGATCCCGAGTCCCCGCATCACAGGAAAGAGGCGGGAATCGAAATTGGATATGATCCCAAGTTCGAACCCCTCTTGACGCAGCCTTGTCAGCACGGCATGGGTTTCAGGAAACAATACCCAGGAGCGAGGATCTTCAAACACTTGAAATACCTGTTCGAAGAATTCATCGAACCGCTCGAACATCCCGACGCGATAAAACACATTGTGGACGATGTCGAACCACCAGAGTCGCTCACATTGTTTCAACTTGATAGGATCCGTGACGGCGAAGACCGGCGGCGAAGCATCGTGGAAGGCACGTTGAAAGGCTTGCGTAATCAATGCCAGCGAGTCGGAAGTCTGCCGAAACCCGTGCTGAACCGCATAGGTGAGATAGATGTCCGCGACTGAACCGTTAATATGGAACAGCGTCTCGGCTGCATCAAAAAAGATGACGTGGATTGGGGTTTTCATTGGTCGTTCCAGGCCCTGCCGGTGGCGAATTGTAGTCAGGTCAAAAATCCGAAGTCAAAACAAGCACCTATTGTGCGATTTCTTGACAAAGAATACCCCCACTGCTAGCTTCGATATAGTCCAATAACATTGGAGGGTTAGGTGGCTTCAACCATCTTTGTTATCGACAGTAGCCCGGCCGTCCGCCGACTCGTTGAACAGATCTCGGCACCGGAAGGGTGTGATGTCGTGGGATTCCAGGATGGCCCTGCAGCCTTGGAAGCGGCGCGCAGGATGAGCCCGAATCTCATCATCGCAGACTATCATTTGGAGAACATGACCTTCTCGGGGTTCTGCAAAGAAGTCCACAAGCTGGATAACCTGGCAGAAACCTATATTGTCTCCCTGGTTAGCCCTTCGGATCGTGTGGATGAAACCCACCTGCGCTCGCTGGGGGTGAAAGCCTTTCTCAAGAAACCATTCCAGTCCGAAAACCTCATTGATGTGATCAAGGATCTGGAAGCACAGCAGGCATCCAGTTCGAACGGAACAAAAAAGAAATCTCGTTCCTGGCCCCCAGTTTCAAGCGCGACGGATTCCGACGATGATCCCTTCATCGATGACAGTATGACCGAGGAAGAAGAGGAACCGGCGATCGCACTCCACCCCCAACCGAAAGACTCCCCCGTGACTACCACAGCAGCACAGGCGTCGACAACCGAACCGGAAGAAGCGATGAAGGGCCTCTTCGGGCAACTCCTTCAGTCAATGTCAGAACGGACGGAAAAGAAGATTGCCGATCTCCTCCCTCGGATGGTGGAGAAAGACCTGGCCGCTCTCGTGGCCAAAGCGGTAGAAACTGAAGTCCACACACACATGGGCGCGTCTCTTTCGGAAGAGCGGCTGACACAGGTACTTGAACCGTTACTCCTCAAGGCACTTCCGAAGGTCCTCTCACGGGAAATGTCTCTCCTCGAACCCATCATACGGCACAGCATTTTTGAAATCGCGAGCCCACTGATCAAAGAGACGCTCGATGAGTTTGTCAGAGAACAAACCGATACCATCCGAACCACATTGCCCGATATGGTGCGAGAACAACTCGGATCGATCGAGGGACTCGTCAAGGAAGAGATCCAAGAGGTTGCCGCCAAGCAAACCTCTGGAATGGTCGAAGCACTCGTTCGAGCGACAGCCCGAGAGCAGGTCGAACAGGCGGTCCAGCGTCTCGTGCCCGACTTGACCGAGGAACACATCAAAGCGGAGATCACACGCCTCACTCAGGCTGCATAAGACTCTCGCCTCCGCTCCGACTTACCCCTTCTTGCTCTTCTTACCCCGTCTGGCTGTCGCCAGTGCCTTCACCCGCGCAACATTCTTCCGGTGCTTCTTTCTCGTCTTACGGTCTTTTTCACGCCCTGTGGCCATAATCTCTCCAAATTGTAAAAGTGGAAGCGAAATGAGCCCTCGCCTTGTGCGAGTCTGTATAACACACGGCCTTACACGCCTCAAGCGATGGGTGTCTCTCGCCTCGCCTTGAGGGGCTATCACCCGCATGCTAAGATGCGCCCCATTTCAAGGACACCGTCACTGAATGAGCATACCCCAACTCGACAAAACCTACGATCCCAAGGCGGTCGAAGAACGTTGGTATCAGGTCTGGAATCAGCAAGGCTATTTCCACGCCTCGCCGACTCATCCCGGCAAACCATACTGTATTGTGATTCCTCCGCCCAATGTCACGGGCTCACTCCATGTCGGCCATGCACTGAATAATTCGCTGCAAGACATTCTCATCCGCTGGCGACGCATGCAGGGGCGAAACACCCTCTGGATGCCGGGAACGGATCATGCCGGTATCGCCACCCAGAACGTGGTCGAGAAACAGTTGATGCAGGAAGGCCTCTCCCGGGAAACCCTCGGACGCGACCAGTTCATCGAGCGCGTCTGGCAATGGAAAACCAAATCCGGTGGCACCATCATTCAACAACTCAAACGCCTCGGAGCTTCCTGCGATTGGGATCGGCTTCGTTTCACTATGGACGACGGCCTCTCAAAGGCTGTCCTGGAAGTGTTTGTCCGCCTCTATGAAGACGGCCTGATTTACCGTGGCGAACGACTGATCAATTGGTGTCCACGCTGCCTGACAGCATTGTCGGATATCGAAGTCGAACATGAGGAGCTTAAGGGAAAGCTGTATTCCATCGAGTATCCGCTGGAAGACGATCCGGCGATTCATCTGACCATCGCGACCACGCGGCCGGAGACGATGCTCGGGGATACGGCGGTGGCCGTCCATCCAGAAGACGATCGCTACAAGCATTTGATTGGGAAACGAGTCCGTCTTCCCCTCACAAACCGGACAATCCCAATCGTGGGAGATGCGGTCCTCGTCGACCGCGAGTTCGGCACGGGGGCCGTCAAGATCACTCCGGCGCATGACTTCAACGACTTTGAAGCAGGAGACCGGCACAAGCTGCCGCGACTGCCGATCCTGGACCATCAAGCGCTCCTTGATCGAGCCGGAATGCAAGCGGCTGGCGTCGAACCGGCCATCCTCGATGCCGTCGCGACACTCCCCGTCATGAAGGCACGCCCGAAGATCGAGCAGGTCCTGAAGGATCGCGGACGGCTTTTGAAAGTCGATGATCACAAGATGGCGATTGGAAAATGTTATCGCTGCAAAACCGTCGTCGAGCCGTACCTGTCTCCACAATGGTTCGTCAAGATCAAGCCGCTCGCTGAACCCGCCATCAAAGCGGTCGAAGACGGTCGTATCCGCATTATTCCAGAAGGATGGACCAACAACTATCTCGGCTGGATGCGGGACATCAAAGACTGGTGTATCTCACGACAAATATGGTGGGGACATCAGATTCCTGCTTGGTATTGCGAGAACTGCAATGCGCCACTCATTGTCAAAAAGATGCGGATAGGTGACCCTGCGACGGCCCATACGGCATTCACAATTCTGCAGGGCGCAAAACCCCTCGTGGCTCGAACCGCGCCGACTCATTGTCCAGACTGCCACGGAACCAAGTTCATCCGCGACCCAGACGTGTTGGACACCTGGTTCTCATCCGGTCTCTGGCCCTTCTCGACGTTAGGCTGGCCTGAACAGACCCCTGAGCTCAAAACCTACTACCCCACCTCGACGCTCGTCACGGGGCTCGACATTCTCTTTTTCTGGGTCGCTCGCATGATCATGCTCGGTCTGAAGATCATGGGCGACGTCCCGTTTCGCGACGTCTATATTCATGCCCTCGTGCGGGATGCCGAAGGGCAGAAGATGAGTAAATCGAAAGGCAACGTTATCGATCCTCTCCACGTGATGGAGGAGTTCGGCACCGATGCGTTGCGATTCACCCTGGCTTCAATGGCATCACCAGGCCGTGACATCAAGCTCGCGGAAGAACGCATCGAGGGCTACCGAAATTTTGCGAATAAGATCTGGAACGCGGCTCGTTTCAGCCTCATGAATCTCGACGGACCACGAACGGCCACCGCACCATCGGAACGGACCTTCCCCGACCGCTGGATTTTGAGCAGGCTTAATCAAACCATCGCGTTGGTAACGTCCGAACTGGAGGCCTATCGATTCGATCGAGCGGCGAATGCTCTGTACCAGTTTATCTGGCACGAGTACTGTGACTGGTATCTCGAACTGATCAAACCCACGCTCCAAAACTCGGCGAGCCCGGAAGGACCAGGGACCAGAGAGACCCTCGTCGAGACGCTGGAGACCATGATGCGCCTCTTGCATCCTTTTATGCCGTTTCTCACCGAAGAGATTTGGCAAACGCTCCCGCACCAGGGCGAGAGCATTATGATTCAGCGCTATCCAATTCCCGATGTAACGTGGACCGCACCAGAGATGGACCAGCGTTTCACGCTGCTCGAGCAAACCATCGGCCTGGTGCGCGCATCCCGCATGCTCTTAAACTACCCGCCGGGGCAACAGATCAATTTCTACGTCGCACACGACGAGCCACAGCGACAGGCCCACTTGGGCCAACTCCGAAGCTATCTCGCCCATCTCGGCCGTGGCACTGTCGATCTGGCCCCACCGACTCACTGGCCCACCGGCAACCTCCTCCGGTTGGTCACACAAGGTTTGTCCGTCGGCATCGCGGTGGCAGGCGACGTCAATCTCAGCAAAGCGCTTGATCGCATTACCAAGCAGCAATCCGAGCAGACCAAAGAGATCGAGCGGCTGGAGGGGAAGTTGCACAATCAGGAGTTTACCGCCAAGGCTCCGCCTGAGGTCATAGAGGATCACCAGAATCGCCTGGCAAGCTTGCGGCGGGATGAATCCATGCTCACCAGCAGTGAGCAACAGTTGCGCGCCATGCTGGAAACCTAACCGATGGTCAGGCCTCCGGTTGCCGACATAAGGCGCGCCATTCGACTTGCACTCAAAGAAGACCTCCCCTTCGGCGACGTCACGACAACCGCGCTTTTCCCCTCTCCCATACCGTCGCTTGCACGCATTGTCGCCCAACAATCACTGGTGGTCGCAGGTCTTGCCGCGGCCGTGCGAACCTTTCAGGCAGTGGATCCATCCCTTGTCTTCTCCATCCACCGCCAGGATGGAGAAGGCGCAAACAATGGAGACTGCCTCCTCCAAATCGAAGGCGATGGGCGCTCCATCCTGAAAGCTGAACGAGTTGCCCTGAACTTCCTCCAACACCTCTCCGGTATCGCCACCTTGACGCGTCGGTTCTGTGACGCAGTTCGCGGGTACCCCGTGACTATCCTAGACACGCGAAAGACAACCCCGGGGTTGCGCGCGCTTCAAAAATGGGCGGTCCTCCTCGGCGGGGGCACGAACCACCGCCAATCACTGAGCGACGGCATCCTCATCAAAGACAACCATCTGGCCCTGCTTAAGCAATCGACACTACCCGTCAGAACAGCCTGCCGCAGGGCGAAAGCCACCGCCCCTCATGCGATGAAGGTCATCGTCGAAGTAGAATCCTTGGCAGATGTAAGGGATGCCCTCGCAGGGCGAGCCGATATCATTCTGCTGGATAACATGACTCCGGCGGCTGTCCGCCAAGCCATCAGACGAATCAAGGGACGGACACTCGTGGAAGTGTCCGGGGGAATCACCTTGAAGAACGTACAAGCGATGGCTGCGGCCGGCCCAGACCGCATCTCCATCGGAGCTCTCACCCATTCAGCGCCGGCCGCGGCGCTCAGCCTGGTGCTCGAACCGCTGAACCGGCTTCGTAGACCAAGCAGTTTACGAAAAAGCCATGTTGGCACGCGAGAACGTTGAGGGTCCGCCCGATATGTACTACAACAAGAAAACGCTCCCGCAGGATGCTCAAAAAGTTCGTCCAGCAAGGCCGCAGCGAGTGAGGGGCCGAGGAGGTACATACCGCACTTCGTGTGGGCCGTTCGCCCTTAGTATGGATCTTGGCGAACGGAAGAGCCCCTCCAGTGCTTCCGACATCCGAGGAACTCTCATTCAAGGTGGAGGGTCTGAACGATGCGAGAACGAAGCCTGTTGAAAGGTGCGTCTTGGCGCACATGGGTTGGGCGGGTGAGAACAGAGAATTTTTCAGCATCCTGATCAGTAACACGTGCAACCTTCACCACCACTGACACGAGAGACAATCCACAGCACCCTGTCGACCTCATGGCTGGGGCATCGCATTGAACTGTTCGACCGCCTTCCTTCAACGAACCGCGAAGCCGTTCATCTGGCACAGGCAGAAGTCGAACATGGGACAGTCGTTATCGCCGACTGTCAAACCGCTGGACGCGGGCGCTTGTCCAGAACCTGGTTTTCTCCACCCGGTGCCAATATCTATTGTTCTACGATCCTCAGAACGATGTATCCGTCGGAACGCTTCAAGGAATGGCTCTCCTGGTTGCCGCTCATCTCCGCACTGGCCGCCGCCGAAGCAATCGAACAGACTTCATCCATCCAGGTCTCGGTGAAATGGCCCAACGATCTGCTGATCTCAGCGAGAAAAGTTGGCGGAATCCTCTGTGAAAGCGGCACAGGAACAAGATCAAGCCCTTTCCAGATCATCGGAATCGGCATCAACGTCAACCTTGACCTCGATGACTGGCCCCCTGATCTCCGCGCCTCATCAACGTCGATATGGCAAGAACGGAACATTGTCGTCGACCGCAACAGGCTGCTCGCGCAGCTGTTCCTGGAACTCGAACAATGCATCGATGAATTGGCCATTCACGGAACAAGCCGAATCGCGTCGGCCTATTACCAACGATGCTCGAGCATCGGCCAAACGGTACAAGCGACCTTGGCTAATGGAGACGTGGTCGTGGGGCTTGCCGAGGGAATCGGCCCAGATGGATCCTTGAAGGTGCGACCGAGAGAGGGCCACTCTGGCTCAGGGACGCCGGAGGTCATCTGCCTGCGCGTAGCCGACATTATCCACGTGAGAATCTAGCCAAATCATGCAGCGAACCGTACAATAGATCCTATGCTCCTCGTCGTTGACATCGGGAACACCAACATCGTCTGGGGCGTCTATGACAACCGTAACCTTGCGGCCCATTGGCGGTTGGCCACGGACGTCAAAAAAACCTCGGACGAGTATGGCATTCTCTTTTCCAATCTCCTCTCGGCAGCAGGAATCCCTTCTCAACGTCTTTCCGGTGCCATCATCTCCAGCGTCGTCCCTACGCTGACTGGAACCGTCGAAGACATGCTCGGACAATATTTCCATCAACATCCTTTGGTCGTGACCTCCGACACAGACACAGGGCTCACACTCCGTTACGCCAATCCAAAAGAGATCGGCAGCGACCGGCTGGTGAATGCCGCGGCCGCTTATCATAAATATCGCCGCGATCTCATCGTGGTGGATTTTGGCACCGCCACGACCTTTTGCGCCATCACGGCAGAGGGCCATTACCTCGGAGGCGTCATAGCCCCCGGCCTCGGGATCTCGGCAGAAGCCCTGTTCGCCCGAGCCGCCAAACTGGCCAAGGTGGAATTGATCCGTCCTAAGACCGTGATCGGCACCGACACTGCCAGCAGTATTCAAGCCGGCCTACTATTCGGATATGCAGGACTGGTCGACACCGTCGTCCGGCGGATGGAACAGGAGCTCGGACGATCAGCCTACGTGATCGGCACCGGTGGACTCAGTTCCATCCTGGCCGCCGAAACCGCTTCCATTCAAAAAATTGAACCGCTCCTGACATTAGAAGGTCTCGAACTCCTCTACCGGCGCGCGCAGGGTAATTCCCCTCCCACCATGCAGGTCTAAAAACCGCCGATCTATACACAACTAATTAATTTTTCTGGCCCCGTTGACTTTATGATGCCTGTGGCTATCTCGTGACGGACAGAGGAGCCTTTCATGCCTGAAGAACACCAGAACGCGAATACAATCGATAACTTGGATATGCCTTCGTCCGACGATTCCTCCTCCATGGAGGAAACAAGCCTGGCCGGACAGCTTCAGCGAGCACTCACGACAAAGACCGAAGAATACAAGGAGCTCAACGACAAGTATCTGCGACTCGCCGCTGAGTTTGACAACTTCAAACGCCTAGCGCAGCGGGACCAGCGTGATCAAATCCGATTTGGCAATGAACAGTTGCTGAAAGAACTCTTGCCGGTCGTCGACAATTTGGAACGGGCCATCAAGGCCTCTCAAAACGGTGGGAGTCCCGATGTCCTCATCCAGGGCGTGGATCTTACCCTCAAGCAATTAACAGGAGCCTTAACGAGATTTCATGTCAAGTCCGTCGAGACGGTCGGCCAGCCGTTTGATCCCGCCACGCATCAAGCTGTCACCTCTGTCGCATCCGAAAAGGTTCCGGAGCAGCATGTGGTCGACGAGTTTCAGCGAGGATACCGCCTGCACGACCGTATTTTGCGGCCAGCCATGGTAAGCGTGTCGACGGGACAGGCACAGGACGGCGCACCAGAAACAAACAAGATGACCGGTTCATCGTAACACCATCGTAAGAAAACAGACCGAGAAGGAAGGAGCAGGCACATGGGCAAAGTGATTGGCATCGACCTTGGAACCACAAACTCATGCGTGTCCGTCATGAGCGGCGGCGACCCGATTGTCATCGCGAACGCAGAAGGAGCCCGCACCACGCCATCTGTCGTCGCCATTACAGACAAGGGAGAACGCCTTGTCGGGCAGATAGCAAAGCGGCAAGCGATTACGAATCCGGAGAATACGATTTTCTCCGTGAAACGCTTGATGGGCCGCAAATTCCGTAGTCAGCAAGTGCAAGACGCTACCAAACGCCTTCCCTATAAGGTGACCGAGGGGGACAACGGCGATGCCTACGTCGAGTTGCGCGGCAAACGCTACAGCCCGCCGGAAATCTCCGCCATGATTCTGCAGAAGATGCGGCAGACGGCGGAGGACTATCTTGGCGAGAAAGTCACCGAGGCGGTCATCACCGTCCCGGCCTATTTCGACGATAGCCAGCGCCAGGCCACCAAGGATGCGGGCCAAATCGCGGGACTGAACGTCCTCAGAATCATTAACGAACCGACAGCCGCGTCTCTCGCCTACGGTCTGGACAAGAAAAAGGACGAACGGATCGTCGTCTACGACCTGGGTGGCGGTACGTTCGATGTGTCGATCCTTGAGATCGGCGACGGCGTCTTCGAGGTCAAGTCGACCAACGGGGACACCTATCTCGGCGGCGACGATTTCGACCAGCGCGTCATGGACTGGTTGGTCGATGAGTTCAAGAAGGATCAGGGCATTGATCTCCGGAAGGATCGGATGGCCCTCCAACGCCTGAAAGAGGCGGCGGAACGCGCCAAAATTGAACTCTCATCGTCACAGGAAACTGAAATCAATCTGCCCTTCGTCACCGCAGATGCCAACGGGCCGAAGCACCTGGTCACAAAATTAACCCGGGCAAAGCTCGAACAGCTGGTCGACGACCTCATTCAGCGATCGATTGATCCCTGCAAGAAGGCCCTGTCCGATGCCGGCGTATCCGCACGCGACATCAACGAAGTGGTCCTCGTCGGTGGCATGACCCGTATGCCGAAGGTGATTCAGGCCGTCAAAGACTTTTTCGGCAAAGAACCGCACCGGGGTGTGAATCCCGATGAAGTGGTCGCCATCGGCGCCGCCATTCAAGGTGGAGTGTTAAAGGGCGATGTGAAGGACGTGCTGCTCCTCGATGTAACGCCGCTCTCGCTGGGCATCGAAACCCTCGGCGGTGTCTTTACGAAGTTGATCGAGCGGAACACGACCGTTCCGACGAAAAAGAGCCAGGTCTTCTCGACGGCTGCCGACAATCAAACGGCTGTGACCATTCGAGTCTTCCAAGGCGAACGCGAGATGGCGAACGACAACAAGCTCCTCGGCCAGTTCGACTTGGTCGGCATTCCTCCCGCGCCACGCGGGATGCCGCAAGTTGAAGTGACGTTCGACATCGACGCCAACGGCATCGTCCATGTCTCGGCTAAAGACCTCGCGACACAAAAAGAACAGTCCATCAAGATCACGGCAACCAGTGGCTTGAGCAAAGAAGAAGTCGAGAAGCTGGTGAAGGATGCACAGGCCCATACGGAAGAGGATAAGAAGCGGCGAAAGACCGCCGAAGCCAAAAACCAGGCCGACACCCTGATCTACCAGACGGAAAAGAACCTGAGTGAGCACGGCGACAAAATCGCCCCTGAAGACAAAACCAAGATCGAGGAAGCTGTGGCGTCGCTGAAGAAAGCGATGGAGGGAACGGACCCGGAAGCGATCGAGTCCGCCATCCAAACACTGACAACCGCGTCCCACAAGCTGGCTGAAGAAATGTATAAGAAGGCTTCGGCTACAGCCGCAAACGGCAGCGGCACAGACGCTGGCGGCGGAACCGGATCCGGCGAGACCAAGACGGACGAAAAGGTCGTCGACGCTGAATTCGAAGAAGTGGACAAAGAAAGAAAGTAAGCTAGAATATCGTCAGCGAGACCGAGCTTCGTCGATACGCGGGGCTCGGTCTCGCTGCACTGTCACCCGGAGAGATGGCGTCCGTGTCCAAGCGCGATTACTACGAAACCTTAGGCGTCGAACGAACCGCGTCCGATGACGAGTTGAAGAGGGCCTATCGGAAGATGGCCCGCCAACACCATCCCGATCTCCAGACCGGAGAGGCCCAGAAAAAATCGTCGGAGGAAAAGTTCAAAGAAGTCAACGAGGCTTACGAGACGCTGAGCGACCAAGACAAACGCAAGCGCTACGACATGTTCGGCCACGCTGGGACTCAACAAGGCGGTTCGGATGGTTTCGGCTTTGGAGGAAGCGGCTTCGGCGATGCCTTCAACGACATCTTCGAAGATTTTTTTGGGGGCCAGCGAAGTGGCAATCGAGCGGAACGCGGTAACGACCTTCAATATAATCTGGAACTCACCTTCGAAGAAGCCGTCTACGGAAAAGAGGCCAAGCTTAAAATTCCGCGATGGGAAGCCTGCAACGACTGCAAGGGAACCGGTGCGAAAAGCGCCGCATCGGTCAAGACGTGCCCCGCTTGCAAAGGGGCCGGCCAGATGCGGTTCCAGCAAGGATTCTTCAGCATCAGCCGACCCTGCGGTCAATGCGAGGGGGCGGGACGGATCGTCACAGAACCCTGTCCCGCCTGCCAAGGCCGTCAACGCACTTATCGGGAACGGACCATTGCCGTACACATACCGGCGGGCATCGAGTCAGGCATGCGCCTGCGCCTTTCAAATGAAGGGGAGCACGGGCTCAAGGGAGGCCCTCCCGGCGATCTGTATGTGGCGATCACCGTCAAGCCGCACCCGATCTTTCAGCGCCAAGGGCACGATATCCTCTGTGAGGTCCCGATTCATTTTGTCACAGCCGTGCTCGGAGGAAAGATCGAGGTCCCCACACTAAAAGGCAATACTGTCATCAAGATTCCCGCCGGCACGCAGCAAGATAAGATCCTGCGTATCAAAGGCCTGGGCATTCCCAGTCTCAAGAGCCAAAGTACCGGCGACCAACTCTTTGCCATCAAGATTCAGATCCCCACAAAACTGACCGCTCGTCAGAAAGAGTTACTCGCGGAATTTGCCAAGGAAAGCGGCATGTCGATGGAAGAGGACGGCGACGGCTTCTTCGACAAGATGAAGACCTTTTTCGAATAGCGCCGACGATCATCCCCTCGATGCCCGCACTATGTCCACGTTCTTTGTCGACCCTGATGCCATCACTCCCCCCACGATCCGGCTGGTCGGAGACCTCCTCCATCATCTTCGTGACAGTCTCCGCTTGCACCCGGGGGATTATCTTACCCTGAACGACGGGTGCGGAGCCCGCTATCGCGTGGAAGTGACCCACGTTACCTCACAGGCCATCGAGAGTCGCATCATCGACCAACAGAACGATCAGACGCGCAAGACCTCACCAATCGTCCTCGGACAGGCATTGATCAAAGGCGACAAGATGGATTGGGTCATTCAGAAGGCCACAGAACTTGGCGTCGATACCATTGTGCCCGTTCACAGCACGCACAGTGTCGTCAAGCCTCGCCCGGAACGCCTCGATCATCAACGATCCAGGTGGGAACGTATTGCGCGCGATGCAGCGCAACAGTCGGAGCGCTGGACGATTCCCACGGTCGCAGACCCGACAGACCTCCCACAGATTTGCCGACAATATGCCTCAGTGTCTGTGAAAGGCATGCTCGCGGAACGATCCAGCGGCCCTTCCCTTGCCACCATGCCATTGCCACAAGACCATCAGGATCCGATCATTTTGTTGGTTGGGCCAGAAGGGGGATGGGCAGCAGACGAGCAGCGACTTGCAGCAGAGCAGGGCTTCCACCCGCTCACTCTCGGGCCACGAATCTTGCGAGCCGAGACCGCAGCGATTGCAGCGCTCAGCATTCTTCAATCAAGACTTGATGAGATGAGATAAGACGACCGGACTACAGGATGCTCAAAAAAGGCCAGACTTCTCACCCGCCCAACCCTGGCGCGCCGAGACGCGCCCTGTCCCAAGCAAGGCCGCAACCGATGAAAGCACCGGAGGCGTATCTTTCTCACCGCCCGCCCCGGCTGCTAGCCCAGCTCTATCCCGATGGGCTACATTGAGGATGCTTTCGAGGCGAGAACGAAGCTGGCGGACTTTTTTCAGCATCCTGCTTCTCCAACCGCCTGTCAGCGGCCGGTGGTCAGGCGAACGATGGTGCCTTTTTCTCCGCTCACCCAGCCCTGTGTCCCATCAGGAAACGAGAGGCCGAACAGCGAGACCTTCGCGACAGCCCCCTGCTCGGTCCAGGTAAAACCACTATCGGTAGTCCGATAGACCATGCCCCGCTCACCGACAATCCATCCGGTCTGAGGATCGGTAAAACGTACTCGTAGAAAGTCGGTCAGCTTCGTACAGGTGCGGGTGCAGGGCAACGTGCGATCGATCCAATGATTGCCGCCATCCGTCGTTTGGAAAATGGCGCCGGCGTTCCCGACGACCCAGCCGGTTGACGCATCTGAAAAATACACATCGAACAATGTGACAGCCCCCTGCGTCTCTTGCGGGGTCCAAGTCTTTCCACCATCGTCCGTCATCAAAACAGTCCCCACTGCTCCAACCGCAGTCCCATGTTGTGCGGTCAGAAATTGAACGGCGTAAAGAGCCGCACTCGTCTTGCTTGATTGGTCGATCCAATGGGCTCCACCGTCCACTGTATGAAGAATGGTTCCGTTTCCACCGACCACCCACCCTTCGCTGGACGACACGAACGAGAGGCCATAGAACGCCACCTCGGTGTCGACGAGTTGCGAATGCCAAGTATTGCCCCCGTCTTGGCTCTGGCGAATCGTCCCTTTGGCTCCGACAGCCCAACCCTGCTTCTCGTCGAAAAAGAAGACACCAGAAAGAGTCACCGTGACACCGCTGACGACCTTCTTCCACTTCCTCCCGCCATCGACGGTCTTCAGAATGGTGCCGCCAGACCCAACTGCCCACCCCAGCTGAGACGTATGAAAATAGAGCCCCATCAGCATCGCTTCCGTATGGCTCGCTTGAGGAGTAATCGCAAGAGGAGAGTCAGCAGCCCACGAGAGAGGCGCGCACAAGAGAGTTGCCAATAGCATGACCTCGAGACAGCCACGACATAACAGAGAAGAGACCCACCGTAATCCAGGCAATCCGTATCTCACTGGTTGGTGTTGGTATCACGGCGGTTGTCATTGAAGTAGCTCGGATTGGGCATGCCCTTGGCTTCAATAGTGAAGATGCCAGCTTCCAACGTCAGCCACTTCTTCGGAGTGCAACAGGTTCCGTCAGGCTGCACATCCCAGGAGCCGCGCCGCACGATCAGCAGTCCCGTGGCGAGCTCATTGAAGAACTCGTTCCGCTTCCCGACACCATAGAGATTCCGGTGGGGCACTCGCACCACGATCTCCGTATCGGTCCAGGACATCACCTGCGCCGCAACGTTGCTGAACAGCACTTCCGTACGCGAGACGTTGTCGCCCAGCTCCATGTCTTCTCGGTGCTTATAGACGCCCTGATTGAGGCCCAGGTTGGCATGTTCGGCTGTTTTCAAGAAAGAGCCGAACCCTGACCCTTTAATGGTGATCAGATCATCGAGTCCGCCTGATTGCGGGCTGTAGGAATCGATCTTCGGCGTCACGAGGGTGAAGACTCCCGCCTCGGTCTTCAGGACTTCCTTCGTCGCACAACAGGAGCCATCCTCGTTGGGCTTCGTCGCACCTCGATAAATCACGACTGGCCCGCTCTTCGCACTGAAGGGCACCCACACATCAATGCGATCGTCTTGCCAGCGATAGATGACGGCGCGAACCCCTCCGATGTCGACTCGATTCTCTCCCGTATTAAAATCGGTGAAAGAGAAGGGGGTGCCTCCGCTTTCCGAATAGAAGCCGAAATGTTCCCCTCTGATTCTGAGCAACGTACCAATTGGGGCGGCAGGAGGAATCAATGCTGTCACTTTCGGCACGTGAACCGTAAAGGTCCCGATCGTTCGCTCACGCCCCTGTAGAGTCAGAACGGCGGGCCCGGTCTCCGCATCCATCGGAAGATGCACGACGATGGCGTTCTCGGACCACTGGGCGATGGCGGCGAGGTGTCCGCCGAACGTCACCTTGTCCCCGGCGCCCTTCGCAGCCCCGAAGCCCTGGCCGAAGAAGACCACTTTCGTCCCGACGGGCCCGCTCACAGGATCGAAGTGAATGTTCGGAATCAGCTTTAGAGGAACGGCATTGCTCACTTTGTACTGAACCGGAGCGCAACAAGACCCGTCCGGCAAGGGATCGGAAGAGGCCAGTCGAACCACCACATCGCCCGATGCAGCATTCGTTGGAACCTCGACTTCGATGGTGTCATCTTTCCAACGACGCGGCCTGACGACCACACCCCCGATCATCACATCGTTGACTCCGAACATTGTATTGGGATCGCGCGGACCAGCCGTGATACCGAAGTGCGAGCCCGTAATCTGCAGGGTATGGCCTGGTTCGATCTCCGCCGGTGTCACTGCAGCAATCGTCGGCTGCACTATTGTCAACGTTCCAGCAGACAGTTTCTTCTTTCCAACCATGATTTCAACGAGACCGGACTGAGCTTGGAAAGGAACCTTCACCTCAATCAAGTCGGATTCCCACCGCTGAATCAATGCAGGAAACCCACCGATGGTCACGCGATTGACTTGCACGGATCGAAATGCGCCAAACCCCTTTCCCCCAATCGATAGGGTGGCGCCCGGAACCGCCGTTGACGGATGGAGCTCGAGCGAGGAAGGAGTCGCCGCAAACGCGGCGGCGCTCAAACTGGCCAACAACGCCACCGTGCTCACACCGCTCACGAACACATTCATGAATAGACTCCTGTCAGGCAAGAAAGACGCTTGGCCACCCTGGTGCGCCGAGACGCGCCTTGTTCCAACCAGGGCCGAGCAAGCGAAGAGGCAACGCATACGCTTCGATACGTCGAGCCTCTGAGCGAGATGAGAACAATACCGGCGGAAGTTCTCAGCATCCTGTAAGAACGGGTACAACGTGGATAACACATGAATCGAAGGACCGATTGAACTATAGCAAGCGGTTTTTTCGAGAGTCAAGCCGCCGAGGCCGCGTCGGCCCGCCTTCTTGACCGGTTCGGAAGAACTGTCAGGAGATAGAAAGAATCACTTCGATTTCGACTGGAGCCCCGCGAGGTAGTTCAGCCGCCCCGACTGCTACACGTGCATGGCGGCCAACCTCTCCAAAGATGGCGACCAAGAGGTCCGACGCTCCGTTGATGACTTGAGGTTGCTGGACGAATCCTTCCGCCGACGCCACATGCCCAACGACCTTCACGACACGTGTAATACGGTCCAACGAGCCGACTTCTTGCTTGGCGATCGCCAGCGCATTTAAAAGCGCGATCCGGGCCGCCTCCATCCCCTGCTCGACCGTCAGGTCACGCCCAAGCTTACCGGAGAACGCCAGCTGGCCATCTCGTATTGGAAGGACACCGGATAAAAATAAAAGATTTCCGGCCTGGACCGCCGGAACATAGGTCGCCATCGGCAGCGGCGGCGGGGGCAACTCGATCTGAAGTTCTGCGAGTCGGGATTCGTATGGCGTGCGAAGCGACATCAATTACCCTGCACGAAGCGCATCGAGAAAACTCTCACCCACAGGAAGTTGCTCCCCTTGCAGGGCTTCCACGATGGTATGCCCTAGATCAGCAGCAGAAGCTCTGATGCCGAGATTGACCCCTTGAGACAACTTCGGCCCGCTGACCAAAAGAGGCACATACTCCCGCGTCGGGACCTGATCCGCCTTCTTGGAATCCCGTCCATGATCACCTGTCAGGACAAGCAAGTCCCCCGGACGGATTTGTTCCAGCAATTCGGGAAGACGCCGATCAAAGTCATGGAGGGCCGTAGCGGACTGTGCAACATCCGATTCCAGTACATCGAGCCCGGCAAAAATCAATCCACGGGGAACTTTCTTCAACATCCCCGTGACCTCATCGAGTAACGTCGTCCAGTGTCCAACAGGAACGGAACGAGTGAGCCCGCGGCCGCTGAACAGATCGCCGACTTTCCCTACCCCGACCAGAATCTGGCTCGCCCGATTGAGCACATCAAACATGGTCGGTCCGGGCGGTTCGAGCACGAATTCACGGGGTTGTGGGCTGAACTGTACCGCCCCAGCATCACCCAAAAGCGGATGGGCTGAAACCCGCCAAATTCCCCAGGGGTCCTTGAGTAATTTTCTCGCGTCCCGGCAGCGCTGGAAGAACTCGTCCTGGCGCATTGCATTACCATGCGCTGCCACATGGCAGGTGCGTCGTCCATCCGTCCAGACGATCACCGCGCCCGACGACAGATGTTCCACTCCATACTCGCGAAGCATGGCCGATCCTGAGGCGCGGCGATTGCCTATGATCTTGCGGCCGAATGCCTGTTCGAGAACCGCCACCACGTCAGAGGGAAATCCCTTGGGATATAGCGGCCCGGCACCGTCCGTCAGATGGCCGGCTATTTCCCAATAACCGACCATAGAATCCACACCCTTCGAGAGGAATCCAAGACGACCGAAACACCCTTCCGGCTGTCCCATCACCCGCACACCTTTGATTTCCGTGACGTGGCCAAGCCCGAGGGCTTCCAGCGTGGGAAGATTAAGTCCTCCAACGGCATCGGCCAGATGGGACAAGGTATGGGAACCGGCATCACCGTATTCCGCCGCATCGGGCATAGCCCCGACGCCGAGTCCATCAATGACGAGCACAATCACACGAGTAATCATGGGCGCACTATAGCACAGGTTCTATTCGACAAAAGGGCGAGACACCCGGCATTGTCACGTAGCACTCTGCTTCGCCACGTCGGTAAGAAAATGATTCAGTCGATGTTTCGAGTCCTCCAGGACGACCATGAACTCAACTCCGAATTCCCGCCTGGTGGCCCAGCACACCTTCCCGAGTTCCACACGAATCGCCGTCGATTGACCAGGGGCCATGATTTGAAGGCTCACTGACTCTCCTTCTGCCGCCATCTCCTCACCTTCAATCGCACAGCCCCCGCGCGACAAATTGAACGTCGACCCTTGACAGGCTGCGTCTTCCAATACATAGGTCACAGGGCATCGGACCGAAAACCGGGTGTCCTTACGCACCATCATAGTGACTCACCCCTTCCGCCTTGTAGCAGACCATTCGGCCATGATCGCGAGACTGGCACTGGTGCCAATCCGATCCGCGCCGGCCTCCAGCATAGCCAACGTGGTCTTCCAGTCTCTAATTCCGCCAGAAGCCTTCACCTTGGCGCGACCAGCCACTGCATCTTTCATCAGTTTCACATCCTCCACCGTGGCACCCGCAGCGGCAAATCCCGTCGACGTCTTCACATAGTCCATCCCCGCTTCCACGGCCAAACGGCACGCCGTGATCTTTTCCTCTCGCGTCAGATAGCAAGTCTCCAGAATAACTTTATGCTCCGCTCCCGCGGTCGCTTTCACGACCTCAGTCATGTCGGTCCGGACAACATCGTAGTCGCCTGATTTGAGCCGACTCACGTTGATCACCATATCGAGAACCTTGGCCCCGCGTGTGACTCCTTCGATGGCCTCCGCGACCTTCGCAGCTGTCGTATGGCCTCCCAGCGGGAATCCGATTGGAATGCCCACGCGAATCCTGGTACCGACCACTGCTTCGACGGCCTCGTCGATGTAACAGGGCGGCACAAAGATCACGACGAAACCGAACTCCCTGGCCTCCTGACAAAGCCGCAGTACATCAGACTTCGTCGCCTCCGGGCGAAGCACGGTATGGTCGATCAACGTCGGTAGATTCCAGTCATGCGTCGCCATCGTGACACTCTTATAGCAAGTCCTTGATCAGAGGTGAAGAGTGAATAGCGTGGGGACAGGATGAATGATTACGTGCGCGGGAGCGAAAGCCTACGAAAAGGCCGCTTTTGATATTTCTCCACTGCCTGGTTGTGCTCGATGAGCGTACCAGAGAACTGGTGCGTTCCATCATTGCGCGAGACAAAGTACAGTGAGCGCGAATCAGACGGATAGAGTGTCGCGCGAATCGCTAAAATGCCTGGGTTGGCGATCGGTCCAGGCGGCAGGCCCTGCACCCGGTAGGTATTGTAGGGGCTGGGGCTCGACAGGTCTTTCTTGTGCAAGTTTCCGTCAAATTCCGGCAAGCCATAGATGACGGTTGGATCGCTCTGTAAGGGAATGTGCTTCTTGAGCCGGTTGTGAAACACTGCGGATATCTCCGACCGCTCGCCGCCCGAGCCGGTCTCTTTTTCGATGATGGAGGCGAGCGTCAGCACTTCGTGCATCGTCATCTTGAGTTCGTGCATCCGATCGTGGAGATCCGGTCCGACCATCTGCCGGAGCCGTTCGACCATAACCAATAATACCTCTCGAGCCTTGATCGGACGAGGAAACTTATACGTGTCCGGATAGAGATACCCTTCCAGTGTCTCCGCCTTGATCCCAAGCGACGTCACGAATGTCCGGTCTTTCGCAAGCTGGAGAAATTCCGCACGATCCGTAAGCCCCTGTTGCGAAATCAAATCCGCGATTTGGGTCATGCTGAGCCCTTCGGGGATCGTCAGCGGACGGAGCAGTACTTGGCCATTGAGCAGCTTCGAAAGAATCTCCGACGGAGTCATGGAGGGATTGAGCTCGTACTCCCCGGCGCGAACTTTCCGCTCAGCAGATTGGGATTTTCCCAAGAGGACAAAGGCAGAACGGCTCTTGATCAATCGTTCGTGCTCAAGCAGCGATGCGACATATTGAAACGTCGAACCATCCGGGATCACGACGACTTTCGAGGCAGGGTGCTCTTGCGGAGGAACGGCTGGGCTTTCAGCCCAGCGAATCGTCTGGTAGGCGGCGACGCCGACTGCGACGGCCACGACCAGCAGAAGTCCGAGAATGATCCGTAGACTCATGAGATGGCTCTGCCGTATCCCTGACCACATACCCATCCGCCCATGAATCCTCCTCCATCTTCGGCGCCGGCTCAAGACTCGCCAGATAACTCTGGAGCAGAATCGAAGCGGCGATGCGATCCACCACACCCTTCCGCTTTTTCCGACTGACATCGGCCGCGATCAAGAGGTCTTCCGCCGCCTTCGTCGTCAACCGTTCGTCCCACAGGATAACGGGAACGGGGACTCCCTGTTCCAGCCGGGCCTGGAACTCGCGCATCGCCTGGATCGCCGGTCCCTCGCGGCCATCCAATTGAAGTGGAAAACCCAACAGGACTTGTCTGACTTCATGTGTCCCGACGAGGGACGCAATATGAGCAATGTCTCGGTCCAATGTGCGCCGATTGAGCGTCTCAAGCGGTTGAGCGGTCCATCCCAGCTCATCACTGAGGGCCACCCCGATCCGCTTGGTCCCATAATCGAGCGCAAGAATTCGTCTACCCTCCATGAGTGTACCGCTCCAACATGCGTTCGACCAGCCCAAAGACCTTTTCCAACGCCACATCCAGCTTAGCCGGGTCCTTCCCACCGGCCTGCGCCATCTCGGGCCTGCCGCCGCCGGTACCACCGACTTCCACCGCCATCTCCTTGATGAGGTCGCCCGCTTTCAATCGGGTAATCAGATCCTTTGTGACGACGACCAGTAACGAGACCTTGCCGTCGTTCGCGGCGCCGAGGGCCACAACACCACTCTTCAACTTGTCCCGCAATTGATCGGCCAGCGCCCGCATGCCGTTCACATCCAGGCCATCGGTCCGCTGCACATGCACTTGGACGCCAGCGATTGTTTTCGCCGTGGCCTCGACCGCTGAGCCGCTGGCCATTTTCAATTTCAACTCTTCCAACTCGCGTTCTTTGTCTTTCAGCTGCGTCATGACCTTGCGTGTTTTGGCGACCAACTCCGACTGGCCAACCTTGAGCAAGTCCGAGAGTTCCCGTATGTCCGTTTCCAGCTTCTTCATCTGCGCGAGTGCCCCGCTCCCTGTCTGAGCCTCGATACGGCGTACACCAGCCGCGACGCCGCTCTCCGACACAATCCTGAACAGGCCGATATCCCCCGTCTGCCGACAGTGTGTGCCACCGCAGAGCTCTTTGCTGAAAGATTCGACCGTCACCACCCGCACTTGCTCGCCATATTTATCGCCGAAGAAGGCCAGCGCGCCCTTAGCGACCGCATCCTGAATGCTCATCACTTCGGTCGCGACTCGCTCGTTCTTTCGCACCTCGTTGTTCACGACCGTTTCGATCTCGTCGACATCGCGGGAGGACAGCGGTCTGAAATGGGCAAAGTCGAACCGCAAGCGATTCGGCCCGACCAGCGACCCATACTGTTTGACATGAGGCCCCAGCAAATCCCGTAACGTGGCGTGGAGCAGGTGGGTGGCGGTATGGTTTCGCTGAGCATCCTGTCTCGTCGTGGCATTGACGGCCAGGCGCAGCTGTTCGCCCTCGCGAATCCGCCCTTTCGTGACGATCCCCTTGTGGAGTATCAACGTCGGCACCGGCCTTGTGGTTTCGTTGATCTCCACCTGCCCATCATGGCCCATCAGAACACCCTGGTCGCCGACCTGTCCCCCGCCTTCCGCATAGAACGGGGTCACATCCAGAACTAATTCAACTTTATCGCCTTCCGCCGCTTCCTTGACCAACCGGTCACCTTTCAAAATCGCCTGCACCAGGCTGTCGCTCTCTAGACGATCGTAACCGATAAATTTCGTCGTCCCGAGACGA
Organism: Nitrospirota bacterium; assembly: GCA_963729585.1. Classification (GTDB taxonomy): domain Bacteria; phylum Nitrospirota; class Nitrospiria; order Nitrospirales; family Nitrospiraceae; genus Palsa-1315. The sequence continues at coordinate 249,037 of CAVSOJ010000025.1, forward strand.
CCGGCCAGCTCTGCAACCGCAGGCCGAGCCGTTTCCTGTTCAAACCCGCCGGTTTTGCGCGCACGATTCCGTTGTTCCTCAATGGCCTGGTCGAACCCCGTTTCATCGAGCTTTATTCCCTGCTCACGGCAGGCCTCGCCGATCAAATCCAGCGGGAACCCATAGGTGTCATAGAGCTTGAACACGTCGGGGCCCGCAAGAGTGGCAACCGTACCGGCAGCCCCACTTGCTTTCGCAATCATCTCGTTGAGAATCGGCAAACCTTGATCGAGCGTGGCAATGAACCGCTCCTCTTCGCCTCTCGTCGCCTCGGCAATCGTCGCAGCAGCGCCACGGACTTCTGAATAGACCGCGCCCATCTGACTCACGACCGCTGTCGTCAAGTCATAGAGAAAGGGCTCGACGATGCCCAGCAACCGTCCATGCCGCGCGGCCCGGCGCAGAATCCGGCGCAGCACATAGCCGCGCCCCTCGTTCGACGGCAACACACCATCAGCCATTAAGAACGTGATCGCTCGAAGATGGTCCGCCACCACGCGCATCGACCGGTCGGTCGTGTCTTGCTCCCCATACCGAACTCCGGCCCTGGCGGCCACTGCGCTGAGCAACGGCGTGAACACATCGCTGTCGTAGTTGCTGAAGACGCCTTGTGCCACTGCCGCCAACCGTTCCAATCCCATACCAGTATCGATACTGGGCTTGGGTAAGGGATGCAACTTCCCCGCGGCATCCCGATTGAACTGCATGAAGACGAGGTTCCAGATCTCGATAACGCGATCGCCTTCTCCGTTCGGCCGATCGTCCCCCGGCACCGACGGTCCCTGGTCGAAGTGCAGTTCCGAACAGGGCCCGCAGGGTCCAGTGTCCCCCATTTGCCAAAAGTTGTCCTGCTCGCCACACCGCACGATCCGCGAAGCCGGGACCCCGATCTTCCTCCACAGCTGGCCTGCTTCATCGTCGTCGCGGAAAATCGTCACCCACATCCGATCCTTCGCCAAACCGACCGTCTGAGTCAGAAACTCCCAGCCAAACGTGATGGCGTCATCCTTGAAGTAGTCGCCGAAGGAAAAGTTCCCCAACATTTCGAAGAACGTATGGTGGCGTCTGGTATATCCGACATTTTCCAGATCGTTATGTTTGCCCCCCGCACGGAGACACTTCTGCACGGTGACCGCCCGCTTGTAGACGCGCGTCTCCTCGCCGAGAAACACCCGCTTGAACTGATTCATCCCGGCATTGGTGAAGAGCAACGTCGGATCGGCCTGAGGAATCAAGGATGAACTCGGCACGGCCTGATGGCCATGCTGTTCAAAATACCGAATGAAGGCTTGTCGCAATTCTTGAGTGCTGTTCTTCATGTCGCCTAATATTCCTCTCGCATCAGCGGCCCCATCACTATCTCAATGGTGTCTTCGTCAAACCCGCGTTGGTTCAAGAGTCTTATGAGTCGGCCAAGTGTGTGCGCTGAAGTGGTCCGGCCAGCCGCCGTGACCACCTGCATGGCCAAGTCCCGTTCACTCATCTTCCGGTAGGCAGCCCGCAGCGTCGCACGCACGATGTGCTCAGGACACCCAGTGGCGAGCAGTTCTTCTTGCAGACGCGCGCGTCCCATCGGCATACGCACAAGTCGCCGATCTGCCCATCGAGTAGCGAAGGCCACGTCATCGAGATATCGCAACGACGCCAGCCGTCGAACCGTGGCTCGTATCTGCGAGGGAGATGCCCCCTTCGCACCGAGTAGTCTTTCGATCTGGGCCGTCGTACGATCACTGCGGGCCAGCGCGCGCATCGCAAGCTGTAGCCACTGATCGGGAGATGATGCCGCCTTTCCTGCGACTCGCCTACTCACCGGCCGTCAGCAGGCTGCAGGAATGTTCTCTGATCCTGCCACACGTACGAACCCTCAAAGCTCTCGCGCGCCAATGTCATCTACCCGCAGCCTGTCAAACCCCAACCTTGTGCGGCCGCCGCTCCTCGCGCTTCTCCTCGGTCTTTTTCTCGTCCTTCACCGGTACGACAACGGGTTTTTCGGTCATACGCCCCGGGAGACCGGCCAGGTCGCGCAGCTTCCCCTCAATCTCACGTGCCAACGGCTGATTGCTCAATAGAAAGTCCCGTACCGCGTCGCGCCCCTGTCCGAGCCGTTCGCCCTGATAGGAATACCAGGCTCCTGACTTCTCCACCACTTTCTTCTCGACACCGAGATCGACCAGTTCGCCTGATTTCGAAATGCCCTGCGCAAACATGATGTCGAACTCCGCCTGCTTGAAGGGAGGCGCCATCTTGTTCTTCACCACCTTTACTCGCACGCGGCTGCCCGTCACCTCCTGCCCTTCCTTGATCGACTCAATGCGCCGGATATCCAGCCGCACGGACGAATAGAACTTGAGCGCGTTGCCACCGGTCGTCGTTTCCGGGTTGCCGAACATGACACCGATCTTCATCCTGATCTGATTAATGAAGATCAGCGTCGTCTGCGACTTGGAAATGGCCGCCGTCAATTTGCGAAGGGCCTGCGACATGAGCCTCGCCTGCAACCCCATATGCGCATCGCCCATTTCGCCTTCGATTTCGGCTCTCGGTACGAGCGCGGCGACAGAGTCCACCACGATGACATCGATCGCCCCGCTCCGGACGAGCGTCTCGGCGATTTCCAACGCCTGCTCCCCTGTATCGGGCTGCGACACCAGCAGGTCATCGACTTGCACACCCAACTTCTTAGCATAGGTCAAGTCCAGCGCATGCTCCGCATCGATGAATGCAGCGGTGCCACCGGCCTTCTGTGCTTCCGCAATCACGTGAAGGGTCAGCGTCGTCTTACCCGAGGACTCGGGACCAAAGATCTCGATCACCCGACCGCGTGGAACCCCGCCGACACCCAAGGCAATATCGAGTCCGAGCGATCCGGTAGAAATCGCCGGAATATCCACCGGGGCATCGGCGTCCCCCAGCTTCATAATGGCCCCCTTCCCATATTGCTTTTCAATTTGGGACAGGGCGAGATCGAGCGCGCGCTTCTTGTCGTCTTTTTCAGCCATTGGTGCTCCTCTTGTGGTAGAGAGATCGCCGGATTATACCCAAGTTAAGAGACAGAAACCTAGCGAAGAATGTCTCATAGACATGGCATGCCCATCGAGAACTGCCGTATGCAAACCCGTGTATTGACGCGATTTCCTTGACCGGTAAAGGAGATGGCGATACAAGTAACAGTATGCCTTCGACTCTCGTCCCCGAGACAACCGACTATAGACCTACAGTCCTGATCGTCGACGATGAGGCAGCCCCCCGAGCTGCCCTCACGCAGATCCTCCGGAACGACTTCCACATTCTTACCGCAGGGAATGCACGCGCAGCCCTGGCAGTCCTCGACGATCACGGTGTCGATCTCGTGACGCTGGATCTCAAATTGCCCGATCGTTCCGGATCGGACCTCTTGCATGACATCAAGCGTGCCCATGCCGAGATCGAAGTCATCATGGTCACGGCCTACGGCAGTCTTCAATCCGCGATGGACTGCATCCGCCATGGCGCAGCCGGTTTCCTCCTGAAACCCTTCAATGCTTCAGAATTGCTGGCCATTTCATTGCAGACCGCTCAGAAGAAACTTCGGCTCGACCAATTGCGCCCAGTCCTCCTAAACTCAGCGACACTCTGGGGCCCGGAACCAGCCTGCACCAAGGCTTGGGAAAGCCTCGTCGAGAGTTATACGACCATGAACCGCACGGGCTCGCTCTCCGCATCGCATAGCGATGAGACATCGCCTCTGGTCCCTTTGATCTCCGACCTCTTAGAAGCCAAGGACCGCCACCTTCTCAATCACGGAAGTCGCGTCAGCTTTTATGCGACCCTTGTCGCCAATCGACTCAGCCTTCCCATCGCCGAACAGCAATCGCTCGCACTCGGTGCACTCGTGCATGACCTCGACTTGATCAGCGTCACGGATAACACTGTGCTGAACATGGAATCCGATCCGCACATCCATCGTCCCGATCTCGGTGCGAGGATGGGGCGAGCCATGGGATTATCAGCCGACGCTGTCCAGATCATCGCCCTCCATCACGAACGATGGGACGGAACTGGATACCCCTTTGGATTACGAGAAGAACGCACGCCTTTGTTGGCTCGCATTGTCGGTATCGCTGAGGTTTTTGACGACCTGACCGCCGAGAAACCGGGACGAAAATCTCTCCCTATTAAAGAGGCTCTTCAACAGATCGAACAGCAAGCCGGTACCGCATTCGAACCCACGCTGACCGAACTTTTCTGCCGCACGATGCGCGAGCAACCCCCGCAGCACTGAAACAGACCCTTCAGCCATGTTCTCGCCTCGCTCATAAACCCGAGACGCGCGAGACGTCTCTCCTGAATCGCGAGACATGCGGAGAAGGTTCGAATGACGGCAGGGATTGTTACGAGATCGGACAGGAACATCTTAAAGAAGTCGGGGGACCGCTCACCGCAAAAGAGTCGGGCCCCCATCCGCCAAGATATAGGACGATTAGCCCCGCAGTTGCACGTCCCACAGCTTCGTATAGACCGAACCGGTTGGCTTCAATTCACTCTTCATCAGCACGATCGACTCCACCGCCAGTGCGCGCAATGAAAGCGGCCGATCCAGCACTCCGCCCTTTGCCAATGCGGCTCCAACTTGCCGTTCCCCCATTTTAATTCGGGCCAAGGTCAGATGAGAACTGAACGGTTTCGTCTCGCGGAGAAAGCGTAAGCCTTCACAGGCCTGCTCGATCGCACCATGGATCTCGGCTACTCGCATTGCCTCTGCTCCCCGTTCCCAATCCTCCGACGGCCCGACCCACAATACGCGTGGACTTTGCGGACGAGGAAAGACGCCGAGTCGTTCGAGCGGCACAGTCGTAGCCGACCGACTTCCTATCGCCTGTTTGACCGCAACACACAACGGATCGATGACCTGCTCATCCATATCGCCAAGGAACTTGATCGTCAGATGGATTGAAGCCGGCTGCACCCAGGAGATGCGTGTGTCTCGCTGCATCTCCGGTTCAATTCTATGCTTCAATTCCTGTTGAACAGTGGCTAGCTCAGACCGCAGTTCTTGAGACAGTTCGACGGCAAGAAACGCCCGGATCACTTCGATGCCTTATCGATCAACCAGCGGCGAAGGAGATCCAATGCCGCTTGTGATGACCGTTGTTTGATGACGCTCCGATCACCATGGAATCGAAACTCTTTTGTGATCGGCTGGCCGGTTCCACCATCCAACCCGATATAGACCAGCCCGACCGGCTTGCTCTCGGTGGCGCCGCCTGGCCCGGCAATGCCGGTGACACTGAGTCCCACCGACACCTTGGCGCGCTCGCGAATGCCGCGGGCCATCGCCGCTGCGACTTCCTTGCTCACCGCGCCCTGTTGAGCAATCAGCTCCGCCGGCACACCCAGCATCTCCGTCTTCGCCCGGTTGCTGTAACAGACTGCGGCACGATCCACATAGACAGATGAGCCAGGCACCTGTGTAAGCCGATGACCGATCAAACCGCCGGTGCAGGATTCCGCCAGCGCGACGGTAAGACATCGTTTCGTCAGTTCCCGCCCGACGACTTCTTCCATCGTGTCTCGTCCCTCAGCAAAGAGCCAGTCGCTGAGTCGTGAACGAAGGTTGTTGGCAAGCTTCTGTAGTAAGTCCCGACTGATCTTCTCGGCAGACATGTTTACCTTCGTGGTCAACGAGACCAGCACACCCATGGGCGATGCGAGTAGCCCCAGATCGACCGGCACTCCTTTTGGGATAAGTCCTTTAAGTTTGGCATCGACATCCGCCTCTGCCAGACCGAAGGTATGAAACACCTGACGGACTATAGGCTCTCGGGGAAACCGGCCTGACGCACTATTCTTTGCACGCAAGAGCGGCAAGACTTCCTGCCACATCATCTCTTCCATTTCACGAGGCACCCCCGGCAAGGAGATGATCAGCACCTTCTTCCATCTTAAGCAAAAGCCCGGCGCGGAGCCGAGTGGATTCTTGAGCACGGTGGCACCGGACGGAATCATCGCCTGCCGCATTTGCCCGCTGCTTGGCCGGCGGCCCCATTGCGCAAGCCTAGCGGTCATGCCTTCCAGTGCTTCTTTTCGACGACTGAGCCGGTATCCGGTCGCTTGAGCCACCGCCTCTCTCGTGCAATCGTCCACTGTGGGGCCGAGTCCCCCGGTCATGATAATCACCCGGGCCCGCTTCGCGGCCGTGTGAATAGCCGTGACGATATCCTGCCGTTCATCACCGACGATCGACTTGAATCGAACTGCGATACCGAGCTTGCCGAGTTCGTCGGCAATGAAGAGAGAGTTGAAATCGGATCGGCCCCCGATTAGCAACTCGGTGCCGATCGCAATGGTTTCTGCGTCAAGGGATGGAGCTGCGCGACCCTTAGCCATAACCTGGAATGTACCCCGTGAGATGAACTAAACAGACTGCGAAAAATCTCCGTTGCACGCAGAGCATCAATGGTCGCACATATGGCACGAAATAGGAGGACATTCCTGCAGGATGCTCAAACAATCCTTCAGCAAGGCCGCAGCCGATGAAAGCACCGGAGGCGTAGTATTCCTCACCCGCCCATCCCGAGCTGCCTAAGACAGCTCGTTTCCCAAGTGGGCTACGTTGAGGATGCTTTCAAGACGAGAACGCCGCTGGAGGACTGTTTCAGCATCCTGCTAATGGATCTCGGAGAAATCTACGTTGAAGCTCGACTCTCCCCCGTTCGCCGGAAAGACCGTGATGACGGTTTTGGCGTTCAGGTCAAAGTCAGCATAGTTGAATGATGCGACGACTTTCGCTTTGAATCGGGGGCTCTCCGGCCAGGCAGCACTGCGATTGGCGAACCCATCGAAGCGGACGGTCACGGGCTTGATGGTTTTTCCTCCCTGATCGAACACCATATAACTGTCCACCGCGAAGTTAGGGACATTCCCGAAGATGACGGTGCTGACCAGCATGGTCTGGCCTTCCAGTACTTGCGTCACATCGGCCTCGCTCGGCTGGAGCCCCCGCAGGGCCATATGCGCCGCCATGACCGACAGCCCGCCGAGCTTCGTAATCAAAAAACCGCTGGGATGGAGCTCGTCGGTTGCGCCGAATCGAACATAAAACGTATCCGGAGGGCTCCGCTTCTGCGCCGCCTCTTTTCCCAGTTCGAGTGCGGATTGAATCTGCTCCGCGGTAGGATGCGCGTCGATAGCGTGGGCCGACACATGAGAGAGACAACTCAGGGCAAGAAAGCCCGCACAGAGCAATTGGTTCCTCTGCCTCTGGATCTGTGCCAGCCACATGGACATGCCAGTACCAGATCACTTTTCTCCTGTCAACGAACGACCACGGGCCTCTTCCGTCGGTTGACAACAGCAAAGATGAAGTGATAAACAACCCGATCGCTACTTAGTCCGACTTTTCAAGAAGTTATACGGAGGAGTTTCGATGTCCACCCCTGAACAAACCCCCGCTCCGCAAGCGCCTAAACGCCAATATGTGAACTTTGCCTTCTATAAAGTCGACCCGGCCTGGCGGCGCCTCCCCGAGAGCGAACGCACCAAAGGCAAGCAAGAATTCCTTCGTGCCGTCGAAGACTATACCGGCAAGGTTCTTGTGGTCGCCTATTCCTCGATCGGAATAAGAGGCGACTGCGATATCATGCTGTGGCGGATCAGCTATGAACTGGAACTCTTCCAGGACATGACCACGAAGATCTTGGCTTCGGGCTTGGGACAGTACCTGACTACTCCCTACTCCTACCTCGCAATCACCAAACGCTCAGTCTATGTGGATCATCACACCCACGAAAATCAAGAGAGCAAGCGCCTCACCGTCGTTCCGGGAAAAGCCAAGTATATTTTCGTCTACCCGTTCCTCAAGACTCGCGAATGGTTCCTGCTCACCAAGGCCGCGCGCCAGGGCATGATGGACGAGCACATCGAGGTCGGCCATCGTTTCCCCTCGGTGAAGCTGAACACAACCTATTCATTCGGGTTGGATGACCAGGAATGGGTGGTGGCGTTTGAAAGCGATAAGCCAGAGGACTTCCTGGATCTCGTGATGGCGCTTCGCGAAACCGAAGGCTCGCGCTATACGTTGCGCGATACGCCGATTTTCACGTGCATTCGCAAGAGCCTCAAGGAAACGCTCGACACGCTCGGCGGTTGAAACGACGTCGCGGAGAAGCATTGGACACGGCCTTCGGTCTCACGATCGAAGGCCGTTCTTTTTTAGCGCCGCCTGCTCGAAGCCATGACCACTTCGCCATCCAAGAACACCTCTCAGGACGCGCGTGCAGCGATTTTCTCCGCCCTGCTTCCCGGCCTTGGTCAATTGACTCAAGGCCGTCGCCGCCAAGCAGTCACTTACTTTGCCATCACCCTGCTCCTCATCGCACTGAGCCTCGGCCTTGGCCGTATCTCCGGCCGTGCAGCCGAAGTTTTCTTTTTCATGCTGCTCGTACTCCCATGGTGGGCTATCCAGAGTTACGACGCCTATCTGGGACTAAGCGACTGCCCCTCCGACCTCCGGCGCACCTGGCGGATAGTCTGGGCAAGAGGCCACGACATTCGATTCTTAGGTGCACTCTTTCTGCTGAGCGCCATCAACGACTCGTTCATCATCCTCATGAACCCCGAATATCTCCTCCCCTTCTTTTGTACTAAACCGGGAGGGATCCTGGGTTTCCTGACGAAAGCCTTGTCTCCGATCCTGCACACAATGGTGGGCTATGGATTTCTCCAGCTCCGCCGATGGGCACTCTTTGTCTATCTTTTATATGCCGCCTACGGCATGGCCAATGCCGCAGTCAACCTGACCTGTTTTGGCCCAGGTCGAGTGCGTAACACCTTGCTCATGACTCTGGCGAGCTTTACGGTCTACATCTTGTGGCGACGACGCTGTTTTCACCAAACGCGATTCAGAGCGGATTCTCGGCTTTGACAGCCGAATCGCCCATATGATACCTATATTAAACTAGAGGCGAATATTATAGGAACACGCGCCTCGGCACTTTCGATGGCTGATAATAATGCTCTCTATGCGATCCGATTTCCCGACGGGTCGGTGAGCCTGTATATCGACGAAGAGTACGCGATTGAACGCGGGGTAGACCCCGCCACCCTGACGCGCGTCGAAATTCCTCGGGAAATGTTCGTCAACGGAACCATCCAGGAGATTCGCGAATACGTCGCCGTCTATCTGGAATCGCATCATTCCGGCACCGCATAGGCTCCTCAATCCAATGATCACCACGGCTTCACCCCTGACCATCGAGAAAATTGAATCGGCCATCACCGCCATGCCCATGCAAGGGCGGATCATGCTTCGGCTGCTCCTGCTCCAGTACTTCGACATCACGGACGAAGAAATCGTGTACATCGTGACAGATCGACCGGATCCCCGTTGCGTCGCCGGAAGCAAGCCCACCAATACCAGCATGACCAAAGAATCGATCAAGGTCGTCACGGACCGACGCGACCAATACCACCGACAGGTGCGGCTCAAGCGGGAGCGGACGTGGCTGCAATGCGAAAGTATTCGGAGACTTGCTCAGCTCCGTGAGGACTTCGCCGAGCGTGCCGGCACCATCCTGAGGGAGCGTTTCTCTGTCTCTGCTGAAGCGCTTGACGCCTTGCGCGCCTCCTCAAGAAACGTATTGCCCAGGCCGGCAATCCGCCTATTGGACCAACGTTGGGATGCCGATGAGATCACGGCTGAGGACTATCAGCGGCAACGGCTCAGCATCGAATTCCAGACCCAACTTCGCATGGCCGAAAAATATCGGAAACGCCTTGACTTGGCGGAACGCGAGCGGCAGAGCGCAATCTATGCGCCGCTACAAGATCACGAAATCGCACATGTGTGGGGTCTCCCCGCCGGAAGTCTCGCCGGCCGCAAGGTGAAGTATCTCACACAATATTTGCATAACCTCCAAGCTGCCTTACAGAACGGCGCTGTGGCCACGGTGACCTCGCCATTGGATTTATGGAAGGAAACGTTTTCGGTGCTCGCGGAGCTACCAATCGAACGATCGCTCTCGACCTACGACGGATTGGAGAAGACAGAGTCCGCACTCCTCGACAAACTCACCGCGATGGCCTCCGGCAGCATGGCTGAGGAAGTCGAAGTCAAATTCTGGAACTCGCTCGTATTCGGAGCCAGCTCCAACGCCATGCATTCAGAAATCACCAGGAACTTGTTTGGGCTGCATCGACTCACTAACATCCTCAATGATATGGACACCTCTCCCGAGGCGGTGGATGAGGAATTGCTCAAGCGGACCGCGCCCATGCCAAAAGCCCAGGAGGACAGTTGGCCTTGCCGCAGGAGAAACCGGCCGATGATGCGGCATCGTCGCAGATGAAAGACCACGTCCTGAATAGCATGTTCGGCGAACAACACCCCGACCTCATCGGCGGCGGAAAATGGTAGCAACATTGTCTTGAAATTCAGAGAAGTGACAGGTATAAATTGACCTGTATGACTGGAATTTTCGCACCTATTCTCCGTTATCTGCGCAAGCCGACCTCCCCGATCAAGCTGTTTCTCATCGTCCCTCTCCTTCTCATGACGTCGCCGGCTGCCAGCGTGTCGGCGAACATGCTGGAAATCGCCGAATTGTTAACCCATCCCGAGCAGTATGACCGCCAAGAAGTGGTCGTGAGCGGCCAGGTCACCAATGTCCAACTCGCCACCAATCGGCAAGGCCAACCGGCCTATGGGTTTCTCTTGAAGGATCAGGCCGGCACGCTGAAAGTCATCAGTCTCGGTCAAGTCGAAGTTCGGGAAGGCGACCAGGTCATTGTGGAAGGAGTCTTTTCCCGTCTTCGTCAGGCAGGACGCACGATCATCTACAACGAAATCAAAGCCCTCTCGATTAAGCCGATGAATCGACTCAATCCCGATCTGGTCGGCTGACAACAGCCCTTAGTCCATTCACACATCAGCGCATTCCCTCCTTCATCGGACCGAACCTGCGCGTGGATATTTCAATATCCACGTCATCACCCGGTCTTGCAGTCGATCCGGTAACCACTTCACCATCCAAGCCCGCACTGTGGCATCCGCGCCCACGAGATAGCGGGTTTTAGGACGAGAAGCCGTCAACGCATGACGCACGGCTCGGACCACCGCGTCCGCTGAAATCGCTCGTCGGGCAGATTGGGCGATGGCTTCACGAATTCGCATCACGGCCTCGCCATAGAGGGCCATTGCCTCTTCGCCGGCCGACGATACGAGGTCCCCAGCCGCTTTGTCCGACTTCTCCCAAATCGGCGTCGCAATCGCCCCCGGTTCGATAATCGAAACCTGAATCCCCCAGGGCTGCAGTTCCATTCTCAACGCATCTGTCAGTGCCTCCAAGGCATGCTTCGATGCAGAATAGGGCCCCAACAATGGAATGGTGCCCCGCCCGGCAATCGATCCCATATTCACAATCCGACCACGGCCACGACGCAACAACGGAAGAAACGCCTGCGTGACCGCGATCTGCCCGATCACATTGACCTCAAGCTGTTTGCGAAGTTCCGACAACGGGATTACTTCGAGGGGACTGCCGATGGCGATCCCGGCATTGTTGACGAGCCCTCCAAGGCCGGCCTCGCCCACAATCCGTTGCACAACCTCGACAGATCGCGCGATCGACGGCTCATCCGTGACATCGAGCGTGATGGGAATGAGTGACGGACCACCCTTCGCGGCAAGCGTCTCCCCTGCCCGAGGGTCACGCACCCCGGCAAACACCATCATCCCACGACTGGCACAATCGAGCGCGCAAGCCGCGCCAATTCCGGTCGAGGCGCCGGTCACAACAATGGCCATCTGGTTGATTCGGTCCATCTGGTCTATCTGGTCTGTCTCGTGGATCTGATTGAGCAAGACTATAACCGAATAGACCAGACAGACCAAATGAACCAGACAGACCGGGCTTGTCTCAGCATCCTGATAGGCGAGAGTACCACGATAGCACGCACGAGAGCAGCCTGCTCTAATGTCACCAAGAATTAACCCAGCCGACCTTGACAGGCCAAGGTTCCTTTCATTATGGTTTCTGACTCGGCTCCCTCCATCGACTGAGGCATTCCCATCCGGTTGGTGCATATATCCATGCGATAACAAATGGAAAGATTCCGGCTGACAACCTCATAGCTTGATCGTGGTATTAAACGTACGTTTCTGAAAAGACGCTAGTATCGTATGGCAAAGATCGCGGTCATCGACATCGGAACAAACTCCATCCATATGGTACTGGCTGAGATCCAGCCGGACGCAGGCTACAAGATTCTCGATCGCTTCAAGGACATGACGAGACTCGGGGATGGTGCCTTTACAACTCACCGCCTCTCCGACCTGGCGGTCACACGCGGGCTCGATGTCATTCGCAATCTGGTCACCCTGGCGAGAAACAAGGGCTACGATCGCATCATCGCCGTCGCCACCAGTGCCGTGCGCGAAGCAAAAAACGGGGGAGACTTTATCGATCTCGTGGCCGAACAGACGGGGCTGACTGTTCGCGTCATCAGCGGCACCGAAGAAGCCAGGCTGATTTTCCTGGGTGTTAAAAACAACGTGCCCATGACGGAAGAGCCGACGCTCTCGGTGGATGTCGGCGGTGGATCAGTCGAACTGATGGTTGGGAATCGTGACCAGCTCCTCCATGCGAAGAGCCTGAAGCTAGGGGCCATCCGACTTGCGGATGAATTCCTCAAGCGCACGCCACCTTCCGAGGGGATGCTTCGTGCACTCGAAAACATCGTGACGGAACAGTTAAAGGGCGCTCTCGATTCGTTCAAGACGAAACGGTTCGATTCCCTGATCGCCACCTCCGGCATGGCCGGCAACCTGGCGGAAGTCATTCATCTGCGCCGAACGAATCGCCCGCTCCCCCAAATCAATCTCGCCACGATATCACTGAAAGACATCAAAGAGATCGAACAGGATCTCCGTCAATCCACCATTAAGGCCCGGTTGGCGATCCCCGGATTGGACCCTAAACGAGTCGATACGCTGTTTCCTGCCACGGTGGTTCTTCGCCGCCTGATGGAACTCTCAGGGCGGGACGAACTCATCCTCTGTGACAAGGCCATTCGTGAAGGCATCATCTACGATTTTATCCAGCGCCACCGTGAACGACTCAAAGCGGAAGCGGAAATTCCAGACTTGCGGCGGCGCAATGTCATCGCGCTGGCCCGTCGCTGTCACGCACCGGAAGTCCATAGCCTTCATGTCGCCAGCCTAGCCCTGCGGCTCTTCGACCAGACGGCACGCCTCCATCATTTGGGGGCCACCGAACGGAATTGGCTTGAATATGCCGCGATTTTGCACGACATCGGCTACCTCATCAACGAGCGTCAGCATCACAAGCATGCCTACTATCTGATCACCAATAGCGACCTCGGAGGGTTATCCAGCGGGGAAATTCAGGTGGTCGCGAACGTGGCACGCTACCATCGGCGCGCAATCCCTCAACTGAAACACGAAGGATTCGACGACCTCTCCCCCAAGTACAAGCGAATCGTACGAATCCTGGCCGCGCTGCTTCGGATCGCCGATGCCCTGGATCGGACGCATTTTTCGGTCGTCCGCACCCTCGATGTGAGGCTCGGCGCCACCGTCACCATCACCGTGCACGTGACGGGCGATGCGGAGCTGGAAACCTGGGCCGCCGCCGGCCGGGCGGATCTATTTGAACGCGTGTTCCGCCGCCGTGTAAAATACTCCGTCATCTCGCAAGAAGAGGTCGCATGAGTGAGCAGCCCCCTCTATCCAGACCTCCCCATCCCTACCCTGGAAAACTGATCATCGTCGAGGGCATCGACGGGTCCGGGAAAAGCACGCAACTGCTCCTGCTGCACAAGTGGCTGGAGTCCAAGGGCCATAGAGTCTTCTTTACGGAGTGGAACTCCTCTGAGCTGGTCAAAGACACGACCAAACGGGGGAAGAAGAACAAGAGCCTGACGCCCACCACGTTCAGCTTGTTGCACGCGACCGACTTTGCGAGCCGGCTCTATCATGAAATCTTACCCCCGCTCAAAGCGGGCATGATCGTCTTGGCCGACCGATACATGTATACCGCCTTCGCGCGTGACGTCGTCCGTGGCGTGTCGCCTGAATGGGTACGCAAGCTCTATAGCTTCGCCATCACGCCGGACATGGCCTTCTACTTCAAGGTACCGATCGAAGTGGCCATCTCGCGGCTCCTTGGAGGCACGCGTGGACAATTCAAGTATTACGAAGCCGGCATGGACATGAACCTGACCCCGGACGTCACCGAAAGTTTCCGCATCTTCCAATCAAGCATCCTGGCCCAGTACGACAAGATCGTCGATGAGTTTCAGCTCATTACGATCGATGCGACGAAAGAAATCGAAACCCAGCAGAACGACATGCGCCGGCTCGTGGGAGAGGCGCTCAAGGACTACAAACCAAGACGGGGCACCCATGGTCGACGCACAGTATTTTGGCGACGGTTTGACGTACCTAAACCCGAGTGACCTCAAAGGGAAACTCATCGCCATCGAAGGCACCGACGGGGTCGGCCGCTCCACGCACATCGAGATGTTGCAGGAGTGGCTGGAGGTGCAGGGCTATGGCGTGCTCACGACCGGCTGGACCCGTTCCAACCTCATGTCAAAAACGATCGAAATGGCGAAACAAGGGAACATTCTCGACCGGTGGTCGTTCAGCCTGCTCTATGCCACTGACTTTGCGGATCGCTTAGAACACGAGATCATCCCCGCGCTTCGCTCGGGCTTCATCGTCCTGGCCGACCGGTATATCTATACGGCCCTCGCGCGCGACTATGTGCGCAGCGGGAACCGCCAGTGGGCGAGAGACGTCTTCGGCTTTGCCCTAGTGCCCGATCTCGTCTGCTACATGCGCATCGACGTCGAAACACTCGTGCTGCGCGTCATCGAAACCAATGGGATGAACTTCTGGGAATCAGGAATGGATCTTCGACTCGGCGCCGATCTCTACGATAGCTTTAAGAAGTACCAATCACTCCTGATCGAGGAGTTCGACAAAATGGCGGAAGAGTTTCACTTCGAAGTGATCGATGCCAGAAAATCGCCGGATGAGATTCAAGATGAACTGCGCAACAAGATTCAGCCGCTATTGACTACACAGCCTACGAAGCCCGGAGCTGCCTTCCGACCGCCTGATCCATCCAGCATAAAAAGACCGTGGTCCGGTCTGTCTGGTCTGTTTAGTTTATCTGGTTGGTCTTGCTCACCCAAACAAACGAGACAGACTAGACAAACCAGATGGACCTTAGTCTCCCACACCCGTCTTCCGCTTTCCGATGGCCCGCAACTGACTCGGGGTCAACCACCAGCGAAGGACGCCTCGACCTGGCTTCACCGGGAGCGACAGCTCGATCAGACAGGCCCCGGCTTTCTTCAGGGGGAACGACGCAGACGCCCGCCCTGACAGGAGGACACTGGCTGCCATGCCCAACTGCGGTTCATGACCGACACAGATCACGCAGGACTCCGGCAGAAGATCCTCCAATAGCCTCACCATCTGTTCAGGCGAAGCCTCCGGCAATAGTTCATCGCAGAGTTGCATGGGCAAAGGTTTCGCCAACAGGTCGTGCAGCAATTGAGCCGTTCCAACCGCACGTTTCGCAGGGCTCGCATAGATCATAGTCGGACGCACATTAAGCCTGCGCAAGCCTGCAGCCACCTCGCGCACTCGCCGCTTCCCCTTCTCCGTGAGCGGACGATCGACATCCTTCCCTTCCCACTCCTCTCTCGCAACCGCGATTCCATGTCGAACTAACAGACACTCCATGGTGACTCCTCATCTCTCAATGATCGATCAGGGCTTCAGTCTACAGGAGTGATGGGGCAGAGCCAACCCTCTTGGCTTGTGGTTTGTCTGGTTCATCTAGTCTATCTCGTCTGTCTAGTTGATCTCGTTGGTCTCGTTCGACCAGAAAGACCAACACAGAGCCAGACAGACCAAAGAAACCGACTGCATCCGATCTGATTCCATCTCAATCAAAAGGGATTCAATCCTCAACCAAGAATTTCATCGGCATGGCAATCTCTCCCTCCCTCCTCACAAATCACTTCACATAAAAAATCAGCTGTTTAGTAGGAACAGTCTCCACGGATCCCACGCTCAAACTATTTGGCATATCGCTTGCTGAGTAGACCGTCAGCACGGTGAATCAAGCGGCTGAACGTGCAAGCAGGAGGGAATCACAATGGACTATGCCATTACATTAATCATCTCAAACGGCCTCACGGCAGCCGTGATCTATCTCGTCGTGAACTGGATTTGGGAAGACTAACAGGATGCACGAATGAAAAATTCCACCAGGCAGCGTTCCGCATCCCTCAGACTGCCAACGTACCCCGAGGGTACGCCTCGGCCCTTCACTCGCCGCGGCCTTGCTGGACGGCCTTTTTGAGCATCCTACTAAGATCCGGTCAGATGCCGGCCCATTAAACCGATGCAGCACTGTTGGTCTATCCTACAGGGAGGCAGAAAGATGTATGGGACAATTTTGGTGGTCGACGACGATGCCGACCTTCGAGAAACGACCCGTTTGACGCTCAGTCGAGAGGGCTATGAGGTGTGGCTGGCCCCCGACGGCAACAGTGCGATGCAGCTGATGAACCATCCGGTGCTTGCAAGCGCAGTCTGCACGGTCCTCTGCGACCTGGTCATGCCGAATGGCAGCGGGACGGACCTCATCACCTATCTCCGGAAAGATCACCCGGCTATCCCCATCATCGTCTACAGCGGGACCGAGGACAAGGTGTTCCTTCAAGGGGTTCTCCATGAAGGTGTGTGCGATTGGATGAGGAAACCAGTGTCGCGGGACACGCTGATACAAAAGGTACGGACCGCCGTCCATCTCTTCACACTCAGGAAACAGCAGGACAGGCATGCCGAGTCAGCACCGGCGCCAATTTCGATGCGCACAGAGATCGGATCTCACAACAGTGACACTGAACCGTGATACAGGGTCTCCCTCCCATATGCCACGCACTACCTGTCCACAACTAGCAGGCTGCTAAAAAAATCCACCAGCGGCGTTCTCGCATCGTTCAGACCTTCAACATACCCCAGAGGGTATGCCTCGGCCCTTCACTCGCTGCGGCCTTGTCGTGGAACAGCGCGTCTTGGCGCGCCGGGGTTGGGCGGGTGAGAAGTCTGGCCTTTTTGAACAGCCTGCTGGCTTTGGAGGAGCAGTCCGTGACTTGCTCCAGACCTGTATTTCAAGGATCAAAATAGTCTTAATGCCATGCTAGCCATGATTGCAATCGACCCTGTCGCTGTGACGTCCGACGAATAGCATAGGCTGCATAACACTGACCCGGGTCGTTTCGCATTCAATACCAATCGCTACGGAAGCATTCTCGCCACCCCTTGTCATGCTCAAAGAAAGCATCTGAATCGAATTGGATTCCATGGTAATCAAAATAGATTCAGCTAAGACGGCGCCTATCAAATTCTGTTGCTTCGTCATTTCCATTGGACTACGTGAAAAACCTACAAATTTTGAAGACTACCAAGAAGGAATTCTCAAAGCTGGCTTAAGAAGCTGCTGGCACATCCATTGCGATATACCTCGTCAACAGCGCCTCAGGCGAGATCAGTACGGAAAAGTCAGCGCCTGTATGGAGATACAGAATCGGGAGTTCGAAACGTCACTGATTTAGTTCGGCGAGGCGAGTGGTCGGCCATCTGTCATTGGACTCAGACTTGAGAACCTAATGGCAAATTGATTCTGGGTATGCCCAACCAGAACTACGAGGCCGCCTGATCGTCCACGCCAAGGGAGCCCCGGCTCCGTCATACCCGAAGCCGCGGCTCCCTTCTTCTACCCTGTCCTGCTTAGGGAAAGGACCAGTCGATCAATGAGAGAGCGTGCCACACAGAGGAGAGAACGCCCCCAGAACAATCGGAGATTTTTCTCACTCACGCCGAGGTTGTTACGATGCGCAGGGCCGAATCCAGCCCGCACTCTCCAAGAAAGAGGATTCGGTCGATCAGAGATAGGAAGAACGATCGCCTTGGCAACCACATTCACGCAAGTCATGAGAAAGCCTCTTTCCAGTGGAAACTTGGAACACTAGCAGGATAGCTGCACTGAAATTTTCGGAGTCTTACCAGAGTTAGTTAAAAGAAGTACCAGATACCAGCATGGCGAGCAGTAGCGGCAAGGTAGGGATCATGCCCCAAGATATAGCGACAGGGTCCATATAACCCCAAAGCGGTATTGCGGAAAATGCAACAGGAGCTTAGCTAAGGGCCACCAGTTACTTGTACGTAGTAGTTCTTTGCGTTATGTGACTGCTCCCTCAGCTGGGCTTTCAAAGGAGCCGGCCATGAATGGCACCTCAGGCTTCCGAGAAGTGCGGTCTTCTACCTCCCGATCACAAGCGGATTGCTTACTGCACGAGCAGGAGCATCAATTCGGAAAAGGTTCGCGGACGAGACAGCTTGCCCGCAAAATCAGGTGGTTGGCTCCACGAGTCGCTCGTTCTCACGATGCTGAGCGCTGGCCTTTGGGGCAGATTGGTCCACTGGCTGCACAGCATGATCCTTCATGCGGAGAAATAGGGAAGACACCGTGAAGCTAGAAGCAGTTCTAGTCAGAAAAGGAGGAATCAGATGAAGGTGGCCAGATCTTCTTTCCATCAATTACGCTGGGGCTAGTTGCTCAGCTTGCTGGTTCTTGGCCTCCCCGTCTCGGGTTTCGCCAGTGAACCGCATGTTTGCATTAATGGTCATCCTGCCACCCAGTGGCGGAAGCCTTTGGCTCGACTTCACAAATTTCATGGGCATACGGGAGCGCCTGTGGCCACAGCTCCAACACCAACCGGTGATCTCTACGTCTACAATTACAACTACCCGTATCTCAGGTATTACAGCTACTAATGGCGGAAGCGGATGGACGATCCCGCCCGATTCAGAACCACATATCGTGTCATGCACCATTCCAAAGGGATCCACAGTGAGGCTCAAAGCCCGCGTTTGGTACCAAGTTACAGGTAGTGGTTGGATGTATTGACGATTATCTAACAAACAATTAGGGCACCGCTCCAAGACCAAGGTACTGCTAATTGAAAGGGAAGATGACATGAGCACATTGAACATGTATCGACAAATCCCAGGCCTTTTAGCAGGAGGCACCTTGTTTGCCAATTGCCTTTTGTTATGGGGTTGCCCTCAACAAGAACAAAAGGCTCCACAACTGCAACAGACTCAACAGCAACAGATTGTACAGTCGCCAACACGATCATTAGATATCCTGCGGTAGTTTTCGATGTTCCAAGATGTTACGACGAGATAAAAGACTGGCAAATGCAATGATTACAGCAGCGACCTGTATTTTAGATTTTGAATTCCTTTCTAAATCGGACAGCGTCTTATGGGAAGACATCGATAAGCTCAGGAAGCGAAATAAGTTCTGGCGGCTAATCGTTTCCAAAGCTTCTGATAACACGTTAGCGGGCAACTCCAGCGCTAATGGTAGCTGGTCCCCCGTTAGCAATATCACTGTCAGGATGACACTCCCGCTAGAGGTTTTGCTAAGCTGCCGACTTCGAATTCTGTTCGCGCGACACGATCAAGGACTGTGACGATGACACCTCGGATGACAAAACCGTCGCAAGGAAAATCCCCTTTTTGATGCATACGTTCCTGAACCCCCAACAATGCAGAAGAAGGAGAAGTCCAAAGCCTGATATTTGCTGATGGATAATACCGCAGGAGGAAAACAGGCATGAGAGCAAAACTCTTAAAGATCGAAATGCCAGTGGACCATATCACTCTCACGAGAGGGATACTTGCATCGATCCTGCTACTCACATTTGTGCCAGAGTGTGTTAGTCGGCTCGTCACAACCTCAATACCAAACGACCGCCACGGGAAATCTCGGCACTACAGTTACGCAGGCTGGGAACCTCTACAACATCACCGGAGGCACGCGGCCGGGCTGTCCTGCTGCCTGCGGGCGAACCTATCCCATAGCTTTGGAAACTCCAGTGTTGGACCCGGTGATATTGCCAACTTCCTCAACAATACCGGGCTACCTACCTCAAACATATTCGGGCGTGTCACGGGTGGGAACATCTCGAATATCTTTGGAACCATACAAACGTCCGGATTTGGCAATGCCAATCTCTTCTTGATGAACCCTGCCGGGTTTCTCTTCGGGCCCAATGCCACAGTGAACGTCGGTGGCATGATGGCCTTCACCACGGCGAGTATATCTTAGACTCGCCGATGGAGCACGATTCAATGCGATTCCCAACGCATCGGCAGATGCGCTCCTGAGCGCCGCGCCGGTAGCGGCCTTCGGGTTTCTGGGATCTCGTCCGCCGCCATCAACTTCGAAGGTGGCCAACTGACCGTCGCGAATGGAACCAGCGTGACCCTGGTCGGGGGAACATCGTCTGGTGCCCGATTCTTCCGGCATGCCGAGTAGCATCACGGCCCACGGTAGACCAATCCTACTCACCAGCATCGCAGGGTCTGGCGAAGTCGTGGCGGATACAGTGATGCCAGCCGCCGGAATGGCGCTGGAAACCATCACTCTTAATGGCGCCATTCTCGACACCGTGGTGACCCTCCGGAGATGGTAGTGGTGGTGCCATATCAATCCGTGGAGGCCAGCTCGTGGCAACGGGTGCCACCATCCTCACTTCTCCAGCTTTCGGTAGTACCGGTCAGGGCGGAGGTGTCTCCATCACAGTGACGGACACCGCTTCCCATACCGACAACTCTACTATCATGACAAGCTCCTCCTCCCCCAATGGAAATGCTGGCCCGGTCAACATCACTGCGTCTCAACTGATCTTGCAGGATAGCGCAATTTTTTCGGAATACGCAGGGGATGGCACGACGGCGGGAAATGGGGGCGCGGTTACGCTCACAGGTACTGACAGCGTTGCCGTCACACGATCAGGCATCCTCACTGACACATTCTTTTCGAATGGGAATGGCGGTCCTATTAGCCTTACAGCTCCGATCGTTACACTGGAGGATAGTTTTCTCTTTACGGGGACCTCTGGAGAAGGAAGCGGCGGTGCCGTGACACTCGCTGGAACATCCAGCGTCTCTGTGACACGCGGGAGTATATCCACCGTGACGGTTGACACCACGGGGAATTCGGGCTCGGTCACGATTACGGCTCCTACAATCACGATGGTTGGCGATCCGAGCAGCGGCCAGCTACTATGGAGACCAGCACAGAGAACGGCAAGGAAATCCCAACGCGGGCAACGGTGGCGATGTTACGATCACGGGAACCAACGTGACCTTTAATGATACGGCGGGGATCTTTAGCGCAGCCGCAAGTGGGGGGACTTCAGCAATGGAGGCACAGTTCGGGTTACTGCTTCGAAAACCTTTATTCTGGCAATGGAACGTTTTTTCTCGCCACGACTACAAGCCAGGGGAAAGCGGGAGACATACAGTTAACCGGCAAACATGTGACCATTGCCACGGGAGGAGGAGGGACCGGGCTAGATGAAACGTTGGCATCTGGTAGTGGCGGGACAATCATAATCACCGGTACAGCGAATATTGCTGTGGAGTCGAACTCGCTGATTACAACGAATGGCAGTCAATCAGGCCCAGCAGGACACATCGAATTCGACACACAACAGCTGACAATCACCGGAGGGAGTATAGTACGGAGCCAAACCTCCGGCTCTGGTCCTGGCGGAACCGTCACCGTGCAAGGCACGAACAGTCCTGCACAATCCGTCATGATTGACGGCGCAGGAAGCGGCATCTTCACCGACACGCAAGGCACAGGTGCAGGCGGGAATATTTTCGTGAACGCCAACTCGGTCACGCTCCAGAACGGCGGGACACTGTCGGCCGCGACATCTGGCATCGCGCCCACGGCCACCGGCGGCACGATCACTGTGAACGCTAATCGGTCGCAACTCAACAGGGGGCAATAACAGCTCGACACCGGTGGGCCAGGCAATCGGCGATAACGTCACCGTCAGAGAGCATCACGATCCACGAATCGGTCTATCGTGAGCGGTGCGGATACTCCACGACACGAGGGCAACGGCGGGATGAAATATTTTATGATCTCCAACAATCACGCTCCAAAACAGCAGAATTTCAGCCACGACCTCGGGAACCGGCAATGCGGGAAACACGGCAAGGCCGGTCAAGCCAGCTCGAGCCTTCCGCGAGCATTTTCTTCTCGCTCGCGCTACGAATGGCGGCCAGGCGGGAAATATTTCGCAATATTCACGGACAGACAGTCCCTGAGAGTTTCTGCCCAAAGACGTCTCTCTCAACGGGCCAGCACCATCACTAGCGCGAACGCAGGGCTTCGGCACTACTGGAGAAGGCTCCGCAGGCAATATTCGCACTCAAGCCCAACAAATGAATACCTAAGGGCGAGCACCCTCAGCACAGCTGCTTCAGGACAATTCGGTCAGGTGGTGGCACCATTACCTTCCACGGCATAGGTGGATCCGATTTCTCAAAGCCATGCTAGGAGCAGCCGAGACTATTTCGGGGAGCGGTAAGGTGCAAACTCTCACCGAGCATAGTGTACGAAACCGAGGAACTATCACGACAATCGCTGATTTCACCGCTGACGCAGGGGATATCGACATAGTACGGAAACCTTACGGCTCAGGACCGGAGGACGGCTCAAGCAGCACTCAACGGACTTCCGTTTCAAGCATTTCTCGGACCGGCAGCGCAGTGAATGTGAGCGTGCCCGGGCTGACGGGTAAGGCAGCCGAACAAAACGGTCCTAATTGATGGAAACGGCAGCCGCATTTCACCGACGACACAGGGAAGGGACGGGAGGAGACATCAGCGTCGTTGCTCAGTCCGTCATGTTGCAAACGGCGGTCAAATATATCAGCCAGCAGTACCGGCACCGGTAATGCGGGTAGACATTACAATCAACGCCGGCCAGGACTTTACCGCTATGAATAGTCACGGTCACGACAGAGGCCAGTCAGGCAAGCGGGGGCACAATCAAGATCACGACGACTCCCAGCGGTACAGTGGAGCTCTCCAACAGCACGATCAGCGCATCGGTCCTTGACGGCACCGGCGGCGGCGGCAGCGTGAACATCGATCCGCAATTCGTCCTCCTGCAGAATAGCCAGATCCTCGCCAATGCAGTGCAGGGGCCGGGCGGGAACATTTCCATCACAACCAATGTCTTCTTGCCGGACGCGAACAGTGTGATCTCGGCGTCCTCGCAATTTGGCGAGAACGGCACGATTACGATTCAATCACCGATCACCCAGCCGGCGGCAAGATCATTCCGCTCTCGCAGAAGCCGCTGATCGCAACGGCCCTCTTGAGCCAACGCTGCGCGGCCTTGGCCGGGGGCGAACTCAGCAGCTTCACCGTCGCGGGACGGGACAGCCTCCCAGCGGAACCAGGCGGTTGGCTTGCGAGTCCCTTGGCTCTCGCCATCTCTGAACCCAGTCGCAGCACGCTAACCGAGGCGCGCGAACCCGCAAGCGTCGACCAGCCAACCGGAGAAACCACTCCTCTCCTGTCGTTGCGGCAAATCGCCCCGCCGGGGTTCTTGACTCAGACCTTTGCTGTGGACTGGTCGGCAGGCTGCACATCATGGATTTGTCGCGCAGGTACACCGGCCACACCCTAATCGGTGGATTCTGTTGGTGTGGCAATTTGTAGTGCGAGACACGATTTTACTCCAAATGTGCGGAGTCCTCACCATCGATTTTCAGCCAGGACTAGGGCAACTAGATAACAGACATCTGGGCAATAAAATCCTGAAGGATTGGAAGCATTCACAAGCTTGAGGAGGCTGCAATGGCTGTGCTGAATAACCCAGGTAATGCCACCACGCACCATCATATGCTAGCTGGTTCAAATTACTTCACGTGGGTTAACACGAATCCCTACGTACCGGCAGGAACCAATTGGAGACTTAAGATCGGAAGTGCTCCATTCGGTTATAACTACTATTTGGGTCCGGCTGTGCCGTTTTCACAACTCTCAGATAGCGGTCAAAAGCCGCCGCTTAACACGAGATGTTTTGCCACCGTTGAATGGTCAACCGACGGTGGCAATAGTTGGAGCAATGGTGGAACCTACAGTTGGTACACCTGCTCATCACAGTAGATGGCCTCGACCAGCATGGTCGTGACATTTCGCTTATGAGATAAGGAGGGATGACAATGGTAACAACTACGGAAGTGGTAACCGGCGTTCAAACAGTGATCTATCCAGCGGATACTCAATCATCCAAGAATTTTGATCAGCCCATCCAGATCCGTTGGCCAGAGGTCGATGGAGATAGCTTTCATCTATGCGTGGGTACCGATGATGGAAACTGGGACCTTCTTAGCGGACACATCGGTAAAAGGGGACAACAACTTTTTGACTTCTCCGACGTATCTTCGGCGATCGAGACAATCTATGTCCAACTTATCTCAGGTGATGATGGGGTTGTGGGACAGATCATTCAAATAAAACGTAAACACTGAGGAGCCCGTCATGTTTTACGCATCTTTTTGGTGTCGGGCTTTTCTTGAGAGGGGGGAAAATACAATCGAATAAGAAGCAGAGCGACGAGCAGATCATGACTCATAGCGTTGGGGAATCGGCGCGTGCTTGTTCGGTTCGCTCTGTAAGGCGATGGTGCTTTTGTATCGGTCTCATTCGGCATCGTACTGGCGGGCACGTTCTCCTTTGCACAGACTGTGATTGACCCGACGGGACGCTCCGGTCAACCGCCCGGGCCGTTGAAGGAAGAGTTTCAACGGCCCCACCCGCCTCCGAGTCCCGTGCTTCCCATCGTCCCGCTCCCGCCTGAGGAGGAGATACAGAAGCAGCCCGGAACGGTGCGGGTGTTCGTCTATGACGTGCTCGTGGTCGGCAATACCGTGTTCTCGGACGCCGAGATCGACGAGGTCACAGCGCCATTCAAAAAGCGGACCTTGCTGACCGAAGACCTCGAGCGGCTCCGGCTGGCCCTGACCCTGCTCTACATCAATAAAGGCTACCTGACTTCCGGCGCGATCATCCCCGACCAGGACGTCACGTTCGGCGTCATCACGGTACAGATCATCGAAGGGAAGTTGACGCGGGTCGACGTGGAAGGCAACCGTTGGTTCAGCTCCTCCTATCTGAGCGATCGCCTGGAACTCGGCATCCGCACGCCGGTGAGGCTCGATCCCTTGCAGGAGCAGCTGCAAATCTTGCAGCAGGATAACCGAATCGAGCGAATCAATGCGGAGCTCCGGCCCGGCGACAAGCAGGGTGAGAGCGTGCTGAACGTGCGCGTGGCGGATCGACAGCCATTCCATGCTGGGATAGAAGTCAACAACTACCAGTCGCCGCTGGTCGGAGAGTTCCGTGGGATCGGCACGCTGACCCACGACAACCTGACGGGGCACGGCGACCCGCTCAGCATCAGTTATGGCCAGTCGAGCGGCGCGTTTCCGATCGTGTATGGTTCGTACGCACTCCCCTTGAATCGATACGGGACGACGTTTTCCCCGTATTTCCGGCGGTACGATTTCAAGCTGATCGAGGAGCCTTTTACTCCGCTGGACATCAAGACGAACACGGAAATCATCGGCATGAGCCTCCGCCAGCCGATTTATAAGACCGTGACCGATGAGGTGGCCCTCTCGATCATCGGCGAGCATTTATTTACCCAGAGTTTTCATATTCAATGGCACCCCAGACCAGATGACATTCAATGCGTTCCCCGGATTTCAGAATGGTGCGGCGACCGTGTCTGCGCTCCGCTTCGCGCAGGAATGGACCCATCGCACCGTCGATACGGTGCTGGCCTTGCGCTCGCGATTCAGCGTGGGACTGAACGTGCTGGGTGCGACCATCAATGCGAACCCCGACACACCGGACGGGCAATTCTTCTCCTGGTTGGGCCAGTCTCAGGTGATCAAACAATTCGGTGAGAATTTGCTTGGCATGCAGCTACTCGGGCGCATGGATCTGCAACTCACCAACTCGCCGTTGTTTCCGCTCGAGCAGGTGTCGCTCGGTGGCCGGTACACGGTGCGAGGCTACCGCGAGGTGACCATCCTGCGCGACAACTCATTCATCGCCTCGGTCGAGCCGCGCTTTCCATTGTTCCGCTGGGCGAGCGGGGAACCGATGATACAGTTCGCACCCTTTGTGGACGTCGCGCACGGATGGAACCTCGGCGAGAACCGCCCCTCCGCGCTAGCTCCCCTTACCAGCTTCCCCAACACGCTCGCGAGCGTGGGCGTCGGTCTCCGGTGGAACATCCTGCCGAAGGACAGAGCGAGTTTCGAAATGTACTGGGGGCAACAGACTGAACCCCGTGCCTTATACCGGGAACACCCTCCAGGATAATGGGATCCATCTCGGTTTTGTGGTCAATCTATTCTAATGTGAGCTCTATGGCACACGACATGCACAACGATCGTGACATGACAGTGAACAATATGATCCGGCTCGTCTGCGTCTTGATCGTGGCGGTCAGCGTGATGTTGGCCAGGGCCTCCGGAACGGTCGCCGCGGTGGAACCATCTGCGGACACCTTGATGACGCAGGGTCTTCAATCGTACCAGCGGGGTGCCTTCGATCAGGCGCTCGCGGCATGGAAACAGGCGGCACAGCTCTACGAGCACACAGGCCAGGTCAGGGAACAGAGCCAGGCGCTCGTGCAGGCGGCGCAGGCCTCGGAATCGTTGGGACAAGTCACTCAGTCGCTCCAGCAACTGGAGCTGGCGTTGACACTCGCCCAGCAGATAGGCGATCGAGCCTGGACCGCCACCGTCTTGGAGAATCTTGGCCGGGCCTATCTGGCGGCGCGGAAACCGGATGCGGCCATGCCTCATTTGACCCAGGCCTATGGACATGGCGAAAGCCGATGGGGCTCCACGCCTCATCGCTGCCATCCACAACGACCTCGGCCTCGTCCACGTCTCGCAACAGCGCAACGAGGATGCATTGGCTTCGTTTACCGCCAGCGCCCAAGGCGCGCTCGAAGCCGGTGATCGACCGTTGGCCATCCGCGCCCAAATCAATGCGGCCCGTGTCGCGTCGAAGCTGAATCAAGCGGATGCTGCGCGAAACTGGCTGGACCAAGCGCTCGATGAGTTGAAAGACCTCGACCCTTCGCATGACAAAGCCACGAATTTGATTCATGTCGGATTGGGCTACCAGCAACTGCTTCCTGAGATGCAGACCCTGAGCGCGCCGTTGCTCTTGCGCGCAGCCGGTGTCTTCGTGGAAGCGGCCACGGTCGCGGAAAAGATCGGCGACACGAGAACTCGCTCCTATGCCGACGGATATCTCGGCCACCTCTATGAGACCGAACATCGCTACGACGAAGCCCTGCACCTGACCAGACGGGCGGTCTTTTCCGCCCAGGCTGCCAATGCGCCCGAGTCGCTCTACCGCTGGCAATGGCAACTCGGCCGCTTGCTGGCTGCAACCGGAAAGCTGGACGAGGCCATCACCTCCTACATTCAGGCGACCTCGACATTGCGCCCCATTCGAGTGGAAGTCGCCTCGGCGCTGGGAAGCTCTTCTCTCTCCGGAGAGGAATCGGTCCGCCCGCTGTTTTATGAGTTGGCCGACCTGCTGCTCGAACGAGCCTCCCTGACGGGCGACGTGAAGGTGACCGAGACCTACTTGCGCAGCGCGCGCGACGCGATCGAAACGTACAAAGCCGCGGAGCTGCGGGATTACTTCCGCGATCAATGTGTGGACGCGCTGCAAGCTACGCTCACGAAACTTGACACGGTGTCTCCGGACACGGCAGTGATTTATCCCATCGTCTTTGCCAACCGGACCGAGCTATTGGTCAGTCTCCCCACCGGTTTTATGCGTGTCTCCGTCCCGATCGCCGCTCCGGTCCTGACGGAGGAGGTCCGCGCGTTTCGCCGGCTGGTGGAGAAACGGACAACCCGCGAATATCTCCCCCATGCACAACAGCTGTACGACTGGTTGATCCGTCCCCTTGAATCGGAATTGATACGGTTGAAGATCCAAACTCTGGTTTTCGTTCCGGACGGGGTGCTCCGCACAATCCCCATGTCCGCCCTGCACGACGGAAAATCGTTCCTCATCGAGAAGTTTGCCGTGGCCCTCACGCCCGGGCTCTACTTGACGGACCCTCGGCCCCTGGATCGGGCGAACATTCGCTTTCTTGCAGGTGGCCTCACAAACTCCGTGCAAGGATTCCCCGCCTTACCCTATGTCGCCGAGGAGGTGGATACCGTTCGTTCGCTCTATCAAGCCGACCAGCTGCTGAACCAGGATTTTCGGACGCCTCTCCTGGAACAGGAATTGCGTGACAGTCGGTATGGCATTTTGCACATCGCCACGCACGGGAAGTTTTCAAGCAACGCGGACGATTCGTTTCTGTTGACGTTCGATGGGAAACTCACAATGAGCGCTTTAGATAAGCTGATCGGCCTGTTCCGGTTCCGGCAAAACCCGCTCGAGTTGCTGACCTTGAGCGCCTGCCAGACTGCCGTCGGGGATGATCGTGCGGCGCTCGGACTGGCGGGCGTGGCAATCAAGGCGGGAGCACGAAGCGCCTTAGCGACGCTCTGGTTTATCAACGACGAGGCGTCTGCGGCGTTGATTGGCGAATTTTACCGGCAGCTGCGCAATCCGTCTGTTTCCAAAGCGACCGCGCTTCAGCGCGCGCAAACAAAACTTTTGGGCGATCGGGTCTACGAACATCCGGCCTATTGGTCGCCGTTTCTCTTGTTGAACAACTGGCTATGATCGACCGACTCGTTATGCTAC
Source organism: Nitrospirota bacterium (assembly GCA_963729585.1). Lineage (GTDB taxonomy): Bacteria > Nitrospirota > Nitrospiria > Nitrospirales > Nitrospiraceae > Palsa-1315. The sequence continues at coordinate 277,787 of CAVSOJ010000025.1, forward strand.
CGTTCGCGCAAGAACGTTTCGGTCGAATCTGGCAAGGAGGGAGCCGTGAAAACGTTCGTTGGTCTCATGCTGATCGTGGGAGCCAGCCTGGCGATCGGGCTTTCCGGCTACGGTGCGATCGACGCCGTCGCAGAACAATCCGTCGTATCGCACAGGCAGGCCAAACAGAAGAGACAACTGACTCCACTATATACCCCGCCCAAGAAACTGGTACCTCGCGCCCGCGTAGGCGGTACATTGCGCGGAACGGACGGAAAAGATCCGGAGATCGTGGCGTTGGTGCCTGACCATGTCGGTATGACCGTCAAACAAACTCCGACGCTGAATTGGTTTCTGTCGAAGCCGACGAGCTATCCGCTTTATTTTACACTCAACGACATTGACAAGACTCAGCCTGTCTATGAAGGTACCCTTCCCTCTCCAAAACAGGAAGGAGTGCAATCGATTGATCTCAAGATGTTGGGAATCACCCTCAAACCAAACGCTCAGTATAAATGGTTCGTTTCGGCAAGGCCCAATCCTTCTTCCCCTTCCCAGGACATTGTGGCAGGAGGAATGATCGAGCGGTGTGAGTTCAGCGAGTGCGTGACCATACAAGACGTAGTCTTGACCTGTGACGAAGCGAGCGTGACTGTTAATGCGAAGCACGGCTTGTGGTACGATGCCATGGCCTGCCTGTGCAATCTAATCGATGCCAAACCTGCGGACCAATCACTCCGAAGATTGCGAGCGAAGTTATTGAGAGCAGTCGGTCTCCATGGAGTGGCGGAGTGGGATCTTCGGTCTATCCATTCCGCTCTACAATAATCTCTGCTCTGACAGTCTCCTCTGATGTACCATATTCCTTCCTCTCTCGATTCGAGGTCGTCAACGACTCCTTGGTGATCCGCCCATAATCCATCAACACAGACCAAAGACACCTCGCACTCAATTCTGTTGGGTAATCAAATCCGATTCACCACGAATCCATTTCGATACATCCTAGATCGGCCACCTCACGAATTGGTCTCTGCTGGAGCAGGGTCTCATCGAATAATCCCGCCATTTTTAGCATGTGTTCCAGGTACAGCTCGAATCTATTACTGGCATAGGCCTTGCTGAAATCAAGCCTGATGAATTTCACATCTCCGCTGTCCAGATATCTCTGGAGGAGAGGAGGAGACGATGACCGAGGAATTGATTGGGTGGGTGTTGCTGCTTGGGGCTGCCGGCTTAGTGTGGATACTGGCCATCGCCGTCCTTACCGAACATTCCATCAAGAAGAAAGACAGTTCGGCTCAACAGCCTCGGATTGGAATTTGATTGGAGATGGCATTCTGTTCGATCACCTAAACGGCTCATCGTGAAGAATTCACAGATCCCGAACCATCCTACGCACAACGGAATACCCAAAGCGGCTCCTCGTCTTGAGAAACAGCGAATTACCATCTCCCTACCCAAACCTCTGATCGAGCAGCTTCGGAACGCCGTGTACTGGACTGAGGATCGTACGCTCACGCGCGTGATCACAGACGCACTTGAAAACGCCGCCGCGCAGTTGGAGCATGCCAACGGGGGACCCTTTCCAGAACGGATCGCTCCGCTTAAAGTAGGGAGACGACCCCGTAAACAGCCGCCTTCCCCTAACAATACGACCGAATTTACGTCCGGGATTTGTTTAACCGGATAACCCCTCGTGCAGTTGTCGGATAGTCTCCGTTCGCCATCTGAGCAGGGAGACGATCTTGTATTCGTATCTGCTCACGGGTAGGCTTTGACGCGAGCCTTTATGCCAGCACATCTTTTGCAGCATACGCAGGTATTCTCGTTGGATTTCTGTGGCTCAGCCGTGAAGGGCACCCATGGTACGACACCCACGGTTTCAGCCTGCGCGACGTCTCATTCTCCTGACCGCAATGCTGCTACCCATCGTGCCGAGCCAGGGTCACACCGATGACTTGGCCACACCGTCTGATCGGCCTCTCAGTGAAGAACTCCGACTGCTCAGGGAAGAGGAAAGTGTCAGCGTCGAGTTGCAGGACGGACAGCCCATCTCCCTATTGTCTTCCGAGCGTTGCCTTATGACCGATGAAGACATCAGAAAGACCGGCGCCACGGATCTACCAACTCTGCTTCGGCTGATTCTTGGCCTGGATGTCCCACAGGGAGCCAGGCCGGCAATCGACGATTGCGTTCGTGTCGAGAGCCAACTCAATGCCAACAGGCTCCTCCTTGTGGTGGATGGACGCTCGATTCACATCAACCTGTCCGATGCTCTGCCTTGGGAAACTATTCCTGTGACCTTGCAGGACATCTCTCGCATCGAAGTGTGGAACGAGGCCTCGGCCATCCACGGACTCTACGACTATAATGCCGTGATCAACATCAGCACAAAGACACCCGTGAGGTGAAGCGCTGAGTTGCTGGGAAGTTTTAAGTTCTGAGTTTTGAGTTATCAGATGAGGGCTGAGAGGCAGGAGCTAAGAATGGACCACCAGCACTCTAAGAGCATTGTGCAGGACAAGAGTTTCCATTTCGCAGTGCAGATTGTGAACTACAGTCGACGTGTGCACAAAGATCTCACGAATGTGGTCTTAACGCGACAACTACTCCGTTCCGGGACATCGATTGGCGCCAATGTAGAAGAAGCATTGGGAGGACACAGCAGAAAGGACTTCGTAGCCAAAATTGTAATTGCTGCGAAAGAGGCTCGAGAGACCCGTTACTGGCTCCGACTCAAGCTGAACACTCATCCTAACAACCCACAAGAACTTGCCGGCCTGCTAACGGACTGCAACGGGCTGGTGAAAATGTTGAACAGCATCATCCTGACCACACGCAGGAAGCTCGCTACTCCTCCGCACTCAGAACTCCGCACTCAGCATTCAGAACCCTCCGCCGCCAACTCAGAACTCAAACCTTCAAACTCAGAACTGCACCACGGAGATTCCCATGGCAACCGCGGCATCTGAATATACTGTCCTCGTGGTGGAAGATACCCAGGACATCGTCATGGGCCTGACGGATCTCCTCGAACACGAAGGTTACGCGGTCAATGTGGCGGGCACCTGTGCCAGCGCCATCGAACAGGTGCGAACACAACATGTGAATGCCATCTTGCTGGACTTGACGTTGCCGGACGGCGATGGGCTCGAGGTGATGAAGGCGGCTCACAGCCTGGACCCTACCCTGCCCGTCGTCATTGTGACCGCTAACACCTCGACAGAACGAACCGTCGGATCCTTGACCCGTGGAGCGTTCGCCTATTTGACCAAACCGTACAACCGAGAGGAGCTCAAGCAGACGCTGCGTCGTGCCATCGGTGTCAAGGAACTTGCCGTCAAAGTCGAACGTGTGCAGCACCTCCTCAGTGAAAGCGAAGATCGTTTCCGATCGCTGGTGGAGTCGGCCACGGATGCCATCATCGTGGCCAATGGGCAGGGACTGATCGTCTCATGGAATCAATCTGCTTCGAGACTTTTCGGGTACTCTGATGAGGAAACGATCGGAAAACCTCTCACCCTGCTGATGCCGGTACGCTACCGCCATGCTCATGAACAAGGCCTTGCCCGCATGGGCTCAACAGGCAAAGGCCGCGTAATGGGGTCTGTTGTTGAGTTGCACGGGCTCAAGAAAGATGGAACCGAATTTCCTATCGAACTCTCCTTGGCCACCTGGAAAAACACGGAAAATACTTACTATAGCGGGATAATCCGGGACATCTCCGAGCGAAAAAAATCCGAGCGCTTGGTCCAGGAGGGCCAGGAGCGGTTTCGACAACTGGCGGAACATATCAAGGAAGTCTTTTGGATCACCGATCCTACGAAACAGGAGATGCTCTATATCAGTCCGGGCTATGAAGAGATCTGGGGGCGCTCCTGCGAAAGCCTGTACGCTTCACCCCAGTCGTGGATCGAGACGATCCATCCGGAAGACCGGGGCCGCGTCCTCGAAGCGGCCACACACAAGCAGGCGGTCGGGACCTACGACGAGCAATACCGAATCCTACGACCCGATGGCTCGATCCGATGGATCTGCGATCGCGCGTTTCCTATTCGTGATTCCTCCGGAGTCGTGTATCGCATCGTCGGGTTCGCCGAAGATATCACGGGCCGAAAACGGACCCAGGAATCCTTGCGCGCCAGCGAACAGCGCCTCGAGCTCGTGATCCACGGTTCGAGCGATGGCTTCTGGGATGCGCAGGTCCTTCCCGGCGAACAATGGAGTTCCCCGCGCACACCGGTCTGGTGGTCTCCTCGCGTCAAAGCCATGCTGGGTTATACCGATGAAGAATTTCCCGATGTCTTGGAGAGTTGGACTTCCCGGCTTCACCCCGAGGATGCAGAACGCGTCTTCGCCGCCCTGTCGGCTCACATCGAGCGCCGCGAATCCTTACGATACGGAGTACCGGCTCCTCACCAAAGCCGGGAGAATATCACTGGTTCCGCGCGCGCGGCCAAGCCATCTGGGATGATGCCGGACGAACCGTTCGTATGTCCGGCTCCCTCCAGTGCGTGACCGACCGAAAACGCGCCGAGGACGCGCTTCGCCGTCACGAGCAACTCCTGCAGGATGTGATCGACAACACGACCGCCGTGATCTATGTGAAATACGCGGATGGCCGTTATCTCCTCACCAATCGCCGGTTCGAACAGCTCTTCAATCTCACCACGGACCAGATTGTCGGTCATACCGACCATGAAATTTTCCCGCAAGGATATTGCCGATGCGTTCCGTGCCAACGATGTGGCGGTGTTGGAGCAGAACCGCACGGTAGAGTATGAAGAGCGAGCGCCCCACCCGGATGGCCTTCACGCCTACATCTCGATGAAATTTCCACTCTGCGACCATACCGGCAAGGCCTATGCGACCTGCGGCATTTCCACCGACATTACCGAACGGAAGCGTGCGGAAGACGAACTCCGCGCGAATGAATCGCGGGTCCGCCTCGCCCTCCTTGCCGCGCCGGTTGGCCTCTGGGGCTGGGACGTCCAGACCGATCACCTCTACTGGTCGCCACAGGTCGACGTGTTCCTCGGCGTGGCGCCCGGCTCCATCCGTGGCACGCGGAACGAATTGCTCGCGCTCATCGATCCAGACGATCGCGATGCGATTCTGCGCGCCCTACGCCGTGCGTTGGAGCCGCGACGCATCGATGTCGACGTTCGAACACCACGTCCTATGGCCGGACGGCACGCACCATCATCTTACGTGGGCCGGCAACATCCTTCGGGATCAGACAGGAAGTACCGTGCGCATATTGGGAACGGTCCTGAACAGACCATACGCAGATGATGACAGATAGAAACATGGAGCTTCGGCGTAACCGGTCCAGCGCCTATGAGAATCGTTAGATCACTCCTACAAGTCATTCAGGTTGCCGCCGGTCGACGTTGCGCTCTCCGTTTTCGGACTAGCCGTCCTGCTCACCTTGTGTGTCCTATCCGTTTCCAAAGCCGCCGCCCCGGAGATTGTCATCCTCAAGTCTTCCGAGATCGCGGCCTATGACGATGCCGTCAAAGGGTTCAAAGCCACCGCACCCTCTGGAGCCATCTTCACCGAATATGATCTTGCGAGGAGACTCAAACTCGGGAAGGAACTTGCCAGGAAGATCCGTGCGTCGGAACCCTCTCTCGTCGTGGCCGTCGGTCTGAAAGCGGCCCTGGCGGCGAAATCGGAGATCGTGGATATTCCGATCGTCTATATGATGATCCTGGACCCATTGAAGCATCAGTTGAATGGCGCGAACATGACCGGCACCCTGTTGGAAATCCCGGTCGACCGCCAACTCAAACTCCTCCACACCTTTCTGCCGACCACCGTAAGCTCGGCGTCCTGTATGATCCCAGCAAGACCTCCTCCAAGGTCAAGGACGCAGAGTCGCAGGCCAACGGCAATGAGTTTCAACTGCAGAGATTCCCCGTCAACAGCGAAAAGGAGATGCCTCAACAATTGAGGGCGCTCCTCTCCACTGCTGATGCACTGTGGCTCATGCCGGACTCTACGGTGCTCACCGACGAGTCGATCCGTTTCATCCTTGAATCAGCGCTGGCCCAACATGTGCCCGTCATCGGGTTCTCGCCGGAGATTACCCGTCTTGGCGCCCTGCTCAGCCTCTCCGTCAACTATGGCGAGGTCGGCCGCGAGACCGGACTCTTGGCCAAACGCATTCTCGATGGGGAGCGGATATTGCCGCTTAACCCTGTACCGATCGAGCGCCTCAGGATCACCGTCAATCTCAAGACCGCGAGGATCTTGGGCATGACGTTTCCAAAGGAGCTGACGAGTCTCATCGATGAAACCTACTGATGAGGACATGCACTTGAGGCCTCCATATTCGCCTGAGGAACCCATGGCTCCCATGCCGCTGCCCGCGAGCAGGTTCCTCGGCCTCCGCACAAAGTTCGTGTTGTTTTTCAGCCTCATTCTCGTCATTACCTGTTCGACCTTGAGCTGGTACTTCATCGAAAACCGGCGAGAGGCGATGACCGACAACCTCCAGCAGCTGGGAACAATCCTCCTCACGAGCGTGGTGCGCAATGACCATTTCCGATATGCAGGCCTCGGGCTGGAAGATCGCGCCACGCTCCAACAATTCGTTGAAGGCCTCATGGCTGTCCAGGATGTGGTGTATGTGGTCATCACCGGGTCGGACGGCACCGTGCTCGCCCAGCAGACGAAGGGAGAACGCCAATCCTCTGCTAGCCTGGTGCGATCCGTGGAACATCCTCTGTACCCTGACACTCAGATTGCGAAACAGCTCTTCCATTCGTCAAGCACGACTCCTCAGATGACACGTCTATCCGTTTCAAACGCAATCGGCAATCGATTTGCTTGGCAGGAAGTCGTGTATGACTTTGCCATGCCGGTGCTGCGAACAGTAAAAGGAGTCACCTCACTGCCTCCCTTCTCCATTCAACTGGATGAAGGAAGCGCCTCCTCATCCGCAACACAGCCGGCGCTCGTGTCCGGTGTCGTCCAAATAGGATTGACTGACGCGCATCTGAAACACGAACTCGCGACGATGATCAGAAATATTCTCCTCCTCACCGCCCTCATCATCGGCGCGGGCGTGCTCGGCGCTCATCTGCTCACCCTCCGGATCACGAAGCCGTTGAGGAGCCTTGCCCATGTGGCTCAACAAGTGGCTGAGGGCCACTCCCCTGTGCCCCTCACACCGTCCTCCCGCGACGAAGTCGGCCAACTGACGAGGATGTTTAATCTGATGACCCACTCATTGCAGGAAAGGACCCTGGCCATCACCGCGAACCTGGCCACCATTAAACACCAACTCAGTCAATTGACCACATTACATGAAGTCAGTGGGGCTATCACCCGAACCCTAGACCTGAGCCAGCTCCTCAACACCGTGCTTCAATTACTGGTTGAGAATCTTGAGTTTTCTCGGATGGTACTGGTCCTCCGCCAGGCTGATCGCGAGACAGCGTATGTCGCCCAAACTGCAGGGGTCTCACCGGTCATCCAGGAGGCGGCTCGTCATCTTGTAATACCTGTCCAAGACGATGGCGGCATCACCGCCGATCTCATGATTCACGGCAAGCCCTTGCTTATCCACGACGTCGAGGCTGTCAGCGAACGTTTGCATCCGCCGGTGCTGGAATTACTGCGTCGGTCCGGCGTGAGGTCGTTTGTCTGTGTGCCGCTCAAAAGTCAAAACCAGATTCTCGGGTACTTGGCCGCCGACCGGGACACACAACCCTGCTCGAACGAGGATCTCCATATGTTGTTGACGATCGCCAGCCATGTGGCCGCCGCCATCGACAATGCCAAGGCCTACTCCCATTTGGCGGAACTCACCCAGAATCTCGAACAACGAATCGAGGCTCGGACCCATGAGTTATCCCTGGCCAATAAACAGTTGCAGGAACATGATCGGCAGCGAACGACATTTCTCTCGGTCGTGTCGCATGAGTTGCGGACTCCTATGACAGCCATTCGCAGCTTTGCGGAAAATATGCTGGACGGCGTGACGGGCATACTGAATGAACAACAAACCACGTATCTCACCAGGATCGAACATAACGTGGCTCGGCTGGCCAGGATCATCAAGCAATTGCTCGATTGGTCTATCCTGGAGAAGGAGCCGCTTTGCGTCTGAACCGGTCTGTATTCGTGAGATTACGGCCCTTGCAGCCGGCAGCTTGCAGACGTTAGCCGCGGAGAAAAATGTAGCCCTAGAAATTGAACCGATTGAGCCCCTTCCGATGGTCCGGGGCGACCGTGACAAGATCGAGCAGATTCTCGTGAATCTCATCAATAATGCGATCAAGTTCACACCCTCGGGTGGCCGCATTACCATCGGGTTCAGCTCCGCCGATAGGGAATTCGTCCGGACCTGCGTCGCCGATACCGGCTGTGGAATCGATCCAGGACAGCTCTCGAAGATCTTCAATGAATTTTCCAAAGTACCGTCTTCCATGCCTGCCTCTCAGGGTGCGCAACTCGGCCTCTTCATTACCAAGACCCTCGTCACCAGGCATCACGGGAGAATCTGGGTCGAGAGCACGCCCGGATCCGGTACTCGCTTTTATTTCACATTGCCCATCGCCGAGTCTCACAATGGCGCAGAACAGCCGACATGAACCATACGCGGTCCATCAAGACCCTCGTGGCTTGGCAGCGGCTCCTCACCGCTGAGACATATATTTTCCCGGTCATATGGCTTACAATTTCCCACGCTGACTAAGAAGGATCGGTCCGCATGCGCGCCAAAATCCTGATCGTCGATGACGATCGCGATATCCGGCTAGGACTGGAGAATCGTGTCACTTGGATGGGGCACGATCCGATCACAGCCGACAATGGCAAGGACGCGCTGCGTCTGATCGAGCAGGAGGAACCTGAGCTGGTCCTCCTGGACTTAGAACTTCCGTTTCTCTCAGGACTCGAGGTGTTGCACCATGTTCGAGAGAGATCGAACAAAGAGTCTCTCACGGAAGGGGGAACTCCCCCTGCCTATACCACTCCTCTTATCGTCATCCTGACTGCATTCGGTACGGTCGAACGCGCCGTTCAAGCCATGCAGCTCGGCGCCTTCGACTTCATCACGAAACCCTTCACCGCCGACCATCTGACTGTCGTGATCAACAAGGCCCTGTCTACCCTGACGCTTCACCGCCAGGTTGAGGTGCTCCAAAAAGAAGTCGGCAGTCATTACGATCCGATCGTGGGAACGAATGCCAAGATGGCCGCGCAACTCGCGATCGCCAAGCAGGCCGCGCCATCCGACGTGATCGTCCTCCTGCTCGGTGAAACCGGCACGGGAAAGGAAGTCGTGGCCCGCGCCATTCATCGTTGGAGCCCACGCCGCTCGAAGCCTTTTATCGCGGTCAATTGTGCCGCTCTCCCGGAACAGCTGCTCGAGAACGAACTGTTCGGCCATGAAAAAGGTTCCTTTACAGGAGCGGTCAAGCGGGAACCGGGAAAGATCGAGGTGGCAGATGGCGGAACCGTGTTTCTCGATGAAATCGGGGATATGCCGCTTCCCTTGCAAAGCCGTCTGCTGCGGGTGCTGCAGGATCAAACCTTCTACCGTGTGGGCGGAACCCAGCCGGTTCGTACCAATGTGCGTTTCATCGCGGCCACGAACAAGGACATACGCCGCGCGATCCAACAGGGCACGTTTCGTGAGGATCTGTATTACCGGCTCGCGGTGATTACCGTGACGCTCCCGCCTCTGCGTGAACGAATGGACGATGTCCCATCCCTCGCCCAATATTTTCTCAATCGGGGAATCAAAATGGGGATCCATCGCCCCTGCGCTCTGAGTGACGACGCCGTCAGGGCGTTGCAACAGTATCAGTGGCCAGGCAACGTCCGCGAACTGGAGAACGTGCTGACGCGTGCGCTCATCTTGTGTCCTGAGGACACGCTTGAGCCCACGCACCTGAATCTATCTGCTTCCATTTCCCCACTGGCAGGCGAAGCCAAAGCTGGGGCTCCTCCCCGTCACTACCACGAGAGCATGGATGCCTACAGCCGGAAGGTTATCGAAGAGGCATTGCGCAGAAATGGATGGAACCAAACACGAGCGTCCGAAGAACTCGGCCTTCAACGGACCTACCTCACGAAACTGCTGCGTCAGAAAGACATCCCTAGCAGACCGCCCAAAGATCCTTCCCCGTCCTCCGAGCATGGCTCATCCTGAACGTCAGGCGCGCCCCGCCCATTCGACGGCCCCAATAATCCGACAACCAGAAAGCGCCCATCGATCACATTAAGAATATGCCGGCGCAGCTCGTCCCGAAAGGGCGCGAGACTCTCATCGTGAAGATAGCGATCGACCGTCCGTGGCAGCCGCCCTCTCCAAGCCTGAGCAGCCTGTCGCGTACCGTCAGCGGCAGGTCCTCCCTGCTCAAGAATGTTACGGACTTCATGTTCAAAGAACCCCACATGCACTTCTTCATCCTCCAAAATAGAGGCCAGATCGGGCCGCAATCCGACTAACAACTTTGCGAACTCCAATCCCAACGTTTCGTACCCGTAGAGATGCACCGCGAGAATCCTCCATTGACTGGGTACACGAGGAAGGACTGTCTTGCCGTGCGAGCTCGTTCCCAGCAGCCGCTCAAATTGCTTGAGATGCTGGGCTTCTTCTTCCTCATGGCGGCGCAAGAACTCCAGCACCCCTGGTGGAACATCCTGCGATTGCGCAGAGCGTACCGCCCATAAGGCCATCGCTTCCGCCTTGAGGAATTGTTCCAGGATCGCCCGTTCACAGGTAGCAGGAAGCACATAACTCATGCGCGCAGTCTACCGGAACGGTGGGGTGGAACCAATATGTGAGTAGAAGCAGAAGAATTGTGTTAGTGGGTTGCATTCCTTCCGGCTGACTGGGGTTTTTCCTCGTATGCATCGTGCCGTGGGTGCCGTAGAGTCAAGATATGCTTTAGGCCACGCGATGCAAAAACTGCGAACGGCGCAATGGAAACGTTGTGAAATACGCGGCGGACGCATTGCAAGACCTGACGCAAAAAGGCTCGGCTCCGAAAGGACCCGAGCCTTTGTATTGTTTTGACCAACCGTGATACTGATCGCCTTGTCAACCTTGCCACTTGCGGCCATCACGCTCCATTGGGTAGAGTGCACAATCCCGCGCGAGTACCGTCCGATGCCTTGCGAAGGATCGAGATGACACGAATCATTGTCTGGTGCCTCCTCAGCTGCCTGCTACTGACCTCCGACGGCTGGGCTCGCCGGGAATCACTGACCGAACTCCAAAAACAACAACTCCTGCACATTGACCGCATCCTATTAGATGTGCTGGCTCTCACGGATCAAGGCCAGGCCGATGCAACGCCGTTCCGTGATCTGGTGGCAAAACGGCTAGGAGAATTCGGCTACACGATCGTGTCAGATCCTTCTCAACCCTACGATGCTGTCTTTAAAGTGAAATGCGAGCAACGGAAGACCTGGGAAGGCACGACAAGTATGGGCAGTGATGCAGATCTGCCGGATTCCCCGTCGCGCTTGTGGAAAGGGCCGGCCTGCCAGCTCACCTACTTGTTGGATGGAAAAGCGACAGGATGGCGCAAAGAGGTTCGGACTGATTTTTCCGATGCCCAACAGGCCGCCGAAGCCGCAAAGGCCGGCAACCCCTCCGAGTATGCCATGGCGAAGTTGCAGGAACGACTCGAGGACTACGACTTTCCAAGCCTGGTGACGGCAGACTGGGGACAGGAAGAGCGCCTGTTCAAATTGTATGACAATCCTGCGACGCCGTCAGCCCGCAAGGTGAAGTTGATTTCCTTGTTCGGGCAACTGTTCTCCGCTAAATCCGTTCCCCGACTGCTCGTCGCGCTGAAGGGACCTGACCCGGAGATCGCCAAGGCTGCGGCGTTGGCGCTGGGCAATATCGGACAGAAAGACACGATTCCGGTCTTGATCGACACGATGAAATCCGGCACTCCAGAATTGCGGGCCGCCGCAGCGAAAGCGCTCGGCATCGTCGGCGCGCTGCACGGGGATTTCACCATCATCGATCCCCTGCTCGAAACATTGAAAAAGGACGATGATGTGGTGGTCAAGACTGAAGTGGTCTGGGCACTCGGGAAGTTGCCAGACCGGCGAGCGTCCGAGCCTCTCGTCGCCCTGCAAAACTCTTTGGCTCATTACCACGGGAACGAGATGGACCCCAAAATCGCGAAGCTCAAAGAGGCCGTGAATTGGAGCATTAAACAGATCGATACATGGGAATATCTCCAATAGTACGGCATAATTCTGGAACAGAAGCCCCCTTCCCCGCTTGACTCTGACACTGTAAATCGCTAGTTTTACCGGCTCCGGCGGTGTAGCTCAGTTGGTAGAGCAGCGGACTCATAAGCCGCGGGTCTCCCGTTCAATCCGGGACACCGCCACCAAATTTATCAATGTGTTATGAAGTTTATCCGGATATGAACCAATCGAGTGATAGTAATAGGTAACAGCCTAGGTAACACACAATCCCCTCGTCGTGCCATAACGCCCTCCTTGTATCGGCTAGCATCCGCTTACATGGACTCGATCATCTGGACTATCATTCTTTCTCAGCGTACCCCTCAACGAAACTCCAGCCCGCCTCATCACGGGTATGGCTGCGGCTATGGCTTGATCTGTTGACAGTGAAACGTCCCCTGCTCATCTTGAATCACGACGGCGAGAGGCACCGTCGCCTGGGTAAAGGCCGGCCCGACTGGCTCAAGAGGTATGGTACACGCCCCGACACAGGGCGTCTTGGGCGGCATCCCCTCACAGGCGGGAATCGTCCACTCGGCGCAGCTGACGAGAACCAGCATCCACAACATCATGACGGAACGAACATAGACAGCAGCGATCATTGTAGGCCCTCCTTCTTGGTCAGTCTCTCACCGCGTCATGCCATTATTCAGCCCTCCTTCTGCGTTAGTCCCCCACCTCGGCCACCGTCACCTTCAGCGCCTTCGCCAACTTCGCCAATGTGCTGATTGGGGGATCGTGCATCCCGATCTCCAATCGCGCGACATAGCCGAGCGACAGACCGACCTTGGCGGCCAGTTGTCCCTGTGTCAGTCCACGCGTCTTTTTGCAACTGCTTCAGCTTCATAGCGAGCTGCCATCGGCACCATATTACCTGTACGGTAAATCGAGTAAATGCTTCATCTCTCCTCACGTACAGCTTCACCAGCATTGACGGCCAGAAAGTCGTTTGCAAACCTCTTGACCAGATCTTCAACTGCATTGGTAACCTGCGCTATATTGCCAGAGCCAGGTGTCCCTATCAGTCCCTGTTCCCATGTGCTCGCAAACATCGTTCGCTGGGGTCTATGCGCCAATGCCACTAATTGCTTGAGGGTAACCATTACCGCATAAGCATAAAGGCCCGATTGGATTTTGTATGTCCCCACTCGCACATAGAGATACGGTTTAGATGGCGTGTTGGACCTTTCCACCGGCGTGAGGATCCGTATGCCGTTGGATTGCAGGGTGAGTTCGACGGCGTTGCGAATCGCCTCTTCAGATAGACCATCGGCTTTTGCGTCTGCTTCAATTTCTTCGATGGCTAGTGTGACCCCTGGAAGATACCGCAAAGATTCACGCTGGATGGGGGCCGACACTTGAGCCATGCCTAGATTAACGTAGGCCAAAGTCATCACTGTCACCATCACGACGTACCGCATAAGTCCTCCATAGTGGTTGGTCGCACGATACGCCGAACGTGAGTACGTGACAACTCCCACCAGGACGGTCTGCCACTGGCCTTAGACCCGTGATTCCCGTCTGTAGTCCGACCGATGGCGGCCTTCATCGAGCACAGGGAAGGGTCCGGCGTGGGCAGGCGTCCCACGGGGAGAGAGCAGGCACGCCGACCGTGACTAGCTGCCCGTGCCAGACGGGGATGGATCACGCTCACGATGTTATTTTGATTTCCGCCACTCCCAGGGCGGCATGGGATGCGGGTCGGCCACAAGCCTTTCCGCGCCTCTCAATTCTCTCAAGAAAATCTGCTCCGTAGAAAAATGGTGTCCCCAACGAGATTTGAAGGCCTTAGCATTTCCATGGCGTTGTGTGCGCGGGGTAACCGCGGGCGGGCGAGTCTTTTCCGACCCCTACGAAAGGTATGGGTGATCCTGTACCTTTAGGGGGATTGTGGCTTTTCAGCCCACTCTATAGAGTGAGAACTGTTGATCTAGGCGGAGGCACCGGTGTCATACGGACCAGGATCCAGTTCACGAAACATGGTTCTAGCCGGTGCAGCCCTGGTCGTGACGTTAACCAGCTGCCAAACCTACAATTCGTATCCCGTTACACAAACCGACGGTTCCGGTTCCTCTGTCAAAATCCCCAACACCTCCACTAGAGCCGTTGTGTTGGGAACTCGGCCGGAAGCCGTTCAAAGCCTCACGACCTGGCTTCTGAAGCGGGGAGTCACCCTGGTTGACGAGGTCAAAATGAATCAGATCGCGAACGACGCTCGCTTGCACCAACCCCTCTCGAACGGCGACATCTTCAAATTGGCAAAAATCGCAGGAGCGAAGCAAGTCATTTTCATCGACGCGGATGTGTCTACCTGGCGGGTAGGCGGAATTGAAACTGTCTTCGGAGAGAGCGTAAATGTTTATACGGCTTCGGTCTTCATCCGTGCATTGGATGCGGAGACTGGAGAAATTCATTGGAATGGGAAAGCGCACTCAACGGACAAATTTACGAACTTGACGGAAGGCATGCACCAATTAACCTGCCATGCTCTTGCCACTGCCTGGGGGTTACGAGAGCCAGGACTAACTACAGCTCCTACCATCTGTCCCCCCGGACAGAACGTGATGGTGTCCACTGAACCTCCTCGTGCGCCAAGCGGCACTGCCAAGGCTTACAACAGCAATTGAGTTGTGCGCGCCGCCTGCCCGCTGGCGGCGGCATCTTTTCTTTCTGTGCCCGCACATAGTACAAAGGCCGCATGGGCTAGGCATCGGGTGGCTCACCTGCTTCTTTTTCTCCGTTCTCCCACGGCGGCACGGGATGCGGATATGCCCACAAGCCTTTCTTGGCCTCTCGCGCTGAATTCTCTAACCCTTCAAGTACTATCATCCCTCGGCGCATACTTCCGATACGAGTTAAAGGTGGGCATACCACAAGCATCACCGCCACGCGCCGGGAAATGGTTCCTGACATCGTTTCTTCTCCTCCCACCTTTTCTTCGACTCCCCTGGTTATTTGTATTCGATATATCCCTTATTGACGTCGCCGAGTACGCGGCCTTGTCGACGGAAGACCCCAATACCTTCAGGATTACCGATTTCCAATACGTGGTTGACTCATTACGACTTCCGTAACTTTGGGGCATCACTCGTTAGGAGTTTATGGCTACCGAACCAGAAACAAAAGTCCCTAACGAGCAGTTTCCTCGAGGAAGGAGTGGAAGGAAAATCTGATAAGCTGACGTGGCAGTATATATTCTTAATGTATTCGTGGGAGTACTACAACGGTACTTACGTTGATCGCTATGGGGTGGCCTTTTCAGAAACCGAAAGTAGACTTCATCATAACCAATGAGAACATTGTTGCGTTCGCAGATATTTTTCAAGAATCGCTTTGGGATTGAAACCCTAACCAAACTCATTGACGCCACAGTTGAAACCTTCAGCAAACGGTCTGCTGATTTGCTTTTCTCTACCATTCTTTACCAGTCAAACGATGAAACAAATCTCTTATCGGTAAAAAGCAAGAATGCAACAACAGCTAAGCAGTGGCTAGACCTGCATGGCAATATTGGAAATATTCTAGGTTGTTTTACATGATCCCGAGATAAGCGGAAAGCAGTGAGATATTGGATATGAGGTGTTGGATGCGGCCATCCGACCTAGTTCCATTAGAGGCTGAGACGGAAAGTAGCAAGGCTGAAAGTGTATAAGCCTGTTTCATGTTCATCACTATACCGTTATTGCAGCCGGCGAAAGCCTCCATCAGCAATCTCTACCCGCAGCACCCCCCTGCGAAAGCCTGCCGCTGCTGAGAAGCATTCCAGCAGCGCTCACAGAGTTCGACGGTTGAATGGGTCATCCCATCGATAGTAACAATTCGTCGCTGGACCACTGCCCCACAGTCAGAACAGGCGCCGGCGACTGTAATGTCCGTCCTACGTTCTTGGGTCAGCATGGGACACCACTTTTGTATTCGGACGAGCGCGTCGATTGCAGACGGCTGACATGAATTCCTGCCCACCTTTGGGACTCACCAAATTGCGCCACAACCGAACCGGAAGCGGCTCTGCCTTAGTCCGGCACAACTCCCATTGCATCTCGCGCAACTGTCCATTCAAGGAGTTCACCGTTCGTTCCAAATCGATAAGCCGGCCTGTCTCCAAGAATCTTCGTGCTATGAGCATCATGTCTCCCCTCCTTATTTCATGAGATCGTACAATGCCGAATCACGCCGATGAGAATACCTTCGATATGAAACGTATCCGACGGTCCCACGATAATCGGCTGCATTACCGCGTTCGCAGGATGGAGCTCAATATGTGAGTCCTTCTTGAAGTAGGTTTTGATCGTCGCCTCATGATTCACCAATGCAACGATAGTCTGCCCATTTCTGGCCGTCTCCTGTTTCCGCACCACGACAAGATCGCCGGGGAGAATGCCATCATCTTTCATCGATTCCCCTTTGACACGAAGTGCATATGTGTTCCCACCACGCAACATGCTGGGCGGCACATCGATGAGTTCGGACTGGGGAATGGGCTCAATCGGTGAGCCGGCCGCAACAATCCCTGCCATGGGAATTTCAGACGATCGCCCCAACTGTTCCAGTGCGACTTGGACCATTCCAGGGATTCGGCGCATGCCGGCCTCATAGCGCGCAATTGACACGCGCGTCGTGTTCAACGCGTCGGCCAATTGCTGCTGCGTGAGCCCTAGCTCTTCACGAGTACGTTTAAGGTCGATTGGCTTCATAATGTAACCAATGGTTACACATACTGCTATAGACTGTCAAGCCCGATTCCCTGGAACGATCTATGAGAATGGGGAAAAAACTCAGTTAAGGCGGGGAATCTGTGCATAACTGGAACAGGAACGGCGCTACCAGCTAAGGAGTTCATAACTGAGATGCATAAAATACTTGTCTTCACCTAGGTTTAGTTGTTTCTGACTTATTTTTCTATAAGTACCCCTATATCTTGTGGTGTCAAGCCATTCTCGACCAATGCTTAAATTTTAGGCAAAGACGTGTTTCAGATAGAGTAATGCGCCGAATTTTAGTGGCAGGGTGATGTTATTAACAGACTTATCCACAGAAGCTGGGGAGAGGTTTTTGTACACATATTTCTTGACCTTTTTATTAGTTTTTCTCACTTAATTCTCCTCAATTTTTGTCAGCGGCTGTCGCGCGATCGATAAGAATGTCGCTTCATGAAGCCAGCTTTATGTGAGGCTCCGTGGAACCGAGGTCTGGAGATAAGGGGAGGCTGTAGATCTCCCCTCAGTCCATGGGACGCCCTTCCGATGGAGAAGTTGTAACCATCATCCTGAGAGCCAGGAACAGCAATAGAAGAAAGTTTTTGATGTCGATAAGATGCGAGCGACTGATACTATCAGTAATCATGATCGGAATGCCGTACTTTAATCATCTAAAGATATAATCATGAATACAATCAATTTACTCCGTCACTATCTATTCATTTCTATCCTGCTTGTCGTAGTACTCCAACTGCCCTGTCCCATTCCTGCCCTGGGATTTGAGTGGGTGCCGACCGATGAAGAGATGAAGAAGTATCGCCAGAGCTGGAATCCGTTCTCCGAGGGTCCGCTCTTGATCCAAGCTGTGGATATTCACCCTCAAGGTCAACTCTCGGTGCGTCCGTTTCTTTTCTCCCAGATTTCCGAAAAGAGCTACGGGAACACACTGTCATTTCCCACGAACGCCAAGGACGGACCAGTTCACACGTACGCCGTCCAACCACTTGTCACTTTGGCGTATGGTTTGACCAACCACGTGGAACTTGGAGCGTCCACATCCATGATCGCATTCTGGTCAAAGGACACATCTTCAGCCAACGCCGGCAACGGCGGTCCATGGACGACCGACACCGGCATGGGCGACACCTCACTGATCATGAAATATCGGCCGATCGTGCAAGATCCTGACAGTTCGCGCCCATCGGTTACGATGTATCAACAACTTATCTTGCCCACCAGTCGGTGGACAGGAACCGAGCGGCCCCCTGGAGGTTTTGCTCCTCTCGGCCGACTCCCATCGACTAGATTCGGTGAGTTAGGGTTTACCGAAGGAGCGACGTTTCGAAAGAACATCAATCCATTTCGTATCAGTGGCGGAGTCTATTACACCTATTCAGCTCCTGGGAGTGACAACAACGAGACCACCTACGTAGGCGACGTCATCAATACCAGATTGATCTTCGAACATTTCCTCGACGACAAAAAAGGCCTGGCCTACAACCTCGAATTCGTGACCGTCAGTACGGCTACCTGGCGACTTGATGGCCACGAAATCAATCGCGGAGCCATCAACGGGTCAACGGTGATTGGCGTTGAGCCGGCCATCCAATTTAGATTTACCGACTCCCTCGTTGGCGCCGTCGGGGTGTTATTCACGGTCGCTGGGCAAAACGCCGCGGACGCGATTTACCCGAACTTCTCGATCCAATGGTATTGGAACAGAGGTGATAAGGTCATCATGAGATAACCCGTTTGCGGAGACAGGTCGACAAACGATCATGAACGGTGCCGAACAATCGGAACGGCACAAACAACAGAATATAGAGAGAATATCGAGCAGGCAATTTTGCTTGCCTTGAAAGGAATTCGTTTGGGGTCCATTGGTCAGGTGAAAGACACAGGGGAGTATCGTCAGGGTGATACTGGTGACACTCCAGCCTCCTATGGTACGGTACGCTATGCGCGGCGCTCCCATCGGTTGGTTTCGCCATCTGACGATCGGGAAAAAGTTTCTCCTGTCGTTCAGCCTCATTGTCACAGTCCTCATCTTCAGCCTAGCGGCCATTCTGGTCTATCTCTCCCGCGTCAACAGTTACGTCGATCGGCACCGGCGGATCACCGTCCCCGCCGTCGTGATAGCCGCCACAACGCAGCAAACATTCCTCCACATGCTGGAACAGGTCCACCATCTCCTTGAACATGAACCGCCGGCCGAACAAGTCGCCACACTCGCCCGTCTTGAACAGATGCTATCGCAGGCAACCGCATCGATCGACACATATCGCGCCAATCATGCAGCCAGAACGCGTCCTATCCTGTTCGGCATGTTGACGCAACACCTGCGGACGGATCTGGCAGACCTCGAAGACCGGACGATAGATAACATCCTCGCGGCCCTTACGCGCCTGTCAGAGTATCAACGGACCATCGCAACGCAGCTCGCACGCGCGACACCGGATAAGAGCCTGCTTTCTAACACGGCGCTCCAATACGAAAACGCGATTCGCAGCCTCGAAACGGCCACCACGACCTTGATCGACGTCCACCAAAAGATCGACGTGGAGATGAAACTCGAGGGCGACCGCCTCGTCAATGAAGCACGCCTCATCGTCCTCGTCTTGATCTCAGTGTTGGGACTGCTGATTGTACTCACCCATCTGAGCATGCGACGCTCCATCGCCCAGCCATTGCGCCGTCTCGCGGCGACGGCCGATCGTGTGGCCCATCACGACCTGACCGCGCAATTCGAGCCCTGGCCGAACCGGGACGAAGTTGGCATACTCGCGACCTCGCTCTCCTCGATGGTGACGAACTTGCGCGAGCGCACAGCAGCACTCACCCATAAAACCAAAGAACTCGAGTCCTTTACCTATTCAATTGCCCACGATTTAAAGGGTCCGTTGCGGGAAATTGAAGGTTTTTCCTCGCTGCTGGAAAAGCAATTTATGAACCAGGGCGACCCTCACATCACACACTATATCGATGTCATCAGGAAGTCTTCCTTACGCCTCACACACATGATCGATGCCCTGCTCAAGTATTCACGACTGGAACAGCAGGACCTCCCACGCACTCGTTTCAACGTATTGGAGATGATTAACAGTCTGCTTGTCGACAGGCAGAGCCAGTTCAGCGGCATCACTCCGCAGATCTCGGTCAATCTCCCCTTCACCGACCTGTATGGCGAACCGGTCAGCATTCGTCAGGCCTTGGTCAACCTACTCGATAATGCGTTCAAGTTTTCCCGTTATTCCTCGGCTCCGAACATCAACATCGGGGGGCAGCGTGCAGCGACTGAACGTATCATCTGGGTTCAGGACAACGGCATAGGCTTCGACCCCAACCAGAAGGAAAAGCTCTTCGGCCTCTTCGAGCGGTTTCACAACGCACAGGAATATGAAGGCACCGGCGTTGGCTTGGCCATCGTGAAGATGGTCGCGGGCAAACACGGCGGCCGCGCGTGGGCAGAATCGACCCCCGGAAAAGGCAGCACGTTCTATCTGGCCTTCCCAGAAAGAGCTGCATAATGCGCATTCTTGTCATTGATGACGAAGAGTTCGTCCGGCTCGTTTTGGAGCGCGCGATCCGCGAGGAAGGCTGCGAAGTCACGACTGTCTCGCACGGACAGGAGGGTTTGGCTCGGCTCGCCTCTGCCCCGTTCGACTGCGTGATCAGCGATCTGCGAATGCCCGGTATCGACGGCCGCGCCGTGCTGCGGTGGGTGAAGGACCATCAGCCTGATGTGGACGTCATGATCCTGACCGGTCATGGCGATGTCAAAGATGCCGTCGAGGCGATGAGGGAAGGCGCCTGGGATTTCCTCGTGAAAGACACGCCCTTCGATGGAACCATCGTCAAAGCCGCAATCACAAAACTCCGCACGGTTCGTGCACTGCGACGCGAGAACATGGCAGCTCGGTTGGGAGGATTCTCGCATACAGGTGAAACCGTCGTACCAGGGTTGAGCCCTGCCTGGCAGAAGCTGATGGCTCAGATGGCACAGGTCGCTCCATCGAACGCAACAGTCCTTGTTCAAGGCGAAACCGGATCAGGGAAAGAAGTCGTGGCCCGGATGCTTCATGCGCAAAGCGGTCGCGCGGCCGGACCATTTCTAGCTGTGAACTGCGGCGCCGTCAGCAGGGAACTGCTCGAAAGCGAGCTCTTCGGCTACGAAAAAGGCGCCTTTACCGGCGCGACGTCGAGCAAGCCAGGCCTCATTGCAGCAGCAGAAAGCGGCACGTTGTTCCTCGATGAGGTCGGCGAGATGCCAGGGCTCATGCAGGTCGGCCTGCTGCGGTTTCTCGATCGAAGCGAATACCGGCCGGTCGGAAGCACACGCACGTTACGGGCCGATGTGCGCATGGTCGGCGCCACGAATGCCGACCTTCAAGAACTTGTTCACCAAGGCCGTTTCCGGGACGACCTGCTCTACCGCATCAACACCATCACGCTCCGTGTACCGCCGCTACGCGAACGACCGGAGGACATCCCTCGGCTAGCAGAACACTTTCTCGCGACAGTCCGGATTCCGGGAACGGCGACACGCTCGTTCGCGCCGGCCGCAATCAAGCGTTTAGGTGACTATGCATGGCCAGGGAACATTCGGGAATTGCGAAACGTGGTGGAACGGCTGGTGCTGATGAACCCTGCTACCACTAATCGGCCAATCACACTGGAAGACATTGCCCAGGTCCTGCCGAAAACATCAACCAGCTTCGATGAATCAGACTCTGCCCAGCTATCAATGGACGACATGGAACGCCTCCACATCCACCGCGTCCTCGCCGCCAGCGGAGGGAATAAAACCCACGCTGCGAAGATCCTCCAGATCGATTACAAGACCCTCCTCACCAAGCTCAAAAAATACGATCTCGCCACGTAACCGCGAAATCTGATGTTACCGACAAGACGCACGGATTGGTCGAGGGGCTATTTCCTCACCGATAGGTTTCTTTCAGCGCCTGGGCGACGGCATCGGGCGCCGGGATGTCCTTGCGGCTATGCTCGGTGATGAGGTCGAATCGAGCCTGTGTCGTTTCGACCCACATCTGTCTGTTGTACTCGTTGGTAATATCCGCCCCGGCCTGCTGGAGCGCCGCGCTGACAGCATTGCGCAAATCACGCCCGCTAATGGCGATGACCTTGCCGATAGATGGCTCCGCAATCCGCCGAGCGATCGCCTCGGCATTCTTATAATAGTATTCAGAAATCTGCCCGTGGCCATCCACCGTCGTCTTGGGCGGATTCGTGGGGACCCAGATGGTGATGTTGAGATGGAGCGTCACTTTGATCCGGTTGATCGTCAGTTTCCCATGCGTTGCGTCCGTCTGCTCGGCTTGCCCGCCGACGGACGCGTCTGAGAGAAAATCTGACGCACAGACGGCCTCCTCGGGCGGCCTCAGCGGCGGCATGTCCCGAAGCGACCGCCGCGGGTCGAAGGTCTGCGTTCCCGCAACCACCGGCATCTTCATGATTGTCACTTGCTGACCGTTCGGCTTTGTGACCACATAATCGGTAGGCGGTTTTTGAGGCAGTCCCGAGCTATGCCGCACTGCTATGGGAGCTCTCCCCCATACCCATATTATGGGCACATTGCGCCCACTCTTCGGGGTGTGGTACCAGTGAGATCTCACCGAACTGAACACAGGGAATGCGTAATGGAGCAGGTTACCCAAACCACAGAAGAACGGGCATGGCTGAGACATCCTGGCGCGATCATGTTGGTCTCATGTTATGAACTGGGTCACCAACCTCTTGGTATCGCTCAGCCGATGGGATTTCTCGAGCAAATCGGATTTGCGCCGGTCGGTCTCGACATCGCGGTAGAAGACATTGATGAATCGGCCCTCCGGCTTGCGCGATTCGTCGGTATCTCGGTACCCATGCACACAGCTCTCCGGCTTGGCGTGCGTGTCGCTGAGTTGATCCGGGCGAAGAATCCAGCCTGCCACATCTGTTTCTATGGACTGTACGCCTCGATCAATGCCGAATATTTGCTCCAGAGGCTGGCCGATTCGGTGGTGGGCGGAGAGTATGAGGTCCCACTGCGGTCCCTCATTGAGGCACTCGATCAGGGTCAAGCGATCGGCCCCCTCGAAGGAGTGAGTTCTGGAAACCGGGTGGTGGGACCTTCGTTACAGCGTGTCTACTCATCAACGGTCTCGTCAATCCCCCAACCAATCCCAAGTCGCGCCGGATTACCGATGTTGAACCATTATGC
The DNA here is from genome assembly GCA_963729585.1 of Nitrospirota bacterium. Classification (GTDB taxonomy): domain Bacteria; phylum Nitrospirota; class Nitrospiria; order Nitrospirales; family Nitrospiraceae; genus Palsa-1315. The sequence goes on from CAVSOJ010000025.1 coordinate 300,917, forward strand.
TCGACTCGAACAGAACGGCACGGAGCGGTTGGCCGGATATGTCGAGGCCAGTCGTGGATGCCTCCATCTCTGTCTCCATTGTCCGATCGTGCCGGTCTATGACGGGCGTTTCTTCCTCGTCCCGGAAGCCGTCGTCCTCGAGGACATCAGGCGCCAGGTGCAGGCAGGCGCGACGCACATCACATTTGGGGATCCGGACTTCTTGAACGGTCCGGGACATTCCATGAACATCGTTCGCACGATGCACGAGGAGTTTCCAAACCTGACTTTTGATTTCACCGCAAAGATTGAGCACCTTTTGAAGCGCCGTGCTCTGATGCCAGACCTCAGTGCGCAGGGATGCCTGTTCGTGATCTCCGCAATAGAGTCATTCAGTGACCATGTTCTGGAACTGTTGCACAAGAGGCATACAGGAGCCGATATCATCATGGCGCTCGACATTCTGCGTGAGGCAGGTATTACTCTTCGCCCATCGCTCGTCGCCTTCACTCCCTGGACCAGCCTGGCTGATTATCTTCATATGTTGGACATGCTGGATGCGCACGATCTCATCGATGCGACCGATCCAGTACAATTGAGCATTCGTCTCTTGATTCCACCCGGGTCGGCCCTTCTCGCCAAGTCTGACATTCAGCAGTTCCTCGGTCCACTGGATCAGGCCTGCTTTCAGTATCCGTGGACGCATCCGGATGAGCGGATGGATCGGCTGCACCAGGCAGTGAGTGCGATCGTGGAAGCGGGTGCCAAGGAAGAGCAAGATGCGATGGTGACCTTTGATCGCATTCGAACGATTACCGATACGATGGCCGGCCGTCACACTGAGTCCATGACTCGCGCAAGAAGGAACAGACCTGACCGTCGAAAGCCGCCTCGTTTGACGGAATCATGGTTCTGCTGCGCTGAGCCGACGACCCAGCAGTTCAGACCGCTGCTGACAAAGGGACATGGGGAAATCTAGAATGGTGCGATGTAATCACCTACAGTTGAGAGGGGAGACGACACGTGGAAGCTGAACTGATGACACAAGGCAGGCAAATACAGGAACTCCTGGGCTTGAAGGTACCGGCAGTGGCAATCGCATTTCGAGACGCCGCCCCTGCCGGTATTCCGCGAGTCGCCGCCCCTGCACCAGCAGGTTGTGGCTATTGGAAGCTGGCAGCTGAGGGTAAGGTCTTCTATACGGAGGCATCGGATCACTATACCTGTCCCGTCGGAGCCCATACACATGGTGTGGACTTGCCACCACAGGTCGCGACTGAGCTGAATGGCCTGGTGCAGACAATGGTTGGGATGCAATACCTCACGATGGCGGAAATTCCCATGATCCCCCGTCGACAGCAGACCTTTCACATCGCCGTCTATGCACCACTCGCGCTGGCCACCTTCACCCCGGACGTGGTGCTTGTCCGCGGGACCGTCAAGCAGCTGATGCTGTTGGCGGAAGCGGCACAGGCAGCCGGTATTGCCGGCGGTGGCGCGACGATGGGACGACCTACCTGCGCCGTCCTACCGGAATCACTGCAATCGGGACACACTGCCACCAGTTTCGGCTGTATCGGAAACCGCGTCTATACCGGGCTCGGGGATGATGAAGGCTACTACGCCATCCCTGGTGCGAAAGTAGAAGCCGTGGTCAAGAAGCTCGCGATCATCACCGAGGCCAATCGTCAGTTGGAAGGTTTTCATCGCACACGCGCGAGAGCAGCTTCTCCTACCGCCCGCTGACCGAATACTATGCCAAGACTTCTCCTCCTCTTGCCAACCGCGACCTATCGAGCGGAAGCCTTCCTCGACGCTGCCCGCACATTAGATATATCAGTGACTATTGGGATGGAGCGGGTCCCCGAAAGCCTTCCTGTCTCGTCCGGCGATGTCTTGTTATTCGATGTTCGACATCCACAGGCGGCCACGCAAACTGTGGTCGAATTCGCCCGATACCACCCGATCGATGCGGTGATCGGAGTCGACGATGTGACTGCCGTCGCTGCCGCCGTCGTGGCGGAGGCACTGGGGTTGCCCCATAATTCTGTCGCGTCCGTTACCGCCGCCAGAAACAAGCGCCTAATGCGAGAGTTACTTTTTGGAGAGGGCATTCCCGTCCCTCGCCATAAAGTATTTCCCCTCGACGGTGATCCAAGGGAGTTTGCGAAGCAGGTCGACTATCCTTGCGTCATGAAGCCGCTGATCCTCTCCGCCAGCTGTGGAGTAATTCGCGCCAATGATGAAGAGGAGTTCAGTGCTGCATTCCGTCGGGTCGGCGCGCTCCTAACTGCATTGGGCTTGGTGGCAGTGGACGAGCAAGCCCGATGGATCCTCGTCGAGGATTTTGTGCCCGGGATCGAAGTCGCATTGGAGGGTTTGCTCACAAAGGGAACACTTCAGCCGCTGGCGATGTTCGACAAACCTGATCCGCTCGACGGCCCATTCTTTGAAGAGACGATCTATATTACGCCTTCCCGTCTCTCCTCCGACCTCCAACAAAAGGTTGTCGCCTGTGCAGCTCGAACGGCCAATGCCCTCGGACTACGAGAGGGGCCGGTGCATGGGGAATTCCGTCTGAATGAGAACGGAGTGTGGGTCATTGAGTTGGCGGCACGAACAATCGGGGGACGCTGTTCAAGGACTCTGGAATTCACCTCCGGCATATCGCTCGAAGAGCTGATTCTCCGCCATGCCCTGCGGATGCCACTCCCTCCCATCACCGAGCAGAAGCAGGCGGCGGGAGTGATGATGCTCCCTATTCCATACGGCGGTATGCTGCACGAGGTGCGGGGACAGGCTGAAGCGAAAGCGATACCTGGGATTGTAGAATTGACGGTCACGGCAGAGGTTGGCGATGAGTTGATCCCGCTTCCAGAGGGAACGCGCTATCTGGGATTTCTTCTGGCACGAGGAAAGACACAGGAGGAAGTGGAGCGCTCGCTTCGGGACGCGCACCGCCGATTGACGGTGGTGATCAGCGCCTCGCCCCCTACACGACCCGATGCCTCGCCATCATTATCGCGATCCCGAATCATGAGCTTCTGAATGCCACATAGCCAAGCCACGACAGATTGAGGTCGGTCAGCTTGGCTTCTTCCGAACCTCTGTGGTCATCTTTCGCGACCACTCGTCCAGACTCTTTCCCTGTGCCGTCACGTCCGGCATGTCGGTCATATCGTGCACCCATACGCCCTGCACGATCTCACCATCCTCCGTCACACCCTTCTTGATGGCCTCAAGCTCTTTGTCGAACCGTTCAGGTGCTTGTTCGAGGATACGCCTGATCCTCCACTTCGTCGTCGGTTTACCGTCTGCATCCAAGTCACAACCGTAGTGGACAAGATCCACCTTTCCGGTGCTGAGCACCTTGGCCAACATGCGATACGTAATGCCAGAATTGGACTGAACCAGCGCGGCCTTATAAAGACGCTCGCATTTGGCCGAATCCACGTCCAACGCCGTGAGATCCTCGATAACCTTGGCGGCAACTTCTGGGGCTGTATCGACCTCTCCCATCGTAGTCCTCCTCCTTGCAGGGTTGAGCCTCGTGGCAACACCAGATGAACCTACCAGACTATTCTCGAACAGAGCAAGACAAGCCCAGGCGACAACCAAATGCGCGCATGGCTCGTTCCTTTGATTCTTTCCGCAGCCTGCTAGATCTCCCCGTGCGACTCCGTTACACTTCTATGCCTTGAAAAGGAGAGACCGATGCGAGAGGAACGCATGACCAACTATTATACACTGCTCGAACTCTTACCCACTGCAACGGAGGCTGACATCAAAAAAGCCTGGCATGAACAAATCCAGGTCTGGCATCCGGATCGCTTCAATCACTCACCGTCATTGCACCGCAAGGCGGAAGCTCGGACACAACTGATCAACCAAGCTTATCAAACCCTGAGCGACCCCGCCTTACGCACGCGCTATGATGCCACGGCACAACCCTCCGCCACCTCCCACAGGCCGCCCCCACGCCCATCCTCCTCATCAGACTCAGGTCCTGAATCGTACTCCTCCACCCCACCACGCCCTCAATCCCCCCCGCGATCCCGCCAGGAACCTCGGGGACCCAAATCACTCGTCATGCTGCGCTCGCGGCTCGGTCAGCCTAAGATGATGGTTCCGGCCATTCATCTCTATATCGACCCTCGGGAACACTTCCCCTACGACTTTCAAGGCTTCGTGCGTATCGCCGGAACCATTCGAGAACCCCTGCCAGCCGGCGGCTATGCCATTGCCGAAGCACCCGAACTATTGTGCATCAAGTGTATCGGAGTGGAAGAACTCTATACGATTTACTCGAATCCCTCCGACAATCGCCTGCCCTTTCTTCGCGAACTCGAACAGCTTCTGGCATTTCCCTCTCGCTTTCTTGTGATTGAAGGGACGCTCCAACATCGCAAGGCCGGAGGCCGCCTCAATCAATACCACAAGATTGGATTGCTGGATTTCCTCGACGCCCTCACCGCTCGATACGGTCTTCAGATCATCTATACGGATACGCGCGACGAGGCCGAAGAGCGAATCGCGAATCTTGCGGCCCTGCACTATGCCTACTACTTTACTGAGGAACAGGGATTCGGACGTTGTCTCAAAGAAGAAGAGCTATGAGCGATACGGCTGACGGTGCGGAGCTTGGTCAAAGAACATATGGTTGCCGGTATTCAACTGATGGCAGCTGGGTGAAACGAAGCTATAGGTAATTTCTCGTTCGATTCGATGCACTCGAACATACAGCATCGCACCACGGTTCTACACGGTTCCTGTTGTAACCGGTTCGACGAGGCGCGTATTATAGGACTGAATGTCTCACCACAGTCATATCCAATGAAACACCGCCTCGGCAAAGCCCGCATGGGAATGATACTGCTGCTCTCCCTCTGTGTACTGGTGCAAATGCTCGGCGTACCCGTGACGCTCCTGAATCCCATGGAAGCAGCCGACACACTTGCCGACTCAGTGTCTGAAGGATTCTCGGTTCCTTCCTCGCGTCCCCGACTGACACTGTCATTCGGAAAGATTTCTGCGACTGACGATCAACCCTCTATGCATGTGCTGGTCCTTGCCTCTGCAATGTTTCACCCGCCGGTTCTCTGACTCCGTTTCCTCGCTTCACGCCACAACAGCACTTCTTCTTCACGGAAGACAGCCGGCCTAACTTCTGTCGTTCGTGAAGATAGGTCCTTGCTGAGGCAGAGTGCATAGCCCGTTCGCGTTTCCCATTCGACTCCACCGTACAGTGAGGTTCGAAAAAGACACGGGTCCTTTTTCTCATGTGAGCAACGGACTCCTGAAATACAGCAGAAATGAGAGGAACTATAATGAAACAGGCTTCTGTGGGACTGTGGGTGCTGGTGATCTGCGCGCTTTCGGCCTGCGGGCATCATCCAACGACGGACTTCCCAACGACGGTGCGAACGATTCAGATTTCTGATGTGATCCAGCCGGAGATGCTCTACACAACAGCGGGAGAGGAAGTTCGTTGGGAAAATCTTCGCTCCAGCCCCGTACGAGTGGGATTTCTCTCAATGCGGCTATTGGACGAAGTGGCGTGCGAGAAGGGCAAGGATGTTGTGACGATGTTCGGCCGGATCAATGATCTCGTCACCATTCCGCCCGGCGAGTCAATCAGCCTCTGTATCGTCCGTTCCGGTGAACTCCAATACAACGTCTGGTTCGATGAGGGCAACCCCAAGGGAGCCATCAGCCGGACGGCAACCGTCCACATCGAGAAGCGCGAATCAACATCATTGTCAGGAAATGCGATCCCGGGGGGGGCGAAGGTGCGAAAGGACCGATGAACGCGAGACTCCCAAAATAGATGAACCTGCGTACGCACTTCAAGAACTGGGCTTCAAGGAGAATCATCCTCACATTGACATGATCATACGATTGAAGTCGGCATGGCTAGAGAATCGTTACGCACTCTCCCCGAATCCGAGCTGTCGCCACGCTTCGTAGATGACCACCGCCACCGCATTGGAGAGATTGAGACTTCGGTTTCCCGGGACCATGGGAACGCGAATACAGTGTTGCTCGGAGACACCCCTCAAGAGCTCAGCCGGCAACCCACGGCTTTCCGGACCAAACACCAAGGCATCGCCGGCAGCATAGTCAACCAGGTCGTAGCGTCGGGTGCCTTTGGTCGACACCGTAAACAGGCGGCGGTCGCTCATGCTCGCAGCGCAATCGGCCCAACTTTCATGAACGGTGATCGTGGCAAATTCGTGATAGTCCAGTCCGGCTCGAAGCAACTGTTTATCTTCCAGCGTAAAACCCAATGGTTTTACGAGATGCAGCTTTGCGCCAGTATTGGCGCAGAGCCGTATGATGTTGCCGGTGTTCGGAGGAATTTCGGGTTGATAGAGAATCACGTTGAACATGTCGTGGGTGACCGGTATTGGAGACCGTGATTTCTAGCCCGCACTATTCATGACAAGTCGTCGCGAAATCGCTGAACCGCGCCACGAGGGCGCTGGTCGGAGACTCATCGAAGCAGTGGATTGGCGATTGCGGAAGAAGCGCTCGTGAATAATGCTGACGAGGCCATCCGCTATGAGACGCAGTTTACTGCAAAGACCTACCGGTATCTACCCGTTCTATGACACCGCACCACTATCGTGGACGGGACCTCATGCTTCATCTTCTCTCAGCGGAAACACTTTCGCACAGATCTTTTTCAACGCAGCCGCATCGAACGGTTTAAGCAGATAATCCCTGGCCCCCATCCGAACGGCCTCTTGAAGGACCCTGTGATCGGGACCGGCCGACATCATCAGAACTGGAACGCCAGGATGCCGAACGTGGAGCTCCCGAAGGACTTCGATGCCATCCATGACGGGCATATGCACGTCCAGGATCACCCCATTGAGCGGCATACTTCTCGCTTCAAGGGCCATCAAGGCCAATCCCGTCCTTCCATCGTGAGCGACGATGACCTCATGACCCATTGCCTCGAGTCGATCTTTCAAACCCTCGCATATGTGCGGCTCGTCATCGATGATGAGCAGCCGACTCTTCATCATATTGATATTGTTCCTGGCCGTGAGTCCATTCCTGGTTAATCGAGCGAATGTGATAGGTCAGGCCCACTCGACGGAGTGCAATCAGATTCTTCTGGCGGAGCTGGGCGATCGCGAGACACAATTGCGCCCAACTGAAATCTGGTCTCCCACTGCTGAGGTCTTCCATCGTGAGCACCTCATATCGTCGAAGCATGTTCAGAACGGCCTGTTCTGCTTCCGCGGAGCGACTGCTCATGAGAGGATCCTTCCTCCCTATCACATTGCCACGGGTAGACGTGCCCGAGTTCTGGTCGGAGAGGGCCGTATTGCTCGATTGGCCAAGATCACCGAATCAATGACGGCTCCGCATTGCACGCAATCCCAGGCCAGGAACGCTTGATTGGTCGTGGTGCTCCCCCAATCTTCGTACCGGACCAACACCATAAAACCGCGACACCGGGGACAGCACATGGCGCTCTCCCTTTCGTTCAGTGAGAGCGCACAGCTTCCATTCCCGGATCGCGCACAATCAGGACTCCTCGCATAATGGGATGTAACTCGCAATGATAGCCATATCGTCCCGGTGGCAATGGGGCAATGCTGAAGCTGCTGTCGGGCGGTACCGCGATCGATTGAAACGCGCACGTATCATTTGTCAGACAATCATCATGGCGGATGCTATGGGGAGATGCCGTGGAGTTGACCCACCGTACAGGACTGCCGACCGACACCAGCGCAAGTTGGGGTTCATAGTACGGCGCACTCGTTTCGAAAGTGATCTCGACGGGATCTGCGGATGAAATGCCAGCCACTGCGCTGGTCGACAGTGGCACACCAAAACACAAAAGAAGAGCCGCACTCAATGGTACCTTGTTGAATCGAATGTGTCGGTTCATGAGGGCGCTCCTTTACACTCCGTAGCCTCATTTCCGTCTGTCTGGGAAATAGATTACCGTCGGACGGGATAAGGTCTCCATACTTCGTTGAATGCAATCGTATAAGGGACCCGTAAAGATTCCCTCAGCGCACAGAATCCATGCGAGTACGAGAGAGAAGGAATTGAAGGGTGGAACGCTCAGGGGCTCGACGAGGAATCGTGCTCGCCGCAGAATCGATAGCCCACGCCAGGATCGGTCAGGATGAAGCACGGGCGGGTCGGGATGCTTCTCGATCTTTTTTCTCAGTTGCCCCACAAATACGCGGAGATACTGAGCCTGATCGACATACGCCTGCCCCCACACAGCCTGGAGAAGCATCCGATGGGTAAGCACCTTGCCGGCATGCTCGATCATGTACTTCAACAGATCATATTCGGTCGGCGTAAGCTTGACCTGATTCTCGTCCAGAGTGACTTCGCGGCGATCGAAATTCACACAGAGGCCACCCGCGATAAACACCGGCTGCGCACTGTGGGCTCCTGCTGCACGCCGCAACAACGACCGAAGTCTTGCGAAGAGCTCTCCCATCCCGAACGGTTTCGTCATGTAGTCGTCCGCCCCCATTTCGAGGGCCTCTACCTTGCGCGGCTCATCCCCCATCGCCGAGAGCACGATGATCGGCACGGGTGAAGATTCGCGAATACGGCGTACGACCTCCACGCCGCCGATGCCAGGCATGATCAGATCAAGGATGATGATGTCAGGGTGCCGATTGTGGAACAGACCAATCGCCGCTTCTCCCGTCTCCGCAGTTTCGACTGCATAGCCCTTACTTTCAAGATTGACTTGGAGCGACCGCCTGATCTGCGGTTCGTCGTCGACGACCAGAATGCGCGCTCCCTGCGTCATAACGCCTTCTGAACCATGTGATGTTCCGACGTCATCCCGTCACGCGCGGGGACCGCTGTCGTCATAGGTAACCGAAACAGGATTGTGGTTTCTCCACCGGGAATCGACTGCGCCATAATGTGTCCGCCATGGGCTTCTACGATACCCTTGCAGATGGCCAGCCCAAGTCCGGTTCCCGGAGCGCCAGACATTCGTCCCGGCTGCGCTCGGTAGAATCGGTCAAAGATCCGATTGAGTTCGTCGGAAGGTATCCCATCGCCGGTATTCGATACCCGCACCTCCAGAGTCTCTGCCACGAGCGAAGCGGTGATCTGGATCGGAGACTCGGGCGGAGAAAATTTTATGGCGTTGTCCAGAAGATTCACGAGCACCTGCTGGATTTGCACCCCATCGACGTAAATCGGTGGGAGGGCCTGAGCAAGGCGAACGTGGAGAGGTCGACGCGCCAGCAATACCTCGACTCGTCGGATAGCGCCTTCCACCAGTTCATCCAAAATGTGCCACTCACAACGGGGCTTGAGCATCCCCGCCTCAAGACGCGACATGTCCAGAAGATTTCCCACGAGCCTATTCAAATAATCCAGTTCCCGGTCGATAGACTTGAAAAACTCCATTCGCATTGGACTCAGTTGAGAATTCCCATCTTCCTGAAGACTGAATAGCATCGTCTTCATCGCGGTCAGCGGCGTCCGTAACTCGTGAGAGACGGACGACAACAACGACGACTTGACGGCATCACTCTGCTGTAGGGCTTGTATCGACATAGCCTGGCTCCGTTTGAGCGCGTTCTCCGCTTGAAGGAATCGCCAGGTCCCCACCGACGCCACAGCCACCACAAGCAGCACCACAATCAGCTCCCAACGAATCAGCGTGTGAATTCGAGCCTCTGAATGGTGGGTCAGCATGACCACCGCATCGTTGGACACTTCCAACAGCACAACATTATCATGGAGGACGTCATCTCGAATCGCGCCATACAAGACAGAGTCCTTGGGAGTATTCAGGAGACGGTCTGCTTTCACGAAGTAGGCGTCTAGAAGACGTTGTTGTTCGAGAAGCTTTTGACGAATGTCGTCGGTCGGAGCGGCGGGAAGTGCCACCCTTCCTTCCTCACCTACATGCGCCACCGTGGTTCCACCGCCTACCAAGGCAATGACTCGTTGTCTCAGTCTCTCACGAGTCTGTTCGTATGGAGCGCTGACGCCATCGGTCGCAAGGAGAATCTCCTTCATATGACGTTCAAGCAACATACGCTGCCGGCCCGCGATATCAATCACGAGGGCATCGGATTGGCGAAGATGGAGAATCGTCAGTGTGAGCGGAACGACAGAAACGACGGTGATGAGGAGCAGGCCAAAGATGCCCGCCAATGTCCAATTGACACCGCGGAATCTCTCCGAGACATGGCCGTCGCCCATGGACACCTCCAGCCTCCCGAATCATAGCAAGAGTTCGGCGGAATACTCCAGGTGCGCAGGAATGAGCATGGGGCAACTAAGGCCTCAATGGCAGGGCCACAGGCTCGCAAGAACGCGATGCGGATACACACCGCTGTACGCCGCGAATCCTTCTCTCTTGCTGTGCCTCTATACGAACAGGACTCTGAAAGAATCGTGGTCCGGAAAGAATTTGACGAACAATGTGTAACCTGATCGAAGGATCGTTCGCGATGGGCGGGCTATTCACGGCCTTCCTGGTCTCATAGTGGACAATGAAGGCCTTCGAGCCATAAGGGGTAGCCAGCCTTGCGGCTGCTAAGTATCCACGCTATAAATAGGCCTTGTAAGCTCCTTGGGCGAGGTCGAGCTTGGGTGGGCCCACATTATGACGCCCTGGGCGGTCTCACCATTCAATTGGATTTGCCGACATTATCATTGTATTAAGCGCAGCTCGCTGGTTTATTTCACAGTCACATTGTTTCTTGATAGAGTGAACCTCGACCAAACAATAACAACATGGTCATGAAGAGAACTTTTCCATTTCACATGCGAAACACTATCGTCCGGCCAAACTATCACTCGATCGCGATGCTCGTTGGCGTGCCACTTGTTGTGACGTTGACGATGGTTCCCTTCGCGTTCTCGGAGGATACACAGGTACATTCAGAGGAGAGCGTAGCCGAACAGGCGAAAGTCGTGTGGGAGAGTGGAGCGATAAACCCTGCGCTCGATATCCTTGACCAAGGGATTCAAGACTATCCTCACGCACCCACGCTACACAAATTGCGCGGTGATATTCTCACCACATCCCAAGACTCTCAAGAGGCGGTTAAGGCCTATGAGACGGTCCTTGCAATGACACCAACCGCGTTGGATGTCAGATGGGCTAAGTGGAGTGTGTTGATTCGATCTGGACAGGTAGAGGAATCCGTCGCCGAGTTAGGACGCATCGCACGGACCGATGTTCAGAATCCCTTGGTTCATCTGCGGCTGGCGCAAGAACTCAGGAAACTCGACCGGCTTGAGGAATCGCTCGAGTCGTATAAGAAGGCCGTGGAGCTCGCCCCGGATGTGCTCGGCTGGCGATTAGCGCTGGCCCGAGCGCGTTTTGACGTCCTGGACTATAAGGGTTCGGATGCTGACATACAATATGTATTGCAACGGGTGCCACCTGGGTCTCCACTGGAGCTTCCTGCCAAAAATCAGCTAGCACAAATCTATGAATCCATGGAACGAGGCCGACGCCATCACACCGTTCTGACACCAGATGTTGCAGCGCCACAACTGAAGGAATGGGCCCTCCTCCGCGCTGAAGGCTGGAGACTCTTCGAGGCAGATCGATATCAGGAGGCCGAACCGATCTATCGAAGTTTGCTGGCCCTCAATCCGAAGGATCCCACGGCCGTCCATCAATTAGGGTTGACCCTCATGCAGCTGGGGCGATGTAAGGACGCGCTGACTGTGTTCGGGAAAATAGCCGACCTTAATACAAGTGAGGACGACTATGCGGATACCGTCTTTCGAATGGGCCAATGCCTGGTGGACTTGGAACAATGGGAAGAGGCGTTCGTTCAGTTTCAAACACTTTATGACGCGGCAGTCGAATTTGAAAAAACCAATAAGGGCGTTGAATTCCCTCCTGGGACGCGTCTGCTCGACAAAAGGAAACTCGCACGGTGGCTAGAGAAAGTGCGCCCTCATGTTCCAGAATTGGCAAAGCTGAAGGCTGATGAGGCGGCGGACCGCATCACAGCCGGAGATCCTCCTCCTGCTGCCATATCCCTTCCGGAAGCAGACATGTATGCAAAATCCGTCGAACGGTTTACACCGCACCAACCACTTGACACACGGGCATCGCTCATGGGTAGAGATGCCGATTTCAGTTGGTTTCGATTTGTCATCACAGCGAGTAAGTTCATGCGGGATGATTCTCCCATGGGTGCCCATGAATTCATTCCTCTGAGCCCCGGAGACAGCTTTCCCACCACACAGCGAGAAATCTACTTGGTCTTTGGACTGGTGTTGGCCTCCTACGATGCAATGTCCCTTACGGCACGCTGCTATAGAGAAACATCCGGCATCACTGATGAGCAGCGCGCTGTCACACAGGACCACATCATGACCACCATGAATGACCAGTCCGGCTATTTTATGTTATCCCCTCCTAAAACCGGATGGACCCCTGGCCTCTACAGCTGTGGATTGTTCGCGGGAGAGCGAACATCTGTAGATACCCGTGTTGATGAAGTTCGGTTCCGTATCATTGAGCCAATCCGTTCGTCGTAACACACACACAGGGCAACCCGGCTGGGCGATCAGAAGATCGGCTCCTCACGATGGCTGTGAGGGAGACACCACTGATTTCGCTGACCAGAGCCGCTGGACTGCACGAAGCATCACGAACGCCGCACAGGACGGCAGCCAGATCCATGTCGTTTCGCTGACCATGACATGCGCCCCATATGCGCTGAAGAAATCGCTGATCCCGATTGGGGACACAAGGACCGGTCGCAAGGGGAAGAAGTATCTCGTCGTATCGAATGGAGTGAAAAACGCCACTCCCAATCCCCCATTCGTCATGGCATCAAGCACGCCATGCGAAACTGTACAGAGAAAGAAATAGAGAAACAGCCCCGCCATCGCTACCACTGATTGTCGTCGATACCACAAAACCACAACACTCGCCCCTAGCAGCGCGGCAAACACGAGCGAGTGCGTCAGCCCACGGTGGCCCCACAGATCACCATACTGAATGCCAAAGTGAAACCCGATGATATCCAGGTCCGGCACGACTGAACAGAGCGCACCCAAGAACAATTCTCGCCAGCCCAGTTGCTTGTTTTGACAAGCACGACCCATCGTCACCGCAACGAACGCATGGGAAAATGCAGATGCCATTCATATCCTCTTACTGTGACCCAGACAGGAAGAGACCTTACTCGCGGGAAACAGGCAGGTGATAAATGCGAGAATTGGACGAAGCAGCTGACGGTTGACTGCTGATAGCGTTGGTCGAGAAATACGCACCACGCTTCTCAAGCGACGCGCACGGACACGAGAGGGGCTGGTAGGGCTTAGACATTTGTTCAGACCAATATCTTTGATGACGACGTTTTGTTCCCTCAAAGTACCTCAAAGAACACTTCTTTCATACTGAACTCTCCTGCTTTATCCGCGAGCGTGATACGCACGCGATGCTTTCCTGGTGGAATCTTGGCTTCATTCACCTGAATACCTTCGGGTGTGACATAGGGCCTGATGCGATCCGTGATATCGATCGTGATGAATTTGACAAGGGTGACCTTCAAGCTGGCGAGATCAACCGGCTCGGAGCGAGGGGTGAAGCGGATCGACACGTGAATCGGCATCGGCCCGCGGCCGCCGTTGAGAGGTTCGACAATCTCGATTACGGGACCGATGCTGATGTCTTCCCGGCCGATCTCCAAAATTCCCCGCGTTGGTTCCGGTGCCGGAGCCATCGCGGCTTCTTCTGGCAAAATCAGCCAGTCACCGGTCTCTGCTCGCCCCACGGAGGCGACACAGAGGAGGCTCATCACGCTTCCTATCGCACATACGTTCACGTACTGCATCATCATGCGTGTGTCCATGACCCTGTTTCCTTCCTTGCAGGTGTCACGATGGTCAAAGAATCCTTTCTGGATATTTGGTCAGCGATGACGCTCACGCGGTTTTCACGAACGCGCCCGCGTTAACGGCAGCATGGGAACGGAAGTATGGCACTGACGCGAGACCGACTCAAGAGGCGTCGAATGAAACGTATAGCTCCACCGCTCGTTTGATCGTGAGAGACAATCATCAGACACGGTGGTGGTTGGTGGAACCGAGACGAAGGATACTTCGGGGAATTAGAAGACCATGACATGATCGACCAAGAAGCGTGAGTCTTTCTCGACAAGGACCATTTCTGCCACATACTCCCCTGTCTGCTTGGTGAATCGCTGCTTCCAAACGATGGCGACTGAGCGGGGACGCCGGAAGACGGCAACAGCCTCTCTGGTGCCAAAATAACCCTTTTCGCTCTGATATTGCCGGCACACCTTCTCCAAATGCTCCTCCGTCACGATCGCCTTTAATCGATCGGTAAAGTCCGCGACGTGGCGGGCATGATCAATGGCCGTCGAAGCATCCATCAAATTGTTCATGATCGGATTCGCGATTGCCAGAATTTCTGCATCGGACTTCTGTGCCAATTCCATATGATAACCTCGCAACAAATCCCGTGAGACCAAATCTTTCCACTCCGCGTAACCTGGACAAGAATAGATCGGCATCACGCTACTCTGGAGAACGAACGGAGTCAACGGAGCAGCCGTCAGAAAGCCATTTTCAGAAAGCGCGGGGTATGGTGGCTGGACTGAAGCGGCTGTTCAGATCGAACGGTTTCTGCCACTTCGATCTAGCTCTTATTGTGGCAGTACGTAGTCCCGCCCGAGTATGGTGGTCTTAAACAATCGAAACTGCATATTGTCCACATTCAAAAATGGATACTGCTCTTTGATCACCTCCTTATAGCTCTCGAACCCGTCACGTCCTTCAGGATAGTAGCGCCAAATTGTCGGCTCCTTATAACAGTCCAATCCAAAATGCCCAATGTACACAATCTCTCCCGCACTCACATGGAACGTTCCGCCAATCGGCTTGCTCCCCTCGAAGAGCCTGGCGCGACCGACGCTCAGGATCTTCACATCCGTCACTGACGATGCAACCTTGATGGCGAACGTCGCCAAGCCGTATTCTCCAGGCTCCAATGCCAACACGTAATTAACCGGACGTCGGTTGTCATACGGTGGAGAGTCTTCCAAAAAAACTTCAGGAACTACATTGTCTGCCTTCGTTTGACTCGGCAATCGATCAAAGCCAAAAGACCGCAACTGTCCGTTCTCGAACTGTGCACACTTCCATGTACGCCCCCAAATCGCTGATAGCACGACCAGTCCTTTAGTCTTATCATTTCCATAAGACTTAGCGGTCACTTCCTGCTTGGGCCCTGAATGGCCACGCAATGCGGCACAGCCAGACACCAAAACAAGCAGAGCAATAACAAGGATGAAACCTCTAGGCATAGTCGTTTGACTCCAATATATCTTGAACGTCTTTTAATCGACCTAACCTAACACATTGAGGAACCTTTGCTCAGAACAAGCGAACGTGAAGCATGTGCGGGCCGGGCAACGGCAAGAATAAAGGGAATGCGGTGGGCGTCGCGAATCAGACAGAAGGGTTCCGTGCAGTTTGAGGTCTATTTCTTTTCTGAGACACTTTCAGGTTTACTGTCATTATGCGCCCGTTCAATTTGGCATTGGCCCTCTTCGCAGGTCTTCGTTCGCACTTCCTTTTTCTCCTCACAAGAAATCTTATCCTCTTGGCTGATAGCCTCCTCGATGCACTTTTTCAACTCTTGCTTAGCAGCATCGAGACATTTCACACAAAGGCTCTCGGCATAGACGGACGCACCAAGCAACAGGAGTGGGAACAGCGCGATTGCGAGTGTAACCTTCATAAGAGTACCTCCTATGAGAAGTGCCGAGGAACCCCTCGTGCTGGAAGATTTCCAACAATGGCTCTCTAGAATATCACTAAATGTGAGAGGACCTACACGGAGAATGGAGGTGCGTCAAGAAGGAGCACGGCGGCGAGAGACGAATTGAGGTTTCTGGAATTTTCCCACCCTCCCCTGGAATTTTTCCTCACTTCCCCTCACTGCTCAACAATCATGTTTCACATTATATTTATGCATGTAACTATTTATTAATAATAATGTATATATCGATAACGATCGCCAACTTCAAGTCCGGCACATTCCCTGCTGATACATCTCTCCGATGCCTAGCCATTCCTCCATTCTCTTGATCGAAGACAGCCCAGGCGAATGCGAACTATTTCGCCTGGCGTTGACTCAAACCGGACTGGATGTCGCGCTCTATACCGAGCATGACGCGGAAGCGGCGTTCCACTTTCTTGAGGACCGTGCACACCACTACCCTTTTCCTACTCTGATAGTCCTAGACCTCCAACTCTACGGCCAGAATGGCTGCGACTTCTTAAAGCGCCTCCGGTCGGATGCTCGCTTCGCGGCAATCCCTGTCGTCATCTTCACCACGTCCGACGATCCGGCCGATCTCGCTCGCTGCTATGCCAACGGCGCGAACGGGTATGTCGTGAAACCCGGCACCTTTGAGCAATTAGTGCAATGTGTTGGCGACATCGGCCGATATTGGATAGATAGGAACCTGACCGCTTATCCGTTAGGAGTCCGATGCTGACTCGCTCTTCCCTCAAAAATCCCTATGCCGTCGTCGCGATCAGTCTCATCGCCATCATTCTCGGCGTGGTCTCGTACCAAAAGATGGTGGTGGACATCTTCCCGGATATCAACATGCCGGTCGTGGCGGTGGCCATGTTCTATAAAGGCATGGGGCCGTCGTAGCGACTCAAGCAGAAAGTAAGAAATCATGGTTCATGCTGCATTAAAGAATCCTTTCGCCGTCATCGCGATCAGCCTCATCGTCATCATTCTCGGCGTCGTCTCCTACCAGAAGATGGTGGTGGACATCTTCCCGGAAATCAACATGCCGGTCGTGGCGGTGGCCACGTTCTATAAAGGCATGGGGCCGTCGGAGGTGGAAGGCGCCATTACTTTGCGACTGGAGCAGGCCTATTTGCAGGCCTCCTACATCGAGCACATTGAATCTCGTTCGTTGCCCGGCGTCAGCCTGATCAAGATCTACTTTCATTCCTCTTATGACGTCAATGCCGGGCTGGCCGAGATTACTAGCCTCACCTATGCGAACCTGAGATTTCTGCCACAAGGTATCTTTCCCCCAATCATCATCAAGTTCGGCGCGGCCAGCTTGCCCATCGCGGTCCAGACGACCAGCAGCGAGACGATGACGGAGAAAGAAGTGCGGGACCTCGCGTATTTCAACATACGTCCGCAACTGGGTGATGTGCCAGGGGTCGCGTTCCCGACCACGTTCGGAGGGACGGTTCGCCAAGTCACGATCTTTCTCGATCCCGAGCGTATGCTGGCTCGTGGTGTTTCCACTCACGAAATTGTGAATTCGGTGAACATGCAGAGCGTCCTCCTGCCGGCTGGGAGACGTGAAAATCGGCGACTTCGATTACAACGTCTACACGAATAGCATGATCAAGGTCGTGGACCAGATGAACGACATTCCGATCAAGATGGTGAACGGAGTGCCGTTGTTCTTGCGAGATGTGGGGAAAGCGGTGGACTCCACGATGATCCAGACCAACGTGGTACGGATCAATGGCAATCGGGCGGTCTATCTGCCCATTCTGAAGCAGGCCGGAGCCAACACCATTGCCGTCATCGACGGGATCAAGGAGATCCTGCCGAAGCTGATCAATGTTCCGAAGGACCTGGCGATCAAGCTGTTGTTCGATCAGTCGCTCTATATCCGCCAGGCCATCAAGACCCTGGAGCATGAAGGGCTTCTTGGCGGAGGACTCGCCTGTCTAATGGTCCTGCTGTTTCTTGGGAGCCTGCGCTCAACCCTCATTAGTCGCCATGGCGATTCCACTCTCCGTCACGGCCGCGTTCATCGGTCTCTACTTCACCGGCCACTCGGTGAACATCATGACGCTCGGCGGGTTGGCATTGGCCGTCGGACGGTTGGTCGATGACGCGATTGTCGTCGTTGAAAACTTCCATCGCCATATGGAGATGGGAAAGACTTCTTCCCAAGCGGCGGCTGATGCCGTGAGCGAAGTGGCACTCCCCATGCTCATTATCACCATCACGGTCTTCCTCGTCTTCTTGCCCATCGCGTTCTTCACGGGCGTGATCAAGTTTTTGTTCGTGCCGCTTGCTCTCGCCGTGGCCTATGCCATGATGGCCTCCTACATCGTCGCCTTGACGCTGGCCCCGGTCTCGATGGCACGGTTGCTCCGTGGCCATGCAAGCCATGCGCAGGGAGAGGCTTCTGCCGTGCATCAGGGACGTTTCACAGAATTCTGGAATCGCCTGAACATCTTCGATCCGTTTGTTGAGCGATACGTGCGCCTCCTGCGCTGGTGCTTGGCTCATAAGGTGATGGTCATTGTCACGGTCACGGTGATCTTCGTCGGCTCCATGTTGATGGCTCCTTTGATGGCGACGGAGTTTTTCCCGAAAGTCGACGCCGGTTCATTCATCCTCAACGTCTCGGTCCCAGAAGGCACACGAATCGAAAAAACCGAGGCGATCGTGGCGAGGATCGAGGGGCTCATTCGGGAAGAGATTCCTGCGGCGGAGTTGGATCAGATCGTGTCGAACATCGGAGTCCCGCAGGGCTGGATGGTGCTCTACACGCCGGTGAATGGTCCCCATCAGGCCTTCGTGCTCGTGAGCCTGAAGCGTGACCATGAGGCGCGTACCGATGACATCATCATGAAGTTGCGCCGGACGTTTCGCCACGAGTTGCCAGGGATGAAATTCTCCTTCCAGACTGGCGGGATCGTCAGCGATGTGATCAATGCCGGCTTGCCCGCGCCAATCGATATCAAAGTGAGCGGTCCCAACATGGGAGATCTCGCGGCGACGGCCAACAAGATTCGGGATCTTGTGGCAGCGATTCCCGGTACGGCAGATGTACAGGTTCGACAGGGGATGGACTATCCTGAGATTCACCTCGATATCAAGCGAGACAAAGCCTCCTATGTTGGGCTGAATGAGTATCAGATCGTGACGGATTTGGTCACAGGACTCTCGTCAAATGTCACCTTGAACCCCGGCTACTGGATCGATCCCCGGACAAATAATGCCTATTTTGTCGTGACCCAATTTCCCGAGCAGATCTTGCTGGAGTTCGAAGATTTTCTGAACATGCCGCTCGTGGGCACACATGTGGACCAGCCGATGTCGGCCAGTGTCGGTGGCACCACGCTCAGAGGCAGTTCATTGGTGCTCACCCAAACACCCTTTCCAGAGCGACCTGGCTTGCCCGGCGTGACCTCGACCGGAGGGAGCCCTGTTCTTCTGCGAGATATGGTGGATGTCGTGCGAAAAGTCGGTCCTGAAACGGTGGATCACTTCAACTTGCAACGGACCATGGACGTGCTCATCAGTGTCCCTGGTAACGATCTGGGCCATGTCGCGGCTCAGATCGAACAGGCCGTCGCGACACTCGAGATCCCGAAGGATGTCGTCCTGACGTTCAAGGGGGAAGTCGACAGTATGCGTGCGGCGATCTCCGGATTCGCTGGGACGCTGCCACTGGCGATGGTACTGATCTATCTGGTGATGGTGGGGCTGTTTCGTTCCTGGCTCGATCCCTTTGTGGTCATGTTTGCTGTCCCATTGGGATTTATCGGTGTCATCTGGATGTTGCTGCTGACCCATACCTCGGTCAATGTGGAATCGATGATCGGCACTCTGATGATGATCGGGATCGTCGTGTCCAATAGCGTATTACTGGTGGATTTCGCGAATAACAAGTTGCGCGAGGGCATGCCGATCGAGGAAGCCGTCGTGGAAGCCGGGCGCCTCAGAATCAGGCCCATCCTCATGACGTCACTCGCCACGGTGATCGGGTTGGCCCCGATGGCTCTTGGCATCGGGGAAGGAAGCGAGAGCAACATGCCGCTCGCGCGCGCCGTGATCGGAGGCTTGATGGTCTCGACGTTTATGACGCTGCTGTTTATTCCGGTTCTGCACGCGATCGCCCGCCGGCGACAAGCAGCCGGCCTGGCTGGCACTGAAGGAGAGGTCCACTGAGTGGAGGGATCATGGAGCGATCATGTATGCTCGCTGAGGGGGCTTCCTGGGGGGATATGACACATACATCGCGGGTCAAAATCATTCTGACGGTTGCGGCAGGACTCTTTCTCCTTGCGGCGGCCTTGATGATTATTCAGGGCCAGCAACCGACGGTGTCCGCACCCGACACAGAGCGGGACTCGGCTCAGTCTTCTGCCCACCAGGTCCAAGTATTGAAAGTGCAACGGCGAGACATTACCCAGACCCTGACTCTGCCGGCGAATATCTCTCCCTGGTACCAAGCGACGTTGTACGGAAAGGTCTCCGGCTATGTCAAATGGATCGGATTCGACAAGGGCGATGTCGTGAAGAAGGGGGAATTACTGGCGGTGCTGGATGCGCCTGAGATCGAAGACCAATACCAGCAGGCCGACGCCGATTATCAGATCAAGAAAGTCACGTATGAGCGGTACCTGAGCGTCTGGCAGGATAATCACGACATCATCGCCAAGCAGGATGTGGATGTGGCCAAAGCCGCGGCTGAATCTGCGAAGCATCAGCGAGACAGCCGCCGTACGTTAATGGAGTACACCAAGGTCTATGCGCCATTCTCGGGCGTGATCACGGCTCGGTTTGCCGATCCAGGCGCGCTCATTCAGTCGGCGACCGGCTCGTCGACTCAAGCGGCGCCGCTGTTCACGATCATGGATATGGACAGCGTTCGGATCTATGTGAATGTCCCGCAGGAGGCCTCGCAGTTGGCGAAACCAGGGCTTCCGGTGACCATGACCGCGCGTGAATGGTCTGAAAAATTACAGGCTTCGATCACTCGGACCACCGAAGCCTTGGATCCGGCCACCAGGACATTGCTGGTCGAAATCGATGTGCCGAACAAAGACCATCGGCTGCAGCCAGGGATGTTCGTCAATGTGGCGCTCCATCTGCAGCACCATCCGAATGCACTGGCGATTCCTCCCGCCGCTCTTGTTCCGAGCAACAACGGACAAGACAAATCGGTGTTCGTGATCGATTCCGGCAAAGCCAAACTTGTTCCCGTGAAAACCGGCATTGATGACGGTCTCTGGGTGGAAGTGCTGGAAGGCCTGAGCCGGCGAGGAGGAAGTCGTCGTCGTCGGCAAGAGCGGGTTGACCGATGGGCAGGCGGTTCAATCGTCCGCCTACAACCTTCCGACCGGAAAATCAGCCAAGCAGAAAATGTAGGATATTCCTTCAGAGAGGGAACGATCGCGACGCTCTCCGGAGGCAACAACCCATGCAAAATCCCATCGCCAGAATCGTAATTATGGCACTCATTGTGGGCTGCCCTCACCTCGGGCTCGCTCAATCAGGGAAACAGTCGCCACCGGCGGAACGCTGCATCTCGTTCTGCCGTGAAGCCTGCCGGCTCCCTCCTGACGCTCGATGAAGCCATCAGAACCGGTCTTGCCACCCATCCCCTGATCGAACGCTCGCGCTATAGCTCACTCATTGCAAAGGCTCTGACCCGTCAAACGCAGGGTGAACGATATCCCTGGCTTGAAGCGTCCCTCGCCGGAAGTGCCGGCGCGATGCGCATTATTACAACGGACGGTAAAACGATTCACGATCAAGGTGGGCATGGGTTCGATCCGGGCGGTGCGCTCGCGCATCATAACCAGAACATGCTAACCGGCGGGTTCTTGCTCAATCAATTGATCTCGGATTTCGGCTATACCGTTCACCGTATTCTCGCAACCGAAGCCAATGAAGCGGCCAGTGAGAAAGAGATGCTGACGAACAAAGCCTTCGTCATTCTCAATGTTCAAAGGGCCTATCTCACCTGTTTGCTGCAAAGAATTTGGTGGCGATCGCGACGGAGACGGTCAAGCAGCGGCAAGCCGTCCGTGATCAAGTGCAGGCGCTGTACAAACATCAACTCAAATCCAAAGTCGATCTGGACTTGATCTTGGTGGAAGTCTCGAATGCCGAGCTCTCATTGATCAAAGCGCAGAATGATCTCAAGCAATCGTTTGCTGCCTTGAACAACGCGATGGGCATTGAAGGGCCGGACCGGTATGAACTGGAACAGATTCCAATTCAGGTGACTCCCAGCCAAGCGGTCGAGACATTGGTCGCCACCGGGCTTAGCGACCGGCCCGAACTACTCGGCAATCGGGACCGTCTGGTTGCCAGCGAAGAATTGCTCAAGGCAGTCAAGGCCCTCAATTTTGGTTCGCTCTCCGCCGTCGGCTCGATCGGCATCACCAAATACGGCGATGTGCATGATAGTGGTATTCCTCCCGATGGCGTGGCCCCATTTTGGGGATTTGGCGCGACGATGAAGTTTCCTCTCTTCACCGGGTTCCGGATTCAGAATCAGATCAAGGAAGCCAGTCACCGCAAAGGGGAAACGGAGGAAGAACTCCAGAGCCTCGCGAATGAAATCGTCTTGCAGATTATTCGTGCCTATCTCACGCGAACGACGAATGCCGAACAAATCGCACTCGAGCAGGAACGCGTAACCTTTTCGAAAGAGGCGTTGCTGCTGGCACAAGAGCGCTACCGCCTTGGCTTGAGCCCGATCGTGGAGGTTGTGCGCGCGACGGCCGTGTTGTTCGAATCCGAATCTCGCTTGGCGGAAGCCCGGTATATCTACAAAACCAGTGAGTCAGTCGTCGCCTATGCCACAGGACAAGAATACAAACGCTTCTAGCAGAATACTGAAAAATGGCCGCCAGCTTTGTTCTCGCACCGCTTAAAGGCTCAATGTACCGCAAGGGTACGCCTCGCCTCATCTCTCGCTGCGGCCGTGCTGAACCGGCTTTTGAGCATTCTGCCTGATTGAGCCGTACGAATGTCCTCGTTGTTGCTTAATGTCGGAGGATGAAAATGTTTTTTTCGCAGACTCTGAGATGTGTGCCCTGGATGGGGGTCCTTTTCCTCTCGTGCGGCGTGACGACTTCGCTCGCCGCGGAACAGATGTCGCCCCGTCCAACGTCTGCAGCTGGCACTCCGTTGAGCTGGGAGCAGGCGATTCGAACGGCGGTTGAGAAGCAGCCACTCATCAAAATGGCGGAGCATGAGGCCCTGGAATCCCAGGCCCTGGTTAGGCAGATCGAATCAGCAAATTATCCGCAGGTGACCGGCATTGTCTCAAGTACCGGCGGCAACACCAGAGTCCTGGCCAACCTGGGGATTTCAGGCTCACTGCCAAAACCCACTAACTACATGACGACTCCCGGGATTCGCGCAGATTATCTCATTACGGACTTCGGGCGGACGGCGCATCGAATTCTCTCCCAGAAGTCGCTCGCCTCAGCCGCCGCAATGGACGTGTTGACTTCCAAAGCGCTCGCCATCTTGAGCGTGGAGCAGGCCTATCTCACTTGCCTGAAGCAGCAACGGCTCGTGGACATCTCTCGGAACATCTTGGATGAACGCGAACTGATCCGTCAACAGACGGAGGGGTTCTACCGAAGGCAACTACGATCTAAGCTGGATCTGGATTTTGTGTCGGTCGAGGTCAATCGGGCAGAGGCGATTTTGATTAAGGCTCAGAACAACCTGGTTTTGGCATTTGCCGCATTGAATACCGCCATGGGTCTTCAGGGTCCCGAGAACTATCAGTTGGAACCGATGGTCCTCTCGGTACCGCCAAACGCCAGTCCTGAATCACTGGTTCAGGACGCGTTGAACCAACGACCGGAACTCCTTGGAAGCAAAGATCGGGTACAGGCGGCGGAGGAAGCGCTGAAGGCAGCCAAGGCCCTTCGCTTCGGATCGGTCACCTCGATCGGGACCTTGGCCTACAGCTGGTGGGGTCGTGAGGAGCAACCCAGCGGAACATCCGTCAGCAACCCCGGTGCCAAATTGGGATGGTACGGAGCTGGCGGGACCAGTGCAGTCCCCTTATATACCGGCGGCCGCATTGAAGGCCAAATCGAGGAGGCCGACGCCCGAAAAGGCGAGACTCAGGCCACGACTCGGTCGATCGCCAACGATATCGTGCTGCAAGTTGTGCGAGCCTATCTCAGTCGACTGACCGCCGAACAACAAATTAAGGTTTCGGAAGAGAAGGTCGCCTATGCCCGCGAAGCCCTGACACTTGCACGCGAACGGTACAAGGCCAGCCTGGGCTCTATCCTCGATGTGACAACTGCGACGACCGACCTCTTGAGCGCCGAAGTCGGGCTCGCTGACGCCCAGTATGACTATCGAGCCAGCGAAGCCGCGCTCTCCTATGCGACAGGAGCCGAATATGCTCGATATTGACTTTCGGGGCTTCCAGACCGCACGCCAGCTATCTTGGTGTCTCTCGTACGCCCTGATCGTTATTCTCGCGTCCAACGCCACCAGTTGGTCGGCGGAAGGTCCATCTCAAAGCCCTGCGCAGCCACTCCTTCACCAGACATCGCCGAATATTCCTCTCTCGAAGGGAGCCTTTCTGGGCTACGAGACCGCGATTCGGATCGGCCTTGATCGTCATCCGCTACTTCGCCGATCGAAGGAGACGGCTCTTGCCGCGGAGGCGGTCACGGGTCAAGCGACGGCGCGCTACTACCCGGAGTTGAATGCCTATGCGATTCAGACTGGAGGGACCGTGCGGCCCCTCAGCGGGTTCAACGTGGGAGGGGCACAGAACAAGCCGACTTCCTACGTAGAAGAAGCGGGATTTCGAGCGGACCAGTTGATTTACGATTTCGGACAGACTGCGCATAAGGTGCTGGCGGAGCGGGCCGGCCAGGAGGCCGCTGAAAAGGATATTCAGACGCACAAGGCGACGGTGATACTTACGGTACAACAAGCCTATATTCACTGCTTACAGCAAAAGCGCCTCGTCGAGATCGCGGAAGGAACCGTGCGGGAACGTGGTGTCCTGCGTGACCAAATTGCGACGTTGTATAAGCGGGAGTTGAAGTCCAAGCTGGATCTCGACTTCATTTCGGTCGAACTCAGAAATGTCGAGATTCAGTTGATCCAAGCCAAAAACGAACTCCGTGCCGCGTTCGCAGGACTGAACAATGCCATGGGAGTCCGGGGCTCAGAAGACTACACCTTGGAGGACATCCCTGCCGCCTCTGCCTCCACGAGTACATTGGAAACACTGATCACACAGGCACAAGAGGACCGCCCGGAACTACTCGGCATCGTGAATCGGATTACACAGGCGGATGAACGGCTCAGTTCGGCCCAGGCGATAAATCTCCCCTCCATTGCAGGCCTGGGAATGTCCGGCGTGATCCATTTCAGCGATGCCCCGGTGAACCAATATGCCGGTTCACATCCCGGACAAACCAATCTGTGGTGGGGTGCAGGAGCCATCATTTCCGTGCCGATATTTACAGGGTTTCTGATTGAAAATCGCGTCGCGGAGGCACGACAACAAAAGTACAAGGTCGAGCAGAAGAAGGTCGATCTGTTGAATAGAATTGCCTTGGAGGTGACGGATGCGTATTTGACGCTCCAAACAGCCCGGCAACAGATCCTCGTCGAGGAAAAAGAAGTTGAGTCGGCACGGAGCGCGCTCGCCTTGGCCAAAGAACGATATCGAATGGGGCTCGCGTCAATCGTGGACGTCACCACGGCGACGACCGTCTTTTTAATAGCGGAGGTTCGCCTTTCCGAGGCCCGGTATGCCATACAGGCGAGCTCTGCAGCAGTCGCCTACGCCACCGGCACAGGGTATCAGCAGTATTGATCGGCAAGTCCAGCTCCGTATTCCGTCGAACTGGCATCGACGAAGCCTCGAACCATCGCTATGATTTGACATCGTGCCTCGATACTTTCGCCGCGCAACCTGCTCTTCGAGATCAAACTCCTGAATGCTGATCACGCACTGCGGCGGGAGCCTTCGTGAAAGTGTCTCTCGAGTTGCATGAAATTCTCAACGCATCGGCTCTCCGTCGCAAGTCGTCAACTAGTCAAAAGACACGCCCAATGGGCTATCTTGAAGAATCTCTCGAGGCGAGAACGCTGCCTGAAAAAATGCGCGTCTCGGTGCCCCAGGGTTGGGCGGTGGGAAGGTCGATGTGGTCAGCGTCATGCTAAGGAATCGCCAGGGACGCAATCGGCCCAGAGTCGACTTTCGTCAGATCGATCACGAGCTCGTCGTTGGTGTTGGCCAACAACGTATCCCACAAGCTGGACCGTTGTGTGATGATGGCCTGCCCGGGATCGAAGAACAAGTCGAATCCTTTGGCGGCGGTTGGTCGCATGGGATAACGTCGATCGTAGATCAGCCCATAGGTCGGAATGCCGTAGAGGGTCTGCCAATTCCCCAAAATGAAATGCAGCTCCGTGCCGCGGAGATAGATGCCACCCGAGGTAATGACGCGTTTGACTGATGTTTGCGGTTGACTGAGGTAGAACGTCACGCGTTCGTCCGGCCGGGCCAGGGCGAAGGCCTCTGCGATCTGCAGGGACAAGAGGGTAAGCTCCTCGGTGCGAAATGCCGGCACCAGAGGCGCCTCGCCTTGCAGCCATTTCTGTAGCCAGATCCGATGTTCTTGAACCGAGATACCACCGAGGAGGCGGGCCACCTCCTCGGTGCCGATCGCCTTGGGATGGGTATGCGCGCTGGGAGGCCATTCCGGCAGGACGGAATCATCCACCTCCAGCCGAACATAGTTTACCGGATCTTCATAGACGGTACGATAGGGGACTTGAGGAATGGCGCAGCCGACCAAGAACAGTACGACATACGGCGTGAGGCGTGAGGCAATCACCTTGAGAGACTTGCACACTGATCGCGGCAATCCATGTTCTCCCCTGTCAAAACACCTCACGCCTTCCCCCTAACCCTTCATGCTATTCGGTGATTGCGACCGTCATCTCGACTCGTTCGAGTGGATTGTCCCGACCGTCCCGCTTCATGTTCACCACCTTGTCCGCCACGTCCATGCCGCTGACTACTTCACCGAACGCCGTGTACTGCCAATCGAGAAAATTTGCGTCCGCCACGCAGATGAAGAACTGCGAGCCGGCGCTGTCCGGGTCGTTCGAGCGCGCCATGGAAAGCACCCCGCGCTTGTGCGGCTTGCTGTTGAACTCGGCCTTGACCTTGTGCCCCGGCCCGCCCATGCCATGTGACGCGCGGTCAGGATTCTTGCTGTTGGGATCGCCGCCCTGGATCATGAAACCAGGAATAACCCGATGAAATGTCGTGCCGTTATAGAAGCCTTTTTGGGCTAACGTGGTGAAATTCTTCACGTGACCTGGCGCCACATCGTGAAAAAATTTCAGTACAATCTCGCCTAGCTGGGTTCCCTTGCTGCTAACTGTGATCGTGGCCCGCGTCTTTTCCGTCGGCTCAGACATCGTGCATCATCCTTTCTTGTTAGCGAAAAAGGAACGGTGACGGGGCCGCTCCTCCTTCAAGACCCTGATTAATGGGATTCCACGTCCTTCCGTCGTCGTCGCTTCGGAATGCCCCTTCATTCGTACCTGCATAGAACACCCCTGCACCTGACTCGATCAAAACCTGGATCGACATGCTCGTCAACCCTTTATTGAGCGGCATCCACTGACGCCCCTTGTCGGTCGTTTTGAAAATGCCGTGTCCCGTCGCCACAAAGAGACCTCGGCTGTTGAACAGAATCCCGCGGATCGAATCGTTCGGGAGCGCGCGGCTGATGGGCAGCCAGGATACGCCTCCATCGGCACTGCGAAAAACGCCTCCGTCGAACGTGCCTGCATAGATGCTGCCCTCGGGATCGATCGTCAACACGCGAATAAAGTTCTCCGTCATGCCTTCATGATCTTTGAGTCCATGTTGCTGACGCACCCAACCGGTCGATTGAGCCTTGAATCGCAAGATACCTTTCCCTGAGGTGCCGGCAAAGAGGGTCCCATCGGACGAGAGGGCCAACGCATGTACCAGGATGTCGTCGAGACCTGTGGTGACAACCGACCAACGGTCACCGGCGCCGAGTCGATAGGCCCCGTCAGCCGTGCCTGCGTACACCGCATCACCAACGGCAAGAAGGGCTTTGATTTCTAGGCGCTTGAGCCCGCTATTGATCGCCTGCCAGCTCTTTCCTCGATCGCGCGAGCGAAAGACACCGCCACGGAAGGTTCCGGCATAGATCGCACCATCTTTCCCCGTGGTAAGGGTCAAAATAAACGGATCGGTCACGCCCTGGCCCGATTTCGTCCAGGTGGCGCCGCGATCCTCGCTACGAAACAGACCAAGACCAAACGAGCCGGCATAGACCAGGTCGTTACCGACGGACGTGAGTGCCTGAATACTGGTTGTCTCCTGTTCGACCGACTGGCCCTGCGATGCGCCGGCTCCCTCAGCCGGTGTCGCGTGCGATTGCGGCGGCCCCGTCGGCAGCGATTCTGGTGCCGCCGATACCATCACCGGCATGCTCAACATCAACGAGAGGAAGGCCCCGGCGGTCCCCATACTATTCATCGCATGTCCTTTTCCACGCTCGTCCTGTTATCGAACTCGCTGCCCGGCCGGTCCTATCGGCAAATCCGGATCAAGCGGCAAACTGACTTCGGTCGGGCCGCCCCGTCCAAAGATCCGTGCGCCAATGATTCCGATCTCATACAATACCATCAAGGGCACGGCCATCAAGAGCATGGTAAAGAGTGTGGCATCGGGCGTCACGATGGCCGATATGATCAACGCGGCCATAATGGCGTGTTTTCGATACTTCGCCAATGCCGCCGCGGTCACGACACCCACGCGCGCCAGAATGGTGAGGACCAGTGGCAATTCAAATGCGCAGCCGAATATCAGGAGAAATTTGACGTTGAAGTCGATATAGGTCCCGACGCTCAATTCAGGAGTCACGTCGCGATCCATGCCGAAGCTGACGAAGAAATCGATGACGAGCGGAAGAATCACGAGATTGCAAAAAATCAAACCCAGCGCGAACAGCGCCCCGGCCAGTGCGAACAGCGGAATGCCCCAGCGCTGCTCCTTGGGAAGCAGCGCCGGTTCAACAAACTTCCAACACTGGAAGAAGATGACCGGCAAGCTTGCAAGAATCGCCGCCAGAAACGAGACTTTGATCGAGGCGAACAAGGCTTCCGTCGGTCCATAGAACACCAGCTGGTTGGGAAACGGGCGATTCAGCCACGCGACCATCTCGCTGGAAAAGGCGAACGACACCATCAGGGCCACTAGGATCGTAGCCCCGATGATGATCAGACGTTTCTTGACGGTCCGGATATGTGCGGCAAGGGGATTGAGAATCTGTGCCATGACTCCGGTCCCGATTGCTGGGTGCCCCCAGCCCCACGACAATACTCCTCAATGTGGCGCGGCTTGCAACTCGTGGTCCCGATAGACACGAATCAGCTCGGCCATCTTATCTTTCTTCGCCAACTTCGCTTTATGCAAATCCTTCATGGAGAGTTCTTCCGCCGAATTTAGTACGTGGCGCCTCTGCAATTGGATCAATTCCAGGTCCAGACGGTGGTGCGCCTCTTCCAGTGCACGGAATTCCTGATTGGATTGGCGCAGCCGTTCTGCAATCATACTGTCTGTCAGCATGTCGCACCTCCTGGTTATGAGATTACCGTAGTGGCCTGACTCCTCCTCCATCTCGACCGACTTCATGGGTCGATTTACCGGACTCCGACACAATCGGATCCAGCTCCATCAGCAGCGCGTCTTCTATGGGATTGGTATAGTATGTTGGCCGGGTCGTCACGTCGCGAAATCCAAGACTTCGGTAGAGCCCGTGCGCGGCATGGTTCGAGGCCCGCACTTCGAGCACGGCGCGCATCGCCGCCTGTGCCGCCCCCACTTCCAGGGCCTGTATGACCAAGGCTCTGGCGATGCCCTTGTGCCGCATCGACTCGATGACCGCCAGGTTCATCAGCCGTACTTCCTCGAAGACAACCCAGAAGCAGAGGTACCCGACAATCGAGGCGGAACCCGCTTCGCCCGGCGTCACCCGCTTTGCCACAAGAAAATGTGCGAAGGGATTGCCGCTCAGTTCCGCTTCCAACATTTTGCGCGTCCAGGGGGCCGAGAAGCAAGCTTCTTCGATCTTTAGAATGTCCGGCAGAGCCTCGACGGTCGCCGGCTCGATAACCCATTCGCCCATCACCGCTCACCTCTGGCAAGATGCTGAAAAAGTCACTCTTCTCACCCGCCCAACCCCGGCGCGCCGAGACGCGTCATCCACCGTCGCGTCTCCCGCCCGTGGCTTTCCCTCGTGTGATCCGAGCCGGCGGCGACGGAATCCGCGCCACCGCCACGCGGGCGTTCACTTTTCTTGCGACCCGTTTCTGACGCAGGGCCACCGGCGAAAGACCGCCGGACTCTTCGTACTTCAGTTCTGCTGCCGTGCGTTGGACATACAGCGGACTGATGCCAGTTCCTGCATACTCACCTCGTCGAAGCCGCTCAATCCCCGCCAACCCGATCGAGACAGCCGAGGGTTTCATGGCAGAGTCCGGTGCCTCGGCGATCGTGGCGGAAGGAGGAATCGACGAACGGATGGCTGACGCTTCGACCGTCCAACCTTCGCCAAGTACAAGAGTCGATCCTGTGAGACAACTCCCTAGCATTGCGGCGGTACCTACCTGTTCCGACATCACTCGCTCCAACCGATCATCGCTGGTCCAGCGAAACAGCGCCCAGTAGAGTTCCCCGCGCCGACTATTGAGAGTAGGACAGAGTACCGTCGAGGTTCCTCTGAGATTCCAGGCCAGACCCTCCAGCGTCGGCACCACCGCCAAGGGAAGCCGACTGATCGTCCGGAACCCGAGGAGAGTCGCCAGGCCGACGCGAAGTCCCGTGAAGGACCCAGGACCGATCGACACAACGAGGCCATTCAACTGCTTGAGTGTCAGTCCCGTCGCACGAAACAACCGATCGATCGTAGGCAGCAATAGCTTGGCATGCGATCCGGCTGCCTCCTGGTCGTGACGAGCCAGCACGTGCGACCCATCGAGGATCGCCACACTCTGCCACGAGGTCGCTGTCTCGACTGCCAATACTTTCATCGTTGCTACCGGGCAACAGAAAAACTATGTTGGCACGCTAGAACTTCAATGGTCTGCATATGTGGCACAAAAGGACAACACTCCCTCAGGATGCTCAAAAAGTTCGTCCAGCAAGGCCGAAGTGAGTGAAGGGCCGAGGAGGTACAAACCGCACTCCGTGTGGGCCGTTCGCCCTTGTAATGGGTCTTGGCGAACGGAAAAGCCGCTACAGCCATTCCAACCCCCGAGAATATCCGTCGGTAAGTTGAGGGTCTGAACGATGCGAGAACGAAGCTGGAGGACTTTTTCAGCATCCTGCTAGACCTGACCGAGGTCGGTTGCCTTCAACGGTAGATTCGGAATCATCTCGTGAAATGTCACCTGCACGCTTCCCTGCCCTTTTCCATCTTCTAATAAAATTTTAAACGGTCTGAGCAGCCGCCCGTCGCTGACGCTTGAGATCGCCTCCGCCTCGCCGATGGTACGGAAGTCCTCGTATTGAATGGTCGCTTCCACCGCCCCGGACTCCGTAAGCCGATCTTCCCGAACAACCAGCAATGTCTGACGTTCAAACCACAACCGCCGGCGCAGGAACTGCACGCCATCCGGAGACGGTCCAAAGACCTCCAGCCGGTAGCGGTCCCCCTCTTCCGCGAGTGCGACCGTCTCGTCCTTCGCAATCGTACCGGTGCCCAGCACACCGCCCATCGCCCAGACACTCAGTTGAAACGGCCGAGCGAGCTTTCCCATCTCGCTCATGTTAGACGGACTGCCGGAGAGGACACGGCCCATTGTCGGCAATCGCAACCGGAACTGATCATCGGCCTGCACAAATTCGAAGAGTTCGCTGCCGACCGCGGTGAACCCCCGCAGGCGCATGGCATTTGGACGACGATAGTACATCGTCCCCTCCATCCGCGACGCAATAGGGATGATCCCGCCCCGCACCTTCGCGCTAAAGAGACCTTTCATCGTCTGGATCGCCGCTTCCCGCTGACTCAGCAGTGTCGTCAGCTCTTCCACCGTGGCCTGTTTGAGCTGGACTTCCTCACGTGGTGTAACAGGGGCGCAGCTGGAAAATACGGGAAAGACGACGCTGCACGCCAGCAAAAGACCCCAATGACTGCCATGCTGCTTTCTAAGCCAAAACCACATCTAATGCTTCTCCTACTTCACTAATACCGATCAAGTCGATCCCATCGATGGGCTCCAGTTTGGCCAAGTTCCGCTCCGGCAACAGACAGCGTTTGAATCCCATCTTCGCCGCTTCACGAATCCGCATCTCAGCCTGACTAATGGCACGCACTTCACCGCCGAGCCCCACTTCACCCAATACCAATAGTCCTGGTTCAATCGGCACTTCACGTAAACTCGATGTGACCGCAGCCACAATTCCCAGATCGATGGCCGGCTCGTCGATGTGCATCCCACCAACCACGTTCACGTAGACGTCTTGTCCGGACAGATGCATTCCCAGCCGCTTCTCCATGACCGCAAGCAAGAGCGACACCCGATTCTGCTCCACGCCGTTCGCCATTCGTTTCGGCATCGCATAACTTGTGGACGACACCAATGCTTGCAATTCCACCAGAATCGGTCGCGATCCTTCGAGACTCGATACCACCACCGATCCCGTCGTGCGATGGGACCGTTCAGCCAAAAACAACTCCGAGGGATTGCTCACTTCCTCCAGCCCGGAGTCTTTCATTTCGAACACGCCGATCTCGTTGGTCGAGCCAAAGCGATTCTTCACCGCTCGGAGAATACGAAAACTGTGGCCCTTGTCTCCCTCAAAATAGAGCACCGTATCCACGATATGTTCCAACAGTCGCGGTCCGGCGATCGCGCCTTCTTTGGTGACATGCCCGATGATGAAAACCGGCACGCTGCTGCGCTTCGCGAACCACATCAATTGGCCCGCCACTTCCTGCACCTGGCTGATGCTGCCCGGCGCGGAGGTGATCTGTTCCGTATAGACTGTTTGAATCGAGTCGACGACCACTGCGGCAGGCTGGATCTCCTGCGCCGCTTTGAGGATTTGTTCGAGGGAAGTTTCCGCCAGAATCAACAGATTCGGATGCTCGATTCCGAGCCGCTGCCCCCGCATCTTGATCTGCCTCGGAGATTCCTCTCCGGAGACATACAACACCGATTCGTCCTTGCAAGACAGGCGCGGGAGGGCCTGGAGTAACAGGGTGGTTTTCCCAATCCCGGGGTCGCCGCCAATCAAAATGACCGAGCCAGGAATGACTCCCCCACCCAGCACCCGGTCGAATTCGCCGATATGCGTCAGCCGCCGGTCCTCGCCGACCACTTCGATATCGGAAATCGGCGTGGCCTGTGCCTGCGCCACCTTCATCGCAGCAGGCCGCCCCTTGCCGGTCTGCGCCTGCCGCTCTTCTTTCATGGTGTTCCAGCCACTGCAGTCCGGACAGCGACCAAGCCATCGTGGCGACTGGTGGCCGCAAGCTTGGCAGGAAAAACTGGTTTTCGCCCGCATTCGGAGGAGCCTCAAAAATGAAACACGCCAGACTTCATACTAAAGGAAAGACTGTGTGAAAAGGAAGATGAGCGAAAAGGCAGAATCCCACGAACAGTTGCTCTATCTACTCAGAAAATTAAGCTTGAGTCTCCCATCAAACCCCTGGTCGACAGGCCTAACGGTGGGTAATAGGCAGTGTTTTCCTATGCCAAAGGGAACACCGTTTCACTAAACGCACACTGGGAGCAGAAGGAGTATCCAGCCGTTACACCATCACAACTTCCTCCGCACCTCTTTCCACTCCTTCGCCACTTTCGCTTTGCGCGGGACATCACCCTTGGCTGGCTCGGGCACCATCACGGCGTCAAGGCGTCGCTGCAGAAACGCTTCGGCAAAAACCTTCGTGCGCGCCACACCTATTTTTACTGTCTTCCACCCGGCGGCGTGCAATTCATCGAGTTTTACTCCAAACGCCTCTGGATTGGATGGCAGCACGAGAATGTGACCGGCCGGAAACTTTTGATCCTTGAGCCATTGCCTTGCTTCTGCATTCACCTGATCGATGTTCGTACCCACCGCCTTATCCCACGTCACCACATAGAGCACGTTGTAGTAGAATTGCGCGAGCTTGCCGAGTTCTTCCGCTGCATCAGGCATCGGATGTCGGCCTTCCCCCTCCTTCCCCGGCCAAATCACGGTCGGTCCTTTGCCGACGACGTCCTCCATAAGCGCCGCCATCTCCACCGCTATGATTGGGCTGCGACGTTCCCATACGGTCAGATTCGCCCCAGCTTCGCTGACGGCAACTCTCGGGGTGGTTCCGACACGCACGGTAAATGGGAACGTCCCTTTGACCTTCGGGGTATAGGACAAGAATGCCCGACCGTCTCCACCAGTCATCGCGGTCGATACGACGATGCCGGCGAAGAGAAGCTCGATTGGTTCTCCTCCGAGACCGGTGTCCGTCAGGAGGCCCTTCCATGTGAGCATCGCCTCAATGGTGGCTGGCTGATTGGGCGAGGTGAGGCTATCGTGAACCCTCAAGGTTCCCGGAATCTTCTCCGCCGCGGAAAGAATTGTAGTCGCAGTCCAGAAGAGGAGGATAGTGAAGAGACCGGCTCTCCGCAAGGGGGCACTCATAGGCCGAACAGCGGCATACAACACGAGGAGAAAAAGATCACGCTTTGAGGGCAGCCAGCACTTCATCCACATGGCCGTCGACCTTAACCTTGCGGAAGATCGCCTTCAACTTGCCGGCCTGGTCGATCACAAAAGTACTGCGCTCGATGCCCCAATATTTCTTGCCGTACATGCTTTTTTCTTTGTAGACATCATAGGCCTTCGCGGCAACCTTGTCCTCGTCGCTGAGCAATGTGAAGGGCAAGGTAAATTTCTTGATGAATTTCTGGTGGGACTCCTGGCCGTCAAAACTTACGCCGAGCACAACTGCGCCTGCTTTCTTGATCGGCGTAATGGAATCGCGAAAGTCGCAGGACTCCTTGGTGCAGCCAGGAGTATCGTCTTTGGGATAAAAATACAGGACCACCTGCTTGCCCGTGAAGTCCTTAAGGCTGACGTGTTCCCCCGATTGATCGGGAAGCGATAAAGCGGGAGCCTTATCACCGACTGTGAGTTCCTTGGCCATCTTCAGCGCATTACCCAGTCACCTATGATTATCGCGGCCCGCTACCAATGCCCGGCCTGCTGTTCGTGGTCGGATGTTCTTTGGCCGCTTTTTTGGGGGAATCCGGGTTGCCGAAAGGACGCAGCGCGGGCGAATCCCAGATCACTTTGTCACCCGGGGCCAGGTTGGCCGCTTCCAGGAACTGCTGGCGCGCTTGCTCCGTATCGCCCAAGGCATTCAAGGCCAAGGCATAGTTATAATGCGCTTGCCCCGATTGAGGAGCCTCGGTCACCGCTTGGGAAAAATAATTCTTCGCGTCGTCGAAGTGCCTCGATTGATAGGCCTGCGTTCCCTGTTCAGTCAGCGTTACGGCTTGCGGCTTCACGCTGGGCTCGAGCGCCAGCGGCACCAACGGTTTCGGCTTACTTTTGGAACAGGCGACCGCCCCGACGAGCAAGAGAACCACTCCGAGCACAGACAGGTATTTCATTGCGTTTCTAGGTTCCATTAGCACCTCATGTCTTCGCATGTTTCCGGGTCTCTTCCTCGAACGTTTTCCGATAGAGCACGTCCCACTCCGCACTGCCCTCGACTATTCCGCGCGAGTAGGAAGCCAACTTGGCCTTGACCTTTCGATCGATCTCTTGTTCTTGCGCCAACTCGGATGCAAGTACCCGTTTGATCTCTTTCAGGACCCGCCCTTCGTCTGCCTGTACTGTCACCAACGGGCTTTTCTTGACCACCTCAAGAATGATGTGGGAGAGATGGCTGATTTTATCTTCGCTCAACATAACCGGGCCGTACAAGGTGCTTCGTCAGCAGTAAATGATAACAGGTTTTCGCGCTCCGATCATTAATATGATTCACGTTTTATAGAATGATGCCGCGCTCCCGCACCAGCTTACTTTTCACCATCGTAAACATCCGCTGAAAATCCACATGTCCCTGCTCGATTTCTTGCTCATAGGCTTTCAATATCTGCCGCACTTCGGCGTTCAGGCGATCTTCAACCGACAGTTCCTCGAGAATGGCATGGTCGATCTGCTCAACGAACGCCTTGCGATCTCCGACGATCGCCACCTGCCCGTCCTGCTGCAGCTTGTTGGCCAACGATTCCGAGATATGGCGAACGCGTTCTTTCGACAGTCGCATGGCTATATCCGTTCGATCCGAATGGTCGGCACTTCCATGACACGCCTCAGTATCGAGGCATCTCCGAGTATGCGGCCGATTACATTGACACGGTCGGCGGGGACCGGGTCCTGCCCCATACTCATCGGTGTGCGTCCGAAGAAAATGGCCAGGACTTGGCCCGCCCCCCAGAAAGCGACATCGCCGACTTTGACCTGATTCGTCGCCGTCTCTCGATGGTCCTTCACCCCGGCCATTTTAAAATAGAATTCTTCGCCCCACGTGTTGACCGGACTTTCAACCGGCAACGCGGCATAGACTTCCTGCGCAGTTTTCGTCGACTTGAGTTCCGCATCGAGTTGCACAGAACCGACAGTGATCCGAATTTTGTTGGGGAAATCGGCCATGGTGTTCCAATCGGCGCCTCTCGGCGACTACATGATGAAAGCCCGCTCAGGCCGCGGACTTTAGCTTGTTTATTCGGTGAAATCAAGGCACAATCCCCGATCATATGCTCACGTCATCCTTCGTGCTTCTCAAAGGTATCGGCCAAAGTTCCGAGCGCCGTCTCTGGCATGAAGGCATTCTCGATTGGGCCGCATTCCTTCAAACTCCGACCTTGTCCGGTGTCTCTTCGACCAGAAAAGAGTGGTATGATCGCGAGCTCGCTAACGCGCAATCGCGACTGGAAGAAGGCGACGCCCATTTCTTCGGCAGTTGCCTGAAGAGTCGGGAGCATTGGCGCCTCTACGAGACGTTTCGCCATCGTACGCTCTATCTGGACATCGAGACGACAGGGATGTCTGCGCGCGAGGGCCATGTGACGGTGGTCGGATTGTATCGCAACGGGCACATGACGAGCCTGGTCCGCGGAGAAACGTTAACGGAGGATCGATTGCACGCAGAACTGGAGCAGACAGACCTATTCATTACGTTTTTCGGCAGCGGGTTTGACATCCCCTACTTGCAGGCGAAGTTTCCCAGGTTGAATTTCAAAAAACCACACTTCGATCTGTGCTTCGCGGCACGCAGGCTCGGCATGCGGGGCGGGCTGAAACACATCGAGCTCGAAGTCCAGATTGCGCGCGAGACCGATGTGGTGGGACTGGACGGATGGGAAGCCGTTCGCCTATGGCACCAGTGGTGCGCGGGAGACGAGGCCGCGCGCGATCTATTGCTGAGGTATAACGCGGCCGATACTAAAAACCTTGAACCGCTCGCGGCATTGCTCTACGAACAGATGGTCACGCGATTCGGCCCGTCTTCCGTCGGTTTTCCACCGACCCATTACCAAGAACCGGCCCAGGTCGCTCCGTGACACAGTCCCAGCAGTGGACCGGGGTCGGTCGAACCGAGACGGGGCATATTCGAGCGTCGAACCAAGATGCGCTGGCCCTTCTGAATGACTGCGGCGTCTGGATCGTGGCAGATGGGATGGGTGGTCACCCGGCAGGGGATCTTGCGGCCCAAACCGCCGTGGCCGTAGCGACACAGCGGGCGCGAGAACGGGCCGCGTGGCTCCGCGAGCACTCGAGCGCTGCCGCCGAATTCGTGGCAGACCTCGTAACGAGTGCCAACCGGCAAATCCATGAACTCATTCTGGCAAAACCGTCCTTGAAAGGGATGGGAACGACCTTCGTCGCCTTAGCGATTCCGCAGACACCGA
Source organism: Nitrospirota bacterium (assembly GCA_963729585.1). Lineage (GTDB taxonomy): Bacteria > Nitrospirota > Nitrospiria > Nitrospirales > Nitrospiraceae > Palsa-1315. The sequence goes on from CAVSOJ010000025.1 coordinate 338,685, forward strand.
TGCCGCTCGCCCATATCGCTCACTTGGGAGATAGCCGCGCCTATCTCTTCCGGACAGGACAGCTCAAGCAATTGACACGGGATCATACCCTGGTCGAGAAATTTGTGCAGCGCGGCCTCATCGATGCGGCTACTGCCCTCACACATCCTGAGCGCCATATCCTGACTAAGGGCCTAGGAATGGGCGTTGATATGAAACCTGAGCTAACCTCGACGCCGGTGACTTCGCACGACCTAATCGTGCTCTGCAGCGACGGACTGACGAAAATGTTGGAGGATGCAGCCATCGCGTCAGTACTCGCTCGCTCGAACGGCGATCCCCACCGAGCCTGCCATGACTTAATTGAGCAGGCGTTGAACAGAGGTGGAGAAGACAATGTCACCGTGATCGTTGTGGCATCCATGCCGCTTGCCATCAATGGGCTTAGCCATTGACAAGACTCAATCAGCACTGTAGCCTTCAACTCTAGCCAGACAGTCTTTCCTCCCGTTTCCCTCATGAATCCGACAGGAGCATCATCATGCATGTGTCCGTACTGGTTCGTCTCATCATCTACATGGTCATCGGAGGCGCCTGCTGGGTTCCCGAAGCCATGAGCGTCACCACGGATAATACCGGAATTGAAACTGCAGTCCGCGCCCTCGTACAAGCCAATGCCGAGAAGGATTTTCCCACCATGTCCAAGCTGATGGCCCACGACGCCGATATCACCAGCTATTCCATCGGAGGCCGGAAATACGTGGGATGGTCTGACCTTGAGCGGGACATCAAGGAGGAGTTTGCAAACGTCGCTGCGCTCGACCTTTCCATTTCAGATCTCCGGGTGTGGTCGAAGGGGGATATTGGATGGTACGCGATGGAACTGGACTACGTGCGTATCCTCGGTCATGGACCGGACCAGCAACGAACCCTGCTGCCATTGCGAGAAACCGGTGTGCTTGAACGTCGAAACGGCCAGTGGATCCTCCTGTCCTGGCATGAGTCATTCCGCAGTGCGCACAGTGCAATGCCAGTAGATGGTCGACAGAACGCCGCTGCACCACGCACCGTGGCTTCATCGACCGGCCAACCCGTCGCCCCGGACCTAAGCGGGGAATGGGAAATTCTCGAAGTAGAGGACGACAAACGCTACAAGGCCACTCTCGACAAATCCGGCAACGGCCCCTATACCCAACATGGTGGACGATTCGTCACCACAAAGTATGCCGACCATCTCTGGCAGGGCACCTGGCATCAGCCGGGCAATGATCGTGAAGGGGGCTTTGAGGTCTTGCTCTCAGAAGATGGCACTCAGGCCAAGGGCGTGTGGTGGTATTCGCGGGTCGGCACCCAGAAGAATATTCCTCCTCGAGAACACGGCGGAACATACCAATGGAAGCGGCTCACACCTGTGGCGCCATCACAATGACTCCACCCGCCACCCATTCTCTGCCTCACCGCGCCTCACCTCGCAACAGCTCGCTCTCTAACTCGTCATCATTTTTGGGAGGATCTATGCCCCGGCTCTTACTGTGTCTTCTCGCTCTATCCATCGGGTCACCCGTATTTGCATCGGACGGACATGATCACCATGATGTCCCAACACTCAAGAATCAAACAACCACGACCGTTACGATTCAGGACAATGTCGTGACGCTCACGTTCGGTCCGATCGATCTTCCAGCCGGTCACGACGGAGACCTTGCCGCGTCGATGCCCAAGCATAACTTTCAGCTCCCCAAAGACATGTATTTGGTGGGATACAAAACCGCCGTCTTTACCAAGGCGGGAAAGGAACTCCCAAAGAACTATCTCCACCACATCCTGATGCTCAACAATGACAAACCGAGCGTCTCATGTCCGGGCGAACCATTGTTCTTTGCGGGAGCAGGGCTGGAGATGACTGAGACGCGCTTTCCGGAAGGTTACGGGGTCAAGCTCGCAAAGGGTGACCACCTCATGTCGATTGTCGCTTTTTATCACAAGGCGCCGATCACCAAGGACGTGATGGCCACCTTCACCATGTATATGGCACCCGAGGGCGTCCCCGTCAAAGAAATGGACGTGTATCAGGTCGGAGTCAATATTGTGTGCTTCAGCAAGTTTTCCCAGCGGGGTCCAGACCAGACGGACGAAGGGATTGAGATTTCATCCGGAGTCCAGGTCCACAGCGCACCACTCAAGTTCTCGATGGATGGCTGTGTGAAATTCGCCTACCCCCATGGGCACGACGAACTCTTAATGATCGGGCTGGACAATAGAACCAAGAAACAGACCCTGCTGCGGACGGTTCCCGACGTCACTCAGGACGGGACCTTTCTCCAATTTCAACCGCATCAAATTTACAAGGACAGTCAAGGGTTTCCGGTGACGAAAGCTGATGACTATGAGATGATCATGGTCCATCACCATCCCTTGCAGAAACAAGACGCACACCATGGAATGGGAAACTATTTGCTATATATGACCCCCGGCGTCTGCCCGACGACAGCCAATACAACGGCACTCGCCAGGTAACAACGAGATATCGCTCTGTATCCGCCGCATCATCTGCGGCGGATACTCTGAATTTCCCTCACATAATCGGTGGCCTGTTTCCTTCCAAATCCGTTCAATTTTGTTCGTCACAAAGATTCCGTAACGCTCCCCCCTACCAAAGAAGAGGCCCATTCCATCACACGTAGACTGGGTTTCCAACCTCCGCCTGTGTTATTCACATATTCATACTCATACGTAGGCCTTGAATCGCTTGTAACACAAAGGTAGCGACTAGTTTGTCGCAAGTCACATTACGATCGAACGTCGTGCTGTCCCTCAGGGATTGGGCTTACTCGGATTCCCCGGACGCACAGGGAAATCTTGATGCCGCAGAGTGAGCCGGTTACCATTCTGATTATCAGCGAACACGCTGAATCTATTAAACTCGTCACCATTAGTCTGCGCGGATTCTTTCCTGGCTGCCGCGTGGACGTCGCCTATTCCGCCGAAGAAGCCCGTGCCTGGACGGCGTCGCACGAATGGACCCTTATCCTCATCGACGAACAATGCCTCGCCGAGGACAACGCCTCCCTTCCCGGAGAATTCAAACGCCGCACGCCGTACGCGGCAATTATCCTACACAGCGACCGCACAGATTCGGCCTCAGCACTTCAGGCACTTCAGGCCGACGTCGATTTTTTCCTCTCGAAGAAATCTCCGGCCTTTCTCACGGAACTCCTGTTCTGTGCCAAGGAAGCCATCGAGAAAGGTCAGTTGAGAGTGGCCCTGGACCACGCATACGAACGTCATCGCCGGCTCATCGAATCACTCAGCGACATCGCCTATGAACTGGATGCCAGCGGTCGTTTCGTGACGATCAGTCCGGGCATCGCTACACTATTGGGCTACTCGCCCGACGAACTCATCGGATTGCCCTATACAACCCTCGTTCCTCCTGGCCAGGAGTCGGTGGCTCGGTACCGTCTCAACGAACGCCGCTCCGGAACTCGTGGCACCAGCCGCGTTGAATTGACCTTTCGAGGAAAACCCACGCAGGACAATAAGCCGGTGACCCTCACGGCGGAGGTAAACGCTAGAGGACTCTACGATCCTCTTCGCCGATTTCTCGGCACGGTGGGATTGATCCGAGACCTTTCCCATCCCAAACAACAAGACACCACGATCCATCAACTTCGCCAACAGCTCCGGCGTACGGATGAATTGCTCTCGCTGGCTCAGCGAGTCACGCTATTGTCACAACAGCTGCACGATCCACTGGCCTCACTGCTGACACAATCCCAGCAACTTCTCACCACCATTCGTGACGCACGCTTAGACGACCAAGCCGATAGACTTGCCAACCATGCCGCAGAAGCGACGAAGTTCGGAGCGCAGCTGGCCCAGGCCCTCCATGAAAGAGAGCGAAGCGTCTTAGGGCACACGATCAACGACATCCTGGACGACATACTCACGTCCACAACCCCGGCGATCGTGGATGGTGCTGCCATCATACGACAGTTCTCCTCGCACCTCCCTCCTCTCGTCGGCGATCGCGAGCAGGTTACGAAGCTCGTTCACCATCTCCTGACCTACGCACAGACCTATTTGCTGACGGTCGGCCGTGCGCATCAACTCATCTTGCGTACGCGCGCAGTTGAACATTCCTCCATCTCAGAAGATGCCCCTGCCCTATTTCCCCTCTCCCCGCCCACCGAGGTCGAAGTCGAGCTGCTCGAATCAGATATCGTGTCGTCGGCAGGATTGCCGGCTATTTCACCCCCATCCAATGACCTACTCGAGTCATATCAGCTCGTCCGCCAACTCGGTGGCGCCTTGGATTTGTCCGCGCCGATGCATGGCCCTCTTCGTATGGTCCTTCGTCTGTCCGTCACCTCTCCTCCCCCTTTCGAGAAATTGCCGTCACCGATGGCCGTCTCTGTCGCTCCGCCCGCACCCGTTCCTGAAACAAAGAGCGCCACGACGACAACGGTTCCGACAGTCGGTTCCGGTAGTCCGCAACAAGAACGGCGCCATTCACCTCGAATTCCAACCACCTTACCTGCCGCGATCACCGTGGGATCGGCGACGTGGAATGGCACCATTTCCAACCTCAGTCTCGGTGGAGCCTGCATTGCACTCCCCAATGATTTCCCCACCATTACACCGCAAGATGCCTATGTTGTGCTCAAAACCGCCGTGGGCATTCTTGAACTGCAGGGTGAGGCGCGAGAGCGGCCCCTCTCGCTCCCTTCAGGGACGCCGGTCTCCCATCTCGTCATAGTCTTTGCTTCGCCCAAACGACAAGAAGCCGCCGTCCTGGCCTCGTTGGTTCAGGCTGCGCAGGAACAGACTTTGCCCTTCTCCATTGAAGTGCTTCTTGCGACAGAGCCGCAGGTCGAACTGACTGCCACCAACCCCCTCGTACCAAGCGAGCGAGAAAATTACGACCAGCGCGAGGCGGTCCGGGTTGTCGTGAGGCTCCCGGTCCGGCTCGACGTAATGGACCATACCGGTCACCCTCATCGCCTGACAGCACTGACGATCAATCTGAGTCGGGACGGTGCCTGTCTTCATGTCAACGCTCGCCCAGCACTCTTGAGCGGCCTCGCCACATTATACTTCGCAGCCTCACAAACTCAATCCAACCCTGGAACTCATGAACCGGGTGCACCGGATTCCGCACTTCCAGCCCAGATCATCTGGTCGGCTCCGGACCTCACAGTACCCAGCGAATTTCGCCACCAAAGCTCCGACCCTGCTCTCCGAGTCGGTCTCCGATTTCATGGTCTCACACCATACGCTGAGCGCGAAGTGAACCGTGTCGTGCGACAATACCTGACGTTGTCGGGTGAGTCGGAATCCCCCTCGCAACAAGCGCCCGTCGTCAGTATTCCTCGAGAGTGCCGAAATCTACGCGGCCAGGCGATTATGATCACCGACGACCATCTTCGCCAGGCACTTGCACCGAACACACCGGTCGTCATCATCTCTCCCGGCTATGGCCAGACCGCCTTGGACGCCATTACCTTGTCGTACTACCTGGCGCATTACCGACTCCGCATCCTGCGTTACGACCACACCAATCACGTGGGGCTGAGCGACGGCGAGCTGCAGCAGACGACCTTGCGCAGCATGCAATCCGATCTCCTTAAAGTCGTGGAGTTTGTGCAACATACGTGGCCAACCGCTCCCCTAATTGTCATGGCAAGCGACATGGCCGCACGCGTCGCCCTCAAGATGGCGGTGCAATCCCGTCCCCTCGACTTGCTCCTCCTGATCAATCCCGTTGTCGATATTCAGGCCATGCTCATGACTGTCCATGGTCATGACCTCGTGGCTGACCACCGGTACGGACTCCGACGCGGCATCGCCAACCTGCTCGGGCTCAACGTCAATCTCGATCGTTTTGTCGGCGATCTCGTGGCCGGCCACTTTACGGATCTGGCCTCCACGATCGCGGATCTGCGCCTCCTTCGCTCTCCATCAGCTATTCTCACGACTCCCAGCAACCAGCTCGGGCCGCTGCCTCCGGCTGACCTCCCGCAGGCATTTCTCACCGCGCTGGGAGCCCATACCCGTCTGGCAACCGTCCCCGCACCGCTGAGCGGCCAGAATCTCCCGCTCAACGAGCAACACCCACCGGTCTTTCGACAGATCCTGGAACAGATCGCCATAGCCGTCTCGCTGCCGACCGTTCCTGCTGAATTCCGGGCACATACCCGTCACATGCTGGCCCGTCAACAGCGCATCGAATTGGAGCGCACCCGTCTTCGGCACAATCTTTCGCAAATCACGCGTGAGGCCTTGAGGGTGGCGCACCTGCAGCAGCTTTCCCAATTCGGGAACCTCCATGAGCACTGGAAGCTTTTGGACGATCTCTACCGACTGCTCAGCCCGCTTGAACCGGGCTACATGCTCGTGGACGTGGGAGTCGGTCACGGCGATTTGGTCCGAGCCACCATGATCAACCAGGCCTACCGTTCGCGCCAGCGTGGATGGAGTCCGGAGCGTCCCGTTCGCATGATCGGGCTGGGACGTTCTCAAGAATCTCTCGTGCAGGCCCGACAGGGTCTTCGTGCCTTGCATCGGGAACTCGACAACGATTTCTCAGGCACTCTCACCACCTACCCCCCCCTCACCACCGAATGGATGCTCGTGGATTGGACGCAGGGCCTTCCCTTCCAGGACCACTCTCTCCATCGCATCGTCTGCAATCTGTCGCTCTCATTTGTCCCTTCTCCACTCGTCACAATTCGTGAGCTGTACCGCATGCTCCGTCCACAAGGACGCCTTGTCCTTACGGTCTTCCACCCAGACGCCGATCTCTCAGTGCTCTATCGCCGGCATCTGCACAGAGCGAATCAAGATGAATTCAGCCCGCAAGCCAACATCGTCCTGCACTACCTTGGGCGACTCCGGGAGGCCATCCGTCATGGCTTGCTGCACACTTTCGACCGGCTCTCATTGGCGTCGTTCCTCCAGCAGGCCGGCATCCTTGCACCTCGCATCCTTCCTGCACTCGATGGGCACGCCCTTTTCGCCGTCATCGAAAAAGATAAATCCACTGGCTGAACGTGCCCGTGCCGTGTATACTCCGACCCGTACAACTTTGAACACATAAATTTTTCGTACTCAATTTGCACTGGCGCTGTCATTTCACACAGCGTCACTGCGTTCCTTTTCGTTATGACTTCACATCCATCGAACACGGACATTTTGTCCCCTTCCTCCAGCGAGCTATTGAATATCGTCACACGGTTTGCGGCCGACATGGGAACGATGACCGACCTGACAACACTCGGAAATCGCATTATCCAAGAGCTGTGTCAGGCAGGTGCGACTACTCATGGGGCACTATTCCTACTGGATCGCGAGCATGAATGCTATCGCCGCGCCAGCATGGTTGGTCCAATCGCCTCCAAGATTATCCCTCTTACCCTAACCGTGAATCATCCTCTGCCCCACCAACTACTCGCAACCAATCGAATGATAACGCAGGTCGATTCAGCTACAGACCTCCAGGAAACTCATTCCGTCGCCGGCTCACGCATGGCCATGGAATCCATGCAGGCCACACGCGTCGTGCCACACCTCAATAAAGGCCGTCTCATCGCCTTCTCACTTCTCGGGGCGGCTCAGCCCTTGGATGGAGAAAACGCTCTGACCAAGTCCGTACTCGCCGCACTGGCACAAACGGCCACGAATGCCCTTGACACCATTGTGCTCTATGAGGACCTCCATCGCTCCCACGCACTCATGAAACGTACGGATCGGCTGAGATCCCTTGAGACGATTGCCGGCGGCTTCGCCCATGAAATCAGAAACCCGCTTACGTCGATTAAAACCTTTATTCAATTGGCTCCCGAACGAAAGGACGACCCCCACTTTATTCAGGAATTCAGCAAAGTGGTGCTCGACGATGTGTATCGGATCGAACGACTGATCGAGGAGATCCTCGACTATGCCCGATACATGGAGCCCAAGCTGACGGATGAAGACTTCAATGACATTGTCGCCTCATGTCTCTATTTCATCGATGTCAAGGCGGACAGCCATGGGATCAAGATTGAAAAAGAGTTGGCGGCCGACCTGCCTCGTGTCATGCTGGACCGACAACAGATCAAGCAGGTCCTGCTCAATCTCCTCCTCAATGCCATGGATTCGATGGCAAAAACGGGTGGGCATTTACGTGTTCAGACCCGCAAGCTCGTGAAGCCGGGAGGAAAAGTCTGGGCCCATATTGAAATAGAGGATACCGGTGAAGGAATCCAGGATACGAATCTCGAACACATTTTTGATCCGTTTTTCACAACCAAACACGAGAGCGGAGAACACGAAGGAACGGGACTTGGTTTGACGATTGTCCACCAAATTATTCAAGAACATCACGGCGAGATCCGGGTGAAGAGTTCGGTCGGTGTGGGCACCACCTTTTTCGTGAGCCTGCCCGCATTACCCGTATAACCTCCAATACCTTATGGACACCAGTATGAAAAAACGAGTGCTGCTGATCGATGATGAGGCCCGGGTTCGGGCCTCATTGAAATCGGTGCTGGAGCCGACCTATGAAACGATCCAAGCCGCCGATGCCCAGGAAGGCCTTGAACTGTTTCGCAAGGAAGCCCCTCACCTGGTCCTTCTGGACGTGATCCTGCCGGGCACCGACGGGCTGTCAGTACTCCAAACCCTACGCGCCGAGGACCGTACGACACCGGTCATCATGCTGACGGGAACGAAATCAGTCAAAACCGCCGTCGATGCAATGAAGTTTGGCGCAGCCGACTATCTCTCGAAACCCTTCGATGTGGAAGAACTCCGCATCATTGTCGAGCGTGCGCTCAAGGATCAGGAACTCCAACGGGAGGTAAAACAACTCCGTGCGCAAGTTGTTCGGCGCTATGCCTTTCACAACCTTATCGGCAAGAGTCCTTCGATGCAGGACATCTACACCAAGATCGAACAAGTCGCCGACAGCCGCACGACCGTCCTGATCGCCGGTGAGAGCGGCACGGGGAAGGAACTGGTCGCCAAGGCGCTCCACTACAATAGCGGCCGGCGCGAGCGCCCATTCATCGCTCTAAACTGTGCAGCTCTTCCTGAAACGCTCATCGAAAGTGAGCTGTTCGGCCATGAGAAAGGCTCATTCACGGACGCTACCGCTCGTCGAGTCGGGCAATTCGAACTTGCCAACACCGGCACGCTCTTCCTCGACGAGATCGGCGACCTCAGTGCCATGACTCAAGCCAAGCTGCTGCGCGTCTTGCAAGAGCGAGAATTCACCAGAGTCGGTGGGGTGCAATCCATCAAAGTGGACGTGCGCATTGTAACGGCGACGAACAAGAATCTCGAGGAACTCGTTCGCAAAGGGCAATTCCGTGAAGACCTCTTCTACCGCATCAATGTCATTGCGCTGTATCTGCCCCCGCTCCGGGAGCGTGGTGAAGACGTTCCTCTTCTCGCCAAACACTTTCTGGCGAAACGAATCGAAGAAGAGGACCGGCCGTCCCAAGAGTTTTCTAAAGATGCCGTCGATCTCCTGTCCCGCTATCCCTGGCCGGGTAATGTGCGAGAGATGGAGAACATCATCGAACAGGCGTTCATTTGGTCCAAGGGATCGGACACCATCACTCCGGAACATCTCCCTGCAATTCTCAAGAACGACACCAGATCCACCTCGCTCCGAGATGACACCCTCGCTGGACGCCTGTCGCTCGAGAAAGCCGTAATGGAATTCGAGCGCGAGATTATTTTGGACGCCTTGAAACGAACCAGCTACATCCAAACCCACGCCGCTAATCTGCTGGGAATCAGTCGCAGGATGCTCAAATACCGCATGGATACATTGGGAATTGGCCGACCTGACCAGGAAGTTGGCACTGAACCTCAGGCCGTAGTGCAGGAATAGCACACTAATTCTCCCTACTGCGTCTTTTTTGCACAGTTGGGCGTAGGGAGCTTCCTTCCTGGTCTACGTAATGCTTCGTTCGAGAAAACTACATATGGGTATCAATTAGGCACAAGCCACAATCACTTGAGACGGAGGTGCTAACTCACTGAAACGGAACAAGAATTGCTTTATATAAAGTTAAAATTAAGTAGTTAGTGGTAGACACCCTATGAACTTACCTGAGGCTTCTGAACTGGTGAAGAATAAGCCGACCTTGCTCGTGATTGACGACGAGGCAGGGCCTCGTGATGCCCTGAAAGTTATTCTCCGCCCATTTTTCAATATCAAGGCTGCCGAATCAGCCAGGGCAGCGATTGACGTGCTCAACTCCCAGCCGATCGACCTCATCACACTGGATCAGAAGCTGCCAGATCGGCAGGGCTTAGATCTCCTTCAGGATATCAAACATGATCACGCAGACGTTGAAGTCATCATCATCACCGGTTACGGGAGCTTAAAGTCTGCCATGGAAGGAATACGCCATGGCGCCGCCGGCTATCTGCTTAAACCCTTTAACGTCACGGAATTGCTTTCCCTCATCAACCAAACACTCGAGAAGAAACAACGGCTCGATTTCCTCAGACAGTTCATCAGGACATCGACCGAGCTCTGGAGATCAGAAACTGAAAGCGCGAAGGCGTGGAAAGAATTGCTCAAGGGCTACCAGGCGATCGGCAAATCGATGTCGGAGCCTGCGGGCAACTTCGAATCCATCCCTGATCTACTTCCATTGCTCTCCGACCTGCTTGAAGCCAAGGATCGACAGTTGCTCAACCACTGCAGCCGAGTCAGTTTCTACGCCACGCTTCTAGCCAACCGCATCAATCTGACACTCGCTGAACAGAAGTCGTTGGCATTGGGGGCCTTCCTCCACGACATTGGGAAAATCGGGCATGAAGCCTATCAATTTGCCGACGATGAAATCACTTTGACCGGGGAATCTGTCGGCAATCGGCAACATCCGGAGCAGGGTGCGAAACTCGTGTTACCCTTGGGATTTCCGGCTGAGGTGGGACAGATTATTGCCTATCACCATGAACGGTGGGATGGCACAGGCTATCCATATGGGCTTCAGGAAGAAGGAATTCCCCAACTGGCCCGCATTGTATGTCTGGCCCAAACGTTCGACCATCTGACCGCAGAACTTCCAGGCCGGACGCCCTTCTCGATTGATGACGCCTGCCAACAGATGCTTTCGTATGCCGGCACTTACTTTGAACCAAAGTTGACCGAACTCTTTGTGCGCGTGATCCAGGAATGCAAGGGATCCCTTCCTGCTATGGCAATGGCTACCACCCCAACCGACCGATCCGACTCCTAATAGGAAACTGAAAAAAACCCGTCGGCTCCACAGACCGTGGCGTGTGACGCGCGAGAGAAGCGAGCACGACACGATCAGAAGTTCAGAGTTCGAAGCTCAAAAAACTTCGGGCCTCGAACCCTTGCTGCTCACGCTCCGCTATCCCGAGGAAGTGTTCTTCTATTGTGCAACTTTTACAGACCATCGACGTACTCGCGCGCCAACATCGTTTTTCATCGGCTTATTCACTCAGATCGTCTCCCCTTTGCCCCCGCGATAAGTTCCGCTGCCGTTTCACGCACTTTTCTTGTAATAGTGAGACCTCCCAACATGCGGGCGATTTCCTCCTCTCGCCCCATCCCTTTGAGCGCTTTGACCGACGTAGAGGTCCGTTGATGCTCCAGTCCCTTTTCCACAAACAGATGATGCTCTGCTAGAGATGCAACCTGAGGGAGATGGGTGATGCAAAATACTTGATGCAACGCACCGAGCTTGCGTAGTCTCGTTCCCATAGCTGCAGCGACCGCCCCACCGACTCCCGAATCGATTTCGTCAAATATCAGCACCGGAACCTGGTCCATCTCGGCCAACACAGTCTTGAGCGCGAGCATGATACGCGAAAGTTCTCCGCCGGACGCTACCCGACCCAAAGGCCTAGATGGTTCGCCAGGATTGCCTGAGAGAAGGAACTCCACCCGATCACGCCCTGTCGATCCAGGTTCCTCGGAAGATTCATCACTCGAGACCTTGACTTGAAAGACGGCCTGCTCCATTTTCAATGCCACCAGCTCCGCTCCCACGAGGGTCGTCATTCGCTTGGCGGCATCTATTCGCTTCTTTGACAGCTGCTGTGCCAGCGTACGGAGAAGGCGGGCCTCTTCGTCCAGTCGCACGGTCAGCTCAGCCGTTCTCTCTTCGCGATTGTCCAATAGATGAAGCTCCTCCTGCACCCGTTCGCCCGTCACTAACACCGCCTCGATTGACCCTCCATATTTTTTCTTCAGCCGTTGGATCAGATCGAGCCGGTCCTCCACGACAGCCTGTCGGTCAGGATCGGCTTCTAACTGTTGTGCATAGTCGCGCAACCGCCCGGCAAGTTCTTTGAGTTGGATCGCCGAATCCGTAACAGTCTGTTCACAATCACCCATCGCCGGATCTGTTTGAACCAATTCTGTAATGGTCCGCCCAATTTTCCCCAGCCTGGTGAGGACGGCCTGCTCATCCGCTTGCAACTCGACATGAGCCGCGTTGGCCAATTCCCTGAGCCGGTGAACATGTAGCAATCGCTGCCGCTCGCCACGGAGCTTCTCTTCTTCATCGGGCAGCAGGCCGGCTTGTTCGATCTCTTTGGCCTGGAACCGCAACATATCCTCACGTTCTGCACGATTGACGAATTCACTCTGCAAGCCGTCCAACTGCGTGCGTAATTCCTTCCATCTCTGATAGGCCTGTTCGTACTTACCGCGCAGCTCATAGAGGTGTCCGAACGCATCGAGGGCATCTAACTGTTTGGTCGAGGATAATAACGATTGCTGCTCATGCTGGCCATGGATATCGACAAGGGTACCCCCAAGTTCTTCGAGCACGCGCAGGGGGCATAGACTCCCGTTCACATACACCCGGTGGCGACCAGATCGGGAGAGTACGCGACGAAGAATCAGCTCAGACTCGCTCTGGCCGATGATGTCGTGGAGCCGCAGACGTTGAATGATTGGATGGGTGTCTGGGAGGTGGAAGGCCGCTTCAAGCTGCGCCTCGTCTTCACCGGAACGGATTTGGTCGGTCGAAGCCCGTCCCCCGACTAATAAGGCAATCGCATCAATGAGAAGTGATTTACCGGCCCCGGTCTCCCCGGTCAGGACTGTAAACCCGGATTGGAACTGAAGACTGAGTTGCTCAATGAGCGCGAAATTGACAATGCGCAACTCGGCGAGCATTGCGATGGGTGACTACAATCCTTAGGCTGAACCGGCTGGTTGCGCCAGTAGCGAATCGATCATTTCCTTGAACTGCCGCTTCGGTCGCGCCCCAACGAGTTTCTCCACGGCCTGGCCGTTCTTGAAAAACAGGATCGTCGGGATACTCATCACCTGATATCGGCCTGCGACTTCGGGATTTTCATCGGTGTTGAGCTTGCGTACCTTTATCTTTCCTGCATATTCTTTGGCCAACTCTTCGATGATTGGCGCGACCATTTGACAAGGACCACACCAAACGGCCCAGAAATCCACCATCACGAGTTCAGAGGCTTTCATCACGTCTGCGTCCCACGTTGCATCTTCGACCTTCAATGCATCACCTGCCACGTCACAATCCTCCTTGGCTGAACACACCGTGAACTTTTGAATCGGTATGGCATCGTATACCAGCCCTCTTTGAGGAGTCAAATCCCACGAGCGCCCTGTTGACCAAATAGCATGACCCCGGCCAATCAGGCTGCCCACCGTCCACCATCTGTCTGGTCACATCTTCAGTCCCTTTGGCTCGGCAATGATCAAGCCTTGAATCCTCCCCGCCCTGCGCAAGTCTTCCGTCACAATCCCCTTGCCTGCTGAGGCAACACCCCTTGTTGCCTCCCGTAGGGCCCTCCCGGCGCAGCCCAGGGCAGGCCCCTCTCTCCATAGAGCAACGGGCTGAGAATACTCCTGAGGACGGCCGTTCCAAAGTTTTCAGTCCATCCAATTCCCGTTAGATTTACCATGAAGTTATACTGAGCCCGATCGGGAAACTGCAAATAATAGAGTCCGAGCGACCAGCATTTGCAGGGGTTCTGATACAATCCCACCACATCATATTCCGGGCTCTTGCCGTTCTTCACATCGTAATAGCCCTTCGCACCGAACGTCCAGCCCCACGAGGTGCGAAATGCCCCTCCCGCTGTGACAAATTCAACTTCAGGGGTTGGGGCAAAAACCTGATTGAACGAAATCGGATTCCACACGTCTCCGCGTTGTACACGATTCCCATTCTGCGTAAAACGCTGCCCCACTTCCATATACCAGTAGTTCGATTGCTGAAGCCGGAAATCCGTGTTCCATTGGCTCAATGACGCGCTATAAGGGTCAAAAAATGCGTCAATGGTCACATACTGGTTGATCGCTGGCTTCTGTCCTGCCACACCACCTGCTCCTCGACCAAACGCCGGCCCTGCCGACTGCGCTTGCACGATTTGCGGGGTGGTATTGCCGATAACTGCTCGCATCCAGAGATCAGAGAACTTTTTCCCGTCAATCGCCATGGTCGCCGGCTGTAGCGGCTGTGTTACGGTTCCGACCGCGGGAGTCACTCCAGGCGTGTAATTGGTCGCCTGTGTCTGCACACCCCCGAGATGGTAGCTCTGAGCCAGCGTAAGGTCCAGCCAATTAAAGCTGCTGTTACCATCTTGTTCTAATAAACGGTTGCGGATTGCATAGGTAAACAGGCTCTTCTTCGGCAGGTTGTCCACTTGATCGATCTGAGTAATTTGTTCCTGAGCGGTCGCCGGGACATATTCATATATGACGCTGGGTTCCATGGTATGCAGAAAGGTATTGCCCTCGCTCATTCCGAACTGGCGGCTCAGCTTCGACGTCGCATCAAGCGCCGCCCAAAACGTCTCGCGATGCTGACTTTCAGGAGTTGTCACCCCATGCGTATAGTAGACCTCGCGCACTTTCATTTGGGGCGTCAGACCCACGATGTGGCCGTAATCCAGAACATCGGTTGACAGTCCCGGCAGAACATCTATTCGATTCTGGATAAATCCCTGTTCACGATAAAAGTTTACAAAATTCGTATCAGCACCCAGCAAGACTGGCGAACTGAACATTGGAAGATTCGGCATTGAGTAGCCGATTTCCGGCAGGCGCTGAAACGTATCCGGTCCTCCCGACTCCAACGGTTGCAGGTATTGACCAAGCAGGTACGTATTTCCGTAAGCCAGACGTTGATTCGCCAAGAGATTCGATTCGCCGCTGGGAAGAGCCCGCTGGGCTCCCGAGTTGCTCAATTGCTGGAGATAGGTTGCGTCCGATACCAAGAACACTTGCGCTCTCAGCAACAAGTCGGGCGTGAATTGCTGCGTATGGGTCCCTGAAATCATACCCCGAGTCTGCGTCGCATCTTGTCCCGAGCTCACGCCGGACACATCGGGCAACTGTGTCTGCTGCAAGGCGCTGAGATACCACTGCCCACGCGATTTCTGGTCCAACGCATACCGATACTCAAAATCGCTGCCATACCCGAGTTTCGCATAGTATTGCGGGGCGATCGTCAGATCCTGGCTCGGATTAATCGCCCAGTAATAACTTTCCTGAAAATGCGCCCCAAAGCGACTGTCATACCCAACGGTTGGGATAAGAAATCCGCTTTTTCTATTTGAGAGCGGATAGGTTATGGTCGGAATCGGTAGCACCGGGACGTCACTGACACAGAACCATCCACCGGTAAAGGCCAAACTGTCGCCGGCATTCAGGTCCAGATCCTTGAACTGAAACCGCCAGGCCGGTGTCTCACCTTCCTGCGCATCGCAGTTCGTAAACCGGCCCTCTTTCACCCGATAATGGTCCTCTGAAAACCGCTGCAGGAGGCGCCCGTCCACTAAGGTATTCGAGGGTTTGAGATACACCCGTCCGTGCGTGATCACTCCACCCTCGGTGTTCACGTTGAGCTCCAACCGTTCGGTCGCAAGATCGGCTTTCGGATCAGTGAGTCGGACGTGGCCGGTGGCAATCAATACGCCGGGCAAAGCCTGAATGGTCATGTGGTCAGCCGTCAGACGCATCGTGCCCTGATTGACCACTACCGACCCATCGGCTTCGTAGATTTCCTGTTCCTGGAGATAGTCGATTCGTTCTGCAGTGATATCGAGAGGGAGCGCACCGGGAGAGGTCGTCTTAACGGCACCTCCACCATTTCCTGCCGCACCCCCTGCGGGCGGAAACAACATCCCCAGCAACAACCAACCGACCAGGCATATCCACGGCCGCGTCGCGATGCCTGCCATGTCAGCCCCGAAGCGGCGAAAGCCCACAGCCACGGAACCATGCCTTACACTCTCCCACGAGCATGAGCGACCCAGTGACGCACACCAAACCGTCTGGCGTCGCCAACTGTCTGGCCAATGTCAGCGCCTCACCAAGCGCCGGTACGACATGCGGGTGAGGCAGCAGCCCCTCAAGCGATGCTCGGAGTTCTTGCGCGGTTGCAGAGCGTGGGAGGTCTGCCTGCGTCAACACCACCTCATCGGCCAGGCTCCTGAGAGGTTCGACAAAGCCTCGATGATCCTTGTCGCGCATCATCCCAAGAACAAGAACCACGGGGCTGAACGGATGAGACCGGCCAGAACTCGCGAGATACTCAGCCAAGACCGTTGCGGCAGCAGGGTTATGCGCCCCATCCAGCAGAATCACCGGCCGGCGATCGACCACTTCCAATCGTCCGGCCCACTTGACCTCACGCAGCCCCTGGCGCACCGCCTCAGCGGTAACGGCAATCCCCTGAGGGGCTGCCGCCCCTAGGAGCGCCAGCGCACAGGCAGCGTTATCAAGTTGATGGCGACCTTCCAGAGCACAGGTGAGCCCATCATATTGCACACCCATACCGCGATAGGAAAATTGCGCAGGCCATTCGCCCTCTGTTCGGAAGTCCTCATTCAAACGAAACACCGGGGCCTGCCGGTCCCTCGCCACCTGTTCGATCGTCCGCCACGCATCATCTTCGAGTCGCCCCAGCACCACCGGCACCGCCGGTTTGAAAATACCGGCCTTCTCGAATGCAATCGATGAAACTGTGGTCCCCAAATACTCCTGATGATCGAGGGAAATCGTCGTCACCGCACAGGCCATTGGCGTGACGATATTGGTGGCATCGAATCTGCCGCCCAAGCCAACCTCCAACACTGCCACGTCGACCCGTGAGTCAGCAAAGTGCTGAAACGCCATCGCCGTCGTAAATTCGAAGAATGTTGGCAGGAGATCCGGTTGACAGAGCGTCTTGAGTTGTTCGGTCAACACTGCCACCCGCGACTCAGCAATCATCTCACCGTTTATGCGGACCCGCTCTCGGAACTCCACGAGATGGGGCGAGGTATAGAGCCCCACTCGATACCCTGCCGCCTGCAACACGGCGGCGGCGATTGCCGCGGTCGATCCCTTTCCGTTCGTCCCGCCGATGTGGAGCGTGCGGTACCGGGTCTGCGGCAGGCTGAGTCGCACCATCAACGCCGTCATCGTCTCAAGACCCAGTTTGATGCCATGCTTTTGCAGACGATACAAATAGGCCACGGCAGAGGAATAGGTCATGATGTGCAGGAAGGAGTCTAGCCAGGATTCTTCAGGAACGTCGTGGCGAGGCGGTCGAAACCGCCTATCGAGCCTTCTCGCAAGCGAGGACGACGCAGGCATACGCCCTGGATTTCGTCGAGGAATCCGCGCGAGAAAAGGCTCGCTGGCCCAGGGGATCGGCTGCCACAGTAGACGTTCATGAAGATCCTGGCTTAAAAGTGGGCGACGAGGGTACTTAAGGTTTCTTTCAGTTGTTTGCGTTCCACGATCATATCGATCATGCCATGCTCCAACAGAAATTCCGCTCGCTGAAACTGATCCGGCAGCTGCTGTTTGATGGTCTGCTCGATCACGCGGGGACCGGCAAAACCGATCAGCGCCTTTGGTTCGGCCAGGATCACATCGCCCAACATGGCGACGCTCGCGGTGACACCCCCGAACGTGGGATCGGCTAACAGACAAATAAACGGGAGCTTGGCCTCGCCCAGTTTGGCGACAGCAGCAGAGGTCTTGGCCATCTGCATCAAGGAAAGGATCCCCTCTTGCATCCGAGCGCCTCCGGAGGTTGTGACCAAAATGACCGGCAATCTGCCCTCCAATGCGCGATCAATCGCCCGACAGAGCTTTTCCCCGACGACCGATCCCATACTGCCGCCCATAAAACTGAAGTCAAACACGCAGAGCACCACACGACGGCCATTGAGCATTCCTTCACCGATCACCAGGGCATCTTTGCGGCCGGTCTTCTCCTGGTGCGCCTTCACCCGATCCTTGTACGATTTCGTGTCCTGAAAGTTCAGTGGGTCCTGGGGACCGAGCTCCGCATCCCACTCTTTAAACGTCCCGAAGTCGACCAAGAGCGCAATGCGCTCCATGACGGAAATCGGGAAATGGTAGTCGCACTTCGGGCAGACTTTGTTGTTACGCTCAACTTCTTTGCGATAGACGATTTCCCGACAATGGTTGCACTTGAGCCACATCCCTTCTGAAATCTTGGAGCGTTTCGGGCGTTCAGGCTCAGTCGTTTTCTGTTTTTTAAACCAGGCCATTGTGCGCTCCTAATTGGTCCGACACAGGATCGCCACGCCTCACTGGCAGGCTGCTGAAAAATGCCGCCAGCAGCGTTCTCGCATCGTTCAGACCCTCAACATATCGAAGAGAGCAGCTCGGCCCTTAACTCGCTACGGCCTTGCTGAACGGCCTTTTTGAACAGAGCATGAGGACGGCAGAATATCATAGCCGCCCTCATGACGCACGCAGATTTCCCATCGATGAAGGTAACGGTGCGGACGGTCAGAACAGCTGACCGCCGAAGGCGATCTGGAACATCATGGTGAGTCCAACGGCGACGCTCCCAAGACTCGCCAGCCCCTGAACCGCGAGAAAGACGGGCCGCCCGAAGTTCAGCGACCACAACAAGGGAAGACTCACGACTATTCCAACCAGCATCATGCCCATGATCGAGCCGAGCCCGAACACCGCAATATAGGTAAGCCCCTCCGAGACCGATCGCGCAGACGACAGCACAATCAGCAACA
Source organism: Nitrospirota bacterium (assembly GCA_963729585.1). Taxonomy (GTDB): domain Bacteria; phylum Nitrospirota; class Nitrospiria; order Nitrospirales; family Nitrospiraceae; genus Palsa-1315. Next base: position 357,690 of record CAVSOJ010000025.1, read on the forward strand.
GGGCCGCCGACCCGGCCAGACCATGAGCCATACCGATGCAGAAGGGTCGGACGGAATCACGCCACCAGTGCAAATGCCTATGCTCTTCGACCCTCGCATGGCTATGCAGGTGGACATGCCATTCACCTGCATGGTCGTGCGCATGCACATGCCAGCGCTCTTGGACCAATCGCACCCCAAGTATCCCGCCGAGAAGCACGAGCATGATGCCTACGCCGAACTCAGCTGCCAACGCGAATGGTTCAGGAATCGGTACCCGGAGCCCCAATACCGCCGCCCCGACCAACAACAATATCACCGTATGTCCGAGTCCCCAGCTGAATCCGATCATGCCAGAGGCACGGAGCGAGGGTCGTTGCGCGAGCACGGTGGATACGGCAGCCAAATGGTCCGTGTCCAATGCGTGACGGAGCCCCAACACAAACCCGAGTCCTAAAATGGTCAGGAATTCAGTGTCCAGCATGAAAGACGACAGCGATATGGTGGGGCGTCAGCCGCCTCGAGCGTGCATTTCGAGATGGGGGTCTTCGCGAAGCTTCACAATATCGATGAGCCCCCCGACACGCAATCCGTCCCGTTCAAGCGCCTTGCGCTCTTCTGCGCCCCGGTCGCGCCGGCCTTCCCAGCCGACACGGATCAAGGCCCGCATCTCGTCCGAGGAGGCACCGCCGCGGAGGGGCTTGCGGAGATCCGTTCCCGTCGTTGCATACAGACAGCGGTACCACATGCCGTCGGCGGTGACCCGGCTGCGATCGCAGGTCGCACAGAACGGCGTGGTCGTCGAGGGAATAATCCCGAATGTCGTCCCATCAGGCAACAGAAATCGCTGAGCCGGCGCAGCCCCCCGCTCGGGCATCGGCTCGATCGTCCCATAGTGTTCGCTCAGTAGGGTGAGCATGGCGGCTCGGGAGAGCACTTTCTGTTGGGACCATTCGTTCGCACCACCGACGTCCATATATTCGATAAACCGAACTTCCGCCTGCACGTGTTTGCCGAACTCGATCAGCGCAACCAACTCATCGTCATTGAACCCCCGAATGGCGACGGTATCGAGCTTCAAGCCGGTGAATCCTGCGCGAGCCACCGACTCAATCCCTTCCATCACGCGCGCATATTCATCACGGCGGGTCAGTTGACGGAATCGTTCCGGTCTGAGCGTATCGAGGCTGACCGTGACGCGGTGAAGCCCAGCCTCATACAGCGCCTCAGCCTGGTCCGCCAGAAGAATCCCGTTCGTCGTGAGCGCGATATCCGTTATCCGACGGTTTTGGAGCAGGAGGCGAATCAGTCGAGGCAAATCGCGTCGAAGCAACGGCTCTCCACCGGTCAACCGTACTCGATCCACGCCGAGCTCGGTGAAATAGCCCGTCAGGCTCGCCATTTCCTCATGGGTCAGCACATCCTCGCGCGGCAGCCAAACATAGTCCTCCTCCGGCATACAATATTTGCAGCGAAGGTTGCACCGATCCGTCACGGACAGACGCAAGCTGCGAAGTGGCCGGCCGAAGGTATCGCCGACCGGCACCACAGAATCACTGGCTATTACTGGATTCAACAGTTTCCCCCTCGCATCGAAAAACGATTCACGCCTTGCCCTCTACACCTCATATCCCTACGGATGTTCCTCCACCCAAACCTCGCCTTCCGGCGTATGTTCGAGCTTCCAGATCGGGGTGATTTGTTTCAATTCATCAATCGCCCACTTGCAGGCACGGAACGCCTCGGCCCGATGCTCCGCCCCCACGACAATCAGGACGATGTTTTCGCCGATGCTGATTTCGCCATGCCGATGGAGGATCGCGACCTCAATGATGTCAAAATCCTTCAACGCCCGTTCGCGGATCTCGCGGAGCTTTTTCTGCGCCATTCCCTCGTAATGTTCGAACGTGATGCTATCCACATCACGCCCCTTGGACCGGTCGCGCGCCGTCCCGAGAAATATCGAAATGCCGCCGATACGCTTCGACCGGCGGCGCACCCGATTGATCTCCGCATCAACGGAAAAATCTTCCCGCTGCACGCGGACAAACTGGTCATCATCACTGGTAGGCCGCTGTATGCTCATCCTTGTTCCTCTTACCTAGCGTGATCCAATGCCAACGAGTATCTGTCCAGCAGGATGTTCAAACAGGTCCTCCAGCAAGGCCGCAGCGAGCGAGGAGGCGAGGCGTACGCTTCGGTACGTTGAGCCTCTGAACGACGCGAGAACGTAGCTGGCGGACTGTTTCAACATCCTGCAGAGGTTCCACCGGCAAAAGGGGGCAACAACGCCACCTCGTCGCCATCTTGGATTTTCGTCTCCTCGTGGGCGATCTCCTGATTCACCGACACCAGCACCTTCTTCTTGTGGATGAGTTCGCCGATCTGCGGATACTGCGCCTCCAGCAGCGCGACGAGATCCTTTACCTGCCGCGCGCCGTTCAGTTCCAGCGACAATTCACTGTGATTCTTCGCGAGAGACTTGGTCATGCCAAACAATCGAACAATAATCATGGCTGGCTAAACTTTGGTAAAGGTGCCGGACTTCCCACCAGACTTTGAGAGCAAACAGATCCCACTGAAACTCATCCCTCGATCGATAGCCTTGCACATATCATATATCGTCAGCGCCGCCACCGAAGCCGCGGTCATTGCTTCCATCTCCACCCCGGTCGGCCCGGTCGTCTTGGCCGTCGCCAGAATGGTAATGGAACAGCGGCCTTCGCGATCCGGCTGAGACTCTTCTTTGAATGAGATGTCGACGCTGGTGAGCAGAATCGGATGGCACATAGGAATGAGGTCAGGGGTCCTCTTGGCTCCCATCACGCCGGCGACCTGGGCGACCGATAAGACATCGCCCTTGGCAATCTTGCCCCGTTGAATTTTTTCAAGGGTTTCTGGCTGGAGAAAGACTGTGGCCTGAGCCGTCGCGGCCCGTTCGGTCGAGCCTTTCGCACTGACGTCGACCATTCGCGCCCGCCCCGACTCGTTGAAGTGCGTAAATTCTGCCATTTTGTTAGCTGAATCAGCGCGTTGCAACTCAATCCGTAGCGGGGATTATAGGTGCCGGTGGAAAGGGCAGTCAAGGGAGGGGCAGGGAAGCCTGGATGGTCCCCTTCGCTCGCAGAACGCGCATGATCGAACCCCCCGATAAAACAGAACGTAGACATAATAAGGGGAGAGGGGAGCTCCGAGTCGTTGACATAGCAACTCTGTTCCGCCTCGTTCATTTTCGGCGCGAGGGGACAGTGGGTCAGCGCCCGTTGTCGGAGAGACGGGGGCCCACCGAGGCGTGACCGAAGCGGAAAGCCGGAACTGACCAAGGCACCGCGATCATATGATCGCGGCTGCGGAAATTCCGGAAGGATTCCGCGAGGCCACGCCCGGAAGGGTCGTCCCGGGAGACGCGGGCGCCGACCCGCTGTCCCCTCGTGCACCCCTCTAATGATAGGTTGACAGCCTGAAATCCAATCCTTGAGAATGATCCCATGGCTGGGAAAATCATCATCGAACGGCTGGAGTTTCAGGGCCGCTGCGGCGTGACTCAGGAGGAACGCCGGCGACCTCAGCCGTTGGCGGTGGACCTGGAACTGGAGTGCCAGACAGAACCGGCGGCGACTTCGGATGACATCCACCAGGCGGTCGACTATGCGCAGGTGGCCGATCGGGTTGTGGAGATCGCGGGGACGCAGGATTGCTCTCTGCTGGAAACCTTCGCGGAGCGGCTCCTCACCATGCTCTTTGCAGAATTTCCCATCGAGCGTGCCAAGATTTGGGTGCGGAAGCTTGCGCCTCCGCTGGAGCATACAACCGGCTCTGTGGGCGTGCAACTCGAACGATCACGTCTGGCTCACCAGATTCAGGATGCGGGACCAACTCCGGCTCGGTTTCTGACTCAGCAACTCCACCGGTTGCCGAAGGGTAAGGCCCTCGACGTCGCGGCCGGATCCGGCCGCAATGCGCTCTATCTCGCCTCGCATGGTTTTCAGGTCGATGCGATGGACCGAGACGAACAGGTCATGGCACAGCTCGCTGCCACGGCAAAACAGCGGAACCTCCCCAATCTACGTGTCCGTACGGTGGACCTCGAACGAACGACGGAGGATCGGCCGGAATTTCCTATGCGCGAGTATGACGTGATCATCGTGTTCTTTTATCTCCATCGCGCACTGTTTCCCGCACTCATCGAATCGCTGAAACCGAACGGAGTCTTGATCTACGAAACCTTTACCATCGACAACTACTTCCGCCATCACCATCCTCGCAGATGGGAATTTTGCCTCGCGCACAATGAACTGCTCAGGCTCACGTCTAACCTCCGCGTGCTGTCGTACGACGAAGGCGAACACGACGGTGGCCATGGACCCGGGTCTGTCTTCACCGCGCAACTCGTCGCCCAACAAGTCGGCCCTCGCAGCCTGCCGCACGAGCCGATATGAGTCGCCTCGATCTCCATCTCCATACAACCCACTCCGATGGAAGCCTCTCGCCGGCTGAGGTACTGCGGCTCGCCCACAAGGCACAGGTCACCGCCCTGGCCATCACGGACCACGACATAGTATCCGGCATTCCCGAAGCCATAGAAGCCGGAGCTGAGCTGGGAATTGACGTCATTCCCGGCGTGGAAATCAGCTCCCGCCTCGGCAACAATGAACTCCATATTCTTGGCTACTTCTTGCGCTGGCAAGATCCGGAACTGAATCAACGCTTGGCTTCCTTGCGCGCGAGTCGACATAGCCGCAACCCGCAGATCATCGAACGACTGCGCTCATTGGGGCTGGACATAACCTATGAAGAGGTGCGAGCTCTGGCCGGCACGGATTCCGTCGGCCGGCCGCATATTGCACGGATCTTGATGGACAAAAAATTTGTCACCTCTGCCAAAGACGCCTTTGACCGGTATCTGGCAGACGGACGTCCGGCCTATGTGGCACGTGAACTGCCAGAACCGGCGGATGCCATCGCCTGGATCAGAGCCGCCGGCGGCGTAGCCGTGTTGGCCCATCCAACCTGGGCCAAGGTGTCTGGAGAAGGGCTGAACACACTCCTGTCAATATTGAAAGCCGAGGGCCTAGGCGGCATCGAAGTCCACTACAGCACCCACACGAAACGACAAACAACGGAGTACCTCGACTTGGCGAAGCGGCTGAACTTGCTGGTGACCGGTGGAAGCGATTTCCACGGCATCACCAAGCCGGACATCGAAGTGGGTACTGGTCGAGGTGATTTAAAAGTTCCGGAGAAGTTGCTTGAGCCGCTCAAAAAAGCCGCCGCACAGGCCTGACCGTTAGACACTTCGCCCATTCTCTTTAACTCGCAATCACACGTCTGTTCATTTCTCCCAATTCGTTGACTCTCCCATCCCATCCGCTACACTTTGAGACGTTCACGGACCTCCTCAAAGATTTCTATGTCGAAATCCTGGACTTGGATCGCTCCCTATACCTTTGCCATCTTGGCGGTGCTCCTGGCCGGCCCCTTGCTGAGCAGCCTGGCACTGGTCCAATCTGTCTCCGTTCCGTATCTGCAGCTCAGCGGGCCTCATGCCATTCGATTGGGTGCAGACCTCCTCGCGCTCGCCATCCTCTGGGTCCTCGCCTTCGCTGCCTCTCAGGAAATCCCACACAACGGCCGAGGATCAACCTTCCTCCGCAACCTTGTCCTTCCGCTCACGACACTCGTCGTCATCCTCTTCGCAAACAAGGCGTTCAGGACCGTGGGCCTGCCACTGATCGATCAGATGGGCCCCTCTCGATTTGCCTCGGGCTATGCAATCGGTCTCGTCGGTTCCGGTCTCTGGCTCACGGTAGCCTGGGTCCTTAATCAGAGTTCGCTGCGCGAAGCCTTCGCTCCCTCCAGCCAGACACGACGACAAGGGGCGCAAGAACTCTCCGAGGGCGAGGACACAGGACAGGAAGAAGAGACAGAGGCTCCATCAGAACCAAAGAGTACAGCGGTCACGTCCGTGATTAATAGTTCAACACCAGGCATGCTCGGACGATACAGGGTGTTAAAAGAACTGGGACGCGGTGCGATGGGACTGGTCTACCTGGGAAAAGATCCAACGATCCAGCGTTTCGTGGCCATCAAGACCATGCGACTCGATCAAATCGACAACGACGACAAGCTGCAAGACGTCAAGGCACGGTTTTTCCGTGAAGCAGAATCCACCGGACGTCTCTCGCACCCCAACATCGTGACCATCTATGACGCAGGGGAAGAAAACGACTTGGGGTACATCGCAATGGAACTCATCGAGGGAACCCCACTGAAACAATGGGCACGAAAACCCAATTTGATGCCGGTGAACGAGGTCCTCCTGACTCTGGCAACCGTCGCGGACGCTCTGGACTATGCCCATCAACAAGGCGTCGTCCATCGTGACATCAAGCCGGCGAACATCATGCTCACAAAGGATCGCGTCGTGAAAGTCATGGATTTCGGTATCGCGAAGATGGCTTCGAGCAGCAAGACCGAAACGAATATGGTGTTGGGCACGCCGACCTATATGTCTCCGGAACAAATAGCAGGAAAAAAAGTCGATGGTCGGTCGGACATCTTTTCACTCGGCATCGTGCTGTTCGAACTCCTCACAGGGCAGACACCGTTCACCGCCGATAACTTGTCGGCCCTGCTGTTCAGCATCGCCCACCATCCGCATCCCGACATTCAGACTTTGAGGCCTGACCTTCACCCGATGGTGCAGGAAATCGTGGATCGTGCGTTACAGAAAGAGCTGCCTCACCGCTATCGGCGCGCGGAAGAATTCGCCCGCGAACTCCGCGTCTGTCTGCAGAGCCTCGCGGCCTGAGGGAGGTGTTGTCTGGCCCTCGAAAAATTGCATAGCGCCAAATCCGATACCGGCCTCAAGCGGCTGCATAACGAGGATCGGTTCGTGGTCGACCCTCCCCTCGGACTCTATGTCATCTGTGACGGTATGGGCGGCAGCAACGCCGGCGAGATTGCCAGCGCCCTTGCAGTCGAGGCGATTCATACGCATCTGACCGAGGCAGCCCAGCGCACAGACCTGCCGCTGATAGGCCCCTGGGATGCCACGGTGTCTGCACCGGCTAACCGTCTCGCCAGCGCAATTCGTACCGCGAACGATGTCATTCACCGCAAGTCATGGACCAGACCTGACTATGCCGGGATGGGCACCACCGTGGTAGCCGCGCTACTCCATGAGGAGTTCCTCAGCATCGCCCATGTCGGAGACAGCCGGCTTTACCTCGTTCAAAATGCGACAATCCAATCCCTTACCGCAGACCATTCTTGGGTCGCCGAACAGATTCTCAAAGGAGTCATGACGGAAGCAGAGGCCGAACGCTCTCCTAGCAGAAACATCGTGACTAGAGCCCTCGGCGTCGAGAGCAGCGTCGGCGTGGAACTGGCGGAGGTTCCGGTTAAGAGCGGGGACATCGTGTTGTTATGCTCTGACGGACTCACCCGTGGTGTCCACTTGAAGGACATTCTTCAGGTCCTCAGTGGATCGGAAGACCTCCCCACCATGTCCGATCGCCTCATCGCCCTGGCGAATGAAGCCGGCGGCGACGACAACACAACCGTAGTCATCGTGGCCCTGCGAGATGAATCCCAAGCCGGACTGTGGGAGCGGCTGAAAAAACGAATCGTCGCATAAGAATCACAGGGACCCTGCACAGGAGGGAACATCATGCCGGAAACTCTGACACAACCAGCCAAACTGCTCGTCAAACTTCATGGGAAAGGCTCGCAGCATATCGAACTGACCCATGAGATTTTTACGATCGGCCGGAAGACAGGCAATGCCCTTTCGATTGAAGATCCTGCCGTCTCGGGACATCATGCGCAAATCGTCAAGGTTCAGTCCGTCTTTTTTCTCGAAGACTTGAAGAGCACCAACGGCACCGCCGTCAATGGCCAGCCGATCACGCGCCATCAACTGCGTGACGCGGACGTGATCACCATCGGCCAACACCGGCTCGTTTTCCAAGAAAATGTGACGGCCAGTACGGCAACGCCTGCCTCATCTGTCGACTTGGATCGCACCATGGTGCTCAAAGGATCGGATCGTACACCGGACGGACCGGCGTTCACCGCCAAGGTTCTGATTGTTGCAGGGAAAACCGATAGGTTGGAATATCCACTCACGAAACAGGTGAATGTCATCGGATCTCAAAACGGAGCGGCCATTCGGTTAACCGGCTGGTTTGCCCCCAAATCTGCCGGAATGATCGCCCGACGAGGCCATAGCTATTCCATCAGCCCTTCTCGGGGTGCGAAGTCTTTGCTCGTCAACGGCACGGAAGTCGTGGGACAACAGGACTTGAAGGATGGAGACCAGATCGAGGTGGCTGGCGTAAAGCTAACCTTTTATGTGTTCTCTGGAACCAAGAACGTTTCTCGATAACGCTGACACAGCTATTTGAAATAGACCGTGCCCTTGGGAAGGGTCTGGTAGCATCGGTCGGACACCTCCTGAGCATGCGATTGTAGACACTGGAGGATCTGCCCGTTCCCGGCTTTGACCGCAGTGCAGAACCGTTTGACATCCTCGTCGCACGCCGCCATCAACCGACTTCGATCTTCCTTCCATTTCACAAATTGCTCGCGCAACTGGCTTTGGCATAGCGGAGGTAGTTGTTTGGCACGCTGTTCCAAGCAGCGCCTGCGAACCGAACCGTCCAGAGAGTCGGGACACAATTGTTCAATCTCGGCTTCGCACTTCAGACGGGAAGCCTGCAGCGACCGAGGTTCCAATCGCGTCACGACCGGAGCGTCGATATTTGAGTCGTGAGACCGATCCTCGTCCGGCCTCGACATGGCTCCCTCTGAAGGCAGCGGAGGTGACGTGGGGATGGTTAAATCCAGCGGCGGTGGCGCAGATGGGGGCGACAAAGAACGCCCCGCCTGACCAGTCGCATCAGGCACCGCAGCCGAAGACAACTCTTCTTGTGAAGGGAAATTGGTGGCCACCGTCACCCACACGAGCCCAAGGCCCAGGATGGTGATTGCGCCGGCAACGATACTGATCGAAGACTGCTGCTGAGCCATGATCGCTCCCTATCTGACGAGACTCAGCATAGGATATGCCGTCAGAAAAATCGACGAAATGTCCGGTTTCTACCGAGTCGTCGCTGAGCGAAGGTTAGTTTTCTGGAGTTTCGACGATGTGATTCTCAAACCTGGTGCATCCCTCGGCGAGCAGCCGATTGGTGAGCATTTCTCCAGGCCATTCGATGGGCAAGTCGGCCGTGAAGACCCACACATCAGGTGAAGTCCATACGGGACCGTGGTCTTCAGGAAGCTCGGGATCAAACAGATCGGTCCAAACCGGCATGTACACGCCGTTCCCGCATTGCGTATGGAGGTGCACAATCGTGCGGGCACGGACGAGCGGGTCCAGATCGCGCCAGACTGCCGCGGTCTCATCCGCCAACCGGTGAAGCCGCACGGCATTTTGCGCATCGAACATGGCGTAGGCGGCGTAGACCGGTGCTTCGATCATGTCCGGAGCCAGCGCCAACTCGGGACATTGGGCCACGAGACCCTCAAGGAGAGCCCGACGATGCCGGTCCTCAAGCGAGTCGGGCAATCCGGAATCCGGCACACCGATCAACTCAAAAAAGAGAAAAGCGGTACTCTCGACGGGCGAATAGAGCCGAGCGGCAATTGAAGTGGCCCGCTGGGAATCCGCGACCGTGCTCAAATGGTCATTCAAGCCCTGGAGGCTGAGCGGCTCCAGCGTCGAATCGGTCAACAGGCGAGACTCCACGCGCACCACCGTTCCGGCAGACAGCCGGAGATGTCGATGCAACAACTCCGCCGTTGCAACCGGATCGATCTTCAATTTGAGTGGATGGGCCAGATTGGCTTGGAGCGGAAGTTCCAAGGCCGCCATAATGGCATAGGACAATTTGTCATCGGCCGGCCCATCGATGAGCACAGAGCAGGATGCCTCCGCGAGAAGATCGAAGAGCCATTCCGCCATGTCCTCATCCAGCGCCGCCAGCACCGTCAAGAGATCATACTCCCGTCCCTGCTCCAAGAAGGCCTGCAGCGTATCGATCGCCGCATCTGTATCGCCATGGTCATGGCGGCGGGCATTGATCAAGTGAACGAGATCTCTTGTGAGAGGGTCAGGACGAGACCAACTCAGCATATATACAGACTCCTGCCGCACAGCCGTGCATTACTGCTACCATGTTGCCAAACTTTCCCCGAGGTAGCAAGCGCTCCAACAGTTTATCCACACAGAGTCCGGACCACGGATCGGTTCACATCAGGCTCACGACCCGATCACCTTCACCAACACGCGTTTCCGTCTCAGCCCATCGAACTCCCCGTAGAAAATTTGTTCCCACGGGCCAAAGTCCAATCGACCTTCGGTAATCGCTACGACGACTTCCCGCCCCATCAGTTGGCGCTTGATGTGGGCGTCGCCGTTGTCTTCTCCCGTCTCGTTATGCCGATAGTTCGCGCCCTGTGGAACGAGCGTTTCCAGAAATCGGTCATAGTCCTTGAGTAAGCCAGATTCATCGTCATTAATATAAACGCTGGCCGTAATATGCATGGCATTGACCAACACGAGTCCCTCTCGGACACCGCTCTTCTTGACCGCCGCCTCAACCTGCTGCGTGATGTTGAGGTAGGCGCGCCGCGTCTGCGTCTCGAACCAGAGCTCTTCGCGGTAGGATTTCATGATCGTCGGTCAGTGGGCGCTCATTCTGCCGAACCGGACACTCAAGATGCAAGCCGCACACTCTCCCCCACCTCATCGATCAATCAGGCTGATGCCGGCATATCCCTTATAACGGTATATAATGGTGCCATGTCCGTCAAGAAGACGACCGCGTCCTCACGCCAGCCGCAATCTCCACGACTTCGACTTTCTGCCCATGCCAAAATTGTCCTCCGCGGGCGCTATTTGGCCAAGAACTCTGCGGGAACGATCGTCGAGACGCCGGCGCAGCTATTCTGGCGCGTCGCGACCGACATCGCAAAGGCTGAACGACTCTATCCCACCGCCAGCCAGCTGCAACACGCGGCCCAACGCTGGTACGACTGCATGGCCCGGCTCGATTTTCTTCCCAATTCTCCCACACTGATGAACGCCGGGCGACGCCTCCAGCAACTCTCCGCCTGTTTCGTCCTCCCGGTCGAAGACTCCCTGGCCTCTATTTATGACAGCCTGAAACATCAGGCGCTCATCCACCAATCGGGCGGCGGCACAGGATTCTCATTCAGTCACGTGCGCCCTTACAGCGACCGGGTCGCCTCGTCGAGCGGCGTGGCCTCCGGGCCGATTTCCTTTATGCGCCTATTCAACCTCTCGACGGACGTCATCAAACAAGGGGGGACCAGGCGCGGCGCGAACATGGGCATCCTCCGTATCGACCACCCGGACATTCTCAACTTCATCGCCCTCAAACAGACGCCGACCGAGATGACGAATTTTAATCTGTCCGTCGGCATCACCGATTCGTTCATGCAGGCACTCGCACGCCGTCGCACCTATGCACTGGTCAATCCCCATACCCACAAACCAACCCGGCGACTTCCGGCTCTTTTCGTGTTCGATCGACTCGTCGAAGCGGCTTGGGAGAGTGGCGAACCAGGTCTGGTCTTTTTAGATACGATCAATCGGGCCAATCCCACCCCTCACCTTGGCACCATCGAGTCGACTAACCCCTGCGGTGAGCAGCCACTTCTGGCCTATGAATCCTGTACCCTTGGTTCCATCAACGTGGCCAACTTCGTCGTACGATCGGATACACAACCCGCCATCGACGTCGTCCGATTGGGCGAAACTATTTCCCTCGCCGTACGCTTCCTCGACAATGTAATTGATCGCAACCGTTTCCCGCTTCCTCAAATCGATCGAACAACTAAACAAACGAGAAAGATTGGCCTGGGCATCATGGGCTTCGCCGACTTACTGATCGCCCTCAATGTACCCTACAACTCCGAAGCCGCAATTCAAACGGCTACGGCTCTGATGGAATTCTTTCGATCTCGTGCCCATCTCGCGTCGACAGGGCTGGCCGCCGAACGTGGAGTCTTCCCTGCCTATCGAGGCAGCCGGCTCCAGACCGTCCACAAGCGGCGTCGAAACGCGACTGTGACCACCATCGCACCGACTGGCAGCATCAGCCTCATCGCCGACTGCTCGCCTGGCATTGAGCCGTTATACGGCGTGCAGGAAGTCCGCCGCGTCATGGACGGCGTCGAGCTCACCTCGCTTCATCCAGCCTTCGTCCGTCGCGCACGCGCACTCGGTCTCGATCTCGACTCACTCCAGCCCGAACTGGCGGCTCATCCTTCCATTCAACATCTGACTCATATCCCCGAACAGCTACGTCGACTATTTGTCACGGCACATGATGTCTCACCCGAACATCATGTACGTATGCAAGCGGTGTTTCAGCGATATAGCGACAGCGGAGTCTCCAAAACCATCAATTTGCCGGCCCAGGCGACCAAAGCCGAGGTAGCTGCGGCTTTTCTGCTCGCATACGAACTCGGATGCAAGGGCCTCACAGTCTATCGAACGGGCAGTCGAGAACAACAAGTCTTTTCCTGCAGCACCTTCCATCCCTGTTGAACCTCGCCGCTCGTATGCCTTATTCATCAACAAAATTGACACCACTCGGCGATGGTGATAAGTACTTTCACAGATCTACCCACAGGGATTTGAATCACTCAGTAGGGAGGTGTTCCATGGCTGCGCTCGTTGGGAACCTGACATCGGTCGGGAATCCTTTGAATTGGATTCTCCTCTTCGCCCGTCAGCCGGAACCGGATTTGGAATTCACGGAAGAGGAACTCGATCAAACGACGGCTACGAGATCGACTGGCCCGCTGAACCCCCGCAAGAAATCCGGTGGGGGACGCCCGTTCCTCTGGATACTCCTCCTGGCTCTTGTCGGCGGCATCGCGTACGTCGCCACGATGGAACCGGACATGCTCGCAGAATGGCTGAGTCCCTATCTGGGCGAGAGTACGCCAGCACCAGTGGCCATGAAACCGAAGATGCCGCCTCCCGCTCCCGTGGCTCCTCCCGCGCCACCACAAGCCGCTCCCAGTCCAACTGACGAGGCCTCTGCGCCCTTGGCTCCAGCAACCTCCCCCGCCACGGCCGGTGCCCCTGCATCCCCGACAATCGTTTCACCAGCCCAACCAGTAGCGAAACCCGCGGCACCTGTCACACCGCCTCTCACCCCGATGTTCGGCGAAGGACAGAAGGTGACCGTCACAGTGGATGAAACGGCTCCCGGGGGAACCATTTCGCTGTTCGCAGACTCATCGAGCAGCAAGCCTGGGCCAATCGTTCGTCCAGGAGTCGCACTGACCGTTCTGGACGGTGATCTACAGCTGGGTGGTTGGATGTATTTGGTGCGTACCGACGAAGGTGCAAAGGGATGGGTCTCGGAGAAACGTCTTCGCTTGAAATTCTGACCCACCCATTTTCTCTCACGCGAGTGGCCTGCTGAGCGAGACACATTCCCGCCTGTTCAAGCGATCTCCCTGTGCTATAATTCGCCCGTTTTATATCCCATAACCAAATCCACAGTAACCGTATTGAGTCGATCCCATGGACACACTCAGAGCGATCATCTTTGACTTCGATGGTGTGATCGCGGACACCGAACCCCTCCATTTCGACGGTTTTCGTCAGACACTGGCTGATATCGGCATCAGCCTGACTCAATCCGACTATTACGCCAACTATTTGGGGTACGATGATCGCGGCTGTTTTATCGCGGCACTCGCCGCGCACCAGCGCCCCACCTACCAATCTGCCATTACGCAACTGATGCGGCGGAAGGCGCAGGCTTATCTGGAGTCGGTAAAGGATCATCTGGTCATTTTTCCGGGAGTGCGCGAATTCGTACGTGACGCCGCAGCCTCCTACCCATTGGCTATCGCATCCGGCGCTCTCCGCCATGAAATCGAGGTGATCCTAGAACGGGCGGGGCTCCGCAAGGAATTTCTTCATATCACCAGCGCGGAAGACGTGACCAGAGGAAAACCCGATCCTCAACCCTTTCTCCAAGCCCTCGACGCATTGAACGGACAACGTCTGGATCAACCCATTACCGCCGGATCCTGTTTGGTTATTGAGGATTCGATCCCGGGTATTCGCAGTGCGAAAACCGCCGGGATGAAAGTCCTCGCCGTGGCAAATACACACACGATCCAAGATTTGCATGAAGCCCATGCGGTCGCCCAAAGTCTTTCACAGGTTCGCCTCGGCGAACTCCGAGAACGCTTGTGGCCTGCCCAATAAGAACCGAGTAATATGAGAATCTGCTCTCTGCTTCCCAGTGCGACCGAAGTGATCGCGTTGCTCGGCCTGAGCGACGAATTGGTCGGAATCAGTCACGAGTGTGACTACCCGCCATCGGTCCTGAATGTGCCCATCATGATTGAACCTATGATTCCTCCTCATGGACTGGCCAGCGCCGACATCGACCGACAGGTCCATCAACTTATGGCGTCTGGACAACGGCTCTATCGGCTTAAGGACCATCTTCTGCGACAGGCGCTCCCCGATCTGGTGCTGTCCCAAGATCTCTGCAGCGTCTGCGCTATCACGCCGGATCAACTGCACGAAGCCCTTTGCTCTCTTCCTCATCAACCGACCGTCCTCACATTGAACCCAGGGACAGTCCATGATGTGATCGACGATGTCATACGGATCGGTGACGCCGCCGGTCGGTCGAAAGAGGGCCATCGTCTCGCCTCGCACTTGCGTGACCGACTCGACAACGTTCGAATTCGCGCCCAGGGCATCTCCCAGCGTCCCCGCGTGGTCTGTATCGAATGGCTTTCTCCACTCTATGTCGCGGGTCATTGGGTTCCTGAGATGGTGCAGCTCGCCGGAGGCCTGGATGTCCTCGCGCAACCTGGCAGTCCCTCACGGGTTGTGACGTGGGACGAAGTCCTGGCCGCGAATCCGGATGTCCTTATCGTCATGCCCTGCGGTTTTTCCGTTGAACGGACGCAAACGGAACTGTCCCAACTGATGCAGGAACCGGGTCAATGGAGCCTCCCCTCTGACCTGATGCAGCACACATTCTTGGTCGATGCCTCCTCCTATTTCAGCAGACCAGGTCCTCGTCTGATTGACGGCGTCGAACTCTTGGCGGCTATCCTGCATCCGTCAGACCACGACCATATTCACGAATCCATGGCCTGCCGCCTTGGACCACTGCCGATTCAGCAACGACCATGACCTCACTTTCCGTCACTGACGCGCAAGCTTATTGCACGGCGTACACCAAGAAAAGCGGGAGCAATTTCTATTATTCTTTCCTCTTCCTCCCGAAAAAACGGCGCGCCGCGATGTACACGGTTTATGCCTTCTGTAAGGAAATCGACAATGCGGTCGATGAACCCCCGGCAGGAAGCAATCCCCAGGAGGAGTTGCAACGGTGGCGGACTGAACTTGAAGCAGCCTACCACGGTATCCCGACCTTCCCGGTGACGATCAGCCTGGCCAACCATGTGCGGCAGTTGTCCATTCCACAGGCCTATTTCGACGAGCTGATTAAGGGGGTCGAAATGGATCTGACGGCGTCACGGTATGCCTCGTTTCAAGACCTCTCGCTCTATTGCTATCGTGTCGCCTCAGTGGTGGGACTGATCTGCCTCCATATCTTCGGGCCAACATCGGCCAGGGCACAAGACTATGCCGTGGATCTCGGGATGGCATTTCAACTGACGAACATTCTTCGAGACATCGGGACAGACGCAGCCCAAGGTCGCATCTATCTGCCGCAAGAAGATCTCGTGAAGTTCGGCAGCACCGATCAGGCTATCCTTCAGCGACAGGAAAGCGCAGAACTCCGCAGATTGCTCCACTTCGAAATCTCGAGGGCCCATGAGTTCTACGCAAAAGCACAGACGGCATTCGAGGCCCTACCGGCACGCGACCGGCGTGCACTGACTGTCTCAGAAATCATGCGGGCCGTGTATTACCGCATATTGAAAAAAATTGAGGACCCGGGATACCAGATCTTTGGCCCCCGGACGCGGCTCTCAGCGAGTCATCGACTGGCCGTGGCTGCCAGAGTCTGGCTCCGCTCCCGATTCTCGTGATGTCCGCCACCGCTCAGTCCGTCGTGATTCTTGGTGGAGGTCCTGCCGGCCTCACCGCCGCCTACCGCCTCATCGGTCATGGCTATCGAGTTACAATCGTCGATCGTCGGCCCCTCTTGGGAGGCGCCCGCACAAGCGAGAATCCTCGTGAAGAGTCTGAGCCTTTCACCATGCTCGGCTGCCATCACGCAACACAAACTCTGCTGCACTCGCTGCACCCCGATCCACAACACCCGGAGGAGACCGAGGTGCCGCTGGAGTTTCGTCTCCGTGACGGCTCCATTGCTCGTTACCCGCATACCTGGTTCCCCGCTCCCATGCATACCTGGGTGAACCTCCTGAAATTCTCCGGCCTCCCCTGGAAAGAACGATGGCGATTCGCATCATGGGTGGAACGGCTGTGGGAAGGCGATGAACAGCTGCCTGCCGATCTGGAGCAGCGCACCGCCGATGAGTGGCTTGCATCCATTGAACAAAGTGCGCAGACGCGCAGCAATGTCTGGAATCCTCTCGCGCGATGGCTAACCGGCAATGACCTCTTTACAATTTCCGCCGATGCCTTCCTCACATCGATGAGACCAATGTTCCTGAGGACTCGTTCGGATAGCCGAATCACAATTGTTCAGGACTCGATTCAGACCTGCTTCGTACAGCCGATCACCGAAACACTGAACCGGCTTGGCGCCACCATCTTGCGGAATACTGAAGCCTCCGAGCTCCGTTATGAACACGACCACATCTCGGGCATCCGGCTGCAGGATGGCACCCTGCTGCAAGCCGATTGGTATGTGACGGCCCTGCCCCCTCATCGGCTCACGCCCTTACTTCCAGAGCGATGGCTGACCCGCTATGCGTATTTTCAGCAACTCGTGGAATTGCTATCGGTCGACGTCACAATCCTGCACGTGCATGCCGAGCAACTTTGCGTTACCCCTCGCCTCATCCTGTTGGGAGACACATCATTTCACTCGGTACTCGCCACAGCCGCGGCGCCCAATCGCACACGCTTCTCTCTCATCACGACTGACAGTCAGTTCGTGCAGGCTCGACGTGATTCCAATTTTGAAATACTCATCCCGGACCTGCTCAGATCATGGGGTCTTCTCATGCCTGGAAGCACGATCGCGTCGGCCACCCACCGTCGGACACTTTCAGGCACCATCCTCTCACTTAGGCCTGGAACCAAGTTACACCGGCCCATCCAACGCAGTCCGATTGCCAACCTGCTCGTGGCAGGAGCCTGGACCGATACAGGATGGCCTCCCAACCTTGAGAGTGCCATTGTCAGTGGGAACCATTGCGCCGATGCGATCGCTCTCCGATAACTTTGCTTGACGATAACCCGATCCACTGAGTCGAGTCGCTGCAGCCCGATCTCTTTTCCACTCACTGCCTATGCAGTTATTGACAAGCCTTTCGAAGCCCACATAAAATGACCCTGCATTTGCCGTGATGCCAGCCATGACGCTCCAAGATCTTGCCAAATCGCTGCACAACTGCCAACGTTGCAAGCTCGCAAAGATGGGCCGGACCCAAGTGGTGTTTGGTGTGGGAAATCCGCATGCGAGCGTGATGTTTGTAGGGGAAGCACCGGGCTTCAATGAAGACCAGCAAGGGGAGCCGTTTGTCGGGGCTGCGGGAAAACTCTTGAACGATCTCCTGCACTCGGCTGGATTGTCACGCAGCGACATTTACATCGCAAACGTGATCAAGTGTCGCCCCCCGAACAACCGGGACCCAGAACCGGACGAAGTCGAGACATGCAAACCGTTTCTGATGCAACAGATCGCCATGATTCGTCCGAAATTGGTCTGCACGTTGGGGAATTGGGCGACGCAAACGTTGCTGGAACGGAAGGTAGGAATTACAAAGGTTCGGGGCCAGGCGTTTTACTTGAAAGACTTTGTCCTCTTCCCCTTACTGCATCCCGCCGCCGCCCTGCACCAAGGCAGCATGCTCGAACCGCTTCGTGAGGACTTCAAGAAGCTGAGAGAATTTCTCGACCGCCATGCAAAACCCGCCGAACACACGGAACCCGATCCAAAACCAGCAGCGCCTGCGCTCCTAATCGACCCACCTCATCCAGCACAGCTGGATCTCTTCGGAAATTAGCCGTCAGCCTCAGACCAAAGACTTTGGCCGTTACAGAGACCGCTTCGCGTCTTCGAGGTTCTCCTGCTCATTCGACTCGGTTGAATCAGCCTCAACGGGCGTTTCTTCTTCCGGGACATCGAACCAGGACACAAGCATTTCATCCCACCAGGCTTCATCGATCGATTCCCCTGGATCAACGCCGAGAAACATGACTTCGTCCTTGGTGATCTCGGGACCGACGAGTTGGGGCTGGAACTTGGCTCGTTCGATGATTTCTTTCGTCGCATACCCTCCGATGACCCAGGAATCCGGATCGGCACGACGAGATTTATAGGCCTTGAGCTCAATCTTGAGATACATAAAGATTTGCTGTTGCGCAGGATCCCCGACGCCAGATTGCGGTAGACTTAAGGTCTTTTCAATCTTCTTGCGCCAATGCCGGTCGTCGTATCGCGACGTAATCAACTGGAGCATCGTCTTTCCAAGTACGGTATCAAGCGGCATGGTACGGTGTTCCTTTTGTCAATGTTTCAGGCGAACCGTTGTTTGAAGATTGCCATCACTCATCGGCCATACGTGGCCGTGAGGGAAGCCTTTCCTAAAGCATTCTGATTCAGATAGTAGCCCACCATCGCACCTGACGCCTCTTTCTTGAGCGGGAGCTGATCCACTTTCAGAGCATACACCGTAAAAATATACCGATGGGGCTTATCGCCTTGGGGAGGGCAGGGACCGCCGTAACCCTGCTGACCAAAATCCGTCATACTCTGCACGCTACCCTGTGGTGCATGGCTCCCGTCGGACTTGCCTGCACCCAGCGGGAGCGAGCTGACGACCGGCGGAACGTTGAAGATAACCCAATGCCACCAGCCACTTCCTGTCGGAGCGTCAGGATCATAGACGGTCACGGCGAAACTCTTCGCACCCTTCGGTGCCTGCTCCCACCGCAACTCCGGCGACACGTTGTCGCCAGTGCAGCCAAAGCCATTATAGACATGTTCATTGCCGATGATGCCTTGTTCCTTCATCGTGGGACTCGTGACTCGAAAATCGTCCGCAAAGCTTGACGCAGGAAGCATCATAAGAATAATCGTGACCCATAGATGTCGCATAGCGACTCCCCTCCTTGACTCATCAACTTCCGGCGAGCATCATTTCACCGATTTTGATCGTCGGACTGGCGATGCGCCCACGAAACACGAGATCGCTGCCGATCATCTCGATTCCCGCAAACATGTCTTTCAAATTGCCCGCAATCGTAATCTCCTCTACGGGATAAGCCAACTCACCCCCTTCGATCCAAAACCCAGCAGCCCCTCGTGAATAATCACCAGTCACCATATTGATGCCGAATCCGATGAGGTCCGTGACATACAGACCCTGTTTCACCGTCTTGATAATGTCTTGTGCCGTATTCGCCCCGGGGGCGAGGTAGAAATTCGTGGGACCGACCGACGGATTCTCACCGACACTGCGCGAGGCATTACTGGTCGACGCCAATCCAAGCTTCTTCCCGGAATAGGTATCGAGCAGATAGCTCTTCAACACCCCTCGCTCGACCACCGTCGTCTTCCTGGTCGGCAGACCTTCGCCATCGAACGGTCGAGAGCCTAGCCCTCCGACCATTCGCCCATCGTCGTAGACCGTCACATACTCCGGGGCCAACGGTTTGTCCAATTGGCCTGCCAGGAAGGAAGCTCCTTTATAGAGCGAGTAACCCGACACTGCGCTGCAGAGATTGCCCATGAGACTTCCGGCCGTTTCGGCATCGAAGATGACAGGAACTCGTTGGGTCGCTACTTTCCTCGCCCCAAGCTTTCGGACCGTCCGACGCGCCGCTTCGAATCCCACATCCTCAGGGGAATCCAGCTTGGCGAATTTCCGTTGCACGGCGTACCAAGAATCCCGCTGCATCGCCCCAGTCTCCGGATCAGTGGCAACAGGCGACACCGACATTGAAAAACTGGAACTCTGATACTCCCCTATGAATCCATGGCTGTTGCCCAGCACAACGCGCCCCGAGGAAGAGTCGAAGTCGCCTCCTTCAGAATTCGTCACACGCTCGTCCATAGACATGGCAGCAGCCTCTGCGCGTTTGGCCAATTCGATCTGCTGTTCCGTATTCAGCCGGGTCGGATCGTAGAGATCCAAGTCCGGCTTCTCTCCCGCCATCTGATCTGCCGAAGGCAAGCCGGACACCTGATCCTCCACGACGGCCTTCGCCAAGGTACAGGTTTCGGCGACAAGTTGATTCAAGGAGTCAGCCGAAAAATCCGAGGTGGATGTGCTGGCAGAGCGTTTTCCGACAAACACACGTAAGCCGAGATGCTTTTCCCGTGCTTTAGTGAGGCGATCGACGGCACCCAGCCGGACCTGCACCGAAAATGTTTCGCCGTCGGCGACAATGATATCCGCTTCCGTCGCACCATTGCGTTTCGCCTTGTCCAAGAGATCCAAGGCAAGCTGGCTATATCCACCGCGCAGTTGTATCTGCTGATTCATCGCTGGGTCCCACCCACAGTGATTTCATCGATTCGAATGGTCGGCAGGCCGACGCCCACTGGAACAGACTGCCCTTCTTTGCCACAGGTACCAATGCCCTCGTCGAGCTTGAGGTCGTGCCCGACCATCGAGACTTTTGTCAGGATCTCTGGGCCGCTGCCGATCAACGTCGCGCCCTTGACCGGCCTCGTCACCTTCCCCCCCTCGATCAAATAGGCTTCGCTGGCTGAAAACACGAATTTACCGTTGGTGATATCCACCTGCCCGCCACCGAACGACACGGCATATAGTCCGCGATCGACGGAACGGATGATTTCCTCAGGGTCCGATACCCCGGCTAACATAAATGTATTCGTCATTCGCGGCAGCACCACGCTTTGGTAACTTTCGCGCCGCCCGTTGCCGGTCATGGGAATGCCCATCAGACGCGCATTTAATTTATCGGTGATATAACCGCGGAGAATCCCGCGCTCGATGAGCACCGTACGACCAGTCGGTGTCCCTTCGTCATCCATGTTGAGTGAGCCCCGCCGACCCGGCAACGTACCATCATCAACGATCGTACAGACGTCGGACGCCACCCGTTTGCCGAGGAGGTGAGAGAATGCTGAGGTTTTCTTGCGATTGAAGTCCGCTTCCAGACCATGGCCGATTGCTTCGTGCAACAAAATTCCCGGCCAGCCTCCACCCAGCACGACCGGCATGACACCGGCTGGCGCATCGACGGCAGAGAGGTTGAGAATTGCTTCACGTGCCGCTTCACGCGCATACCGCAGATACCGATCACTCTCGTGATAGAACTCAAACCCGACACGGCCTCCCCCGCCGAACGAGCCAGCTTGGCGTTGGCCATGCTCTTCGGCGATACAGGTGACTTGCAGCCTCGAAAGCGGCTGCACATCCCCGATCAGAGTGCCGTCAGAGGTGGCGACCATCACTACCTTATATTCTGTATTAAATGAGGCCATGACGTTCTTGATGCGCGGGTCGTACCGGCGCGCCTCGGCATCGATCGCATTCAACAAGGACACGCGTTCCGCCGTGGCGACTTCAGCCTGTGCCCGCTCAATCGGATAGAGATCTCGACTTGGGCGTTGGCGAACAGGGATCGGGACCGCGTGACTTCCGCTCGGCGAATTGGCAATGTATCGGGCCGTATCGGCCGCCAGTTCGAGATCCTTCTTTGTCAGCTCATCGGAGTATGCAAAACCGGTTTTTTCTCCCGCTGTTGCTCGCACCCCGACTCCCTGTGACACACTCTTCGTCGCACGCTTGACGAGGGATTCCTCCATCGAGACGGATTCGGACACGCAGGATTCAAAGTAAAGATCGGCATAGTCGACATCACGAACTTTGACCCGCCCGAGCGCCCCTAGCACCTCGCCTTCGGTCAGGCCGAAGGATTTCAACTGAACAAGTTCACCCATAGTTTGCGAATCCCCATGACGGTTGGCATGCGAATGGACGGGGAAGTATAGCCGATTCATTTCCACAGGCGCAATGAGAGTTCATCCAACTCACGGCTTTTACAGGACTTTTACGAAAATTCGTTTGACTTTCCTCCCTCTCACCAGTAAACTTTGCTCGCCTACCACTCGATCCTTGCGAGAAGGGATCGTTACCAACAACACTATTTACTGATGGACACAAAAGAATCGTCGGCCATGGACCAGTCATCCGTCGAAGAGCTTGCCGCAAAACTCGAGGCCGACCTCCTACCCAAGCACGTCGCCATCATCATGGACGGCAACGGACGCTGGGCAGAACTGCGAAGCCTCCCTCGCATCGCCGGTCATCGTGAAGGGATCAAGTCCGTTCGGGAGATGATCACGGTTTGCTTAGAACTGGGGGTCCACGCCCTGACAATTTACGCGTTTTCGCAGGAGAATTGGAACCGTCCCGCTCAAGAAATCTCCTCGCTCATGGGTTTGCTCGAATACTACCTTGCGACGGAACGAACGAAACTCATTGAGCAGGGTGTCCGGTTTCGCACGATTGGTAGGCTCGATTCCCTCCCAGCCTCCGCCCTCCAATGGGTTCGGGCCGCCGAACAGGAAACCGCCCATCTCGACAAACTGCATTTGACGGTCGCGCTCAGCTATGGCGGCCGCACTGAGATCGTGGACGCGGTGCGCGGACTCCTTCATGAAGCACAAGAGGGAAAGCTGCAACCGGACGATGTGGATGAATCGCGTATTCAGCAACACCTCTATACCTATGAGCTTCCCGACCCAGACCTGCTGATTCGCACCAGCGGCGAAACACGAATCAGTAACTTTCTTCTCTGGCAGCTCGCCTATACCGAGCTCTATTTCACTCCGACCCTGTGGCCGGACTTCCGTCGCCGAGAACTCTTGCTGGCCTTGCTGGAATATCAGCGACGCGAGCGGCGATTCGGTCGTGTTCTCAGTACCATTTCTTCATAGTGGTCGATGTAAACCTCCATATGCAGGAATCTAAAGCCGCCGTTCGACAGCCGGCTGAACCCATGCCCGCGGTGGCGTCCCAGTTTGACCCTCGTCGGATCTATACCGTTCTGGTCCTTGCACCGCTCTTGTATGCCGCCATTCGCTACCTCCCGCCCCTCGCATTTTCAGGCGTCGTGGTGCTGGCTGGATCACTCGCGCTCTTCGAGTTCTACAAATTGTGTTTCGGCGACCGCAACCACCCCTGGCTAATAGGCATCGGCCTGACGGGGTTTGCCGCCATGATTCTCGGAACACACTGGCCGGGCATCCTCGTTCCGACTCTCCTGGCCACTCTGGTCGGCATTATCTCTGTCCCGCTCCTCAGTCGCTCGCCTCTCGAACAGAGCCTGAGGGATGGGGCCATGACATTGTTCGGTGTGCTCTACCTGGGCCTCACACTCGGCCCGCTCTCGATGACGAGACTCCTGCCTCTTGGTGAATGGCTAATCCTGTTTCTGCTACTGGTGACTTGGGCATCCGATACCGGCGCCTACTATATTGGCACGGTTTATGGACAACATCGCCTGGCTCCCATGATCAGTCCAAAAAAAACTGTCGAGGGCTTGGTAGGTGGCTTGTTTAGTGCCATAATCATTGCGTATGCAGCTCATTGGTGGTTTCTCCCTGCGCTATCCGGTCTTGATTGTCTGGTCTTGGCCATCCTGTTGACAATTACAGGTCTTTGGGGCGACCTGGCCGAATCGGCGATGAAGCGCAGTGTCAGTATTAAGGATTCCGGTGGGATCCTGCCAGGCCATGGCGGCATGCTCGACCGTCTAGATAGTCTCTTGTTCACCGCCCCCGCCTTCTACTACTATGTAACGATGGTGAACCGGCTACGAGTCATCGAGTGAAGGAGCCCCAATGAAAACGATCGTGATCCTTGGATCGACTGGGTCGATCGGCACCAGCACCTTAGATATCGTGGACCGGTTCCCCGAAGAGTTTCGCGTGGCGGGGCTAACCGCGGGGAGCAATGATGAAAAACTCGAAGAGCAGATCCGCCGATTCAAGCCCCGCATCGTGGCCTTATCGGATGCCTCCGCCGCCGCGAGGCTCCGGCAACGCTGTACGGGGCTGCCTATCGAGATTTTGGCTGGCCAAGATGGCTTGATCGAAGTCGCCTCTGCACTGGAAGCCGAGCTCGTCATCTCGGCCATCGTCGGCGGAGCAGGTCTCGTGCCCACCCTTGCAGCAATCCGCAACAGAAAACAAATCGCCCTGGCCAATAAAGAACCGATGGTCATGGCGGGAAAACTGATGCAGGACGAGGCACGACGGTATGGCGTTCGTATCTTCCCGGTCGACAGCGAGCATAGTGCGATCTTCCAGTCGTTAGAAGGCCATCGCAAAGAAGATGTCCGCCGCGTAATTTTAACGGCGTCCGGAGGGGCCCTCTGGAACCTGGGGCGGGAGGAACTGAAAGAAGTCACACCTGAACGGGCACTCCAACATCCCAATTGGAAGATGGGCGCCAAAATCACGATTGATTCTGCCACCCTCATGAACAAGGGTCTTGAAATCGTCGAAGCCCGATGGCTCTTTGACATCCCGGAATCCCAGATCGAGGTCATGATCCATCGGGAAAGCATCGTCCATTCTCTGGTAGAGTATCAAGATCGTTCCATGATTGCGCAGTTGGGATTGCCGGATATGCGAACACCAATCTCCTACGCCATGCGATATCCAGGGCGCCTGCCGCTGGACCTCCCTGCGTTGGATCTGACGGAGATCGGGAAGTTGACGTTCTGCAAACCGGATCACGACCGGTTTCCATGTTTGAGTCTTGGATATGAATCCCTGCGGATCGGCGGTACGATGCCAGCCACGATGAATGCGGCAAATGAAATCGCGGTCGAGGCATTCCTGAATGGAGGGATTCGGTTCACGGACATTCCGGAGATCATTCGCAGCACGATGGATAGCCACCCCATCAAAGTCGTGGATACGCTGGAAGACGCGCTGGAGGCTGACCGCTGGGCCCGAGAGAAAGCCGAATCGTTGGTTGTGGCGTTGGCACGCTAGGTCTACACGAAGGAGCATACACCGTGTTCATGGCATTCACCTGGTCTCCCGATACCGTTTGGTTGTTGTTGCAGAAGGCATGGTGGTTCCTGGTCGTTCTGGGCGTATTGGTCGCGTTCCATGAACTCGGGCATTTCTTGGCCGCACGCTGGGTCGGCGTCAAGGTCCTAAAGTTTTCCCTGGGATTCGGACCGAAGGTATTCGGCCGCCAGATGGGCGAAACAGAATATCTCCTCTCGGCCATTCCACTCGGTGGCTACGTGAAACTGTTCGGCGAAGATGAAACCGAGGCGACCACACAGGAGGATCGTGCGCGGTCGTTTGCGCACCAAGGCTTATGGGGCAAAGTCCTGATCGTCGCCGCGGGACCTGGGTTTAACTTCATTCTGGCCTATTTTATTTTTGCCGGATGGCTCGCGACAGGGGCTCCGCTTTTTGTTCCCACGTTCCAGGATCTGACCCCCGATATCGAGGCGATGGTCCCTGGCTCTCCGGCCGATACGGCCGGCATCCAGATCGGAGATCGTGTCAGTCGAGTCAACGGGCACGACATTTCAACGAGGACTGAACTACTCGACGCCGTGACGAAGAGCAACGGCCAGGCGCTGACGCTCGAGATCAAACGAGGCGAACAGGTCAAAACGCTGACGGTGACGCCTACCACCGCCCCCGGACCACATGCCTCCGCACAAGAGCCCGGATACTACCTGGGCGTCGAAGAAACTCCGCCTCTCGTCACTTCAGTCATGCAGAGTTCTCCCGCAGCGAAAGCCGGGCTTCAAGCCGGGGACCATGTAGTCAACATCGAAGGCCAAACGATCCATACGTGGTCCCAGATGACCGGAATCGTGAAAGAAAACCCCAACCGCCAGTTACAGATAGATGTCTTGCGGGAGGGGCGTCGAGTTTCGTTGAGCGTGACGCCCTCTGCTGAGAAGGCGACGGTCAACGGTCAATCGGTTGAGGTCGGCAAGATCGGCATTTCTGGACCCGGCCGCTCGATCATGCGCTCCAGCACACCACTGATGTCGCTCTATGACGGCTTGGGAGCCACGTGGGGCTGGACCGAGCTGACCGCAATCGGCCTCTACAAAATGATCGTGGGGGATATCTCCAGCAAGAATATCGGCGGCCCGCTGACAATCGCCAATATTTCAGGAGAAGCGGCTGCCCAGGGAGCCTCAAGTGTGGTCTTTCTCATTGCTATCCTGAGCATCAATCTTGGCGTCCTCAACTTGCTCCCCATTCCTATTCTCGACGGGGGCCATCTCTTGTTTTTCCTGATCGAGGGCATCCTCCGGAAACCACTCGGTGAACGCCAGAGAGAAGTAGCACAGCAGGCCGGCCTCGTGTTATTAGTGGGCGTCATGATCTTCGCGTTTTGGAATGACCTTGAACGGATCTTCTCTCGTTAGCAGGATGCTGAACAAACTTACTTTCTCCTTCATTCACCCTCGGCGCGCCAAGACGCACTGTTTCCTAAGAGTCATTCTCGGTTCGTCACAATCCATAGCGTACCCCTCGGGGAAAGGACTGCCCGGCAACTCGCGACGGGTGGGTGAGAACTGGTACGCCTCCGGTTTTCTCTCGCCTGCGGCCTCGCTAAATGACTCGTTTGAGCATCTGAAGCCACTCTCCTTCGATCGATTGCTGCCTTCGTAGCCCATGCGGACCTCTCAAGTATTAATCCCCACATTACGGGAAGACCCCGGCGAAGCGGAAACTGTTAGCCATAAGCTCATGCTCCGAGCCGGTCTGATTCGTAAGGTGGCCGCCGGCATCTACACGTATCTCCCGCTCGGTCTCCGAGTCATTCGGAAAGTCGAACAGATCATTCGTGAGGAGATGAACCGGGCTGGTGCCCAAGAACTCCTCATGCCCATTGCCTCCCCCGCGGAATTGTGGCAAGAAACCGGACGATGGAGCTTCTACGGCAAAGAATTGCTGCGCTTTAAGGATCGCCACGAGCGCGATTTCTGTTTGGGGCCGACTCACGAGGAAGTGATCACCGATCTATTCAGACGCGAAGTCCGTTCTTATCGACAGATGCCACTGAACTTTTATCAAATTCAGACAAAGTTTCGCGACGAAATCCGCCCTCGCTTCGGACTCATGCGGGGGCGCGAGTTCATCATGAAGGACGCCTACAGTTTCGACCAGGACGAAGCGAGCGCCATGATTAGCTATCAGAAGATGTACGACGCCTACCATCGTATCTTCACTCGCTGCGGCCTCACCTTCCGTGCCGTGGAAGCCGACACCGGCCTGATCGGCGGCAGCTCATCTCACGAGTTTATGGTGCTCGCCGATACAGGAGAGAACACCATCGTCTACAGCGATGCGGGCACCTACGCCGCCAACGTGGAACAGGCCGAAGTGCTTCCTCCTGCTGACATAGACACCGAGGCCCCCCGTCCCCTGCACGCCGTGTCCACGCCTCGCTGTCGAACAGTCGAAGAAGTGACGAGATTCTTGAACATCCCATCTACTCACCTGGTCAAGACGCTCCTCTATTCGACGGGAAAAGATACGATCGTCGTGTTGATACGAGGAGACCATGAGGCGAATGAAGTCAAGATTCAACGACTTCTCCGAGTGACTGATCTCGAACTCGCGACTCCCACTGTCGTCGAGCAGGTCACTGGGGCACCGGTTGGGTTTGCCGGCCCCGTTGGCCTGAAAAACGTTCGGATTATCGCCGATTACGCGGTCAAAGCCTCACGAAACGTGGTCGTCGGCGGCAATCAGAACGATATGCACTATGTCGATGCGAATTGGGATCGTGATTTTCAGGTTGAGCAGTTTGCCGATCTCCGCACTGCTTGCGCAGGAGATCCGTCACCGAGGAAAGATGGGACGCTGAAAGCGACGAAAGGTATCGAGGTCGGCCATGTCTTTATGCTCGGCACCAAATACAGCGAACTCATGAAGGCATTCTTCCTCGATCCTCAGGGCAAAGAGCGCCTCGCCGTTATGGGATGCTATGGCATCGGTGTCGGACGCACTGCCGCTTCGGCGATCGAACAACACCACGACGACAAAGGCATTGTCTGGCCTTTCCCGATCGCACCGTTCCATGTGCATCTCCTCCCCCTCACCCAATCAGCACAGACTGCCCAAGTCACCGCGCAGCTCTACAACGACCTCCAGACAGCAGGGCTCGAGGTACTTTGGGATGATCGGGACGAACGGGCGGGCGTGAAGTTCAACGATGCGGACCTGATGGGAGCCCCATTCCAAGTCGTCGTGGGAGACAAGGGCCTCGCCGAAGGAGTCGTAGAGGTCAAAACCCGGAAAGATGGCGTGAAACTCAAGCTGCCACCCGCTCAAGTCGCCGCTCATCTGACTCGGGTACAAACACGTTGAACACCATGCTGCCAGCCAATGGTGTCTTTCATATGGTCACTCCCGTAGCCGTGCCAGTCTGAAACCGCCTTTTCCTTGCCTTCCATCCATGATCAGCTAGACTGAACTTCAATCGTTGCCCCTAGGCACTTGCGATCACGTGGTTCGCATTCAATCTTCTTTCAGTCTACGAATCCCGCGAGGGCCTTTGCAGTTAGTCGATCGTCAGGAGCCCATGTAATGCACGCCAATCCCATCCCTCAAAATCTTCAGGAGCTTCAGCAGAAAGTAGCCTTCGCCGAGAACGTCAAGCGCATCACGGACCAAATCCATGCTGCCAACAATCTTGACCATATTCTCCTCGACCTACGCAAAGATATCCTCAGCATCTTCGACGCCCAAGATCTCACCATCTTCGCATTCGATTCGGACAAAAAAGAGATTTTCTCGAAGGTCCCCCATATCGACAGCGTCGAAGAAATCCGCATTTCCATCACCGAACAAAGCCTGGCAGGATTCTGCGCAAAATATCTCCGCCCGGTAAACATTGCCGACGCCTATAACGTGACCGAGCTGCAAGGCGTCCATCCCGCGCTCCTGCACGACACGTCCTACGACAAGCGGACCGGATTTAAGACGAAACAGGTCCTGACCTACCCAATCGTGGCGGACAATAAGTATTTGATGGGCGTCTTTCAGCTCCTCAACAAAAAAAGCGGCGCACGATTTACCAGAAAAGATGAAGAGTCCGTCGCGGAGATAGCCAAGGCCCTCGGAATCGCTTTCTTCAATCTCCGGAAGATCTCGAAAAAGAACCCTACCAAGTTCGATCTCCTGGTCACAAACAACCGCATCACCCAGAACGAACTGGATAATGCGATTGCCGAGTCCCGGAAAGGCCTGTCGGATTTCGAGAGCATCCTGATCGAAAAATACAAGGTGCCGAAACTTGAGATTGGGAAATCGCTCGCCCAGTTCCATAAGTGCCCCTACATCGAGTACAGCGATCGAACGATTGTCGATATCGAGCTCCTCAAAAACCTGAATGTCGACTACCTCAAGAAAAACCATTGGATGCCCCTCAAACGGGACCGGACCGCTATCGAAATTCTGACGGACGACCCCGGCGACCTCGATCGCGTAGCGGACATCAAGCGGACATTCCCCGGTCTCAACATTCGCTTTGCGGTCAGCCTCCGTCGTGATATCGCTCAGTTCCTCGCTTCCGCCACAGGACAGGGACAGGGAGATAGTGGCAGCAATCGAAAGTTGGATGAAAATGTTTCAGACATTCTCGGCGAACTCGTCAGCGAAACCCAAGAAATGGCAACGGAAGATACCGGGGGTGGGCTTGACGAAAACGATAGCGCCATCGTCCGCCTGGCCAATCAGATCATCGCCGATGCCTACCGACAAGGCGCCTCCGATATCCACGTCGAGCCCTACGGCGAAAAGCGTGAAACCCTTGTCCGGTTCCGGGTCGACGGGGACTGCTTCGAGTACATGAAGATTCCACAAAGTTACCGCCGCGCCATCGTGTCACGCCTTAAGATCATGGCGAGCCTCGACATTGCCGAACGGCGCAAGCCCCAGGACGGCAAGATCAAATTTAAGCTGTCGGAGAACAAAGAAATCGAGCTGCGCGTCGCGACGATTCCGACGGCGGGGTATAACGAAGACGTGGTGATGCGTCTGCTCGCGGCCAGCGAGCCTTTGCCCCTCGACAAAATGGGGTTTTCAGACCGGAATCTTGCCGCAATCAAGGACATAGCAGCAAAACCCTACGGCATCATTCTCTGCGTCGGACCAACCGGATCAGGAAAAACCACGACCCTGCACTCCGTCCTCGGTTTCATCAATACGCCAGACATTAAGATTTGGACGGCTGAGGACCCCGTCGAAATCACACAATATGGGCTCAGGCAGGTTCAAGTTCAGCCGAAGATCAACTTCACATTTGCCGCGGCCATGCGCGCGTTCCTCCGGGCCGACCCAGACGTGATCATGGTCGGTGAAATGCGAGATAAAGAAACGGCTGAGATCGGCATTGAAGCCTCCTTGACCGGGCACCTCGTCATGAGCACACTCCACACAAACAGCGCGGTGGAAACCGTCACCCGGCTTCTCGATATGGGCTGCGACTCGTTTAGTTTTGCCGATGCGATGTTGGGAGTACTCGCCCAACGCCTCACCCGTCGAATCTGCAAGGATTGTAAGGAGCAGTACGTCGGAAAACCGGAAGAATACGAGGAAATCCGCCAAGGCTATGGACCTGAACAGTGGGACAAGCTTGGCGTCCCACAAGACAATACGTTTCGCCTGGCCCGCGGGAAAGGATGTGAGACCTGCAATCGCACCGGCTTTAAGGGACGCGTGGCCCTCCACGAGCTGCTGCTGGGATCGGATAGAATGAAGCGCATGATTCAGACAAAGGCGAGAACTGAAGAGATGGTAAAGGCTGCCATTGAAGACGGGATGACAACCCTCATGCAGGATGGAGTTCAGAAGGCCCTGCTCGGCCACACCACGTTCAAAGAGGTGAAGGCGGTGGCCATCAAGTAACCGGACTCAAGAAACTTAGGTCTCCCCAGCTAAAGAAGGAACGCTACAACCTCTGGTATTTATCTCGAGCGAGACACATCCACTATCCCCCCCAATCGTGCGAACCTGTGCCTATCCATGCGATTAGAAGTCCTCCATCCCGCAAATGACCTAGTTAAAGAACGGGACTATGCCTGTGACGATGGTGCTCGGGAGAGAAATTTCCGCAGACGGGCTTCAGCGAGCTGGGATAGCGCGCTAAATTCTAATCCGAAGGTATCACGATTGCCCCACCGCACTGTCGCATCGACGTTCGTTGTCGCAGCCTGATCCGGCAAACGCAGGCTGATCGCAAGCTGATCTCCCGGGCTCATGGAGGCTGGACTCATGACTCTGGCACCGTTCAGCGAAACATCGAGTACCACACCCAAGCCGGTTCGTTCAGCAGCCAACCACCGTTGCAAGCCGATTCGTGCGAACGAACAGGCGAACGGCGCCGGAACACGCAGACGTGGGTGCCGCCTCAACTCGGCCATCATCTCAACCCCTCTTCCGAAATCTTCCATCCCATTGAACTCTGACTACAAGCTTACGTCACCCATGCTGTTGCATCAAATAATTTCCCACAGGCCGCCACTGAGAATCCACACTGCACGCCCCTTCAAGATACGCACAATGCCGCGGTAGAAATCGTGTCGAAAAGCGGGGAATATTATGCGGCTGTCGTTGAAACGATAGTCACGTACTTTTCGAGGCGATTCCGTGCAGCAGAAGACAATTCCGTGAAAGCCAGGCCGAAGAATTGGTCCTTCCTCCACTGCACGGTCGCGACAGCAACATCGGCAGGCTTGATTTGCTTGGGAAGACGCAGACTCAACCTAACTTCATCCCCTGGCCTTATCTCAGCCTCCGTGCTGACTCTGGCACCTCTTATCGAAAGATCGTAGACCACACCCAAGTCGATAATAGGTCTTCTCAGCCAACGGCGAGACTGGGGACGAAACAGAGCGCAGGCAAACGGAGCGGAGATGCGCACCCGAGGATGCTGGCGAAATCTATTCAAGACAGTGGATCGATGTGGGATCTGTTCCATAAGAGCATCCCTACTATGTTTCTACTGTACCTCAGGATGCCTTGTTCAGAAATATAATTCCTCAATGGCACCAGTTGAATGATGAGTGAAGAACTCATTTGCCATATCCACCTGGCTCTATGGCTCTCGGCACCCACACGGTCATCACAATGACTGAGCGCGGGGAGTGCGGATGAATTGACCAATGATTTTCGATAGCTTTCTTCTCTTACGAAATATTGATCCCGCGCGCACGCTATACAAACAACTGCTCTACGGCAACCGTGTCTACGTAAACCGCGGCACGCACACCAACCAAATTAATATTATTAGCTAAATACCCTATTTGACTCTCGCTATACCCCATGGTACCCTGTACCCCGCAGGAGTGAGAACTTCCCTCGCGTATCCTAAATCTTCACGTGATTGTCCCAGCGCGATCGATCCTGTAGTAGGCATTGCTCATACGTTCCGTCGCTTTCTGCGCGTGGACACTCGGCTGAATGATGGGCAGAGAGGTTTTGGTATTCTATCCGGCCCCCTCATCTCCTTCGAGTGTTTATCCATGTTGGAGATGCCAGGTTCTGAATATAAAAGGAGCACCAATGAAGCTATCCACCGGGTGGCGAGCCGACAAGACGAGAAAGAATCGAGCGCGGGCAACGAGGAAACCAAAAATCAGATGGGAGGTACTAGGTCTTCCAGGTCCTCTTGATACCAGCCTGACGACCTCGATGGAAGACATCCGCAGGCAAGTGTCGAACATGGCAAGCCGTGGATTCGGCCAAGGCACTCGTTCCCGCACAGCTGAACGGGAAGCCAAGACCACCAACCATGCTCCTGACTCAACCAGCAAAAGACGTCGCGGAGCGACGGAGTCGTCTCAATCATAAGAGGGGACAGGACCACGAACGGCATGCGATGAACGGCTCAATAGGAGTCGCCACGCGAAGGAGGGCACCATCGGACGAGCAGGAAAAACGACCATTGCAAAACGAGACCGTGAGAAAGCGAAGCAAATTCAACGGCGCGAGAAAGACGCCCGTCGAGAACAGCGCAAGACCGAGAAGCCCGCTCGCCCCTTGAACACAGAGGGGGAGGATCCGGATTTGGCGGGGCTTCAGTGGGGCCCACAAGAACCGCTGTATTAGGGACCCCGGGCGCGCCCCGCGCATCACTTTCTCCCGCACTACGCCGCCTTCACAAAGCGATCGGCGGCAAACACAACCTGCAGCTGCTGGGTCACCGCCCGGCGATACTCTCCCTTCTGTTTCACCATTAGCACCACGCCATCCGCATCAGTCAGGACCAGCAAGTCATCCTCAATCGCAAGTGTCCGATCAGGATCTCCAACGTTGACCCGGTACTGCGTTCGACTATCCGGATTGCGGCCAGGGCCGACGACCAATTCCGTCAATCCGTCGATGATCCCTTCGCGGCCGTCCTCGCGGAACCTAACTTTGGTGCCGTCCGGAATTCTCACCCATCTCTTCACCGCTTGCAGTCCCTCAGCACTTTGATTTGTCATAATGATGCTCCTCTGATCACTCACCACTCATTTTTACCTGTCAGTAGATACGTGTCGCTGACATCTCACTAGCTGCTAGACTCTGTCCTAGACTCCCTCCGGTACGACGGGACTCGGCTGATGCTGGCGTCGGTCCTCGCCTGGACGCCCCCACCGTTGACGGTCACCTCCTGAACGTGCAACTCCTCCCCTCGAATGCGGACGATCACTGAGGCGTGGGCTTCCATCTGCCAACGGTACAGCATGTCCCAACAACGTCTCGATCGCGCGCAGCTGATCACGATCCTCGGAAGTCACGAAACTGGTCGCTCGTCCGGTCATCTTCATCCGTGCGGTCCGTCCAATACGATGGATATAGTCCTCCGGACAATTTGGCAAATCATAATTCACTACATGGCCGATATTCGCCACGTCAATCCCGCGGGCTGCGACATCCGTTGCGACGAGAATTCTGACCTGCCCTCGCTTAAATCCGTCGAGTGCACGGAGGCGTTGAGGTAAGCTTCTGTCTCCGTGTATGACCGCAACGCGATGACCGGCCTGTTCAAGCGTCTGACCGAGTCGATCGACCCGATTCTTGGTCCGAGCGAACACGAGGACAGTCCCTCGTTCCACCCTCAGCAAGGATACCAACAGATTCGTCTTTTCCTGGGAGGTCGTATGGTGCACCGCCTGGGTCACACCTTCAGCCGTTGTCGAGGGAGGCGTCACCGTCACATGGACAGCGCCGTGCAGGCTCGCTTGAACCAAGCGGGCGACATCCGTATGAATTGTGGCGGAAAAGAGCAGCGTCTGTCGCTCTATGGGCAACGCATCGAGAATCTGATCAATCTGTGGAGCAAATCCCATATCGAGCATACGATCGGCTTCATCGAGCACCAGGATTTTAATCGGGGCCAAATTGACCGTCCCGTTCCACATGTGGTCCAGCAAGCGACCCGGCGTGGCCACCAGGATATCGGGCCGCTGGCGCAATCCTCTGATCTGCGCCTGCATGTCGCTCCCTCCGACGATGACCGTGGCAGAGACGCGGTGGCTTCGACCAAGCTTCTCGATTGTACCGAAAATCTGCAAGGCCAATTCCCTCGTCGGTGCGAGAATCAATGCTTGCGGCTGACCTTTCGGTAGGACCGCGAGCCGTTCTATCATGGGGACAACAAACGCCGCCGTCTTGCCGGTACCGGTTTGCGCACAACCGATGACGTCCCGTCCCTCAAGAGCAGGTGGAATGGCCTGAGCTTGAATGGGAGTGGGAATCAGCAAGCCTGCTGCAGTCAAATCACGCAACAGGGGTTCAGACAGACCAAGTGTATGAAAATTCGTGTGAACAGGGGTATGCAATGCACTATCCTTTCAGTGTGATCGCATTAAGACGGGATCAGAGAACCGAGGGGAGAGAAACCAGGAGGGCATCAACTCCGACAGGACCTGGTCGCGATGCGATCGCGAAGTCCGTATATGGTGTATACAGCCGTGCCGCCGGACAACTGCGACAACGATATACCAACCAGCTTACAGCATGCCCACCTTGGCGTCAACTCTATGAATGAGAGGGATCCATGGCACGTTCGCTATCCTGCCGTGAGTGTGCTATGGTAGCGCCGATGAAGTCGGGCGACTATTCTATCCCTCGCGCCTTCGTGCACTCCCTCTAGACAACGCGCGATCGATTCTCTAGTTTCCGTCAGTGCAACTCTCAGGTCTTTCCAGCAGTAATCGCCGGGCCAACATCGGTCTCTGTCGCGCTCGGTGGTGTACAAGCTCAACAGGTCTGCGGTCCGTCAACGAACGGACCTGTGTGCGCAATGACAGTGACCGGAAACACTTTCAGAACGCACTAAAACCGATAGCACATCGGGCAGACCATGCAGATCTTGATCGAATCGCAATGCAGCGTATAATGGCGGCCTAAGGCCCCAATACCATCCTACGAGATAAGAGTACTTATGAGCCAGACGGCACAACAACGTATGACTCCCCGATCACCAACGATTGCCATTACACCCACCGGTCTCTCGATCCCGATCAGCCGACGGTACAACAAGATTTGGACTATTATCCTTTTCTGCGCCATTGCCATGGGTGCAATGATCGGGGTACCACTCTATGGATATCTCTACCACTACAGCTGGCTAGACTGGTCGCTCTTTGGATTACTCTATGCTGCCAGTGGGCTTGGCATCACGGTCGGATACCATCGACTGATGGCTCATCGGACCTTTGACTGTCCGAATTGGGTCAAAGGCGCACTTTTGATCGCGGGTGCCTGGGCGCTGCAAAACTCCGCCATCAAATGGGCCTCCGACCATCTGCGTCATCACGCGCACTGTGACGAGGAAAAGGATCCGTACAATGCACAACGTGGATTCTGGCATAGCCATTGTGGATGGCTTTTCACCCCCGATCAGTACGCCGATCCCAAGTATGCAACGCGCGTCGCGAACGACCCCGTTGCGATCTGGCAACATCAACACTACCTTCTTCTGGTCCTCACCGGCCTAGGCGGCACTTTTCTCATCGGCTTTCTGCACAACGGGATAATGGGTGGGATAGGCTGTTTTTTCCTCGCAGGTCTCGGACGCACATTTGCCGTACTCAATTCGACGTTTTGCATCAACTCCGTCTGCCATCTATGGGGGCAGCAGCCACACGGAACATCAGACTCCAGCCGGGATAGCTGGCTGGTGTCCCTCGTGACCTTTGGCGAGGGATATCATAACTATCATCACATGTATCCGACCGACTTCCGAAACGGTCCTCGCTGGTATCATTTTGATCCTTCAAAATGGCTCATTCTCGGGCTCTACTCATTAGGACTTGCGACATCGTTGCGGACAGGTTCGCATATCGAAGACTCGCTCGGATGAACTAGCGGTTCACGAAGGGAGCATTGGTGGGAAAGCGGGTCCTATATGTCGGAGGACTCCCGGATATGGTCTCGGACTGCGAACTACGCGGCCTCTTCACCTCCTACGGTTTGGTTGCCAGAGCCTATGTGGTCCGATTCAAACATACGGGAAAATCCGCCGGATACGGATTCGTCGAAATGGGGTCCGGCGAACAAGCCTTGAATGCCGTGGTCGCCCTTGAAGGAACCGAATGGGAGGGACACCTCCTCAGGCTGTATGTGACTCCTTACGCAAACCAAGCCGTCTGAGATCGCGCACGTCACTGAAAAGGAGAACACAATGGGCCGTACCAACTTGGACCCGATCATAACCTTTCCGGACGGGTCACACCTCTTGATCAGCACCGCCTGCTCAAAAGAGGGGAGCTTTTCCTGTGCCCTCTATATGGCGACCATCGAGGCGGATGATCGAGGGGCCTTCCGCGTCGTATCCAATCACCTCGCCGCAGCCACTTGCCTGGTTGCGCAAGAAGATGCCTACAGTTATGCCCAACGTCTCTATCCGCGCTCAGCTGAGACGATGAAGAAGCCACCCTATCTCATCTGGCCCGGCCCCGGTCCCACTGGCAATTCGGATGTCTAGGGGCTGTTGCTTTAACATCTCGCGACAACAAACAGCTTCGATCAGCAACACCCTCCACGCATAATCCACCTCCCGTCGTGCTGGCACTAGAAATTTAGGGAGCCAGGGACTATAGCTTTTCACTTGCGCCTCTGGTATCATGCCTTTGTTTCACGCGGCGGGCCTCGCAGGAAACAGCAAATAGAACGGCCCTTCACCGATATTGTTGGTCCCGAGAATCTGATCGGAAGCTCGACCCAAGCCGCTCCATTGTTCGCGTCTTCGGCCCGTTCCTTCCACTCGTGTATTCGTTCTCGAGTCTCAGACAATATCAATTTCAGAAGGAGGAACCCCCATGGGTTCAAAACTTTATGTCGGCGGGTTGCCCTATGCGGCAACTGAATCACAGCTCACCACCCTCTTTGCCGCGCACGGCACCGTCGAGTCTGCGCGTGTGATTACGGACAAGTTCACCGGGCAATCACGAGGCTTCGGCTTCGTTGAAATGGCCACACAGGAAGAAGCCAAGGCCGCGATTACCGCGCTGAACGGCTCGCAGATGGACGGACGTCCCCTGACTGTCAATGAAGCCAAGCCACAAGAACCCCGCACCGGCGGCGGTGGTGGCGGCGGTCGTTTTGGCGGCGGCGGTGGTGGTGGAGATCGCGGCGGTCGCAACCGCTTCTAATCCAGTGCTCAGAAGCAGCTGATGCAGAAGGGGCGCTTCGGTTGAAGCGCCCCTTCATGCCAATCCCGTTCCTCGCACCTCAGTTCCAAGCTTGTCGTAGCAGAACGACACACAATATTATTTAGCGACTTCACTTATCCAAATCAAGTATATCCACGCGCCTCTCCGATCAGGCAGTTGTCTCTCCCGGTCGTTGTTGCGGTCACTTGAATAAAGAGAACCAAGAAAATGCTTCTTCAATGGAGGCAACTCTGGAGACCTCATCACGGGAAAACAGCCGGTGTGAATAGACGTGAATAATTGGAGGAATCGTCGAAGCATGTCACACTTAGCCTAGTCACAGAGAAACCACACATGACCCGCTTCCAACGTCCACGCCTCCTGTATCTAATCCTCACTCTCTGGCTTTCCGCAGTGATTTGTACCCCCAGCCTTGCAGAAGACATTGCCCTCCTGAGCATTGGCCCCCGCTTTGGCTTCAGTGGAAAAACTCCCCTGTTGGGTAAACAACAACTATACTACTTCGACCTGATCGACGTCGCGGCAGTCTTCAAGCTCCCCTGGTCATGGCCGGTCGGTGAGAGCCCGTGGAGGCTGGAGACGAGACTGATCACAAGCGCAGGTATGCTGCAAGGTGCAGGTGAAAACGGTCTGATGGTGACGCTCGTGCCGGATCTTGCGCTGAGCGGCTGGGGAGGTCTTGTCTCGTTCGACGCCGGAGCGGGGGCGGGATTCTTCAGTAATTACAAATTCGGCATGCAAGACTTCGGAGGTCCAGTTCAAATCGTTGCGACCGTGGGAGTTCGCGTCAATCCATTTTCTCACGCCTATGCCGGATTTCGTGCCCAACACTTCTCCGATGCGGGCGTGTACGGATCGGGCAGTCTCGGGGTGGACATGTACATGATAGAGATCGGATACCAATTTTGACGCCGGCTGCAACAGGTTGGTTTCCCCTGCACGGACAAACGGTCTACCACCCTAATGACTTCCACCCTGACAACACGCAACGCTGCGCAATCAACGGCGTGAAGCTCTCTATATCTTCTGAGACCCGCGTCATGACCTCATCCGCCAGCCCCTGATCCTCGAAACATTCGTAGGCATCATCGAGAAAACCGCCTCGGAGCAGCGGATGGTGGAGAAGCGCCTGGCCTGGTCCAGTTGCCACGTCCAACGGATACTCGGTCACGGCAATGCTCACGAAATGAAGTCTGCCTAACCATCCACGGGCTTCTTCTGCTGATGGCCGTTCGGCGAGATAGGTTTCCAGTCGACGACGTTCAGCCAAGAGACCACGGACTGCCATCTCCTGATCGATTCGACGCCAAAGTGAATCGAACGTACCGAGCGAAGGAAAGGTCAGCACCAGTTGGCCGCCGGGCGTGAGATGTTCCATTAATCCTTGGACTGTGTCGAAACGATTGGGACGAAAAAACATGACGGAGAGATTGCCAGTGATGCGATCGAAACAGGGCAGGTGCCGAGGCAGCGTACGCATATCCAGGCATTCGAACCGCAGCCACGGAAGCTGCTCGCCCTGAATCATTCGCGCGCTCGCGACCTGACGCTCGCTGAGATCGATGGCCAGAACCTGTCCGGTAGGCCCCACCTGCTCTGCCAGGTAGAAAGCCGGGATCCCATGGCCGGAGGCTATATCGAGAATGGAAACTCCAGGGTGAAGATCCAGATGCTGCAGCAATGATTCAGCGAAGGGGGTGGACCAATAGTCGTGGGCCGGAAGAGGCCAACGAGGCCTGATATCAGTTCTGTGTTCGGTCATGCGCTTCTCCTTCGTCGTGCTGTCCGCACAGCATATTCCGCCGCCAACGATTTCGACAGGAATGCATCGCATGATTCTTCTGTGGGCCTCAGAGGGAAGGACGTCACCATAGATTCGGGAGGTCAGGGAAGAAAATTCCTCACGTCCCATCTGGGTGTCTTACTGCGAGGACTTCGGCTGGCGTTTCTGAAGAAGGCCCTTGTCGCTCTTGCTCATCGGCCTGCTGGACTCGCCCTCAGAAAGAATATCTTCAATCTGAGATTCGCTGCATGTGAGATCGCCATCCGCTGATATCCGCGACGGTGCAACAGCCGGCTTGGCTGCGGGATGAACCTTCTTATCTTTTGCATCGTCCGACATGATGGATATCCTCATTCTCGGTGAGTGTTTTTCTCCGGCACAGGCACCTGTCACAGTGGCTCATTATCGAGAGCGATTAATAGAATACGATCCGCCAGTCGCCACCACTTTGATGGCCCGCTGCAAATCATCCACATGCTGCTGCATCTCCGCCAGGGTACGATCAATTTTCTTGCTGGAGCAGTGCCGCAGCGAATGGATGCTCGCTCCCGTCCAGAGTCGAACGGTTTTTTTTGACGGTGCATTCAGCGTCAGCACATAAACTTGCATGGTGTTTTTCATACTATCCCCCTGATGTTGGCTGCCCATGGCCTGGACGGTTCCTCGACGAACGCGCCACAGATTCGCCCGCATCCGCTCAGATTGCGCGAATCCCGGCAGGTCTTCTCCCAAGACCGTGATCGCGCTGTTCAATCTATCTTGCGACCACTACGCCTCGGCAGCCACGGCTACCTGGACCTTAGGAGACTGAACACCTACGGCTGGCACTGTCTGCATGGACGCCTTCAGTTCATCGATGGCCCTCTCAACATCACCCTCCGTCGATCCAAACCGATCTCCCATCACCTTAATGGCCTGATTGATCGCTTTCTTCATCTTCGTGATTTGTTCTTCGGGTGTCATCGCATCTCCCCTTTCTAAGTTAGAAGCCTGTACCGAGAAGCTCACTGCATGTCCGAGGACTCGTGTGTTTTCAAGAAACCGAACCGCTTCGGTCCTGAAGGGCAAACCCAACAATCCCAGAACTCCACAAATACCCTCCATAGGAGCGGCGGAGACTGGGGAATCAGACGCGCGGGATGGATACAGGAGGCGCGAAGGATGGGACAGTCAGCGAGACTCAAAACAACACATCTGTCGCATCTCTATGGTAGACGCCGTGGAGGACCTGGTCAAGCGGTATTAATGGCAAAGGGCATCGTTTAATGGTTTCGTGGAGGTGTATTCACGGAAAGATTCGTATTCGCGATTCAGCGTGCAAGATGGTCAGCATACACGACTACACCAATCCGCGCGCACTCGGCCGCCGTTCCTCAAACGCTACGGCAGCCGCTTCAATCTGTTTACGAAATTCCAGTGGCGCATCAATGCCCGGGAATGTCTCCTTGGTTGACCCCGTACCCGTGACATAGATCGTCCCGTAATCGAACAGCCGCCCCCACAAGCTCTGCTCCACCCCGATATTTTCCACTTTCGTGAGCAACGTTTCCAACGTATGGCGACCGATAATGCCCGTTTTGATTAGGACGCGCTTATCCGTCACGCCGAACTCAGAGAAGTGCCACGTCAAAGAGGCCGACAGAAAGACGCCGAGGGGCACGAGCAGCAGGCTCAAGGACAGATATGGGTTCAGACCTCCGTCAATCGCCATGACAATCACGGGGATGCAGAGGAGCAACAGCAGCAGCGCAGGCACAAAGATCTTCCAATGCAGCTTGGTCCGGTAGAGGACCTGTTCGTTCGGGATCAGGTTGTCAGAGATATAGCTCATGGCGCCGCCTATCCCCAGGCCTTTTGCCCACGCTTTTCCAGCTTGGCCCAGACCTTCGGAAGCCTCGCCCGCGCACTTCGACGCCGTTCGCACTGCCGCTCGACGAGCCGTCCAACGGCGAACGCAGTGAACTTGCCACGCGCTTGCCCGAGGAGCTTGTGGAGCCGCTGCTCGGTCACCAACGCATCCTGATGCTCGCCCAGGAGGTCTTGCAATGCTTTGGCTTGCCGAAGGAAGCGAGTTGCCGGCTTACCAATTGAGCGCTCGGCCAATTCCGCTGCATAGCGTGCGCGCTTCCCCTGTATGCGGACTTCGTGCAACTGGTTGTCGCTCGCATCCGGTCCATTCTCCTGCATAGCTCGACGGAGTTTCTTGAATTCAGCCCCTGCAATATCCACCAAGGAGACGGTCGCATCGACGACGGCTGGTGACTGGGCGCCGGTCTCCAGTTGCTCAAGAAGCGCCAGATATCGATCACTTTCGAGGGCCTGCAACAGCACGACTCGAGCTAACGCTCGCTCTCGCTTCAGCGACTGCAACAGACGTTCAACGGCGCGGCGTTCCGGCAGGTGGAGGGCGGCGGATTCTTTGCCAAGGTGCCCCAACAGGACATCAAGATCACGGATCGGCCCCAACGTGCTCCCCAGCCAGGCCAATTCGGTTCGGACATTCGTGACCCAGTCGGGGACCAGCATCGGCCGGGCGGCTCGGAGATAGGCGCGAAGCCGCCGTGTGGCAACCCGCATTTGATGAAGCTCCTCCTCGTCCGTACCGAGTCTGGTTCCCGGATCATGCGCCAGGAGCAACGTCACCTGCGTCCGCAATAGGGCTGTGACATGCTCCATCGGTGAAGCGGTCGGCGGAACCGTAACAACAGGAACCGGCAGATCGAGCCCTAATACCTGAAAGACCTTGGGCCGTCGATCACCTGATTGGGCTCCCGCGTCCCGCAGCAAGTCTTCGATTCGATCGAGGTCCTTGTCCGAGCCCTCTATCAGCTCGACTTCCAACTCATACAGATGATGACTCACTCGTCGTCCATTTAGTGCCACCACCGAGTCCACGACGACGTCAGCCACGGGGCCCTCGGCCCCATGCACCTGCATGCCCGTCCGTCTCGTTCGAAGACGGGCAATCGGCTTTAATGGAAACCTTCGGAGATGAGCAAAGAGCAGCGCGGCGAGGGAGTCAGGTGGACTCGTGCGGCCCCCCGTAAATTCCAATTCCAATCGGGCCGTGCCATGAGGGAGCTTAAGCTGCCAGCTTCCTTGGCGGGCTTCGCTCCGATAACGGACTGTGATGCCCGCACGCGCGAGCCGGTAGCCTTCCGTATCATAGTAGGTGGAGGTAAACAGCCGGGAGGGTAACCGTTCACCAGGTAGAGGCGGCAAAATAAAGTCCCTGGTCACCCCCAGCTTGATCTCACGTTCAAGTGTTTGCTTATGTGGTTCGGTCATCGAGTGAACCAAAGATGGAGCCTCGTCAATGGAGAAAGCTAAGACCGATCATTGGCAGATGTCAACAATGGGAATAACGATGTTCCCGCTTCGGTCGGGGTCGGCTCTCGTTGCGGAACCGGCTGCGGCATGTTCAGGATTTATCCCTATCGAGAACGATGTTGCCTGGATTTCTCGGCAACCTGCTCAATGTTCCAATTCATATCTCACAGCGTCCAGCAGATGCGGCACGCTAACGGGCTTCTGGAAGGTCTGCCGTGCTCCGAGAAGCTTCGCGACATCCAAGACATTCTTTTCTCCTTCTGCACCTGAGATCGCAATCACCTTGGCATGGAGGAATTCACGCGTCAGTTCCAGGAGCATGTCCAGCCCGCTCAGCTCGGGCATGAGAATATCCGTGATGACCAGGTCCGCAGGACTGTTGCGGTAGAGTTCAAGCCCCTGGCGACCGTTGATAGCCTCCGTGACTTCGTACCCTGCCGCTTCAAGAGCGGAGCGGAGGAGTACACGGACGAGTTCTTCGTCATCGATGACCAAAATCGTCGCCATGGCAAGAAACACTCCTGTTATTCTCGATGAGAACGAAATTTCTTAGCCCGGTCCTGATGCTCCTACCGCCATAGCATCAAGTATTGCAGGAGGCAGGACTGGCGAATCGCAATCCGACGCAGGCCGACTCCGCCGGCGTCACGGCATCGGAAACCTCACGCTGATCGCGCCACCCAGGTCTCCCTCCTGTGCCCCTTCCCGCGGATAACCCGTCACATCGCGTTCTCCTTTAGGAGCACCGTGACAACTCAAACAGCTTTTTCCATAGAACAGCGGCAGCAGCACCCGCATACTCTTCCCTTCCTCCACTATCGCGCTCACGACCTGTTCGCCCTCGCGCGGGAATGACGGCTCACCCATCTTCTTCATCTCAGCCGCTTCAAAAGCGTCCGGCTTGTTCTTCGGATTACGGACCAGGTGTTCGGGCGCCGTCTGTTTCAAATACACCCCAGACCACGTTTGGAACCGCCCCCCCGTTTCCGTGCCGAACGTGGCCGGGATGAGCCCCTTGTATTTGATCCCCGGCACATTGATCACGGGCTGATAACTCGCCACCGTTTTTTTACTCTCCTCCAAGAGCCGCGCCAGCAGAGGCTTCGACATCTCCGGCACCGTGGCAGCGGACAGATTCGATAGGTCATATCCCGTCCGCTCCTTGAACGCGGTTATCGTCTGCGTCGCAAATACCTCTGGCGTGAACCCCTTGTCCCCCTTGGTCGGATCATTGAGGAGAAGCTGATTGGATCCGATTGTTACCCGCCCGGCGTCGAGCAGAACCGCGAGCAGGCGTCCCGTTTCTCGGACC
The DNA here is from genome assembly GCA_963729585.1 of Nitrospirota bacterium. Lineage (GTDB taxonomy): Bacteria > Nitrospirota > Nitrospiria > Nitrospirales > Nitrospiraceae > Palsa-1315. The sequence continues at coordinate 401,931 of CAVSOJ010000025.1, forward strand.
GCCGACTCATCCTCTGCAACAGCCGGCGACAATGACGCGCCCAGAACAACGACACAGATCACCGGCACAATCTGAACCACCCAGCGCATATACATTGATCCAGCCCCTCCCATTTGTAATTCGCGGGTGTCAGTCATGCCTCTCCCCTGACCAGCAGGCATCTCCCTTCCAGCCGTGAGTCAGCAGGCTATAGCCCCCGTTCAGCGCGTGTCAACTACACGAAAGAGGGAGGAGTTCTGGGCGACAACATAAGGGATAGAAATGTAAGGAAAGAAACCTACTAGGAAGTGACACAATGAGGCGGCAAAACGAAGAACAAAGATCAAGGCTCTGATAGGCGGGGCAACACCACATCGTAGCTCGCTCATGGCTCTTCTTCTTCGACGTGTTCGATCGACCGTTTGAGAGCCTCGACAAAGGCCTCCGGCTGAGCCAGAGCACTCTCCGTCAGTTGGAATTCAGAGACCAACACACCGTCTTTGTCGACAATAATCAACCGATAGCCCTGTTTCACAGCAACGTCCCCTCTTGATATATCCACCTGCTGAGCTTCTGACCAATGTGGCAGCGGGTCACACCAGCCTGTTCCCCTCCTGTTCCCCCCTCAGAAAAACAGCGCAAGTGGCTGACTTCGGCACTGTGGGTAAAGCAGGCCGTCACTCAGGCAGGAAACGGCGGGCACTTCGGTGAGGGAAGGCTCGTCTCCTTTATATGGCCGCGGGTGGCACAGAGCCTGTCGAGGCCAACTGGATGGTGCGGGTAAATAGATCCTGCACCAACTTCATTGTTTCGAACAGGGCCTACTTCATGGCGATGGTTGCTTCTGCAGATTAAAGTTCAGTGTCCTCATCTCAGCTCCGTCAACGAAGTTATGCGCCTTCCCAACCAGAGACAGTTTCCCTCCACCAAACATCCAGTTTTCCTTACAGCCCCTCTTACCGAATTCCACGATAGAGACAAGCGAGGCTCTGATGGGAACCTTATTATCATAGTCAGGAATCGACTTAGCTTCCTGCGTTTCGAGGGGGAACTTCTTCTCCTCCACTTGCCCGGCTTGTTCGCAAGTAAACTGAACGTTGCCGCTCAGGGTCACATCTTTCACGCCGCTGTTGAGATCTTCCACGGCCAGCGTCACGACGTATGGCTCGCTGGACGGCACGTCAATAGACTGGCCGTCTTTCACGATTTCTCCTCTCTCCTTCGTCTGCATATTGTATGTCTGCCAGGCCATGGTCGGGGGGGACGCATCAGTACCAGGAATCGGAACCCTGGGTATCGGCTGAGGACAGCCGATTAAGGAAAGACCCACGACGACAACGAATCCAGGAAACCCCAGTCGAACCAAAAAAGGCGAACCACATACCTTACCGTCCATTGCCACACCCTTCCTTAGTAGAGTCCACCGTGTTTCGTAGCAGTACCACATGCCGACCACAGGTTCACGAAATCACTACGCACTTTCCCGCAAGGCTAGGCTGTCTGCGTGGAGGTGTCAAGGATCGGATCCGCGACGTTGGGTTCGAGTGAGTAGCGCCGGTCTCGCCCTCCTTGTGACTTCCCCACCAAGTAGCCTAAAATTATGCCAGCGTCTCATCTACCCCACTCCCACCCAGGAGGTCGATATGCAGACCTACATCAGCCTCGTGAAGTTCACGCAGCACGGACTTCAAACCATGAAAGAGAACGGCATCGAGCGGGCCGAAATGGTGAAACAGAACGCCAAGGCTCTCGGCGGGAAACTCCTCCAGGCCTACTATTGCCTCGGCGAATACGACGTCGTTGCTGTCTGGGAATTCCCGGACAACAAGACGGCCATGAAAGCCGCCGTGCTCAATGCGTCGCTCGGGCACATCGAGATCACCACCATGCCCGCTGTCAGCCGGGACGAGTGGAAGAAACTCTTGCAAGATACCATGGGAAAGAGGCGGTAATCTGCAGCTTCATGTTGGCGATGGTGACGGTTTCTTTGGGGCTGCTTTGGCCGGCCGCCAGCGGAGCCCGATGTGCAGGAGTTCCTGGAGCAGGGCGGGATAGGAATAGCGGGCCTTGGCGGCCGACTCGGCAAAATCTTCGTCGTGCGCGATTTGGGGATTGGGATTGGCCTCCAGCACATAGACCTGCCCCGTCGCATCCAGGCGCACGTCGATGCGCGCATAGCCGCTCAAGCCCAAGGCGCGATAGACCCGCTTGGCCAGATGTTGAATCGCCGCGGCTTTCCCCTCCGGGAGCTGCGTGGCCTCGCCGGAGCGAATCCCATACTTCGCTTGATACGCCCGACTCCATTTGACCCGGGCGGTCGCGATCCGGCAGGCATCCTCCGGCAGCTGGTCCAGCATCAACTCCCACACCGGCAAGACGTGGACCTGGCTATTGCCCAGCACCCCGACATAGAGTTCGCGCCCCTCGATGTACTGCTCGATGAGGGCGCCGGTCCCGACGCTCGCATGGATGAAGGCCACGCGCTCCTTGAGTTTGTCGTCGTCCTGGACAATGGAGGCCTGCGAGATCCCGAGCGACGCCTCTTCGGTCACCGATTTGACAATGAGCGGAAAGGCCAGCCACGTCGGCCGCTTGACCGCCCGCCCCTGCGGCACCACCATGAAATCCGGAAACGGGATGCGATGGAAGGAGAACAGCTTCTTGGCCAGCACTTTGTCGCGCGCCAGCATCAACCCCCGCGGGTTACAGCCGGTATAGGGCACGCGCAGCAGTTCGAGATAGGAGACGACGTTCTGGTCGTACACCGCCACCCCATCGAACTCTTCCAGCAGGTTGAAGGCGATGTGCGGCTTCCAGTCCTCGATGGCGGACCGGAGCACGCCCAGATCGCTCTTCACCCCCAGCGGCTTGACGTCATGCCCCAGCTGGCGCAGCGTGGAGACCACATCGTATTCCGTCTTCCACTCGACGCTCGTCACATCCTCCGCCCCGGTGAGCTGGTCCGGCGGCACGAGGTCGGCGTGCATGAGGACGAGGATCCGCAGCCGTTTCATAGCGCCACCTTATGCCGCCCGCTGCGCAGGTAGGTCATCGTGTGCACGGTCAGCAGGATCGTGAAATCCAGCTTCGCCTGCTCCGCCGCGCACGGCAGGTGCAAGTGGAGCGCGCGGCAGCGGGCGATCATGTCCTCGAGCACCTGATCGATCGTATATTGGTATTCGCCGGTCCAGGCGGCCACTTTGCGCCGCACCTCTTTACGGAAGCGGCGCAGGAAGGTGGCGGCGGGCAGGTGCGCGGCATGGGCCGGGGCGGCGGAGAACAGCCGCTGCAGGTCCGGATCGTAGAAGGACGGGCGGGCGGTCCCATAGTGCGCGCGCTTGCGCGCGTAATGCTCCCCCAGGGTCTTGGTCAGCGCGGCGAGCGGGTCGATCTCCTCCTGCGTGACCACCGGGGGGGCCACCCCCGCCAGCCCCTCCATCAGCCCATTGACATACTGCAGCTTCTTGAGTACCGGCCAGCCCTTGTACCGCTCCGCCCAGGTCGCTTCGGGCGTGAGCCAGACGGCGAAGGTCTCGGCAAAGTCCTCATCCGGGTGGCTTTGGGCATACCACACGTCGAGGTGCCGCACGAAGCTCCGACTATAGGGCCGGGGCCGGTAGTAGGTGGGATAGGGCTCGGAGGAGCGCCCAAAGATCTGTTGCCGCCGGCGGAGCCGGCGGAGCCGATAGGCATTCTCGATGGCGTGGCCGGCCTCATGCCGCAAGATGCGCATGCACCACTCGGGGGTCCCGCCCTCCACCTCCAGCATTTGGTCCAATTCCAGTTTCGCCAGCCGCGGATGGGCCAGATAGAACGGCACGGCGATCCCCGGCACCCCGTCCGGGGTAAACCATTCGTTCGACACCCACACGTGGGGCCGGAAGCAGAGCTGGCGGGCCTCGAGTTCCGCGTAGAGTTGCGCGATCTGCGCGGACAGGAACGCCCCCGCCCCGGGGAGCCCCAGCGCGCACATCGGCAGCGTCAACAGCTGCTCGGTCGACCACGCCGCCCACACCGGCTCGGGCGCCGGCGCCTCAGACGCCGTCATGCCCGCCCGCGGTGATCAATATAGCCATGCATGGACTCGCGCCATACGTCACGGCGCATGGCATGAGAAAAAGATGGGAGGGATGGAGCAAGAAGAGCATGGGGACCTCGCAGAGGCTTATTGTAGGAGGGGATTGAGAAATCTGCAAGACGGTCGAACTCACAATCCTCGCTGTAGTATTGATCGACAGGAACTTGTGGAGGTCGCAAGCTCAACAATCTTCATTTTCAAGAGCGTGGGTAAAGCGGGTGGAGGCGGTCATTTGTAACGGTGAAAGGTGTGATGGCTACTGCCAGGCGCGGGCTTCATAGCCGCTGGAAAGACCATTACTCGACGTGCAGATCGTGAAGCTGGTCCGTGAACCGTTGAAGCTTGGTCACGGCGTGGCGGCGCTGGTCGGCGGTGAGTCGCTGATCTATGGCAAGGGTCATGGTCTTGACTGCCGCGCGCATCTGGTGGACGGCGTCTTGATAGGCCTGGGGAGCGGTCTGGTCCGGATAGACGAGTATAGCGCGCAGTTCCCGTGCGGCACGTTCGGACGTGCGTGGTTCATGTAGAATGGCCAGCAGTTCCTGCTGGCGCTGCTGGCGGTATGCGACCAAAATATTCTGTGTGTCCGGGAGCGCAAGGCTCCACTCGCGGATCTGCGCCTGTTGGTCCTTGGACAGGGATCCCAGCCAATCTTCCAACTCGTCGATAGTAGCCTGCGCCCGCTTCCTGAGGCGTTCTGGGGCGGGGGCTTGCACGAGGCGCATGGCTTTATCGTTATCTTTTTTCAAAGCTTCTTCGAGGGTCCGTACCTGGTGTGAATCGACGGAAGCGAGAAAGACGCCTCCGTCGGCCACGAGCCGGTTGAAAAGGTCCACGCGCAGTCGATCGTAGGTGGCATAGACCCAGTCGATATCCTGGCCTGTGAGTCCCTGTTCAAATCGTTGCCGGATCTGCACAAGGCCAGCTTCATACTGAGGGATGGCTTCGTGCCGGTGTCGTGCGAGCAGAGACTTGAGCCGAAGGCCCAGGTCGTTGCGCTGATCTGAGGTGAGATCGAAATAGTGATCGAGCTCCCAGAGGATAATCCGATCGGCATAGCTGTAGGCGAGGAAGGTGAACGAGCAGCCGGCGAGGAGAACCAGCAGACTGGCGGCACACCACGTCCACAGACGATGCCTGCCTGCCCGATTCGTATCCTGTGTCGAGGGCTGGGGCATGGCGTGTGCCGCAAGGAATTAGAAGGCCTGAGTGCAACCTTCGTGACGCGTCTCGTGTGACCTTTCCTCATATATTCTCAAGAGTCCGGTGGTGATGCAAGGGAAGGGGCAAAGGGCGCAGAGGGCAGGAAATGCGAGGTGATCTGGAAAGGCGAGAATCGCACGACGGGGTGAATTTGTCTGGTCTACCAGCTGGTCTGGTTTGTTTCGTTGCTTGAACCAGAGGAATCAGCCGACCGGCGCTCGCGGACGTTTTCAATAAGTTACTAGGAAAAGATCGATCGCCAGAGTGAGACGACCCATCCCTTGATCGTGGACAGCCAGCCCTCTTCGACTGGTTCGGAGGTTTGCTTTTGCGCCGTCTGCGGCTTCGGGGTTGACGCAGCTGGACCTGTGGATGGTGCCGGTGGCGTCACAGTCGACCTGGGAACTGGCTCTTGCGGAACTGGAGCTAGTGCTGGTGGAGCAAGGACTGTCTCGGCCGGTTGGTTGGAGCGTGCGATCGGCGGTGGGAATAGTACCGCTGCTGGTCCGTCCACCTCACTATGACCGGACTGATATCTGTCAACGGCTTGCTTGCAGCGAGACCTGTTCTTCTTGCGCACGTTGGAGGGCTTGCCGCAGACTGGTCTGCCGGGCTCTCAGTTGACCGATCATGCCGTTGAGCTTGCTCAGCCGTTCTTGCGAGGCGGTGTGCTCAGTTTCCATCTCCTGCTTGGCTTGCTGGAGTGCCGACGAGGCATCCTCCATTTGCCTTGCGAGGTTGATCTTGTGTTGTTGAAATTCGTTGACTTGTTCGATGAGCCCCTGCGATTGGGTTTTGGTGCTGTCGAGCTCGGCTTTCGTCGCTGCGAGATCGGCGACGGCTGCGTCGTAGGTGCTCTGCGTTACACAGGCGCCGCTGGTGATGCTAGCGAGACACAGTATCCCAGCTGTTGCAGTGTGGATCTTCAAGCTTCGCCTCGTTATGTCGATCTCAACGCGATCGCTCAGAGGGCTACTCCCGCTGTGACTCCGACGTCTCGTTGCCGCGCAGGATACCCTTTTCTTTAGCAGAAATCACCCGGTTTCAACGGGAAGGGCAAGGCGCCCGGGCGGAGGGGAAGAAGGCGGGATGGCACGAGGGCGAGGCTGGTGTGCTTGGTCTATCTGGTTGGTTTTATTGCTTCGTTCATCGAACCAAAGAAACCGGAAAAACCAACACACTGAACCAGCCAAACGTAGGCTGGTAAGGATCTGAACAAACGGGGTATTCGCCGCTTGGTTCGCTATGTCAGACGTATGTGTGGTAGAGTGTGGACTGCCTACTGAACTATGGGTACTGTCCTATCCCTCGCGTTTACTTCGGTAGTTACGACGCGCCCTAGCGATCGTTTGCGTCTCCTCTGCTGTTCCTCCGTCAACGACATGCTGAGTCATTTCGTTCTTGATTCGAGGCCACTCACAGGAAAGGTATGCTTCGCCATCTCCGCGACGGCGGGGTGAGCGATGAAAGTCCGACAGTTATTTTTCACTTCATATCGGATTACAGGGAGAGACCATGACCATGAACACCGTGAAGCCAATCCAGCCACGAACAACCAAGCCCTGGGTCCGCATTCCCGATGGCACGAAGGTCAAACACCGGCATGAAGGACATATCGGATTCATCGATGGGCTTACCGAGATCGTCAGCGGACCCAATCGGAATCCTGACGGGAAGACGCAATATCGCATGAATATCGGGGCCCCGGATCGGCAGCTGGTGACCGAGGATGACTTGTCGATCATGATCGACGCTGAGGAGCTCGTCATTATGTTGCGACAGAAGGCCCCCTATCGCCGCGCTGTCACACAATCGTTGCACACCGTACTGGCTGCGGATCGTTTCATCAAGCCGGCCTAACGTAAGGATGTTGAAATAGGCCGCAGCCGGCGACGCGCGAAACCCGCGAGTGTAGTAGGAACGGCGCGATCAGCAGAACCTGCGTACGTCGCGCCTGACTCGCTTAGGCTACCTTTGAGGACTTTTTTCAGCACCCAGCTGGAATCGGAGACAACCATGACAGAAACCTGCTATGCCAAAGGCCAGAAAGTTATCTTGATCACCAATCAGATCAAGAATGGTAAATGGTTGTGCAAATTTTCGATTCCGGGGTCGAGCCATCTCGACGGCGGCATGCACGGACAGGATTCGTCGAAGGGCTACAGCACGGAGTGGGAAGCGAGAACCAACGCCTTTCAACGGGCGAAGTTGCTGCTGGGAGAATCACCGGAGATGACGCAGGAGCGTCTTCCTGAGAAGACCTGAGGAACGGACTTGAGTCGGCGGTGCTGAACGCGATGATGGCGTAGGATTGATTCAGCTGCAGGAACTGTCTTGAAATTCCCGTCTCGAAGCTGCCCGGCATTCAGCAGCACGAAATTCCTACCAATGCTTCCGACATTCTCCACATTGAGCCTCGAACGCCGCGTGGGAACAGGCGCGTCTCGGCGCGCCTGGGTCGGGGGTGAGAAGACCGACTTTTTCGGCATCCTACTCGCGCATGACCGTCGTGATCATGTAGGCAAGCGCTCAATCTCAGGCTGTTACGCCCAGGTTCGATGGACTTCGCTGACGTGCTCTATCCCGCCCACGGCGCTAATTTCCCACCGGACATCATCCGGGATCGCGACTACTCGCAACTCTGCGCCATGGCCATTGGCGGCTCCGCCGAGTTCCTCTACGACTTGGGCTAACTTCATATCATCGCGAGGAATCAGTTTTCCGCACTGATTGAGGCTTGGTTCTCTCGGCGTCGCCGCCTCGGGCCAGTAGGCTCCGAGATCCGTTTCCTTGAGCGCCTCCTGTTGGCCCAATTCACGCAAGCGTTGAAACGCCTGGTGGCTCACCGAAAACTTGTCGTAGCTCTTATTGATCACAATCTTTTTCATGGTTCGATCCTTTCCTCTCCCTCATCAGGGTATTCGATGCTGCGCTCTTGATGAACATGCTTGCATACCAGGGATGATCTCCCTGGGCAAATCAGCCCCGGGTGATGCGTCAGGCTGCCTTGGCCGGATCTGCGTACTTACTAGTATAGTTCCCGGACCAATGGGAGTAGCGCCGGTTGGCCCAGGTGTTGACCTCGTCATTCTGGGTTGCGCCATATCGCTTCTCCAGCACGGTTGTGAACGTGCCCAGGTTGCCATCGATCTCCAGAAGATCCGCATCCGTGATCTTTTCCCACTTGGCTTTGAGTGGGGCTTTGAGTTGGATCCAAAACGCTTTGAATTGTTCTTGATTCATCTGACACTCCTTTCTCGCGTGACTGATTACAGACGTAGACGCAGGATGACCGATGCATCTTTTCGGTTTGACACAACTACTGCGCTCGTTAGAGACAGCGGTAGTGGGCCTCAGAGCAGCAACCAATGGGTACTCTGGCGTAGAAGCGGCGGAGACCGGAGAATCAGACGCACGGGAACGTGGGAGGGAGTGCTGTGCGAGAGATGGGACAGTCGGCGTGGCTCAGTACGTCGTCCCTCACCTTACAGGGATCAGAGGGAGGAGTCAACGCAATGGACACAGGAATCGGCTGTAACGAACGGATAATATGGAGTAATAATTATTCTGTCTTACTGGTCATCGGCAGAGGATTGGAGAAAGCCAGGGGGGATCGCACTGTCACACAGTCCTGCTCAAACCTCTGGAATTTGCCAGTCGATGGGAGCCAGCCCGGCATCGGCAAGGTTTCGATTGATGTGCGAGAAGCACCGGCATCCGAAAAACTTTCTGACTGACAATGGAGAGGGATGTGCGCACGTAACCACGGCATGATGCGATTGCGTGATCAAACTCCGCTTCTTCTGGGCTTCACGTCCCCACAGGACAAAGACCACCCGCCTCTGCTTCGCTGCAACCAGTTCGATGATGCGATCGGTGAATCGTTCCCAGCCTCGTCCTTGGTGAGAATTGGCCTTGTGCGCCCGGACCGTGAGGACCGTGTTGAGCATGAGGACGCCCTCCCTGGCCCAAGGTTCCAGATACCCGTTATTGGGAATCTGGCATCCAATATCTTCATGGAGTTCTCGATAGACGTTTCGCAACGAGAAAGGCAGAGGCCGAACGGTCGGCTGCACGGAGAAACAGAGGCCGTGAGCATGACCAGGGGTTGGATAGGGATCCTGGCCGACAAGGAGCACACGGACCTGGTCATACGATGTGGAGGCTAGGGCATTGAAGATGTCCTTGCGAGCCGGCAGAATCGTCTGTCCATCGGCTAGTTCTTTTTCAAGAAACGAGTCGAGTTCGCAATAATAGGGCTTGCGCGTCTCTTCTTTGAGCAGTGGTCGCCAGTCTGGAGGAATGGGAGGGAGCATGGGAGAAACTACCACATGAACTTTCAATCGATCCTGAACGATTATTTGGCTTTCTTCAATAATTCGCCGTGATACCATTCTCCGGTCTGCCGGACCGTCGATTCAACGACCAACACGGCCTTCCCCTGCCGATCATACAAGGCAAACTGCGCAATGCGACGGTCCGTATCCCCGCTCACCCGACCATCTCGTATTTCAAGAAATCCCGAGCCGAGCGCGACATCGGAAATGCGCTGCCCCAAAAATGTATAGGTCCCGTTCGCGCGAATCGTGAGAACGACCATTGCCCCTGGAATCACTGACTGGTCCTTCTTGACCATCCCTTCCCAATCGCCGGCCACCATACTGAGATCCGTAATGGGAACAAATGTCCTTGAGGCCTCTTTTTGGGAAGTCCCTCCTGCGCATCCGGTGAGGATCACCAGGCCGAAGACGCAGACGCAGAGTCGAATCACGTCTGTTTGTGTACCGTGGTGATTCATACGACCCTCCATGTCGCGGGCTTCATTTCTAGGCACCACGGTCCCAGCCGGATTCGGCCATCAGCTGTGATTACTTCACCAGCACCACGGGGAGCGGATGAACTCTAACACATCAGCCCTTCATCTGAAAAACAAATGGCCCCAGTATTTAACCGGGCAACGACCGTCATGATAGAGGAGTAATTCCTCCAGACAATCTCCCTTGATCGGCCTACGAGTGCCAGGTAGAATCCTGTACGATTTTATTCACAGTGCCAACGAAAGGAAGAGATATGAGGATTCACGTGAGCCATAGATGTGTGCCGCTATTATTGGCTGTGCTGATCACAATACCCTGTGTAGCTGAGGCTGCAACTGAAGGGCAGCAGGGAAGTCATAAGTCAATGGCTGGGGTCGTGATCAAGAAGGATAATGCCCTCGCGGTCCAGGCACCTGACGGTAGCACCTACCAACTGAACGAGAATGCCTCTCGTCGCCATGGGCATGAGCCATTCAAGGAAGGTGATGAAGTCACGATGGTGCTGGATGAAAATAATACCGTCATCGACCTGCATCGCAAGGGCGAAAAAAGCAAGCACACGTTCGTGACGGGCGCCCTCGTGCACACGGACCCAATGGAGAAGCAAGTCAAACTCAAAACTGCAGATGGTGAAAAGGTGTTCCCCTTGGCGAAACAGGAGATCAAAACCAAAGGAATCGACGAAGGGACCAAAGTGACAGTGGAATTGAATGAAGCGGGCGCGGTGATAGACTTACATCGCGCTAAAAAATAAAACCCAGCGCCCGCTGCCGAGGAGGCAGCGGGCGCTGTCAGCCGGGCAAATCCTGACGAGCGCACGTCACAAGTTCGCTGGCCCATTTCATATTTCTCACAACGCTACCCATACAACCCCGCTGTTTGCCCTCTCATTCGGATTACTCCATCGTCTCAGATCGGTCGAGCATAGGGACGTTCCAACCTCTCGTTCGGCACGCCGCCTATACGCGACATCGAACGCCTGCGAACCGGAATGCCTACAGCCTCGCTGCCAGGTCGGCCTCGATCGCCTCAGGCTTGTCGCTCGGGGCATAGCGCTTGAGCACCGTGCCGTCGGAGCCGACGAGGAACTTGGTGAAATTCCACTTGATCGCCTCGGTCCAGAGAATCCCGGGCTTCTCCGACTTCAGATATTTGTAGAGCGGGTGCGCATTTGCGCCGTTCACGTCGATCTTTGCGAACATGGGGAAGGTGACGCCGTAGTTCCTGGTGCAGAACTGCTCGATCTCTGCTTCGCCGCTCGGCTCCTGATGTCCGAACTGATTACAGGGGAAACCGAGCACCACGAACCCCCTGTCCCTGAATTTGTCATAGAGCGCTTGCAGCCCCACGTACTGCGGCGTGAAGCCGCACTGGCTCGCGACATTGACGATGAGCAGCGTCTTGCCGCGGTAGACGTCCATCTTCTGCGGCTTGCCATCGATGGTGACGAGGTCGATGTCGTAGAAGTTCATAGATCCTGAATCCTGAATGAGCGCCGAGGAAAAAGAACGGGTACATTCTAAATAACTTCTCCCCGTTTTTCTCCCCCCAGGCTCGGCCGAGATGGGATAATCTTTAGGCATGCGGATTGCCACCTGGAATGTCAACTCGCTGAAGGCTCGCCTGGAAAAGGTCATGTGGTGGCTGGATCGGGCGAAGCCGGACGTGCTTCTGATGCAGGAGACGAAGCTGGCGGACGCGGACGCCCCTGTAGAAACCTTCAAGCAAGCCGGTTACGCGCTGGTGCACCATGGTGAGGGTCGATGGAACGGCGTCGCGATCGCGAGTCGGTGCGGCATTGGCGGCGTGATCACAAATTTTGGCGAGCCGTTACGGCCGGCGCGGACGTCTGAAACCGGTGACGATGAACCGCTGGCTGAGGCGAGAATGGTCGCGTGCCGAATGCGGCGGCTTGCGCATCATCTCTGTGTACGCGCCGAACGGCCGGCAGATAGATTCACCGTTTTACGAAGCGAAGCTCGCGTGGTACGACAAGCTGGCTCGCTGGATTAATCAGACCATCAGTCCGAATACACCGGCCGTCATCGGCGGTGATTTCAATGTCGCGCCTGATGATATCGATGTGTGGGATCCCCGCGCCTGTGATGGCGGCACGCACGTGTCGGAGCGAGAGCGGCAGGCGTTTGCGCGGCTATCGAGCGCAGGATTTGTCGATGCGTACCGATTGCATCACCCTGAATCAGGCCGGTACACATGGTGGGACTACCGCGCCGGCAATTTTTATAAAAACTTCGGCATGCGCATCGATCACCTCCTTGTGACGGCGCCGTTAAAAAGCCGCGTGATCTGGGCCGAGATCGATCGTGAGGCGCGGAAGGGAAAACCTTTACCCTCGGATCATGCACCGCTGGTCATCGACATCGACAGCCCCGGCACTCCCTTCGATGCTGGCTGGGCTTCGGCAGATTCGCGAATTGCAGCACGCCTGAAGAAGAAGCGATGAGCCTGCCATTTTCGCCTGCGGCGTCAGCTCAGCTACCAGGAGGGGTATTGTGTTCAATAGCGCTCTTCTGAAGATAAAAAGAGCCGAAAAGCACATTGATGATTTGCGCCGTGCATTCAATCAGTTTGTTAGTACACAGGAACACAAGCTTTGCGTCACAAACGAGCCGAAGACTGGCGAACTCCTCTTCGAGGTTCGATTCAATCGTAGTATCCCGCCCGATTTGGCCTTAATTGCCGGCGATGCCATTCATAATCTGCGAACTGCCTTGGATCATGCGACATGGGAACTTGTTGGGATTGACGGCGGAGTGCAAGATCGAAATCTCGCTTTTCCTGCTGGGAGGACACGGTCAGATTATGAATCTGCATGTAACGAAATAGAGACTCCACGTGACGATACGAAGAAGTTTCTGTTGTCTCTTGCAGCATATCCTGGTGGATCATCCCAGCATTTGTATGGCCTTCGAGCGCTCGATAATCTCGACAAACATCAAATCCTCACTCCTATCATTGGGGCTACCAGGATC
>CAVSOJ010000025.1:420000-587601 GCA_963729585.1 Nitrospirota bacterium
TTGTGCGGGCCCCCGTCAATTCCTTTGAGTTTCAACCTTGCGGCCGTACTTCCCAGGCGGAATACTTAATGCGTTAGCTGCGGCACCGGCGGTAAACCGCCGACACTTAGTATTCATAGTTTAAGGCGTGGACTACCAGGGTATCTAATCCTGTTTGCTCCCCACGCTTTCGAGCCTCAGCGTCAGATACGTTCCAGAGCGCCGCCTTCGCCACCGGCCTTCCTCCCGATCTCTACGCATTTCACCGCTACACCGGGAATTCCGCGCTCCTCTCCCGTCCTCTAGCCCAGCAGTCCCCCCGACTGTTCCAGGTTAAGCCTGGAGATTTCACAGAGGGCTTACCGAACCGCCTACGCTCCCTGTACGCCCAGTAAATCCGAATAACGCTTGCCACCTTCGTATTACCGCGGCTGCTGGCACGAAGTTAGCCGTGGCTGCTTCTGGAGGTACCGTCCGAATGGGTTACCCCATTCCATCTTCCCTCCCGAAAGGGGTTTACAATCCGAAGACCTTCATCCCCCACGCGGCGTCGCTGCGTCAGGCTTTCGCCCATTGCGCAATATTCCTTACTGCTGCCTCCCGTAGGAGTCTGGCCCGTGTCGCAGTGCCAGTGTGGCTGATCGTCCTCTCAGACCAGCTACCCGTCGAAGCCTTGGTGAGCCGTTACCTCACCAACAAGCTGATAGGACATGAGCCCATCCAAGAGCGCGATACCCACGGTATCGCTTTCCTCCCTGAACCGAAGTCCAAGAAGCGTACGCGGTATTAGCTAACCTTTCGGCTAGTTATTCCCCACTCGAGGGTAGGTTACCCATGTATTCCTCACCCGTTCGCCGCTTTACAAACGTATTGCTACGTCTTCTCGCTCGACTTGCATGTATTAGGCGCGCCGCCAGCGTTCATTCTGAGCCAGGATCAAACTCTCATAAAGGTGTTCTTAGAATTTGGACCAAGGGCCACCACTTCAATACACTTACACCATTGCTCAACATTCTCTATTCAGTTGTCAAAGAACAGACGTACTCGTCACGCGAGCCGTGCACTATACGCTGTGCACAGAAACGTGTCAAGGGACCCTTTTACCAAACTATGGCCGGGTATTCCCTAGAACCGCATGCCCTCACCGCACTCTTGCACGCGGTCAACAGGCAGGAAGCACAAGCACTATCGAACAGGCCGGAAGATAACAAAGCTCCGGATGGGAGTCAAGTACATTTGCGTGTATAATGAAGAAATGATGTCACTGTATGAATCGGCCCTATCCATGCGGCGCCGAACCATTCTGAAAGCCCTCGGTCTCGGCACTCTCGCCGGAATAACCGGTGGCTGCGACGCGATGGGCTCGGTATTCGGACGCATGTTTGCCATTCCTGCACGCGACACGACCTACTTCACACCGAACGCAAAATTCTATGTAGTGAACTATGCCGACTCCGCTGTGTCCATGACTCGCGACGTCGACATTGAACAGTGGAAGGTCCACGTCAAAGGAGAAGTGAAACGACCGATGTCTCTCGGTTGGCGCGACATTTTGAATCGCGATTCATACGATCAGGTCTCCACACTCATGTGCATCGATACATTGCCCGGTGGTGACAGCCTCGGCAACGCGACCTGGCGCGGGATCTCATTGAAGAAACTCCTCCAAGAGGCGGGGGTTGACGAGGAAACAGCGCGCGATGTGATCTTCCGCGGTATCGATGGCTACGACGACAGCATTCCCTTCAAGCGCGCGATGCAGGATGACGTGATGATCGCCTTCTTGATGAACGGCGAAAAACTGCCGAAGGAACATGGTTTCCCGATTCGCCTTATCGTGCCTGGTCTCTATGGGATCAAGAACGTGAAGTGGATCGTCGAGATCGAGGTCTATCCGGGCGACTATCAGGGCTACTGGCAGCGCAAAGGTTGGACCGACGATGGCACGATTAAGATTTTTTCACGCATCGACAGTCCCGGCCATTACCAAACACTCCGCGGGCCAAAGCAACTATTCCGCGGCATTGCCTTCGGTGGTCCGAATTCCATCGGTAAGGTTGAGATCAGCTTTGACGCCGGAACAACCTGGAACGACTGCGAGATCGAACCGCCGATGTCGCCCTACTCCTGGGTCATCTGGAACTATACATGGCAACCGCCCAAACGAGGCAAGTTCCAAACAGTTGTCCGAGCGACGGACACAAAGGGACAGCTGCAAATTGCGGAGCTTGTCCGTCCGCAACCCGCGGGAGCGAGCGGGCTGCACACAATCATCGCTGACGTCGATGATGTGGACGCACGAGGGTGACCTGGGGCACTACCGATACGCGTACGGGCGAAGCCAGAAGGTCGCACATGATCAGAAAACTCCAATCAGGTGAATACCGGTTGTACTCACGGAAGAAAGATCCAAAAACTGGGAAACGCAGAAATCTTGGCACCTTCAAGTCACTGGAAGCTGCCAAGAGGCATGAGCGAGCTGTGCAGTTCTTCAAACGGCACTAGCTAGAACTCTGAAACAGCCTACCAACATCGTCTCGGTCTTTTGCCCACCTTAACGTATCAACTTCATATGCCTCGGCGGCCAAACTCCCGTGGCCTTACTGCTGTATGGGGTGGCGGTCATAACGTCAGCGTTTCGTACCCGGCTGGATACTGGTTCTGGTCGACGCTCTCTCAGAGTTCATGAAGTGGAGAGGCCCGACTGGATCGCTCCGACAAATCGAGCGAGCCTTGCGCAATCCTCCTCTTGCGGATCAAGAAACTGCACCCCAAAGTCATGGTCCCGCGACCAACGGACGATGCAGGACTTAACTGTCAGGGGCGGAAGGTCGTCTGGCAACATCAATCGGACCTCCAGACTGGTTCCACAAGGCACCTGAACCAACGTCGTAATACGACAACCTGTGTATGACAGATCCACCACCATCCCCTCCCCCCCTACTATCTTTGACGAGAAAAAAGAACTTCGGAACTGAGCCTTCATCCTGAGAGCGAGACGCCGTTCCATACGAACCTATCTCCGATATCGATCCTGCAATGACTTGCATACACTGACGGATGATTCATGAATTGCAGAACACCGACTTAGCACTGAGCAATACACATTCCTGGGCTAACGGGGCAAAGACGAATTTCAGTATTACCCATACTCTCAAGGATATGTGCAGTGAAGAGGATATCTGCCCGCAAGCAAGACTGCCTGCTGGAGAATCAATTTAGATCCTAATGGAATCGACAATGATACAGAGGACGAAACGGTAAGAAGCAACGCGGCAGGTACTTGAACGGTGAGTATGTGGTGACACGGATCGGGTTCTATTCGTTACGAGACCCCCTGTGGGAAAGCCCACGAATCTCCCGTGCCGTCAACGCTCTCCATTGACCCGGCTGAAGATCTCCGATCTGAACCGGCCCGATAGCAATCCGCACAAGACGCAGCGTCGGATGCCCTACTGCGGCGGTCATGCGGCGCACCTGCCGGTTCAATCCTTCATGCAGCGTAATTTCCACCCAGGCAGTCGGCACGTTCTTGCGGAATCGGATGGGCACAGGGCGATCAGGCAACTGCGGATCCTCCGGCAGCAGACGTACTTCAGCAGGCCTGGTTCTCTTGCCGTTCAACACCACTCCCTTTCGCAATTGCTCCAAGGCCTCTTCGCTCGGGATATGTTCGACCTGCGCGAGATACACTTTCGGCAGCTTATGCCGCGGGTCGGTGATGTGATGCGCCAACGTACCGTCCGATGTCAGAAGCAGGAGGCCCTCACTGTCTAAGTCGAGACGGCCGGCCGCATAGACGCCAGGAATCGCCACATAGTCAGCCAACGTCGGCCGTCCCTCTGGGTCGGTAAAACAGGGCAGAACTCCATAGGGTTTGTTGAAGGCAATCGTGTGAACTCTGGAGAGTGAGCGATTCACGAGTAGAACGAAGAGGAATGACCGTCTCTGCCTCAGTACCCGATCCCGAATCCCCCACCGGCGCGAGACCCTCCGCCAACGCCACCGCCGCCGTAGACTCCAATATATGGCCCGCCTCGCCTATCTTCAAAGGTGGCCGGAGACCAAACATGCCAGTGTTTCACCGTCAGGGTGGGATAGCGATAATCGACTTCGTCCATCTTATCGATGACAGCCCCACTGACTTCGCCGACGAATGTCACCAGCATCCCTGGCGTCAATGTTGCCGGATCGAGGAACTCCTGGTGAAGGACCAACACTCGCCCTTGCGACTGCGTGAGGTCGGTCGTCGGCTCTTGATACTTGTTGAGCGGGAGCTGCAACAGTTCGACCTGCGTTCCCTCTTTGAGCCGCCTCGCATTGAGGACTTCACCGCCGAGCAGAATAAGACGGCCTTTATACGACTCGGGTGAGGTGAGCACTTCCGTGAATGTCACATTCTTATCAATTTGAGATTCCAGGGTTTCAGGGATCCCGGCCGGGGAGGAGGAGCAGCCCACAGCGATGAGCGAGAGAATCACAACCCAACCGTTCATAAGCCGAGGCCACATGTGCTTACTATAGCCAACCCCTGTGACAAGCACAATGAGCGACCTCGACATTCCGAACCGGCCCTCACCCAATTGTCTCATCGCAACTGTATGGATGTAGGTATTCCCCTACAGATTTCATCGCACTCTAAGATATACGTAGCTTCCAATGTCTCCCCTTTCCACTCTTGTACCTTTTCCAATCGATGAAAAAGGCCAGGAATTTGCACAGAGGGGTTCGGGTTGATGGTGCATTTGAAGCAATCCACCTCACGGCACCACACTTGCTCATTGCCGTGACCAGCTGCCTCGCACAGCGAAAGTTTCATCAGATGGCGTGTCAGAGGTGACACCCATCCATAATCACCAAGGGAGGTTTCTCATGACTCGTTTTGTACACATGGTTGTCTTAGCTGCATTTCTCGCCGTTGGATTCGGCGTGCCTATGACGTTCGCGAGTGAGCCGACGCCTGCCGAGCAGAAGGAGAAGAAGGATATGTCCAGCGGCAAGGCGGACGAAGATAAGAAGAAGGACGAGAAGAAGGACATGGGCGGAAAGTAAGCCTTGCCTCGGGGTGCAGCAACTGCTGCACCCCGACAGCTCCATTGCGACATATTCGTCGAACAACCAATCTCTTCTTCCCTTGAACCTGCCGAGTGATCTCATTGTAGATCACCGCACCAGCACTTAGACTCTGTAGGTTAGACCATACAGCTGTTAGGGCGCCCTGCTCCAGTTCCCTTGCTGCCCTCACACAGCAGAATACGCTTTCCCCTCTAATTCCATGAGAAATGTGCAGTTTTTTTTCACGCGCGCTTCCGAGTCATTGGGGCATTGGGCTTGCTCACCTCCGCCATGTTCCCATCATTCAAAGGAGGAAGCTATGCGACAAATGTCGATTGGTCGAATCACGCCGCTCCGGGTCCCAGTATTTGCCATGCTCTGTGCAATGGCCATGGGGGGCTGTGTGAGCACGGAAACTCATACGAAAGCGCTTACCGAACTTGAGGCCGCGAAGAAAACAGCTGCCCAGCAAGCTGCGGACCTGGATGCGCTCAAGAAAAAGTCTCAGGAACAAACCGACCAACTGCAACAGCAATTGGCTGGGCTACAACAAAATCTGGATCAGGAGGCCACTCAGCGGAAAGCCGCCGAACAGCAGGCTGCCGAGTTAGCAAAAGAACGTGCGGCGCTCGAAGCCCGGTCGGGAGAGCTCCAGGCCAAACTGGATGGACTCGAGAAGGAAAAGAGCCAGCTGGGCAACGAATTGGGAGAGGTGCGCGGACAAATCGATTCCCTTCAAAAGAAGCTGACTGACGAAACGGCCCAGGTCAGCGCGCTGGAAAAGGACAAGCAACAACTCGCCAGCGGAACCGCCTCGGCCCAGGGGGAAATTGCCGCGTTGCAAAAACGGGCGGCTGAACTGGAAACCAATGCGGCCCGCATCGCGAAAGAACGCGAGCAACTGCTGCAACAGCAATCGCATCTGACAGCCAGTCTGGAGCAGGAACGTCAACGACTGAAAGCCGAAGAAGCCGACAAGGCTCGGCTGGCGAGAGAGCGCGAGCAGTTGGAGCAGCAACAATCCCAATTAACGGCCAGTTTGGAACAGGGGCGTCTACGGCTGAAAGCGGAAGAAGCAGACAAGGCTCGACTCGAACAAGAACGGCTGGCGAAAGAAGAAGAGATCGCACGCCTGACTCGCACACAGGAAGAACTGTCCAAGTCCCTTCAGGACGAGATTGCGAAGGGAAACATTACGATTCAGCAAGTCCGCGACCGCCTCACCATTAACATGGTCGATCGTGTTCTGTTCGATTCCGGTCAGGCCCAGGTGAAACCGGCCGGCATCAAAGTGCTGAAGCAGGTCGGCGACGTATTGAATAAAATCACAGACAAACAGATCAGGATCGAAGGTCATACAGACAATGTGCCCATCAGTTCAAAGTTACAAGATCGCTTCAAGACGAACTGGGAACTCTCGACGGCGCGAGCCACGACTGTGGTGCGCTACCTGATCGACCAGGGAGGCGTGGACCGCCAGTATCTATCTGCAGTGGGCTATGCAGACACCAGACCTCAAGCTTCCAATGATACTGAGGACGGGCGCTCCAGCAACCGGCGAATCGAAATCGTCCTTTACCCCAGAGACCTGTCCCAGGTCGTCGGAAGCTTACACTCGGCAAACTGACGAATCCCTGTCCGCCGATCTGCCATCCGCCGGAGGCCTTCGGGATCCCGAAGGCCTCCTGGTTACATCCTCACCCGCCCTCTGGACTTCCCCATCGATTACGAAGTATCGTGAATTTTTGGCAGCAGCCAAGGGTCTTCCAGCAAGGTGGAGGTATATCCCATGCGATGGGAAGGACAACCGGAAAGCGAGAACGTGGAAGACCGACGCGGCATGGGGCCGGCGAGAGTCGGCGGGATCGGCCTCGGCGGTATCGTCCTTGTTTTAGCTATTAGCTACTTTACCGGGACCAACCCACTTACCTTATTAAATATGATCAACGGGGTTCAGGAAGTGACCGGCCCTTCAATGGACCAAGAACCGACGACCTACTGGCTCACCAAACGACTCACTCGGCAAGTTTGCATCCGTCGTTCTTGCCGACACAGAAACGACCTGGGAAACCGTCTTACCAGGACTCGGCCGACAGTATGAAAACCCTCGTCTCGTCCTCTTTACCGGCGGCGTGCATTCAGCCTGTGGCGCCACATCAGCTGCCGTCGGCCCCTTCTACTGCCCCGAAGATCGCAAAGTATATCTCGACCTATCCTTCTTCGACGAGATGTCACACAGGCTGGGCGCTCCCGGGGACTTCGCACAGGCCTATGTCATCGCCCATGAGGTCGGCCACCATGTTCAGAATCTCCTCGGCATCGCCAGCAAGGTGAACCGGCTCCAGCGCCAGGGGACTGAATCGGAGGGCAACGCACTCTCTGTGCGTATGGAATTGCAGGCAGATTGTTTTGCCGGGGTCTGGGGATATCATGCGAAGCGTGAGCGCAATCTGATCGAGCCAGGTGATTTTGAGGAAGGCTTGCGTGCGGCTTCCGCCATCGGCGACGATCAGCTTCAGAAAATGTCCCGCGGCTATACCAGGCCGGAGAGTTGGACCCATGGATCATCGGCGCAACGCATGACCTGGCTTCGTAAAGGATTGGAGTCCGGCAACCCTAACGCTTGCGATACCTTCTCGAGTCATCAACTCTAGCCGCTACATGGATCACGAGCAGGATCAGCCGGAAATCTCCTCCGCACAGGGCATCTGCGCAACCCTACTGGCCGATCCGCCTTGGAATGCAAAATCCGTCGTCGCTGCTGGCGTGGCAACTGTCGGAGGCCTCGCCTCATGGGTTGCTGATCTTTCATCGCCCGCTGTTGCAGGCGTCGGTGGCAGCTATCTGGGAGGATACTTCTGCGGCTGGGCGTTCAGGCGATTTTTGAGAATGGCCACGCTGATTGCTGGCGGCTTGCTCACCTGCATTGCCGTGTTGAAAAGTACCGGCTGGATCGATCTCGATTGGACAGAGGTGGAAGCACAAGTCAGCCATGGCATCACGGCAATACATCAGGGCGTTGAAGGACTCAGACAGATCCTCTCCGGATATCTCCCATCGGCGGGAGCAGCAGCGATCGGCTTGTTCTTCGGATTTCGCAGAAAGTAGCGCGGCGAAGATAGACGCAGGGGCTGTGACTATCAAGACGCATTCGTTAACCTATATGCCTCAGACACAATTTAAACAAATCCATCTACATACAAGGTTGGGTCCTGCCCTGGGAGCCGAGCTTTATCGGTGATGCTGTAACCGCGCCTCAGCCAGATCAATATCTAGCTGTATACGGCTCAGAACTTCGTCGCTGATGACGCTTTGGTTGCGAAGTTGAAGAATCGTTTGGCGTTCCACTTGAAGCGCTTCGTGCGAGAGTCGTTCGAATTCGGAAGAAAACAGTCGGAGCGGCGTACCGGCACTCTCGGGTTCGGCGCCTTCCACTTGGCGGATATGGTCTTCGTATTCGACGCGCAATCTTTGCAGCGCGTCGGCTTTCGTCGGTTCGGATTCCCCGATTGCATTCAGCCGGGCGAGGGCAGCTTGGTTGGCCTTGAGCCTGGCTTCACGCTCCTCTTTTTCCGTTGAGCCGTCGTCCTTGACGCCGAGCCAGCGAATGAGCAGCGGCAGGCTCAGGCCTTGCACCACGAGTGTCGCCAGAATCACGATGAAGGTGAGGAACAGAATCAAATCGCGATAGGGAAAGGACTGGCCGCCAGGCGTTCCGTCCATGCTGAGCGGGATCGCCAGGGCCGCCGCGAGTGACACCACACCGCGCATGCCCGTCCATCCGATGATGGTGACGTGGCGCCACGACGGATAGGGATCGCGGTCACGAATGCTCTTGAACAAGAAGCGCGGCAGGTATGCCGCCGGGAACACCCACAGCATGCGGATGAGAATCACCGCGAGACTGATGAACAGCGCATACCAGACGAGCCGATGAATGGGAATGTCATGGCTGGACAATGCGCTCAACACTTCGGGCAGTTGCAGTCCGATCAGGATGAAGACAGCACCGTTCAGCAGAAATTCCACCATTTCCCAGACTGGCCCACCTTGCAACCGGGTCTTGAACGTCAGCAGTTCAGGAATCCGCCAGCCCAGATATAAACCGGCAGTCACGACCGCGAGCACGCCTGAAACGCCTAGCTGTTCGGCGGATAAATACGCGACAAAGGGCGTCAATAGCGACACGGTGATTTCAATCGGCGCATCATCCACGCGCTTGTGAAATTGTTGCGCCAGCCAGCCGACCGCCAGACCGGCCAGGATTCCGCCGGTGCCCACGATGAAAAATTGCCCGCTCGCGTGCGCCAAGGAAAACGAGCCGGTCGCCACGGCCGCCAACGCGAAACGATACGCGACCAGCGCTGTCGCATCGTTGACAAGACTCTCGCCTTCGAGAATCGTGACGATGCGGCGCGGGACTTTCAGCCGTTCGGCAATGGCCGTGGCCGCGATCGCATCAGGCGGAGAAATGATCGCGCCCAAGACAAATCCGGCAGCCAGCGGCATGTGCATGAAATAATGCGCGAGGTAGGCGACGGTCACCGTGGTGAATAGGACAAGGCCAATGGCAAGAAACGAAATGGGACGGAGGTTTGCCCGGAAATCGCGCCATGAGGTGGACAGCGCCGCCGGAAATAGAAGCGGCGGCAGGCAGAAAAGAAAGACCAGTTCGGGATCGAGCGTGACTTTGGGAAGCCCGGGAACCCAGCTGAGCGCCAATCCGCCGATGACGAACAGGATCGGATAGGGAGTGTGAAGTTTGCGCGCCAGTATGGCCAGAAAGGCCACCGTCAGCAGAAGCCCAACAAAGATTTCAGCAGTGCTCGTCATGTCGCTTGAACGACTTGTGGGAGGCCGGCTCGCCCTGTCAGGCTTCTGCTTGAAGACAAAAACATCATGGCTAGGAAATACTGGGCAGTCCAAACCTCTGTATGAGCAAGCAATTATTGGCAGGTGGTAGGGGTGAAATCCACTTGGCACGTGTAATCATGAGGCGTCTCTGCTGTCCTACCCTTCTTCAAGCGCTTTGGTTTTCCAGTATACCTCGCACGTGGATGAGACGGCTATATCCAACCAACAGAGCAAGAACTCGTATAATTTCATGGTAACAATTCGATCTATCACTCCAATGCCATTCAAAGCCGGAGCCTACCATCCGCTGGGAGAAAATGTTTTAACCGCCACCCTTTCGAAATAAGCCCCATCTGATTATACTGTGCCGGCACTTTGCTCGAAAGGATCATCCATGCATATCCGTCGGCTGCTCCCTTCACCTTCCTCACGATTACTACTGTTAACAGCATGGGCAGGCATGACGATACTCGCTGGCGCACTCGGCGCAGAACCTACGCCACTCAGCCAGGATACGTTTCTGCATGCTAAACAAGCCACAGTCGGCATCCTGGAGGATACCCAGGATCAGCGCACCCCGGAGAAACCCGGGAAAATCGCCATCCGGGGAACCGGGTTTCACCTGCGGGATGGTTACGTGATCACCGCAAGACATGCAGCGGAAAAACACGACCCCTCGATGGGGACCATCATCCAGAAGCACGTTCGCATTCTCACCACCGATCTCAATGAGCTTCCTGCTGACCTTGTCGGTGAGAGCGCGTTCATGGATGTCGTGATCTACCGTGTCGCCGAACAGCATCGATCCAAATTGCAGGCAGGAACATCGTTCGCCAACGGAGATGTTGTTCCCGGGATGGAGGTCTTCACCGTAGGCTATCCGCTCGGGTGGGGCCCCACCATGGCCTTCGGCCGTCTCGGAAATACGAATACCTTCCTCCAAACCGTCGAGACGCGCCTCCTGCAAGCCGATCTCTCCGCCTGCAGCGGCAATTCAGGAGGCGGATTGTTCAATGCACAAGGGGAAATCGTCGGAATCATGCATGCCGTTATCCAGACAGAGAAAGAGGAGACGCAGGCCCATTGCAGCCGGATGACGTTCGCCATTCCGGGGACTCTCGCCGAGCGAATCGTAAATGCAGCCCTCGTAGGCAAGCCACTCACCTTCTCCAAAATGGGAATTCACATGACTTCGGTGAAGGACGGTACCAAGTGGCGCATGGCCGTGAGGGACGTCGCAGACCCGGCGAAAACGGCGGGCATTCAAAAACACGACATTCTGCTGGCGATCGAGGACACGGAGATTCTCGATGCGGCCCAACTGAAGAGCTACTTGATCGAACGCACCATCCCCGGCCAAACGGTCTCACTCAAAGTGCGCCGAGTCGATGCAGACCTGACGTTTCATGTTGTGTTGGGCGGAGGATGAAAGAAGTCAGTGCGGCGTGCTGCGCCCGGGGAGCGCTTGATACCACCCATTGGCTTGAGCCAATGATACCGGGCAGTCGAACAACACACTCAGGTTGGCGTCTGTGAGGACGGAGCGTTTCTCTCCATCCTGAAGAATCTTCCCTTGCTTCAAGAGTACGACACGCTTCACTTCCGGCGGAATCTCATGAATATGGTGCGTCACCAGCAACAGCGTTTTACCTTTACGTATGTGCGCGCGGACAAGATCCAGATAGTGAAACGTTGCCGTCAGATCGAGTCCGCTCGTCGGTTCGTCAAGCACGAGGGCCGACGGCTCATGCACCAATGCGCGGCCGAGGAGGCATCGCCGCTGCTCTCCCGTTGACATCTCCCCAAACCGTCGATCCTTCAACGAACCAGCACCCATCTCCTGCAACATGCTGTCTGCCCTTGCGACCTCCGCGTAACTGAAATTTTGATGGCCATAGATCCCGATGCTGGCGTAGAAACCGGACAGGACTACCTTGAGGCCAGTCACTTGGTCCATATACTGATGTTGAAGATCATGGGACACCATCCCCAAGCGCTTGCGGACGTCCCACACATTCCACCGCTCTTCGCCGAACAACCGGATGCGCGTCGCGTCGTTCGGGACCGGGTGGACTTCGCCCGCCAGCAACTTCAACAGGGTCGACTTGCCTGACCCGTTCGGGCCAAGGATAGCGGTGTGCACCCCTTCTTCCAGCGTGAAGGAAAGGTCTTCGAACACACAGGTGTCGCCCCGGTAGACGGTGGCCTTCTCGATTTCGAGGATGAGACCTTCCTGGATGGACGATGGGATCATGCCGCAACGAGAACGTGTCAGGCTTCGTCTGGATCGGGATTGATCTTCGCGGTGGGTTTCTGTGTTCCCGCGGCAGCCCGTTTCAGCGAGCCGGAAATCTTCGGGGTCTTCGTCGCGACATCGGCGTTCTGTGCGCGGTGGAGCAAGGCATGGTCCATGAGCACTAGCGCCATCATGGCTTCGGCAATCGGCGTCGCCCGGATGCCGACACAGGGATCGTGACGCCCGTTCGTCTCGACGGTTACCGGCTTGCCCTGCTTATCGATGGACCGGCGGGCCACACGGATACTCGAAGTCGGCTTAATCCCGATCGTGACGACGATGTCCTGCCCGGTTGAAATACCGCCAAGAATTCCACCGGCATGATTGGTCACAAAACCATCAGGGGTCAGTTCGTCTCCATGCTCTGACCCGCGCTGCGTCACGGAACTGAAACCTGATCCGATTTCGACAGCCTTTACCGCATTGATGCTCATCATGGCCCCGGCTAAATCGGCATCGAGCTTTGCGTAGACCGGCCCGCCCCATCCCACCGGCACGGATTCGGCAACGGTTGTGATCCTGGCCCCCACTGAGTCGCCTGCTTTGCGCAATTCATCCATGAACGATTCGAGCCTCGGCACGATCTCGGAGTTCGCGGAAAAGAACGGATTCTTGCCGACTTCACCCCAACTCTTAAACGGCGCGTCGAGAGGGCCAAGCTGGCTCAGGTAGCCATGAACCACGACACCATACTTCTCGTGGAGCCATTTCCTCGCAATCGCCGCTGCCGCCACTCGAACGGCTGTTTCACGCGCAGAGGCGCGCCCGCCGCCGCGATGATCGCGAATTCCGTACTTCTGCCAATAGGTGTAGTCCGCATGACCGGGCCGAAAGGTATCGATCAAATTACCGTAATCCTTGCTGCGGGCGTCTTCGTTTCGAATGAGCAGCGCGATGGGCGTGCCCGTCGTCTTGCCTTCAAACACACCCGAGAGGATTTCGACAGTATCGGATTCCTGCCGCTGCGTGACATGGCGCGACGTGCCGGGCTTGCGCCGATCGAGATCCCGTTGGATGTCATCAACAGAAAGGACCAGGCCGGGCGGACAGCCGTCCACGACACAGCCGATAGCAGGCCCGTGGCTCTCGCCGAATGACGTGACGGTAAAGACTCGACCGAACGAATTGCCTGCCATGGGGCGGATGACTCCTCCCTACTCGACTAGATCGAGCTTGATGCGCAATTCCTTCAACTGATCGGCGCTGACGGCAGACGGCGCATCAGTCAGCGGACACTGTGCCCGTTGTGTTTTGGGGAACGCGATCACGTCGCGGATCGAATCGGCTCCTCCCAGCAACATGATGAGCCGGTCGAGGCCGAACGCAATTCCACCGTGTGGAGGCGCCCCATAGTCCAGCGCATCGAGCAAGAAACCGAACTTTGCCTGCGCTTGTTCCTTGTTGATGCCGAGCAGGTCGAGAATGCGCAGCTGGATATCGCTCCGATGGTTCCGAATGCTTCCGCCGCCGATTTCGCTTCCGTTGAGGACCATGTCATAGGCCTTCGCACGTACTTTGAGCGGCTCGGAATCCAGAAACGCCACATCCTCGTCCATCGGTGCCGCAAAAGGATTGTGCATGAAGATGTATCGTTTCTCTTCCGGCGAATAGTCCAGCAAAGGAAACTCCGTGACCCACACCGGTTTCCATGCAGTCTTGTCGATCAGGTTCAGTTCTTCGCCCAGCATGAGCCTAATGCGGCCCAACACATCGTGAACAATGGCTGGCTTGTCCGCGCCGAACAGGACCAAGTCGCCCGGCTTGGCATCGGGAAGGGCTGCCGCAAATGCCTTAGCATCCAGGAACTTTGCGATCACGGACTCAAGCTGCCCCTCTGCTGTGATCTTCAGCCAGGCGAGCCCCTTCGCGCCAAAACTCTTGGCCATCTCACCAAGCGCATCAATCCTGCTCCGCGGCATGGCCGCTCCGCCTCTTACGATCAACGCCTTCACAATCCCGCCTTTGGTCGCCGCGTCCTTGAATACCTTGAACTCGCTTGCTGCCGCAAAGGCTGTCACGTCATGACAGCGGCATTTCGAATCGTAGATCGGGTTTGTCCGATCCGTAGCGGCCCATCGCCTCGGCATAGGTCATGCGCGGAAATGGAGTCGGCAGCTGGACGCCGCCAGCCTCACGAAACACCGTGACGATCATCTGCTCCATCAAGCTCATGACGTCCAGCCGATCGACGAACGACATCTCGAGATCGATCTGCGTAAATTCCGGCTGCCGGTCATTGCGCAGGTCCTCGTCGCGGAAGCACCGCGCAATCTGATAGTAGCGATCGACCCCGCTCACCATGAGCACCTGCTTGAAGAGCTGCGGCGACTGCGGAAGCGCATAGAATTGACCGGGGTTCACCCGGCTCGGCACCAGATAGTCCCGCGCCCCTTCCGGTGTGCTCTTGGTCAAAATCGGGGTTTCCACTTCAAGAAAGCGTTCCGCGTTCAGGAATCCACGGACGGCTTGCATGATGTGATGCCGGAGGCTCAAGAGCCGCTGCATCTTCGGACGACGGAGATCGAGATAACGGTATTTCAGTCGGATCGACTCCGTCACTTCGGCATCGTCTTCGATCACGAACGGCGGCGTCTTCGACTCATTCAGAATCTCAACGGCATCCACGAAGACTTCGATCTCGCCAGTGGGCAGATTAGGATTCTTAGACTCTTCAGGACGGGCCATCACTTGGCCCGTCACCGACACGACACATTCGCTCCTCAACGCATGGGAGGCTTGATGCACCGCCGCATTACGCTCGGCGTTGAACACCACTTGCGTAATCCCGGTTCGATCCCGCAGGTCGATGAACATGACCATGCCGTGGTCGCGCCGCCGCTGTACCCAGCCGTTCAAGACGACAGTCTGACCGACAGCGGCTTTCGTAAGTTCCCCGCACCGATGAGTCCTGACCTTCATACCACCTTCGCTTTCTTGGAACGGGCCCATCCGGCCCGACTGACCGGTCTCTTGAGCCGTGGAGCCTGCTTCTCTGCGTCCTCTGCTGAGGCCATCCGCTGTTCCACAAGTTCGCGCAATGCGTTCGCTTCACGGTCGGTCAGGTATCTGAACTCGCCGGACGCCAGATCGCCCAAGGACAGCGGACCCATCTTGATCCGCGTCAGCTTCAAGACCGGATGGCCGACCGCCTCCAACATACGCTTCACTTGATGCTGACGCCCTTCACGGATCGTGACCTCCAGCCAAGAATTGAGTTTAGCCTTCTTCACCTTCTTGACCGTGGCCGGGCTAGTCATGCCATCTTCCAACGGCACACCTTGTTCTAACTGCCGGATCTGATCATCCGCCAGCACCTGCTTAACCTTGATGAGATAGGTCTTTGGAACGTGGTAGCGAGGATGGAGCAGCGCCTGAGCCAGATCGCCGTGATTGGTCAGGAGCATCAACCCTTCGCTGTCGAAGTCTAACCGACCGACGGGAAACACCCGTACCGATATCCCTCGGAGATAGTCCTTTACCGTCGGCCTGCCTCCGGGATCATTCAATGTCGACATTACGTTCTTCGGTTTGTTGAGCAGCAGATAGATAAATGGCTGGGCGGAGCTCAGATGCTTGCCGTCTACCTTGATGTGCGCGCGGTCCGGATCAACCTTCGTACCGAGCTCCGTCACAACCTTGCCGTTGACGGTCACACGCCCGGCGGCAATCCACTCCTCGGCTTTACGCCGCGAAGCCAATCCGGTTCCGGCAATGATCTTTTGTAATCTAACTTCCATGCTTCCCCATTACGCGTTCGCTCACTACTCCCATTCTATAGTGGCCGGCGGCTTCGAGCTGATGTCGTAGACCACCCGATTCACACCCTTCACCTCGTTGATGATCCGGTTCGACATCTTGCCCAGCACGTCGTTCGGAATCTTCGCCCAATCGGCCGTCATGCCATCCAAGCTCGTGACCGCACGGATGGCGATGACATGCTCATATGTCCGTTGGTCGCCCATCACTCCGACCGTACGGATCGGCAGCAATACGGCGAAGGCTTGCCAAATATCATTGTAGAGCCCCGCCGTCCTGATCTCCTGATCGACGATTGTTTCCGAGGCACGCAATATCGTCAACCGTTCTTTCGTTACCGATCCCTAACACGCGAATCGCCAGTCCTGGACCAGGGAACGGCTGCCGCCAGACAATCTCATCGGGCAGGCCTAATTCTTTACCCAGCACCCGCACTTCGTCTTTGAACAATTCCCGCAAGGGTTCGATCAGCTTGAGCTTCATGCGAGCCGGTAATCCGCCCACATTGTGATGGGTCTTGATCGTGGCGGACGGGCCCTTAAAGCTCACGCTTTCAATCACGTCTGGGTAGAGCGTGCCCTGGACCAGAAATTTCGCATGACCCGACTTCATCTTGGCTTCGGCCTCGAACTGCTTGATGAACAGCTGCCCGATAATTTTCCTTTTACGTTCGGGATCAGTCACCCCTTTGAGCTTCGCGAGGAACGAATCTGATGCGTCAAGAAGGCGCAAGTTCAGATGCAGTTGCTGGGCAAATGTCTGCTTGACCTGTTCTTTCTCCCCATTCCGAAGCAGCCCGTTGTCGACAAAGATACAGGTAAGTTGATTGCCGATGGCTCGGTGGGTGAGGGCCGCCGCCACCGACGAGTCCACTCCTCCGCTCAAGGCACAGATCACTCGTTCGTCGCCGACTTGGTCACGGATCTGCTGCACCGCCGTATCCACATATGACTGCATCGTCCAGGTCGGCTTACAACCGCAGATGTCGTAGACGAAGTTCCGAAGGATCTGGGTTCCTTCCGCCGTATGGGCCACTTCGGGATGAAACTGGAGGCAATAGATCCGCCGCTTGTGATCATCGCGCTTCATGGCCGCGATCGGCGAGTTGGCCGTATGCGCGATCGACCGGAAACCCGGCGGCATCCGTTCGATACGGTCTCCGTGTGACATCCAGACGACCGTCGCCCCTCCTGTGCCGATACCCTTGAAGAGGTTGCTGCGGTCATCGATGGTCATTTCGGCCCGGCCATACTCCCGGTGCTTGGATTTGGCCACCTCCCCGCCGGACAGATGCGTCACGAGCTGCATCCCGTAGCAAATGCCGAGAACGGGGATCCCTAGGTCAAAGAGTTCTTTGGGAAGGGATGGCGCCTTCTTCTCATACACGCTGGAGGGGCCACCCGACAGCACGATGCCTTGTGGACGATAGGCGAGAATGGTCGCCAGGGGAACGGTACAGGGCAAGATCTGCGAGTAGACTTGGGCTTCGCGAATGCGGCGTGCAATCAGTTGGGTGTATTGCGACCCGAAATCAAGGACCAGGATTCTGTTGTGCCAGAGTTCCATGCGTTGCGAAGAGCGTATCGCTGATGGCTAATAGCAGTAGAAAGAAATTGGGCAAGCTAAGGAAGACATGCACGACAGGCGTTTTTGCTATCGGCCATACGCCCCACGCCATTCGCTGTTGGCACTATTCCCAATCCATCCGATAATTCGGCGCTTCCTTCGTGATAATCACATCGTGCACGTGGCTTTCGCGGAGACCTGCAACTGTCTGCCGAACAAACGCGGCCTTCTGTTGGAGGTCGGAGATCGTTTTGCACCCGCAATAGCCCATGCCGGACTTCACTCCGCCGATCAATTGGTAAATGACGGCCGAGAGTTTACCTTTATAGGGCACACGCCCTTCGATGCCCTCCGGGACCAGCTTCTGCGCCGGGCGCCCGCCTTGCCCGTAACGGTCTCCGCCACCGCGCTCCATCGCGCCGATCGAGCCCATGCCGCGGTACACCTTATAGGTCCTGGCTTGATACAGTTCGGTTTCCCCCGGCGATTCTTCCGTGCCTGCCAAGAGTCCGCCGAGCATCACCGAGGAAGCACCCGCAGCCAAGGCCTTGGTGATATCGCCCGAATACTTGATCCCGCCGTCTGCGATGATCGGAACCCCGTTGCCCGCGAGAACTTTTGCGCAATCAGCAATCGCCGTCAGCTGCGGCATCCCGGCTCCGGACACAATCCGGGTCGTACAAATTGAGCCTGGTCCCACACCCACCTTCACGGCATCGACGCCTGCTCTCAATAGATCTTTCGCCGCCTCGGCCGTGGCAATATTCCCGGCTATCACTTCAAGTTCCGGATGACGTTTCTTGATCATCTTGACCGTATCCAATACCGCTTGAGAATGCCCATGGGCGGTATCGACTACGATCACGTCCACCCCGGCCTTCTTGAGCCGCGTCACACGGTCTTCCGTCTCCGGTCCTACGCCGACCGCTGCGCCCACACAGAGCCGGCCATGTCCATCCTTGCAGGCGTTCGGATACATGATGCGTTTTTCGATGTCCTTGATGGTAATGAGCCCCTTGAGCTCGAAGTGCTTATTGACGACCGGAAGCTTCTCGATCCGATGTTCGTGTAACACCTCGCGGGCCTTTTCCAAGCTCGTCCCTTCGGGCGCCGTGACCAACTTGTCCCGCTTCATGATTTGCGAGACTTTCAAGTCCATTCTGGTTTCGAACCGCAGGTCGCGATTCGTCAGAATGCCGACCAATTTCTTGTCTTTCGTGACGGGAATCCCGGAGATTCGGTATTTCGCCATGAGCTCATGGGCATCGCGAATCGTTCGATCGGGCGAAATCGTGATCGGGTCGAGAATCATTCCGCTCTCGGATTTCTTGACGCGGTCCACTTCAGTCGCTTGATCCATTGGCGACATGACCCGATGAATAATCCCGAGGCCCCCTTCACGGGCGATGGCGACGGCCAAACGGGACTCGGTGACGGTGTCCATGGCCGAGCTGATAATGGGAATGTTGATCTTGATGTGGCGAGTGAGCCTCGTCCGCGTATCGACTTCGCTCGGCAGGATCTGAGACCTGGCCGGAACCAATACGACGTCGTCGTAGGTCAGTCCCAAGCGTGGTTCTTTATCGAGCATGCCTTCCCTTCACTCGCTGTCGTGGCCGCTTATGCCTTTGATGTGCCTTGCGCATTCTCGATCTCTGCCACGGTCTCCGCGTCTTCCTGGAGCCGTTCGCTCCCTTCGTCGGCCGGCATGAACTGTTGGACCCGGGTGTTTCCGCTATCGACGACAAACACGCTGCCCTTCGCATCGACCGCGATGCCGTAGGGAAAGTTGAAGTGCCCCTTTCCGTTCCCAAACCCGCCCCATTGGGTGATGAAATTACCTTCCCTATCGAACTTTTCGATACGGTGATTGCCGGCATCCGTCACATAGACATCGCCGGCCCCATCGACCGTCACGCCCCAGGGAGCGCGCAGTTGGCCAGCCTCTTGTGCGAGCGGACTGCTTGCGTGGCCCGGTTCGGCACTGCCGCCCCACTTGGTCAGCAACTGTGGAAGCACATTGGTGCTAGTATCGAACTTCTGGATCCGGTGATTACCCATGTCGACGACGTATACGAACCCGTCTGTCTGGTCCACCGCAACGCCGCGAGGGAAGTAGAACTGGCCGTCTCCGTTCCCGAAACTGCCCCAAGACATGATGAATTCTCCGTTCATATCGAACTTCTGCACGCGAAAATTGGCACTGTCCACCACATAGACAAACCCACGCACCCGATCAACCGCGATGCCCCATGGTGCGTTGAACTGCCCTTCGCCGTTTCCGCGTGACCCGAACTTCATGATGTAGCCGCCGAGCTTCCCGTCGAATTTCTGGACGCGGTGATTGTTCGTATCGGTCACCCACACATCACCCTTGCCATCGCACGCAATGCCGGTAGGGTTATGGAAGTTCGAATTGGCCGAACCGAAGTTTCCCCAGAGAATGATGAAGTTTCCGGCGTTGTCGAATTTCTGAACCCGGTTGTTGCCGTTATCGACCACGAACAGCGATCCCTGCTGATCGACACACAGACCGTACACGGGGGCCATGAACTCACCGCCATGCAGCAGCGATGCGCCGCGGCCGGTCCGTCCCCATTCGGACACGCACAGATACCCCGACGTATTGACCAATATCGTGGTGCTCGCAGGAGTCGAGACGTTCCCCCCCATATCCTTAAACCAGACGTAGATCAGTTTCGGCCCGTCTCCCGGCGACAAAATAAACGGAATCGTCGCACCAAACTTGGTGTCAGGCGTCACATCAACCCATCCCGGCGTCCCCGCCATGGGGGTCAACGGCGCCTCGGAGATAAAATAGGCCGCGACTCCGGTATCGACATCGTTCGCTGAAATCGTGACGATGACTTCCGGCGTATTCGTCATGAACGCGCCATGATTAATCACGGCATAAGGATTTTGCGGCGCCGTCACATCGATGAGCACCGGCGTAATCGTCACTTCGCTGGACAACTCGCTTTCGGCTCCGGTCTCGAATACCGCAGTCACGGCATAGTAATAGGGGGTATCGTTCGAGAGACCGGTATGCGTAAAGGGATTCGCCACCCCTTCAATTTTCGTCGCCGTCTGAACCATGAGGTTAGGGGTTGTATTGAAATAGAGGTTGTAAGATTGAGCGCCAGGGACCTCCATCCAACTCAAGTACGCCTCCGTATCACCGGCTTTGACCGCCACGCTATGGGGCGCCGGAGTTTCGGTCGGCACCTGATTGGCTAACTGCTCCTTCTTGCCGCGATTGAGCTCTTCGTCCGTCGGCACATATTTGAGAATGCGGCCATTGCCGCTGTCGACCACGTACACCGCGCCTTCTTTGTCGACTGCAATCCCGTAAGGGAAATTGAGCTGCCCTTCTGATCGCCCACGGTTCCCCCATGCACAGAGGAACGTCCCATTGCCATCGAACTTTTGAATACGATGGTTCCCGGTATCGACCACATAGACATTGCCGAGCGCATCACAGGCAAGGCCCCAGGGAGACTTGAATTGTCCGGGTCCGGAACCCTCTCGCCCCCACTTGGCAAGGAAGCTCCCACGGGCATCGAACTTCTGAATGCGATTATTGTTTTCATCGGCCACAAAAATATTGCCGACAAAATCGACCGCGACGCCACGGGGGAAAAAGAAGGCGCCGTCGAAGCTCCCGTCACGACCCCATTTGAGTAATGCCTGCCCGTCCGAGGTGAACTTCTGAATACGTGCGTTGCTGGTGTCGGAGACGTAGAGATTCCCTTCCGCGTCCGTCGCCAACCCCCACGGCACGTCGAACTTGCCTAGATCGGCCCCGCGCCACGCAAACCCGAACTTACCCCAGGCCTGCATCACTTCGCCGTTGAGATCGAATTTCTGAATGCGATTATTGCCGCTGTCCGCAATGTACAGCATGTCATTCGGCCCGACTGCCAATCCGCGCGGATAATAGAAACTCCCATCCTGCGCAGAGGGATCGCCGCCCCATCGCGCGAGAAACTTCCCGGACTTGTCGAATTTCTGGATCGAATGGTTATCGGTATCGGCAACGTAGATATTGCCATCCTTGTCGAGCGTGATCCCCGTGGGCGAGCTGAACTCCCCATCGTCCACACCTTCCCGACCGATACTCATGGCCAACAGATAGGGGGATGGAATCCCCATCACCTCTTGAGACTCGAGACTCTCCCCCTTTTGCGTGACCACGGTCACGACATAGTGGTAGCAGGTGCCGTTGGCCAGATCGTCATGGACGAACGGGCTCTGGACTCCCTCCAAACACGTGGCCGTGTCTTTCTTCACTCCAATGACGGCTTTAAAGTCTTCCTCGCTGGCAATCGGACGCGTGAGAATGGAGAACTTGATGACCACGCCCTTGGTCGTTTGGAAATAAAGATTGTAGTACATGGCATCGGGAACGGGATCCCAGGTAATGGTGATCTGACCATTCCCCGATTTCGCAACCACGTTTTGCGGCGGCGACGGGAGTTCTTCTTCTTCGGCGATTGAATCGCCGGCACCCCATTCTCCTTGGGTGTCTTCGATGGTCAGATGCGTTCGTTTGAATCGAAACATCTCGTCGAGCAGCCATGCTTTGATCATTTGTGGTGCCTCGTGTGACAGGATCGGGTGAAACCGAAGAACTTAGCCTCTTTCAACAACTTAGATTAAGAACGGTGAGTCTAACAAAGGGGCTTGAGGCGAGTCAACGGGGCTCCAAGCGCCTCTTGGTGCCCGCGCAACGTGCGGCCCTCGAATGAAAATAGATGGGACAGTTTGGAAATTCTATTCTTTCCTGAGGACGTACGGTCAGAAGAACAATGAGAGGGAAGTCTTGGAGTGAACAATCTCGCTTGACTGATGCACAGAGAATCTCAGGCCATCCCAGGTCAAGCTCGCATAAGCGAAGCGAGAACGGCGCCTGAGGAAAGCGCGTCTCGGTGTGCTGGGGTTAGGCAGGTGAGAAGACCGACTTTTTCGATATCCTATTAGGCCTGTTCTACCGGTTCTTCTAGGAGCGCCTCGTTAGTCTCTGCATCGAAGGCCACGTCTTCCGCAAGACCACTCGTGACGGGGAGTTCTTCGGGGTAGGACGTCTCGACTGCCACCAATGACTCCTCTTCGATCGGCAGGAGAGCCTGCTCGGACTCGCCGAGTTCTTTGAATTCACGCAATGGCGGGAGCTGGCTCAAGTCCTGTAACCCGAAATGTTCGAGGAAGAACTTGGTCGTCCCATACATGATCGGCCGGCCAGGCACATCTTTTCGCCCGACGATCCGCACCAGCTTGCGCTCACACAACGTGCGCAGGACACTGGATGTCTCGACGCCGCGAATTTCTTCGATCTCGGACCGCACGAGCGGCTGTTTGTAGGCAATAATGGCGAGGGATTCGAGGGCTGAGCGAGAGAGCTTTTGCGCCGTCCTGGCTTTATCCATCCGTTTCAGCCAGGGCCCATACTCCTGCTTCGTCACCAGCCGGTACCCTCCGGCCACCTGCACCAGCTGAATGCCTCGCCCATCCTGATCCAAATCGTGCGCAAGAATGTCCAGCGCCTGAACCACTTCGGTTTTTGATACCGTCCCCACGATAGACATCAGCCGAGCGACCGGCACCGGTTCGGGCGATACGAACAAGACCGCTTCAAGAATAGCTTTGAGCTCCCGCGCGCCGATGGCCTCCGTCTGGCTATTCATCGCCTCGAGATTGGCCACCTTGGCCGCATCGTCTGGCACCCCATTCCCCTCACTAACCGGCGCTGTCTCTGCCACAGCCATGCCGTCCGCTTCTTGCTCCACAATCGAGGTCATGCTCCCCTCCATTCAGCATCATCTAATTCCGCCGGGTCTGGCACGAGTGAGAAGGCGCGGGATACGAGAATCGGCCCAAAATGCTCTGCTTGGAATATCCGAGCCGTTCGAAGCCGCATGAGTTCCAGCAATGCCAGGAACGTGACGATCATCACGATCCGATGACAGGACGGCTCGAAGAGCTCGACAAAATTCACCGACTCGCGTTCCTCCAACATTTCCAAAATCGCGTTCATCCGCTCCCGAACTGTCAAGTTGTCGGGCAGGACCTCCATGAACTGCTTACCGGGATTGCGATCAAGGATCCCCTGCAACGCGTCCACTAAATCGAACAGGCCGACATTCTCCAGCAGACTATCATCCGATTCCAATTCGACCGGTGGGCTCTGCTCACGACTGTAGATCTCCCGCCACAAGCGCTCCTGTTCGACCAACTGACGGGCTGCTTCTTTGAACTGCTTGTACTCAAGCAGTCGCCGCACCAATTCCTCACGGGGATCAGGCCCATCCTCCTCATCAACAGCCGTCTCATCTACAGGAAGCAGCATCTTGGATTTGATCTGAAGCAAGGTCGCCGCCATGACGAGAAACTCGCCCGCAATACCCAGGTTCAGATCTTTCATCGCCTCAATATAAGTGAGGTATTGCTGAGCAATCAGATGAATGGGAATGTCGTAGATGTTGATCTCGCTCTTCTTAATGAGATGGAGCAGGAGATCGAGAGGCCCTTCAAAGTTCTCGATGCGAACCTGATAGGACAGTTCCGTTTGTTCGCCGGCGTCGAAGTGGTTATCCACAAGGGGACTTATACCAGCTTTGGGGGAGAGGAGCAAGTCTCCATCTATTAGTAGTGGTGAACGAGAGGAACGCCCCTTTTTACCGCGACCGAATCAGATACGCGACCAGGAGGGCGCTGAATACGAGAAGTGACAGGGTGATCGCATACTGTACCGTCTGATTTTCCAATCCCAGGGGTGCCGGTCCGGTCGCCGATCGCGTCGCTCTGGCAAACTGTGGGCCTTTTTCGAAATAGACTTTGGAGAAATCGTCTCGTCCCTTGAACGACGCATCGGAGAAATCCGCCGTCGATCGAAAGGTGACCCGGCGAAAGTATGCGTCACCATCAAACTGGGTAAAGGTAAAAAACGCTTCGCGATCGAACGTTGCTTCAGAGAAATCCGCCAGGCCGTGAAAGTGGCTCCCGGAAAACCCGGTGCCAGACTTGAAATAGGTGCGCGACACATTGGCATCCTTCTCAAAGACCACTTCCAAAAACTCCGCCAATCCGTTGAATCCCGACTGCTGGAACGTGACCGTCGCCTCGAAGACCGATCGGTGAAATCTCGTATGAGGGCCAAACGCTGTTTTCTCAGCAATCACGTCGCGCAGAAAACGTCCCTGGACAAAATAGCTCTCCCGCAAGAACACCGCGCCGGACAACGTCACCGGCTGCATAAACACGGCCCGCGAGAGATCCACCGGCTGTTCAAACCTGGTTCCAGTAAAAGTCACAGGCCCCTTTACCACCAGCAGCCCTTGTGTCGATTGGTGCCTGATCGCTCCATGCACCACCGAATTGACGATTGTCATGGAGCCGGGAATCACGCGTACCTGCCGTCCCTGGAGCTCCTTCATCCCCTCAAGTTCGGGCGGAAGCGGACTTACCGGCAACGTATCCAGAGACAGATCGCCGCGAACAACCACCCCGGAGAGATCAATCCCCTTCCCTTCCCTGAACGCCTGCAGCAGCTGCGTCGCCTCCACCGCCCGCGTCTCTCGCTCTTGCTCCGTGCAGTCGACTCCTAAATGAAGAGTCAACACCCTTTCCGTCCCTGAAGCGGGCGTCTCCACCTGGCAGGTTGAGGCAGCGGCACCGAGCGGCAGCCAGAGAATGGCCAGCCCTACCACTATGATCAAGGCAAGCATTCGATTTATCATGCAGGCCCTTATACGGAATGCCATGGCCCAACGCAAGGCAAGAACCACCAACTCGCTATACTGCCCAACCGGATTTGCTACACTTTCATGAACGGACGTTTCGCAGGCACACACCATCTTCACTCTGTTCTTTTTGGGAGATCCCCGATGCCACGCCATCTTGTCCCTATCTATACATTGATTGCCCTGCTCCTTTGCGGAGTCCCGGTCTCGGTGCCGGCGGACAGTGCCATCGAGCTCCCGGTCCTTGCGGCCATTCGGCAGAACAATCTCGGGGTGTTTGAAATCCTGATGATATGGTGGGACAAGAAACCGGAACCGAATCCCGTTCAACTGCAATGGCTCCTTGCAGGCGTGCGACTGGGAGATGCTCATTTAGGTGCCATGGCACAGGCCTTTGCCTATGCCGTCGAACGCACGCCCTCGGTCCAGCATAGCGGGACCGTCTCTGTACAAGGGGTGACGTATCGACCCACGGGAAGCGACGGACCAAGCGCAGGCGCGGTCATGGCCGTGGGATTCATCGCCATGTTCAAGGGAGAACACATTCAGCGAGGCATTGCCCTGACCGGAACCATTGAATCGGGAGGACAGATCGGCCCGGTGGGAAGCATCCCGGATAAGATTCGCGCCGCCGCACGAGAAGGGTATCGGACCATATTGGTTCCACGCGGACAGATTCACGACGCCCGATGGAACCTGAACGAATTGGGATTCCAGCTCAATGTGACGGTAAAGGAGGTCGATACGATCGACGAGGCGTATCAGCTGATGACAGGCCAACAGATCTAGCAGGATGCTGAAACAGTCCGCTAGCTTCGTTCTCGCATCGTTCAGATCCTCAACGCACCCCGGAGGGTACGCCTCGGCCCTTCACTCGTTGCGGCCTTGCTGAACGGCCTGTTTGAGCATCCTGCTAAGACGTGGCTCCCTGCATGATCGCGTCGTATTCCCCTTGCGACAGCCGATGCATGCCCAACGTCAATCGTCGAGTGAGTTCGGTTTGATCTGCAATCTGCAATACGGTGAGCAACAGCGCCTGGCTCGCGGCAGATGAGCAGGCCAGCCTGCGCACTCCATTGATTCGCACAAATCCAAACCTGGCCTCAGT
Organism: Nitrospirota bacterium; assembly: GCA_963729585.1. GTDB lineage: Bacteria > Nitrospirota > Nitrospiria > Nitrospirales > Nitrospiraceae > Palsa-1315. Next base: position 446,354 of record CAVSOJ010000025.1, read on the forward strand.
TCTCAGCTCGTCACTGAGGAATGCATCCAACGCGGAGAAGTCCAACACAGGCGACACGATTTGAAACTCGGCACAGAGTCCGACCTTCAGCACGTATACAAGCCCACGGGACTGCGCATCGAGATAGGTCTGAAGATTCGTCCGGATCAGCCCGGTGCAGAGGCCCCAGAGGCAGTGCCCGAGTTGCAGCTCAGCACTTTCCTGCGAGGTTCGTTCTCGCAGGGCCCCAGCTACGAATAAAAAATGACTCATTGGGGTTCATCGCAGAATATTCAGCGGGAGGATGGACATCCGTGCATGGGACGCGATGACAACGGTAGCAATTCCCACCGTCATCTGGCCGGACGACCAGAGCGAGTCGTCCAGAGCAGGCATCCCATACGAATGTTAGTGTGTGTGATAATCGTCTGCGTCGTCTAACAGGCCTTCTGGTTTTTCAAGAAGATCGGCGTCTTCATTTTCCCCGTCCAATGTGAGCTCTTCTTCCACATCTTCATCGGCCTCAGCAGCTATATCCACATCATCCTCGCCCAGCTCCTCGTCAATATCGGGATCTTTCAGCATCGGCGACCCCATTGGCCGCGATAACCCGGGCTTCTGAGGCTCCTCATCCATGAAAGGCTTCACGGATTTCTTGTCGAGGGCCGGAGCAGCTGGTTTGGACGAAACAGAAGAAACCGTTTTCACCATCGGTTTCTTCTTGGCTGGCTTGGGTGCCGCCGCAGGGCGCTTCCTGGCGGTTTTCTTGGGGGCCTTCTTGATAACTTTCCTAGCAGTCTTCTTGGGCGCTTTCTTGGCCGTTCTCTTGGCAGCTGGCCTCTTCGCTGTCTTCTTCTTGACCGCGCGCTTTGCTTTGGCTTTGGCTCTGGCTTTCACAGGTGCCTTCTTCGCCCGTTTTTTCTTGTTCTTCGCCATCGAATTTCTCCTCCCTCATCCATTGGATGTCTGACGCGGCCTCCATCTAGCATGAACCTGTAGGATCTTGCAACTCACTCTTCTAACCCTCGAACAGGATGCTTTCCAGTGGCCCAACACTGCAAACTATCGTTATTGTGGCGGACTCAAGTATCCCTTCTATGGCGGCCCAATTCTTCGCCGCCCCTGTGTTACACCTGCCATTCCGAAGGTCTTTCAGGGACAATCCTCAAGGATGCACCAGCACCGTGAGGATCGCCGGCGGACTTTCCGCTCCCTTTACCCTATCAGGCCCCGCCATGTCCATCACAGTCAGCGTAAATTGGAACGACTTTGGTTCAGACACAGGCGGAGCAACAAACGTCGCCTTGGCTTCATTGACGTTGCTCAGAGTCACCCGATGGCCACGAATCTGTTTCCATGAGTAACGCAACGGATCGCCATCCGGGTCACTGCTTCGTAAGCCGTCGAGCACAACCAGGCTGCCGCTTTTAACGTCCAGCTCTGACGCAGTTCGCGCAATCGGCGCACGATTCTCCGCGGCATCGGCATCCACGTGCACCTCCAGGCCTCCTGACTTCCCACGGTACTCGACGAAAATGCGCGCCTTCCCATTCCCCACAACATGTACGATCCCTACGGCATCGACCTGCACGACCGACTCATCCGATGACCGATAGGTACTCCCGGCCATAGGCGAGGTGAGTGGACGGACCACGCCATCGGCAAATTGTCCGACAGCCGGCACGACGAGGCGCTGCCCGATCGTGTCCAACCGCCAAGGCTTCTCCACGGCGAATTCAATACTTGTGAGCATCGCCGTAGGTTCCACCGTGACAAGCACCTCGTCAAAGTCCTCATAGCCGGCTAACCGTCCCCCTGTCACTTCTCCCACGGCAAGGAGACGCATCGTTCCCAAGGCGTCGGCTGGAATCTGAACCGTACCGGAAAATGGAGACCCTGCCCCAGCCGGACTGAATGGAGCCGGTTCCGCCTGATGCAAGGCCAGTGGTTCCTCATCGGCACGATACCAATAGTATTGGACGCTTCGAAGATTGATCGCTTTCGCGACCTCCACCGACACGGGCACCATCTCGCCGGATCGAAGCACCGCGCCCTGCACCGGTGTCGTCAGCGAGAAGGACCACACGGTCTGTTGGGTAAAACTTCCCATGGCGAAGCAGAGCGCAAGAGAGACAAGCAACCGTAGGGGCAGAAAGTAAGGCAATTGCGGGTCTGTCACGTCGACTCCCTGGGGTGACTTCCAAGGGGAGAATCGTACAAACAGGCTGCAACGTCAAGGGCGAGGCCCAAGGATCTTGCCAGGTTGACATTACTTCCCCCCATTTTCCCCCATTGACCCACATGTTAGAATGATTATGTAAAGAATCGACGGTTGAGAACGACTATGAAGACACGGATGATCATCGCTATTTTGTCGCTTGGGCTTTTCACGGCCTGGCCAACCGCCGCCACGCCGCCCTACACTGCCATCATTATCGATAGCGGATCGCCTTATTTCGTACCAAAGTTAGCCACCGTGTCTACCGGAGCCCCCATCAGATGGGAAAACCCCACGCCCACCGAACACACGATTACCCATCTGGGCTGTTTGGAAGATGGGAACGATTGTGCATTCGATTCCGGGATCGTTCTGCCAAACGGGAGCTTTACCCTTCCAGGGTTGGTTCCTGGCCGCTACCCCTATCTCTGCCGAATCCATCCCATCATGCATGGTGTCATAACCGTAACCGATACAGCGACGCTCCCCTCCCCGCTTTAGAGCCTGTCACTGCCCTCACTCGCCGATAAATATACTTCACGAACGACACGGCCACTCTGCGTAAGGCCTTGCGAGAATCCCAGCCTGTCGTGTAGGCTGCGGGACGCTCTAACCCGGACTATTCATGAATACCTGCTACGTCGTCCGAGACCGAAGCCCGGCGGGGCTTTTCTCGTTCGGCCTCCTCGACGGACTGCCAGTACGCCTCCGTCGGCCTCACATGCGAGAAGCCCCGGCGTGCTTCGGTCTCGAACGCCTCGCGACGGCATTCATGAACAATCCGGGTTAACACATCGCGTGGATCATGAAGCCAGCTGTCGCCGTTCACCAACCGCTCAGCCTTACCGGAGAGACGCTCAATCTCCTGGCCTGGCACATCCCCGATCTCGTCGCCTATCAGCCTCACGAAGACGAATGGTGGTTCGCCCCTCTGGATGACAACCTGCCGATCGTGCGCCTGAATCGCACCGGCCTGGAGATGCTACAGGCGATGAACGGCCACACATCAGTCGCGGCGCTGGTGGAAAAATACGGGACGAAGATCTGCGGACCGGACGGACAGCCGGGGCAGTGGCATTTGGAACATTGGTCCCTCCCGACCTACTCACTGTGCTATTTCGGCACAGAGCCTCCCGGCGGCCACCGTCACAAGGCCAAGTGGGATCTGCTCCTCCAACAAGTCAGGGAAGGCTGGTCAGGACAAGAAGGGTTTGAAGGAGAAGAGCATCTCGAAGACTTTCACCACCACGAACTGACCGACAGTAGTGAGGATGACGGCCACTTCGACTTGATCGAAACCACCGTCTCGCATCTCTTCCGGGAACCGAACGACACGCTCAACGGCTTGACCTATGGCCGGCTGCTCATGAAACAACTGAGGAAGCTGGGGTGGTTCGCTCCCAAACCCCATGTCATCGTGGAAGTGGGTGGCGGACTCGGATACCTCGCCCGTGAGTTGGGCAAGGAACTCCTGCCGTTTGAAAAGCAGACGATCCGGTACATTTCCCTCGACATCACCCAGCCCTTCCTCAAGCTGCAAGTCACCCGTGCCAAGACAGGAGGGTGGAGCGGCATCGGCACCCGCGCCAACGGTGAGTGGCTGCCCTTTAAAGACAACAGCGTCGATCTCGTCATCGACAACGAAAACATGGCCGACATGACACCGGTGAAGTTGACCAGGAAAGAACTCGTCGAGGGAACAGGCGACACGCCGCAGCATCAAGAAGCGTTGGATTGGATCAGACGCGTGCGGCTGCCGCTGGGCACGGACCTGCCAGAGGACGTGATCTTCAATCTCGGGCCCTTTCGATTCGTGGCGGAACTGTGGCGGGTGTTGAAGCCGGGCGGCAGGGCGTTTCTCACCGAATTCGGGGTCGAAGAAGGCTGGCCTGCGCCGGTCAAGTTGCCAGGCCATACTGAGTATGAGGTCCAATACAGCCACCTACGCCAGGCAATTCGCTGGCTGGGCTTTCAAGAACGCTATCTCTCACTGCCTCAGTTCCTCGCCATCAAACCGGACACCAAAGTGCTCTGCACAGGCGCGGCCTATACCATTCAGCGGTTCTGCCAGGCTATGAACAAGCCGTTCATTGTACGAGCCTATACAGAGAAAGAATTGCAGCAGGCGCTGGGTGACATGCTTCCGAAACTTCATGGCTGCCACTACCACGACGTGGCAGATCCCGCCTGGTTCGGCCTCATCGACTTCAAAGTCTTGTTGCTTGAAAAACCCGGCGGGGCCCCGAAAGCCAGCTTCTCTGAGAACCAAGGCTATCGCTGGTATTCGCAGAAGTAGCGGAGCTGAGGGTAGCCTGATTGGTTCCCTGTGCTCGCTAGAACTAATGGCGCGTCTCGGGACGCCAAGGGTTGGATGGATGAGAAGGACGCGCGTAGCGAAGGTCAGTTTGGTCACCCTATAGTCAGACTTTTTGTCCCTATCAGGTCCCCTCACTCGTCAAATCTGCTTCGCCAGATCGATCAGCACTCCTTCGCGCAAACCGAGATCACTCACAAGGCACTCACTGACGCCCAGCGTTTCCATCACGGTCCGGATGATGACGGCTCCGGCAGCGATGACTTCTTCGCGGCCTTTTTCGAGACCGGGAAGGCCGGCACGGTCGGTTTGCTTGCGGCTCAATAGCGTCTGTTCAAGTTCTTGAATCGTATCGAGCTTCAGCCTGTAGTTATGGATTCTGGCTGATTCGTAGGTGGGAAGTTTTTGAGCCATGGCCGCGAGGCTGGTGATGGTTCCGGCTGTGCCGACGAAAGTTGCTGTGTGATAGTCGCCCATGTCGGCAACAGCTGCATTCGTTTCTCGCGCGACCCACTCATGCGCTTTCCGCACTTCTTCGTCGGTCGGAGGATCGTGGTGTAAGAGCCGTTCGCATAAGCGAACAACGCCGATATCAATCGACCGGACGACCGGATTTTGGCCTGACCGATCCAGAATAAACTCGGTACTGCCGCCACCGACGTCGAGGGCCAATACGTCGGTTACGCCAACAGGCAAGCCGGAACGAATGCCCAGCAATGTCCGTCTAGCTTCTTCATCTCCCGTAATAATCTCAATTTCGAAACCGGCTTCGCGTTTCACACGATCGAGAAACTCATCGCGATTCCCTGCATCACGCACCGCGCTCGTCGCGACAGCCGCTACAGCATCGACATGAGAGGCATCGATTATCTCCCGCCACTCCGTGAGGCACTGCAGCACACGATTCATCGCCGCTACGCTCAGCTGCTGTGTCTGATCGACGCCCTCGCCCAGCCGCAAAATTCGCCGCTCAGATCGTACTTCTTTCAGCTGCCCGCCAGAGACAGATCGGCAATCAGCAACCGGCAGGTAAGCGTGCCGATATCCACACCGGCGAGGCGGATCATGCGTGGGGAGTCCTTCATAAGTCGGCCCGAACATCCGTCATCTCCGATTCAAGTTTCCCTCGTGCGTCTTTGAGTTCTTGGATTTCTTTGACGAGCCGACCGATTTCAGCGTCGTATAGGACCCGCTCAACCGGTTCGCCTCCCTCGCGAAGATTCACTGCTCGCTCACCGACATCACGATACCGCTCGTCCAATTGCTGGTCGAGCTTTCGGATTTCGAGCCGGATCCGCAGCAGTTCCGTTTCTTCCAGCGCGCGGTTCGCCACTTGCGCCGTGCCAAGGCGCAACGTCGCCAACCCCGCCTTCAGATCATGCTTGAGTCGTTGCAATAGTCCCACAAGAACTCCTGGCTAGAGCCGGTGGGACCATACAGACCTGCCTCACCTTACCTCTCGCCCAATTGATTAACTGACCGACCCCAGATCCAACTTCGCTTCCCACCGCCGCAACATCGTTTCTCGCAAGGCGCGGTGCACCGGCGCCTTCAGCTGTGGATCCTGCTTCACCAGCGCAAAGGCCTCCTGCCGCGCCTGCTGGAGCATATCGGCATCCCGCACCAGGTTCGCGACGTGAAACTCCGGCATGCCCCACTGCCGAAATCCAAAAAACTCGCCGGGCCCGCGAATGCGGAGATCTTCCTCGGCAATCACAAAGCCGTCGGTCGAACGTACGAGCGCATCCAGCCGCTCCCGGGACGCCGATGCCGGTTCGCCGGCTGTTTTTGGCTTCGCCGATCGAAACAGCACCCCACCCGATGCCATCAGCAGACAATAGGACTGGTGTCCGCTTCGCCCGACACGTCCGCGCAATTGGTGCAACTGCGCCAGCCCGAACCGCTCCGCATGCTCGATCATCATGACCGTGGCATTGGGCACGTCGACGCCGACCTCCACCACTGTCGTGGAGACCAGTACCTGGATCGCCCCCTTCTTATACGATGCCATGATCCGTTCTTTCTCTTCCGACTTCATCCGACCGTGCAACAGCCCGACGCGAAACTCGGCCAATTCTTCCGCTTGCAGCTGCTCGGCACCTTGGATAGCCGCCTGCAGGTCGGTCTTCTCCGATTCTTCGACCAGCGGATATACCACATAGGCCTGACGGCCACTTCGCAGTTCATCGCGCAGAATCTGGTAAGCTCGCCCCCGCTGGCTATCGCTGAGGAGAAACGTCCGCACCGGTTTTCTCCCCGGCGGCATTGTGTCGATCACCGAGACATCGAGATCCCCATACACTGTCATCGCCAGCGTTCGTGGAATCGGTGTCGCGGTCAGCACCAGCACATCGGGCTTATATCCTTTCTCGATGAGCGTCTTCCGTTGGAGAACGCCGAATCGATGTTGCTCATCCACCACCGCCAGTCCAAGTTTCGCAAAGGTCACGCCTTGCTGAATGACCGCATGGGTCCCGATCACGACCTGCGCTGTCCCGGAAGCCACCTGCGCGCGAATGGCTTTACGTGCTGCCGCACGTCCACCGCCGCTCACGAGCACCACGGAAATCCCGAGGGGTTCCAACAGCCCCTTCATCGTCCGATAGTGCTGCTCGGCGAGAATTTCCGTCGGGGCCATCAGCGCCGCCTGGTAGCCCGATCCACAGGCCAGCACCATCGCCTGCACCGCCACGATGGTTTTGCCGGAACCGACATCGCCCTGCACCAGGCGGTTCATCGGTTTGCGTGACGTCATGTCCGACAGGATCTCGCGAATCACCCGCTCTTGAGCCGTGGTCAACCGAAAGGGCAATGCCCGCTCCAGCTTGGCAAGAAGCGGCGTCTTCGAATTGAACACCACCTGCTTGACCTCTTCCTTCATGCCTCGTTGCCGCGACGCCAACGCAAGTTGGAGCACAAAGAGTTCTTCGAACGCCAAGCGGCGATGTGCCGGCGTGAGACCTCGATCGAGCCGTCCCCCATCGGTCCCAGACGGAGGGAAATGCACATCCTGAACAGCTTGTTGGATGGGCAACAATCGATAACGGGCACGAAGCGGAACCGGCAATATCTCCTGCGCCTCTGCGAGATGCGTATCCAGCAGGCTTTTCATGAGCACACGCATCTGCCGGGACGTCCACCCCTTGGTTTCGTGGTACACGGGAACAATACGCCCGACATGCAGCGGCGCTTCGGTTTCCTCGCCCACTACCTCGTACTGCGCGACTTCCATCCTCGTATCCACCCACCCCTGCCTGCCGGCCACTATCCGCCCGGTCAGCATCACATTCGTCCCGACAGTGAACAGTTGCTCGAGGAACGGCTGGTTAAAGAATACCGTCTGGAGACGTCCGGTTGAGTCTTCCACCACAATGTCGAGAATGGTGAGGCGGCGACTGCGGGCACGCTTTGCCTCGCTTCGAATGATCGTACCGTAGATCGAGGCCTGCCCACCCGGCACAAGATTCCCCGATCGGAGTCATGACCGAGCGATCCTCATAGCGCCAGGGCACGGTCCACAGGGCATCTTCAACCGTCTCGATCCCGAACCGTTGGAGCAGCGTCGTGCGTTTCGGGCCGACTCCCTTTTCGAAACGGATGGGCTGCGCCCACCATGACCGTGATTGGTGTTTCAGTCATGACAGGCATACGCACTGCGACAGGCTCCGGATCGTGCCATGCCCTGGCCGGGTCGCGGACCGCCTCGCGCAAGACCCCAAGAATGACCGTGGCCTCCTGCAGCCGGCGTTGCTGATCCTCTGCCGGGAGCCGCTGCTGGTCTTCAAGAAATAGTTCACGCAGCTGGAGTAACGCCGCTTCAATCGCCCGTGGATAGACGCGACCGGACAGGGCCTCCATTACTTGTGAGGAGACAAAGCGACTCAGATTCTTGACGGTGGGGAGATGGGCGAAGGCATCGCGAGTCGCGAATTCGATCGGACGCGCGACACGGTCCAGCCATTGCTGAAACTGTTCAGGGGGTTTGGGCTCGGAAGAGCGCCACATCACAGTGGCGGATCGTATCACAGCCCTTCCCCCTCCTCAACGACCACTAGCAAGAGGCTGAAAAAGTCCGCCAGCATCGTTCTCACATCGTTCAGACCCTCAACGCTGAGTAGGAGCTTCTCGGAGGTCGGAAACACTGGAGGGGCTTTTCCGTTCGCCAAGACCCATTGTAAGGGCGAACGGTCCACACGAAGTGCGGTCTGTACCTCCTCGCCCTTCTCTCGCTGCGGCTTTGCTTGGGACAAGGCGCGTTTCGGCGCGCCGGGGTCGGGCGGGTAAGAAGTCTGAACTTTTTGAGCCTCCTGCGGGAGTGGGCTCCTCTTGTCCTAGACGTCCAGGACTTCGAAGGTCTGTTGGGCCAAAGTAGTATTTCTACAGCCTTTGAGTCTTGTTAATTTCCTGACAATCCTTTGTCGAACTTTCCTAGGGTGCTACACTGAGTTTGATCCGAATGGGGCCTTATGTATCGTCGCAACATTTCACACATTTTGTATCCTATCGCCACGTTGCTCGGGCTGTTCATCATCTATCAAGCCTGGTTCAAACCTGTCTATCTGCCCACACCGCCGCCGAGTCAGCCCAATGCAGTCGTGGAAGAATCAAAGGACGCGCCGCCGGAACTGCATCACGATGGCCTACCGGAATCGGAGCCTAAACAGACCCGCCTGATTGATCCCAGCGTGGTCCCGGAAACGACGCATCACGAACGGCTTGAAACGATTCGCGACGACATCGAGAAAGGGAACGTTCAGGAGGCGGAAACCAAGCTGGGCGGTCTACCGGCAACCATCACAGCAGACAAAACCACACGTCCTTATGTCGCCGTCCTCTGGAACAACTTAGGCATTCAACAGGAAAAAAGCGGCGGGACTGCTGTCTCCATCAAGGCCTTCAAGAAAGCCGCGTCCCTCGACGCAAAGAATCCCGTCGTCCAACTGAACCTCGCCCATGCCTACTGGGAACTGCGCGATCCTGCCATGACACAAGACTTTCTGGAAAAGCTGGTCGCCTTGGCGCCAAACGAGACCTTTCCCCATCTGGCGCTGGCCGATCTCTTTCAAGAACGGGATCAGCTCGGCGAAGCGGCTCGCCACCTCGATCAAGCCATCGCCCGCGCAGGCAAAGACCCCGCCGTGCAATCCTATCTGCGAACCGTCACAGCCAAGGTCCGTCGAACCGAGAAGTTCGAAAATCGACTCGCCAGCCGGGATAGCGCGCACTTTACCGTGAAATTCGACGGGGAAACCGACCAGGCTACATGGGCTGCTGTGTTGGAGATCCTTGAAGAGGCCTATCGAGAGATCGGCCAAAAATTCGGGCACTTTCCGTCGAAACCGATCATCGTCGTCCTGCATACAACATCCACGTTCCAAAGCGCGACCGGCAGTCCCGTGTGGGCCGATGGGCTCTTCGATCCGGTGCTCGGCCGCATCCAGGTTCCTGCGCAGGACGCTTTGGCAGACCAGGCCTGGCTCACACGCGTGCTGCGACATGAATTCGTGCACGCTCTCCTGCACGACCAACTTGGCCCCGCCGACAGCGCCGTCCCAACCTGGCTCAACGAAGGCTTAGCCATGGAATTGTCGGGGGATCGTTGGTCGGATCTCGATCAGGCCATGAAGCAGGAGTTTACACTAATCCCTCTGCCTGCCTTAGAGGGGGCGTGGGGAGGGTTGCCCGCCGACGCAGCCACCGTGGCCTATCTGGAGGCTAATTCGGCCGTGCACTATCTGGTCGACCGCTTCGGCATGCATCGGGTGCAAGGACTCCTTACACATCTCAAGGCTAGGCAGGCACTCTCTGCCGCCATGCAGTCGCAGCTCTCGCTATCGTATGAGCAATTCCAGTCACGGTGGGTGAATCAGTTACAGGAGCATGGAAAGAAAGTCTAACTCGCAGCAGTCATATCGCATCGGCCGGTAGAACGAACCTCATCCTCCTGATTAGATTGCTTCCCTTTTCATCTCCTCGGCCCCCGTGCCATGCCATGCGGGCAGATTCTCGGCTGAACCATCGTGCCCGTCTGCCACGCCTGTCTCTTCCACGGTCGGCTCGATCGTATCTTCCCACAATATCTGCCGGTCCCGATCGTTCAACATCCGGATGCGAAACTCGATCTGTTGCGACGGCGTCGCGAACCCCTCTGTCTGACCAACGACGGCCCTGCTGACACGTTCTGCATGCGCAAGACCGCCAGTCGCAGCTGAGAACTGATCGGCCCATACAAGGTGGCCGGTCTTCGGATCGACGGCACGGAGGAAAAACTGTGGTTGACCATCGATGGCGCCTCGGCTGCGGACTTGGGTCACCGTCGCCTGTGGCGCGAGATGGGCCACGACTCGCTGGGTGGAGCCGGATTCTTGATTGCTGACACTGAGATTCAAGAGGCCTTCCCAGAGAAACCTACCGGTGGCCGCGTCATAGACACGGAGCGTGAACTTTGACAATCCGTCAACCCCCGGACCAACGCCGCCCGCAAAAATCCGCTCACGCGGTTGACTGCCCGCTGACGCTGTGTCCTCTCTCACATTCAACTCGTACGTTTCATCGGAAAGAATCGCGCCGCTCTCGGCCTCGTAGGTTTTCACGGTAATCGTCGCCGTTTCAGCATTTTCATATCCAACACCAGCTGCCACGATATTCTTGGGTTTCACCGGCGCGAGAGACAACAGATCTGCAGTCCATGCTGTCAGCGGAAAGCCGAAGCCGATCACGGCAAAGGCGATTACCGCAATGGAGAATACCTTCCTCGTCAACCCATCGATGTGTCGTTCTCGATACAGCGGGATGCGTTCACGCGCGATCGGCCGGAACCATTCCCCCACCTCACCTCTCGTCTCGAACAGCCATTGGGTTATCGTCATATGCGGGTCTCCCTTGCCTGTGCCAGAGTCTCGCATTGACGCGCTTCAGCGTAAATTCCCCACTGTGGGGAGAAAACCCTTCGAAAGAGGGGGGTGAACTTGAACTAAAGTGGTAGATGAGGAGACTATGGAGGGGGGATTGCATCGCGGGTTGGTAGGTTATTAACTTGTGCGGTATTTTTCGACTCGGTTTACCGGGATCCTCGGAAGCCCCTGCAAGCGGAACTTTGCCAAAGACGCGAGTACCGATACCGGGCCACAAACCAATACAATAGATAGCCGAATGGCTTGACCAGTGGAAGGTTCAGGAGGACTGAGAGGACCCGCCCACCCTTGAGGCCGGGCAGGAGGGTCAGAAAGGCATCGAGCCCACTGGCAATCTCCCCTTTGGGACCTACCAGGAAGGCGACGTCTGGACGACCTGGCCGATAGCCTTTTCCCAAGGCCTGTTTGGCCTCTTCGCTTTGATACGCAACCATCCGTATCGCGGCAGCATCCGCGTGAGTCTCCAATCGTTCGAGGCCCTTCTTGGCGGTGACACACAAACGGCATTCGCCGTCATAGACCAGCAGACAGGCTTGAGACTCGCTGTCGGATGGATCTGCCATCGCCGTGATCTTTCGCAATCATTCGCTCATCGCCAGACTGAGTCCCCTACTGCTGAGACCGCGCGTTGCGTGAGCACAGGGAATTAACCGGGCCATCTAGACTCGGCTGGCGGACTTTTTCAGCATCCTATTAGTCCTGTTGCTGTGCGGAACAGAGGAGGTTATTATCCTGCCCATGCGACAGACCTGGACACTCATCGGCCTGCTCGCAGGACTCTGCCTCATCGGAGCCAATACCACCCAACTCATACCGCCTGCAACGGAGGCCGGCCGAATCGGATGGCTGCTCTATCTGATTGCATTTCCAATGGCTCTCGCAGGCCTCGTGTGGATTGGATGGACCTGGACCGCGATGGCCTGCGTCATCTATGGAACGGTGGGGTTGGCATTGGACCTCGCCACAATCACGAACATCCTTGGTGAGCAAGGCGAGACAGGCGCCCTATTCCTCTTCAGTGTGCTGAGCGGGATTGTAAACTTTTTACTGATCCTCTTCGGTGGGCGCGCGTTCTTGCATTCGTCCCTGGAGACCAGGCTTCCAGGATCCCGTCCTCCCAGTCCTCCATCCCCTTCTTCATCCGCAAGACCTTGATCCGCTCAAATCCAGTATCCGTCAACCAAGTCTTCGTATCGGCTGCCGAATAGGTATTGCCCCCCTCGGTAAACAGCAGCATAGACACCGCGAAGAGACTCGCCTCATCGGGAAACAGACCTTCCCGGTCATGGAGAAAGGCGTCCTGAATCAGCAGTCGGCCTCCGGGATTTAATGAAGCCAACGCGCGCCGGAACACGCCCTGGTTGTCTCTCGGCGAATAGATGTGGAGTACGTTCGAATACCAGATGACATCGTAGGTGCCTGGAATGGCTTCCGTCAGCATATCCAACGGTAGGTAGGCGAGTCGGGCACCAGCCTTGTGGGTCGATGCAATCTCTTTCGCGACGTCAAGGGCTGCGGGACGGTCGCACACCGTGGCACGGAGCGTGGGGTTCTTTGCGAGGAAGGCCATCGCATAGGTTCCGGGACCACCGCCAAGATCGAGCAGGGTCCGCGCGCCACGCAAGTTGATCTGGCCCGCAATCTTCGGAGCGGTCTCCAAGGTCCGGTGATGCATGGCCCACGTAAACCGACGACGATAATCCGGTTCATCAGGTTCACCGTGATTGAGTGGCAATCCGCTTTTTACCGATTCCAACAACCGTCCCCAATCACCCCAATGGCCCGTGATCAGCCGAAGATAGTCCCCCCGATAGGCCGGATGGTGTGCGTTCAACGCCGTGGCACCCAAGTGGCTGTTCGTATAGGTGTCGCCTTTTTTCTTCAATACGCTGGCCATGGCCAGATTCCGGCAGAGAATGGCCAAACCTCGCTCGCTGACCTTGATGTCACGAGCCAGGGCAGGAATCGTCCAGACCGTGGTACCGATGGCAGTAAAGAGGTTCAGCTCAAGGGCGGCGATCAAAACCCGCGGCAGCCGGTATGCCGCAATCGCATCGCGAAAGTCGTCGAACGTGACGATCCGCCTGCTCACTGGGCCACGCCGATCGTCCGCACACACCAGCGCATCAGGTCCTGGACGGCCATGGGATTCGTCACGTCGACGTTCCGTTCGAAGCGAACTGCCACATACGCCTCGTTCATGTCCGTCTGTTCGGAAAATCCTGATTTCAACAAGATCGCACGATACTTTGAGACTGCAGGCTGGATGAAGTACTTGGCCTGCTTCGCAATCTCGTCGGTACCGAGATCCTCCGGAGTCCCGTCAGACAGAAGGGTCATTACATCGTCAATTGCCACTCCATACTGGCAGAGCAGCCGTCCGTCGGGCGTCAGCTCCAGCAGCCATCCATCGGAGCCAAGGTCCATCGCCAACGCACCACCGGCTTCCACTTCCGCGAGTCGGGGAAATGTGGGGACGAGCGAGGTCTTGAGAGCGGTCCAGGCTGTGGGGGTTCCGTCAGTCATACGTGCGTCCTTCGATGAGGTGGCGCCTCATCCTGTCCCAGAAGGCGGGCGCGCAGACCCGCCAAACGCTGGATATTCTCTTGTAGTTTAGGTAACTGGTACTTGCGATCCATGTGCACCACCAGTTCAAGGAGATCCGCCGCCTCACGCAGTTTCCCGGTCTCTTCATAACATTGGACCAGCACGTAACGGGCGCCGCCTGTCCGCAGCTCATCGCACGATCGCTCAGCAATGGATTGGCTGGTTTGACAGCAGGCGATGGCGTCGTCGTAGCGCTGCTGAAGCAAAAACGTCCGACCGAGCATCCGCCAGGCATCGGCCACGCCTCCCTCATTCCCCAACCGCCGCATCAGAACCAACGACTGTTCATAATATCCAATCGCCTGCTCGAACTCTTTCGTCTCGCGTGCGACCAAGCCAAGATCGGAAAAAAGCACCGCCTTGCCCGCTTCATCGTGAGTCTTACACATGAGATCCAACGCTTCGAGATAGTAGGCCTTGGCGCGATCCCATTCGCCGGCATCGGCCCTCAGGTTTCCCAGATTGCCCAATGTCGTCCCGATCCCCTTTTCATCCCCGAGAATCTTCTGCAGTTCCAACACCTCTTGGTAATAGGTCTGCGCCGACTCCCGACGCCCACTGACCGCGCAAATGTTCCCGAGGTTTCCCAATGTGGCCGCCAATGCCCGTTGATCCCCGGTCAGCCGGTCACATTCCAACGCCTTGGCATAGCAGGTATAGGCATCGGTATAGAGGCCGCGCGAAAAATGCTCGTTGCCCTGGCGATTGAGTTCTTCGGAAAGTCCGTTGCGTAGCGTCATGATGCGGGCTGAAGCAACCGTTCCACCGCCTGTTTGGCTCCGGTCAGAATCGAGGCGCCGTCGCCGACCAAGAGACTATCGAAATTGTACTTGAGGAGGCGGCGCAGCCCCTCTCGAGCCTTCGTCACATCGGCGTACTTTTCTGCCGGCAGGAGACTGACCGAGCCGGCCGGCTTCCCGATCAACGCATCGCCGACAATCAGCACGCCCTTCCCCTGCTGAATGAATAGGGCCGACTCGCCCGGAGCTTTTTGATCTTTCAGCTGGATCACCCAGATCCCACCCGTAAGCAATTCCCCATCTTTAAACGTTTTGGTGGGGTTGAGATCCATCTGCGGCGCATCGGCCTCCGGTACTTGTAGCTGGCAATGGAACTCGTTTTGGTACTTCGCCGCTTCACGGGCATGGTCACGATTCGTCACGATAATGTAATCGACGGGGCCATTGCGGAGAATCACGGAACTCGCTTCTCCTGTCATCGGTGGAGGGTCGATCAGGATCTTGTGCTCCCCGACCGTGAGAAAGAGCCCGTTGAAGTCCAGCTGCTTCTCTTCAGAGAACCAGGACCATTGCCAGATACCGGGAAGCAGGTTCCTCATAGAAAGCCCGGGGACTGATAGCGCATCCTGCGCGATACGCGAAGCTTGTCACTCATATAGTTTCGCCTCACTGGCATGTCTCGCCCTTCCCGCGTTTCGCGCACATCTCGCTCATAATGCCGCCACGGCATCCTTCACGACTTTCGTAACCTTCGTCAGGATACTGGCTTCGTTGGGCAAATCGATGATGTCGTCCTCTGAGACCGTAATAAATTTTCGGTTCGCCCCCTTCGTCAGGGAAATCAGAAACATACTATTAGATGGCGTCACAGGGATGACGACCTGCACGGAAGCATCCGTTCCTTTCACCACCTCCAAAAATTTCTGCTTTCCCTCTTCCATCTCATCCATCGTCTTCTTCCTCTCCCTCACGGACACCGGTATTCCTCTGACCTGTGGCTGGGGGATCCTCATCCGCACGCGTCCTCTCGCGCGCGTTCGCGAGCGCGAGAATTCTCAGGCGCGATGTGCGTTACATCTTACTGCTTCCAGCGGCCAATAACTTGTCAACTTCCGCCACAATCACCTCTTCACCAGCCAGATCCATATTGCCGACACGCTGCCAACGGATCACGCCCTGCTGATCGATCACATACACGTTGGGAATAAACTTCCCTCCACCGTACAACTTGTCGGTCACCTTGTTCGGATCAAGCAGATAGGGATAGGTGACTTTCACCGGAAAAGCAGACAAGAACTCGCCGATTTCTTTCTTCGAATTGCCGGAAGAATTGACGCCGAGTACCACGACATCTTTGCCCTTCGTCATCTCGGAAACCTTTTGGAGGGTCGTCCCCTGCATCATACAGGGATCGCAGATATGAAACAGTCCGAGCACCACGACCTTTCCCTTGTAGGCATCCAACCCGACCGTCTCACCGGTGATGGCCGTCAACGTAAACGAGGGTGCCTTTTCACCGACCTTAAAAAATCCCGCGGCAAGGACCAGGTGCGCGGCAAGCGTCGGAAAAAGCAAGACACTGAATAGAAGAGCCAGACGTTTCATAGCAGCCTCCTTCTTCGAAACATGAAGAGCATGTGGAACGAGCTCGAAAGTGGTCGAGTGTTCGCTCGTGGTTCCGCCAGAAGCTAGCCGCCATCGGCGATACACTTCTCACACTATTGAACGCTATCCTACCATGCAGAATTTTTCAGGGGCAACGGGCACCAAGATAACGAGAAGATCGGAAATGGCAGGAGGTTCTCAATGAGCCGGCCCTAAAAACAAACGGACGAATGCGCGGCGCAGGCTCTTGACCGGAAGACACAGAACAGCGAATGCGCGAAGCGGCTGCACGATGTGAGCGAGCAGGGTGAGTTCCTTTTGCCATCGGAACCAGGAAGGCAGACGACGAAGTATGGGATGGTCATGATGGAGCAGAACCAGACCGTAGCGCCAGCGCTCCCACCAACTATCTTTCAGAGAAAAATACAAGGCCGGTCCATCGTGCTCATCGATCCCTTCATGCTGATGAGTGAGCAAACCCTTCGGCATGCACTGGGCCAGCACAGACACATCATGGTCAGCGGATATGGCGTTCAGAATGTCCGGAGGAAGCGGGATTTTCATAAGCCGATTGGCAAGCGCGAGGCCCAGCAGCAACATCCGGCGACATTTCCACTTCGTCGCGGTCGAAAATGCCCGCTCCCAATTCAGCTGTTGAGAGCGAAGCAGCTCGGCAACGTCCACCACCCATTTCAGTCGCTCCCATGCATGTTTGGACCCGTGCACACAGAGTATGATGAGCAACTCTTCTGGAGCCAACGTCTTGACCAGCTGGCCATTGATCGACATCGGGACACAACGATCCCATATATCGGCTCGATCAAGTCGAAACGCAAACTGCTCGTGAGCCATGACCCATTGAAGGTCCACTGGCGTCGGACTATTCTTTTTGACGAATACATGATAGGGCTCATCAAAATGGGAGGTCTGAAATTCTTCGCGCGAACGACTAAGTGGTCGAAAACCTTGGGACCACAAGACCTTTTGCGCATCGGCCAGACGAGCCTGCGGCACGATGAGATCCAAATCATCGAAGTCGCGCAATATAATGTCTTGGTAAGCCATTACCGCCAACGGTACGCCCTTGAATGCAATGACCGGTATGCCACTCTCATTAAAAGCCTGGCAAACCTGAACCAACTCGTGTGCCAATGCGCGGTTCAACAGAGTCCCAGCTTGTGTCCGGTGCCTGAGCATGTCCAGGGACTCTTTCGGTACCAGATCGGCACACGCAGTATTCAGCGTTCGATACACCAGCGGCCCCACGCTATGGTACCAAGCCAAACTTAGTACGAGCTGCCAATCCATGGGTCTTCCCGCTGCCTCTCGAACAAGGTGACGGATTCTGACGGACAGGTCCGTTCGTGCACACCAGATGAGTAACTGTCCTTCGGGAGTATACGATGGAGATAGTCGATCCGAAGCTTGAATCATCGATGAAGAAGCACGGGAATTTTTTCGCATGGTTTGTGCCTGCATCATCCTCTCCTATAGGGCAGCGTCACGAGTCCGCCAAACGCCTTCGCGAACGGGAGAAAAAAGAGTTTACGAACGGTTGAAAACTCCCGCGGATCCGCGTCCGGCAAACCAACCTGCAGTGTCTCAGGTTCCCTCGGCACATAGAGCGTGCCGAAGAGGACATCCCATACAGCAAACTTGACACCAAAATTCTTATTGCGATGCCGCGGATCGATGCTGTGATGAACCTGATGCTGGATAGGGCTCACAATGAACCGGTTCAACAGAGGACCGTAGGAGATCGGGAGATGAGAATGCTGTAAATGAAATCCCGATAGCCCGTACATGAACGACACAATGCTGATACCGAAGATCGCGGTCGCCTCCAACTCGTGTGCTGAAATGTCCTGATAAAAGACAAAGGCCAGTCCGACGACCGGAGCTTGCAATACCGCCGTGACGAAAAATTCCATCGGGTGCGCTCGATGGGCCGTGATGGGAGTCATGACCTCGGCGGAATGGTGCACCTGGTGGAATGACCAGAGCAGCGGAACCTTGTGGAGCAGGACATGAGCGCAATAGTTTATGAAGTCGTGTAGGAGATAAAAGCCTAAGACCGCGCCGAAGAGGTAAGCAAGCGGCAACGTCGTCGGTGGTTCCCACGTCGCATACCCGATCAGAAACGCCTTCATCATTTTTTGTCCAAGCAGGCCGATGCCGGTCAATATTGGAACCCAGAGAACCGCCTTGAGAAGGGTGCTCACGATATAGAACCGGTAGTCCAGAACCGCTGACGGGTGACGGTACACATGACGGGGGAATAGAAAGGCCCTGAATGACGATGCCGGCAGAGCGTCATTCCTCCTTGAAAAGATGAAGGCGGCCCCGGAGATCATGAGACTGGCGAGGAGATACGGCCACGCCAAACCGCTAGTCAAATCGGTAAAAGTCCCTCTGACTACTCCAATGGCGGCAGTAAAATTTCCCCACGATGCAAAGGCGGAGAATGAGTACTCCGCCGCTCGTTCCAGAAACCATCTTAACGTTTCAACAAACATGGCTCCTTACGCGCTCTTGCGCATTTCCAGCAATGGAGCAATGAGGTTGGGAAGGTCAAGAATATCTCGTCCAAAATGCAGGCGATAGCAATCGACCTGCTGCACGAGTCGTGACAGAACCTGAAACTCGTGCCGAGCGACCGCTTGGTCATAGACCAGCAATCCCTGTGGCATGATGCCCTCAAGAGCCCGGCTTTTCGGTAACGGCTCCAGACAACTGTGCGGCATGTCCACCACATGTGGGAAGAGAATCATTGCCGGCGTGCAGGAACTGCCGATGGAATCTGTGTAGAGGTCTTCGACTTGGAAATTCTTCTTATAGATCCCCTGCTGCAAGATTCCAGGCGCCGCGGTGCGGAGCTCGGGAAAGAACTCGATGGTGCGATCCGTGACATCGATCTTCATGGGAAAGGCCAGCAATTCCATGTGGGTGCCGCGGTCACGCAGCAGCGGATAGTCATCGGACAGATAGCGGAACCCCGACCGGAGCAACGACAAGAATGTGGTTGTTTTCCCCTGACCGCTATAGCCGGGAATCAGGACACCGTGCCCATGAAGTTCCAGCGCGGTCGCGTGCACGGTAAACAATCCATTCCGCTTCAGGAGTTCCGTCAGCGCATAGTGAAAAAAGCTCGTGCAGACGTCCGGATGCATCGCGTCAGGATGGATGAAATAGCCTTCGGCGATTCCTCGCGCACCGTCGATCACCAACAAACCCTGCTCGTGGAAATCGGCAATCAATCGATCACCGTCTTGTTTCACATCGCATTGCCAGATGGACCGCAAGGAATCGCCCATGGACGGTCTCGCACCTGAGAATAGACTCTTCGCCGAACCGGGAACCTTCACCGGCACCTCCGCTCGACTGGCAACCTCCTCGAAGCGAATCGTGAGGGCTGTGCCTCCAGTGACGGCATCCGTGTGAAAATGACGGAGAAACGTCAGCACAGGCGCCACAAACGCCGGAGACGATGTCTGATAGTGGAGTTCGACTCCGTGCACAGAGAACAGGTACTCGCACTTTGCGGTCGCTGTGGTCATCGCATCCTCCGTCTCATTGAGTGCCGCCATTGAACCCGTCTGTATTCATGGGCTGGCCAGTCCTCACGAACCGGCCAGCCCATAAACCTGTGAGAAGCCTACCCTGGCCCCTCGCTGCCGACCTTGTCGCTTGTCTTCTCCCGATACTTGACCCCGGTGATGTCGCGGAGCAATTCATGCGCGATCAATACCGGCTCCGTATAGGATTCCTTCTGTTTATGTTCCATTCGTCTGTACCTCCCTCCAAGGGTTTACCGATCCTCGCGGACCGGTCGATCTACGAATGACACCAGAGAACTAGGTCACGCTCTCAACCCCGCTTTTCTCTGGTTGCTTCTCCCGATACTTCTGCCCTGTGATGTCGCGCAACAATTCATGCGCGACCAACACGGGTTCGGTATAGGATTCCTTCTGTTGAAGGTCCATTCCTCTTCACCTCCTTTCCAGTGTTAAGAGTCCCTCGTGACCCAAATGCGTCACGAGAGCGAGAAGATCGTCGGCAATGCGTTCCGACGAGGCTTCGAATCGCGTGCAGAGTGCCGCGTGGATGCTTTGGAGAGACTGATTGCCTGTGCAATGTTCCCAGATCGCTGTTCCCACCCGATTGAGCGTGTAGTAGCGGCCCGTGCTCAAGTCCAGCAGGACGGTTTCACCATCTAAAGTAGTGCCTTGTACGTTGGCACTAGGTTGCGGAACGGACTGTAGAAGTTGGCGATGTTTGTCCTGATTCCCGCGTTCCACCTGTTGCCGTTCTTCGTCGGACAACAACGCCAGGGCGGCGTCAGCCAGTTGTGCGGTCGTCGCATGGCCCGTAAGCGTCGGCTGCCCTGAGTCGGACTGAACGGCCAAATCCGGTCTCAGATCCTCGGTAATAAACGGTTGTCGGCTCATCATCGCAGTCCCTCCTGTTCCACCTTGTACACATCCCATGATTAGGCCCTCCCTGCGCAGAGCAAATCTGCCAAAGCATCCCCAATACGCTGGCCCGTGTGGTTCTCGAAAAAGGTAAACCCCGGGCTGGTGTTCACCTCGAAACAGTAATAGGCGCCATCTGGTGTCCGACGAAGGTCGATCCCGCTCAGGCTTAACCCAAGACCATCGGCCATCTTCAGACAGCTGGTCTGTAGGTCCGACTCCAATTCGACCGCCCGCATCGTGCGCTGCTTGTTTTCACGCTCGGCATACCGATAGTCCGCACCATCCGATAGAATTTCGGTCGCAAACAGGCGATCCCCCACCGTGTGAATGCGCAAGTCTGTACCGGAAATCATTTCTTGAAGCTGCACCGGGCAATACCGGATCTGCTCCAAACGGGGGAAATCCTCTGGCGTCAGGAGCTTCACGATCGAACGTTCCGCACTAATGGACTTATAAATGACCCGTCCCTGGCACTGGTCGTAAAACGCCCGCGCTTCCTCAGGCACCATTGTCACCAGCGTTTTCGGCACCTGAAAGCCGTACTGCGAGATCAACCGTTGCTGATAGGGCTTCGACATGTTGGTGTGCGACGGCTGGCGCCGATTGACCACCAATACCGGCAGACTCTCGGCGAATTCCCAGAGAGATGTCACAATTAGCCGCTCGCGAGGAGTCGATGCCGCACAGCTACCCATCGCCCGGAGATACACCGAGTCAATATCCGACAGATAGATGATACGGTTGCCGATGCGAAGGCGATCGGCCACCACACCCCGGTCAGCCGACCATGCGATGTCCCAGCTGTCCGCTTCCGACCCCGGATGGACGAGCATGAGATCAGCGTTTCTGGCTGCGAGCCTCGCACAGACGTTCGCGAGCACTGGATCGGCCATCGGGCCCATCAAGAGAATCATGCAGCGGTAGACTCCTCGTTTCAGAAAGATGATCGACCAGCCGACACACGATCCACTGCTGAACCTCTTGTGGACAATGCCAAAAGCTGGGAGCGCTGCTCACATCGAGACAATAGATTGGCCCTTCAGGAGTCACGATGAACTGGCATTCGGCAAACGTCAGGCCTAATGCACCCACTAAACCGAGGCAGCGTTCTGACGGTACCGACGGCATCTCCATCCGCTGCGGCAAATCCTCACCTGGCTGTAGGACTGTCGCGACGATCTCTTCTCCGACGACATACACCGTCACCCGCTGCCCTCGCGGAATCGCTTGCATCGAGACCGCCTGCCGCTCCATGACCCGACAGATTTGTTCGACGCCATCATGGGCGTGCAAGAACATCCCCGGCTCATGCGATCCCAGCGGCTTGAGATAGCCCCGCTCGCTCCAGGCAGAAAACTGCAAAATCGCATCGGCCTGACTGGACGTGCAGCGAGAAGGCGGAAGCAGAAATCCGTGATCCTCAACCAGTTGAGACAGAAGAGGGCTTCCCGCGAGGATGGTGGGCCGACCGCCAGGAACAGGCCGATTCACCACAGAGCAAGGCATGGCATTGAGAAATGCCAGCCACGCCGCAGTGGTTTCCTTCATCACATAATCGCGATCTTGCACGGACAGTTCTTCGAGTTCTAACGGCGGAGGTAGCGTGAGTCGTGCGAAGATACCTGTGAGGTCAGCCAGAAGAATTGTGTGGCCGTCGATCACCACGGTACCAGGTACGAGCGACACCCCGGTCACCACCGGCCAATTGAGTAGTATCCTGTCTAGGAGTCGCGCAGGATGGATCCAGAAGACATCTCCGCCGGTACGATATGCCTCTCTGTGCACCAGCGTGGCCCAGGGATCTGTGGAGTCGGCAAGAATCAGAATCATGCTGACTGACTCCTCTCAGGCGCTACCTCAGACCTGCCGGTCCATCGCGGTCGAGGAACGACGCCATGTTGTTGCGCAGATTAGCCCCACCTCTAGGTTCTGCCTAGCTCACCAGAAGCTGGGGATAGGCCCTACTTTGGAGGTACGTATCAATACAGTGTGAACGCACACGTCTGTCTGAGTGAGGATTTCTCGAACACAGCGGGAAGGAGAGCCCGGGCGAGGACTACTGATAATGCTGGGCTTGGGTGAGGAAGAGCGTGGCGTACAGTCCTTGTTGTTGCATCAAGTCATCGTGAGTACCTTGTTCGACGATCCAGCCCTGATCAATGACAAAAATTCGGTCGGCCATTTTTACGGTAGACAGTCGATGGCTGATCAAAATCGCCATACGCCCTTGGGCGAGTTCGTGAAACCGCTCGAAGAGTTCCGCTTCTGCCTTGGCGTCCATCGCGCTTGTGGGCTCGTCGAGAATCAAAATCTGAGAGTCTCGAAGTACGGCCCTCGCGAGCGCCACCTTTTGCCACTCCCCGATGCTCAGCTCATGCCCGCCATCGAATAGCTTCCCGAGCTGTGATTCGTAGCCTTTCGGCAAGCGCTCGATGGCCTCATGGACCCCGGCCTGTTTCGCCGCCTCCGTAACGTGAGGAAGGTCGACGTGGGGGGATCTCACGCCCAAGGCGATGTTGTCTCTTGCCGATAGCTGAAACTTCACAAAGTCCTGAAAGATCCCGCTGACGGCGCTGCGTACATCGGCAATGGGATAGTCTCGAAGGTCTGCCCCATCGATCGTGATGCGCCCTTCCGACGGATCGTACAGACGGCACAGGAGCTTCACCATCGTCGTCTTCCCGGCACCATTGGCCCCGACGAATGCGACATGTTCGCCGGGTCTGATCGTAAAGGTGAAGTCTCGTATCGCCACACGATCGTCATGCGAATATTGGAATGACACATGATCGAACGTAATCCCCTGCGCGATCGGTTGGGGAAACCGCTTCGGATGTGCCGATTCCGGCAAACGGGACTGGATCCCCAAGAACTCACCCAACGTGGTCAGGAACAAATTGCTCTCGTATAGGCTCGACAGACTCCACCCCAAACCCTCCAGGAATCCGGAGGCCCGCTGCACCGCCTGAAAATACATGACGAGGTCGCCGACGGTGAGCAGTCCTTGAAACGTTCGAATCGCCACAAAACTGTAGACCCCGAACACACCGGCCACGCCGACGATCTGCGAGGCAAGACCCGCGAGGGCCCAGCGGCGCTCTAACGCAATCCGTTCCCGGCGCAGCACAGATCGCGCGTCTTGAAACCATTGCCTCAACCGGGGGCCGAGATCGAACAGCCGGATTTCCTTCGCTGCAGTGGCTTGCGTCAGCAGCATATTGACGTACCAGGCCTTCCGTTCAAGTGGAGTCCGCTCGCGCTCCCAGGCAAACAGCCGGTTTGATTGCTGCAGGCGGACGAAGAAGTACGGGATGGCCGTCAGCATCAAGACGGGGATCACTCCCCAATGCAGCCACCAGAGTATACCTCCCATCGCAAGCAGTGAAATGGCATCCTGGCCAAATTGGAGCAAGGCGTTGAGAATGGAGGTCGGACGATAGGGCGCTTCTTGTTGTGCGCGGTGGAGCGTATCTTGATACCGCGCATTCTCGTAGTACTCAAGATCCACCTCGACGGACTTTGCCTGGAGGAGCGCATGCATATGATCCGTGACGACTTGAGCATGAATCCTGGAAATCAGGGAAGCCACGGCGGTGAGCATGGCACTGGCCACCGCGACACCCGCCAATCCGGCCAGGATCGTGGTTATCCTGGTGAACGAGGCCTCCGCTGATGGAGCCTTGATCCCTTCGGTCACGGCATCGATCAACAACTTCGTCAGATACAGCACCGCAAGCGGAAGGAGGCCTTGGATCACGCGCACCGCGATACTGCCGACGGCCAGACTCGGACTGCTCTGCCACACGAACGAGAGAGCGTGGCGAAGCGTCAGGAGGAAGGGACGTACGCGATTCAGAATGATGTTCATAGGCAACAGGAACACGTGAAGAAATCTCGTCAGGACATCGATGTCCTGTTTTTCTGACGCGGGAGGACAGAGTCCTCTCTCCCGCCGGCTGCCGGGTCAGACGGATACGAAAAGGTGACGGTGAAACATTGCCATTGATGGCCCGTCTCGTGAAAAGACTGGCGATCCAGCGTGAGCCACGCATGGCCATCGAGATTCGAAACTTCTTTTCTCACACCGCAATGAAAGAGAACCGGATACCCCGATCGCCGCGCGAACCAATAGAGGGCCAACGATCGAGGGAAGCAATTTCCTTTTTCGTTATACGGAAACAGTTGAAGCCAGCGATCCACATAGTAGGTCACATCGTCCATCACCGAATCATCGCGCTCACCCGTGACGCCGTGCGGGACTTAATGCCGCCAGCACACGTGGTAAGCTCCACACCCGCAACAGCAGGCGAATTCGAAGCACAACCAGGCCCACGCGGAGCACGGTCCAATACTTCTTCACGAGTCGGAGCATGACTGGTTGAGTGTACCAAGCCTGGAAGGGAAATCCAGCTTCCTGCCGCTTCCACACCACAGTGGATGAGGGGGCTAGACGGATGGTTCGAAGAGGCCGAGCTGCCATTCCTCGGCGCGGGTCAAGGGAATGGGATAGCGTTCGGTAAAGCAGGCGTTGCAATACTGGCCCGGGATGCCGGGAGCGGCGTTCAGCATCCCATCGAGACTCAAATAGGCGAGGCTATCGGCGGTGATGTACTTCCGAATCTCTTCGGTGGAGTGGCTGGAGGCGATCAACTCTTTCCTGGTGGGTGTGTCGATCCCGTAGAAGCAGGGAGAGATGATCGGCGGCGAACTGATGCGCATATGCACTTCTTTGGCCCCGGCATTGCGAATCATCTTCACAATTTTCCGGCTCGTCGTCCCCCGCACCAGCGAATCATCGACCACGACAACCCGTTTCCCCTCCAATAATTCGGGCACGGCATTGAGCTTGACCTTCACACCGAAGTGGCGGATCGATTGCTCGGGTTCAATGAACGTGCGGCCGACATAGTGATTCCGAATCAACCCGAGTTCGAACTGAATCCCCGCCCCCTCGGCATAGCCGAGTGCGGCAGGCACCCCTGAATCCGGTACGGGAACCACGATGTCCGCCGGCACCGGCGATTCCTTTGCCAGTTGCCTGCCCAAGGCCTTGCGCGTGGCATAGACCGCGTTCGCGCCGAATATTTTGCTGTCCGGCCGAGCAAAGTACACATATTCAAAGACACACATGGCCGGACTGACCGGCACAAACGGCTTATGACTCGTGACGCCCTTGTCGTTCAGCACGACCAACTCGCCTGGCTCGATCTCGCGGACAATTTCAGCGCCGAGCAGATCGAACGCGCAGGTTTCCGAAGCCACGAGATAGGTATCGCCCAGCCGGCCGAGACAGAGCGGCCGGAACCCATGCGGATCGCGTACCGCGATAATCCCGTCGTCCGTCTGCAAGACGACCGAAAACGCCCCGCGCACCTGGCTCAATGCATCGATAATGCGGGCCAGCAACGTATCGGCCCGCGAATGGGCGATCAGATGGATGATGACTTCGCTGTCTGAGGTGGATTGAAAGATGGCGCCGTACGCTTCGAGCTCGTGGCGGAGCACTTGAGCATTGATGAGGTTGCCGTTATGGGCGAGTGCCAGATTCCCAAATGCAAAGTTGACCGAGAGCGGCTGGATGTTCTTGAGATCGTTCCCCCCCGCCGTGGAGTAGCGATTGTGGCCGATCGCCATCGAACCGGTTAATTGATCGAGCGCGTGATTATTATAGATATCCGCGACAAGCCCCTTCCCTTTATGGACATGAAAGTGCTCACCATCGCCCGAGACGATGCCGGAAGCTTCCTGTCCGCGATGCTGGAGCGCATACAAGCCAAGATAGGTGAGGTTTGCTGCTTCCTTGTGGCCGTAAATGCCGAAGACGGCACATTCGTCGTGGAATTTATCGGGGGTGATCATGGGTAAGGCGTGAGGAGTGAGGGGTGAGGAGATTGGAGGAAATTTTTGGTTCTGACTCATGACACCTTACTCCTAACGCCTACCCCCTCACGCTTCATTGAGCCTCCGCTCGAGCGAATAGGCCCACCGTTCGTGAAGTTGATCGATCGGGAGGTCGATGCGGCATCCTTCGGTCCGCTGTCCCTTCTCCACATCGATGACGAAACGATCGCCTCCGACCGTCCCGATCTTCACCGCTGGAACGCCGGAGTCCCGGGCGCGATTCAACACCTCATCGGCCATCTCGGGCTTCACCGAAAGGACAACCCGTGATTGACTCTCGCCGAACAAGAGGGCATCCCGCCGCAATGTATCGAGAGGTAATCTTACCACAGCCCCTCGCCTGTCGTCCGGGGCAGAGACACAACATTCCACAAGTGCGACTGCCAGCCCGCCATCCGAACAATCATGGGCAGATTGCACGAGACCCTCACGGATCACATTCAGGATGAAATCATGGAGCGCCTTTTCCGTTTCGAGACTGAGGTACGGCGGCGATCCCTGCTCCCGGTGGTGAAGCACTTTGAGATATTCACTGCCGCCCAGATCCTCCCGCGTCTTGCCCAGGAGAAGGATCGCATCGCCGTCCCGCTTGAACCACTGCGTCATCGTCTGATCGGCTGCATCGATCAGACCGACCATCCCCAACATCGGTGTGGGATAAATCGAGAGACCGTTGGTCTCATTGTAGAAACTCACATTGCCGCTGACGATGGGAACCTTGAAATGCTCGCAGGCATCCTTCATCCCCTCGATCGCCAACACAAACTGCCACATGATATCGGGCCGCTCGGGATTGCCAAAGTTCAAACAGTCCGTCAGCCCGATCGGCTCCGCGCCGGAGCAGACCAGATTCCTCGCCGCCTCGGACACCGCAAGGCGGGCTCCTTCGTAAGGATGCAGCAGACAATAGCGACTATTGCAATCCACCGTCATGGCAATGGCTTTGTTCGTTCCTTTGATCCGAACCACGGCAGCGTCGGAACCAGGCCGAACCATCGTGTTCGTCCGCACCATATGGTCGTACTGTTCATAGACCCAGCGTTTGCTCGCAATCGTCGGGGATTCTAATAGAGACAACAACGCCGCATTCGGATCCTTCACGTCGGGAAGCGCATCATAATTCAGGTTGGTCAGCATATCCTGGTAGGCCGGCGGCGAATAGGGGCGCTCGTAACGTGGTCCGTCATCGGCCAGTGACTTGGCCGGGATCTCTGCCACCACCTTGCCCTGGTCCCGCACGCGGAGAATCCCGTCGCCCGTGACCCGTCCCACCACCGCCACATCAAGATCCCACTTCTTGCAGATCCTGATGCATTCGTCTTCCTTGCCCGCCTGCGCCACCATCAGCATACGTTCTTGCGATTCCGACAGCATCAATTCATAGGGCGTCATGCCCGGCTCTCGCCGCGGCACATCGGTCAGGTCCAATTCAATTCCATTGCCGGCACGCGACGCCATTTCGCAGGACGAACTGGTCAATCCTGCCGCCCCCATGTCCTGGATGCCAACCAGCAGATCGCCCGCCATCAGTTCGAGACAGGCTTCCAGCAGCAGCTTCTCGGTGAAGGGATCGCCCACCTGCACCGTGGGCCGCTTCTGCTCCGACTGGTCGTCGAAGGAATCGGACGCCATCGTCGCACCGTGAATCCCGTCGCGGCCTGTCTTCGAGCCGAAATAGATCACCGGATTGCCGACCCCGGCTGCCGTTCCAAGAAAAATCTTATCCTTGTGCGCAATGCCGAGACAAAACACGTTCACGAGCGGATTCTGCGAGTAAATATCGTTGAAGACGATTTCGCCTCCGACCGTCGGCACCCCCATGCAATTGCCATAGCCTGCAATGCCCGAGACGACACCCTTGAGCAGATGCCGGTTCTTCGCATGATCGAGCCCACCGAACCGCAGCGCGTCGAGCAGGGCAATCGGACGCGCCCCCATCGTAAAGATGTCGCGCAGGATTCCGCCCACCCCCGTCGCCGCACCTTGATAGGGCTCGATGAACGAAGGATGGTTGTGCGACTCCATCTTGAAGACCGCGCAGAGCCCATCGCCGATATCCACGGCACCGGCATTTTCCCCCGGCCCCTGGACTACTCGATGTCCCGTCGTCGGCAGCTTCTTCAAATGCACGCGCGAACTCTTGTAAGAACAATGCTCCGACCACATCACCGAAAACATGCCGAGTTCAGTGATATTCGGCTCCCGCCCGAGTATCTCGATAATCTTCTTATACTCATCGTCCGTCAGATTATGCTGCGCGATGAGATCTTTGGTAATAACCGGTGCCATCACGATTACCATTCCCTCTCGTTACACATCACACTGACATCCCTTGTTCCGAAGAATCACGATCTGCTCTCTCGGCCTGTCCACAAAGATAGTCTGCTTCGCGCTTCCCGTTGCCGATCTTTTTGCCAGGGGACTGCGATGCCGGTAGCCGCGATTGCTCATCTCAACAACGAGCGCCTCATGTCGGCCATACAGGGTCTTTGAGCTTCCCCTTCCATCGCAGAGTTTCCGGATGATGCGCATAACCCTTCTTGCCGTTCACCAGCACCGACCAAATCGCGTGCAACTCCCGATGCTCACCCAACAAATGATTTCGACACAGCTTCTTCGGCGAGATATCCCAGATCCGCATTACTCGTCATTTGTCAGATTATGCTGCCCGCCGAGGTATTCGATATGACAGTCAGAGTATCCATCATACTTTAATAAGATTTGCTTGAACTTGCCTCCTTGAGCGTCTCCAGCATCG
This sequence comes from Nitrospirota bacterium, assembly GCA_963729585.1. Taxonomy (GTDB): domain Bacteria; phylum Nitrospirota; class Nitrospiria; order Nitrospirales; family Nitrospiraceae; genus Palsa-1315. The sequence goes on from CAVSOJ010000025.1 coordinate 475,865, forward strand.
ACAGGAAAATCAGCTTCCCCTCGTCATTGCCCAATACCTCTTCAGCGCAGCGCTCCGGATGCGGCATCATGCCCAGCACATTGCCCTCGGCATTGATGATCCCGGCAATGTTATCCAATGAGCCGTTCGGATTTGCTTCCGGCGTCACCTTGCCTTCCGGGATGCAATAGCGGAGCACAATTTGCGCATTGGCCTGCATCGCCGCAAGCGTGACCGGATCGGTGTAATAGTTCCCGTCCGCATGGGCGATCGGAATCTTGAGCACCTGTCCGGATTCACAAGCACCCGTAAACGATGTCGCCGCATTTTCTACCTTCACATACACATCCTTGCAAATGAAGTGCAGCGACTTGTTCCTGAGCATGGCCCCGGGCAGCAGCCCTGCTTCGAGCAGAATCTGAAACCCATTGCAGATGCCGAGCACCATGCCGCCGCTCTTTGCAAACTCCTTCACTGCCCCCATGACCGGCGAAAACCGTGCGATGGCGCCTGTCCGCAGATAATCGCCGTAGGAAAACCCGCCCGGCAGCACAACCGCATCCAGCCCCTCAAGCAAGGTCTCCTTGTGCCAGATCATTTCCACAGACTGCCCCAGCACATCCTTGAAGACATGCTGGCAGTCGTGATCGCAATTACTGCCAGGAAAACACCACGACTCCAATTTTCATAATCCGCAGCCTTCTCGGTTCACGTTTACGCCGAAAGTTCGTACCGATATTCTTCGACAATCGTATTCGCTAACAACTTTTCGCACATGGCCTTCACCGCGGCATCGGCTTTCGCCTTATCTGTTTCATTCACATCCACTTCCATATACTTCCCGACTCGCACATTGCCCGCATTCTTGAACCCCAGCGAGTCGAGCGCGTGCTCAATCGCCTTCCCCTGCGGATCCAAGATGCCTTGCTTCAACGTCACATGAATTTTGGCTTTCACGGCTTGCTCCCCTGCTCGGATGCTTTGGTCTGCCTGTCCACATACTTCCTGATCCAGAAAATCCCCGCGATCGTCCCGAGCCCAACCAACACAAGCGCGACAAACGCCCAACGCCAGGGTGATTCGTCCAATCGATAGGCCATCATGCCCACCACTGGCCGCCCACACCACAACGGCCGCCACCAACCCATAATTCATAAACAACCGCAGAAACCCCTTCACGGCTCTTCCCTCTTCACTTCCCTCCGCCCAGTCCCCTCATCCACACACTCTCTTTCAAACTTCTGATATGCCTCTTCAATCTTCCCCAAATCCTTCCTGAACCGATCCTTATCCATCGACTCCTTCGTCGTCTGGTCCCAAAAGCGGCAGGTGTCCGGCGAAATCTCATCGGCCAGGATCAGCTTGCCCTTGTGTGTCCCGAACTCCAATTTGAAATCGACGAGGATCATGTGTCGTTCATGGAAGAACGGACGGAGGACTCCATTCACTTGTAACGCGAGCCGCTTAATCTCCACCAGTTGTTCCGGCGTCGCCAGCTTGAGCAACCGAATGTGTTCATCGGCAATGAGCGGATCGCCCAGCGCATCGTTCTTGTAGTACCACTCCACGATGGCCGGTTCGATGGGATCCCCTTCTTGCAACCCCAGCCGCTTCGCCAAACTGCCCGCCACGACGTTGCGGACCACCACTTCCACCGGCACGATCGTCACTTTCTTCGTGAGCATTTCCCGATCACTCAACCGTTCAACAAAATGCGTCGGCACACCGGCCTGTTCCAGCAGCCGAAAGAGCCGCTCGGATACTTTGTTATTGATGACGCCTTTCCCGACGATGGTCCCGCGCTTCTGCGCGTTGAAGGCCGTCGCATCGTCCTTGAAGTACTGGAGCACGCGATCGGATTGCTCGGTGGCGAAAATCTTCTTCGCCTTGCCCTCGTACAGCATCGCTCCCTTGACCATGGCTCAACTCCTTCGCTGGCTACCGCGCGAACACCGCGAACACTTCGTCGAGCGGCCGGATGGTTCCCAGCAACGTGGGATGTCCGAACCGCCGATTGTGTTTGTTCTCCTTCACCTTTTCGAGCGCGATGATCAAGTTATTGAAATCATCCAGCTTCGCCGTCTCAAAATAGGTGATGAAATCGAAGTCATCGAGGCCGCTGGAGTGATAGAGCTTTCGCTTGACCGTCTTTAGATAGGGCAGGGAGGCCTCTGTATGCTCCTTCATCATGGTCGTCCGCGTCTCCTGATCCAACTCCCACCACTCGGCATCCTTCCTGATCGGGATGACAATGGCATAGGTCTTGGGATCCGGGTCCGTCTGGGCTTTGAGCCCCGCCTTCAGCTCATCCGAAAAGCCAGGCACATAGTTGGCCTTCTTCGTGATCCCGTTGAAGACCCCGGTATTTGTCAGATGCTTCCCGAACGTCGTGTTCATCAGATCGATGAGAAAATTCTGGGTTTCCAGCATCTGCGTGGCATGCACCCGCACGAAGAAATCGGCTTGATCGGACAAACCACGGAGCAGATAGGTGTCGATCGCAATCTTCTCGCCGTGTTTCATGAAGACCGTTTTCGCTTCATCGAGGGCCGAGGCCCTGGCGGTTTTCTCCATCGTCTTCCACCAGTCATCGTCGATTTTGAAGATCGCGAAGGTCCCATAGACCCCTGGGTCGGTCAGCAGCTTGTCACGATCGGCTGCCTCGATAAAAGCCGGACTCGACAAGCAACAGGATTGCGAACACTGCAACAGCAGAACCAAGTTGGCCTATCCTCATCTCTCTCCCCTCCTTCGATTCGCCTGTTTGCGCCCTCTCGCACTCTTCCCAAACACCCGTCGATAAATCCTGTCCATATGCCGCAGGTAATACTTGGGATCGAAGCAGGCCCGGATCTCGGCCGCCTTGAGATGCTTCGAAATGAACGGATCTTCGCTCACGAGTTCCTGTAGCCCCCCCGCCCCTTTCCAGGAGGCCATGGCATTGCGCTGGACGGCTTCATACGATTCCTTCCGCTGCGCGCCCTTCCCAATGAGCAACAGCAGCAGCCGTTGCGAATAGACCAGTCCCCCGGTGAGATCGAGGTTGCGTTTCATATTGGCGGGGTAGACCACCAGATGCTGGATGACGTCGGTAATCCGGGCCAGCATATAATCGATCAGAATCGTGCTGTCCGGCATGATCACGCGCTCGACGGACGAATGGCTGATGTCACGCTCATGCCACAGCGCGACATTTTCCATCGCCGCCAGACTATTGCCCCGCACGACGCGCGCCAGTCCACAGAGATTCTCCGAGGCGATCGGGTTCCGCTTGTGCGGCATCGCCGATGACCCCTTCTGTCCTTCCGAAAAATACTCTTCCGCTTCGAGCACCTCGGTCCGTTGCAGGTGGCGAATCTCCGTCGCGAATTTTTCGATGCTGGCAGCCAACAGCGCCAAGGCCGAGGCATAGGCCGCATGGCGATCGCGCTGCACGATTTGATTGGAGACCGGGTCCAGGCGTGAGCCCCAGCGAGCGCAGACATACTCTTCCATTTCAGGCCCTTGATGCGCGAACGTTCCCATCGCGCCGGAGAGCTTGCCCACAGCGATATCCCGGCGAACGTGCGTCAGCCGCTCCCGGTGCCGGCAGGCTTCTTCATACCAAATGGCCAGCTTGAAGCCGAACGAGACCGGTTCGCCATGGATGCCGTGCGAGCGACCGACCATCACCGTGTTCATGTACCGCAGCGCCTGCCGCTTCAACACGGCAATCAACTCTTCAAGATCGTCGAGAATGAGGTCGAGCGCCTCGGTCATCTGCACCGCCAACGAGGTATCCACAATATCCGACGAGGTCAGCCCCATATGGAGGAACCGATGCTCCGGCCCGACCGACTCCGTGAGCGATTCGAGAAAGGCGATCACATCGTGCTTCGTCACCTTCTCGATCCTGGCGATCCGCGTCACGTCGATCTTGGCTTTCTTCCCGATACGAGCCGCGGTGCCGCGCGGGACCTGCCCGGCCCGTTCGAACGCCGCGCAGGCGGCCAGCTCGACTTCGAGCCAGATCTCGTACTTGCGCTTCAATTCCCAGATGGCTTTCATCCTGGGACGGGTATAGCGATCAATCATCTCTTCTCCGTTAGGCGTGAGGGGCTAGGCGTAAGGGGTCACAGAGGCAGCAGCGTCTTCATCCGTATCACTTTCGCCTCACGCTTCCACGCCTGACGCCTCACGTCGTTTGGAGGCCAGCGCCAATTCCTTGTTCAAGACCTGATCCAGAATGCCGTTCACGAACTTCGATGCTTCGTCGTCGCCGAAACTTTTCGCCAGTTCGATGGCTTCGTTCACCGTCACCTTGGCCGGCACGTCGTCCATCCACAGCAGTTCATAGACGCCCGCCCGCAGGATATTGCGGTCCACAATCGGCATGCGACTGATTTTCCAATTGGTGGCATATTTCCCGATGAGGGCATCCAGCTCGTGCTTCTTCTTCAGCACCCCGGCCACGAGTTGCTCGGCAAAGGCCTTCACCTCATCCGTGGCTTCGTTCTCCTTCCAGAACAGATCCAGCCACAGGCCCGGCCTGCCGTGAATATCGTATTGAAACAGAATCTGGAGCGCGCGCTCCCTGGCTTGATGGCGGGATCCCATGGCTAAGCCTTGCGCTTTCGCGGGGCCCGCTTCTTCGCTCTCCCGACTTGCGTAACATCCGCACTCAGTGGAATGTCCTCACTCGCTCGCAACAGACGCATGACCGTCGCCATTTCAATCGCGGACTTGGCCGCTTCTCCGCCACGATTGAATTTGGACGACTCAGCCCGCTCAATCGCCTGCGCAACCGTATGAGTCGTCAGCACGCCGAAGATGATCGGCACATCGGTATCCAACGCCGCCTGCCCGATCCCGCGACTGGCTTCCGCACTAATGTAATCGAAATGTGGCGTGTCGCCGCGAATGACCGCTCCGAGACAGATCACCGCATCGAACTGCTTCGTCCGCGCCATCGTCCGCGCCACCAACGGAAGCTCGAACGCCCCCGGCACCCGCACCACCTCAATGTCCTCGTCCTTGACCCCGTGTTTGGTCAGCCCCTCAACGCAGGTACTCAGCAGTTTACTGGTGACGAATTTATTGAACTTCGCAACGACAACGCCGAACCGCAATCCCGTCGCATCATGTGAACCTTTTCGTAGCTTCATTGACCAATTTTTTCCATAGGGACTGCAACCTCAATATGATGAGAAGGCGAAGGATTTCGATGAGCCTAGAGAACGAAGCTGGGGGCCATTTTCAGCAGCCAGTCACACCTTTTTAAGAATGTGCCCCATTTTCTTCTTCTTCGTGCGCAGATACTTCACATTCGCCGCATGCGGGTGAATTTCGATCGGCACCCGCTCGACGACTTTCAGCCCATAGCCTTCGATGCCGACGATCTTGCGCGGATTGTTCGTGATCAGCTTGATCTGATGCAGCCCGAGATTGACGAGAATCTGCGCCCCGACGCCATAATCGCGCAGGTCGGCCTTAAATCCCAGCTTCAGATTCGCCTCGACCGTATCGCTGCCTTCATCCTGCAACCCATAGGCCCTGATCTTGTTCAGCAGGCCGATGCCGCGCCCTTCTTGATTGAGGTAGAGCAGGACCCCGCGGCCTTCCTTTTGAATCACCTCCATCGCCCGATGAAGCTGGTCTCGGCAGTCGCACCGCAACGATCCCAGCGCATCGGCCGTCAGACAGCCCGAGTGCACGCGCACCAGGGTCGGATCGCCTCCCTCCACGCGCCCTTTCACCAGCGCAATGTGCGTGATGCCGTCGATTTCGTTCTCGAACGCCACCGCCTCGAAATCACCAAACATCGTCGGCAACCGCGCGCTGGCCATCCGCCGCACAAAGGTCTCGCGCTGCATGCGGTATTCGATCAGCGCCTTGATCGTCACCATCTTCAGCTTGTGCGCTTTGGCAAACTTCGTCAGCTCCGGCACGCGCGCCATGGTGCCGTCCTCGTTCATGATTTCGCAGATGACGCCGGCGGGAGTGAGCCCGGCCAACCGCGCCAGATCGACGGAGCCTTCCGTCTGGCCCGCGCGCTTCAACACGCCGCCTTGCTGCGCCTTCAAGGGGAAAATATGGCCGGGCCGCGCCAGGTCGCCGGGCTTGGACTTCGGATCGATCGCCACATGAATCGTCGTGGCCCGATCCGCCGCAGAAATTCCCGTCGTAATGTCTTTCCGTGCATCGATGGACACGGTGAAGGCGGTACCGAACGTGGCGGTGTTCTCAGCCGCCTGCTGCGGGAGCTGGAGTTCTTCGACTCGTTGAGGGGTCAGAGCGAGACAGATCAAGCCCCGGGCATGTTTGGCCATAAAATTGATGGCATGAGGTGTCACGTGTTCGGCCGCGATGACAAGATCGCCTTCATTCTCACGGTCTTCATCGTCGACGAGAATGATGAATTTGCCCTTTTTGATGTCCCTGATTGCGTCTTCGATGCTGTGAAAGGGAGAGGCCATGGTTTCCTACAATTCCGCGGAGTTATCGCCCGCTGCTGACGCACCACATAACTCTGTTTCGACCCTCACTGTCAACGGGAAAAAACGGCCCTTTCAGCGTTCCGAATCGCTCCCGTCACCGGCCCGCCTGAGGGCCAAGGCAACGCTGGCTGCGGCGGCGAGCGACAAGGCGGCAAAGAGCCAGAGCCCCGGTCTGAACGTGCCGGAAAGATCCTTCAAGGCCCCGAGCCAGAGCGGCAATAAAAACCCGCCGAATCCGCCGGCGGCGCCGATGATGCCGGACGCGATGCCGATCCGCTTCGGAAACCGTTCCGACACGACCTGAAACACGACGCCGTTGCCGAAGCCCATGACCGTGATGGTTCCTATCAAGATCGACAAGGCCCATTCGATCGGAGGCAGTTGCCCCAAGCCTGTCATCAATCCGGCGATGGCCGCAAGAACCGGCCCCAGCACCGTCATACCTCCAAGCCGATCCGCAACGAATCCACCCAGCGGACGAATCAGGCTTCCAAGCAATCCGCACAGCGCCGTCACCGAGCCGGCTTCGACCACATCCAGCCCATACTGATCGTGGAGAAAAATCGGGAGCATACTGCACAATCCCACGAACCCTCCGAACGTCACGGCGTACAAGCCACAGAGCCAGTATGCCGAGGGTCGACGCAGCATCTCGGCCAGATCGTTCCACCACAGCCGATGCCGCTCCGTGCGAGACTGGCCCGCATCCGACTGGACAAGCATCCAAAACAGAATTGCCGTGAGCGACAGCGGAATGGCCATCAAGCCGAAAACCCCATGCCAACCGACGAGCTGGGACACCCGTGGCGCAAAAAACATCGCCAGCACCGTACCGCTATTTGCCGATGCGGCAATGCCCATCGCCAAACCCTGATGCGCGGGCGGATAGGCCCGGCTCGCAATCGGTAGGGCCACGGCAAAACTGGCTCCGGCAAATCCCATCAGCAGGCCGACGCCCAGCATCTGGATATAACTGGTCGCGCCAAGCCAGCCCCATATGACAGCACCCGTCACGCCTCCGAGCAGATAGAGACCGGTCCGCTTGGCTCCCAGTCGATCGCTCGCCAGTCCCACTCCCACGCGCAGGAGTGAGCCGCCAAGCAGCGGGCAGGCCACCAGCAATCCCTTCTGCGTGGAACTCAATCCGAAATCCTCCGCGATGGGCACGCCGAGCGCGCCGATCAAGAGCCAGACCATAAAGCTGACTTCGAAATGCAGCCATGCGCCGAGGAGCGACGGCCAGTGCCCGCTCCGCACCGCGGAAACCAACGTGTTCAATGAAAACATGCTTCCCCGCTAGAAGTACTATCTGTCAATCGCCGAAACGCGAGAACCTCTCACTATAGGGGACCGGCTTTCCATCCTGCAAGGCGGGATCCATTTTCCCTAGCACAAGAGTACGGTTTGTCTCGAAACCAGGTTCTGTTATAGTCAGCCCACCGATGAAGGCACGCCAAAAAGACGAGCTGCACGAAGATCCCATCGAACCGGAAATCGTCGAGCCTTCGGACGAGGACCTCACACAAGGCGGAGACCGTGACGGCCCTGCCCGACCGGCCCGAACCGGACGGACAGGCGCCGTCCGACAGCCACGATGTCGTCCCCGTTACGGCGCTCCAGCAATATCTCGCCGAGGTCCGACGCTATCCCTATCTCTCCAAAGAAGAAGAACTGCGCCTGTTCCATGAATATCGGGTGCAAGGCAACCGCGACGCCGCCGTGAAACTCATCATGGCCAACCTGCGCGTGTCCCTTTCGATTGCCGCCGAATATCTCCACACCGGCGCCGACCACATGGACCTCATTCAGGAAGGCAACGTCGGGCTGATGCATGCCATCAAGAAGTTCGACCCGTCGAAGAACGTGCGCTTTTACGCCTATGCCGCCTGGTGGTCCCGCGCCTATATCCTTCGCTATTTGCTGAACACCTACCGGCTGGTCAAGATCGGGACGACCCAGGACCAACGGAAGCTGTTCTACAACCTCAAAAAGGAGAAGGCCAAGCTTGAACGGGAAGGCTTCGCTCCGGACACGAAATTGCTCGCCGACCGCTTGAACGTGCGCGAGCGTGACGTCATCGAGATGGGTCAGCGGCTGGGCAACTGGGAACTCTCGCTGGACCAGCCGATCGGCGAGGACCAGGAAGGCAGCCTCCTGGATGTGCTCCCCTCCCAGCAAGTTCCGGCGGACGAGCAGCTTGCGCAAACCCAACTACAGACACTCTTCCGTGCCAAACTGGCCGAATTCGTCAAGACGCTCGACGAACGGGACGAAGACATCCTACGGAACCGGATTCTCTCGGAAACCCCGCTCACCCTGGACGACCTCGGCGCCAAATACTCCATCACCAAAGAGCGAACCAGGCAACTGGAGGCGCGCATCATCAAGCGCTTGCGCGACTACATCAAGAAAGACGTCAAGGATTTCGACCGCTTGAGGATCTGACCGCCACCTAGTCCTCCCTATCGCAAAGAAGGTCTAGAATACCGCATTCTCAATAGGTTATGATCCTCTGTCCCGGTTCTGAGGGCGTGGAAGAATATTCCTATTTCTCCCCCTTGACTTGGACGAACCAGGGGCTATCTCTTCACTCCCGTGTAGCAGATCAGGACTTCTGCTCGTTCGGGAGTATGACGATTACGCCACCGAGTTCGAACCTGTTCTACATCGTTGACATTCACTGGGTTAACCTTACGAGGAGGGTGTTGTTATGAGCACTGCAGCCAAGGAGAAGACGGAAAGAACTTACCAAGGGGTTCCAGCCTCTGGGTGACCGGGTATTCGTCACCTACACCGAGGAAATGGACCGGACCTCCGGCGGGATTTATGTGCCGGATTCAGCGCGAAAGAAAAGCCGCAACGGGGCATCGTTCAAGCCATCGGCAAGAAGGTTGAGAACGTGAAAGTCGGCGACCAGGTCCTGTTCGACAAGTACTCAGGCAGCAAGCTCCGCATCGAAGACGAAGAGTGCTTGATCCTCAAGGAAGAAGACATCCTCGGCATCTTCACCAGCTAATCATGCCATACCCAACACACGACGACGATACTGTATTAACGGAGGAACACAATGGCAAAGCAACTTATGTACGGCGACGCAGCGCGCGCGTCCATCCTGAGAGGGGTGAACCAGCTCGCCGACGCCGTCAAGGCAACACTCGGTCCGAAGGGCCGGAACGCGATTCTCGACAAGAAGTTCGGCGCCCCGACGATCACCAAGGACGGCGTGACCGTCGCCAAGGAAATCGAACTCAAGAACCCCTATGAGAACATGGGCGCCCAGCTCGTCCGCGAAGTCGCCAGCAAGACCAGCGATACGGCGGGCGACGGAACCACGACCGCCACCGTGTTGGCCCAGGCGATCTATCGTGAAGGCGTGAAGAACATCACCGCCGGCGCGAACCCGATGGAAATCCAGCGGGGCATCAACAAGGCCGTCGAAGTCGTGATCGGCGAGCTGAAGAAGCTCAGCAAGCCCTGCCAGAACAAGACCGAAATCTCCCAGGTCGGGACGATCTCAGCCAACAACGACAAGACCATCGGCGACCTCATCGCGGAAGCGATGGAGAAGGTCGGCAAGGATGGCGTGATCACGGTCGAAGAAGCCAAGTCCATGACCACCTCGTTGGACGTCGTCGAGGGCATGCAGTTCGATCGCGGCTACATCTCCCCCTACTTCGTGACCAACGCCGAGCGGATGGAAGCCGTCATGGAAGACCCGCTCATCCTCATCACTGAAAAGAAAGATCAGCAGCATGAAGGACCTCCTGCCGGTCCTCGAGCAGGTTGCCAAGATGGGCAAGCCGCTCGTCATCATCGCGGAAGAAGTCGAAGGCGAAGCGCTGGCCACTCTGGTGGTCAACAAGCTCCGCGGCACGCTCAACGTGGCGGCCATCAAGGCCCCGGGCTTCGGCGATCGCCGCAAGGCCATGCTGGAGGACATCTGCGATCCTGACCGGCGGCCAGGTGATTTCGGAAGATATCGGCATCAAGCTGGAAAACGTGAAGCTCACGGACCTCGGCCGCGCCAAGCGCGTCACGATCGACAAGGACAACACCACGATCGTGGAAGGCTATGGCGATCCGAAGAAGATCGAAGGCCGCGTGAAGCAGATCAAGGCCCAGATCGAAGAGACGACCTCGGACTACGATCGCGAGAAGCTCCAGGAGCGCCTCGCGAAGATCGTCGGCGGCGTGGCCGTCATCAACGTCGGCGCCGCGACCGAGACCGAAATGAAGGAAAAGAAGGCGCGCGTCGAAGACGCCTTGCACGCCACCAAGGCAGCCGTCGAAGAAGGCATCGTCCCTGGCGGCGGAACGGCCTATCTCCGCTGCATCGACGCGCTTGGATTCGCTCAAGCTGATCGCCGAGCAGCAGGTGGGTGTGAACATCATCCGCCGCGCGCTCGAAGAGCCGATTCGTCAGATCGTGGTCAACGCCGGAATGGAAGGTTCCGTCGTTGTCGAAAAAGTCCGCAATGACAAGAACCCCAGCGCCGGCTACAACGCCGCGACCGAAGAATATGTGGACATGATCAAGGCCGGCATCATCGATCCGACGAAGGTGTCGCGTTGCGCGTTGCAGAACGCGGCGAGCGTGGCGGGCTTGATGCTCACGACCGAGGTCATGATCACCGAGATGCCGGAAGAGAAGAAGGAAGCCAGCCGGCGGTGCAGGTGGACACAACCACGGCATGGAAGGCATGTACTAAGAAGAGACGCTGAAAGCGGTCAGCTTTCAGCAACGAAGGGCTCAGCGGGTCACCCCGCTGGGCCCTTCGTGTTTCTTGGCCCCTTATTACGCTAGAATGAGCGCCGGTGGAATGAGTTGAGGAAACGTCCATGATCGTGGAAGTCGAATCAAACGACAATTGTGAAGCCGGTTTTTTCGGGCGCTTCAAGGACATTCGGCCCGCTCGACCGGTCTTACAGGTAAAGCTCTATGACCGAAATCCCTCCGGAGAGTGGTACTGGATCACTGGCTGGAGCGACGATGAACGAACGCCTGCCTGCCCGGCCTACGCCCAGTTGGTTGAAGATTCTGGCGCGGGGCTCACACACCTCATCTATGGCGGGATTTACGGCCTGCGGTTCAAGCCGATCAATATCGAGGAAGCTTGGAATCTCGAAAGTCCGCATCAATGGGGAGAGGCATATCTCTCGTTAGCCAGCGATCGTGACCTGCGCTACGCCGACGAACATTCTGCCACCCGTTAACGCGTGGCGGCCATCGCGCGCAGAGTGGCTTTGAGGAATCGAGACGTCTTGGGAGTCTTCGAAGAACGAGCGGAAGATGTCATGCACGAGGGTCGTGTGGGCGGCATGGTCGGCTTGAAACTGTTTGAGCGCGGCCGATCGATCGGCTCCGTCATAGCCCATGCGGATCGCGCAACGTTCCAGTTCGTCCTCTTGATCCGGCAACGCGTGTGTTTGCAGGTCGTGGACCATCTGCAGTTTATGCTCGACGTCCCGGAGAAACTGATACGCGCGGGTGAGACCGCTCTGCTGTTGCGCTGAAAGAATGCCTGCCTGGTGGAGTCGCGCCAATGATCCGATCGTCCCCCGGTCCAAGATCCCGGGCACTCGACGACCGGCAAGCACTTGGATCGTTTGGACAAAGAACTCAATCTCGCGGATGCCTCCGACGCCCAGCTTCACGTTGCGCCGCTCATGTCCGCGCTCTCCCATCTTGATATCAATCCGCTCCTTGACCGATCGAACATCCTTCACAATCGCGAGACAATGTTCGATATCCTGCCCTTTCGATGGGGAGGCCAGCACAAAGGGTCGCACCATCTTGATGAACGATCTCCCGACCTCCTGCGACCCGGCGATGGGCCAGGATTTCAGCAAGGCCAACCGTTCCCACACTTGTCCTCTGGTCCGATAGTACGTCGCATAGTCGTCGAGCGAACGAGTGAGCTGTCCCACCGAACCTTCTGCCCGCAAGCGGAGGTCCACGCGATAGACGAACCCTTCCTGAGTCTGTTCGGTCAGCGCCTTCGTGAGCTCCCGCGCGAGAATTTCAAAATATTCCTCATTGGACAGCCCGCCCTTCGCAGGGCCCTTTACCTTCGCGCGCCCGGACGCAGCCGACCTGGTTTCTCCCCCATGGGATTCACAGACATAGAGCAGGTCCACGTCGGAACTGTAGTTGAGTTCATGTCCGCCCAGCTTCCCCATCCCAATGACGGTAAAGCCGGTCTCCACCCACCGCCCCTGCCGATTCTGATGCATGGGAACACCGTACCGGTCCCGTAAATCGGTATCCACAATACGATAGGCGGCATCGATGAGGACCGAGGCCAGATCGGAGAGGGAGGCGGTGGTTTCCACCACATCTGCCAACCGTAAGAGGTCTCGCACGCCGATGCGCAGCATCTCTCGACGACGGAACCGTCTGAGCGCGTCCAACTTGAGTTCAGTGGCGGTCACACGTTCCAGACTTTGCCGGATCGTACGTTCCATCCCCTCCCTGGTCGGCGCGGTGGACAACACATTCTGTTCGGCCAGCCAGTACAGCAACAGCGGATCGCGGACGAGGGTGAAGCCAAGCGAGTCGCTGTTCCCGAAAATCGCGCAGACCAAATCCAACATGCGGGGAGAGCTGCGCAGGTAATCCAGAACGGCCGACCGACTGATGCCGCTGGCGAGCCAACGTTCCCAGTGGTTCAAGGCCTGATCCGGATCGGCCGTCCGCCCAATGGCTTCAAGCAAGGCGGGCAGGATCTCGGCGAGTTGGCGTCTCGTGTGTGGATCACCGGCCATCGACTGCAGATTCGCATCGGCATCCTGAATGCGATGGAGTCCGTAGGATTGCAAGATTGTTTCAACCTGGGTTGCTTCCAGCCCGGACGCTAATATGAGAGGGGTTGGATCCGGTCGAGGTGCCCGTTCGATCTTGGGAGCGGCAAACTTGCGCGGCGCGTGCTTCTTGGGACGAACTGCCATGGGGAGGCATTATACTGGCCCACCGGAACTCACACAATGAACCCCGCTTCGGCTATACTCCAGGCCATGACGGATGGGCCTCGATCACGCGAATCGATCATCAAGACCCTGGCCCCTCTCTGTCCGGATGTCGATGATGAGGTGCTCCGGGATTTCGTGTCACGGATGGACCCCGAGTACTTCGAGCGGTTCCAACCGGACACCATCGCGCATCATGTTCAACTTGCCAGCCGACTCACACCGGACCACCCCTGCGAATTATCGGTGCTCGACACACGAGCAGGACAATCAGAAATCAGCATCGTCGCCTATGATTACTTTTCAGAATTCTCCGCCATCTGCGGTTTACTCTCGGCCTTCGGACTCAATATCGAAGAAGGACGGATCTATACGTTTGGCGAGGCCGCTCCATCGTCGCAGCGCGATGCACCCTCGCCGATCCGCCGTCCCAAAGGCACGGCCCGGCCTGAGCCGCAAGAAAATCGTCGATGTGTTCCTCGTGCATCCCGTAGACCGAACCGGCTTTTCCTCGCAGCAACAAGATACCCTCCGACAGACGGTCACCGAGACCATTCAACTGCTGGATGCCGGTCGGTTCCAAGAGGCACGCCAATATGTCAACCGCCGGCTCGTCGAACGATTGGGCAAGCAGCGCAGTGCCTTCACCGGCCTGCTCCATACGGTGCAGATCACCTTCGACAATAGCCAATCACCGACCGATACGATCATGGACATCCGATCGGATGATACCCCGGCCTTTCTCTATGCCTTCGCGAATGCCCTGGCCATGCGGAACATCTACATCACCAAGGCCCAGTTCGAAAACGACGGAACCAAATTGCATGACCGCTTCCACGTCAGGAATCGCTATGGGCAGAAGCTCCTCGACCAGGCAGATCAGCAGCAGCTGCGGCTGACCGCCGTCCTCATCAAACAATTCACCCATGCCCTGACCTGGGCACCCGACCCGGCCAAGGCCCTTGAATCGTTCGACCAGTTCCTGGATCTCATCGTGAAAGACCAGGGCAAGAAGGGCAAGAACCAGGCGCTCGACTTCGTCAGCGATAAAAAAACGTTCCCCCTGCTCGCACGACTGCTCGGCGCCAGCGACTTCTTGTGGGAAGATTTTCTTCGGCGCCAGCACGGCAACCTGCTCCCGATGCTCACGGAATACCGGGATGCACCCCTGATCAAGCCGCAAGCGACCCTCCGGAAAGAGCTCGACCGTCTGGTCGCTCGCGCCAAAACAGACGAGGCGCGAAAGGAGGCCTTGAACCGGTTTAAAGACCGTGAGCTGTTCCGGATCGACATGAAACACATCGTCGAACCTTCGAGCAGCCTGACCGATTTCTCCCTGGCCCTCACGCAACTCGCCGAGGTCATCATGGCCCGCAGCGTCGTCGATTGCCAAACAAAGCTGGGCCGGGACTATGGCCGTCCCCTGCTCCAGAACAAGAAACCCTGTCCGTTTGCAGTGCTGGGCCTGGGCAAGTTCGGCGGACGGGAACTCGGCTATGCGTCGGACATCGAGGTCTTGTTCGTCTACGGAGGACAGGGCAGCACGAACGGCAAGACGAAACTTGAGAACTCGGAATATTTTGAACGACTCGCTCAAGAGCTGCTTCAATGGATCGAAGCCAAACAGGAAGGCATTTTTCACCTCGACGTGCGATTGCGGCCGCATGGAGGCAAGGGCTCGCTGGCCAATGCGTTCGAGGAGACCTGTCGCTACTACAGTCCGACCGGACTGGCCGCGCCATTCGAGCGGCAAGCCCTCATCAAACTCCGGCATATCGCCGGCGATGCGTCATTGGGCCGACAGGTGGAAACACATCGAGACTCGTTCGTCTATAGCGGCGTCCCCTGGGACCTTGCAACAGCGCTCGATTTGCGAAGACAGCAACTCAAGCAACTGGTCAAGCCGGGAGAAGTCAACGTGAAGTACAGCCACGGCGGAGTCATCGATATCGAATATGCGGTGCAATATCTACAAGTGATGCACGGGCACGACCGCCCGAGCCTGCGTACGCCGAATACCCTGCAGGCACTCGCCGCGTTGGTGGACGAAGGATTGGTCTCGCGCACCGATGGAGAGAGCCTCCGGAAGGCCTACCTCTTCACCAGAACATTGATCGACGGATTGCGCATGGTCCGGGGAAACGCCAAGGATCTTGTACTCCCTCCGCCCGATTCGGAAGAGTTCATCTTTCTCGCCCGCCGTGTCGGCTACGCCACCGAAGACTGGCAGGCGGGAGCGAGGCATTTGCAGTCGGACATCGAGCAACACATGACCGCTGACCAAGCAGTTTTTTGAGAGGACGTTTGGAGCGCTGTGAGTGAGAATGGGGTGGAATGACACCCACGTCGCCCTGTGCTCCTGAAGTGCGCACGATCAGACGGACATGGTAGCCTCAGAACATTAATGTTCTGAGGCTAATTTCCTAAAAGCGCCAAGGGGAGACCATTCATTATGCCAACAAACGGACCTAGAAAGCTTGAAGACTTGGCCAAAGGCAAAGGCCTCGAGAATTACAATAAGGCCATCTCGAACGAGCAGGATCTTGTGATGGTCGTTCTCAGAGCACACCTACTCACAGAAACCTTGCTGGAGCAGCTTGTTTTGGCTGGGCTCCCTCGTGGAGACCGCATTTTGGATGAAGGTAGTCTAACCTACTCCCAGAAGCTAACCCTCACCGCTGCGATGGAGCTACTTTCTGACCCAATTATTTCATCGCTTAGAAAGCTTAATAAGGTTCGGAACGAATGTGCGCACCAGCTCGACAAAGTCATAACGGAGAACGATATCGCCAGGGTTGGCAGCCCCTTGGGACCCAGATTCACAAAGACACGCCACGAGAATCTTTTGGACAATCTTCGAATTTTAAAGAGTACCCTGGCATATGTCATCGGATATTTGAATGGCGCCCTGCGTGCACACGAAATGAAAGCAGTTCAGAAATTACATGCGCCCGTAAAAAAGGGAACTCGGCAGGGACGAAGAAAGACCCGAGGGAACCCATCTACGTCACCACATGAATGAGGTAGGTAGAAGGACCCACCATTACGTGGCGCCCCCCTTTCGAATACGTGCATTTCTCACCTCGCCCCGTTGACACTTCCCCCATAGGAAAGTAGCCTGTCCCCAATCTCAATTCCCGAAGAGAAAGTAAGGCTATCTATATGGATCAGCATGCCACAACAGCCCAAGCGCTTTTTTTGTATAAGGGCAAGGTCTTCAGTCGCGACAATGTTAGTCAAGAAGGCTTTCCGCTTGACCCACAACCTTTTCTTGTCCGAGCTTGCTATGTAGCATCTGAAGAACAACTCCAACAATCATGGCCGAGCATCCTTACGACTCTCAAAGAACCGAAGCCAAAGCAAATGCTTCAACTGCTACCTTCACCCGACGGGCCGCCATATCGAGCAGCTCGACTATTTTATCTTGGCGGCCAAGACACTCTCTATGCGAATAAAGGCAGAAGTACATTATCGGCTGATGTGCTATATCCAATTGGAGACAACGGTCAGCCTTGGGACTCAGACGTACGACGGTTGAAGCCAGGACTTTTCATTACAGGGGAAGGCGGCCCGACAAATATCTGGAGAATCCACCGTATAGAACGCGACGCGTGGGGAGGCCCACTGTTCACACTGACACCTCTTCTCTTGGCTTCGGGATTCCCAATGCTAGATCTGTCAAGCCTGCGCAATGCGGATCGGCGAAAAGAAATTGCAAGTCACTACGATGAGTTACAACGATGTGTCATCACACATTCCTACAGAGGAGCTATCGCAAGGGCCAAAGACATTGCGGAGGCTCTCATCACAGAAAAGAGCGGGAAACCCCAGAGCGATCCCTTTCATGCAAAGCTGGAAGATATTTTCGCTCAATTGAAGGTCGGGAAACCTCTCCTATCCTGGCTCACCTTCACCCTCTGCCAGAAGCTACGACTCGTATATAAGCGCACCCACCCTGAGAATGCGTTGGAAGAGGGACGGCCCGTGAGCCCAGAAATGGCCTTGAGCGTAGTCCATGACCTCATAGAGATTCTAAATGATTTGGGCCATGTGAAAGACACATCGGCAATTGGCGGCCCGTAGCTATGGCAAACCAATAAAGTTTCAAGGGAACAAAGGTACCGGGAGACTTTTCCGACCGCTCAGCGTGATGCAATCCCGACCGTCCCAGCTTCGCGGCCCGCGGCGTTCATCACCCAACCAAGCAAGGGCAGTGAGGAAATTTCGACTGCGGCCAATCGAGCGCGTGTATGATGCATGATCAATGGACGACTGTTGCAGGGTCATCACGATTTCGGAACAGCAACGCTGCGTCTTTCGCATCGTCCTGGGATCAATGTCGGAATGTTCCTGCTAGAGTCCGTCGCGGGAATTCTGTCCTATTCGACCGCACTCCTGGCCGATCCCCTGCCAATAGGTCGGCTCTGCCAGAAGGCATAGAGGGCTGGGAGTACGAGCAACATGAGCCTCGTTGATCTGACCATCCCGCCGATAAGTACAGCACTCAAAAACCTCTCTCTAGTCGAGACCAGAGAAGTCGATTTTTTGAAGACTTTGACGTATCCTTCCGCCTGTTCCAAAAACGAATGATTCGACGAGGGCTGCCACGGGTTGTTGTCCAAAGGGCTACTCATCAAAATGGTTCCAAGTTTAACCCTATTTCGGTGAGATGATGAGCGTCGAACAACTCCCGTCACATTTTACGTCCGTGCTCATTGTGGATGATGAACCAGATATCTGTCTGGTTCTCGAAGATCTCCTGCGACATGAAGGGTATGCGGTGCGCAGTGTGATGACGGGACGGGAGGCCCTGCACGAAGCCGAACAGAGCCAGTTTGGGGCAGTGATCCTGGATCTGGGGTTGCCGGATCTGAGCGGGTTCGCGGTCCTTCGTGGGTTGGAGGAACTCGACCCCCTCCTACCAGTCATTGTCCTCACCGCATCCACACAAGACAGCCACACGGTGGAGGCCCTCCGCCGGGGCGCCTTTGCCTACATCACTAAGCCCCACAACAAGGATGAGCTCAGAATCATTCTCCGTCAAGCCGTTGAGGTACGGAGATTGGTGCTCAAGATGAATCGTGTCGAGCACGCCTTGAGTGGGAGTGAAGCGCAGTTTCGCCATGTTGTCCAGACCGCACCGGACGGGATTGTGCTCGCTGATGGCGACGGGAAGATTGTCTCATGGAATACTGCTGCCGAACTGCTCTTTGGCCATACAGAGGGAGAGATTCTAGGACAGCCGTTGACCATAATCATGCCGACTCGGTACCGGGAGGACCATCAGCGTAGGCTTGAGAGTGCCAAGGCCACTGGCCTATCACCCTTGACTGGTAGAACGATCGAATTTTATGGCTTAAGAAAAGACGGGAGCGAATTTCCCATTGAGGTGTCGCTCGGCACATGGAAATTCGGAGGGCAGATGTTTAGCTGTGGCATTGTCCGCGACATCACTCTGCGAAAGAAGGCTGAAGGGAAGCTTCTGCAGCAGCAGATCGAGCAACAGGTCCTGTTGGACCTCATTCCGGCCATGGTCTGGTACAAGGATACCCACAATCGCATCCTACGAGCGAACCGACACGCGGCTGAATCCATCAACAAGACTGTGGCAGAAGTGGAAGGCCAGTCCACCTCTGACCTCTACCCGGAGGAAGCGGAACAATATTACCAGGATGACCAGCAGGTCATCGCTTCGGGCATGCCCAAACTCGGCATTGTCGAACTATACCAAGCGGCATCTGGTGAGAAACGCTGGATACAGACGGACAAGGTGCCCTACCGTGATCACCAGGGGAACGTGATCGGAGTCCTGGTGTTTGCTCAAGATATTACCGAGCGCAAGCGAGCGGAAGCGGCGCTGCAAGAAAGTGAACGTCAGTATCGACTCTTGATGGAGGAGGCTTCGGACGGCGTTGTGGTGTTAGATCTAGCTGGATACTTCAGAATGGCGAATTCGAGGGTCTGTGAAATGTTTGGGTACACGAGAGAAGAGTTGCTCCAACTTCATGTGAAGGACACCTATATTCCTGAAGAAAAATCCCTCGCTCAGCAGCGCCTCGAACAAGTTCGCTATGACAAGCCCTTGCGTTTTAACCGACTGTTACAGCGAAAAGATGGGACTGTCATCTCGGTCGAAATCAGTGCAACGAAGATGTCCGATGATCGGTACGTTGCCGTTGTACGAGATCTCTCTGGCCAGAAATTGGGTCATTAGCAAACTCAAAACCAAAGCCCTGAAAAATCGATGTCTAGGAACCTGAAACCGAACAAGGATTTTGGACAGCCTGAACATCATGACTAACGTTCAGGCTCTTCAAGGTTTGACACAGGTCACATCTGTGTCCAGACCGGAGGTCTAACAAACCGCAGGTCACCGTCACGAAACCATGAGGTTGCGAATCTGCAATTCACCGTCTGGACCACCTGCAAAATTCGTATTTATTGAGCACGTCTCTCGGTTGACGGTTCCTTTGAACCGTTCTCTCACCGTTTCCGACTCACTGGCATGGACGGTGAGACGGGGAAATGGACGTCTTACGCAGTCTTAATTACTTGAATTTTTTGTGAAGTCACAGCACAATCAGCGACCACAACAAATGCCGTAGCGAGGTCTGGCGTGCCGAGGCAATACATTGCTATCCTTATAGGTCTTCTCAGTGCCTGCTCCACCGTCCCAATCTCTCATGAGACATCAAGCGTCCCACTGACCCAGGCGGTGCATTTCTCTTCGCCTGACGGCTCGGATGCCGTGGCTCCGCCTGGGGTCTATCAAGTGGAACGGGTCGAGCCCACTGTCCTGAGGCTCATCCCAAGAGAAGGAGGCAAGCAACAAACCGTTACTGTCCAAGCCATGCCAACGGAACATGAAGAAACGATAAGTGCTCCCTTCGCCCTGTCCATTCCGTACAAGGAAGATGAACACCATGTTGTCTTGCTGACGCCGGATGGGAAGGCGCTTGACGCGATAGGAACGTATAGTGGTGTGCGGTCACGTGCTACGCCACTTCCGCTCCCCACAAAGACACTAACGCCATACACCAGACTGCTCCTCTCTCTCACGCTGAGTCCGAACAGTGTCGTCGGAGGCTCAGCGGTGACTGGTATTGTCTCGCTGGATCCTCCCGCCCCAGGGAACGGCATTGTAGTCGGTTTATCCTCCAATTCGGGTTTTGCGATGGTTCCAAGCGCCATAATCATTGCGGGAGGGCAGACTCAGGCCACATTCCCAATACACACAGGGATACTGCAGAACACTGCCACGGGGGGAGTGACCACCACCTCAGTTATGATTTCCGCTGGCGTCGCAGGCATCACGCGAACGGCTCCGTTGACGCTGCGCTCCATGCCGTTGCCCCAATGCCCGACCTACGGAGGCGCTCCTTGTACCAATCAAGGGGCGTGCAATACCTACACGGGGCTATGTAGCTGCTATATCGGATTTAACGGTGTCGGTTGTCAGTACGGCAACGCCACTACGTGCAATGGACATGGCACAGTGGATTATTATGGCACCTGCACATGTGTGCAGGGTTTCACCGGACAATATTGCAATATCCCCGTACAGTGAGCGTGGCTTTTTCTATCCGTAATGTGGCCCTTCTTCTGCTTGAGTACAAAGAACAGTGTGGCCGAACTATCGTGTCTGATCAGTTCTGATCGGTCCTTCCATTGCTACCACGCTGCTACCAGGACAGGACAAACCACCCCCATCTACCCCCATATCAGGAGCATCCTGATTTGTGGTTTGGGTTAGGTTGTCTGAGGTTGGACTTTCTGGATTTCCTTAACCTCAGCGGCAACTTTCGGTCTGCCGCCAGGATTACCGGATTGGCCTTTTCGCCAAGCTAATGAGGGAACTTTTCTGGTTCGCCTCTGCTCAGGTGTGTTCTCAGGACTCATAACTACTCCTTGAGTTGTAGCTAGTATAGTTATCTGACGACCTCCTACAAGTACGCGCCTGGGATCCCTCCGACCGGAACCGGACCAGCCCATGGCCCCCTAAGCGCAAGGCAGAGCACAGCATGAAACTTTATGGGAACGTCCTCGATGCGCTGTGACCAGCCAAGGCTTGTGCTAAGAGCGTTTAAAAAGTTCTGGCCATTCAGCTGTCCGCTTGAGTGGGAGAGGGCAGAACCTCCTGCAATGCCGACCCCAGTTGATGCAGCGAAAATGCCTTCTGAATAAAGGCCGTGGCACCCTGGTTCAGCATATCTTGCTCAACCTCTTCTGTGCTGAATCCACTAAAAACTACGACCGGTAGGGTGGGGTGCAGTATCCGCAATTGCCGCAGTAAGCTGCGACCGTCTATTCCAGGCATGTTGAGGTCCAACACCACAGCATCAGGAGTTCGCCGGTGACATAACATCAACCCTGTTCCACCATTGTCTGCCAAAATAACTTCATATCCTCTTTCCTCTAGGACGGCAGCTAGGAGGCCCCGGTCGCGGGCATCATCGTCTATGACTAGAATCTTGGTCATATGAGCCTTCATCCGCTATTTGATCAATCTGGTGTCTCATAACGCCGGCATCGTAGTCGGAAGTCATGCGTCCTTCAAGCAATCATTATCGAGAGGGCCTGCGGGCTCCTCAGGCGTTTCAATCCTTCTGTTATACTGCAACCTTGCGAGGCTTGAATGCCTTTCCTGCAACGGTTGACCTAGCGACCCAACTTCAGTTGGAAAATGATAAAGCCCAGATGCTTTTCTACACCATCGCGCCCAGTGTCAAGACCTGTGCGGCCATGAAGCGGTGCCCCGCAAGGATCTCCAGGCTTCCATGATCAGCGACACGAAGGAAAACCCGTGGGCGGGATGCTAGTGAAGAGAGAATCTACAAAAGCCATTTATAAATAGAAACCCTATGTGTACCCGGCGTGTTCATTCTACGGCATAAAACGCAACAAATGGCCTCACTCCATCTGAATAGAACCAAATGGTCAAACCGGCTTGTCCTAGTTTCTTTCGCGCAACTCGTCGGTAAACTTTTGCAACACTTTCACTCTGGCTTCCACGTCACTTGCAAACACATCATGGCTTGCAGGTAGTCCTTCGAAATGCAGAGCAGGCGCTGGAGGATTTCTAAATTCTTCCACATGACCCGCATCCATATTCTGCCGCAGATATTGGATTGTTTTGGCGAACCACTGTTTTCTTTCATCAGCAGGCGGCCGGGATGCGGGAGTCGATAGAGCTTTGTCAATGATGCGATTGCCTTCGGCTCGAAACTGAGCCAACTGGTTTCTCATCGCCGCCTTTCTTGTCTTCTCATTAACATGATTCTGGAGAGAGGCTATCTGGCTCTCTCTTTCTTTTACCTTTTCCTGTAACGCACGCAGCGTCTTCCCTGTATCCTTGCCGATTTCTGTTAACTGAGCAGTGAACTTGTCGAATCTTCGTTCGAGGGTTTCTACGTTTTCATTTTTGGCTTCCAGATCCTTCCTGAGGGATGCTATTTCTCTGGAGAGAGACTCGTTTTGAGTCTTCAGCGGTTGGGAATTTCGATAGCTCTCTTCCCACTGCAGAAACAACCCAAGGAAAAAACTTAACGCCAACGCTGTCAAATACTGCGCTTGACTCACCTTGCCGCCGCCAAGACGCCTCGCTGTCCAGTCGATGAGCATCATCATGGCGCCCCCAACAAGGAGGAACACCAGGGCTTGCAAAGTAAATAGGCCTAAATCGGCGACCCGTTCGCCAAGAGTAAAAATCAAGAGGTCCTCCACGCACCATCACTCTTGTTTGGTGGTATAGCATAGGCCCAAATGCAGTACTGAGAAAACCACCCGTACGCGGGGGATCAGAATCTCTTAAAGTGCGCCCCAGCCCAGCCATTTTGGCGTCGCGGAATCCGAGTCTGTTACCCCGCTGCTACCAGGACAGGACAAACCAGCCCCATCGGGATCCGCTTCGCGAGCATCCCGGCTTGTGGTCTCTTGTGGGGTTAGTGCTCCACGTAAGCAATGCCATGTGGCTACTTAAAATCAGTAGTTTCTGAGTCACAGGGCCAGCCACCAATCCCTTTAACATCCATGTGGGGCTACTCATCCTGCCTCTTTGTTTCCATGAACGCCGTGATCGCCTCCGTAGTGGCCGTCGGATTCGTGTAGATCGCGAAGTGGCGGCCCTTGATCCTGCGCACAGACACGGACGGTCGTACACGGACGATCTCCTCAACATTGCGCCAGGGGACAACACCGTCATTGCTCCCTGCGATGCAGAGCACCGGAGCCGGACATCTCCTCAAAAGTTCTCGCGCATCGACCTTCAGCAGCGACCGAATGCGTGCTGCTACTATATGGGCGGTCACACGTTTCCAAGTCTCCGCCGTATCCAGGCGAAGCTGATAGGTCGGCCCTCTGGAAAGCCAGGCGGGAATGTGACGACAGATGCGAAGCAACCAGATAGTCGGCGCAACTGAGGTGAACCGCATTCGCACATAGATCCTGCGCGGCGGCCTCACAAACGTCGTGGCCAGGATCACACCCCGAACCTTGCCCGGTTCTGCCTCCGCGAGCATGAGCGCGAGCGGCCCAGCAAACGATGATCCCAGCACGTAGAAGCTTGGGATCGCTGATACCGCTTTTCGCACAATCGCGAGGAGGTCCGCATACTCAGTGGCGCCTGCTGGAGGAAATGAGACCACGTGCGGTCTGATCCACTCCGGAAACGACGCCAGCAGCGGTCGGAAAAAGACCTCCGTCCCGTCCAGGCCGGGAAGCAGCACCAGCGTCTCCAGCTTGTAGGACTCCCGATCGCAGGCAAGCTTATCGGGTTTTCTGGCAGGTTTCATGGCGAGACCTCCTCTCTGAGGCTGGAGGACGACGGATGAAGAAATACTGCATCATAGGAATAGGCTAATCCCCCTGCAGAAACCGAATCAATGGCGATCGAGGCGCAGTAGGAGCGGACAAGACAGGCGACTTACCCCCTGGACCCACCTTCGGCCTACAACAATCAATCTGCTACCACGCTGCTACCAGGACAGGACAAACCAGCCCCATCAGGCCCCATGTCAGGAGCATCCTGGTTTGTGGTTTCTTGTGGGGTTAGGTTGTCTGAGGTTGGGCTATCGGAAATTCGTAAACCGCAGGTCAAGTTTCTACGCTCCCAGAGCAACTCCTGGAATTTCAAAGCGCAGAAAATTTACCAACGACGGTTGGATCGCTTGGCCTTTACTGCGAGCGTCGAACGAGGGTCGAGACCAGAGAAGTCGATTTTTTGATGTCTTTGACGTATCCTTTCGCCTGTTCCAACAAGATATTTCAAAGCCTGTTTGGAATTCTTGGTTTGAGAGCGCGGCTATCGGAGCCAACCAGCGAATCACGCCACAAGCAGAACTGGAGGACGTATCATGAACATGAGAGGTTTTTGGTTGGGACTCGTTGTTGGAACCATCTCCACCTGCCTACTTGGTCAATGGATATCCTCCGCTGCGAGCAAAGAGACCGATCCGTCCAAATGCATATCCCCCGAAATTGTCGCCGATTATATGCATAGTGTCATCCAGGCGGATCGGACGTTTTACACAAGCGAGATTGTGGAGCGGCTGCAAGCGCGAGGCGTTGTCTCCGCCTCGGAACATTGGAAGGCGGACGGAGATCTCCCGTTACCTGCCCAATTTCTTCTCGAAACCGGGCGGCTCGTCGCTCAACAACCAAATGGAATTCGATTCCGGCTGATCAGCAGTTGGCCGATCGATAGAAGGAATAGCCCAACGACAGAGTTCGAGCGTACCGCGCTAGCGAAGATCCTCGTGAATGCCAGTCGTCCCTATACAGGCATTACAACCGAGGGCAAGGCTAGTTTCTTCCAAGCAGTCTATGCCGATAAAGCCTTGTCTGGAATATGCGCCGATTGTCACAATATGCACCCCAAAAGCCCGAAGAGGGATTTCAAGGCGGGAGACGTGATGGGCGGGATTGTGCTTACGATTCCGCTCCCTCAATAGGGAAGGCCGATCGAAGATGAGCAAATGTTATAGATGCTGTGGGCGAGGCTAAGCAAAGCATACCCTTTCACCTCCGGTCTCACTGGTTTGCGTGCTCAAAATCAGTTGTTTCTGACCCCTCTGATTTCCAGTCTTGATCCTCAAGAAACTTGGGAAGTATACAGTACCAGGATCATTCACAAGGCAGTGGCGCGTCGAAGAGGCGGCCTGTCCACAAACAAATATTTTCGTGCGGGCGATGGATTAGAAATCGGGCTTCAGGTGAGGCAAAGTGGTACGAAGCTCACATGCCTGGCTGCGGTATGACATGGTCACGACACCTCGACCTTATCATGCTGGCATCGGCAATATTTCAGGATAAAACGCTCAACTCTTGTCGTATGTCCTCAGACTCTTTCTCCATCCCAAACCGTTCTCTTAGTATCTCGTTGCTATTGTGCCCTCTATACACCAGTTCGTCAGTATCGAAATCATATTCCGGTATTTCAGGATTGTCCCATCTCTGCATAAAGTACTGGTAAAACAAGCTATACAAGCCATGATCATTAAGGTTGTGCTGGAACAAATATTGCGGCATCGTTTGCACGTCCAGATCGGTGTGGTAATGCTTTAGCCAAAGATAATCACCGAGGATCGTTAGTTTGACAAGGGGTGGATCCGAATAGAGCTTGAGTTTGACGGCTTTCCCGGTCGCCTTAAGCCTTTTTAGCAATGTGATGGTTTCCCTGACTTCCGATCGAAACTGCTCAAGAGTAAAATGGGGATGGAGGATCGCATCGATGCGACTGGTCGCTTTCTGACTGTATGGATTCACCAGCAGGATGTGGGCTCCCAGACACTTTTTCACCACCGTATGAAGATCACCCTCTTGGTCGACAAAGGTTCCATAGCCAGTTGACCCTATCACCAGGACAGTTCTTCCCGTTCCCTGATTTTCCTTTAATTTTCTGATCCTCCTCTGAGCACTCAGTTTTCGCCAAGGGGAAAAAGCGGTCAAGCCAGCGTCAGCTGCTGTCTTAGCGAGAGTCCGGTTCCGAAGGCTTCTATGAAGGTAGTTAAAGGAGACAATCAGAAAAATCGCCATCGTCATTTCCACAGCGACGAGATAGACCTTATCATTCTCCACGCGGGACCACTGAATGAGAAAGCTCCTCGCAACTGTGGGTAGCGACAAGGCTATCCCTGCGCTCAGTGCCACCACGAGGATATGGTAGAGAATCCCTCCCGTGCTATGCATGAAATTTCGGACAATTAATAGTTTGTCTCTCAGCATCCAGTCACCTCTTCCCGTGTTCCCATACAATAGATACCATTGTTCCTCACCCCGGCCAATCGTCTGCCGCAGCATTTCCCCGCGCAGATACCCGATAGCTTCTATAACAAATAAAACCCCTACAACTCCTGCCGACAGCAAAGTCAGGAGTCCGTGGGCGCCCGGCTGATTAGGGGATAGCTATGCGATTCGCTGTGAGAATATTAGCGAGCGCTTAAGCTATGATCAGTTCCAACTGTTACGTCTAAAACATGGGCTGCACATTTGTCAACGCACTAATCTAACCTGACACGATGGATTGTTATTCAGGACTGATTCTAGGCTTGACCTCGGTCTCCAAAGACCACATCCCCGGGAACTGAGCGTTAAGCAAGAAGCCCGTAGGCGTCATCGTATTCCGTTGATCGACTCTCTGTGTCATTAGGGAGTTAAGAGGGTATAAAATTCCTAAGTCGTGACGTGTCGACCACCCAGGAAACTCAATTCCCATGAGTCAGTGATCATCGAGGCCCCCAGGCCATCACTTCTCCGTATCAAAAGTAACTTCGGGAGCGACTTCGCTAGGGAGCAATACTTATGCCTTCGGCGAATATGAGAACACCTGTAGTGATTTAAAGAGCTTAATAATACTTGAACTATCAGTTCGTTGATTTCTGTATGCCAGACCATACACCATTTCATTTGGGTTCACTGCTAGAGTCCGTCGCGGGAATTCCCTCCTATTCGACCGCACTCCTGGCCGATCTCCTGCCAATAGGTCGGCTCCGCCACAAGACATAGAGAGCTGGGATTACCAGAAACGTGAGCACCGTTGAACTGACCATCCCGCCGATAAGTAGACCACTCAACAACCTTTCTCATGGTCGAAACCAGAGAAGTCGATTTTTTGTGGGCTTTGACGTATCCTTTCGCCTCTTGGTTTGAGAGAGCTGCTATCGGAGCCAAGGAGTGAATCATGTGACAAGCAGCAAAGGAAATGGAGACGGATCATGAACTTTAGAGGCTTTTGGTTAGGACTTGCTGTTGGAACAATTTCAACTTGCCTACTCAGTCAGTGGGTTCTCTCTGCCGAAAGCAAGGAGGCAGATCCGCCCAAGTGTATACCCGCCGAAACAGTCGCCGACTATGTGCATAGTGTGATCCAGGCAGATCGAACGTTTTATACCACTGACATTGTGGAGCGGATGCAGATGCGAGGCATTGTCGTCGCCTCGGAAAACTGGAGAGACACCGCAACACTCCCTCTCCCAGCCCAGTTCCTGATGGAATCGGGGCGTCTCGTGGCTGAACAACCAAATGGGATTCGGTTCCGGTTAATTAGCAGTTGGGCGATAAACAAGAAGAACAGGCCAGCCACCGAGTTCGAGCGAACCGGCCTGACGGAGATCCTCGTGGATCCCGATCGTCCCCATACAGGGGTCGTGACCGATGGCCGAGCTCGTTACTTCCAAGCACTCTATCCCGACAAAGCGGTGTCTCAGACGTGCATCGGCTGCCATAACGCTCACCCAAACAGCCCAAAGAAGGATTTCAAACTACGGGATGTGATGGGCGGGATTCTGCTTACGATTCCGCTCCCGCAATAGGCCAATCATCCTGAAGGGATGAATTGGGGGAC
This sequence comes from Nitrospirota bacterium, assembly GCA_963729585.1. Classification (GTDB taxonomy): domain Bacteria; phylum Nitrospirota; class Nitrospiria; order Nitrospirales; family Nitrospiraceae; genus Palsa-1315. Next base: position 504,125 of record CAVSOJ010000025.1, read on the forward strand.
AGATCAACGAAGGTCACTGCTGTTCGCAAAGTCCACACCTGAGCGCTTATGCCAGAAACTAACGAAGGTAACCTAGCCTTGCATCTGTCTAGCTTGTCGCCTATCATCACTACCTAACTGATTTTCATTCAAAAGATCAACGCGTTCGATCCTTCGCATGGTCTCACCACATTCACAGCAGCGCCCGCAGATGAGCCCCATCCACCTATCAGTGGTGCTGTGCGGTCTTGCCGCGATCTATGTTCTCGCCGGAAAGTTTGGCCTTTCACTTGCTCTTTTTCATCCAAGTGCGACGCCGGTATGGCCTCCGACGGGAATCGGCCTGGCGGCCTTTCTTCTGCTTGGATATTGGGTGTGGCCTGCTATCTTTCTAGGAGCGTTTGTTGTCAATGTGACAACAGCTGGTTCGATTGCCACCTCTCTCAGTATCGCGACTGGGAACACGTTGGAAGGGCTCTTGGGCGCATTCCTGGTAAACCATTTCGCTCACGGTCGAAAGGCCTTCGCCCAACAATGCGATACGCTTACTTTTGTGCTTCTGGCTGCTCTGCTCAGTACCACCGTGAGCGCGACTTTCGGCGTCACAAGTCTCTCCCTGGGAGGTTATGCAGACTGGGAGAGGTACAATGCGATTTGGATTACCTGGTGGTTAGGTGATGCCGTTGGTGCTCTGATCGTCACGCCAGCTATCGTTCTCTGGGTATCCGACCATGCGCTCAACTGGAGTCGTTCTCAGTTGCTAGAAATAACTGTGTCTATCCCGCTGCTCTGCCTGGTTGCAGGGATTGTCTTTCAGAGCACCCAGGCGATGACTGGTCCTAACTATCTGCTTGGCTTCCTCACTCTCTCCATTCTGATATGGGTCGCGGTCAGGCACGGACCCCGTGAAACGGCAACGGCCATCTTGCTGTGTGTAGGAATAGCAATTTGGGGAACTTTACGGGGATCTGGTCCCTTTGTCGGGGGCAGCCCTAATGAAAACTTGCTGATGTTACAGGCCTTCATGGCCGTGATCGCCGTGACAGCATTGGCTTTAGCCGTAGGTGTCACCGAACGCAGGCGCGCGGAACAGGCGCTTGATCAGCTGAACCAAACCCTAGAACGACGGATTCAGGACCGGACGAGCACACTCCAAGCGACCGTTGAGCAACTTCAAGAGTTCGACCGGCTGAAAAGTGCCTTTGTCGGCGTCGTCTCTCATGAACTGCGGACACCGCTCACCTCGATCAAGACCTTCACAGAGAACTTGCTGGAGGGACTGGCCGGTCCACTGAATGAGAAGCAACACTACTATCTCTCCCGAATCCAATTCAATGCAGACCGACTAAGGCGAATGTTGAATGAATTGCTGAACCTGTCCAAAATTGAAGCGGGCAAAATGGAGCTGCGGCCTGCTGTTCTGTCACTGCAAGAACTACTTGGTGATCTCCTGGAAGGGTTTCAGCCCCTCGCACGGGAGAAATCGATTATGGTTGAAGTATTTTCTATGGAGAATATCCCCAAGGTTCGCGCTGACCGGGACAAACTGTATGAAGTGCTCGCCAATTTGCTGGAGAACGCCATTAAGTTTACGCCATCAGGTGGACGCGTCCAGATCGGTGCACAGGTCCTGGATGATCGGTACATCAAAGTCAGGGTTTCTGATACAGGTTGTGGAATCTCGGAAGAGCATCTCCGGAAGATCTTCGACAAGTTCTATCGGGTGCAGTCAGGTTCCGGAAATGCTGCGGGTACTGGCTTAGGGCTGGCAATTGCGAAAGGTCTCATTGAGTTGCATGGAGGAACCATCGCTGTTGAGAGCGCCCCAGGAAAAGGGAGTCATTTCTCTTTCACCCTGCCTTACACTACCTAGCCCCCAACAGAGTTCATTTGATAGCTGCCACTCGATCCTGTCTCATTGACAGGGGAGCTTACGGCGTCACTCACCCCAAGCTGCCGGCAAAGATCGCCGACCGGAGTGCCGGCTTCGGCCTGTCGGATCGTGTAGACGATCTGTTCCTCGGAGAATTTCGACTCACTTCATGGGTCCGCTCCTTTCGTGCGAGACCACCGAAGCCGTCAATCTATTCTAGTTTTCATCTGCCGTCGTTTTCCGGGTAGACGTCAAGTCTGCAACCCTATTTCACAACACCATGACAGACCTGGGCCATCGGGTATTCTCCTCTGTTGCTAACGATTCCTCTTGATGTATGCTATGGCTCCTTGGGACTATGAATCAGCGGGCCGTAAGCTCGACCCCACATGGCCCACCAAATTTCTCGATAAATTCCGAATCCCCTTCTCGCTTATGTCTATTGGGGTCATCTATATCGCCACAGGGAGGAAATTTATTGACGAGGCTCGCGTCTCTGTGGAAAGTCTAAAAAGCAAAATGCCGGATATGCCGGTCACACTATTTTGCGATGAAAATGTCCAATCGAAACATATTGACAATGTGGTCATTATAGAGCAGCCCCGCTTTAGTTTGATGGATAAGGTATTGTTCATGAATTCTTCTCCCTACGAACACACGTTGTTCTTAGATACTGATACATACGTATGCGATACTTTTTTTGAGCTATTTCCATTGCTAGATCGGTTCGACCTCGCCGTGGCTCACAGCTCGTATCGAGCCGTGTATCGAGTTCATGGTATCCCAGACAGTTTTCCCGAGTTTAATACAGGGGTTCTCTTGTTTAAGAAATCTCCCCAAATTGCGCACTTGTTTGCCAACTGGTTAGCCTTATATGAGAGAGATTTAGGAAACGAACAACAGTGGTTAACCCCCTTCGGAGAAGTAACAATGCTGGAGAGTAACCTGAACGACCAGCCTACATTTCGAGAAGCGGTCTACGGTAGCAACGTGAGAGTGGCAAGTTTGACTCCGGAGTATAATTGCAGATTTGGGTCACCTGGATTTGTGCATAATAGAGTAAAAATAATCCATGGACGCTATCCGAATCTGCAAATGATTGCCCGGACGATCAATGCTGACCATTCACGAAGAGTTCACGTGATGAGGTGGGGGAAACTGGCGGTTACGTGCGGCCATGATGCGAGGAGAAATAACTTAGACCTCGTCAAATGGTCTCTCCACTACCGGGGCGTCTGGGTTACGGTAGCACTCATAGCCCAAAGAGTTCGGGATCGGCTTCGCAAGTCTCACTGAACGCTCTTGAGTCAGGATGCAGGGTTCAATCAATTGCGTTGCGAGCGATGAGTTCCCGGGGCATGTTCATTCCTGTTATTTTTCGGACCAACCTGTAGATACCAGGATCAAGGCTGGATACGGCTGACCCTTTCTGTCTTATGGAGCGCACAGCGTGATTGCGGCCATCTCATTGGAGGCTCCGTCGGTTCCCCTGATCGAGCAATTGATCTGTGACAACCGAATGCCGCATCTTGCAGCTCTTCAACGACAGGGCGAGTATGTCAATCTCGATCCCCCATATCTCGATGGATCGGCGTACTCGACTCTGTACACCGGTCGCCACCTGTCAGAGCACGGAGTCTATTCCTTGTTTACCTGGTCGGCTCCCGAGCAAAGGCTCCGGTTGTCCCACGAACTGATGCCAGATGACACGCTGTTCCGACGACTGGATCGGGCAGGCAAACGAGTCTTGGCCATCGATCCACCCGAGCATCCGGTGCAGGATCTGGACAACAGTGTCATGGTGAGCGGATGCCAGTTTCGATCACGAGTCCATTTAGCCAAGTGGTCGCGTCCTCTTGACGTGAGCAGGGAACTCTCGAAACTCCTTGGCGAGACCCCGAGGGGTGAGGAAACATTTGGTCAGCCATCGGAGAGCCATCTGTTACACCTCCGGGAAATCCTCATACAGGCGCCTGGCCGTCTGGCTGCGGCAGTTGAACGACTGTTGGATAAGAAGGCTACTGATGTCCTCTGGGTGCATATAGTCGCGATACATCTCGCGGGTCACCAGTTTTTTAATCCAGCGTCCGTCGATCTCATCGGCCGCTCTTCAACTGGGAGCGTTTTACTGAAGAACTCGTTGGTCGACGTCTATCTAGCAGCGGACGCAGCACTCGGTCGAATACTGGACACTTTACCCGACGACGCAGATCTCCTTGTATTCTGGCCCAAGGGTATGGCCCCGGAGACCTGTCGGGCCGACCTTCTTCCGGCGATGTTGAACCGTGTTCTGACTCACGGCATCCCGGCCAAGAGGTCATCAGGAAGTGACGCCCTGACGAGACTTCGCGCAATTGTTCCAACCTCGCTTCGAACTCGCGTTGCGGATCTCCTACCAGACTCCCTCTCGCTCGCACTCACCGCCCGCTTAGGCACAGCAGGAAAGGACTGGGCAACCCTTCGGGCCTTTTCACTACCCTCGGACGGCCCCGGGTTGATTCGGCTCAACATCCGCGGTCGCGAGCTGAATGGCGTTGTCGCCGAATCCGAAACAAACGCACTTTGCGACGAGATCGCCGCGGGCCTCCGCACCTATTGCGACATTGATGGTAAAGAATGCATCGCGAGCATTGAACGTCCTGGAGAACATTTACCTCCTGGCCCAAAGCTTGACCAGCTCCCCGACCTCGTCATTCGATGGAGTGACGAGCAGGCCATACATCTACGCGGTGTGACCTCACCGATTTACGGAACCGTGTTGCGCGACGGCGTAGGGTCAGGCCGGTCAGGAAACCACGTCCACGGTTCGCGCGCGATTATCGTGCCAGGGTCGGGAACTTACTGTGCGATCAACGGCCGGAACCCTCATCTGGTTGATTTGACTGCGACGGTCTGTGCAGCGGTAGGCGTCCCTCACGAGAATCTGCCCGGCCAGCCGCTTATCGTATAGCACTGAGTGTATGGATACTCGGATGTCTACGCAAGAATGTCTGCGCAGGATGAGCTATCGAAGCAATCGTGTCGCCTTACACTATTGACGAAACATCCTGGAGAGCATGAAAAGAATACATGTGCTGTATGTGTATCTTGGTTTTTATCGTGACGCCGGTGGAGAGCATGCCCCGCTAGGACTTGCCGAAGAACTTGATCGCAAGCGCTTCCGGTTCGAAATCGTCACCATGATGCCGACCACCTCTTCACTTGGCGCTGCGGTACTGGCAACCGGTTGCAAAATCCATGAGCTTGGGCTGGGCGTTCCGTGTCTCAGAGATCCAGCGGCCATGGTCAGGGCTATTTATGCCTTTTATAAGACGTTCCGCTGCCTTCAACCAGACATCGTTCAGACGCAATCAGGATTTTGCAATGTGTGGGCCCGCTTGGCGGCCAAACTGGCGCAGGTTCCGGTGATCATCGCGACGGTAAATTTTGGAGGAGGGCCAAGCCCGAGCTGGTTTCTCAGGCCGTTCATGCGTTTCATGCACTCCTGGTTGTCCACAAGCACCAACGCCTATGTCTGTGTCGCGAAGCATTTAGTAAAGGAGGAGTTGCTGCCCCACGAATGGGAGCGTGCCGAGATCATTGGCGGCTTTTTCGATCTCGGCCGCTTTCTTGCGGGCCGCACTGATGTACCGGAGATCCGCGCTCTAAAGAATCCCGCTCGTCCGGTCCTGGGCATTGTCGGAAGGCTGGAATATGAAAAAGGACATCGTATTGCGATCGCCGCCATGCGGAAAATCGTCGACGTCGTTCCCGAAACTCGACTCAAGATCGTCGGGGCCGGCAGCCTGGAACAAGAACTCAAGAATCAAGTGGCGGCGCTGCGGCTCTCGAACAACGTCGAGTTCACCGGTCACCGTACTCAGATTTGCGAGATCATGTCCAATATAGACCTGTTATTGATCCCTTCGTACAACGAAGCGTTTGGTCACGTGGTGCTGGAGTCGATTGCCGCCGGGGTGCCGTTATTGGGAAGTCGCAGCGGTGCATTTCCGGAAATTCTTGAAAACGGAAAATATGGTAACTTGGTGAATCCATCAGATCCGGACGCATGGGCAGATGCTGCTCTCGACATCATCGCCAACCCCGCTCCGGCATTGGCCAAGCTGAAGGATGCCCGTGCAAAGGTGCTCACGCGATACACGAAGGAGGAAAGCGCCAGGAGACATGCCAGCCTGTATAATCGCCTCGTCGAAGATCGCGACACAGAGTAGTGGTATAGGTCATCGTACTCTCTTCCACTTGCAGAATAGTTGACTCCACATCAGAACACGACGAAGAGCACCACCAAATGACGACTTCCTCCGGTCTGTCATCCAAGGGATTCCAGGGGGTATACCACCTAGGTCCAGGGTTATTCCGAGTGTGTCCAGGAGAATAACCAGCCTACATTAAGATGTTTCTGGATGGAATCGCTCAGCGGGAATCGCAGGCTATGGCCAAGTAGGTTCAAGGACGGGGGGATCCCAAAAAGGCAGGACGTTTCTATGCCATCTCTGGTAATCAACACGACGGAAGGCATCACCGATCGTGAAAAGGACCGACCAGGGAGTACCTGCAATTCCAGGCCGCTGGTCAGCGTGGTGATTGTTGCGGATCATGACACAGCGCGCCACGCAGATCTTAAGGATCTCCGGAGTTGTCTTCAAGCCCTCGCCTCACAAGAAGTTGACGAACCGGTTGAGTTTCTGCTCGTTGAGACGGACGAGCGTGCCAGGAAGCTGCCCGCTGATTTGATCACCGGGCTACCAGGCTTGCGGGTGCTCGGTGTGCCCCATGACGGGAGTTATGAGCGGAAAAACGCTGCCGTCAGGGCTGCTCAGGGTGAAATCATAGCCATCCTGGATGCGGACTGTATTCCGGTTTCGGGATGGCTTCAGTCGCTGATCAACACATTGCGGACCCATCCCCAACACGTTGCCGTCAGCGGTCGGACGGTGTATGAGGGGAACACCGCACTCGAGCGAAGTTTCTCAGTCCTGACCCGCGGCTATCTCGATCCGGGCAAAGAAGCGTCGAACCACTACATTTCGAACAACAACGCAGGTATTCTCCGAAGGGTTTGGGAACGGTTTCCGCTCCCAGAAAACGAAGGCCCTTACGCCGCACAGCTGCAATCTGCGGCCATCATGCAGGACGGCGGCCGCTTTCTCTTTCAGCCGACCATGACCGTAATTCACGAATTCGAAGGATGGTCGATGGAGCGCGATATCCGTTGTCACATCGGCTGGGCCACGATCCGCATTCGTCAGATCAATCCCGGATTGCGATTTAGCTGGCTTCTCCGGCTGGGGCAGGCTTCCATTCCTTTATTTTATCTAGGTCGAGTCATTGAGAGCTGGGGAACGTGTTTCCGGGTAGGCCGCCATTATGGTCTGCGGCTAACAGACTACCCGGTCGCCCTGGGACTCACGTTTTGGATCCATTTCCTCGAGATCAAAGGCATGTTGTTAGCCTTCCGGCATCAGCCCGTGGACGAAACCAAATATCGCTGAACGCTATGGCCAAGTTACTCATTGCGTCTCTGGTTGACCCTGCTACACATCCTGGGGGCGCGGGGACCTATACCCGCGGGCTGGTTGCAGCCCTGCGGAGAAGCCACACGGTTGATCTGGTTGGCCCCCTTCACGCTCCTCCTGGCCCCCGACACCGGTCGCGGCAACTGATGTCGTTGGCCAAGTCGTGCCTATCAGAACTCCCAGCAAAAGTACTGTTTGCACGTCAGCACGAGCTTAGACTGAGGATCCGCGAAACCGTACGTGCTCATGATTACGATGCCGTGTTGATCAACAGCAGTGACATGTTGTGGGCTCTCGACGCCCTACCGCCTTTAATGCCCACGATCCTAATAGCCCATAACCTGGAACACCAAGTGCTGATTCAGCAACTGAGCAATTCCCGGATCTTTCCGTGGATGTTCAAGCGCGAAATTGTCAAACAACGTCGCTATGAGATCGAGGGTTTCTGGCGCACTCGAGGAGTCATTTTCCTTTCCACGACAGACATGGCTTGGGGCTGTGCTCAAGTTCTGGGGTTGCACGCCCTGTATATACCACCGCTGTTTACGGAGCCTCCGATACTCCGTAGGCGTCAGCCCCGTGGGCATCTTCGCCTCGGGTACCTCGCTGATTTTGCCTGGTGGCCCAATCGCCAAAACTGGAACTGGCTGATCAACGAGGTCCTCACGAAGGTGCATCGTTCTATCGCAGTTCATGTCTTTGGGCGGCAGAGTGAGCAGATACCCGCTTCCGACAGAGTCATCGTCCACGGCTTTGTTCAAGAAATCGGAGCGGTCTGGGATCAGGTTGACATCATGATTTGCCCCACTCGCGTAGGGGCCGGCGTAAATATCAAGCTTGCGGAGAGTCTGTATAATCGGATGCCGGTTCTCGCAACTGTTCACGCCCTCCGTGGCCTCGACTGCCAATCCGGATCTGGTCTGGCGATCATGGACAGTGCTGAAGAGTGGGCTGCCTTCCTGAATTCGTCTCAGGCCGATCTACTCGCCACCCAATTGCCATCGGAGAAATTAAGTCGACAATTCGCTGCCGACCGACACGTGCAACAACTGGAAAACTTCATCATTGAAGTAGCCCTGGGTAGAGAAGTTATGAGAGACCATATGACTCGTACAGCCTGAAAAATCAAATCCGACGGTCAATCCGAGAGCGCGGGATTTAACAGGAACAGCGTACCGATTATCAGGCGCCGGAGGCGGTCCCGGAAGGATTGCAACGCAACCTGACGGCGCTCACTCAGCAGAATACGCTGGTGAATGATCAAAGGCTTCTCTGCAAAACAAGCTGTGCGCCGAATCAACGTCAGACAACTTCAGCCGTCTTTCTCCAAACTTGAAATGCTGTCTGATGCGAAGGGATCATCTGGGGGCGTACGAAAGGGACGAGACGATGATTCCACCCCAGGTCCCGGACGCCTCAGGACAGAGGAAGAGCATTCCGGCTAGCAGATTACTTCACACGTTTTTTGCAACCGTGGGCGTGTTGCTTGTCACTCTTGTTCTGTTGGAAGGTGCGATCAGAATCTGGGGATATGCTCAAAGACATCTGTACGATCCTATCTACAGGCCATTCGACCGAAGCCAAGATATTCCCTATATCCATAAACCCAATCTTCTACATGCCAAGGCGAGGGGTCTTGCCATTATCAATACCGATAGTCTCGGCCTGCGGGCAAAGACATCCGGAGCGGTATATGGCGTCAAGCAAGCCAACGAGTATCGTATCGCCATTGTCGGAGATTCTGTCACGTTTGGCGAAGGCGTCCCTCAGACAGAGGACACATTTGCCCAGGTGTTGGAAGAGCGCCTCACTGAGCAGTGGGCCGGTAGTGTAACAGTATTCAACTACGGAGCGTCGGCCTACAGCATCAAACAGATGGCTGCAATGCTTCCGTCTCGAATGGTGGACATTCAGCCAGACCTGGTTGTCATGGCCATCATTCCTACTGACTTCAACCTCTCCCGAACGCCCACCATAGACTCGAGAGGTTACCTGAACCTGATTGATCAAAGGAAAACTTTTTTCCCAGTTGATTCTCCGCTACGTGATCTATTGAGAAATGTTCATTTGACGTATCTGCTTAGAGAAATCGTCTTTCTCAGCGTTGCTCAGGCTTCTATCGAGGATAGGATTTCAGAATCGTACGGGTATCTCCAACAGTTTAGGGAATCGGCGCTGCATCGGGGGATTCAATATGTGATCGTGCTATTGCCAACATGGGGGCAGGGATGGGGTTCTCTTCCAGAGCGCCTAAGGCGAGATGACACCGCGTATCTCGATTTAACAATTCTCCTAGAGGAGTTTACGCGGGAGCAGTACATGGCGAGCCAGTTCGATGCACATCCCTCAGCTGCGGTTCATCGGCGAATCGGCGAAGAGCTAACAGCATTTGTACGAGATAGCGCATTGAAATTTCGGGACCGACCTCGACGCGATACCTTGCGAGTGCAGCGAAGTCCATAGGTAAGGAGGATAAACATGCCTCACCAACATGTACCGGCTTCGACCTATCCACGGGCGGCAGGTGGGGATCGTGAGCTGTGCGACCGCTGATTGCATAGCGAGAATCGCAGGCCCCGAAGTAATTATTGGTGATATTATGACACATGATGGCCCAAGCCGCCAATGCCGCGGGGATCATCTGGGGGCGTACGAAAGGGACGAGACGATGATTCCACCCCAGGTCCCGGACGCCTCAGGACAGAGGAAGAGCATTCCGGCTAGCAGATTACTTCACACGTTTTTTGCAACCGTGGGCGTGTTGCTTGTCACTCTTGTTCTGTTGGAAGGTGCGATCAGGATCTGGGGATATGCTCAAGGGCATCTGTACGATCCCATCTACAGGCCATTCGACCGAAGCCAAGATATTCCCTATATCCATAAACCCAATCTTCTACATGCCAAGGCGAGGGGTCTTGCCATTATCAATACCGATAGTCTCGGCCTGCGGGCAAAGACATCCGGAGCGGTATATGGCGTCAAGCAAGCCAACGAGTATCGTATCGCCATTGTCGGAGATTCCGTCACGTTTGGCGAAGGCGTCCGAAGAACCGAGGATATATTCACACAAGTGCTGGAAGACGCGCTTAATCAGCCCAAACAGTCCGTCGAGGTGAAGGTGTTTAACTTTGGCGCATCGGCTTATAGCGTCAAAGAGATGGCGGCGACACTGCAATACCGCATGTTGGACATCCAGCCTGATCTTGTCATGATGGCCATCGTTCTTTCAGATTTCAACTTGACTCGAACGCCGACTATTGATGAGTCAGGGTATTTAATCAATCAGAAGCTGTCCTTTGTAAGTCGTCTTGGTTCAATGACAAGTCAGGTTCTACGGGGTATTCACTTGACGTATGTCTTGAGAGATATTGGCGCACGATTATTCTTTAAGCCTGTCGATATCACCAATGTTCTGTCACGAGGCGAGATCCCCGAATCTTACCAATACATCCAGCAATTCAAGGAGACTGCAGAACAACGCGGGCTCTCGTATATCATCGTGCTTCTTCCAATGCGAGGGAATTCTTGGGGCCCTGTGCCGGACCAATTGGCACGCGACCGCATCACGTATATAGATCTGTCGTTCTTGGGAAAAGAGTTTACGGAGGAGCAGTACACGGCAAGCCAGTTTGACCCGCATCCGTCGCTCGCTGTTCATCATCGAATCGGGCAGGAATTGACCGAACATGTTCTGCACAGCCATTTGGAGAGGGTATCGATTTATCGCAGTGACTGGCGAACGCTATCAGAGTGGTCGCCGGGGGGCAGAGTTATTTCGAGATGAGCACGCTCGCGCTTGCCATGAAATCGCCGATGCGCTGCTTGTGCATATCGTCAAACAGCCAGTGGTGAAATAGAACGATCTAGCTATCCAGTCTATGCTGGCCACAACAATTTGTTGTACTGCGATCTTACTAGCCTTACCCGTTTCTAATGTTCTCTATCAAGAAAGCCCTGCCCAAGTGATTTCCATTCTCAACGGCGACACCATCGAATTCTTGCGCAACAACCATGCTGAACGTATTTCTCTCAGCGGGATTGACTGCCCTGAGAAAGGTCAAGCGTTCGGCAATCGAGCGAAGCAAGCCACTTCAGAGCTGGTCTTTGCTAACGAAGTTACCCTTCAGACTCAGGGCCTCGACAAGAGCAAGCGCACCATTGCTAATGTAGTTCTCTCCGATGGCACCAACATCAATTACACACTGGTGAAGGACGGCTGGTGCTGGTGGCATCGGAAGTAAGGACCGCGAGATACTGTGCTGGAAGGGTTGCAGAGGAACGCCCGAGAGGCCCAGGAAAGGCTTGTGGGCTGATCCATTGCCGGTGCCGCCCGTGGGAGTGGAGGAAGGAATAGGCGGAAGCGGGGAGGTATCGACTGGAGGGAATGTGTCTGTGAAACGGATGACCCATCGGCGTAGTGGAAGCACGCCCGTATAACTACCTGCATGAATTCACTCCCCCTCTTTTGAGGCATATACCCAAACGACATCGGCAGCATAGCCTATTGCCGATAAGTCTGGTGACTTCGTGCTGTAGCTGCCATTATCCGAAGTAAAGAGTGCACTCTGCTTCGCTATCCACGTGCATTGTCCATGCGAAACGTGTTGGCGCGGCCGACATTGCAAAACGCTGCATCGAGTGGTCGGATGCCGCGGACTGAAGAGGTGATTTGCCCCTACTGTTCTTCAGTGGACTGCCACCGATCCGTGCGGCATGGTCGGCGGGACTTTCTCCGTCGACTGTTAGGTATGTTCCCATGGCGTTGCGAGGGGTGCGGGAAGCGATTTTATCGGTGGAAACGGTCCCTTAGCTGACGATCGTATAGTATATGCTTTTCAATTCGCCTCTCTTCCTGTTTGGTTTTGTGCCCCTCTTTTTCACACTGCACTTTCTTGCAGGGAAAAGCCTTCGCAACATCATTATTATTCTTGCAAGCCTCTTGTTCTATGCCTGGGGCGAACCCACATTTATCGGCATCGTCCTCCTCTCCGCTTTCTTCGATTGGTTCGTCGGCAATGCCATCTTTCATGAACACAGGAAGGCCATCAGACAGCGCTATCTGTCCGTCGGAATTCTGGCGAATGTGGGCCTGTTGGTGTATTTCAAGTATGCAAACTTTTTTGTGGAGAACGTCAATCATCTCCTGGCCTCGGTCCATTTCAATCCCCTTATCTTCACTCACATCGCCCTGCCCATCGGGGTGTCCTTTATTGTCTTCGAGAAGATCACCTATCTTGTCGATATCTACCGGCATGTCGGTGCACCGGCCACATCGATTCGCTCCTACCTGCTCTACGTCCTTCTCTTTCCCAAGTTACTGGCAGGGCCAATAATTAAATACCACGATATCGCTGACCAATTGGCTCAGCGGCATCCAACCCTCGAAGATGCACGATACGGCCTCACGCGTTTCGTGATGGGTCTGGGAAAGAAAGTCCTCATCGCGGATACACTGTCTCCCATCGTCGAGGCTGCCTTTAAACTGCCCCCAGAGGAACTCGGATTTTACAATGCGTGGCTCGGGGTGATCGGCTTCACCCTTCAGATCTATTTTGATTTCTCTGGCTACTCCGATATGGCCATTGGATTAGCCCGCATCATGGGATTTCGCCTGCTTGAGAACTTCAACGCGCCCTACCTGTCCGCAAGCTTCACCGAGTTTTGGCGCCGCTGGCACATTTCCCTGTCGACCTGGATTCGCGATTATTTGTATATCCCGTTAGGGGGAAGCCGCATCTCTTCCCGCAGGACCTACGTGAACCTGTGGTTATGCTTTCTCATTTGTGGCATCTGGCATGGAGCGAATTGGACCTTTGTGGTGTGGGGCATCTATCACGGCACATTCCTGATCTTCGAGAAGCGCTGGTGGCTCACGTATCAACAATACCTTCCTCGGCCTCTTAACGTGTTGATGACCTTCGTGTTCGTCATGATTGGCTGGTCGATTTTTCGGCTGGAGACCGTTGCCCAAGCGGGCTCCTTCGTGCCTGCCCTCTTTGGGTTTTCCACCAGCACGGCCGCTCCACTCTATCTAAGCGCCAACATTCAAGCCTGTATCCTCATCGGGCTGCTCATGTCCTTTCGTCCCTCACTCAATGTCGAGAAGGTCACACTGTTCTATCGGACTATGGCGTGGAGAAGAGAATTTGAAATGGCAGGGGTATTGGGCGTGTTCATCCTCTCGCTTGCTCAGTTGGCGGTTACGAATTTTAACCCATTTTTATATTTCCGCTTTTAGTGGAGATCGCCATGACAAGAGTAGAAAAGGTGATGTGTGTACTTATCGTAAGTCTGTTCATCCTTCCCGCCAGCATCAAAATCACGCCGAAATTGATCAATGTACAACTGCCCTTACCTGAATCGTTCGAGCGAGACCTCGTGGGAGTGACAATTGATGAGCCAAGGCCAAGCTTTTCCTTGCATGGTTGGTTCACGCGTGAATTTCAAGATCAGTTTAGTAAATGGTTCAACCAAAACTATGGGGCCAGACCCTTCTTTGTCAGAATGGGCAATCAACTCAATTATAGCCTCTTCGATAAATCGTATATGCATAAGGATTACGGGATAATTATTGGACGCCATGACCAGCTATATGAGGGCAACTATATCAAGGAATACTGCAATCCACACCCGCCCATACCTCTCAGCCTCATGGAAAGTCGGGTTAAAGAGATCGCAGAACTTCAAGACCTGCTTGCACGGAGGGGGGTGACCTTTCTCCTGTTAATCACACCCAGCAAAGCCGCTATTTACCCGGAATACATCCCGAGTAATTTGTGTCATACCGGACCATCCTCTTCACGCGGCTATTATACTTTCGTTCCGCTTCTCGACAAGCACCACGTCAAATATGTTGATGGCCATGTCATCACTCAGCAGGCAACTCAGATCGAGAAGACTCCCTTGTTTTGCCAGGGGGGGACGCATTGGAATTATCTTGGAGCCTATTATACGACTCGAGCACTGATCGACACACTGAAGGGTTTAACGAATCGAAAGGCCGGCAGCCTTGAGCTTGACGCGGTCCATGTAGATCACACTCCTACGGGTACTGATAAGGATCTCGCGGAGCTACTCAATCTATTCTTTCCGCCAATCGATTATGTAGTGCCGCACCCTGTCATCGCCAAGAAAGGCGGCACTGAAGATTTAGGACGAGTAGTCATTGTCGGCGGCAGTTTCAACTGGATTCCTATTGACCTGCTCAATGAGCACAAGGTATTCAAACAAATCGACTTTTTTTATTATTATACAATGGCCTTGCATTCATTCCCAGGTCAACGAGGGCTGCCAGTTGATGTCGCGAAGATTGATTGGGAGAAGACTATTTTCAAGTCGGATGTCATCATCCTTGAGATTAATTACGCTAACATTACAGGCGCTACAACATGTCAGGGTCAGGGTTGCGGCGACAACGACTTCGTCTTAGATGCATTACAACATCTTCGTAACTTCTCGCCCAAGTCTTAGCCTTCCTGACCTATGGCCGCCCCTCGAAACCAAGTCGATTGGAGGGTTTCACATCCCCTATCAAGTACAGATCATCACCAAGCTGCGTGAAGCCTAAGCGGCGCTGAGCAAGGGTCAGACCCTGGTCCAGGTCTGCAAGGCCCAGGGGAGATAACGGAACAGACGTACTACCGCTGGCTGATTGTATGGCAGGCTGAAAGTCGATCAGGTCAAGCGATTGAAGGAATTAGAGCGGGTGATTACGCGCCTAAAGCGGGCCGTGGCCGCCTTGACGCTCGATAAGCTGATCCTGCCTGAAGAAGGCGGCCAGTTTTTGGTCAATGCTCTTGTGAGCTGTATGAGACGATTTTTGTACCGCCAATTATTGAGGTCCGTTAACCAGGATACGGATACCAAGTGTTTGTCACAGTACTGCTCCCACTTGGTCACGATTTTGGTCACGATCACTAACGCGCCGAGATCGTACGCTGTCGCGAAGCAACTGGCTACCCCTTAGACTGAGACACTAAGAATTGACACACTTGCCACCAGGAGGGGGTGGCAGGTGGCGCAGAAACGTATGGGAGTTTCCAAAGGCCTTTCGGCAGATGGCCGTGAACCGGCTGACGCAGTGTGACATGACACATGCGCGACTCATCAAGCAGCCTGCCTAGGTTTCGCGCCGACTCTCTCAGATTGCAACACACCACAAGTCTCTCTTTCACTGCGCGCATCGAGCGACCACTGTTTTATCGTGAGGGCTCTGCGAGCAAGAAAGGCACCTGGCCACTCCCTCCTAATTCCTCTGAGGCCGCGCGTTGTGCGAGCAGGAGGACGATCAGGCTGCCTATCCCATCTCACGCGGCGTTTGTGTTCGGCGTCTCTCTGCCGAGCATAAGTTTCTTGACTCCCCCTCCCCTCACCCGATGCATTTTTTCTCTCGAATGATACGGCACGAGTCCTTCCAGCACCATCGGGAGCTTGTCGCAAGGCACATCTTCCATGATCTTGACCGCCAGCTTGGGATCGGGGCCTGAACGGCCACCCACATAGACATCGACCGCATCGACTACTTTCCCATCGACCTTCGCCTTCTTTCCCAAGAGCCCGATATCCGCGACGAGATGATTCCCACAGGCGGCAGGACAGCCGGACCAATGCATGGTGATCGGCTTAAGCGTGTTCCCCAAGCGCGCCTCCAGAGCCTTCGCCGTCTCCACCGCGCGGCTTTTGGTTTCGATCACAGCAAGATTGCAGTAATCGCTCCCCACACAACTCACCAACCCCTTGTAGACCGGCGAGGGATTATAGGCAAACTGCTTCACCAACGGCTCTGCATCGATGTCCCCGATTTTCCGATCGGGCACGTTCGGGATGATCAAGGCCTGCGCCGGAGAAATCCGTATCTCTCCCGTGCCATACTTCTCTGCCAGGGCTGAGATCTTTGTAAGATCGCCGTGCGTAATTCGACCCACCAGAACTTTGAGGCCCACATAGTTCATCCCGGGTTGCTTTTGGCGATAGATGCCGACATGGCTCTTCTCGGATGGTTTTCGGGCATCGGCGCCGGCCGGAGACAGCAGCTTTCCTACTCGCGCTTCTACTTCTTTCCGGAACTGGCCTTCGCCCCACTCGTCCAGTAAGAAGGCCAACCTTGCCTGTGTACGATTCTCCCTCGATCCATGATCCCGGAAAATATGAATGATTGCACGGCTCACTTCCAAAGCTTCGCCCTCGGTCACAAAGATGTCGAGTGGCGTTGCGACCCGATACCCGCCGGAACCCAGCTTACCCCCGGCCAGCACGTTGTACCCAAAGCATTTGCTATGGCCATCATCCCGAGACGCCGGCACAAGGGCCAGGTCCTGGGTCTCCATATGTACGCAATTGTCGGGACAGCCTGTCACCGCCACGTTGAACTTCCTCGGCAGATTGGAGTAGTCGCGGTTGCCGAGAATTTCTTCGGTCACCGCCCGCACGATCGAGGTCGCATCCAGTACCTCATCGACACTGAGGCCGGCCACCGGGCAGGTCATGACGCCTCGCACGTTGTCCATGCCGGTTTGGGCAGAGGTCAACCCTGCCTCGTCCATTTTTGCGAACACCACCGGCACGTCTTCGATCCGGATCTGCCGGAGTTGGACTTGCTGCCTTGTTGTGAGGTCCAAAATCCCGTTGCCGTAGGTCCCGGCGATGTCAGCCAGGGCTCGAAGCTGGGTCGAGCCGGTCTTGCCGCCGGGAATCCGGACGCGGATCATGAAGAAGCCTGGCGTCGGATTCCTGAGAAACACCCCATACCATTTCAGGCGCTGGACATCGTCCTCCGGGATCGACTCCCATCCCGTCTTGGCGTAGTGGGCGATCATCTCTTTTACTTCCAATCCATCGCGTTCCAGCTTGATCGCCTCGATTTTGTTCATGTTCCCTTCTCCAATGACACACGATAGTCGGCCCCATTTCTCTTCAGCACCACGAACCCGGTGCGATTGAGCCGGTCGATGATTGAAAAAACCGTAACCCAGTCCAATCCAGTCAACCGGGTCAGGTCTTCGAGCGAACTTGCGCCGCACTCGCGCAGCCGTTGCACCACACGATCTTCATTCGGCATCACGGCACGATCAGTCGTAGTCGCCATGGTTCCCTCCTTCCGGTTCGAATCCGGAAATCAGCAGGCCTCCCGTGCCGGAACGACTCGAGGCAGTTCCCTTGCCTCTGTCCGGGTGACGGTATAGGGACTTGCCAGCCAGTACAGACCACCGACGAAGAGCCCACCGCCGACGATGTTTCCCAATACGACATAGAACTGGTTGTACCAATAGCCCATCCAGCTCACTGCGTCCCCATGGGGAAGAAACAACGCCATGCCGAGGAACGATTGATTGGCGACACTATGCTCGAATCCGGTGCCGATGAAGGCGAACAAACACCAGAAAATCAGCATGATCTTGGCCGCATCATTCGTCGTGCGCCCTGAGGTCCACACAGCCAGGCAGACGAGCCAATTGCATAGCAGACCCCGGAGGAACAGTTCCCACGCCGGCAACGACATTTTCATGGCCGCCACATTTCCAATCAGATCGGCCTGGGGTCCCTTAGACAGGACGCCCGATTGCACGACCAGCCAGGCCAAAGCCAACGAGCCGATGAGGTTGCCGACCCAAGACCATACGTTGAGTTGCACTACTTGGGTCCAGGTGAGACTGCCCGAGAGCCCACCGATGACTCCGGTCATGTTGTTGCCGGTAAACAACTCCGATCCGGCAAAGATCACCAACGTGAGCGCGATTCCGAATGACACACCCATCACCAGCTTCACCATCGGAGATCCAGCCGTGGCCAGCGGCCCGCCAAGACTAAAAATCAACGCGATGCCGAACCCTACATAGACCCCTGCAAGAGCCGAGAGGATGAGATAGCGCGGCAGCGAAACTTCCAAGAAGCGATGTTTCATCGCAGCCGACGATGCAATCCGTTCATGATCTGTCGTGTACATCGACTCCTCCTTCATCGTCACATTCAAAAAAACACAACGGCGTCCGTCTTCCCGAGAAGGAGACGGACGCCGTTGTCCGCTTTCCATCGCTCTCTGTTGTTTCGTGGCGGAAACGCCTTTGTTCCCGCACCCGACAGTCGACTGGGGCTAGAAGGTCTTATACTCGAGCCACTTCCCATTCAGCGTGATCTTGCATCGGGCCTCGCCCTGGCTACCGGTTACCTTTTCCATGTCGAGCGTGAAGTCGATCGCACTCATGATGCCGTCACCGAACATTTCGTTCGCCTGCTCGCGCATAGAGTCTCCGTACACCCCGATGATCTCCATCAAGCGATACTTGAACGGATCGGTCGTGATCGGGAAATCGGTGCGAACAGGGAATTTACTCAACGACGCGGTGAGTTCTGCATCGAGGCCTAAGAGATCGCCAACTTTCTTCGCGTCCTCGACCGGTAGCTTGTGGTTCCCCTGCAACACCGCTCCGACGAACGTTGGATTTCTCCCGACCGCTTTGGCCACCTCTGCGATCGTCACCTTCTTCTCCAGCCGCTTTGCTTTGATCACGTCCTTCACCTTCTTCGCTTCCATCACATGTTCCTCCCTTGTTGTTGTCCCGTGGTCACAAACCGGCCATGGTTGCCTCAAAATCTCACGACGAGCGGCGAGACCTCCGAAGATTCTTCCAACGCTCCGCCAGCGACAGCCGCTGCATGTGCGGCGTGACGGACGAGAAAATGAATCACATGGTTCCTGATCTTGTAGTAGTGGGGATGTTCAATGACCGTATCTCTCGACCTGGGGCGAGGGATCGTCACATCCACAATCTCCGCCACGCGCGCTGAAGGCCCGTTCGTCATGAGCATGATGCGGTCGGACAAGAGAATGGCCTCGTCCACGTCGTGTGTGACCATGAATACCGTATTGCGCGTCGCGTTCCACATCTGGACCAATTCCTCTTGAATGACTCCTCTGGTCAGCGCATCGATCTGGGCGAAGGGCTCGTCCAGCAGCAACACCTTGGGCTCAATGGAAAAGGCTCTGGCGAGACCGACTCGCTGTTTCATGCCACCTGATAAGGCGATCGGTCGCTTATTCTCCGCTCCTGTAAGGCCGACTAACGCAATATACTTGTGCACGTGCGCAACCACCTGTTCTTTCACCCAGGTCGGATAGGCTGACCGGACTGCCAACGCGATGTTCTCGAACACCGTCATCCAGGGCATGAGGGCAAAGTTTTGGAAGACTACCATCCGATCCAATCCAGGACCGGATACCTCCCGCCCATTCACAATCACTCCGCCTTCCGACAGAGTTTCCAACCCGGCGATGATGTTAAGCAAGGTGCTCTTGCCGCAACCAGAGTGGCCGATCACGGTGACAAACTCGCCCTTGTCGACTTTCAAGGTCACGTCTTTGAAAATACATACGTCTCCGCCTCCAGCATGGCCGGGAAAAAACTTGCTCACATGATCGACGACAAGGAATGACATGCGTTACTCCTGATAGGTCACGAGACCGGCGATTTTGTTGAATCCTGAATCCAGAATCACGCCCACAACCCCGACGACCAGGATGGCGAAGATGACCCCGGCAATATCGAGATTGTTCCATTCGATCCAACTCAGGTAGCCGACACCCAGCTCTCCCAGGAGCATCTCGGCCGGCACCACGGCGACTAATGCGCTCCCGAACGAGATTCTCAGTCCGTTCACAATGGTTGGAGCGGCTCCGGGCAAGATGACCCGATAGAGCCGTTTGAACCAGGAGAGTTGCAGAATGGCAGCGACATGCAGGTATTCCTTTTTGAGGGAGTTCACACCGAACGCCGTTGTCGCCAGAGTCGGCCATACGGACGCCATGAACACGACCAGGATGGCCGTCCATTTGGGATCCCTGACCGTGTACAGCAGCAAGGGCATCCAGGCCAAGGGCGAGATCGGTTTCAGAAGTTGAATGAACGGGTTCACGGCCCGGAAGAGGACGCGGTTCAGTCCCAGAATGATGCCGAAGAGAATCGCCACGACCGACGCGGCAAGGAAGCCCGCGGCGAATCGTGAGACAGTGTACAGGACCAGGTAGGCGATCCCATGGTCGTTCGTTCCCTTGATGACGAATGCCTCGCTCAATTCCGTTCTCGCCTTCTCCAGCACCGCGAGGGGTCCGGGTACCCCCTTTACCTTTTCAGGATTCCAGGCGTAACTTCCGGCCTTCGTTTTCACGATGTCTCCGTTGAACTCCATCATCTGCAATTGCTCTTCGGTCTTGCCCTTGGCATCGAACGACGAGCGCAGCGTCAGGAGGTGCCATCCCCCGAGAAAGATCACGAGGATGAACCCGGAGATCAAATACGGATTACCACTTCCATTTTTCTTCATCGTTCCCGTCCTCATCGATCGTTAGGCCATACTGTGAATACTGAAACTGCGGACATAGGCGTCCGGTTGAGTCGCGTCGAATTCCCGGCCCATGATCGTATGTTTTCCCATCGTCCCCTGATGCGTCGGATATCCGAGTTCCTTCGCGATCCGGTCGCAGTCGGCCGCTCGATACACTTGTTCGGCTACGGATTTGTAGTTGACCTCACCCTTCAGATGGCCCCATCGTTTCATTTGAGTCATGATCCAAATCGCCATCGAGTGCCAGGGATACGGATCGAAATCGATACGGCTCGGATCCTTTTTGATCGCGCCTAATCCATCTGCATAGGTTCCCGTCAACACTTGCTCCAGGACCGTCACCGGTTGATTCAAGTAATTCGTCGGCGCCATCGCCTCGGCAATCTCTTTCCTGTGGGCCTGGTTGGATGCATAGTGCGTCGCGTCCACGATAGATCGGAAGAGCGCCAGGAACGTATTCGGATTCTGCGTGGCAAAATCCTTGGTTACCGTAAACGCGCAGCACGGGTGCCGGTCCCAAATCTCCTTCGAGAGTTTGAAAATGAAGCCCGCGTTCTCATATACGGCCCGTTGATTGAACGGGTCCGGCCCAAGATAGCCATCGACATTCCCGGCTTTTAAGTTGGCCACCATCTCCGGCGGCGGTACCACACGGATCTGCACATCCTTGTCCGGATGCACGCCCCCCTCTGCCAAATAATAGCGAAGGAGATAATTGTGCATGGAGTAATCGAACGGCACACAGAAGCGAAACCCCTTCATGTCGGCGGCGGTCTTCACACCTTTGTGTTTGTTATGCAGCGTGATTGCTTGTCCATTGATATTTTCCACCGCAGGCATATAGATAGGCGTCGGCACAGATCCGGCACCCAAGGTCATTGCGAGCGGCATTGGCGTCAGCATATGCGCCGCATCCACGTCTTTGTTCACTGCCCAATCCCGAATCATGGCCCACCCGGCTGCGCGTTTGACCTTGGCATTCAAACCATACTTGCTATAGAACCCCAGCGGCTCCGCCATGATGATCGGGGTGGCACAGGTGATGGGAATAAAGCCGATGCTGAGGTCTGTCTTTTCCGGTTTCCCCACCGGATCAGCTGCAAATGCAGCGAACTCTTTCAGAGGGAGCAATTCAGCGACAAGCGCCATCAGCGCAGCCGTTCCCATGGCTGCCAGGAACCGCCGACGCGAGGGATCGGCTGCTTGTATCACCGCTGCCGATACGGCTCCCTCGACAGTGCGCTCAAAATACTCGTCGGAGGATTCCGCTTGCGTCACGCCTGCTGCCGCGCTCGCTGTCATCTGCCGTTTTCTGTCCCTCTTTCCGTCGCTCATGACCGCCTCCTTCGTATGTATTGCCGTAGCCTTCTCGTTACCAAACTGCCTGGGTTCGACCGATTGATCATGCGCAAGATACAAAAACGTCCGCCTCTCAGTCGCGAGAGACGGACGCCGTTGTCCGCATGGATAGATCGTCACAGACCTATCAAATCTTTTCGTTGCCACTGATCTCTGACAACCAGCTCGGAAAAACAGAACGGCGTCCGCCACTCTTTCCAGAATGACGGACGCCGTTGTCCGTGTGCCTTATGTCGAGAGCCCTACCGAGGCGCCGTTGCCCCGACTCCGCTCATAGGAGACATGTATCATGCCTCCCCACGCAGCGTCAACCCATACTTCAGATGGGTTCACATCCTCTAGACATCGTAATACAGGAAAAATTCAAACGGATGTGGCCGTAACCGCATGGTATCGACTTCCTTGGCACGTTTGTAGGCGATCCAGTTTTCGATCAGGTCTTCACTGAACACGCCGCCCTTGAGCAGGAACTTGTGATCCTTTTCGAGGTTGTTCAACGCTTCATCCAGACTGCCAGGCATCGTCCGGATCTTCGCCGCTTCCTTCGCCTCGAGATCGTACAGATCCTTCTCAGCCGGTTCGCCAGGATTGATCTTGTTCTCGATCCCGTCCAACCCTGCCATGAGCATGGCGGAAAAGGCGAGGTAGGGATTCGCGGCCGGGTCAGGAAAGCGCACCTCGATCCGCTTCGCTTTCGGACTCGGCGAGTACATGGGAATTCTGATGCCCGCAGACCGATTCCGGCTTGAATAGGCCAGCAACACCGGCGCTTCGAACCCGGGCGTCAGGCGCTTGTAGGAGTTCGTCGTGGGATTGGTGAAGGCCGCCAGCGCCGGAGCATGTTTCAGAATGCCGCCGATGTAGTGCAAGCACATCTGCGACACACCGGCATATTCTTTCCCGGCGAACAGGGGCTTGCCATCCTTCCAAATACTCTGGTGGCTGTGCATGCCGGACCCGTTATCGCCGAAGATCGGCTTCGGCATGAACGTCGCCGTCTTGCCATGTCGACGGGCCACGTTCTTGACGATGTACTTGTACATCATCATTTTGTCTGCGGTCCTGACCAGCGAATCGAATCGGATATCGATTTCCGCCTGACCGGCCGTGGCGACTTCATGATGATGCTTTTCAATCTGAATTCCGGCCTTCTCCATCTCCAGAATCATCTCGCTGCGAATATCCATTTGCGTATCGGTCGGCGGGACCGGGAAATAGCCTTCCTTGTGACGGATCTTTCCGCCCAAGTTGTGCCCTTCCTGCCCCATGTTCCACACACCTTCTTCGGAGTCGATGAAGTAATAGCCGCTGTGGCCCGTCTGATCGTACCGGGCTTGATCGAAAATGAAGAACTCGGCCTCGGGTCCCCAGTAGGAGGTATCGCCGATCTTCGTGCTCTGGAGGTATTTCTCCGCCTTCTGCGCCACATACCGCGGATCGCGATCGTAGGTCTCGCGCGTAATCGGATCGACGACGTTGCCGACGAGACTCAGCGTCGGGACCGCACAAAAGGGATCGAGACAGGCCGTCGTCGGATCCGGCACCAACAACATGTCACTGTTATTGATGGCCTTCCAGCCACGAATCGAGGACCCGTCCAGTCCGGACCCTTCCTTAAAGAGGTCTTCCGTCAATTCATTCGTAGGAATGCTGAAGTGCTGCCATGTACCGATGAGATCCACAAACTTCAAGTCGACAATCTGGACTTTATGCTTCTTCGCAAACTCCAATACCTCGCGTACGTTCATCCCCCCTCCTCCTTTCAATTCACACTGATTAAATTAATGAGACTCTGCCCACGCTGCTAGGCTGCTTTCACCTCGAGAAAATTCTCGATGGCCGTTTCCACTCCCTTTCTCAACCGTTCCAATTGCCCATGATCGTCCAGTTTCTTCCCACGCTGATCGGCCACATAGAATACGTCGGCGACCTGATCCAGCCGCGTGGAGATGCGGGCGGCATGGATCGAGAGCCCGAGCTGGAAGATCGTGTTGGTAATGACATACAGCAAACCCTGGCGGTCGTCGGCAAACACATCGATGATCGTGAAGGCGTCCGACGTTTCGTTGTCGATCCGCACCTCCGTCGCTTCACGGGCTTTCGGCAGCGACCTCGTCAGCTTCAACCGCGCGCCTCGGCGCAATACATCGTCGACATGCTCCCAGCCTTTAAGGACCGACGCAATCCGATCCCCCACCGTCCGCAACCGCTCAGCCGGAGGCGCCCCCTGATAGTCGGGATCCATGACCTGGAACGTATCGACCACAATCCCGTCCGCTCTGGTGAGAATCTGTGCATCGAGAATCTGAATGCCGCTGCCGGCCATCACTCCGGCGATCTTTGAAAAGATACCCGGCGTCACATCATTATGTGCCACGACGGTATATTCGCAGGTCCCGAGTTCTCCGTTGAACTCCGCATCCACCAGCACCTCACCGAGATGCAACCGCCGCACGGCGGCCAAGTGCGCCGCGATACGTGACGGCGACGTGCCATAGACATAGCGCCCAGGGAATTGGGCGAATTGGCCTTCAACCCATGCCAACGTCTCACCGGCCTGCCCGGCCAGCAGCGGGTGTCGGCTCACCTCTTCGGCGATCTGGCGGACTCGTTCCGGCGCACCAACCCCGTTTCGTTCTCCGGACACTTCGGACAGCGTGAGCTGATAGAGTTCGATCAGGAGCGACTCTTTCCACTTGGTCAAGACACCGGGACCGACCGCGGCGATATCGGCTGCGGTGAGGACCAACAGCTTTCTCAAGACTTCCGGCGTACCCACTTCGCGGGCAAAAGGCAGCACGACCTTCACGTCGTTCGGGTCTCGTCGAAAAGCCGTGTGGGCCATCAGCAAGTGCCGATGCACGAGGAAGGAGAGGGTCCGCAGATCCTGTTCGTCGAACCCGAGCCTCGTCGCGACCTCCTCGGCCAAGCGCCTCCCCACCTCGCTATGATCCTCCTCCTGGCCCTTTCCCAAATCGTGAAGCAGTACGGCAAGGTGCAGAATATCCTTTCGCTTAATGCTGCGATAGATTTCCCCCATCGCCCCCAGATCCTGCGCGAGGGCTTCGGCGCGTGCGACTGCGAGCAGACTGTGCTCGTCGACGGTGTACTTATGATACTGGTTGAATTGCATCAGGCCACGGACCGGTCCCATGGCGGGAACCAATTTCTCAAGCACGGAGGCCCGATGCATGGCCTCCAGCGTCTTGGCCGTACCTGGCCCCGCGAGAATGGCGAGAAACGCGCGACTGACCTCGGGCGTCCGATAGGCCTCCGCCGAGACCGTGTCGACATGACGGTGAATATCCTCGAGCAAAGGCGGCACGATGGTGAGGTCCTTCGATCGCGCCAAATCGAACAGCCGAAGGAGGAGCGCCGGGCTTTCCAGCACCTTCGCACGATGTTCGTCCGCGACGGTCAGGACCCCGCCCCGCACGACAAAGTATTCATCGACGCGGGGCGCCGGGAGGAACCGTGTGATCCGTTGCCAAAACGGCACGCTTCGACAGCGCTCGACAAACCGCATGCAGCGTTCATGCAATCCCATCGTGTGCTGATAATACTGTTGCATGAATTGCTCGACGGCCAACAGGTGCGGTTGGTCCTGGAATCCGAAATGTTGGGCCAGCCAAATCTGCTCATCAAAAGACAGAATCTCCTGGGCCGTGTCTGCATGCACGTGGAGGAGTGCCCGTACCCGCCAGAGGAAATCCCGCGCCTCTGTCAGGGCCATCGAATCGGCTCTCGAGAGAATGCCGCGATCGGAGAGTTCGCGAATCGTCGGCGCCTGATAACGGGCCATGCCGGCCCACTGCAACAGATGCAAGTCGCGAAGACCGCCTTGGCTTTTCTTGACGTTCGGTTCAAGCAAATACACCGTCTCGCCGAACTTCAAATACTCACGCCGGCGTTCATCGAGCTTTTGATCCAGGTATGTATTCGTGTTTTTGACCACAACCTTCCGCATGTACCGGCTATGAAACTGCTCAAACAGTTCAGGACTGCCCGCAAGAAATCGGGACTCCATCATCGACGTCTTGACTGTCGCATCGGTCTGAGCCAACTCGACACAGTCGTGGATCGTCCGCACGCTATGTCCGACCTGGAACCCGCAATCCCACAAGGGATGCAAGACGGCACGCACGAGCGATTCGACGTGCGGTTTGGCCTCGGGACGAAAGAGAAACATGAGGTCGATATCCGAATGGGGAGCCAGTTCACGGCGGCCATATCCTCCCAAGGCCACCAGACAGCACTTGTGGAGGCCGGCTGCTGCTACCGCCTCCCCCCCTTGCCGCACCGAATTCCGGTACCGCCCGACGATCAGGCCGTCCACCAGTTCCGTCATCGCTGCCATGGTCTCTGCACCGGTGGCGCCCTCCATCACCCGCTGGCCGATGATTCGGCGTTGCTCGGCGAGGACCGCGCCCACCGTCGAGGTATCGACCGTGGGCGACGACGGACTGGGTGAATCGAATTGCGCTCCCATGGTCACAGGGCTGTCTCTCCGGTTTCACCGGTTCGAATACGAACCGCGACAGTCAGATCACGCACGAAGATCTTGCCATCCCCGATACTGCCGGTCTTGGCCGCCCGGGTAATCGTCTCGATCACGCGCGGCACCTGCGCGTCCGTCACGGCCACCTCGATTTTAACTTTCGGCACAAATTCGATCGTATACTCTTGGCCGCGATAGGTTTCCTTATGCCCCTTCTGGCGGCCGAACCCTTTGACTTCCGTGACCGTCATTCCCTGCACGCCCATTTCCAGCAACGCATCCTTCACTTCATCCAACTTGAACGGCTTGACGATCGCTTCAATCATCTTCATGTCGCTGCCTCCTTACTAGGCTGACCCGAGGACGCTGATCACCACATCGTCACAGAGGTCGCCGGCATGATCGCTTGGTCAATTGTGTCATGGTCGAATTATGAATACGCACGCTCGTTATGCTGACTCAGGTCCAATCCTGTCGACTCGTCTTCCGGAGAAATCCGCAATCCAACCGCCGCATGAACGACCTTTAGAATGATCCAGGTCCCGATCATGGAGAACAACGTCACCGCGCCCACCATGATGGACTGAATCCAGAGCTGCCCCGCATTTCCGAAGAAGAGCCCGTCGGCCCCGGCGGCGTTGATCGCCTTGGACGCGAATAACCCGGTCGCGAGGATGCCGAACACTCCGCCCACACCGTGAATTCCCACGACATCGAGCGAGTCATCATAGCCCATCCTTCCCTTCCAAACAACGGCGAAATAGCACAGAATCCCAGCAAATCCGCCAATTACGATCGCTGCGAACGGTCCGATAAACCCGAAGGCCGGGGTCACGGTCGCCAGACCGGCCACCGCGCCACTGGCCCCACGCTTTACGAATAGGCCCGTTCCTCATGTTGACTGAGATCCAAGCCCATTCGCTCTTCTTCGTTACTCACACGCAGCCCCATCATCCCGTCGACTATTTTCAGAATCAGGAAGGTCCCTGCAAACGCAAAGACCACCGAAATCAGTACGGCCATTGCTTGGATGCCCAACTGTGCCGGATTGCCATAGAACAGCCCGTCTGCGCCTGCGGCATTGATCGCCTTCGACGCGAAGAGACCGGTTGCCAGCGCGCCCCACACGCCTCCGACTCCGTGAATGCCGACCACATCAAGGGCGTCATCATAGCCCAACTTGGACTTCCATAACACCGCCAAATAGCAAAAAATACCCGCTCCAATCCCGATCACAATCGACGCCATCGGGCCGACAAATCCCGACGCAGGCGTGATGGCCACCAATCCCGCCACCGCACCACTCGCCGCGCCCAGGACCGTCGGTTTGCCTCGATACATCCACTCCACGATCATCCAGGCCAATGCGGCAGTGGCTGTCGCCGTATTGGTGACCACAAAGGCGCTGGTCGCCAGCGCTCCGGAGGCCACCGCACTGCCGGCGTTGAACCCAAACCACCCGAACCAGAGCATGGATGCGCCCAAGACGGTCATGGGCAAATTATGCGGGGACATGTTCTCCTTGCCATAGCCCAACCGCTTCCTTCAACACGATGGCGCAGGCCAACGCCGAGAAACCGGAACTGATATGGACGACCGTGCCGCCGGCGAAATCGAGCGCGCCGAGGTTTCTGACCCATCCCCCGACCGCCCAGACCCAATGGGCCAGCGGATCGTAGATGAAGGTCGCCCACAACAGCGTGAACACGAGAAAACTGCTGAACTTTATCCGTTCCGCAAATGCACCGGTGATCAGCGCCGGCGTGATCACCGCGAACATCATTTGAAATATCATGAAGGCTTGATGGGGAACCGTCGCGGCATAATCGGCATTGGGCTCGAGCCCCACGCCGTTTAGACCCAGCCATTCGAGCCCACCGATCAGATGGCCCTTGTCAGGCCCAAAGGCCAGACTATAGCCCCACAAGACCCACTGGAGACTGATCAGACAGAGGATGATAAAGCTCTGCATGATCGTCCCCAGCGCATTCTTGGAACGCACCATCCCTCCATAGAACAGCGCGAGACCCGGCGCGGTCATGGCCAACACCAAGGCCGTCGAGATCAAGACCCAGGCCGTATCGCCGGTATCGATTTTCGGCGGGGCCGGTGCGGCAGCTGCCGCCGGAGCCGGTGCCGATTCCTGGCTACCAGGGGATGGCGCAGCTGGGGCTCCTGTTTCTTGCGCCCACACTACCCCTGCCCAGAGAATAATGGCCAGGCAGGCCAAGAGCGGCAGGCTCTGTCTTGTCATGCACAATCGTCGAATCATGGTTCCCCTCCTTTATTGCCCAGACTCAGAACAGGTAAATCACCTCGAACGACAGCGTTTCCTGATTGTTGGCGGGCCGAGTGCCATACAAGAAAGACATTCTTATCGGATTTGTCGTAGCGGAATTCCATCCGGGTGATGAGCGACGGCACCGGCTTGTACTGGAGCGTATAGGTGGTCTCCCAGAGGGTCTGCGACGTCGGGACGCCCGGCAACAAGGCGCCGGCGACCGTGTTGGTTGCCGCAAAGCACGTATTCGTCCCGCCCGCGTTGTTGAACGTGCCCCCACACGTCCGGGACCCGCCGGCATCTTCGAAAATCTCGCCGCGCACCCGTCCGCTCCATTGCTCATCGAAATCGTGGATCAGGTAGGCGGCCAAGCCGTTCCAGCGCGCATTCGCCTTCAGGGCCGGATTGCTCGCCACCGCCGGATTGCTCGCCTCGTTGACGTAGTAGGGTTCCAGCACCACCGTGTCTTGGGCCGTGGGTTTCAGCGTGAAGATGAGCCCATTGGCAAAACGCTTGGCGGCGGGGTTGCCGGGCGCGCTCCCCCCCTGGGTCGGATCACCGAATGTCCGATTCGCCTGTTCCGGGCCATAGGAGCCATACCAGCTCACGCCGAATTTCTCGTGCGGCGTCAGGGCGACCAAATACTCGATCGTCTTGCCCCGGTTGTTGTCATCGATGTTGTCCCAGCCATTGACCACCCCGAACGCGGCGGTCACGAGGGGATTGAAGGTATAGGTGAACCGGACCCCGGTGGTGGTGAAGGCCTGGCCTAAACCGAACATGAAGGAGCGGGAAAAGTTGGCATTCTCCCAACTGCTGATCACCTCATAGCCGATCAGCGTGTTGATTTTGCCGGCCTGAATCTTGAGCCCGTTGCCAAGTCGGCACGATGTACTCGGCATAGAGCTCCTGGAAATCCAGCTCGTCGTTGACCGTGCCGGTTTGATAATTGGTGCGGGCCCGCGTCACCCGCGCATCGGACCCGAAGAGCAGGCGGGCACGAAAGCCCGCCCGATCCAAGGCCCCCCACTCGCGTCCGCCGGCCGTTCCAGCATGAGCTGCGCCAGATGCGGCATGAAGGCATTGGCATTCGTGTCGAAGATGTGCAGTTGGTTCAGGTCGCTCGCGGGATTGTTGAAATTTTGCGTATAGGCCACATCCACAAACCCCGAGGCCTTAAAGCCCAAGGTCTTCCAGAGCGCCGGCGCCTCCGCTTTCTTCTCCAAGGCATCCAGCCGCTCCTGCACCGTCGGCGTCGGCGGCTGGCGGGCCGGCGCGGGCCTCTTGACCGAAGACCGTAGGGCCGCCGAACAGCACCCATGCGCACAGTGTGAGACCGATGAGACTGCGTCCTGACATGCTGGCGTCCTCCTTCGTCTGAATTGGTGATCCTGTTCGTTCTCGCTTGCTGCCCTCACCACGACGACGTCGTCGCCACGCACGCCATTGTGCGCATCCTCCAGCCCTTCCCTGTCCTTTCGACTCTCACGTCCGCATCGATTCCCACCAGCCAACGTGTCTGATCTCGATTCTCAGCAACCATTCGCCCAGGAATCGTTGCATCCCGGTGTTTCCCGCACGACAATTCCTCTGCACCATCGTGATTCAATCTGATCGTGTGCGGTCAAAAAAAAGCGCCCTCTAGCCCGTCGGGGGCCGGAGGACGCCATTGTCCATGCCGTACTATCTTGTAAAGGCCGGTGGGAAACGCCGTTGTTCCCCTCTCCGATGGGGACCCTTGTAACATGCCCCAGGAAAATCTGTCAACGCCCTTATCCTTAGTGCATTCAGGGGGTGTTCTTCGTGACTTTTGGATTCAAATCCTTAGGCGCTGACTTGCGCATACTCTGGCCTAGCGATGACCTATCCCATGTGTTAGACTTCGCTCCCACCTATGGCTCCCTCACCACTGTATTCGGCACGAAAACGGTCTCACAGCCGTTCGCTCTTCATAGCTCTACTATGCGTTGTTGGCACCGCCTGTGGCACGACTGCCCCGACCGGCAAAGTACTCTTTGACGATCCTCGTGGAACCGTCTCTCTTCAGAAGATTTCCGATCCGTCGATTCAGGCCACTCATCCGATCAATCTTGAGCCAGCCCTTCTCGCCCAGTTGCTGAGAGGCATGGGAATTCAGTATCAGGAGCATGGCCTTCAGAAAATGATTGTAGGACAATCACCTCCCGTTCCGGTCTTCTCGGAAGATCAGATCCAGTTCCTCGCTCCACTGCTTGCACAAGGCTTACGTACGGCAGCACCGGATCAGAGTGTCGAATATCGTGTCCAGGCTACACGCAAAGGTATTGCGTTGGAATCACCGATCACAGAAACCACCGCCGGCTCCCTTTACGCCTATGGCCGATCGCTGTATGTGACACTTTCTCAATATCGATATGCAGCGTCCAGGACCGACACGAGAAAAACCAGTCGTGGACAAGTGCCAGATACCACGGGCCTGCTCAACCGTATCCTCACTTTTACTCCGAGCACTGCCCAGCGGCCTGAGAGCTTTAATCAGCCGACCGACGGGATGTCGACCGACAGATTCCTCGTCATTGACTATCAGTTGCTGCAACCTGGAGCACCAGTAGCAGCAGCAACCATTGCGCAGACTGCGCCACAGGTAGAAAGCGTAACCGAATCCGCGTCTCGTGACACGGAGACCCTGGCTCAGCGCGATGCGGAGATCCGTACGTTGAAAGATCTCGTCGTCAAGAAAGAGTTGGAGCTTGATTCTCTCAGGAAGGAACTGGAATCCGTCCGAAAACAACTCGACAGCCAGAAACGGAAAATTACACCACCGTCCAAGCCCACGCCGACAATCCCTTAAGGATCACCCCAGCATTTAGGGGTTTGCACATCTACGGCCTACAAATCCTTCCCCACAGGATGCTCAAAAGACCCGTTCAGCAAGGCCGCAGCGAGTGAAAGTCCGAGGAGGTACAGACCGCACTTCGTGTGGGCCGTTCGCCCTTTCAATGGATCTTGGCGAACGGAAAGATCCCAACAGGGTTTCCATCCCCTGAGGATCTTCTTTGGTACGTTGAGGGTCTGAGCGATGCGAGAACGAAGCTGACGGGCTTTTTCAGCATCCTGCTAACAATTTCTATAGCCGTTCGTGATGGGCATCCGCCGATCCTTGCCCAACCCGCGATGCGTAATCTTGATGCCAACAGGAGCCTGCCGGCGCTTGTACTCGCTGCGATCGACCAGCCCTACCACACGCAACACCACCGCCCGTTCTATCCCCATCGCGACAATCTCTTCCACCGACCGATCTTCTTCGACGTAGGCCTTGAGGATCGGATCGAGCAGCGCGTATGGCGGGAGGCTGTCCTCGTCTTTCTGATTGGGACGCAGCTCCGCGGTTGGCGGCCGATCGAGAATGCGCTTGGGAATCACCGCCGTCGTGTCCTGACGGTTCCGAAGCGCGGCCAACTCGTAGACCATGGTCTTCGGCACGTCTTTGATCACGGCGAACCCGCCGGCCATGTCGCCGTAGAGGGTCGCGTAACCGACGCTCATTTCACTCTTGTTGCCGGTCGTCAGGACGAGATGCCCGAACTTATTTGACCAGGCCATGAGGATGTTGCCGCGAATGCGGGCCTGGATATTTTCCTCCGTCGTATCCGGAGGTTTTCCCTCAAACGAAGGCGCCAGCGACTTCAAATAGGCATCGAATGTTGAGGTGATCGCGATGGTCCGGCACTCGATGTTCAATCGACTGGCCAATTCCGCCACATCCTCGCCGCTTTCCCGCGACGTATAAGGCGACGGCATGAACAGACCGAGCACATTTTCCGAACCGATCGCATCGACAGCGATGACGGAGGTGAGCGCCGAGTCTATGCCGCCACTCAATCCGATGACAACGTGTTTGAATCCGTTTTTCCGGACATAATCCTTGACCCCCAACACGAGAGCCTGATAGACCTCCTCAAGCTCGCCCAGCGGCGGCGCGAGCGAGGGCACGGCGCGAGTTCGTTTCGTCTTTGTGGTTGAGACCTTCACGGCAACGCGATCAATGAGCGCCGCTGCTTTTCCGCTCAGGCTCCTCCTTCCTCCGTGGGCCATCCGTCCCCGAGCCACTGCTTCCACGTTGAGATCGGCCACGATGAGATCTTCCTGAAACGCAGGTCCTCTGGCAATGACCTCGCCAGTTTGATCGAGAATCACACTGTTGCCGTCGAAAATGAGTTCATCCTGCCCCCCAACGGTATTCGTATAGGTCACGATGACCCCATTCTCCCGAGCCCTGGTGACCAGCATCTGCTCGCGGAATCGACTCTTCCCCATATGGAACGGTGATGCGTTGATGTTGACAATCACGTCGGCTCCAGCCGCCGCCTGCGCTCGCGTCGGCCCGTCTGGAAACCAAATATCTTCACAAATATTGACGGCAATCGTGACGCCACGAAGCCCGACCAAGGGCAGCCTTTGCCCGGGATGGAAGTAGCGGCCTTCATCGAACACCCCATAGTTCGGCAGAAGCCACTTGCGGTAGGTCGCTACTGGATGCCGGTCGGCTATGATTGCCGCGGCGTTGTACAATTCGTGCCGATCGGCTGAAACCACCGACGGCGGTCCTGACTTCGCCCGGACCATCATCCCCTGTCCGACATAGCCGACGACTGCCACGATTCCGCTGCACTCGCGGGCAATCTCGTCCATCGCGCGCCGATTGTCGTCCACAAAACCGGGCTTCAAAAGAAGATCCTCAGGGGGGTACCCGGTCACGGCCAGTTCAGGAAACGCCACTAGGTCGGCTTTGACTTTACGTGCGTCCTTAATCCAGGCCTTGATCCGACGGGTATTGCCCGTAATGTCCCCGACCGTCGGATTCATCTGCACCATGGCAATGCGAAAGGTACGCATAGAATTTACACCACTTAAAGTCCCGTGGTGGGAACAATAGATCCAGCCGTGTCGCAAGAATAGCACCTAGCTGATTAGGGTATCAAACTGCTTTTGGCCAGAGATTTCGCTGACTCAATACCGTCGCAGGTTCGAACCGGAAAACACCATAAGTCTTACACGATCGCACAGTACTTCTTCCTACGTGCCTTCCGTAAAAATTCTGTTGCAGGGAACAAAATGAGTATCGTAAGCTTTTGACTCGGTCAAGCCTGAGTTTTCCAGAGTTTCAGGGGTCACGACGGGAGGACATCATGGCGACCGCGGCGTTGCAGGACCGCTTTCGGGATCACCGGACGCTCGGATTCGTTGACTGGGTGCTCCGTGGAATCGGCCAGGTCGTCTTCCAGAACAACCCGATTTCCGGTGCGGTCATCCTGACCGGCATCTTCTACAACTCCTGGATCTATGGAACTGCCTGCCTGGCTGGGACCATCATCGGCACGCTGACCGCCCTTCTGTTCAGAGCCGACAAGGGGATGATCAAGGATGGCCTATTCGGATTCAATGGTGCGTTGATCGCCATCGCATTAGTTGCCTACACGAGCCCGAACTTCACAACTGGAAATATTCCCAACCTCCATCTCTGCCTCTACATTGTGCTCTGCGCGGCCTTTTCCACGGTGATCGTCCCGGCATTTGGCGCCATTCTGGGTCCGCACAAGGTTCCCGGCCTCACGATGCCATTCGTGTTGGCCACCTGGTTCTTCCTCGGTGCGTTGCTCCAGTTCAGCACCATTGATGTATCCAACGCCCTCAAGCCGACCTCGCCCTCGGACTTTACCGGTCCAAGACCGGCCTACACCTGGGTCACATGGTTTCACGGAATTACCATGGGGATCGCAGAGATCTTCTTCCAGGACAACTGGGTGACCGGCGTGATCATGTTAATCGGCATTGCGATCAATTCTCGGATCGGGGCCTTCATGGCGCTGATGGGATCGAGCTTGGCCGTCGGCGCCGCGGTGCTCTATGGCGCGCATGATGAGGCGATCCGCGACGGGCTGTTCGGCTACAATGCCGCCCTTACCGCGATGGCTCTCGGAGGATTCTTTTTGGTACTGAACGTGCCGGGCTTTATCTACACGGTCATTGGCGTGTTGGTCACAGCGCGGGTCTGGGCCTCACTGGGAATTTTTCTGGAACCGTCCGGGATGCCGGTCTTGACCTCCGCCTTCGTGTTTGTCACCTGGTTGATGCTCTTAGCGAAGAACGGCTTTCCTTCCCTGATCCCGGTGGCACCGGCTGAGGCCACGACACCGGAAGACAATCTGCGGCGGTATAGGGCGAGTCAAAAAAAGTAGACGTCCTCTGAACCGGGCACTACTGCAAAGGAGTACGACATGCATCTCACACCAAGAGAATTGGACAAATTGTTGATCTATATGATGGCCGAGGTCGCATTGAAGCGGAAAGCGAAGGGTTTGAAGCTGAATCATCCTGAAGCTGTGGCGGTGATTACGGCTTCTGCGCTGGATGGAGCACGAGAAGGGAAATCCTTAGAGCAGGTCATGAAAGAAGCCCGGGCCACATTGACGCGGAACGACGTGATGGAAGGCGTAGCGGAAATGATCCCGCTGGTTCAGCTCGAAGCGGTTTTCACGGATGGCAGCCGCTTGGTTACCGTTCACGGACCGATTCAATAACCGGATGGGCATGACTGAACGGACTTTGACCCAACAGAGGGAGTGGAAAATATGGCAACTCATAAACCAACCACAGCGGCAAAGACACCAGTCGGCGGCTACGTTCTTTCAGACAAACCTATTGAAATCAATGCGGGGCGACCCACGGTCAAGATTAAGGTGCGCAACACCGGTGACCGCCCAATCCAAGTCGGTTCCCATTTTCATTTCTTTGAGGTCAATCGTGCCCTGGAATTTGACCGGAAGGCGGCGTTCGGCCAGCGCCTGGATATCCCGGCCTCAACGGGCCTGCGCTTCGAGCCGGGCGACGAGAAAGAAGTGACGCTGGTGCCATTCGGGGGGAAGCAACGTCTCTACGGATTCAACAACCTGGTAGACGGGTGGACTGGGACCGGACCTACGCCGGGCTACCGGCCGAATCTTGAAAAAGGATTGGAACGTGCTGCCGAGCGTGGCTTCAAGTCCAAGGCCAAAAAGCCATAATGAGCACCATGAGATAAACCGGCAAGAGACTATTTGGCCAAGAGGGCCAAGAAAGAGGACAGACCTATGTCGCACATATCTCGCAAGGAAAACGCCAGCCTGTTCGGTCCGACTGTTGGAGACAGAATTCGCCTGGGCGACACAGACCTCTACATCGAAATCGAAAAGGATTTGCGTGTATACGGTGATGAGGCCATCTATGGCGGCGGCAAGACGTTGCGCGACGGCATGGGAATGGATAATCAGCTCACGAGCGAGGGGGGCGCCCTCGACCTGGTCATCACCAACGTCACGGTGGTGGACCCGATCCTTGGCGTCATCAAAGCCGATGTCGGCATCAAGGACGGCAAGATTGTGGGTGTCGGCAAAGCAGGCAATCCCGGCACCATGGACGGCGTGACCCCGGGGCTCACGGTCGGTCCGGCCACGGATGCCATTACCGCCGAACACCTGATCCTGACCCCGGCCGGTAACGATGGGCACATCCATATGATCTCGCCACAACAGGTATTCGCAGCCTTGAGCAACGGCGTCACCACCTTCTTCGGTGGCGGCATTGGGCCGACCGACGGCACGAACGGCACGACCATCACCTCCGGGCGTTGGAACATTGAAATGATGCTCCGGGCCGTCGAAGGATTGCCTATCAACTTTGGATTTCTCGGCAAGGGCAACTGCTCGGGCAAAGCGCCCCTGGTCGAACAGGTCCTGGCGGGTGCCGTAGGGTTCAAGATTCACGAAGATTGGGGCACCACCACCTCAACCATTCGAGCCAGCCTCTCGGTCGCCGACGACATGGATGTGCAGGTCTGTATTCACACGGACACTCTCAACGAGGGAGGTTTTGTCGAAGATACCATCGCTGCATTTGAAGGCCGCACGATCCACACCTACCACACAGAAGGCGCCGGTGGCGGTCATGCGCCCGACATCATCAAGGTAGCGGGTGAACTCAACGTACTACCCAGTTCCACGAACCCGACGCTGCCTTACGGAATCAACACCATGGCGGAATTATTCGACATGATCATGGTCTGCCACAACCTGAATCCCAAGGTACCGTCGGACGTGGCGTTCGCTGAAAGCCGGGTCCGCCCCGAAACCATCGCCGCCGAAAACGTGCTCCACGACATGGGTGTGATCTCCATGTTCTCGAGCGACTCACAAGCCATGGGCCGGGTCGGTGAGAACTGGCTGCGCGCGATCCAGACGGCGGATGCGATGAAAAAGGGCCTCGGCAAGTTGCCGGAAGATTCACCGCACAACGACAACTTCCGCGTACTGCGCTATGTCGCGAAGGTGACCATCAATCCGGCGATCACCCAGGGCATCTCGCATATCCTCGGCTCAATCGCTCCCGGGAAAATGGCGGATCTTGTCCTTTGGGAACCGGCCATGTTCGGAGCCAAACCTAAGATGGTCATCAAAGGCGGTTTGATCAACTGGTCGATCATGGGGGACCCGAACGCCTCGCTGCCGACACCTCAGCCGGTCATGTACCGTCCGATGTTTGGCGCATTCGGCCGGGCCCTGCCCGAAACCTGCATCAGCTTCGTCTCACGTGCCGCCTATGACAACGGCATCGCGGACAAACTGGACCTCAAGCGCAAGGTCATGCCTGTGTACGGCACTCGCACGATTACAAAGCGGGACATGGTACGCAACGGGCTGACGCCCAAAATCGAGGTGAACCCTGAGACCTTTGCAGTCAAGGTGGACGGTGTCCATGCCACGGTCAAACCGGCCAAATCCATTTCCCTGAATCAGCTCTACTTTTTCAGCTGAGACATCTCCACGGCGGCATGGAAAGGGAACGTCAACTGTGAGCGGGGACACACTGTCAGCTGGATGTGTCCCTGCCCCCTGCTCCGGCATCATTCGGTACCTTTCCACGATGGTTCGACGGGTTTGACTGATTCACGGACATCAGCACATTGCTTGTGGTGGCGGCCCGTCGCAGTTGATTTGCGGAATAGGAACGTCTCATAATTACACTTAGATGCTTCTCATAGAAACCATTACCGGCAATATTCACGAAGCCGCGTGGAAATCGCGCTTGGAACATGCGACGCTGGATCGGCTGGCGCTCGACCAGTGGGAAGCGCAAAAAACTCGTCTTCGGAAGCTCAGCCAGAACGGCATTGACCTGGCCATATCGTTACCGCGTGGCATCTTCCTGCGCGATGGCGACGTGCTGGTGTGGGACAAGACGCGGCACACCGCCATCGTCGCCCAGATCAACCTCAAAGAAGTGA
Source organism: Nitrospirota bacterium (assembly GCA_963729585.1). GTDB lineage: Bacteria > Nitrospirota > Nitrospiria > Nitrospirales > Nitrospiraceae > Palsa-1315. The sequence goes on from CAVSOJ010000025.1 coordinate 542,267, forward strand.
TGGTGGTCGAGTTGGGGGCACTGCAGACGCAAACCCCTGAGGTGTTCATTCGAACGTGTGTTGAGCTCGGCCACGCCCTGGGCAACCAGCACTGGCCTGCCGTCGTCAAAGGGAATCGAGTGTTTATTCCGCTGACGGTGGACAAGAAAGTCATGGCCTCGGTGATGAAAACACACGCATTTCGCGGGATCACGTATGACTTTATCCCTGGCTCTGAGGTCATTCCTTACCTCGCGCCCCATGAATCGCGGCGCCTGTTTGGCGGCGCGGAAGGTCCAGTGCATTCTCATGTGGAGGAACAGGATCATCCACATGATCACGCTCACCCGCACGATCATGCCCACTAGGATCAAGGGCACTCCGATCTCGCTGGAACCTTCTCCGGGAATCCGTGGGCTGGTTGGAAAACCCGCTCCGGAAGTCATCGGCGAGTCCACCCACACCCGAACTTCAGTGACCGGATCCGGGGAGCGTCAGCCGAATATCACCGAGTTGATGCGCATCCTGCAGTTTGGCGATTCGGTGCTGCCGGTTGGTGCGTTTTCTTTTTCCAACGGACTGGAGTCCGCGATTCAACTCCACCTTGTCCACGACATGGAGACGCTGCGCCAGTTCGTCATGACAGCAACCCATCAGTCGGCATCCGCCGATGCCATCGCCCTGCTGGCGGCGCACCGGGCGGCGCTCACGCAAGATATAGCGGGCGTATTGCGAGCCGACGCCGCCCTCTTCAACCGCAAGTTGAATGAAGAGATGCGGACCATGACGGTGCGCATGGGCAAGAAACTCGGCGAGATGTCGAACCATCTGGTCCATGCACCGCTACTGGCGGACTGGATGGGGCACGTCGAACGAAAGGAATCCCCCGGCACCTATCCGGTCGGTCTGGCCCTTCTGTTCGCCGGACTCGGACTGCCCGAGAGTGATGCCTTTGCCGTCCTTCAGTACGGCACGGCGAGCATGATCCTGAGTGCGTCGTTGCGGCTCATGAAGATGCATCACTTCGACGCGCAAACCATTCTCCTTGAGGTGAATAGGTCCGCGGAAACCGAATACGCGCGCGTCTCGAACGCCACGCTGGACGAGATGGCGACATTCTCGCCCTTAATCGATATCATGGCAGCCGCGCATGTGAAGGCACACGTACGACTATTCATGAACTAACTACCCGGGGCGCTGTATGAAGAAAATTACACGAATCGGCATTGGCGGTCCCGTAGGCTCCGGCAAAACTGCAATCATCGAGGCCATTACTCCCATCTTCGTCAAGATGGGTGCCAAGATCTTGATCATCACCAATGACATCGTCACGACGGTGGATGCCAGACATGTCCAGCGAACCTTGAAAGGCATCTTGCTCGAGGAGCGGATTATCGGCGTGGAAACCGGCGCCTGTCCTCACACGGCCGTGCGCGAAGACCCCAGCATGAATCTCGCGGCAGTGGAAGATATGGAATCCCGCTTTCCCGACAGCGATTTTGTGCTCATTGAGAGCGGCGGCGACAACCTCACCCTGACATTCAGCCCTGCGCTGGTGGATTTCTTCATCTACGTGATTGATGTGGCGGCGGGCGACAAGATTCCGCGAAAGAACGGTCCCGGCATTACCCAGTCGGACATCCTGGTCATTAACAAGACCGACCTCGCCCCTCACGTGGGCGCGAGCCTGGAGGTGATGGACAAGGATTCAAAACTGATGCGGGGAAATAAGCCCTTCGTGTTCACCAATTGCAAGACGGGCGAAGGCATCATGGAACTGGTCACGCTCATCCAGCAGAACGTGTTGTTCGACATGAAACTCAACGCGACGCACGTATGACGACTCTTCATCAGCCGCCGGAACTTGCTCCGTTTCAAGATGAGCCAGGGCAGCTGCCCAGTGGTGTTGTGGGCAAGAATGCCTTCCTGCGCCTCGGTTTCGAGCGACGCGGGGAACGCACCGCGCTGGTGCACCTCGATCGCCGCGCTCCGCTACTGGTGCAGCAGGCCCTCTACTGGGACGAGGCGCTGCCGGACCTGCCTTGCGTCTTTATCATCACGACGACCGGCTGCATCCTGCAGGGCGACCGGTTCAACATTGAAATTGACCTCGCGCCCGATACGCGAGCTCACGTCACGACGCAGGCCGCCACGAAAATCCACTCAATGGATGCCAACTATGCGGCCCAAACTCAGAGCATCGTGTTGGGTGAGAATGCTTACCTAGAGTATCTTCCTGATCCGGTCATTCCCCACGCGCATGCCCGCTTTATCACGACCACGCACGTGTGCGTACCTCCCAGCGCCACGCTGCTCTATTCCGAGATCATGCTGGGGGGACGCAAGTACCACGGCGATGGGGAACTGTTTCAATACGACGTCTTTTCTTCCACCGTGCAGGCCCGACGACCCGATGGCACCGAGTTGTTCACAGAGAAGTTTGTCATCGAGCCGCACCTGCACAACGTGCGTCAAGTGGGTGTTATGGGCACGTTCGACGTGTTCGCCAACGTCGTGTTGCTCACACCCAGGCATCATGCTGACAAGGTCTTCGATCAAGTTCCTGCAGTGGTGAACATGGAGGAACAATGGGCCGCCGGTGCATGTCGACTACCTAACGACGCCGGATTGGTGTTCAAAGTTCTCGGCCAGGAATCCGAGCCGGTTCGGGCCAAGGTGCGAGAATTTTGGTCCATTGTCCGCCAAACGGTGACCGGAGCACCGGTGCTCCCAGAATTCCTGTGGCGCTGACCGACACTCGCGCCGTCATACCGTCAAATGCCGGTTCACCTCCTCCTCATTCAATTCACTCGCCTTTCCCGCCGCCACTACCGCCCCTTTCGCCATAATGACGTAGGCGTCAGCCAGGCGCGCGGCGAAGTGCAGGCCCTGCTCAACCAGCAGAATCGCGAACCTCCGCTGGTTCTTGAATCTGACAATGACGTCTTCGATCTGATCCACCACCGACGGCTGAATTCCCTCGGTCGGTTCATCGAGCAATAGCACTTTGGGATCGGACAACAGCGCACGCCCGATGGCGAGCTGCTGCTGCTCGCCGCCGCTCAGCACCCCGCCTGGCCGTTCGAGAATCTGTGTGAGCTTGGGAAAGAGTTGATACACTTCCTCGAACGCAGCTTTCTCTGTCGTGCCATTGGATGCACTGGATCGCGCCCAGAAACCCAGCTGTAAGTTTTCCCGCACAGTGAGATGGGGTATGATCTCACGCCCCTGCGGCACATAGGCCAACCCCAGCTTCGCCCGCCTGTCTGTCGCTTCCCTCGTGATATCCGCCTCGCCAATCTTGACTCGCCCCGATCGAACCGGCAGCAATCCCATGACAGCCTTCAACGTGGTCGTCTTCCCGACCCCATTTCGCCCCATGAGACAGGCGACTTGTCCGGGCTCCATGGCAAAGGAGACATCGCGCAAGATATGGCTCTCATCGTAATAGACGTTGACGTTCTCCAGTCGCAGCATGGTTGTCTCGTCGCCCGCGGAACAGCTTCGAACTCTGTGTATGTTTCACGTCCTGCTAGACATGAGCCACTTTCTGGCGGCCCAAATAGATCTCACGAACGCGGTCGTCTGCTTGCACCTTGTCGACCGTCCCCTCGCAGATCACGGTGCCTTCGTGGAGAACCGTGACCGTTCTCGCGATCTGCCGCACGAATTCCATGTCGTGTTCGATCACGACTACTGCATGCCTTTCTGCCAACGTCTGAAGAAGGAGACCGGTCTGTGCGGTTTCTTTGTCGGTCATTCCCGCGACCGGTTCGTCAACTAGCAACAGCAAGGGGTCCTGCAGGATGACCATTCCAATTTCGAGCCACTGTTTCTGCCCATGGGAAAGCGATCCGGCCCGCCGATATGGATGATCTTTGAGACCGATCGTTTCGAGCACCCCTCCGATTTTCCTGTGCTCGGCTTCGGTGGGCTTGCTCATCAACGTGGCAAACACGCCTTTGCTCTCACGCTTCAGCGAGAGATCGAGATTTTCCCAGACCGTCAAGTTCGCATAGATGGACGGCGCCTGGAACTTCCGCCCGATACCCAACGCCGATATCTGATCTTCTCGTTTTCCGATCAGATCGATGTCCTTGCCGAAAATGACGCGTCCGGACGCGGGCCTGGTTTTTCCGCAGATGACATCGAGCAGTGTCGTCTTGCCGGCGCCGTTTGGGCCAATGACCACGCGCAGTTCGTTGTAGTTGACGAAGAAGTTCAGATTGTCGAGTGCTTTGAAGCCATCGTAATCCACGACGACTCCTTCCAAATAAATGATCGAACCCTTCTCGTTCACGGCTGCACACCCTGCGATGCGGCCGAGGACTTTCCCAGCCCCAGCGTCTTCCGAACAGACCCGATAGTAAGACGGCGCGTGAGCCCGACGAGTCCATCTGGGAAGATCAACACCACGGCGATGAACAATCCTCCGAGGAAGAAGGGCCAGAGTTCTGGAAAATGATTCGTCAGGATACTTCTGGCGAAATTGACGCCGACAGCCCCGATAATCGCACCAACGAGGGTCCCGCGTCCTCCGACCGCCACCCAAATGACCATTTCGAGCGATGGCAATACCCCGATCTGCGCTGGCGTGATAATCCCGACCTGAGGCACGTAGAGCATGCCGGCAAGACCGGCCAATCCTGCCGAGACGACAAACACAAATAATTTATACGTCGACGGGGAGTAACCGGAAAAGTGCACCCGTTGTTCGCTGTCTCGGATCGCCACCAAGACCTTGCCTGTTCGTGATTGGATGATCCATCGGCACAGGAAATAGGCGCCCCCTAAGGCAAGCACGGTGATGACATATAGCACCCTCTGCGTGCCCGGTTCGCTCAGCCGGAATCCGAGGATCTGCTTGAAGTCGGTCAGCCCGTTGGTCCCGCCGAGATTCGTTTCGTTCCGGTTGAAGACGAGCCAGGCCGAGAGCGCCATGGCTTGCGTGATGATGGCGAAATAGACGCCCTTGATTCGGCTGCGAAACGCGAGAAACCCAAAAATCAACGCGCACAGCACCGGCACGAGGATCGCTCCCAGGACTGCCGCGGGGAAACTATAGAACGGCGCCCAGAAAAACGGGAGTTCCTTCACCTGGTTCCAGACCATGAAGTCTGGCAAGTTGCTGCCGTAGACGCTTTCCTTGCCGATCGTCAGCATCAGGTGCATGCCGATGCAGTAGGCGCCGAGGCCGAAGAAGACACCTTGGCCGAGGCTGAGAATGCCGGTATAGCCCCAGATGAGATCGAGACCCAATGCGAGAATGGCAAAGGCGAGGAACTTACCGAACCGATTCAGCGCGAAGTCGGAGATGTGCAGCCAGGACTCTTCCCCGGGAAAGACATTCAATGACCGGCAGGATAATGAGGAGAATGAATCCAACAAACCAGAAAGCGAGTCCATCCCGTTCAGTTGTAGGTCGACCATCGGCAGTCCTCTCACTCACGATCCATGCTCTCCCTAATCTGCGTGACGACCTTTGATGGCGAAGAGCCCAGAGGGTCGCCGCTGCAGGAACAGAATTACGAGGACCAGAATCAGGACCTTACCATATACGGCCCCAAAACTTGGCTCAAGAAACTTATTCAAGCTGCCGATGCCCAAGGCGGCGACAATCGTCCCTGCCAGCTTGCCGACACCGCCGGTCACCACCACCATAAACGAATCGACGATGTAATTCTGCCCGAGTCCAGGCTCGACATTCCCCACAAGCGTGAGCGCGCACCCAGCCAACCCTGCAAGACCTGACCCGAACGCGAAGGTATAGGCATCGACCTTCCTCGTTGGAATTCCGAGACAGGAACTCATATTTCGATTTTGTGTCACGGCCCGCACACGCAGGCCCAGGTTCGTTCGAAAGAGCAGGCCATACATGCCCATCACACAGAGGATTGATAGGCCGATGATGAACAGCCGATTGTAGGGTAAATAGACGCCGACCATCACTTGCGCCCCGCCGCTGAGCCACGCGGGAGCCACCACCGCCGTGAGGTCGCCGAAGTACACGCGAGCCAGCTGGATCAGCACGAGACTGACGCCCCACGTAGCCAGCATGGTTTCCAGCGGCCTCCCATAGAGAAACCGGATGACGGTCGCTTCCAAAATCAGGCCGCACAGTCCGGCAACCAGAAATGACATGGGCAGCGAGATGAGAAAATACGCTTCGAACATATTGTGAGGCAGATAGGCCTTGAACAGCTCTTGCGTGACAAACGTTGCATAGGCGCCGACCATCATCAGCTCCCCATGAGCCATGTTGATCACTCCCATCAAGCCGAACACGACGGCTAATCCCAAGGACATGATCAGAAGAATCGAACTGAGACTGATCCCACGAAACACCGTCTCATATATATTGGCCCAGAAACTCCAGAGCTCGATCTGTTCGATGGCCGCATTGGCCGAACGGAGCGCCTGCTGGTTCTCCTCGCCCAAGGAGGGATCGCTCGACACCTCCTGAACGAACTCTTTCAATGCCGGCAGGCCATTCTGGCTCCGCATCTCGCCGAGGGTGGTGGCCGCGCGCGCCTTTAGGGTACTGTCTCCTCTCGTCAGTTGAAGCAGCGCCGCGCTCTCCTCCATTGCATAGCGAACCCACGGCTTTGCTTCTTTGGAAGCCGCCAGTTGGAGCCAAGCCACGGCACTGAGTTGCCCTGAGGTGCCGAGATCCGCCGCCGCGGACCGTCGGATCTCGTCTGTCTCGCTGGCCAGATTGAGCTTGTTCTTGAGGAGATCCTTGACCGGCTTCACCGCCACACGCGTCGCGCGGTCTGCGTCGGCCAAGGCTGTCTCGAGTAACGCTAAGAGCGAGGCGTCACCGGCCTCAATGATGGTGCGGAACGCCTGGTCATGAACGGCAGGATCGTCACTCGCAAGACGTTCCGTGAGGGTCTTCACGTCCGTCAGGGTCAATGGCCCTGCAGTCGCATGCGGCACCCCCTCAACAGGCACTTCAGCCGCCCGTGCGAATCCGGTCCCGATGAAAAGAGCGATGGCCACCACACAGGCCATCGCTCCTCTATGCAATCGGTGCTTCAAACTGGTTATTCCCCCACGCCTTCTCCGCTCTCTCTCTTTGCCGACTGATGACTTGGCCGCCCAAAGGAAACCCGTGGGGGTATGGAACAGAACGGCCAAGCCGGTCGGTAGAAGACGGTCTTCTTCTTAGCTCTTCTTCTGATATGTCCCTTGGTGATCGATCCAGTCACAGCCTTTATCCGGATTCGTATACTCGCTCCAGGGCTCCGGCTTGACCAACCCCTTTGACCGCCACACAACCTTCAACTGGCCGTCCTTCAGAATCTCGCCGATCAGCACCGGTTTATGGGTGTGCTGGTTTGCATGGTCCATCATGATCTCTCCGCCAGGCGCCAGGAACTTCTGCCCATAGACCGCCTTGCGGACCTTGTCCACTTCGATCGCCCCGGCCTTTTCGACCGCTTGCTTCCAGATATGCACGCCGAAGTAGGCCGCTTCAATCGGATCGTCGGTGACCCGCTTGTCGCCGTCGGGCAAATTGTTCTTCTTGCAGTAGGCTTTAAAGTCAGCCACAAACTTCTTGTTCTGAGGAGTATCCACGCTCTGGTAGTAATTCCAGGCGGCCAGATGGCCGACCAGCGCCGAGGTGTCCATGCCGCGCAATTCGTCTTCCGCTACGCTAAAGGCCATGATGGGCGCGTCTTCTGCACGCAAGCCTTGATTGGCGAATTCCTTGTAGAACGGCACGTTGCTGTCGCCGTTGATCGTACTGATCACGGCGGCTCCGCCGCCGGCCGAGAACTTTTTGATCTTGCCGACGATGGTTTGGTAGTCCTGATGGTGAAACGGCGTGTACTCTTCCATGATATTGGCCGCCGGCACTTTCTTGGCCAGCAACATCGCACGCAGGATCTTGTTCGTCGTGCGCGGATACACATAGTCTGTTCCGAGCAGATAGAACTTCTTGTAACCTCCACCTTCCTTGCCCATCAAATAATCCACCGCCGGTACCGCCTGTTGATTCACCGCAGCGCCGGTGTAGAACACGTTCTTTGAACACTCCTCGCCTTCGTATTGAACCGGATAAAACAACAGCCCGTTGTTTTTTTCAAAGACCGGCAAGACGGACTTTCGGCTGACCGAGGTCCAGCAGCCGAATACAACCGCCACCTTGTCCTCCAGCAACAACTGTTTTGCTTTTTCGGCAAAGAGGTCCCAGTTGGACGCAGGATCGACCACAACCGGCTTGATTGGACGTCCCAGCACGCCGCCCTTAGCGTTGATCTCCTCCACCGCCATTAAAACCACATCACGCAATGACACTTCGCTGATCGCCATGGTCCCGCTCAGCGAGTGCAGGATTCCGATCCTGATCGGCTCCTTATCTGCGGCATACGAGAGGGCCCAGTTCCCCAAATTACCCAATAATGCGGCGATCCCGACCCCAGCTGTGACCCTGGCGCCTTGCACGAGAAAGTCTCGACGGGATGAACCTGCTTCAATGATATTCTTGCTCTCTGTCCCGTTCGATGTTTTATCAGGATGGTCTTGTGACATCGTCAGACTCCTTTCACTCCCATAAAATTGTGTGCCCGCTTTAGAACATGACACCCGGAAGCGGTGGAAATTCTAGTAAACACCCACTTCTTAGTACTGGATTTGCAGGGCCACCTTAAAGACATTGACCTCGTTACCTGTCACACCGGGGGCGTAGTTTATGCCTTTGGTGGCGAGGTCGCCATACTGCCAGAAGGCCGAAACGCGCGCATTGTGACCCGAGATGATGTAATTCACACCTGCTTCCGTTTCCTTGCGATTGGTGCTCTGATTAGGCTGAACCCAGGTAAATCTCGCATAGGGCTGGAATCTTCCCATCCCTACCTCTTGCGGAATCAGATACAAGGCGTACCCGGTATAGGAATGCCCGTTGAACATACCGAAGTTACCTGAACCATCCGTAAAGGCGAGGGGATTGTAATCTGCGTAGTACTGTTTGTACTCCGCATTGATCGTGATCACGCCCATGTCGTTCGCGAGTGGTTTTTCAGCCAGGAGGTCGGTGATCAACGCGGTGTAATCAGAACTATGAAGGAATGAACCGGCGCCATTTTGCTGATGGTTCACCCCTACCGCAAGTGCGAGAATATCACCGGCTGTACCGTAGTAGGTCCCACTGGTGTAGTAACCGGGATTCTTCTCTGGGTTCAAAAAGTTGAAGGTGAGACGGCCCGCATACAGCAAGCTGCTTTGTTGATTCGGTCCGCACCCCTGAGTATTTGAACAGAAAGTACCTCCACCAGCTGACTGCAGGCCAGTGAACACCCCCGCGCTGTATTGCAGATGTCCAAAACCTGGATCGACTTGACCCCAGTAGACCGCGCCATTGTCACGGCCATAGAGACCCGCCCCACCAGCGCCGAAGTTCCCACTGAAGTCTGCTGAGTTGAACGGCGTCTTAAATCCGTCGTAGACCGCATGGTAGAAAGGACCATTCAGTTCGCCACGCTCGCCTGGCACCAACAGGCGCCCGACCCAAAGATTCACGTACTGGTTAAACTCGAACTTCCCGATCGCATCGAGCAGGCCGATCGTAGAATTGCCACCGAATGAGTTTGCACCCCCGCCTTGTGCACCATTGAATGTCGAGTTACAGTTAAAACATTCGGTGTTGAACTCGAACTTGAGGTACTTATGAATCTGCCCGTTTATATAGATACGAGCGTTGTTGATCCCGAAGTTATTGCTGTAACTGCCTTTGTTCGCTGACGCATCTTCCTGAGCCACAAATTCCGTTCGTACACCCATTCCGATGCTCACCCACTTGGTCTCGTCGTCGCTGGAGATCTTGCCAGCCGCGTAAGCACTGGGCATCGTAGATGCCATCCCAGCCACTAGCGCGATGAGAGCCCCAACAATCAAAAACTTTTTCCACATTCTCCTATGATCTACCTTCATAGCGACGGTCTCCCATGTCCGGTTCGTGACTCCGTTGCTCACTTGCCTTGCTTCACTCACCACGACGACGTCGTCGCCACGCACGCCATTGTGCGCACCCTCCAGCCCTTCCCTGTCCCTCTGACTCTCGCGTCCGCATCGATTCCCACCAGCCAACGTGTCTATCTCGATTCTCAGCAACCATTCGCCCACGAATCGTTGCATCCCGGTGTTTCCCGCATGACAATTCCTCTGCACCATCGTGATTCAACCTGATCGTGTGCGGTCAAAAAAAAGCGCCCTCTAGCCCGTGGGGGGCCGGAGGACGCCATTGTCCATGCCGTAGGATCTTGTTAAAGGCCGGTGGGAAACGCCGTTGTTCCCCTTTCCGATGGGGACCCTTGTAACATGCCCCATGAAAATCTGTCAATGCCCTCGTACTTCGTGCACACGGAGGGCGTTGGCGCATCTCCCCCAGAGACATAAATGGATCAATGCTTAGGAAAGAGGACTCGCCTTCAGACTCATTTTGTATTGAAAGAGGCTGTGCTAGACTGGCTCGGCGAACATCCTGAGGAAGCCATTACAGTATGCACACAGCCCGACGGCATATGTTCCCCCTGTTGACAAGCCTCCTCCTCTTCATATCCGCCTGTTCGACCGGGCCAGAGCTCGACCTCACGCTGCATGACACGGATCGCGGGGCCGTATATCTGGAGCGGATTTCCGATCGATCGCTTCAAACCGCGCATCCCATTACGTTATCGGCAGATACGATGGCCCGGGTGCTTCGCGGCGTGGTGGTCAAGGAGAACCGAGGGTTTTTGGGTGGCCTAGTCGGTGGCAAGCCAGAGGCCGTTCGAGCGTTGGGAGACGAGGAGGTTGAGTACCTGGCACCACTCCTCGTAGAGGGGCTCACCAGAGCTGCATCGGACCAGCAGGTTGGGTTTCGCGTCGGTAAAACGGGGGCGCCAGCGGAGTTGAGAAAGGGTTCGCTCTATGCCTACAGACAGTCACTGTATATGACCTTACCCTGGCTAAGCGCCGTGTCACGGTATGGAGCCGGCGGGCCGACACTATCACCCACGATCCTCTTTATTCCGGAGTCGGCAAAACGGCCGGACAGTTATCGCGACGCGCACTCAACTCAGCCCACCCTCGTCATCGACTATGCCTTACTCGCCACACTTCCCGATAATGCAAGCGCACCACCATCTTCCGTGGTCCCTCCCGGTGGAGCTGCCGCCACGACCGGACAATCGACCGCACCATCTCAGACCCCACAAGAATTCCAACAGCGCAGTGTCTCGAAAGACAGTGAACTGGAGGATCTCAAGAAGGAAATGCAAGAAATCAAACGGCAGCTGGCTGAGCAGGAGGCCGAACGGAACGCGCAAAAACAGAAAGGACCTTCCAAGTTAACATTACCATCGACTCCATAACTGTTCGAATTGTCCCGTCTCTCTCCTCGCTTTTTATTCCCGTTGCTTATCCACTCGTTCTTCAATTGCCGGAGGCGACCTGATTTGCGGCGGCTTGAAGCAACGTGCCCCCTTCCCTGGAAACCACGTGCGGAACGGCCGTATAATTAAAAATGACTCCCATCGCCTTCTCCCGCACCATCGTACTCCATGTGTCCGAACGCAGGAACTGTCTCGCGATCTGGACATGGGCAACGTGCGCTATGTTTTACATCTAACCGAGGGGGGCACATGATCTCTATTTCAAAAATCGTCTATGCCATGTCTTGTGGTTTCTTGTTGTGCCTTGATCTGTCAGGTTGTGCGACTTCGGCTGCAGACGAAATGAAAGCTGGCCAATCTGCGGATAGGATAGGTGGTCAAGCTGGTCAGAAGGCCGACCAAGAAAAGCTGGAGGGCATAGCTGACCAATCTTCTGCTGATAGGATAGGCGGTCAAGCCGGCTTGAAGGGCGATCAAGAAAAGCTGGAGGGCGTCGCTGACCAATCCTCTGCTGATAGGATAGGCGGTCGAGCTGGTCTGAAGGGCGATCAAGAAAAGCTGAAGGGCGTACCTGACAACTAATAATCTGTATGACCAGCGCGGTGAAGTTCTGTCCACTGTGAATGGTAGACGTGGCTTCAACCGGAGAGGTCAATGTCATGCCCAAGAAGCGGTGCACGCCCGATAAATCATTCAATATCTGGGGACCGTCGAACAGGAGGCCAGAGGCTAGCGAAACTTGACGCTTGTCGTTTGCTCGGCCCCACAGAACAGACGTAGTATCGATGGCTTCCACCTGCTCGCGAAGCAATCCATCTTGCGGGCTGCTCGCTCACATGGTAGGCGGCACAAAAAATCCTGGCTGCTCACCAATGCTCTTCTCGCTTCCCCCATTTCCCCACATCCATGAGCAATGCGCTGTGACGTACCATGCGGAGCCACTCCACAAACTGCCTCTGGCCTGCGCTTTTGATTTCTGTTTACTGATCACGCTCCTCGTGCTGAGCAGTGGACCGGCCTATGCGGAGTGGATTGCGGTTGAGAAACACAATCCATCAACGGGAATAATGACTGTGTACGTCGATCCAGACACCATTCACAGAAATGGAAATCTGGTGACGATGTGGCAATTAATTGACTTTAAGACAATGCAAGGGGGGAGGAGCCCCACGCGATTTTCGTCTACGAAGATCCACAGGCAATTCGACTGTCTCGAAGATCGTCTTCAGTTGCTTGCGCTTACAGATTTCTGGGGCAATATGGGAACCGGCGAATCGTCTGATGCATACATAGATGGAAGCCACTGGGTACCAGTTGAACCGGATAGTATTGATCAAGCTCTGTTGGAACTTGCCTGCAACAAGCAGTAATTGCCTCTGATGGCATCAACGTCACACAAACCTATTGCACCAAGAGATGCCTGAACTCCATAATCTTCCCTCCGATATCTACCTTCGCCGTTCATCCGCCCGTTCCTCGATCTCCCCAGCCAGTAGCACGGCCTCCGCAATCTCACGCATGGACTTGCGCAAATCCATGCTTTGTCGCTGGATAAGCTTGAAGGCTTCCTCTTCCGTCAGCTTCTTTGAACGCATGAGGTATCCCTTGGCCCGTTCCAAGAGCTTCCTGACCGCCAGCGCTTCCTGCATCTCAAAGGACTTCTCAATCAGAGTCGTATGTTCGATGGCAATGGCGGCCTGGTTTGCGATGGCCTGGAGCAATTTGACCTCTTCGCTGGTAAACACGTGCGGAACAGACGTGTAGCTATTGATCACGCCCATCGCCTTCTCCCGCACCAGCATCGGGACCGAGACCATTGAGCATAGCCCTTCCTTTTTGGCCATATCCGGATACATATAGTCTCGCTCTTTGGTGACGTCCGCCACGATAATCGGTCGACGGTCTTTCACGGCACGGCCACTGACACTCTGCCCGATCTTGATGTTCGGCTTTCGGCGATACTGTTCGCTGAGGCTTTGGGTCGCCTCAATGCGCAGTTCCCCGGTGGCTTCATCCAATAACATAATCGAGCAGATCTTGGAGTTCATCATTTGCGCGGTCATCGTCACCAGAAGTTGAAGCACGTCCTCGATCAACCGATTGGACGCCACCGTTTCCGACACAAGTGACAACGTTTCCACTTGTAAAGCTTTGCGCTTCATTTGATCATAGAGCCGCGCGTTCTCGATCGCTCCACCGACTTGATTGGCGATGGTCGAGAGTAGCGCAATCTCATCCGGACGATAGCGCTTCGGGCGCTTATGCTGGACATTGATGACGCCGACCACTTCTTTTTTGGCCATGATCGGTACTGAGACAAACGCTTGATGGCGGTCTTCTGGAAGGTTATGGAAAAACTTGAACCGTGGATCGTCGCTCGCATTACTCGGAATCACGACGCGCGTTCGCTCCTGGGCCACCCACCCGGTGATGCCCTCACCCAAACTGATCGTGATGCGGCCAATCAATTTCGGATGGGGGTTCTTTGATGCGCGAAGAATGAGTTCATCTTGGCTATCCGACAATAGGTATAGGAGGCAGGCATCTGCCTTAGTAACTTCGACGACAACTTCGACGATATGTCTCAGAACTGCTTCGAGATCCAGTTGGTTGCTAATCGACTCGGAAATTCGATGTAGCACATCGACTTCCCGTATTTTTTCCCGTAAAGCTTGTTGGAGGTGAGGTATGGATGGCATGCGTTTGATTGTCATTGACATTTACTTTCGTGCTTTGCTCTTTCGACGAATAGGACGCCTACCGTTCTGACGGCCCCTCGGCGGTCGGCTCCCACTGCCATGCTTACCCTGAAACCACTCTGCACAGATCCTTTGCTCGATTGGCCGAATTACTACCTCCCCAATCCGCACCGGCCACACTCCGATGACGCACCCCCCCACCACCTTCTTGTCATGTTGCATAGCGCCCCAGAGGGATGTAAAGGACGTCTGTGGGACCTGTTCTGACAACCCAGCACGCTGCACCAGGCTTCTGATCCGTTCGACATCTTCTCGCCCGCACAGACCCATGTGACAAGCCAAATCGGCTTCCTGTACCAATCCGATCCCAACTGCTTCACCATGGATCAACCCACGATAGCCCGCGAGTGACTCCAGTGCATGCCCGATCGTATGGCCATAATTGAGTATGCGGCGACGGTCTGACTCCCGCTCATCTGCTGCAACCACCTGCGCTTTGATCTCACAGGATCGTTTAATCACGTGGATGACCGTCGCCTCTTCAAATTTCAGCAGAGCGGAAATATTGTTTCCCAGAAAATCGAAGAATTCCTCGTCGGCAATAATGCCGTATTTGATGACCTCAGCCAGGCCAGCAATCCATTCGCGAGATGGTAGAGTGCGCAGCGTGAGAGGATCAATCAGTACCGCGCGCGGCTGGTAGAACGCCCCAATGAGATTCTTTCCCAGCCGATGGTCCACACCGGTCTTGCCCCCGATGCTGGAGTCTACTTGAGCCACTAGGGTGGTCGGCACTTGTACGAATGGGATTCCTCGTAGATAGATCGCGGCAGCAAAACCGGTCACGTCACCGATGACTCCACCACCGAGGGCCATCAACATGGACTGACGTTCGAACTTGTTTCTGGCCAATGCATTGATGATCTTGGCAATTGTGGCGATGGTCTTCGTTTGCTCTCCCGGCGGCAAGATAATCGGAATCGGGTCATATCCCGATTTGCGAAGGGAGCGGAGGGTACTTTGAAGATACCGGCTTGCCACATGTCGATCCGTCACAACCCCAATCTTCGGAGAAGTCGTAAGGCGGCTTAGCCTGTCGCCCACTGTTGCAAGTAACCCAGGATGAAGAGCAATGTCGTAGCTCCGCTCCCCCAAAGTCACCGGTACAACCTGTTCTGCTACACCGGTCATACTCAAGGACATTTTCTCCCGACCCAATATACCAGTCGCCAATCCGATCCTTCCTGGACAGGAAGGCCTGGATCCACAATGCACTTTCCCTGCGGGGATAGTTAATTGCGAGGGTTAAAGTCGAGGGATGCTACCACAACGGTTTGGAAACTAGAAGGTTTTCAGATACGTTTCGAAGCCAAAAGAATCGCATCATAGGCCCCCAAGAATGCCCCGTTAGCCTTATTGGCCGCTCGCATTGGTTATTCCAAATGGTCCTACACGCACCTCAAGCGTGATGCCAGTTCGATTGCTATTGGCTTGAAAGGCACAGGCGACTGATTGCCCGTCGCATTTTCCTGCGTCGGGCAGGGTCATCCCTGATCATGTCAGTAAATAAACAGAGGGCTGGAGAGTACGCCTTGGAGGATTGAGGCGAGGCACCTACTGTGAAGCCTCACCACCCTGAGCTCTCTCATCAATGAAGAGCTAGAAGGTCCGCTGAAAAATCTTTACGATTCTCTCACTACAATACTCGGCGTCAAGAAAATGAGCAGCTCTTGTTTTGCTACAGACTCGGTCTTCTGCTTGAAGAGCCATCCCAAAACAGGTATGCGAGAAAGATAAGGGATGCCAGCCACGCTGTTGTTCTGCGTATCGATAAACACCCCGCCGATCACCATGGTCTCACCATCGCGGATAATAACTTGGGTAGTGGCTTCGCGACGATCAATACTTGGACCAGCTGGGTTGCTCCGTGCGCCCACGGCGTTTCTGGTTGCGCGAACTTTCAGCATGATCTGTTTACCAATTTCCTTTGGGTCACGCGAAGTGATCTGAGGAGTCACATTCAGTTCCAAGTTCGCATCCACGAAGGTTGTCTGAGTCCCTTGGAGAGAGGTCGTTTGGAAAGGGATCGATTCTCCCTGTGCAATCTTAGCCTCCCGCTTGTCCAATGTCGTAACCTTCGGCGCCGCAATGACTTTGCTCAGACCAAGTAACTCGCCCGCCGACAACCGCACGTCCAACAATGCCCCATCTGTTCTCCCGATTGTGAACCCGACACCAGGAGTCGCTACCAAACCACCGACCGTGGCAGGAAGATTTACCAAAAAATCAGACGCTTGATTCCCGAATGGTCCGACAACGCCCGTCTTGAAGTTCGCCACCCCACCATTTCCCAGCTGGTTTACATTCTGAATGCCCCACTGAACGCCCAGCGAACGGGAATAGGTCGTATCAGCCTCCACTATCCTGGCTTCGATTTGAACTTGCGGCACTGCGAGATCAAGTCCATCAACCAGCTGC
The DNA here is from genome assembly GCA_963729585.1 of Nitrospirota bacterium. Classification (GTDB taxonomy): domain Bacteria; phylum Nitrospirota; class Nitrospiria; order Nitrospirales; family Nitrospiraceae; genus Palsa-1315. The sequence continues at coordinate 558,801 of CAVSOJ010000025.1, forward strand.
TTCATCACCTCAATCTTGCTTTCCGTATCCCGGACGATTAACGCATTGGTCCCTTGACTCATTTGCATCAATCCTCTCGGGCTCAAATACTGCCGAAGAGACGTCATGAGTTCCGTTACTTGCAGGTTTCTAATATAGAACACCCGATCAACCAGTTCTTCTGCTTTCGTCTTGGCATCCTTCGCCGATGCTTCTTCATTCTGTTGTTTGGCTATATTCGCCAACGAATCGATCCAGAGGATATTGCCCTGCCTGATCTTGCCTAATCCATTTATTTTCAAAATCATATCGAGCGCCTGGTCCCAGGGGACACTCACGAGCTTCATCGTGACCTTGCTCTTGACCCCTTCACCGACGACCATGTTAAACCCACTCACTTCGGCAATCAGGCGCAGCACATTACTGATGTCAGCCTGTTGGAAATCCAGCGAAATGCGCCGGCCAATATAATGCGTCTCTCCAAGAACCAAGTCTTCCTTTGGCGTGGTTTTCTCACCACCGTCTGCCTCCGAGGTCATCTGAACAGGTTGTACGCGATATTTCTTCGAAGGTCGCCAGATAGGAGCCATCGCTCGCTGAGCCACACGAGAGACGGTAACTGTCTGGACCTTCGGCATTGCAAGATTACTCGACTCGATGGTTTTAACCGCCTCGACACTGGAAGGATCTATGCCCCCGGCCACATCCATGCCGGCGCCTTCCCGAAGAGTCACAACGAGATTCGCCCCTTGCGGTTCAACCGAGTAGTCAGCCTTACCGGCAAGATCCAATACCACTCGTACTTTATCGGAATGATACCCCAGACGAATCTGTTTCAAAAACTGGTGATTTACAGGCAGAACTGGATTCCGCATGGCGGAAGCCACGTGTGGAATGTCAATAATGAGACGCTGCTCATCAAGCCGTGTCACTTCGTGGGCCAACCTGCCGTCTCCAGAAATGACGACGCGAATGTCGTCAGTGCCGCGCTGAACATCGATGCGGGTCAGCGTCTGCGCCAGACCTCCCTCGATGCTTGAGGGCATGCCCGAATCAATAACAGGCGAGTCGGTTGATGCCCCCATCGATGGCGTGGCCATCGGAACACTGAGCACTCCCACCGCCGAGAGCACACGAACAAACGCTACAGTTGTCATGCTTAGCTTAGGTGTCATTCTGCGCCCTCTTTTGGGTGGAGGAGCTTGACATACTCTCGCTCCTGTTTGCTCCCATACACATCTGTAAACCTTTCTTGCACCACAATACCTTTCTCCGTCACGGCACTCACCACGCCATTGTTGGGACCGATGCGCGTTCCCCGACGCACGGTATATCCATTCCCGTCTGGCGTCTGGACCATAGCTGTATAGCCGTAGGCTCCCCAAACCACAGCGATCAGGTTCATCTCGGTGAGCCCAACGCGTTGAAGCGGAGGTAACGTGGGATCAATCGGCCCGAGTCCCAACTGTTGCAAAACTGGCGCGAACGGATCGCGCCGTCCAGAAGGGTCATAGGAATGTGCGCTCGCTGGCTCCAAAGCTGAATTGGGTACGTCTGGCGGACCATTTTCACCGCCAATCGCCCCGGCTACTGTTGGAGACAGCGCGGGCCTCGGCACATCATTGAGTGAGGGCACTTTCAAAGAATCCTGCCTCATTGGGTTAATTTGTCGGACATGAGAACTCATGCCTGTTTCAGCAGAGACCAGTCCAACTATGACGAATAGGCTGGCACATCCGATTAGAGTTATTTTCGTCATCTTCATATTCGACTGCCAGTTTTCACAGGTGGCATTCATTGCTCATTGCCTTACACAAATACTTTGTGCCCTATTTCTTCTGAGGAGTCGTGGGAACCACCGCAGCCAGCTTGGTTTCCTGTGGTGCGGCATAGGCCACAAGGTCAAATACGGTCTGCGTAACGACTCGGCCCTTCTCGAACTTTGGAGCTCCCATCTTGACACCAGACACAGTCACAATCCGAGGCAATGCATTGATTCGATCAAAAAACAAGGCTGCGGTATGGTAGCCACCCGAAACCTCTACGTTCACCGGCATTCTCACAAAGAGTTTCGATGAATCCTCACTCTTAGGACTCGGTTTCCACAACTTGATGTCGAGTCCAAGACGAATCCCCAAATCCGATACCTGTTTGAGCAACATCACTGCCTCCTCTTCAGGTGGCAGTCGTTCTTTCTTCTTTGCGAGCTCGATCTCCAGCTGCTTGCTGGCGGCAATGAGTTCATCCAGATGTTTGACTTTAATGGTTAACGTTTGAATTTCGCTATCGAGCGCGCCAATTGCCCCTTGAAGCCCTGCAATCTCAGAGGATTTTGGCTCGGCTACATAGTAATAGAAGCCAACGACTATCCCGGCAAGAACCATGAGGAGAAGCCCCACCTTCTGAACCAACGGGATTGACCGCAATACGTCAAGACTGAGAGACGGCAGCTTCATAATTCTTAACCTTTGAGACGGAAACCAAGTTTAAACTGATAGATATTGAGTTGACTCTCCACCACAGCTCGACTTTCTTGAAGATTGATATTCGTGAAATAGTCGGTGCGGCGCAAGTTATTCACGAATTCCACTACATCATCGTTCGTCGCCGCTCGCCCCTCAAGATCGATGTCTTTCCCGGAGAGCGCGACTTTTACCAGCCAGACCTTCAGCGGTTCCAGACTCTGACTGACATGATCGAGTACCTTGACAGGGCCGACACGTGACTTTTCCAATTCGTCAATAATGCGATTCTTGTCTTCGAGTACTTTCTTTCGGCTTTCAAAGTCAGAGACCTGTTTCACTTGCTCTTTCAACTGTGCAACGTGTTTCTCCTTATCGAGTTTTTCTGCCTGCCGCACCTCTATTTCTTCATCAAGCGAAGCTGAATACCACCAACATCCAGCCAACGTGATAAGCAACAACCCCACACCTAATAGCGCCTGTGCTCGGACATCATACTGAGGCTTCGCCTTGTGTCCCTTGGGCCCTGGCAATAAATTAATGCGAATCATCGGTCCCCTACCGATCTAAGGGCCAATCCGACCCCCACGGCAGCCAGCGGAGCGAGTTGGGCCAACGTGTTTTGATCAAAGTCGCTCCCTGAGGCATCGATTTCACCGAACGGATTCGCGACCTCGACAACAGCCTGCATTCGGTCCCTTAGTTGCGCGACCAGTCCCTTGACTTGAGAGCCTCCTCCGCACAAAAGAACATGTTGAACGTCGGCATCCGACATGGTTGACTTGAAGTAGTCGATAGTGCGAGCAATTTCTGACGCAACCTCGGCGTTGACGCTGTCGACGACCGTCGTCACCTTGGCCTGATTGCTCCCTGCGGAACGCTCGCCTTTTTTTGTTTCCTCTGCCTCTTCGTAAGACATACCCATCTCTCGTTGAATGGCTTCCGTATAGCGATTCCCTCCGATGGGAATATCCCGAGTGAACAACGAGGTGCCGCCTCGAACAATATTGATATTCATGACACTGGCGCCAATATTGACGAGAGCGGTGGTGTCTTCCTGCGAGACGGGATAGTTGATTGCATGCATGTTTTCGATCGCAAAGGCATCGACATCCATAACAAGCGGAAACAATCCCGCCCCCTTAACGAGTTCGGTCAGCTCATTGATCTTGTCCTTCTTGGCAGCCACGAGAATGATCGACATCTCGCCCTGGGTATCGCCCGCAGCCTCGGAAGTGGGCAAGACACTGAAATCGATGTTCACCTCATTAATGTCAAAAGGGATGTATTGCTCCGCAGCAAGCCTCACCTGCCCCTCCAACTCCTCATCAGGCATCGGCGGCAGGCTGATCTTTTTAATGATGACGGCATGGCCGGAAATCGACACGGCGACTTGCTTCACCTTGACGTTCGTCTCCTCAAACAATTCTTTAATCGCCGACACCACTCGCCCCTCATCCATGACCGTTCCATCGACAATGACTTCCGGCTCAAGCGGCTTGAATCCAAATTTCTGCAGAATGAACCGCCCTCGGCTTTCCTTCAACTGGACAAGCTTGATACCGCTCGACCCGATATCCAGCCCAACGAGCTGTCGCTTCGGGATGAACATCGAGAATAAATCAGTTTCGGCGAAGCCTTTTAATGAGTTCAACATACGTGCCCATGACTGTACATGACTATCCCTACATGGCAAATCTTTATGTGAATTTCTTGCAGACCTTCGATCATGGTCACAACCCCACAAGATTCAATGTCCTGAAAAACGATTTCATATCGAGACCATTCTAGCTGCCAATCTGCCTCTTGCCTGTTCGCATATCTGATAAATGAGAATCGGGTTGGATCTCAATCGCGCCCGACAAACATCTGTAACGGCGCGTCTATACAGGGGATTAGCTTCATGCACATTCTAAGTATAGTTCATATGATCTACCTGTCAAGGAAATCACTTTCCTTGTACACGGACAGGCACAGAGACGAGGGCCACGCTGGCAGAAGAGAGGAACGGAACGATTTTTGTGAGTTACTGCTTATTGAGATCGCGATGGGCCACGGTCACTTGATATCCATGCGCGGAAAAACTTTCTTGGAGCCTGGCAGCAATGGCCACAGACCGATGGCGCCCACCGGTGCAACCAATCCCGACATTCACATAGCTGCGTCGTTCTCGTTCAAAGAGAGGAATGAGAAACTTAAATAGGTTTTCCAGTTGCTCGATGAATGCGACGGCGTCCGGATCGGTCAGCACATAGTTCCGCACTCGCGGGTCTTCCCCAGTCAATAGCTTGAGGTCGGGAACAAAGAACGGGTTCCGCAGAAACCGGACGTCGAACAGGAGGTCAATGTCGTACGGCACGCCAAACTTGAAGCCGAATGTCACCAACGAGATGGTCAACCGTCGAGGCGCGCCTTCCTGCCTGAACTGTCTAGCCAACAATTCCCTTAATTCATGCACCGTCAAATCGGAGGTATCTATAATACGGTCGGCGTGGCGTCGAAGATCAGCGAGACGCTCTTTTTCAAACCTCACTCCTTCCAATACCGGGAGATGTGGCAGGAGCGGGTGAGGCCTCCGAGACTCCGAGAATCGTCGAACGAGAACCTCTTCGCGAGCTTCGAAGAATATCAACTCAACCGAATGGCCAAGCGCCTTAACCCGCTCGAGAATTCCCACAAGATCAGAAAAAAACACACGCTCTCTGATATCAATGCCGAGCGCAACATTCTTAATCTCGCCCCCCTGCTGATGACACAACTCGACAAAGGTCGGCAGAAGAGCCGGTGGCAAATTATCGATACAGAAGTACCCGACATCTTCGAAGCACTTGAGAGCATGCGACTTCCCTGAGCCAGAAAGACCGCTGATCACAACCAATTTGAGCGCAGCCATGCCTAGATATTCCCTTACGGATCAATCAGGACCAGTCGATCACGGTCAACACGCTGTAAAATCTGTAATTTTCCCGAGGACAAGGAAGTGAACACTACCAGCGAACCAGGCAGAGGATCCAGCCGGCGCTTTGCGTCATCCAGAGTCAGAACAGCCCGGACTGGACGAATCACTTCAATCTCTTCCTCTTCCTCGCGATTAGCTGGGCGCGGAATCTTGCGCACTGACCGCTTGGTCGGTTCTTTGTGATCAGTCTGACGTTCCTTGTGTTTTCGTATCTGGACGCCCAAACGGTCCACTAATTGGTCGATGGTCGCGTACATTTCCCGCGTCGAAGCCTTTGCCTGAATCCGCCGCCCTTGCATCGTACAGACGACCTCCGCATTATGCTGAAGTCTACTCACACCAAGGATCACTTCCAGATGGCTAAGCTTCACTTCATACCGCGTGAGACGCTCAAACCGATTTTCAATATGCTGTCTAAGCGCCGGAGTCACGACGAGATGGCGTCCTGTAATCTTCATAGACATTCATCCTTTCAAATTCAATAACCTCGGCCGCGCCTCGGCCATTCAATTGTGCTTGTTGGCTCTGAGTACCTATGGCATCAGGGAAAACACCGGATAAGAGGTAAGTACGAGCGCAGCTGGACAGGGTAGGCCTAAAAGAACCGTTTGCGCTGAGTGGCGGAGGGAATGTTTTCTTCCGCCCGATACTTGGCCACCGTCCGTCGCGCAATCACAACCTGCTGCGTGAGCAGCCGCGCCGCGATTTCTTCATCTTTGAGGGGGTGGCTCGCGTCCTCCTCTGCCACCATTTTCCGAATCATCTCTCTCACCGTCACAGACGACATCATGTCAGAGGGCTGATCCACCCGCTGCAGACCTGCGTTGAAGAAGAATTTCAACTCCAACATGCCTTGCGGGCAATACATATACTTATTCGCAGTTACACGACTGATTGTCGATTCATGCATGCCAATATCCTCAGCCACCTGTTTGAGCACCAACGGTTTAAGATGTTGCACGCCCTTTTCAAAAAACTGCTCCTGAAACTTCACGATACTCGACACTACCTTTACAATAGTCTTATTCCGCTGTTCGATACTACGAATGACCCATTGCGCCGCCCGAAGCTTCTCATCCAGATAGGCCTTCGTCTCCGCCGACCCGCTCTCACCCGTCCCCATCAATTGCTTATAGTATGGGCTGATCCGCATGCGGGGCAGCCCGTCGTCGTTCAGTAATACCACCCATTCCCCTTCGTTCTTGACGACAAACACATCAGGAACAATGACATAGTTCTGGGTGTTCGTAAACGGTCGCCCAGGCTTCGGCTCAAGAACTTCGATGACCTTTGTCGCCTGAAAGACCTCTTCTACGGTGACATCTAAGGCTTTTGCAATCCTCGCATACTGCTTTTTCTCCAAGTCTTTGAGATGATGCTGCACGATAGCTTCAACAATCGACCCTTTCAGGGCGCCAGGCCTGGCCCCCAATGATCCCATGGGACTCTTACCCAAATGTCCGATTTGTAAGAGCAGGCATTCCGCAAGATCTCGAGCTGCCACTCCAGTCGGATCGAAACTCTGAATATCCTTCAGCACTGACTCTGCTTCGATTTCTGTGAAGTCGGTCCCGTTCACCATCTCAGAGAGAGACATCCGCAGGTATCCATCATCGTCAAGGTTACCGATGATCAATCGCCCGATCTCCTTTTCTCGCTCCGATAAACCAGAAAACGACAGCTGCCAGAGAAGATGGTCTTCCAAGGATGTGGCTTTTGCCATGGTTTGTTCATAGGATGGAAACTCGTCCTGCGAGGATGACTGAGACTCGGATCCCCCTATCCGACGATCGCTGCCAAAGTACTCTTCCCACCCGGCCGCTGACGCCTCATCCGGCGTATCGCGCTCTTCAGGGGTCGACTCCTCCGCATTCGATGGCTCACTATTCGCTGATGCCGCCGCATCTTCCGCCTTTTCCTCTACGCTTCCGGCCTCGCTATCCTCCGCCTCAGTCGGGAGATCCTCCAAGAGCGGGTTTTCCATCAAATGTTGAGTTAGGCTTTGCTGGAGTTCGAGTCGCGACAGTTGCAGCAGCTTAATCGCCTGCTGCAATTGTGGAGTCATGATCAGCTTTTGACTGAGTCGAAGGTCGAGCCTGAGCTTCATACGCATGTACCCTTACGCGTCATAGCTTGAACTGTTCTCCTAGGTAGACAGCTCGAGCCGTCTCACTCTTGACGATGGATTCAGGGGAGCCGGCCTCAAGTATCAACCCTTCGTTGATGATGTAGGCTCGATCCGTGATGGACAGTGTCTCCTGAACATTGTGATCGGTGATTAAAATGCCGATTCCCTTTCCTTTCAATCTGGTAATAATTTGCTGAATGTCAGCGACGGCAATCGGGTCAATCCCTGCAAAGGGTTCGTCGAGCAACATGAATGACGGGCTCGTCGCGAGCGCTCTAGTAATTTCCAACCGCCGGCGTTCCCCACCCGACAACGCATACGCCATGCTCGTTCGAATATGGCAGAGATCCAGTTCCTTGAGAAGGGCATCGGTCCGTTCGCCCCGTTCCGCCCGAGAGTAGTCCAGCATTTCAAGAATTGCCAGAATATTGTCTTGAACCGACAAGCGTCGAAACACGGATGACTCCTGAGGAAGATACCCAATCCCTTTCCGCGCGCGTCTGTACATCGGTAGATCCGTAATCACCTCTTCTCCGAGTGAAATCACTCCTTCATCAGGCTGGCACAGACCGACGATCATATCGAAAATAGTGGTCTTCCCAGCCCCATTGGGCCCCAGTAGCCCCACCACCTCGCCTGCGCGAACTTCGATGGAGACGCCTTTCACAGCCTTACGCGCGCGAAAACTCTTCACCAATCCCGTCGCGCATAAACAAGCACCTTCCGCCCTGTTCACCGGGAGCCCAATAGACTCTGCATTCCCCTGAACCGCCTCGATCACTTGCTTGCCCCTCCATCAGGTTCGATTCGCACATGCGAACCTCCTTCCACCACACTCCGATCCTCCGCCAAAAACATCGTGATTTGTTTGCCGCTAACTCTTGTTCCCTTGTCCCAGGCCACCGGGTCACCCGTAAGAACGATCTTATCCCCATCATGGTAGTAGACCGCCTTCTCACAGGTCGCACTCCCTGAATCCTTCTCGATTTTCACCCGTCCAGTCGCTTCAATCCTGTTGACCGAACGATTCGACACTGCGGGCACGGCATCGGGACCTTTCGATGGCACAGCGCCCTTGACGGCCTCATGCCCTTTTTGGTTATCACTCGCGGGAGAGTCTTGCGCGCGAAACATCACCACCATGCGATCGGAGTAGACAACCAATGACCCACGAGTCAGCACAACCGCCCCCTCAAACACCGCTTGGCTATCCTGATTTTTTACGGTCATCTTCTTCGACGTAATGGTCGTGCTTACCGCTTGCTCAACACCACCTTTGGGAAGGGCTGCGTCAGCCGATTCGCTCAATGACGCCATTCCAAGCGGAAACAGATTAAGAAGCAGGAGCCAAATCCACATGTACGTCCTCAAGTACTTCAAATTCTTCAGTATCCAAATGCCCCAGTAATCCACGTCCAGTCACTTCTAGCCCGTGTCCAACGATACGGACAGGATCCTCCGTGCGTATCTCTCTCGTCTGATCAGTCCAAGCCAGATGATTGGTATAAATCACGTACCCGCTCTCGGTGCGAAGCACCAGTGGCTCTGATCGATTCGCGAGTACAAAGTTCTTCGTCTCCGTATTCAATGTCCCTTCATCCCCGGTCACCGTCAATTCCTTCCCGTGCTGCCCGAACAGTGTGACTGCGACAGTTTGGAGCATCGCCCGTCTGTCCCGCTCAAAGAGCCGAGCCTCTTGCGCCTGCACTTGCCATTGAACCGCATCGCCCTTCGTTTGGGTAAATGTAAACTGGGAAATCTTCGCGTCAGCGGTATCCATGGAACCGGACGCAGACGGGGTGGGAACCGATGTGGAATTCGTCACGAGCAGGTATGTCAGAAAGCACGCCAACAGTGCACTGAGCGCTAATAAACCTCGCCGGACCCAGCGTTGCCACACGTTGTGCCTGCTTCCTTTCAAGTAGCTGACGAGACTGGCACGATAATAGCATGAGCTCAAAACCAAGTAAACTCATGGCAGGACTGCCGCATGGTCTATTCGATTAGGTGTGGAGAGAGTGCGGTGGAAAAATCGTTGAAACGAGATCTGGTCGTCGGTGCACGACTAGATCTCCTCGACAGGAGATCTAGTCGGCAGCGGGATTCGCCGAAACTGATGCAGCAGGGACTTGTTTCTTTGCAGGACCGGCATCCGGCCGTGTGACGAGTTCAATCGCGACAAGCTTCGCAGCATCGCCGATCCGCCGTCTCGTTTTTACCATCCTCGTATATCCACCGGAGCGGTTTTTAAATCGAACCGCCACGTCGCTGAACAATTTTGAAACGACGTCCTTGCTTCGGATAAACGCAAGGGCTTGCCGCCGAGCCGGCAATGTCCCCTCCTTGCCGAGTGTAATCATCCGGTCCGTGAACCCTCGGATCTCCTTGGCCTTGGCCTCCGTCGTCTCGATACGCTCATGTTCGAGCAGGGACGTCACGAGACTTCGGAACAGGGCCCACCGATGTTTCGTCTGTCGTCCGAGTTGTCTGCCTTTTTTCCTGTGACGCACGGGTTTCCTCTTGTTTCGTTACTCGCTCTTGGGATTACCGCTGTTCTGTTGCACTGCGTCCAGCTTCACGCCGAGACCCAGACCCATTTCCGTTAAGATTTCCTTAATTTCATTGAGCGATTTCTTGCCAAAATTCTTCGTCCTCAGCATTTCCCCTTCCGTCTTTTGAACCAAGTCGGCAATGGTCTTGATATTCGCGTTCTTCAAGCAGTTCGCGGCACGGACCGACAGCTCCAACTCGTTCACGCTACGGAACAGATGCTTATTGACCTCACGCTGCGCCTCATCGCTCCCAAGTTCAGATCGCCCTTCGACTCGTTCCTCGGGATTAATAAAGATGTCCACGTGATCACGTAGAATACCGGCCGCCGTGGATAAAGCATCCCGAGGCGAAATGGTCCCATCCGTCCAGATCTCTAAGGTCAACTTATCATAATCGGTCATGCGACCGACGCGGGCATTCTCCACATGAAAGTTCACACGCTTGATGGGTGAAAACACCGAATCGATCGCAATCACACCAATCGGCAACCCCTCTTCCTTGTTTCGCTCGGCAGGCACGTAGCCCCGCCCGTGCTTTACCGTCATTTCCATATCGAAAGAAGCGTCCTTATCCAACGTCGCAATGTGGAGATTCGGCGTCAGAATGGTCACGTCTGCATCATGAATAATGTCAGACCCCTTTGCTTCACCAGGTCCCTTCTTCTTGAGACGGAGCGTCTTCGTCTTATCTGTATGTAAGGCAAGTCGGAGTCCTTTGACGTTCAAAATAATTGAGGTCACATCCTCCGTGATACCAGGTATTGTGGAAAACTCGTGCAGGACCCCTTCTATCTTCACGGTGGTCACTGCCGAACCCGTTAGCGACGACAACAACACACGCCGTAACGCATTGCCGACCGTCGTCCCAAACCCACGTTCATAGGCCTCCGTCGAGAACCTGCCAAACGTTTGGGAATGAGTGTCTTTGTCGACTTCCACCCGCATCGGGATCTGAAAGTCTTTCATCGCTTTAATCATAACTCCCCCCTCATCTCATCGAGTAGCCAGCCACTGAACGGCATCAGTTTGCCGCAGAGGCCGACCCCCTTCTCTCAATTCCTCATCTACCTGGAATACAACTCCACCACCATCTGTTCGTTGACCGGCAGCGAGATCTGGTCTTTCGATGGCAACGCCCGAACCATGCCCTTAAATGCCGTCTTGTCCAACTCCAGCCACTCCGGGATACCTCTCCCATCAACGGACTCTAAGGCGGCCTGAATCGAGATCAATGTTCGACTTCGTTCCCGAATACCTATAACATCTCCCGCCTTGACCTGCGCACCAGGCACATTGATTTTTCGGCCGTTCATGGTCAAATGCCCGTGACTCACCAGCTGCCTGGCTTCTTTTCTCGATGCGCCGAACCCTAATCGGTAGGCCACATTGTCCAATCGGCATTCCAGCAACCGTAAGAGCACCTCGCCGGTAATCCCAGACTGGCGTTCCGCACGCTCAAACACACCACGGAATTGGCACTCCATCAGACCGTAAATCCTACGGAGCTTCTGCTTTTCTCTGAGCTGCGTGCTGTACTCTGAATTCCTCGGACGTTTTTGCCCATGCTGCCCAGGAGGATAGCTCCGTCGCTCGATGGCGCACTTCTCAGTCATACAGCGCGAGCCTTTCAGGAACAGCTTCTCGCCTTCTCGTCGACACAACCGACAGACAGGACCGCGATACTTTGCCACTGCTCTACCTCCGGTTACCGGACATCACCATGTCGGTGCGCCCATCAATTCTCGTGCACTCGACTCTCCCAGACGGACTCATTTAGACGCGACGCCGCTTGGGTGGGCGGCATCCGTTGTGCGGAATCGGAGTGACATCACGAATCATATTAATTCGCAATCCAGCGGCCTGAAGAGATCGAATCGCTGATTCACGACCGGATCCCGGCCCATTCACATACACATCCACTTGGCGCATTCCGCTCTCCATCGCTTTACGCGCGGCAGCCTCACCAGCCCGCTGAGCCGCAAATGGCGTACTCTTGCGAGATCCCTTAAATCCCTGGTTCCCTGAGCTTGCCCATACAACAGTATTGCCGCTCATATCGGTGATGGTGACGATCGTATTGTTGAATGAGGCCTGGACATGGGCGACCCCGCTTTGCACGATCCGGCGCTCTTTTTTTTTCCCTTTTTTGACGCTCATACAGACTCCCTACTCAGGTAACGGTCACGCGCTACGCTGAACGCGCAGGCGGTTTTGGTTTGCTACCCACACCGGAGCGACGGCCTTTTCTCGTCCGCGCATTCGTCTTGGTCCGCTGGCCGCGGACCGGCAGCCCTTTCCGGTGGCGAAGACCACGGTATGTGCCGCTATCGATCAGGCGCTTGATGTTCATCGAGAAGGTTTTTCTCAGATCGCCTTCGACCTGATAGCTCTCTTGAATAATCTCTCGAATCTTGACGATATGCTCTTCGCTCAAGTCCTTGACGCGAATTGATCCGTCGATCCCGGCCTTGTCCAGGATAGAGAGTGCGGACGCCCGCCCAATCCCGTAGACGTAAGTCAGGCCGATGTCCGCCCGCTTGTCTCTTGGTAAATCCACTCCGGCAATACGCGCCATACTTCCCCCTTACTTTTTCTTCTCTCCACTTTTCGTCACTGAGTAGCCTGATCCGGCTCTATTGCGCGCGTCCAGCAAGCGACTTGTAAGGCCGCGCTGCGCGAGCAGGAGACCAATGAGGTCATCCCGCGACACTCCTCATCCTTGGCGCTGCTTGTGGCGCGGATTCTCACAGAGGATTCGCACCACACCCTTGCGTCGGACTACTTTGCATTTGGCACAGATCGGCTTGACAGATGATTTCACTTTCATGTCTTTTTCGCGCTCCTACTTAAACCGATAGGTGATCCGCCCGCGTGTCAAGTCATACGGCGACAGTTCCACGGTCACCTTATCGCCGGGAAGAATACGGATAAAGTGCATGCGCATTTTCCCGGAAATGTGCGCAAGAATCTTATGGCCATTGTCCAGAGACACACGAAACATGGCATTCGGTAATGTTTCGTTGACCGTGCCTTGAATTTCGATCACATCCTCTTTCGGCACGTATCTCTATCCTTTCTCCCTAGCCCGCACGACCATGGTCTCCAGCTTCTCAGAGCTGACTCAAAATACGCGGCGGTCCACTCGGCTCGATTGCAATGGTATGTTCAAAATGCGCCGAGAGACTTCCGTCTACAGTCACCGCCGTCCATCGGTCCTCAAGAACCCTAACCGCGGCACCACCCATGTTGACCATCGGTTCAATCGCCAGGACCATCCCTGCCTGTAACCTGGGACCCTGTCCAGGCTTTCCGTAGTTCGGCACCTGCGGCTCTTCATGCAACTGCCGGCCAATTCCATGTCCGACGAACTCTGTCACGACCGAGTAACCGGCGGACTCTACATGCCGCTGAATCACATGCGAAATATCAGATAACCGTTGACCTACCACCGCTTGCTTGATTCCGAGATACATCGCCTCTTCAGTTACTTGAACCAAGCGAGCATTCCGTTCGGTCGTCTGCCCTACTGCGACTGTGACCGCCGAATCCCCATAGAACCCGTCAACGATAGCTCCAAGATCAAGCCCGATAATATCCCCCTCCTTCAGCATTCGCTTAGAGGGAATTCCGTGAACGACCTGCTCATTCACAGAGGCGCAGAGGGTCTTGGGATAACTCCTATACCCCTTAAACGCCGGCCGTGCACCACGGGATCGAATCTCTTCTTCGGCTAAGCGGTCCAACTCATCGGTTGTAATACCTGGCCGGACGGCTTTCTTCAGAATCGCTAATGTCTCCGCCACCACTCGTGATGCCAGGGCCATCACTGCAATCTCATCCGGCGTCTTGAGAATGATCATCTCACCCGGTACGGCGCCAATACCTCCAAGAGATGCTGAAAGACGACATCCACTGTGCCCGAAGCATCCACCGGAGACAGCAACCGCCGCTCATCATAATAGCGCACAAGCGGGGCCGTTTGCTCGTCGTACACCTTCAAACGTGTTTCGATCGCGTCGCGCTGGTCATCGCTGCGCTGCACGAGCGGTTCCCCGCATCGATCACAAATCCCATCCACCTTCGGCGTTGCAAAATCCACATGGAACGTCGCTTGGCACTTTGGACAACTTCGGCGCCCGCTCAACCGCCGCACCACGTCTTCGCGCGAAACCTGAAAATTCAGGACCCGGTCGAGGGCCAATCCTTTCGAAGCGAGAGTCTTGCCCAGCTCTTCCGCCTGCGGAACAGTCCTTGGAAATCCATCCAGAACGAATCCATTGGCGCAGCTAGGGTCAGCCAGCTTCTCCCTTACCAGCCCAATCACCACGGCATCAGGAACTAATTTCCCCTGATCCATATAGCTCTTGGCTTCGAGACCCAGCTTTGTCTGATTGCGAACCGCCTCGCGGAGAAGATCACCGGTCGAAATCTTCGCCACTTGATACCGCGCCGCGATGCGATCAGCCTGAGTTCCCTTGCCTACTCCTGGCGCGCCCAGAAACACCACCCGCATGAATCCCCTCATCCGCTTCGTCCACGAAGCGGGGCCATGCCCTTACCGAGAAACCCTTCGTAATTCCGCATCAGCATATGTGACTCAATCTGCTGGGCCGTATCGAGACCAACACCAATAACGATCAGCAGCGAAGTCCCGCCAAAATAGAACGGCACATTCAGTTTATAGATCAAAAACTCCGGGATTACACAGACGATTGCGAGATAAATCGATCCGGCAAATGTAATCCTTGTGAGGACCTTATAGATGTAATCAGAAGTCCGTGTTCCTGGGCGAATTCCTGGAATGAATCCGCCATACTTCTTCATGTTGTCCGCCATGTCTACGGGGTTCAACACCACGGCGGTATAGAAAAAACAGAAAAACAGAATAAGGCCAACATACATCAGGGTATATAGGAGCGATCCAGGCGCGAGTTGTGCCCCGAAGGCCTTCACCCAAGGCGTCTCGAAAAACCCGGCAATCGTCGCTGGAAACGCGATAATCGACGAGGCAAAAATAGGCGGAATCACTCCCGCCGTATTGATCTTCAATGGAATATGCGTGCTCTGCCCGCCGAAGACTCGTCGTCCGATGACCCGCTTCGCATACTGAACAGGCACCTTTCGTCGCCCACTTTCTAGAAAGACAATGGCTGCCACCACCACGACCATGAGCACGGCGAGAGCAAGCAGCAAGATAAAGCTGAGCTGCCCGACTTTATATAAATCAAAGGTTTGCGCCACAGCTGCAGGCAAGCGAGCGACGATCCCCGCAAAAATAATCAAGGAGATGCCGTTCCCGATACCTCGCTCGGTAATCTGTTCACCGAGCCACATCAGAAAGCCCGTGCCGGCAGTCAAGGTGATGACCGTCATAAGACGGAATCCCCACCCGGCGCTCATCACGAATGCGCCTTGATTCATTTGTTCCAGCCCCACTGCGATCCCGAAGCCCTGAATGACCGCAATACCGATCGTCCCGAACCGCGTGTACTGAATAATCTTTTTTCGGCCGCGCTCTCCCTCTTTGGCCAGCTTTGCCAAGTGCGGAACGACCACAGTCAACAGCTGAAGAATAATCGAAGCGCTGATGTAGGGCATGATGCCCAGAGCCAAAATCGTGAGCCGCGAAAGCGATCCTCCCGAAAAAATATCCAAAAACCCGAGCAGTGCGCCGCCTTGCTTTTGCAGAAAATCTGAGAGGGCGTCGCCGTTGATCCCGGGAGTGGGAATATGCGCCCCGATCCGGTACACGACCAACATCCCCATGGTAAAGAGGATGCGGGTACGCAGTTCGGGAATTTTAAAAATATTCTGGAAACTGGTCAGGAGTCTCTCAAACACCGGGGATGACCTCGACTCTCCCTCCGGCCGCTTGAATCTTCGCCTCTGCGGATTTACTGAACTTATGCGCTTGTACGGTGATCGCTTTCGTAAGGTCTCCGTTTCCGAGGATCTTGATCGGTAACGACTTGCGTTTGACCAAGCCGGCATCGACCAGCGCCTGTGGCGTGATGGTACCGGACACCGTCATGTCAGCCAAACTCTTTAGGTTGACAATCGAGTATTCCTTACGAAAAACGTTTGTAAACCCATGCTTTGGCACTCGTCGGATCAGGGACATCTGGCCGCCCTCAAATCCGCCAGCCTGTCGGCTCCGACCACCGGACCGAGCTAACAAACCCTTGTGGCCTTTCCCCGATGTTTTTCCATGGCCAGAACCTGGCCCACGGCCGATACGCTTGCGTCGTTTCCTGGATCCTTTTGCAGGACCGAGCTCATGTAAGTTCATTGTGGCTGCACTTCCAATAGATATCCAACCTTGCCGATCATCCCTCTTACTTGTGGGGTATCGGGACGAGTCACTGTCTGCCTGATCTTTCTCAACCCGAGGCCACTCAGAACAAGTCGATGTCTTTGCGGCGTGCCAATAGGGCTTCGTTTCAAGGTAATAACAAGCCCTTTTGAGGTGGCTTTGGCATTTTTTGCTGTAGGCATTAGGCACTAACCCTATTCTGTGCGTCAGCCACCGCACTACGGCGCATTTTGAGAACGTCTTCGGAGTTTCGAAGCTGACTGAGGCCGTTCAGCGTGGCGCGAACAGTGTTAAAGGGATTTCCACGACCCAGCGTCTTGGCAATGACGTTATGGACGCCGACAACTTCAACCACTGCTCTGACAGCACCCCCAGCAATAATCCCTGCTCCCTTCTTTGCGGGCTTCAGGAGGACATGCTCGGCGCCAAACAATCCGTGCACCTCGTGCGCAATCGTTCCAGACGTGAGGGCGACATGCACCAGGTTTTTCTTGGCCTGTTCAACTGCCTTGGAAATCGCTACAGGCACTTCAGCAGCCTTCCCCTTCCCGATGCCGACCCATCCCTGTCCATCTCCAACGACAACCAGTGCGCAGAAGTTGAACCGCTTTCCACCCTTCACGACTTTGGCCACGCGGTTGATAAAGACAACCTTATCTTTCAGGCTTAGTTCATCTGGATTAACTCGCACGTAACGTCTCTCCTCTTTATTCCCCTCGCTCCCGCACCGTGACGGAATCGAGGCACGACCTAGAACTGCAGACCGCCTTCACGCGATGCCTCGGCCAACGCCTTAACGCGTCCATGGTACATGCGGCCACCACGATCGAACACCACGGCCTGAACCTTGGCAGCCTTGGCCCGTTCAGCCAACAACTTTCCGACGGCCTTTGCACCATCGATGCTGCCGGTGGATTTCACTGACGTCCGCAGAGACTTATCCAGGGAAGACGCGGCTACCAACGTCGCCCCCTTGAGATCGTCGATGATCTGCGCATAGATATGCGAGCGGCTGCGAAACACGTTGAGACGCGGTCGCTGGGCTGTTCCAAAGACACGCTTTCGCACTCGCTGTTTCCGACGTGTTAACTGACTCGCTTTATCTGCGGTATTCATGGGTCACCCTACTTCCCCGTCTTTCCGGCTTTCTTACGCAACACTTCCCCGACATAGCGGACACCCTTTTGCTTATAGACATCGGGAGGCTTGATTGCTCGCAAGTTCGCCGCAACCTGGCCTACCAATCGCTTGTCAGCCCCCTTCACATTGATCAGGGTTTGTTTGTCTACCTTCACATCGATTCCAACAGGAATCGGATAGGTGACCGGATTGATATAGCCCACATTGAAGCTCATTGTCCGACCCTGCACGGCTACTTTATACCCAACCCCCGTAATTTCTAAATTACGTTCGTAGCCCTTCGTCACGCCCTGAACGATGTTACTCAGCTCTGCGCGGGTCAATCCGTGCAATGCACGTACTTGACGGTCCTCATTTGACCGACTCACCACGAGCCTTCCATCTGAAATCGAAACCTCAAGGCCTGGGGATAACGACCAATCGAGCTTCCCGAGCGGTCCCTTCACAGACACGACGGGGCCAGCAACCTTCACATCCACTCCTGCCGGAATCTGGATCGGTTTCTTGCCTATACGTGACATCGATACCTCGTTCTTCTAGCAAACCGCTGCAATGGAAATCCGATCGCTCTACCCATCACCACACCGAGCAGAGAACTTCACCGCCCAGTCCAGCACGGCGAGAATCCTGATCCGTCATCAATCCCTTCGAGGTGGACAAGATCGCCACGCCAATGCCGTTTTTGACTCGTGGGATATCTTTAATCCCTACATAAACACGGCGGCCTGGCTTGCTTACCCGCTGCATACCGGTGACCATAGGCTGCCCTTCTGCCACATATCGTAGCTGCACTTTCAGCACAGGATGTCCATCCGCGATGTCCGCCTGGACCCCTTGAATATATCCTTCGTTCTGGAGAATCCGAAGGACCTCGCGCTTGAGGCGGGAGGCCGGGACGCTCACGACATCATGGCGTCGGCGAAACCCGTTTTGCAATCGTACTAATAGATCACTAATAGGATCTGTAACCATACCAACCCTTTCACCAACGCTCTTCGTATAGCCAGATGCGGATCAACCGCCTGGTGACGCGGAAAGCGGATAATCTACCAACTCGATTTCCGAACCCCCGGGATTTCACCCTTCAGGCTCAGCAAGCGAAAACAAATTCTGCACATACGAAACCGGCGCAAGTATCCCCGTACCCGCCCGCAGATCCCGCACCGATGATAGTCTCTGACCGGAAACTTCGACTTGACCGATGATTTATTTCTGAGCGCTAATCTCGACACCTACAGCTCCTTCGTTTGACATTACGTCCGGAATGGCATCCCTAAATGTTTCAACAGCGCCCTGCCCTCATCGTTCGTTCTAGCGGTCGTGACAATTGTGATGTCCATGCCATGGATGGATGCGACTTCGTCGTACTTAATCTCGGGGAAAATAAGCTGTTCTTTGAGTCCAAGCGTATAATTGCCCCGGCCATCGAACGACTTTGGCGAGACACCTCTGAAGTCTCGAATCCGTGGCAACGCCAACGTCACGAGACGATCAAAGAACTCCCACATCCTACGGCTCCGCAATGTCACTTTGGTACCAATCGGCATCCCTTGGCGCAACTTAAAGGAGGCAATGGCCTTCTTCGCCTTTGTAATCAGCGGTTTCTGACCAGTAATCGAACCTAATTCCCCGGCGGCACTTTCCAATAGCTTCACGTTCTGAATGGCTTCACCCATCCCGACGTTCAGCACAATCCGCTCAAGCTTCGGAACCTGCATGATGTTCTTATAGCCGAATTCCTTCATGAGCACGGGTACAACCTTCTGCAGGTAGGCCTCACGCATCCGTGGCTTGAACTTGGACTCTTCGCTGCCCTCGTCCATCGCCTTCGGCGCCGACGGCTTTTCTTTCTTGGGCGGTCGTCGCTCTGACGTCTTACTGCCTTTTCCTGATTCAACTTTCGCCATCTGGCGTCCTCGCTCCTACTCGACTGAGTCGTTCGATTTTTTGCTAAACCGAACCCGTTGGCCATCATCGAGCGTACGCACGCCCAGCCGGGTTGGCTTCTGCGTCACAGGACACAGATACATCACATTTGAGATCGCAAAAGGTGCTTCCCGCTCGAGAATGCCACCTTGCTTGACCTTCTGGTTCGGCTTAGTGTGGCGCTTAATCATATTCAGCTTTTCCACCACAACCTTCCCCGCTGTGGGATCAACCGAAAGGACTTTTCCGGACTTGCCGCGATCACGACCGGCGATCACGACCACCGTATCGCCCTTATGAATTCGACTCTTCTTCAATGCCTGCTTATTCATCCCGCCGTCTCCACTCTCGTTAAAGCACTTCCGGAGCTAGGGAAATAATTTTCATGAACTTCTTCCACCGCAACTCGCGCGCGATCGGCCCAAAGATACGCGTCCCGACGGGATCTCCATCCTTATTGATAAGTACGCACGCATTCCGATCAAATTTGATGTAGGAACCATCTTCTCGGCGCACTTCCTTCGTTGTCCTCACGACGACGGCACGGCTCACATCGCCCTTCTTGACGGTTGCCGCAGGAATGGCCTCTTTGACAGCCACTACGACAATGTCCCCAAGAGAGGCATACCGGCGCCTGGTTCCACCAAGCACATGAAAACACATGGCCTGCTTCGCGCCAGAGTTATCGGCCACATCCATGTAGGTATAGCTTTGAATCATAGTCCCTGTGTTTCCTCTGCCATTCGAACAATCTAGACCTACTCACCCCGTCCTTTTTCCACCACCTCAACAACCCGCATATGCTTATCCTTACTGATAGGCCTCGTCTCGACCATGCGCACACGGTCGCCAATCTTGCAGGCGTTGTCCTCATCGTGAGCCTTGAATTTTGTCACCCGTCGAAGCACCTTCCGATAGAGCGGGTGAATAACCGAACGCTCAATCTCGACGACCACTGTCTTGTTCATCTTATTGCTGACCACGCGCCCAATCCATTCACGCCGCTTGCTTGCTGACTCTCCCATCCTCAGGCCCCTTTCGCCGTCGTAGAAATTTCCTCGGCCCGCACGAGTTCGCGCTGAATCGTCTTCACCTTGGCAATGGATCGCTTTGTCTTTCGGACCTGCATAGGGTTTTCCAACCGTCCAGTCCCCAGCTGAAAGCGAAGATTGAAGAGTTCCTGCGTGAGCTGCTGCGCCTTCTCCGCCAGCTCAGGTTCCGTTAATTGCCGTAATTCCTTCAGATCCATGGATGCGCTCCCTACCCTTGCGTCCCGTTCGATCGACCCTAAAACTCACCGCGAATGACATACTTCGTGGCAATGGGCAACTTATGCGAGGCCAAACGGAACGCCTCTTTGGCAACTTCCGGCGTCACACCATCCATTTCATAAAGAATTCGGCCTGGCTTGACTACGGCTACCCAATACTCCGGATTCCCCTTCCCCTTACCCATTCGAGTTTCAGCCGGCTTTTTGGTAATCGGCTTATCAGGGAAAATTCTCGTCCAGACCTGGCCACCTCGCTTGACAAATCTGGTGATGGCAATACGAGCCGCCTCGATCTGCCGACTGGTCACCCACCCTGGTTCCAGCGCCTTGAGCCCGAACTCTCCAAGCGTGATCTGGCCGCCACGGTAGGCCTTGCCATTCATGCGCCCCTTCATCATTTTGCGGAACTTTACTTTCTTTGGTGCTAACACGATACCCTCTTCAATTACCCGAGCCTTCGGTCAAATGCTGATTCCTTCTTGATCGGCTGTAGCGGGAGGATTTCTCCCTTATAAATCCAGGTCTTGATGCCGATTTGCCCCATGGTCGTATGGGCTTCGGCAAATCCATAATCGATGTCCGCCCTGAGCGTATGAAGAGGCACCCGACCTTCGCGATACCACTCTGAGCGCGCGATCTCCGCGCCGCCAAGACGCCCCCCGACCATGATCTTAATACCCTGCGCTCCAAGACGTAGCGCGGACTGCACACTTCGCTTCATGGCCCGACGGAACGCCACTCGCTTCTCTAGCTGGGTCGCCACGTTTTCGCTCACGAGCTGGGCATCCAGCTCCGGTTTCTTGATTTCCTTCACCGTAATGTACACCTGACCGGAATAACTCTTCTCCAACTCTGCCTTGAGCTTATCGACTTCAGCCCCTTTACGACCGATAATGATACCGGGGCGTGCGGTGTGAATAATCACACGCGTCTGGTCTCCAGACCGCTCGATTTCAACCTTGGCCACACCAGCATGAAAAAGACGCTGCTTGACCATCTTCCGAATCTTGATATCCTGATGGAGCAGCTTCGCATAGTCCTTGCTGGCATACCATCGAGATGACCAAGTAACGTTGTATCCTAGCCGGTACCCAATCGGATGTGTCTTTTGCCCCATAACTTCTTGCGCCTCACTCAGACAGAGAATGAATCCGTTCCGTTAGCCGCCCCTGGTTACTTCTTTTTGTTCACGCTTGCAGCCGACACGACGACCGTAATGTGACTCATACGTTTTTGAATTGCATTGGCACGCCCTTGCGATCGAGCCCGAAAGCGCTTCAACGTGGGGCCGCAATCAACGAACGCCTTTGACACCACCATCGAATCACCGTCGCCCATCTCCTTTTGCTCCGCATTGGCCACAGCGGACCGCAAAATCTTTTCAACGACCTTCGAAGCATGACGCGGCAAATTCCTCAGCAAGGCCAAAGCCATTGGAACTTGCTGCCCACGGATCAAATCGATCACCGGACGCGCTTTTCTCGGAGAGACACGTACAAATCGAAGAACTGCTTGTGCTTCAGCCATAACATTCCCATCCAATCGAGTGTGTCAAGACTGCGGCCTGTCGCCTTACTTGAGGGCGACCGCCTTCTCTGTCCTGGCGTGCCCATGGCCCTTAAAGAACCTGGTCGGAGCAAACTCCCCCAACTTGTGTCCAACCATGTTTTCCGTTACGAAGACAGGAATAAACTTCTTGCCATTATGAACCGCGAAGGTATGCCCGATCATATCCGGTACAACGGTGGACCGTCGTGACCATGTCTTAATGATCTTTCGATCTTTATTCTGATTCATCCGCTCCACTTTTTGAAGCAGATGGTCGTCAACAAATGCGCCCTTGCTTACTGACCTCGGCATCGCGTACTCCTACTTGCGACGGGATATAATGAACTTGTCCGTCGCCTTGTTGTTCCGGGTCTTATAGCCCTTGGTCGGAAGCCCCCACGGGGAGACGGGATGGGGGTTGCCCTGTCCAGACTTTCCTTCGCCGCCACCATGCGGATGGTCGACCGGATTCATGACTACACCGCGCACATTCGGGCGTCGGCCTAACCATCGTGTCCGACCTGCCTTCCCAACATTAATATTTTCGTGATCCGTATTCCCAACCTGTCCAACGGTTGCCATGCAGGTTGAAAGAATTCTCCGCATTTCACCGGACCTGAGCCGCACCTGCACATATTCACCGTCACGTCCCATGACCTGAGCAGAGCCACCAGCACTACGAATCAACTGTCCGCCCTTTCCAGGCTTTAACTCTATATTGTGGATAGTGGTCCCTAGCGGCATACTGGACAAGGGCAATGAATTCCCAGTACGAACTTCTGAACCAACACCCGACTGCACCACATCGCCGACTATTAAGCCGACAGGGGCAAGGATATAGCGCTTCTCTCCATCCTTATAGTGCACCAAGGCAATCCTGGCCGATCGATTGGGATCGTACTCAAGCGCTGCAACGGTCCCTGGGATTCCAGCCTTGTCGCGCCTGAAATCGATTTTTCGATAGAGCCGCTTATGCCCGCCCCCACGGAAACGGACAGTCGTCCGGCCATCGTTGTTCCTGGCACCCGTACTGCGACGGAATGACGTGAGGGATTTCTCAGGCCTCTTCTTCGACAGGTCTTCGGTCGTCACCGCAGTCATCCCGCGACGCCCCGGTGTTCTTGGCTTGTATGCTCTTATTCCCATACTGCAATCGTCCTTCCAGCACACCGGGATCAGCCCGGTGCAATGTCCCGCTATGCGCTCTCGTAGAGCTCCAACTTCTCACCCTGCCTTGAGCTTGACGAAGGCCTTTTTCCAATCCGATCGCTTACCGGAGAAGCGCCCCAAGCGCTTCACCTTTCCGCGAACATTCATGACGTTCACTCGCTCGACCTTTACCTTCAACAACACTTCGACTGCTTGCTTGATCTGGACACGATTCGCATCCGGATGAACGAGAAAGCCCACAGTGTTGTTGCTTTCCCGCATCGCCGTGATCTTTTCCGTCAGCAACGGCTGCAACAGAATGCCATGGAGACCCGCCTTCATGCCCAGACCTCCTTCACTCGCGGCAATTCGCGCTCAGGAATCAGAATCAATTCAGCCGAACAATGTCATAGACGTTCAATCCTTCAGGCCCCACCACACACACATTAGGGAGATTGCCTGCAGCTTGAGCCAATCCGGCATGTCCCGCACCTGCCACAATCAAGGCATAAGCCCCGGCACCAAAATTGGTCAGGGCTTGGGCCAACAATTTCGTCTTCGGCTGATCCAACGACAGATTCGACACAATCACCACTTGTCCATCGGCTAACTTGGCCGAAAGCGCGCTTTGAAGCGCCGCACGATACTTCTTTTTCGGCATGCTGTAGGCATAATCCCGCGGCTTCGGCCCAAATACCGACCCGCCATGACGCCATACAGGAGAGCGGATCGACCCAGCCCGTGCCCGCCCAGTATGCTTTTGCTTCCACGGCTTCTTCCCGGACCCAGCCACTTCTCCTCGGCGCAATGTCGATGCCGTACCCTGCCGCTCACAGGCGCGCTGCATCACCACCGCTTCATGGACCAAGGCCGTGTGCAGCTTGCAGCCGAACACTTCCTGAGGAAGATCGACAGAGCCGACTTTCTTCCTCTTCAAATCAACGACATCAACCGTGGGCATGCCCTACCCCTTCTTCGACTTTCTCACCATGATCAGTCCATTTGCCGCTCCAGGGAATTGCCCCGCGAACAAACAGCAAGTTCTCATCAGGCCTGGATTCAATAACTTTCAATCGCTGGACCGTAATCCGCTTAGCCCCCATGTGTCCTGGCAAAGTCTTTCCCTTCCAGACACGGGAAGGATACGAACTGGCCCCCATCGATCCGGGATGACGATGAAACATGGACCCGTGAGACTCAGGACCGCCGGCATAATGATGCCGCTTCACGACCCCCTGAAATCCCTTTCCCTTCGAAATGCCGATCGACATCCACCCAATCGCCCTTCTTAAAAATATCGACCTTGATGGATTGCCCCACCGCCAACTCGCCGAGTTTTTCGAAACTCCCTGAGTACACGAGTGGCTGGAGACTCTGTCTTCTTCAGATGTCCCAGCTCGGCCTTGGACAACTTGCGTTCCTTCACTTCGCCAAAAGAGAGCTGCACAGATTCATATCCATCTCGCTCTTTTGTCTTAATCGTGACCACGCGGCAGGGACCCGCCTCGATGACGGTCACTGGCGTAAACCGCGCCTCATCAAATATCTGGGTCATCCCCAGTTTTTTACCCAACAACCCGTTCGTCATATGTGAACGTTCCTTGTCAGTCGACTACAATTTAGAGCTTAATCTCGACATCCACGCCGGCAGCCAGGTTCAACTTCATCAGGGAATCCATCGTTTCAGGAGTCGCGTCCATGATATCCATCAAACGCTTATGCGTTCGGATTTCAAACTGCTCGCGAGCCTTTTTGTCTGCATGCGTCGCACTCTGTACCGTAAACTTTTCAATGCGCGTTGGAAGCGGAATCGGCCCCACAATCTTCGCCCCGCTCCGGCGAACAGTCTCAACGATTTCCGCCACCGATTGATCTAACACCGGTAATCAAATCCGCGCAACCGAATCCTGATTCTTTGTTCAACCTTAACCATTCATTCCTCTATTCATCCGGCCAATCATTACGCCAGAATTTCGGTGACGACGCCGGAGCCGACGGTCTTGCCGCCCTCGCGCACCGCGAACCGCAACCCTTGATCCATCGCGATCGGGCTGATCAGCTCCCCCGTGACACTCACATTGTCCCCCGGCATGACCATCTCCACCCCCGGATTCAGCGTCATCACCCCCGTCACATCGGTCGTCCGGAAGTAGAACTGCGGCCGGTAGCCATTGAAGAACGGCGTATGCCGCCCGCCTTCTTCTTTCGCCAACACATAGATCTCCGCCTTGAACTTCGTATGCGGCGTGATGCTCTTCGGCTTCGCCAGCACCATCCCGCGCTCCACGTCTTCCTTCTTCGTCCCGCGCAGCAGCACCCCGACGTTATCGCCCGCCTGCCCTTCATCGAGCACCTTGCGGAACATCTCAACGCCGGTCACCACGGTGGCCTGGTTCGGCCGCAAGCCCACGATCTCGATTTCGTCGCCTACCTTGACGATCCCCCGCTCGACGCGCCCCGTCACGACGGTCCCGCGGCCGCTGATGGTGAACACGTCTTCGATCGGCATCAGGAACGGTTTATCGATGGGCCGTTGCGGCGTCGGGATGTAGGTGTCGACCGCCTCCAAGAGCTGCAGAATGGACGGCACACCGAGCGGCCCCTGATCCCCTTCCATCGCCTTTAACGCGGACCCGTGAATGATGGGGGTCTTGTCGCCCGGGAAGCCGTACTTGGTCAAGAGCTCCCGCACTTCGAGCTCGACCAGCTCCAAGAGCTCCTTGTCATCGATCTTATCGGCCTTGTTCAGGAACACGACGATGTAGGGCACCCCGACCTGCCGGGCCAAGAGGATATGCTCCCGCGTCTGGGGCATGGGGCCGTCCGCGGCGCTCACCACCAGGATGGCGCCATCCATCTGCGCGGCCCCGGTGATCATGTTCTTGACGTAATCGGCGTGGCCCGGGCAGTCCACATGGGCGTAGTGGCGCGTGGCGGTTTCGTATTCCACGTGACTGATGGCGATGGTCATGATCTTGGTGGCATCGCGCCGCCCCTGACTCTCGCTGGCCTTGGCCACTTCGTCGTAGGAGATGAACTTCGCCATCCCCTTATCCGCACAGACCTTCGTCAAGGCCGCCGTCAACGTCGTCTTGCCGTGGTCCACGTGCCCGATCGTCCCGATATTCACGTGCGGCTTCCGCCGCTCATATTTCGCCTTCGCCATGCCCGCTCCCTCCCGTCCTCACTCAAAAATCAATTCGACTACTCACCCCGATACTTGGCAATGATCGCCTCGGCAATCTGCCGAGGCACCGGCTCATATCGGTCAAATTCCATACTGTAGGTGGCACGGCCCTGCGTTCGAGACCGAAGATCGGTCGCATACCCGAACATTTCACTGAGCGGCACCGAAGCATCGATGATCTGCGCAGTAGCCCGCGCCTTCATTCCCTGCACCTTGCCACGACGACCATTCAAGTTGCCGATCACATCGCCCATAAAATCCTGAGGAACCACAACTTCCACCTTCATGATCGGCTCAAGCAAGACAGGGTCGGCTTTCTTACAGGCATCGATAAATGCCATCGAACCGGCGATTTTAAATGCCATTTCATTGGAATCGACGTCGTGGAACGACCCATCGATAACCGTGACCCGAACATCGCGAAGCGGATACCCCGCGATCACACCGGAATCAAGCCGTTCCTTGACACCCTTTTCAATCGCCGGGATGAACTCCCTTGGAATAGAGCCGCCGACAGTTTTATTGACAAATTCGAGAGCCTTTGCCGGACTCAGCCGGTTCGACCGTCAACACGACATGCCCATACTGACCACGACCGCCGGTCTGCTTGATGTACTTCGCCTCAGCTTCAGCCTTCTTGCGAATCGTTTCCCTGAAGGCCACCTCAGGCTTTCCAACATTGGCTTCCACTTTGAATTCACGCAACATGCGATCGACGATGATCTCCAGATGCAACTCTCCCATCCCGGCAATGATGGTCTGCGCGGTCTCTTCATCCGTCTTCACTCGGAACGATGGATCTTCCTGCGCCAACTTCTGAAGCGCGAACCCCATCTTCTCTTGATCTTGCTTGGTCTTTGGCTCAATCGCCATCGCAATGACCGGCTCAGGAAACTTCATGACCTCAAGCAGGACCGGCTGCTTTTCATCTGCCAACGTATCTCCAGTCGTCGCGCCTTTTAGTCCGACGGCCGCAACAATATCACCCGCATAGGCCACATCAATGTCTTCACGCTTGTTCGCATGCATCTTCAGACAGACGTCCGACGCGATCCCTCGTCCCCTTCGTCACATTCGCAGACGGACGATCCCGTTTTCAGCGTGCCAGAATATACCCGCAAAAAGGTGAGCTGACCTGCAAACGGATCCGTCATAATCTTGAAGGCTAAGGCCGCAAACGGTTCACTATCTGACGGACGTCGCTTCACTTCTTGTTCGGTATTCGGATCAATCCCGGTCACCGAATCGACATCAAGCGGGGACGGAAGAAAATCCACAACCCCATCCAACAGCTGCTGGACACCCTTATTCTTAAACGCCGATCCGCACAGAATAGGAGTCACCTTCATTGAAATCACGCCGGCCCGAATGGCCCGACGGATCTCTTCTTCCGTCAGCGACTGACCGTTGAGATACTTATCCATTGCCTGTTCGTCGAATTCCGCGACCGCATCCATCATTTTCTCGCGGTATTCCTTGGCCTGCTCGAGCAGATCGGCAGGAATTTCGTCGACTTTATATTTCGCGCCAAGCGTCTCGTCGTCGTAGACATAGGCCTTCATAGTCACAAGATCGATCGACCCCCTGAATTCAGACTCTCGGCCGATAGGGATTTGAATCGGAACAGGGTTTGCGCCCAACCGATCGATCATCGACTGGACGCTGGCATAAAAATCTGCGCCGATTCGGTCCATCTTGTTCATGAACGCGATGCGCGGCACACTATATTTATCCGCCTGCCGCCAAACCGTCTCAGATTGCGGCTCAACTCCCTGCACGGAATCAAACACCGCCACAGCCCCATCAAGCACCCGAAGCGACCGCTCGACCTCAATCGTAAAGTCGACGTGCCCTGGAGTGTCGATGATATTGATGCGATGGTCTCGCCAGAAACAGGTCGTCGCAGCAGCCGTAATCGTAATGCCGCGCTCCCTCTCCTGCTCCATCCAATCCATCGTCGCCGCGCCTTCGTGAACCTCACCCATCTTGTGCGTGATCCCGGTATAATAGAGGATACGCTCAGTCGTCGTCGTCTTACCGGCATCAATGTGAGCCATGATGCCGATGTTTCGAGTTTGCTCTAATGGTGATTGACGCGCCACGTACTTCCCCTAAAAATATATATGCCGCAACCCGAGCCAGTGAACCGCTGCGACTTCCAATCACCCGCGTGAGCGGATCGCAGCAC
>CAVSOJ010000026.1:0-196849 GCA_963729585.1 Nitrospirota bacterium
CCTCAAACAAATCCACGTGACGCTCAACTGTGCAGCAGATCTCCTCAATGAGTCCCTCCGAGTCCTTGACGAAGCTCTTGAGACCCACAACCATACTCTCGACGACCAGTTCCATTCCCCCTCCCCCAACCATATAGTAATTGAGTCCCGACTCTCCTCTCTTGCCCTAGGAGGGATTGTCGGTTAACAACATCCAAGATTTAATACAAGCTTGATCTAAACCTCATTGGGCCGTCCGCCCTAACTCAATCAGGAAGGGCGAGCTTTCTTGCTTCTTGAAATCGGGTTTCTTGACCGTACGATTGCGGTGACCAGGCAAAGAACCCCTAAGGGCAGGTCAAATGTGCGAGTAATCGTGCGGAAAGGATCTCGAACAATGGATCTGACGGACCCGTCGCTATACGTCAACCGCGAACTCAGCTGGGTGCGTTTCAACGAGCGCGTGCTCGAAGAAGCGCACGATCACCACCATCCCTGCTGGAACGCGTGAAATTCCTGTCTATCTTCAGCAGCAATCTCGACGAATTTTTCATGATCCGGATGTCCGGGTTGTATTGGCAGTTGCAATATGGGACGGTCGAGGCCCCGCCGGACGGCATGACTCCGGTGGAAGAACTTACGGCCGTCCAGCAGGCACTCTCTCCCCTGCTTGCCCAGCACATGACCTGCTGGGAACGAGATGTCCAACCGCAGCTTCGCGATACTGGAATTCACGTCGTGGCCTATGAGGAGACTTCGTCATCGACCAAGAGCCACCTTCGCCAGTACTTCATGGAATCAATTTTCCCGGCGCTGACACCCTTGGCGTTCGACGCGGCGCATCCCTTTCCACACATCTCCAACCTGTGCATGAATCTGGCGATCGTCGTGAAAGACCCCGAGCGCGGAGAACAGTTTGCGCGCCTCAAGGTGCCGCGCCTCTTCCCGCGCCTCCTCCGAATTCCCCGGGAACAACCAACCTCCCATGAACCGGACACCAATGTTACGCGATTTATCTGGGTCGAGGAGGTGATCGCCGCGAACCTCGACCTACTGTTTCCCAGTTGCGAAATCGTAGCCGTCTATCCCTTCCGGGTGACCCGCGATGCCGATCCCGACATCGAAGAAGATGAAGCCGCGGACTTGTTATTGGCCATCCAGGAAAGTCTGCGGGAGCGCCACTTCGGATCAGCGGTGCGCCTCGAAGTGAGCGACCACATGCCGGAACGAATCCGTCTGATTCTGCTCAAGAACCTCCATCTCGCTCCCGAGCAGCTCTATGCAGTCCACGGGCCGCTCGGGCTGGCCGATCTCCTGGAACTCACGCAACTCGACCGCCCCGAACTAAAACACCCCCCGGTTCTGCACAAGACGACTCCGATTCTGATGCACCCCGACATTTTCACGACCCTTCAACAACGCGATATCCTGCTCTATCATCCGTACGATAGCTTCACACCCATCGTGGATTTTCTTCACACCGCGGCCAGAGATCCGCACGTCTTGGCGATTAAACAAACACTCTATCGGGTAGGGCCAGATTCTCCCGTCGTCCAAGCACTCATGGAGGCCCACGAAAACGGCAAGGAAGTGGCGACACTGGTGGAACTGAAGGCCCGGTTCGACGAGGAGAACAATATTCTCTGGGCCAAAGAACTCGAGCGGGCCGGCGTCCACGTCGTCTATGGACTCGTGGGGCTCAAGACCCACGCCAAGATGTGCCTGGTGGTACGTCGGGAAGGAGATCGCCTGGCACGATACGTCCATCTGAGACCGGCAACTACAATCCCGCGACGGCCCGCGTCTATACCGATCTCGCGCTCCTGACGAGCAACCCGGCGATCGCTTCCGATGCGGCGGTCTTGTTTAATGCGCTGACTGGGTATGCGCGCCATATCGACTATCACAGTCTCCTGGTCGCACCGGAGGGAGTGCGCGAAGGAATCCTCCAACGCATCGAACGGGTCATCGCTCGCCATCGCGACTCCGGCCAAGGGGCTATCGCATTCAAGCTCAACTCCCTGACAGATCCGGTCTGCATCCAGGCACTGTATCGGGCCTCGCAGGCTGGAGTGACCGTCGATCTTCAGGTCCGCGGCATCTGCAGTCTGCGCCCGGGAGTGGACGGCGTAAGCGACCATATTACCGTAACATCGCTCGTGGGACGATTTCTCGAACATAGCCGGATCTTCTACTTTCGGTACGGCCATGAGGAAGAAATATTGCTTGGTAGCGCCGATCTCATGCCGCGCAATCTCGACGGGCGGATCGAGATCCTGTTCCCCGTCGAAGATCCACGGCTGCGGCGTGTCCTTCGCGACGAGATACTCTTCCCACACCTCCGCGACACGATGCAGGTGCGTCGCATGGACGACAAGGGCTCGTATAGTCGCGTCGTGTCGAGATCGACGGATCCGCCGTTCGACTCTCAGACATGGATGCTTGAACATGCGGGAACCTGGAATAGGGAGGAGTGACCCCAAACGTAAGCGCCCGTCTGTCTGTCCACTCTATCCGGATAGGAATTTGTCGGACGTCCCTCCGGCGTGTTAGAGTTGCGTGTCTAGTTTTCTGACGACGCGTGGACAGTGAGATTAATAGTTGAGCTGCTTCCCGCCAGCCCAGACGACTAAACGACTCGATCATGATTTCATTATGGTCTTTCGATGGTCATTCGGTAGACAACTCACGTCGATGGCGGGCTCTCAGCGTGTCTGAATCTTCCTACAAATCACTTCTGTAGCTGGCGTAGCTCAATGGCAGAGCAGCGGTTTTGTAAACCGCAGGTTGGAGGTTCAATTCCTCTCGCCAGCTCCATTTTAAAGGCTCTCTCGTTATTCTAGGCAGCAGCCTAGGCAGCAGATCGGGCCATAATCACTTTTTCCCATTTCCCATGAATTCCCCACCGGGATTCCCCCTACAATTTGTCCCATGTTAGCTCCCGCTGCTCACGACTGTCCTGCCCAGACAGCGCGCGATCCAGTATTTCCCTCGCCTCGCCTTGTGGTTTATTTGCCCCGATCCTAGAATGGGCCTTACTGAGATTTGCGGTATCACGATGCACGACAGCCGCGCAACGGACTTACTAGTTAGGCGGGAGAAAACACAATGATAGTTGAATGCACTACCTGTCGAGCTTACGTGGAGGCGGAGGAGCGTGGAGCCTTCGAATACCTCCGGCGCGGCGACAATCGATCGGGGCGTTACGTGCTTCTTGGCTGCAACAAATCCGGAGCGCCCATGCTCGTTCGTCAGATCAACATTGGCAATATGGGCTAAAGAACGTTGCAGCTTGGAATAATCCTTTTTCTCGTTTGAGAAGTTTTAACAGCCACTTTATTCCGAAAGTGCTCCGACGGGGCCGCCTTCAATTATCGGTATCATTCGACCGATTGGCACATCGTTGACACGAACATCTACCCAAGCAGACGAGAGGTGAGGCCAAAGCCACTTAGGTGCTTTATCCCTTGAATAGTTATGGCTAAGCACTAGGCCAAGACCAGAATGTTCAGACCGAATAAGGATTCTGTATGTGATGGTGCAAATTAGGAATAACGCTACGACCACTTGAGGTTCTTTGGCAGACCATTTGAGTAACCTGTCGAGGTGCCCTTTAATCTGGCCCTGGGGACCCCTATACATAAGCAATTATTCAATCAGCCACTCCCCCCCACCCTCTTTAAACCATCACCAACACGCGTGTCCCATGCCCGGTACCCTCTATGCGAAGGGGATGGTTCCCAAGGCTATCCCCCATTGCCCTTCCTTGACACCTCTTTGAAGATGCCCTAGCCTTGCAGCACCATGGAATTAGTGAAACGACGGAGGGGATGGGTGCGAGACCTCTTGGTGATGGGAGGGGGAGGTCTGCTCATCCTCGCCTGTGCGCCTGCCCCTATTTTTCCTCCTGAGGTCGTGGAAAAGGTGGACCGCACTGTGAGCTTTGAGCAAGTGGTGAACCATCCCGCTGAGTATCAAGGTCGTGTGGTGGAAATCGGAGGAGAAATCCTTAACTCGATGGTAGAAGGCGAAGAGGTACAGCTGTTGGTCCGCGAATTACCCATTCAGACCAAGCCAGTCTACGGACCTGTCGATCGCGACGGGGCACGCGGCATGTTTATCATCCGCTACACAGGGCAAGTCGGCGACCAGGACCTCCAGCGTGGCAACATGGTGATTGTCATTGGGCCCTTGCTGGGGGCTGTCGTCACCAAGTTGACCGGCGTCTCCGTCAGCCGACCTACGGTCAGGGCGGAATGCGTCCACTTCTGGAGGACGCAAGGAGAACCAATCTTGGATTATCCCTATCCGAAGAACGCCGAACGGTATGTGCCGCTCATTCAACAGACCTACTGTATCGGTAGACCCACCACGATCCTGACCACTACCGGTCCGTAAGGTCGGCTGTGTCAGGCCGGTGGCAAAGACCATCCTCAAAGCTGGCCTCAGCGTCTATGATGCCGCTGAACAGGGCGTGGCGGGAGCGAGAGAACGATTGAGGGACTTCGTCACGGAAGTGCGTGAGGAAATGAATGGGGGTGTGAACGCAAGGCTAGCTCAAGGAAAACGTCCTCCCGTAAGGGGAAAAATGGAGCTGGTCGCAATTCGTAGGTCTCGCAAGAGGTGTAGTCTTTTCCTGCTCATCCTTTATTCACTGACGGTGTCCTTAACCAGTTGCGCTACGACAGGAGAATCCTTTACACACGGCGAACCGGTTCCAGGAAAAGCCTCGTTGTACATTTACTACGCACACGGACCGTTCTCTTCCTCACTTGCCTGGCCCGTGTACCTCGACGGAATAAAACTTACCGAGTTAAGGAGAGGAGGGTACCTTTACTCAACAGTTTCGTCTGGCATTCATACCATTTCGATGAAACGCGATTCCATTGAACGATCACTGAACCTTTCGGCCGAAACGGATGGCACCTATTATCTCCGTCTACGTTATGAAACCAATCTCCTAGTGCCAACGTGGGTGCTTGAACCCGTCTCAGATACTCAGGCACTGGATGAACTCAAGGACATGAAGCTGCAACCGTGATTCGATGAGACACACAAGGTAGTTAGCCTTGCCGCAACCCTCTGAGCCTCAAGCTACCGTATCTGGATTGCGGTAGTGATCCCAACCCTATCCCCCGTATCAGCTCACCGGTTTCGCTCTATCACTCCACCGGCTTGGTCGCGTCACCAATCCGAGAGCAGCCAATGCACAAATCAGGGTGAAGAACATCAGGCAGCACAGGAGCAGAACCGCTCCCTTGATTTCCGCCATCATGTGGGCATTACCTCCCAATCCTGTCACCAATTATTACTTTACTGAATCTGCCGTTCTCGCCTCTTTACTTGGATCGGTCCAGGAAGCCTGTTCCTATACCCGTAACTTCCTCTTACAGTCAATATCCCCTTCCCAAGGCTATTCTCTGGGCAAGGGGGCCCCGCGCCCCCTAGAAAGCTTTACTCCGTTGTCTAACAGCTTGGGACCCAAGGTACCCAGTTCGGCATATGAGAGTTGGAACAAGCCTACCCCCCCGGTACCCCGGCCCCTGTCGCTAAGAGCAAAACGAAACAGCTGTTAATACGTTGTTACCGCTGGAAGAAAATGCGATGAGATGAAATAGGATGAAAGAGAGAGAAGCCGAGAAATGCGCGGGAACCGTATGAACAAAGGGGATGGACCAAGTGTTCAAGTACTTGGACATCGTGGCGTACATCAGCCATCAGGTTGCCGAATGCCTTGGCGAATGGCCATGGGTCTCCGAGTCTCAAGATTCTAGCCACGCGCTCACGCACTAAGCCGGTCTGTCGAACAACAGATTCCTCAAGAGCCCGTCGATCACCCTCAGGGTCATCCATTAGTTCACGAAGGACATCATCGATCATGGGGCTTGCTCCGGAGTAGTCGCGGCACGAATATGAGACCCATCGTTCAGTCCTTCAATCGTCTCTCAGGCACTCCGATAGATATACCCGGCCTCAATGAAAGTTCCGTCCACCACGTCCGCTTCCTTGACGTTGAATGCTGGTAGTCGCATACCCTGAGACCATCATGGACCAGCCCTCCACGAAAAAGCCCTACATCACCCCGCAACTCTTTCGCGTCGAACTGAACCAGGAACAGGCGATTCTCTCGCGCATGTAGCCTCGGGACCAATAATGGGCTGAATGGCGGCGGAGGGAATTGTCGCCCCATTCTCGGTTGCAAACGAGCGTCTACTGCGGTGGGGGCGGACAACTCTGCTCGCGCCTCGTAGTCGTGCCATCGTTCAGCCCTCCTCAATTGCCCGTGCGATACTTCCATGAAAGAACATCCGACCAATGCTCATTGCCAAATTGGTCGACGACGCAGGCCCGCGCTATCAGCCGTTTACCAATGTTCTTAATAGGAGGTTGAATCCACCAAGCAGCGATCCCCTCGGATGTAAAACCTGGAGGAATGCTGTGTGTTTCAAACGTTCCTCCAGGAGCAACATGGTGTTTCACGAACACGTTCCCCTCAACACGAAGACTGAACGGAATCCACCATTTGCGACCGTAGGCAACCAAAAAGGTCTTTGCTACTGACACCGCATGTTCCTGAGCGATATTTGTCAGATAGAAATCGGCGACGATCTGCATCGCAGGCGTTCCATTCATTTCTCTCATGTGCCACCAACATGATCTGTCGTGCTGACGGAGGACGATCAAGGACTTTTTCTGAACCCTGCACAGCCATCGCGCAAGCGCCAGCTTGATCTTATCCAAAAAACCGTCGACCCCGATCTGCCAGACCTTATAGACACCGCTCACGAAGACTGATCCCCCATCCATCTTGTGTATCCCAATAAAAGAACAAGCGCTGGTTGTCGCTCAGGGACCAACTTCCCATAATCGCTCACGCCGTTCTGCTCGGGGCTCTTTCTCGCATAGATGGCAGCGATCATGATTTCCCTTTCAGTACGATGAGGACCAGGGCGACGACCACGGCCGTGATCCCGAGCAGAAGCTTCGGCACGAATATGAGGTCCATCGCTCAACCCTCCTTCCTTGGCGCGTTCGGCGGCCCGCGTAAGTCTAGGTCAGCACTGATCTTCGCGCTCTTCGTTGCAACTCCGCTAAAGTCACATTATCTGGCGCATACTTCCGATACCACCAGCGCCAGCCGTCTTTGACCAGCGTGTGATCGGTGTTCGCGCCAGCGGGTAAAAGCGCATCGGCAAGCGTGCGTCCGTACTTGAGCCGTGGGCTTGAAGCGTAACTTCCTTCCCGTAGACTAACTCTGAGGCGGCTTGCTTGGTTTTCTTGCCGTAGGCTTGACCTTTCTCAGGACAGTCGATCTCCTTGAGGGGGAGGCATTCAGGATAGCGGTTACGCTGTGCCTGAGGTCACCAGTGCGGGTTCACTCAATGTCCCTTGCGAAGATTTTCCTCTTCCTCTCTGGCCTTTTCCGCCCTAGCCATTTCTCCGTCCAGTTCTACCGCTTTGAGATAATCCTGGGCACGCTGTTGCATCGCCAGATCATATTCTCTGTCCCACTGTTTCCATTGCTCCGCGGTCCACGTTATGTGCTGCGACGCGAGTTTTCGCTGCTGGTTTTGCTTACTTAGCAGGTAGTCTCGTTTCAGTTTGGCCTGCCGTTCTTGACGCATCTTTGCGAAATCCTGATTCGTGTTTGATATTATTTCTTTACGATGTAGCTTCTCCAGTGCACCGAAGCTCGGCATTGGCTCATTCGGATGTTGTTGTCTCCATTCTTGCTTCCATCGTTCAGCTTGTTGCACTTGCGCAGATAAACCGTGTTCTTGCTGGTAGCGTTCCAGCATTTCTCTCTGGTTTTTTTCATATGGAGTTTCAGCTTGTGCCGTGGTGACCCAAAAGACCGATCCTGAACCAGCTAGGCCTAGGACTAGCAATAACGTCAGTAATGTAGCCTTCATTTTTGAGTCTCCTATGAAGTCATGGCAGAGCATTTACCTCAAACCTCTCGGAGCCTGTTGCCCGAAGAAGCTGGGAGTAACAGAGCGTGTGACGGAGAATTGTGCGGGGAAGTGACGGTAGGGACGAATTGTGAAGGGCATGAAAGCCTCGCACCAGGGAGGCCTGATTTTAGGAGATACTCAGGGATTACGCAACAGCGTGGAAGGGAATGCATGTATTTCCTCTTTTTCGACTCTTGCGCCAGATTCGACTCCCGCCTAGAATGCAATCAAAAAGCTTCCTGAGAACGTGTTTGCCTCAGGTGTCAGCATCGAACACGATTCCCGTGGCACCGAGGTGAAATTCCATAAGCTATCGAAGAAAGCCACGGCTGGCCTCAAGAAAATTATTGGAAGTCACTGATTGGGACCATGAATTCTCATTCGGAGAAGAAGGGCCTTCTGCCGAAGAGGAAGTAAGGTCATGGTTTCCCGCTACAACCCGCAAGACACTTCGCTCCACTAGCTAAAGAGGGGCTATCACCGGGAGGAAGACACATGACTCTCTATATTGCCTGGATCCTCCTCTACCACTTCCATATGGAATGGTGGTGGTACGGAGGAGCCATCTTGGCTTATTTCGGACATATCTGTTTCCAAATCTACCTCTCTCGTTATGAATATAAAGAGCCCGCGCCTAAGCGCGAGTGATCGCATGAGCCATTTCACCATCAAGACAATCTATCGAAGAACGCTTCCACCAATTCCGGCCAACTCAATGAGCATCATGACGCCCTCCAGTGAATCAGGTCCTAGGTGTGCCCACTAGGACAATCGTCGGCCATTTCCTCTCTCGTAGGATGTGGGGCGAAACGGCTCACGGAAAGGGTCCGCCGTCTTTGCGCCCCGCCTCATACTGTGCATCGAAAAGCTCGGTGAGGACCTGCTCAAAATCCTTCCGCTGCTCGGCGGGAATCCAAGACTGCCAGGAGTGCCCGCACCGTGAACGGCGCGTTTTCCCCAAGTCGAACCAAGTGCATATCGAAGAAGCGCCCTGGCATAGCCTTCGGTTTTACCACGCTCTATTAAATGGCCACTCTCCTTGCTGCGGGCATCCTGTCCTTTGAAAGGACAGAATTTCCTTCTTTCAATCAATTCCCACGCCAAACGACCATGAAGCGAACAGCGAAGTTGTTGAATTTGCTTTTGTCAGATTTCGCATGCGCTCTGGCCAACAAATTGCTTCCGGCACCTGTAACTGTCCGCGGATGACAAGAAGACAACGCCTATCATCTTCCTAATCCGGAGGTGGCGTATGGGCGAATTGAAAAAGATGTGCCTCGCGCTAGTCTCCGTGTGCTTGCTCCTCGGCTGTGCGTCGCGCTCGCAGGAGACGACGCAGATTCAGTGCACGAGCCGCGACGGGCAGATCATCTACGCCGGCCCGTACATCGAGGAAAACGTGAGCGGGTACACCATCCAGCTGGACGACTGGACGCTCGCCGTCTATTCCAAAGGCGCGTGCCGGAAGGAGAAGGCATGAGCGATGCCTGTTGTTACACTCGCCATTGTCGGCCCTCCCTTTATTTATGTCTCGACCCATCCGCTTAACCGGGAGGTGTTCCATACGTCTTCTCACACCGTTTACTCTCATGCTGTATCGTCATGTCTTAGATATTGGTGATTCGATTGGAACGCTTGTCAGATTTGGTTCGGCAAACAATGCCGCTGTATTGGTTAGAGCACTTTTTGAATCTAGTGTAGGGCTGGAATTTGTGCTTCAGAATAACACCTTCCATGAGGATCGAGCTTCCTGTTATGAGGCCTTCCGTATGATCAAGCGTCTTAAGAACTTAATTCGCTATGATCCAGGAACCAAAGAAGGTGCTGAGCTTCACGCCATTCTAGATAGCGACACAAAACTCAAGGATGCAGTCTTTTCAAGGCAGGACCTTAGCAAAGAACGGGAGATCGTTGAGGGGATGCTTAACGGCGATCGATTTAGACATCATTGGGAGAAATATAAAGAGACAAAACCTAGACCGAAAGACTGATACGGTTTGTGTACTACTGCCACTAATCTTCGCAGTCTAGCAAAAGAAATCGAGCGGGAGGAGGGCGAATATCTCTTGCTCTATAAAATGCTATCGGAGGTCGCACATGCTTCCGACATAATGTCCGGGGTTGTCATAACAGGTGAAACTAAGACACTTTCGATTCATCAGGTGCACGGTCCTCTCGAAAAGGTCAAGGAGGTAGTAAGTTTGGCTGCCAACTACCTCGTATGGAGCCACGATCATCTTTTACTTACTTATCTAAACGGCCATGAGGCTCACAAACGGTTTGGACGCTGGTATATGGAAGACTACCGGGACTTTTTCAAATGGGCCGTACACCCAGGTCCACTTTTCTTGGAACAGCAACCTCCTTCGGCTTAACAGGGTTGCTGAGAGGCATTCTTATGGAAGCTGCCCCTCTTATCAACGCATGTCATGTACTCCTATTTGGATTTTACAAAAATTCCGTGGGACTTCTGTTCCTGACAAGCAAGACTAAAAACTGCTCCCTGCACCCCCCCTTTGTCGCATCACGAACACGCGGGTCCCATACCCGGTACCCTCTCTGCGAAGGGGATTGCCCAAGCCATCAAAGACTTGAGCAACCCCTGAGGGGGTGACAGTAGAACTGGCTACATACCATACGAAAGAGTGTTTGAAAATAACCCGGACCTGGGAGCAGAATCCCGCCCTAACGGGTCTGGTGTTAACGCCTAAGACAATCCCTCGAACTGAACATGCCAACTCAACAGGAACGAAGGGGTGGCAAGCGCGTACGCTGCATGCGAGCGTACCCCTACGCGCTGACGAAGCCTGAGGGCTATCCTGCGAAGTTGTCGGAGGGGTACGGACATGCGATCAATAGGAGCGTTGGGGGCTTGCTGCTCTTGCTTCCTGAGGAAGTGCACCAACGACAGGTGGTTGAGATTCAGGTGCCATCAAAGGCAAAGAAAAAGCAGAGCACCAAACTAGGGGAGGTGTGTTGGACCCGCCCCATTCAGGTGGATGCCCGCGTTAGAATGTACCTGGTGGGCCTTCGTTTCCTGTTTGAGCATGATGCTCTTGGTCAGTCACCACAGACTCCCTAAA
This sequence comes from Nitrospirota bacterium, assembly GCA_963729585.1. Classification (GTDB taxonomy): domain Bacteria; phylum Nitrospirota; class Nitrospiria; order Nitrospirales; family Nitrospiraceae; genus Palsa-1315. The sequence goes on from CAVSOJ010000026.1 coordinate 11,018, forward strand.
CCCCGCTTTCGCCCCCTTCGCTCCATACAGAACTGTATCACCTGTGTCTGTATGGGTAGGCGTCTGGTTCTCTACACACGCCCCCGCGATTTGCGTGTTGAATTGGTCCGCCCGAAGGTGTGCCTGTGCCACTGCAACCCAGTCACGCCGTAAGCAACTCAACGCAACGTGGACCAGTATTCACTTTCCGCTCTCATCACGGGAATCAAGCTGCTGTGGCGGTGTTTCGCCTTCTAAGGTGTTGTGGTGATCTGGTCTTTGTAAACCGCAGGTTGGAGGTTCAATTCCTCTCGCCAGCTCCATAAATCAGCAGTTTTCTGACCTCTCACAACTCCCTCATAATCCAAAGCCCAGCTCGTCCTTGTTACTCAACTTTCCCACTGATTTTGTCTGTTCACAAACACCTTGCTGTTAGCACCCTGCGCCTGGAGCGTAATGAAAGTCGCGGCCTATTGCCCGCTCAACCTCCAATGAGATCTGACTGCAATTTATGCTGTAACACGTGACAGACCGTCACCATCGGAGCATATTTTATTTGTACGATACCGATGGCCAATTGGTAACTGTCCCAGGCACAGGAGAAAATATGGCCCCACACGAGAAGGCATGGAAGGATCGATGCGTGCCCCGCATCCCACTCCAGGCTTCGATTAGCTATCTCACCCCTGAGATAATGGGCAAGGGACTGGTAATCGATGTCTCACGAGAAGGGCTTCGAATCGAAAGCCAGGATCCGGTTCATACCGGGATGCGACTGGCGCTAGTCCTCTATCTCTCTAACGACAAAGAGCCGGTTATGATTGAGGATGCCACAGTACAGTGGGCTATCGGAACACACTTCGGCGTAAAGTTTGTCAAATGGAGTACGAACGCCGAAGCCAGACTTAACAACTTTTTCTGGACAGGGATTCAGGAGAAATGCCAATCCCTATCGCATCTCATGACTGAGGCGGCCAAGGCATCGCCTCCCAACGATAGTATCGACCCCCAAGCCTCCACCCTTGAAGATGACCAGCGCGGCCTGATCCGTCGGACGCTCGAAGCATGCCGATGGGTCATCGGTGGCGCATCCGGTGCCGCCACAAAGCTAGGAATGAAGCGCACATCTTTTCAATACAGGATGAAGAAGTTAGGCATTACTCGACCTAGACTCGATCGGCACCCGTAGTCCCCGACAGTCAAGTTTTCCAAATCTCGCAGCCTTGCCCCCCTCTTCAAACTAGCGAGAACGCCTATACAGGTTCACTCGATGCATGTATCACCCCACACCCTCTCCGCTGCCGAGTCGGTAGCGAGCCTAGTCTTTCCACCCATCCACAATTGTCCCTCATCGTTCCATGCCTTCCTCTTGCAGCGAAGGATCACGGTAATTCATAATTCAGCTCAAGCGGACCACGCTCCAGAAGTAGAACAATCCAAGCCGTCACTTTTCATCGACAGGAGGTCGTCATGGCACAAAAACACTACAAACAGCTCGGCTGTCTCGATGTAGATCCCAAGGGGGAGTGTGCTTTTCAGGTGCGGGCTGAGACCGAGGAGGAGGTGATGCGGTTAGCAGGCGAACACGCAAAAGTGGCGCACAAGGCGTCCTCTCTTCCACCTGACATGGTTGCGAAGGTCAAAGCCGCCATCAAGACGGTCACTGTGGACGTCTGATACCGACAGATCGCTGCTCCAAGATCGACGGGTCGCTGTCAAGGTGGTGCGCTTCGGATTGATGGCACTATCTAAGCACAATCGCAACAACGGCTCCTCCCGCGTTTTTTCACTTCCCTAGTAAAGGAGGGCCGTATGAGGTCGCCGCTGATCGTACTGTTCGGGCTTGCAGTATGGTGGCCTACGTGGCTCGTCCCGTTATCCTCTGCGTTCGCAGAGTTTGGCCCTACTCAACAGCAGATGATGGAGGGGTTAGATGCTAAAACGGTCCAGAAGCTAGCACAGTGGACCGCTGTGTTGGAGAAGAACCCGAAAGACTTCAATGCCCTAAACCAGCGTGGCTCCTTGTCGTTGTACGCAGCGCACCGCAGCCGATACAGCGTGTTCTGGATTTACAGAGCCGCCAAGGATCTCGAGTCGGCGACTAAGCTTAACCCGACTGATTTCTACGCGCGGCACAATTATGCGCAGGCGGCTTTCGAGGCAGGCGATTGGGGCGATGCCCAGCCGAACATGCACCTGGCCGTCATTCAATTTACGAAGGCAATCGAGCTGAACCCCAAGTCAGCAAGGAGCCACATGGGGCGCGGCTGGGCGTACATGATGCTCAACGACCAGTCCCATGCGGATGCGGACTTCAAAAAGACGCGCGAGCTTGACCCAAGTTTGCAAGCGGATCTTGAGAAAGAGGCCAAGGGGATCACGGAGAAAAAAAAGCAAGCGGTTGCCGCGCGGGAAACCCTAAAGCGGATCGGTCGATACTACGTGGAGCGTGCTGCCCGCACCGAAAGCGAATGCGCAAAGTACCGTGGATTATGGACCGGTTCAGAATGTCGGATCTCGACCGCCTTGAACTCCACACCGTGACGCCACGTTCAGGACGACTCTTGAACCTTGATGCACCTTCGACCGGAACGAGCATCACGGCATCGCTGACGGTGGACTTGCATGCAATGGCCGTTCGTGGTCCATCGGTAAGATCGTCAAGGATCGCTCCGCACTTGATGCACCAATACTCGAATACAAAGGTGACGATCTTGCCCTGCGCAAGTGGGGTTCGCCGGGCGTGTGGATCGCGCCTGCCCGCCACTTGTTAACCTTCCTTGATCGCTTGCCCCCATCTACAAATCTGCGGGAGTGACTATGTACATGTTCATGACGGGCGTATCACCCCCCCCACCCCCCTGCCCTGCTAGCCAAGTGTTATTAGGGTGTTAGAAAAGAAGGCAAACGTGGGTGACGGAAGGCAACGCGGGGCGAAGCGAGCTGAACGGTGAAATGCGTGATTCGGCAGGAACGACAAGAGGATTGCCCACTTCATCAAGTACTTGAGCAATCCCCCAGTAGCTTATTTGTAAAGCGCAGGTTGGAGGTTCAATTCCTCTCACCATCTCCACAACTTCCGAATCCCGAGGGATCGTCACGCTGCCTAAATTAACCGTCTTAGCTGGGCAGATACGGCAGTTAAATAACAATCTCATGAAATTAATCGGGAGATCGGTGCGCCTCCTCCGTAACTTCACACGGCTGTGGTCGACCACTGCCCACTCTTGACACCTCCACACGGACGGCCTAGCTTGCGGTCATCAATAACGAATCGCTGGCTTAACGATGATCCGTACCGAGACAGGGCTGAAAGTATACATCGTTGCGGTTTCATACCTGCTGATGCTTGTCGCGGCGTGCTCTAGTCCGGTAGCCACGGAGTGGATCATGGTAAAAGAGACAACGCCAACAGGCGATGGCTTTGTCACCTATGCCGCCCCCTCCACAATCCGCAAGACCGGCGCCACGGTGACGATGTTGTCGATGATCGACTTCACGGTTATCCCAGGGGCCGGGTTGGACAGACCACATTTTCCCTGGATAGACGAATGGGAGTACGATTGCGAATACAAGACACTCAGACCAATTGTATTCCGAGAATATTCAGGGAAAATGGGAACAGGGAAGATTGTATATAGTATAACTACACCAGCATCTTATGGGATCACAATGAAGCCTGGGAGTGTGAGCGAGACACTCTGGAAAATTGCCTGCGGGAAGGAGTGAAGTGCTCCGCTGAATGGGGGTCGCACGGACGGCCTAGCCCTGAGGAGCCGTGACTGTGGCATGCGCGGAAGATCAGACGAAGAGCGGTTACACGATGAAACAGCCTGTCATCATTGTTAGGTTCGCCCTACTTATCCTGATTGCGCTCACCGCCTGTGAACGGGAAGGCCCACCCAAGCCGGTTGGGACAGTCACCAATAAGCATGTTGAGCAAGCACCAACCCCGCCTCGTAGCGATGCCGCCGAAGTAATGACTGAGACAATAAAAAGCCCACTGGACAAAGCTCGGCAAACTGGGGAGGTGCTCCAAGGGGAAGCGGACCGCGCGAGCAAGCAGGCCGGGCAGGTCACCCCATAACGCAGACCTCTCGTGCGATGGGGAGGACTCCTGGCGGAGAAGCCCGACCCCAGACAAGTCATGACTCTCGAATAAGGTCATCTCACCCCCCACCGAGCGCCATACAACCATTTCCCCGCTCGGCTCTTGCGCCTCCTGCGTCACCTTCCTAAAATACGCCTCCCTGCGAGGCTCCTATGCCTTTCACAATTCGTCCCTACCATCGCTTGCCCCCTACAATGCTCCGTCACGTACCACTCTAGGCCGTTACTCAAGCTTGCCGCTGGCCTCCTGTTTGGGTTTTGGGTCAATATCAATCCCCTGTTTGGGAGGTTGGCAGATTGCCGGTCAAAAGGGTAGCATAGCTTCCCCTCGCTGAGAGGCAGCGTTAGGCTTCAGTCATTATTGATTGGACACAAGCACATGTTTTTCTTCGTTCATTGGCTCCGAACAACTAAGAAATACTGGAGTCGTGGATTAGCTGTTGGACTCGTTGTCGTCGTGATTTCGTGGATGGGGCTATTCGACAGCATCGAGCGGTGGGATATGGATTTCTTCTTTTCTCTGCGAGGGCAGATCGCTCCCTTGACCCCACTCGTAATCGTGTCCATCGATGAAAATTCTTTTGACGAGTTCGATATTGCCTGGCCGTGGCCGCGGGCTCTTCATGCTGAACTGCTGGACCGCATTAGGCAAGGCGATCCGACCGTTATTGGAATTGACATCGCCTTCCCTGAGCCGTCTATCCGCGGGTCGGGGGACGATCACGAACTGGCTGAGGCATTAGCTCGAGCCGGCAATGTAATCTTGGCAGCCCCGATGACGATCGTCAGGGACTCGGCTTATGTGAAAGAAGATCTGAATGCGCCTATCAAATCGTTGCGTGAGCGGGCAGCGGGATTTGGCTACACAAATTTTGCGTTAGAAAACGATGCCTCTATCCGTACGACTGAGCTGTCACGCCAGTTCCAAAATCAAGAGATTCCGAGTTTCCCATTGGCCATTTATCAGGTGGCGGTAGAGAGGGGACTCAAAGCACAACCGCTTAAGAATCGCACCTTTCTCATTAATTTTCGAGGCGGGCCTCACTCATTCCAAACTATTCCTTATTACCAAGTCATGAAAGGAGAGGTCCGAGCCGATGTATTCACGAGCAAAATCGTCTTAGTAGGAGCCACCAGTCCGTTGCTCCATGATATCTTTCCCGCACCCTTTGCAGAACACGGAGATATGGCCGGGGTTGAGATCCACGCCAATGTCCTGGAAAACCTTGTTCAGGGGATCTCGTTACAACGGATGCCTCATGGCATTGGCTACGTGCTCGCTTGCCTGGCAGGAGTCGTGGCCGTCTGGCTAACATTCCGGCTGGCGCCGCTCGCAGCCTTGGGGGGAATTCTGATCATTGCCTTGGCCTATGGAGCCGCAGTGTTTTGTATGTTTTTGTGGGGTCTGATTGTCATGGACACCACGGTGGTCATGATTCCTTTGCTCTTAGGGTATGGGGTCACGGTCATTGAAAGTTTCATCATTGAGAAACGGCAGCGGGGGATGCTGATGCAGCTGTTTTCCAGGCACGTATCCCCAGAAGTTGCGGATGCCATTTGGCAACAGCGCGAGGCCTTCCTCACCGGCGGTCGCGTTCGGTCGCAAACGCTCGTTGCGTCGGTGCTCTTTACCGATCTGAAAGGGTTCACATCGATCTCCGAAAGAATGGACAGCACGGCATTGCTTGATTGGATCAATGATTATATGGAAGTCATGGCCCAACTCGTCATGAAGCACGGTGGAGTCGTCGATGATTATTATGGTGATGCGATCAAAGCGAACTTTGGAGTGCCGTTCAAACGGACAACAGAGGCGGAGATCGCTCAAGATGCGGTCAATGCCGTGGAATGCGCACTTGCCATGAAAGAAGAAATGAAACGCCTGAATGATCTCTGGCACAAGCAGGGACTGCCCATGGTGGGCATAAGGATCGGGATTTTTACGGGAGAAGTCGTTGCAGGCTGTGTGGGCAGCACGCAACGGATGAAGTTCACAACGATCGGCGACGCGGTCAATACGGCATCCCGGCTAGAGAGCTTCGAAAAAGAGCGGGACGATCGCCCCATCTCCCACAATCCCTGCCGGATCTTAATTGGAGCAGTCACATGTTCCTACCTGGGCGATCGATATCTCACGCCTTCCTATGGCCAGCTGTTTCTCAAGGGAAAAGCGCATGCCTTGACTGTATATGAAGTGATCGGGAAGCGTGGAGACCTCTGCCAAGCCGGGTATGAGCGCGACGATTCGCGCAAGGCTCTCCGTATCGAGGTGCTCGGCAGAGCAACGGTTTCCAATGGCTTTCATGCGGATGCCCTCGTGGGGAACCTCAGTGTCGGAGGCCTCGCCTTGTCGAAACTTCCGCACGCGATCGATATCGGGAAGAGTGCCCAACTCACGTTTGAACTATCTGGGCTTCGTCAACCGATTCAGGCACGTGGGATTGTCGTGTGGAAAGCTCAAGATCGGGCCGGCTTTGCCTTTCAAGACGTGAGCAAGGCTGATCGCTTAATCCTCGAAGAATTCGTTGCCCAACAATCTTAGGTCAAGAAAGAAGATCCAGGATGCCATCGAGGATGGGCTCGGTAAAGATGGGGCTCTTCGTGATCGCGATTACGCTTGGCAGTTGTATGTATGTTTGGGCTGATGGCAACGCGCGCGAGACAACAGCCTCGCCCCTTTCTCCGACGCATCGTCCTGTGGCCGAAGTGGTGGCGATGGTGGGAAAAGCCACCGTGACGCGGGAGGGAGAAACCGCACCGAGTCCACTCGCCGTGAGCGATGTCTTATACGAACACGACACCATCATGACCTCAGGAGATTCGAAGATCAAAATCCGGTTCGCCGAGGACTCCCTGGTCACGCTGGGTCCACTCGGCACCCTCATTCTCTCGGTCGCGCATGTCCGGCTGGCGGAAGGTGAGCGTCAGGTGACGCTTTCGATGACCTCCGGCGTCATCCGTGCGCTGGTGCGGCTACTCACCCACAAGGAGTCTTTTGTCCTTCGCACGCCGACGATCGAGGGTGCCGTACGGGGGACTGAATTCGGAGCCGTGTTGACACAGGACTCGACGGGGATCTACGTCAAGCACGGAAAAGTGATCGTGCGCAATCGGGAGCCGGATGTGGATGGCGAAGTGACGCTCACCGATGGTGAGGGCACTGACGTGGATATGGGCGGCACGGGCATCGTCACCCGCACGGTGCCCAAGAAATGGGGGGCGGCGCGGGTCAATGCCTGGCTGGACGCTACGAACATTCCAGACCCTACGTTGCCCTAAGCCTGACTCGCTTTCATCCTTCTCCAAATTGGGCTGCGTTGTGGCTAGCCGCCCCCAATTCACGGACAGAATACCAGCAACCACCGACCTCCACCGATTACATCTCCATGGCAATCCCTCGCCTGAACATCGGGGCTCCTTCGCAGTCCTTTCCCGCTGTCTGAATGCCTGGGGCTAGCAGATCTCTCTAAATTTGGACAAGTCAGTTTTGTGGGAGTGGACCAGGTTCCCCTCAAAGCTTAGGAACCACTTGTGCATTTGATGAAAAATTGGGCATACTGCGATTTTTATAGGGAAGGCAACTCCTCTAGTGCATGGAAGCGTAATGCTTGACACGCTCTGGGGTAATATTTTTCGTCATCGTCTGAAGGGAGAGGAGCGAATAATCGACTCTCTTCGGGCGATCCCTATTTTTGGTGAACTTTCTGATCGTGAGTTACGAAGAGTTGAGAAATTGGTCTACATTCGTCGGTATGCCGCTGGAGAAGCCATTTTCGGCGCCGGCGATCCAAGCCTTGGCATGTACATCGTCAAAGCCGGGAGCGTCCATATCGTACGTGATATCCCGGGAGCTCAGCCGAAACTCATCGCGGTGTTGACTGCTGGGGATTTCTTTGGCGAGATGGGTCTCATTGACGATGGTCCCCGTTCGGCGAGCGCTTTTGCCTATGGGGCTACAGAGACGATCGGCTTCTTTAAGCCGGAGTTGATGAGCCTTACCTCCCGTCAGCCCCAACTGGGGTTAAAGATATTCCTCAGAGTGGCGAAGACGTTGTCCGCTCGTCTGCGCAAGACGCATCAGGAACTTGATGAACATTTCCGCAACCATGAAAAGGAACCAGACCTTGTGCATGACAATCCCCCGTAAAACGTTATGGGTGGATGCTGCCTATCTGGGGGTGATTCTCAGCACAGTCGGATTCCTAGTCTATCTTCTAGGCACTGTGCTGTATCCATTTTTTGCGGCCTGTTTTGCGTCCTATCTTCTAACCCCAGTAGTCGATTCCCTGGAACGACGAGGCCTTTCCCGATTCGGAGCGGTAGGATTTCTCTACGGCATCTTCTTCGTGGCCATGACCGGCATGACCATCTACCTACTTCCTACTCTGGATCGCGAAGTGAGAACGCTTCGCAGCGAGCTTCCCCACTATTCGTACCAAGTACAGGAGAGACTCATACTGCTTCAAGGCAAGGTCGAGCGTGAATTCCCCGAGTTGGAGCAATTGAAGTTGACCGGGAGAGTCGCGCAGGAATCTTCTGCCTATCTTGCACAGTTGTCGGAACGACTCCCCCAGCTTTTACTGGATGCCTTTACGCTGGCCTCGATTTTCCTGCTCATTCCTTTTTTTACCTGGTACCTGTTGCTTGAAGGCGCTGCCATTAAGAAATCCCTCATCGGCTTAGTTCCCAATCGGTATTTTGAGGCCACACTGAATCTCATCTATCGGATTAATCAGCATCTTTCGAGGTACATGCTTGCTGTACTCGTTGAAGCCATTTGTGTTGGCCTTCTTTCAGGCGTCGCATACTCAATGATCGGCGTACGATTTGGGATAGTGATTGGAATCCTCTCAGGAATTGCCAGTCCCATTCCCTATGTCGGGCCTGTCGTCGGGGCACTAGCCGCATTGCTTGTGATCGCCCTGGAAGAGAGCTTTATGAGTCAACTGCTTCACATCCTTCTTATTGCGTCGGTTATCTATCTGCTCGATCACTTGGTGATAAAGCCGACCCTCATGTCAAAAACTGCCGATCTCCATCCTCTTACGATCCTTTTGGTCTTGATCATTGGAGGAAATGTCTTTGGCTTCTGGGGATTGGTTTTGGGAATTCCAATACTGTGTGTGGTCAAGATCTTCCTCCAGGAACTACTAGGGGTTCTTCGAAGGCAGAGTACAGAAATCACCTAGTTTCACGCCGTGCCATGTCCCCTCCTTTCGTCGGCTGGAATCCTAACTCCAGACCCGACCTGGTTTATAGGGGGCAGGTCAGGATTACAAGACTTGACCCTCTATCTTCTTCGCGCGCGCACCGTGGAGCCCGCGTGTAAGGTGTGCTGCTTCAATTGGAAGACAAGGTAGACAACGATGACGAGATTCAGAAGAAGCACGCCGATCCGGAGTGCTGACACATGTTGCGATACTTCATAGAGCTCAAAGGGAAGTAGCAGGCTCGTCGAGATCACCGTGAGATACGCGGCCCACGAGACCTCAAGCCATAAGCCCACCCCCTCAATAAGCAATAATCCCGCATAGCTCAGACTGATGGCTCCCATGACAAGCACACTATGGGGTTGGAGCGCATCCACCTTAATGACCAAGGCGTGAAGGATGCGGGAGTCTGCATTTAGATGAAGCGCCTCGATCAAGAGCGAGAACAGCGTGGCAATTTCGGCATGGACCAATTTGAGGAGCCCCAAGCCGGCGAGAAGCAACAGCACGCCTTTCACGACTTTAAACACCGCAATGAAGGCCAGGCCGGTCTGGTGTGATCGTGGCATCATATGTTTAGGGTCTCCACGCTGTTAACGCGGAGGTTGCGGGGAAGGCTACGTTGCTGGAAGAAGACAGTCAACCGAAATCAGCTCGAGGTTGTGGCTCAACTGTGGCAGAACCATCGTGTCCAATCGGGTTTAATCAGTTCCTCCCCTACCCCTCACTAATCCCGAATTCAGTATCTTTTGGGTTAACACTGTAAGGCTAGACCGGCGCCTGGGAGATGACCCATACCACCTTGACGACCGGGATAAAGTACCAGTCCCATGTCGCGGCGTGTGGCGGGCCTGCTCCCAAAGTTGCTTGTAAAATTCTTATGCAACGGACGGTCAATCAATACAACCCTCTCCGAGCGCCCCGCCTTGCGGTTTGATCGTTCTCCTCCTACAATACGCCAGCCTGCGAGGCTGCTATGCCCTTCTCGATTCGTCCCTGCCATCGCTCCCCCCTACAATGCTCCATCACGTACAACACGGGCCTTTGGTTACTGATAGTAGTTCTGTTGCTGAGTAGTAGCCCCGCGTATGCGGATTGGGTGGCGGTTATCTCCTCCGAAAGTGCTGGTGGTTATACCGTTTACGTAGACCCGGACACCATTCGCCACGAAGAGGATGTAGTGGAGATGTGGGAATTATACGATTACAAGATAAGAAGAACCAAGGAGGGCTACTCGTTTTTGTCTTTCAAGAAGCGAAACGAATACGGCTGCGCAGAAGAACGCCTTCGGACCCTGGGAGTCATTCATTACTCTGGCAATATGGGAAGCGGTATGGCGGTTACTAGCGACTCAGACGAAGGCAAGTGGAAACGAGTTCCATCTGGGACCGTTGGTGAAGCTCTGTGGAAAGTTGCGTGCGGTAAGCAGTAGTCACGCAGTTCATGCTGTGCCGGTTACGGGAAGTGATCTGTGGCGAAGCAGAAGAAGGCGGTTACGGAATGAGCGACCAACGCCCCAAGCGCGACAGCATGTCCATCGAGGAAGCGACGGTCTCCAACATGAGGGAGATTACCATGATTGTGAAAAGGATCATTGAAAATCTGCACACGAAGTTAATACGCTCATTGAATGTCAGATTTACCGGTTTTATAATTCTTACCCTCCTTACCAGTTGTACGTCCTGGGAAAGCGAGTACTTGGAGGCGGTCTCGGGCTAGGCCACTCAGGATGAGGTTGCGCGTAAGATGGGGCCTCCCGAGTCGGAAAGAAACCCTAGTAACGGGGACACAATTTGGCGCTATCGGTCCATGAAAGTGGTAGAGGGAACGAGCAAATGCACTCAGTCTGTGCTTATCTTTGACTCGCAGAAACTGCTTGGCAGTTGGACTAGCGCAAAGTGCTGAGTTTCATTTCTTTTGAGAGCGCCCGCGTTCTCTGGCAATCCACGGCTTCACACGCATTTCGATGGCACTATAAGTGGAAGGATGAGTTGGTGCAGAAGAAGATAATCCCCCAAACGACCAACGACAAGATCAAGGAGCAGGTGGTGGCGAAACAGAAATAGCAGAGACCATTCCAAAGGAGGCCCCTATGTCTATGCGGAAGGTTCTTACCCTCATTGCAGTCCTCTCTCTCACCATGCCGGTTCTGAGCATGGAGGCAACGGCCAAGAAACTCGGTGCCGCCAAGGACGTGAAGGCCCTATCCGAACAGGCGCAAATGAAGCTGGCACTCAGTGCAGCTCCAACGCATATCGCCAAAGAGGCCGCCGTCATGGTGTTTGGAGACGATGGGAAGCTCAAGGAATCCCGTCCTGGCACCAATGGCTTTACCTGCATCCCAACGGTGATGAACCTCCCGATTCCCGATCCCATGTGTATGGATGCCGCGGCCAAGCAGTGGCTGGACGATGTGATGCAAAACGCGCCAAAACCGTCGAACACCGTGCCGGGAATCGCATACATGGCAGCGGGAGGGTCCCATTGGGAAACGAAGGGGGAGGTGATAATGAAAGAGGAACCAGGTGCGAAAGCAGTCAAAGAACCGCCGCATTGGATGATTATGTGGCCGTTTGATTCAAAGGCCTCGATGTTACCAAAGAAACCCAATCCTTCAGGGGTCTACATTATGTTCGACGGTACGCCCTATGCGCATCTAATGATTCATCAGGACCCCAAGAAGATGAAGTGAGCCTGTCCGTGGATGCTTGCTGAACGTGGATACCGAGGGCGCGACAAGGAGTCTCCTTTGTGGCGCCCTCCTTGCCAACTGGGCCGCCATTGCCGGTGCTGCAGAATTTCTTGGTCCCCTGGTCGCTGTACTCGACGGCGACATCATCGAAGTCCTGCACAACAACCATCCTGAACGTATCCGCTTAAATGGCATCGACTGTCCAGAGAAAGTCCAAGCCTACCGCAAGCACGCCCAGGAGGGCCGACCATGAATGAACGAAATGTAACGGAAGCCCATCCATACCTCCTGCGGCAAGCCGACCAACTGTTGGCGGCCCGGGCCACCGGCATTCTGGCGCGCCTCGTGGGTGAGCTAGACACGTTGCGCAAGACCTATCCCGACATCTTTAAGGCCGAGGCGCAGGCCTTACACGCGGCGATTCAGGGGGCCCTGAGTGGCATCGCGCTGCTCGAGGAGGAGAAGGGAAAGGAGGGCTGAATAATGGCATGACGCGGTGAGAGACTGACCAAGAAGGAGGGCCTACAATGATCGCTGCTGTCTATGTTCGTTCAGTCATGATGTTGTGGATGCTGGCTCTCGTCAACTGCACCGAGTGGACGATTCCCGCCTGTGCGGGGATGCCCCCCAAGACGCCCTGTGTCGGGGCGTGTACCGTACCTCTTGAGCCAGTCGGGCCGGCCTTTACTCAGGCGACGGTGCCTCTCGCCGTCGTGATTCAAGATGAGCAGGGGACGTTTCACTGCCAACAGATCAAGCCATAGACATGACGATTGTTGGCTGGATGTGCAATAGACGACAGACCCTGGTGCCGCCACACGGAGAGAAATTAATGTTGAAGTCCCGCCGGTAACCTCACCGAAAGGACATCACGATCTGCATGAGCGTTGGGTCACCAATTGTCGCTCGATCACGGATTCCCGTCCCGTGTATTTGTTGCTTAGTCGGCAGGGGAACGCGCTCGCCCTACACACATCGAACAGCGGGTACGCCACGTGAAGACCACGCTAACCGAACAGGAGCGAAGAGCCCTGGGCATGAACTCGAAGGGCCCTCGCGCTTAGACCCTTGCCAGGTGTGCTCGCTCGCTCCTACAATACGCCTCCCTGCGAGGCTCTCATGCCTTTCTCGATTCGCGCCTTCCGTCGCTTCCCTGTCTGTTGCCCTGTGACCTACCACGCGGGTCTGTCGGAGGGCCAAGGTAATCTCTGGAATCTTTCGGTGAATGGCTGGCATCTCTCCGGCAATGTGCCGCTGCGAGTCGGGCAGACGTGTCCCTTGACCGTCAACTTGCCGAACCAACCAAGCCTTTTTGTGGCTGTCGCGATCGTGCGGTGGGTCCGAGGCGAGGAGTACGGCTTGGAAACCTTGGTGGCTGACAAGCAGATGCATAGTCTGGTGGAGCAGGTAATCAAACAACTAGAACAGGATTCCTTTGAGAGCATCGAATGAGCAACGACCGCCCCAAACTCGAACCCATGCCCATCGTAGAAGCCACCGTTTCCAATATGTGGGAGATTGCCGCAATTGTGGAGGTGTTCGAACGGAAGCGCCTCCGAACGAAGAAAGACCTGCATACCATTATTGACGAGCTACGCCGCAAGAACCCCCATACGCCGAATACCAGAGATGGCCTTCCCTGAGCCGTATCTGATGACTGAGACTGGAAACACGATCATTTGACGATATTCTCAACATCTTTAACACGAACGGCCTGTTGGGCAGCCTCATACAGGCAGGCCAGGCCGCTTAGTTCCGAGCAGGGCACTTTGTCAGGAGGATTCCATGAAAAAGCAGTTTGGGGCGGCTTTAGGCATCCTGATCGTATTCGCCTGGAGCGGATTAGCCGGGGGGAAGGAGATGCATACCTGCGCGTTGCTCAGCTCCGGCGAAGTCGTCGCTGCTGTTGGTGGAACGGGCCAATCCCAAGAAAGCAACATCATCATCCCGGAGGGACCGTCGAAGGGCGAGACCTTGGGTGGGTGCATGTGGGCCGCTGACGACCAGGGCATGGTCTCGATCTCCATGATACGCGCGCCCCAGGGCGCTATGCGCGAAGCGGGACTGGCGAAGCTCCGTGAGGCATTTCAACGGCTCAAGGACAAGGGCTGGACGGAAGAGAAAAAGGAGTTCAGCAACGCCAAATGCGCGCTCATGACGCCGCCGGCATCGTCGAAGAAGGACGTCCCCGTCATGACCGGTTGTTTTGCCGAGGCCAAAGGGATGGGAATCTCCGTCGGATACATGGGCAGAACAAGCGTGCCTATCGAAAAGGTTAAGACGCTCCTCGACAAGGCGATTGGGCGGCTGCCCTGAGATTTGAGGAGGTGCGCCATCTCAGGAAGAGCTAGCTAAAGCCGATTACTCGACACCCATTTCTCAAGAGGAAGCTCAAAAGCAGGCTACGCTATTCCTCCCACGGTGCTGAAATACCCTGACTCAGCACAAATTCAATGGGCAAATGTAAAACAGGGATGGATTCGGAATGGACAGCCCGGTGCAGGGGGTCTGCAATTTGGTTATGTGCTAGACGCGAATATCAATACAAAAAACCTTGATGGATCGTACATCGGCTATAAACCGTACAAATTCATTTTCTATAACGGGACAATTGTTAGTGTCTATGCTCAACACGAGGTGGGAACAGGTGGCGACCAAACGTCCTACATGCGCAAGATTTACTAAGCCAGAATCGGACGGCACATGGTTTCGAACCGTAGGAGACTCCACAAATAGATCCGTCGTCCCAGGAGAAAGCGAGTGGGACCAGTGACTGTGTCCGGATAGTGCCAAACACCAGGGCACGATTGGATGACACACGAGAGGCCAAAAAAGATGAAGCCTGCGACGCACTGAGGAGGTTAGAGTTGTTGGAACAATCGGCGCAGAGAATGATGAGGTTTGTGGTATGTTTGGTTTTGATTTTGATTCCTCTCTCTACGTCAGCAATTAGCGAGCTAGAGATTGAGACAGGAAGTGTTGACCTCCTAAAGAGTGACGCACTAGCAAGACCCTATACGGTATTCGATCACCTGCTCTATAGTCTTGACAAGGAAGTCAACGAGGTAGCGAAGAACCTACGACCCGAGAAAAACGACTTTAGACCGTCAAAGTACGCGAACGATTCCGCACGTGTCACGTATGAGAAGGAGGTTTCACGTGTTGGCGTGCTATTTGAAAAAACTATCAGCGGCATGGATGATCCTTGGCGCAAAGTGTGTGAACGACACGTGAGGCGCATGGCTAGGGATTTAGGCATCTCAGGGTTGGGTTCGGAGCAAGCTTCGGTTCCTGAAGAAGGGGTTGTTCGTGCATTCTTCAAGCGTCACCTCGGCCCCACAGTGTTTCGTGAAATGTCGGTGGCTCCGCTCCAGACCTTTCTTGACGCACTGGTAGTGATCGGGCAGTTCAAAGTTGAAACAGCCGATAGGAAGAGGGTGGCACACTTGTTTTCCTGCGCGTTGAATATCAAAAACGATCACATGACATACTTCGAGCACAAGTATTGAGGCAGGAACCGCCCGTTACGCCGCCAAACTCCGCGATGAGATCGGCGCGCCATTGCACCCTGGCGTTGACAGGGCCACCAAGGGCACTCATAATTCAGTCTTACACGTTCACCTGCCTGCGGCCTGGAAGGCCAACCGCCGACACTGTGAGAAAGGTCGGTGAGTTTCATGCCGCACGTATCAATTCTCCCTCCTGACAAAGCCCCTAAAGATGTGAACGCCGTGTACGAGGAATTTTATCGGCGCATGTCGTTTCCTTCGCCGCCGAACTTCATTATGACGCAAGGGCATTCCAGCACCGTAGTGCGTGGCACGTGGGAAGCGGTGAGAAATGTTCTGGTCACTGGAGAAATTCCTCGTTGGTATAAAGAGATGATGTTTGTTGCCATTTCCATAGATCGAAAATGTCGCTATTGCACGGCGGCGCATATTGCCTGTTGTCGCATGCTAGGTGTGGCGCCCGCACTGCTTGAGAGTTTAGTCCAAGATGTAAACAGCATACACGATCCAAAAGTGCGCAGCATGATGAAGTTTGGGCTGAAATGTTCACGTGATCCACAGGGTCTGACAGAAGAAGATTACGAATCT
Organism: Nitrospirota bacterium; assembly: GCA_963729585.1. Lineage (GTDB taxonomy): Bacteria > Nitrospirota > Nitrospiria > Nitrospirales > Nitrospiraceae > Palsa-1315. Next base: position 27,106 of record CAVSOJ010000026.1, read on the forward strand.
TTGCGTCAGCATGGCCTTACGCAATCCGCGATTATGGAGATCATCGCCATGTCGGCATTCGCGGTCTATGCAAACATCATCGCTGATGCCACGGCGATGGAAGCGGACCAGATGTTTGATGCGTTCTGAAGTCCGCAGGAACGTATCGCCAACATCAATGAACTGTCTATCCAGGAGCGGAGGCACATATCACTGGCCGCTTGCTCGTCACCCCGATGAACATCCAGGGTACTGCTGCCTTCGGGGCGATGTAAGGGCTTCATCATTTCTCCCGTTTTTTCTCTAAGTCTGCTTCCAGGCTGCTATCAGAACAGGACTTTCTGCCCTCGCCCATCCTAATCATGGTTTGTCTGAATCATCGTAGATCTTGATGTGGCCCATGTGCCAATCTACAACCATGCCCTCACTATGGGATCTTCATGAAGATTGAAGACTATGCCATCATTGGCGATACCCAGACCGCCGCCCTCGTTGGACAGAACGGCTCGATCGACTGGCTCTGCCTGCCGCGTTTCGACTCCGGCGCGTGTTTTGCCGCACTGCTTGGCGATCAGCAGCATGGCTGCTGGCGGTTTAGTCCCCAGGCGGAGGTACGGCGTACGCGTCGGCACTATCGGCAGTCCACGTTAATCTTAGAGACGGAATTTGAGACCGATGACGGCGTGGTGCAGCTTGTGGATTTCATGCCGCTCAGAAAAGGGCCTCCTATCGTGGTACGGATTGTCGAAGGGCTTTCCGGCCTGGTGCGGATGCGAATGGAGCTTGTGATCCGTTTGGACTATGGTTCCATAATTCCGTGGGTTCGCAGTCGGGATGGCGTTCTCTCTGCGGTCGGTGGACCAGATGCGCTCTATCTGCATACTCCAGTCGTCACGCGGGGCGAGGAGCTGTCCACTGTGGCTGACTTTCAGGTCTCTAAAGGACAGCGCCTTCCTTTTGTCCTGATCTGGCATCCTTCGCATGAGCCGGTATCGGACTCCCTTGATCCAGAGAGGATGCTCCAAGAAACAGAGGCGTGGTGGCTGGATTGGTCGAGCCACTGCACCTATGAAGGCGAATGGCGAGAGCAGGTGCTGCGCTCGCTCATCACGCTTAAGGCTCTGACATACGAGCCGACCGGCGGAATTGTAGCCGCGCCGACTACCTCGCTCCCGGAAGCGCTTGGCGGAGTACGCAACTGGGACTATCGAATTTGCTGGCTCCGTGATGCCACCTTCACCCTCTATTCATTGATGGTCGCAGGGTATAAGGAAGAAGCTTGCCGCTGGCGGAACTGGCTACTTCGAGCAGTCGCGGGCGATCCGGACAAGCTTCAGACGATGTATGGGCCAGGAGGCGAGCGGCGCCTCACAGAAATCCAACTTCCATGGCTTCCAGGCTATGAAGGATCTTCTCCGGTTCGAGTCGGCAACGCCGCTGTGAGCCAACTCCAGCTTGACGTGTACGGGGAAGTAATGGACACGCTGCACCAGGCCCGCCGGATCGGTATTGATGCGGACGAATCTTCCTGGGCTTTGCAACAACGACTACTCGAGTTTCTCGAGACTGGCTGGAAGCAGCCGGACGAAGGCATCTGGGAGGTGCGGGGCCCCCGGCGGCATTTCACCCATTCCAAGGTGATGGCGTGGGTCGCGGCGGACCGTGCAGTCAAAGGGATGGAGAGTTTCGCCTTGCCGGGAGACGTGGATCGATGGAAGCGACTCCGGGACGAGATTCATGCGGAGGTCTGCGAGAAGGGATACGATGCGAATCGTCACGTTTTTACCCAGTACTATGGTTCAAAAGAGCTCGACGCGAGCCTTCTCATGATGCCGCTGGTGGGCTTTCTCGCACCCGAGGACAGGCGCATTCGGGGAACCGTGGAAGCAATCGAACGCCAACTGGTAGAGGATGGATTTGTGCGTCGGTATCAAACAGAGTCATCACGTTCTGTGGATGGTCTTCCTCCGGGAGAGGGAGTCTTTCTTCCCTGCACGTTCTGGCTGGTAGATAATTATTGGCTTCTCGGCCGTCATCAGGAAGCGCGACAGTTATTCGAACGTCTCTTGTCTCTCTGTAATGACGTGGGTTTATTGTCCGAGGAGTATGATCCGCGCGCACAGCGTCTGCTCGGAAATTTTCCGCAAGCATTCTCACACGTCTCCTTGATCAATACCGCTCACAACCTTTCTACTGACATGGGGCCGGCTTCCCATCGTAAGAGCGGGTGACATTCCTTTACACCTACCAACGCAAGAATTGGTTGACTGAACGACGACGCTTTTCAGACTGGTTGGAAAGCGGGGCAGGAGAAACAGCCGCTCGCACCATGCGACCCTGATCTCTCATGGGCTGAGTGTAGTGCTGGTTCACCGCGAAGAGAAACACTCCCCTATCGTTCGGCTTCCGTGAGATCGCCTTCTTCCTCCAACTCTTCAAGATCGGCTTCCGCTTTGGCCTTCATGGTTGAGGGGTGCAGGCCATACTTCTTGAGCATTTTGTAGAAATCTGCCCGATAGCGGCCGGCAAATTGGGCGGCGCGTGAAATATTGCCCCCGGTGAGTTGGAGTACGTTCTTGAGGTAGGTTTTTTCAAACTCTTCCTTTGCTTCGGTCAGCGGCTTGAGCGGCGAATCCGGTGACGTACCTACAGAGGGTAGGAGGTCCGGTGTTACCATGTCTTGGCGCGTCATGACAGCCGCTTTTTCTATGGCATTCTCCAGTTCCCGGACATTTCCCGGCCAGGGATTCGTGACCAGCCGATTGAGGGCAGCCGGTGTAAAACCGCGCAAATCCTTATTGGCCCGTTTCGCACTCGAGGTGAGGAAGTGTTGGGCCAACAAGGGAATGTCATCTCGCCGTTCGCGCAACGGTGGAATAAAAAGCGGGACGACGGAGATCCGGTAGTACAGATCGTTTCGGAATGAGCCGTTTTTGACCGCTTCGCCGAGGTCTTTATTGGTTGCGGCAATAATCCGCACATCGATCTTTGTCGAGGTTTCAGAACCCACTTCGCGGACTTCCCGTTCCTGCACGGCCCGCAACAGTTTGACTTGCATTGAAAGCGGCATTTCGCCGATCTCGTCGAGGAAAAGCGTGCCGCCGTTCGCGCTTTGAAACAGGCCTCGTTTGGAGCCATGGGCGCTGGTAAAGGCGCCGCGCACGTGCCCGAAGAGTTCAGACTCGAAGAGTGTTTCGGGAATGGCGGCGCAATTGAGGGCAACAAACGGCCCTTTGTTTCGGCGACTATTCGAATGGATCACTCGGGCAAACACTTCTTTACCGGTCCCGGTTTCTCCAAAGAGGAGGATGGTCGCGTCGGAATCTGCCACCTGCACCACTTGTTGAAGTAAGCGCTGCATCGCAGGACTCCGCGCGACGATGTTTTCCATGCCATACAATTCATTGACGAGAGACTTGAGTCGCTGGATCTCTCCTCTCATCCGCTGCGGAGAGAGCCCTTCCTCAATCTTGGCCTTGAGTTCCTTGTCGTCGAACGGTTTGGTGAGATATCCGAAGGCCCCGCGCTGCATGGCTTCCACGGCATTGGGGATACTGCCATGGGCAGTCAGGATGATAACCGGAAGGCCTGGATGAATCCGCAGCAGTTCTTCCGTCACATTCAATCCGTCTTCGCTACCTAGGCGGAGGTCGGTAATGGCGAGGTCGAATCGGTCCTTCTTGGCTGCGCCGATCGCTTCGCGTCCGGTGGTGCAGCCTGTGACGGCAAAGCCCATGGCGGTCAGCCGCATCTTTACAAGGTGTAACAATCCCTCTTCGTCATCGACTACGAGAATATGTTCTTTTTCCATGAAACTCCTTCTACGGTGTCGTCGGTTCCGGCGTGGTCGGGGGTGGTGCAACCGTCGATGGGGGACGAATAGGACGAACCTTATCCCGCATTTCCTGGTCGATGCGCTTCAACGCTTCCAGTTGACTCGTCAATTCCTCTATTTTCTTGTCTCGATCCGTTAGTTGCTTTTGTAGGGACAGCACGATACCCGTGTCCGTCGAACCTTTGGCGGTGTCTTTCTTGCCGGTTAAGGCCTCCATCTTCCGTTCTCGCTCGGCTAAATCCCGCTGGAGGCTTTCCAGCGATTGGGCATCGGCATCCTGCATGGCCCGCAATTGCTGGATGATCAGCTCTCTGCTAAGCAAGTCTCGCACCAGGCGATCCGAAGCCTGAGCCAGGACTGCCTGACTTTCTGAAATGGCAGGGGCAGTCATGACCGATTGGAACCAGGATTGCTCAACGGGAGCGGCATAGTTCTGGAGCAGCTGCAACCAAAGCTTGCTGGAAGAGGCAAGACGGCTCTTGGGTGCGACTGTGACCACTTTTTCGAAGTACTTCGAGGCGCTCTCTCGACTCTCAAAGAGGCCCAGTAGCCCAAGCGTATAGTACACATGGTCGCAGGAACTGTGCTCGGCACATTTCGGGGCAAGCGCCTCCTGTTTTTTCGCCAGCGCATGGAGGGATTTTGCGTCTGCGCCATCTGCAATGAAATAGGGCTGCGACAATGGTGGTGGTGACGACCATGCTGCGCATCCAGCGACGGATAAACAGAACAAAACCATTGACATTCGTCCGTGATGCAGAACCGTCATGCCGACCCTTCTTGTTTTGCCGCCCGTAGGATAAACCGTACAGTCGTTCCCTTCTTGACTTCGCTTTCGATCCAAATCCGTCCTCCATGTGCTTCGACCACTTTTTTAGCCAGTGCCAGCCCGAGGCCGCTCCCCGGGGTGGCATGTTTGGCCTTTGTGCGTCCTTGATAGAAGCGTTCGAAAATATGGGGCAGGTCTTCGGCTTGAATGCCGGGTCCTCCATCGGACACGCTCACTTCGAGGACTCCCGCTTTCGGGTCCGGCTTCATGAGCAGCTTGACAATGCCCCCTTCCAAGCTGAACTTCAAGGCATTTGAGAGCAAGTTATCGAGGACCTGTTCGATCCGAAGCGCATCAGCCTTGACCCATACGTGCTGAGCAGGCGCTTCCACCAATAATTGCACATGCTTGGCATCGGCGAGAAGACGGACTTTGTTGACCGACATATCTGCGACGCGCTTGAGGTCCGTCGGGACGATTCGATACTCCATCATCCCGGCGTCCATTTTGGAGAGATCCAGGATGGTGGAGATAAGGGTAATGAGCCGGCGGCTGCTATCTGCCATAATCCGCAAAGTCGTACGTTGTTCTTGCGATAAGGGACCGGGTATTTCATCCAACAGCAGATGGGTACCTTCTTGGATCGAGGCCATAGGCGTGCGTAACTCATGCGAGACGTGGGCGAGAAACTCTCCCTTCATATCGTCCAGCTCTTGTAGCCTTGTGCCCATCCAATTCACGGCATCGACAAGGTCTCGCAACTCGCTAGGGGCCCGGATGTTCAGCGATGTGCGGAAATTGCCCCGTCCGATCCGTTTAATATGGCTTTGTAACTGGCGGAGAGGGCGCAGGACCGTATAGCTGGCGATCCCGGCCAGCGCAATACCAAATACAAGTGCTAGCAGAACCAGCTGCTCTGTCACCGCCTCAGCTTGCGCCGAGCTCTCCCGTGAACGGCTAACGCCGACGCTGATACCTGTCTCGTGAAGATCGATAAACTGTTGGAGTGTGGCGCTTATACGGTCCATCAAGGCGTCGCGCCGACCTTCATAGTCCACAGGCTGAACCGGTGGAGACAACACGCCCTTCTCCAACTCTGTGTGGAAAAGCGCGAGTCGTTCTTGCTGCAGGTGCTTCGTATCCTCGAGGAGCTGAATGCCTTGGGGGGTAAGCTCCTGTGTCTCGAGGATCTGGAGCCCACGGTGAAATTCGTCGACCTCTTCATCAAAGTGCACCAGGAACGTAGCATCGCGAACGGCCAGATACTTCTTTTCGCTATTGAGTTGAGCATAGAGCACGGTGAGCAGACGTTTAGCCGATTCAATTGCGGGGTAATGATGAGTGGCCATATTGGCACTCAATGCTGTCAACTGGCGCAGTTGAAACAAGGCATACAGATTCACCCCTGCCATGACCACAATGATGACCAGGGAAGTCAGTACGATCCGCCAGAAGATAGACAAACGCACGAGCGAAGCCCTCTCTTCACCTTGAGAAACGAGCTTAACTGTAGGAGTTGTAGGTAATTCCATACACTATTTTCCCCTGTCACTCAAGGGATCTGGCAAACAAATTCATTCATGTCGCATCCGCCCCGCTGGAGGGCGAAGGAGGTTGGATGGCTTGAACCGCTTTCGATCAAGGAGGCAGAAACCCTCCTTTTCCACCACGCTACTCGAACCTACTTGAATGGCGAGGCAAATCGTCGCTGGCGGCGTGACAACCCATGTAACGATGCAAAGAGATGGCCACGAAACAATAAGATGGCCACGGCAAGTGGTGGTGTAAAGAGCAGGCCGAGATACCAGCTGATTGAGGACGGGATACCCACATAGTCCAGCCAACTTGCAAGGATCGTGAAGGGCAGCACGAGGAGCTGAAAAAAGTCCAATCCCGCCCCCCGCCCTACTCGACTGGAGAGGGAGAAAAACGATCGCAGGCCCATTGGTGAAAGGACGATGGGAATGAGGATCACCGCAAACGGAAGAAACCACTCAATCCAATTCTCGAGGACGAACTCGTACGAAGTCTTGAAGACGTCGAGCGGGGAATCATGCCGCACCTGATAAATAATCTCCGGTGCAGGGTTCAACAACAGAAAGAGCAGCAGGAGTACCGCGTACGACAGGAGTTGCCCAAACGGGTTCGTCTCCATACTCATATCGAGAGCCATGAGCGGAAGCCATAGGATGAACCCAATGCCGATGACATCCCAAAAATAGTGGCCGACGCTATCGAGAATATCGTGGAAGGTGAGCACCCGTTCATAGGTAATCGATTGCTCGATCAGACTAAGGGTGGCGCCAACCAGGAGCGCATTGACCGCGCCAAGCAGAAAACCTCCTGCGAGGCCAAGCGGCGAGGCAATTTGGGCGGCGAGCACCAGCAGGAACCCAAATCCTACCACGGCCACCATGGTCATCCAGCCACGGGTAAGGGATTGTCCGGTTTTACGGAGGACGTTTCGATAGAGTTCGAGTGTTTCAGCTATAATGCGCGACATGAAAGACAATAGTCTGTGAGAACTTCTCTGGTCAAGCCGCTCCGCACCTCCTCGCGGAAGGTTGACTTCTCATATCCTGTGGTTAGTTTCTTACAAAGAATCTGACCGATGAGCGAAGGGGTGATCTAAATGGACATGAACCGGATGACGATCAAGCTACAAGAAGCGCTCCAAACCGCATCATCCTATGCCACGACGCGGAGTCATCAGGGTATAGAGGTGGAGCACCTGCTGCTTGCCTTCTTGGAACAGGATGGAGGTGTCGCGTCCTCAATCCTCGAACAGGCAGGATTGTCGGTGCCATCCGTTCGCCAGGCGGTGGAACAGGCACTCGCGAAGCTGCCACAAGTCCAAGGCGCCGGGGCAAGTCCGGGACAGCTCCATGTCGCATCGCGGCTCAGCCAGGTCTTGGCCAAAGCCGCAGACGAACAGCGAGCCTTAAAAGACGACTATCTCAGTGTCGAACATGTCATCCTCGCCATGGTCCAAGAAGGGGGCGTCCTCAAAAAACTTGGTCTGACGAAGGAACGCGTCTTAGGCGCGCTGCAACAGGTACGAGGATCTCAACGTGTCACGAGCCAGGATCCGGAAGGCACATACCAGGCATTGGAAAAATATGGCCGCGACCTCACCCGGCTGGCCGGGCAAGGCAAATTGGATCCCGTCATTGGGCGCGATGAGGAGATTCGTCGTGTGGTACAGATTCTCTCACGGCGAACCAAGAACAATCCCGTGCTCATCGGCGAGCCTGGCGTCGGAAAAACCGCGATTGTCGAAGGACTGGCCTCTCGCATCATCAAAGGGGACGTCCCTGAAGGGCTGAAGAAGAAACGCGTCATCACCCTCGACATGGGGTCGTTGGTGGCTGGCGCGAAGTTTCGCGGCGAGTTCGAAGAACGATTGAAGGCGGTCCTCAAAGAAGTGCAGGCGGCGGAGGGACAAATCCTGCTCTTCATCGATGAGCTGCATACGGTGGTGGGAGCGGGCGCGGCAGAAGGAGCCATGGATGCCGCCAATCTGCTTAAGCCGATGCTGGCCCGCGGCGAATTGCATTTGATCGGTGCGACCACACTCGATGAATACCGAAAACATATCGAGAAGGATGCCGCGTTGGAACGGCGGTTCCAGACGGTATTCGTTAATCAGCCGACGGTAGAGGACACCATCTCGATTCTGCGCGGGCTCAAGGAACGCTATGAAGTGCACCACGGCGTGCGCATCAAAGACGCCGCGCTGGTCGCTGCCGCGAAGCTCTCCAACCGGTATATTGCCGATCGCTTTCTCCCGGATAAAGCCATCGATCTGGTGGATGAAGCGGCGGCCCGACTCCGTACGGAGATCGACAGCTTGCCGGCAGAACTCGATGAGGTCTCGCGCAAGGTGATGCAACTGGAGATTGAGCGGGAAGCCTTGCGAAAAGAGAAAGATCGGGCCAGTCAGGCGCGTCTGGCAACCCTGGAGCAAGAACTGAATGACAAACAGCGCGATCTGCAGGCGCTCAAGACTCGATGGGACTCTGAAAAAGCCTCGGTGGCACGCCTCAGAAAGACTCGAGAAGCGATGGAAGAGGTGAAACAGCAGATCGAGCGGGCAGAACGTGCCTACGATCTCAATCGCGTGGCGGAATTGCGATATGGAGAACTGCCTCGCCTTGAACGAGAATTGGCATTGGAACAGGAACAGCTCGGCAAAAAACAGGGGGAAAGCCGTTTACTCAAAGAAGAAGTCGATGAAGACGACATCGCGGCCATCGTGAGCCGCTGGACTGGAATCCCCGTTTCCCGGCTGGTCGAAGGTGAAATGGAAAAGTTGTTGAAACTGGATGAGCTGCTTCATCAGCGAGTGGTCGGCCAAGATGAAGCCGTGCGAGCCGTGGCAGACGCGGTTCTCCGTGCGCGCTCCGGCATCAAAGACCCCAATCGGCCCATCGGCTCATTTCTCTTTCTCGGTCCAACCGGTGTCGGAAAGACGGAACTGGCACGGGCGCTTGCCGCGACACTTTTCGATGATGAGGCCAACCTGATTCGGATCGATATGTCTGAGTACATGGAAAAACATACGGTCGCGCGTCTGATCGGTGCTCCGCCGGGTTATATTGGCTATGACGAAGGCGGTCAACTGACCGAAGCCGTCCGACGGCGGCCGTTCTCCGTCATTCTGTTCGACGAGATCGAAAAGGCGCATCACGACGTTTTCAATGTCTTGCTCCAAGTGTTGGACGACGGACGATTGACCGATTCTCAAGGTCGAACCGTCGATTTCAAGAACACCGTCCTGATCATGACATCGAACATCGGCAGCCCGCAGATCCTGGAGGCGCAGCAACGGCGCGCCTCCTATGAGGAGGTCTCTACCCTCGTCATGGCGGAACTGCGGCAGCACTTCCGTCCGGAGTTCCTGAATCGCATCGACGAAACAGTCGTGTTCCATCCGCTGGAGACGGAGCAGCTCACGAAGATTGTGGGGATTCAATTCGAGCGCTTACGGGCACGGTTAACAGAGCGCCGGATCTCGCTCTCCATCACGCCTGCTGCCTTACGGTATTTGGGTGAACGCGGCTATGATCCGGTCTATGGGGCGAGACCGCTGAAGCGATTGATCCAACAGGAAGTTGAAACACCGATGGCGCGCCAGTTGGTCAAAGGCGAATTGCGCGACGGGGAGACGGCAATCGTGGACATGAAGGACCAACACATTGTCATCGTGCCGTCCGTCACAGGGTAAGAAGCGCCACCCGACTTAGCCGAGTACCACGGATCCACCCTTCAGATCCTGTGTCGTCCCGCTGACACAGAGCTTGTCGATTTTCCATTCGGCCGGAGACACTTGAATTACATGGCTTTTAATCGTATGAAACTCTCCTTTCGTGAAGGCCACCACGTCCGGCCCCTTTAGGTCCATCTGTAAGATGACGGTTCCCGAGGCTGAATGTGTGAGCCGCAGACTCTTGGGGGTCTTATTCACTTCGTAGGCGCGCTTCTCATTGATCATCAGTGTGCTATCGACGAGTTTCGCCGTTACTTTCCCGCCTGCGTCGAACAAGGCAAAGTTTACGAGTAAGGCGCCCGTCGTCGGTTTCAGTGCCACCTGAATCTGCGGGATGCCCTCGACTTCAATCGTGCCGTCGGTGTTGCGGTACAAATTCGAACCTACTTCCACGTCCATGTATGACCTCATTTCACGATGTTGTAGGAAAATCCATTATGACTTCTTGATCCGATCCAGAATCAATGCGATACAGCCGCCGAGCAGCCCCCCTCCCATGATGGTCGTGAGCAGCTCGACCAATTTGAGTTCCCAGACCGACCCCTGCGCTTGCATGACCTCCCGAATGCCGCCTTGCAGCATAATCACGGCTAGCGCCATCGTGGCCCCGACGATGAACCACCAGAAAAAGACTTTCAGGGGCGACCCCATAGGAAATCCTTAAAACTCCATCCGACGGTCAAGACTGCGGTATTGAATCGCTTCCGCCACGTGCAGCGGCTCAATCATATCAGAGCCTGCGAGATCGGCGATGGTTCTCGCCACACGCACGATACGCCCATGGGCCCGAGCAGACAATCCGAGTTTGGTCAGCGCCTGTTCCAGAAGTCCCTGGGCCGGGGTCACCAGACCACAATACCGCTTCAGGAGCCGCGGCTTCAACTGGGCATTCGTGCGTATCCCATCCTGACGATACCGCTGGAGTTGTCGATCACGTGCCGCCAGGACACGCGATCGAATCGTGGCGGAACTTTCTGGCATGGAACCGTAGTCGTGGAGATCGCGCACGGAAACCGGCGGGACCTCAATGTGAAGATCGAGTCTGTCTTGAAGCGGTCCAGACAATTTGGCTCGATATCGGCGGATTTGATGCGGAGTGCAGACGCATTCGCGCGTGCGGTCTCCATAGTATCCGCAGGGACAGGGATTCATCGCGGCGATCAACATAAATCGGGCCGGATAGCAGAGCGAGCCGCTGGCCCTGGTCAGGGTCACATGCCCGTCCTCCAGAGGTTGCCGCAATCCGTCCAGGACGGGACGGCGAAATTCGGGGGATTCATCCAGAAACAATACGCCATTGTGCGCCAAGGAGGCCTCTCCCGGGCGGGGAATTGTTCCGCCTCCAATAAGTCCGGCATCGGAAATACTGTGGTGCGGAGCACGAAAGGGACGTATCGTCAGCAATGGGTGATTGGATGGCAGTTGTCCGGATACGCTATGGACACGGGTCGTTTCAATCGCTTCTTCCGGCTCCATGAGGGGTAGAATTGTGGGAAGGCGTTTGGCCAGCATGGTCTTGCCAGATCCAGGCGGCCCCACCATCAAAAGATTATGACCTCCAGCTGCGGCGATCTCCAGGGCACGCTTTGCATGGTCTTGTCCCTTCACATCGCCATAATCCTCATCCTCCGCCGGACGAGTCGTAAAAAACCTGTCTCGGTCAGCCTCGGACGGATTCAACGCAATCGTGCCATTGAGAAATGCCACGGCCTCTGGGAGTGTGTGGAGTGGATAGGCTGTCACTCCCTGCACCACGGCTGCCTCTTGGCTGTTCTCAGCGGGCAAGAGCAAACTGTGGTCGGGTCGGCAGGCGATCCCAATGGATAAGGCACCGGCAATCGCCTTAATGTGTCCGTCTAACGAGAGTTCGCCGACGCAGACGCGACCTTGAACATTCTCGGGCGGAATGACTTCTTCTGCGACAAGTATGCCAATGGCAATGGCCAGGTCGAGCCCTGACCCTTCCTTCTTGATTCCCGCGGGCGCGAGGTTCACGGTGATTTTCTTTGCCGGGAAATGAAAGCCCGTATTCTTGAGCGCAGAGCGGACGCGGTCGCGGCTCTCCCGCACAGTGGCATCGGGAAGACCAACGACCGAGAACTGTGGAAGTCCTCCGGCAATATCGACTTCCACGTCGATCAGGTACGCATCGATACCAACGAGGGCAGCACTCAAAACCTTTGCGAGCATGGGTGGCTCCGGTACAAGGCGCAGGGCTGGTGGATTATAGGAACCGTGCCGGGTCGTTTCAACAGAAACAGTAGGAATCCACTTGAATATGGTTCCATTTTTTTAGTTATATGACTCGACTTCGATCGCTAGCACCCCCTCCTTCCCTTCTGTATAATCCCCTCCCAGACCCGTCACAGCCCACTCCATGCGATGAGGTTAACGAGGACGTGATTTTCCAATACTGTTGCTTGGGTTCCATGCTTGTTTGTTTCCTCCTCGGTACCTTGTTCATGGGTGCGGACAATCCGGCCTTAGCTCAAATGCCAGGTCGCGGAACCTCCCCTTCTGGACCAGTTGGGGCATCCATGGCTGTACTCGCGACATTGCAAGATGCCGATGTGCTTCCGCCCGAAGGCACTCCGGAGGCCAATCGTGTGATCAAGGTGGTCATCCAATTTCAATCGGTGTTTATGAAAAGCGACGATCCGGCCGTGCAGGCATTTCTTAGTCACACATTGACGGCAAAGGGACGAGGCGGTTCGGATGAATCCATCTCTCGGTTTCGGTCCACAGGCTGGACGTCGAATGTGCTTGATGCACTCAACGAACAATGGCTTGCCATGGAGATCGATCAGCGGGAGCGGTTGGCACCGGGCTTTCGCCAATTCAACGTCAGTCTGGCAGATTTCGATCGGTTGATGGAACTCGTTGGGAAAGCACGTTCCACATTTGCGCAGCGGGGACAAGATATTCACCAGGTGTTTGTGCAACGACGGCGGGAGATGCCGGGCGGCGCACAGTAACCGCAACAGGGAGGGCATGATGGCGACGAAAGCTTATATCCTGATCAAGGTGAAAGCCGGACGAACAAAAGATGTTCTGCAAGCCCTCAAGCGCCTCCCCGGCGTCGAACAAGCCCACTCCTGCTTTGGGCGGCCGGATATTATCCTGTTCATCGGCGTCGCGGACGAGCGAGCCCTCTCGGATGTGGTAATCACAAAGATTCACCAGGTTGACGGGGTGGAGGAAACGGATACGCATATTGTCGCCGATGCCTAGCAGAATGCGGAACAGTCCGACAGCAGTGTTGGAGATTGAGGCAGATGAAGGCCAAGGCTAACTGTCCGTGCCTCACTCAACGTTACCCTCGATCCTGCACTCCCAGAAGCGGCAAACTACACTCGTAGCGAAGAGACGTTGACGGAAGCTCCGCCGAGCTCTGCTGAACGGTAGCAGGCGTCGGCCACTTCGACGGCACGACAACCATCACGGCCGGTAATAGGCGGTCGGGTATTTGTTTCGATGGCATGGACGAAGGCACGGAGGGTGGCAAGAATAGTCTGCTGCGGTTGGACCACCCATTCCCGAAAACCGGTGTCACCCGTAACAGTAGTCACTCGATGGTGAAACCAATCAGCGGCAATTTGTCCCTGAGTCCCCACCCATTCGGTTCTCGCAACCCGTCCCGTTATGACTCGCGCAATGTCCAGGGCGCATCGTATGCCACTCGTGGTTTGCGCCTGCACGATCGCCATCGTGTCTGGCGCCACGCTCGGGAGCTGGTCCAACTCGCAGCGGACAGTCTGCACGTCTTCGCCGGTGAGAAAGGGTATCAAGTCCAGGAGGTGGATGCCGAATTCCAAGAGGGCCCCGCGTTGACCAGGTGATGGGGTCAGGACCGTGGTACCCGCTTTCGTTTCAATCCGGCTGGTGAAGGTGGCGTATCGGAGTCTTCCGATCTCCGGCAAGTGAGCTTTCAAGAGAAGGATCGCCGAGTCGAAACGCAGTGTCTGTGCGGTCATAAGCAACGTGCCTGCCTCTTCCGTTGCCGTCACCATTGCTCGTGCTTCGCGACCTGTTGACGCCAACGGCTTTTCGATGAGGATCGGCTTCCTTGCCTTCACTGCCTCAAAACAGATCTCAGGACAAAGCGACGGAGGAGTCACTGCTATGACCGCCTCTACCGTAGGATCGGCGATCAAGGCGCGATAGTCCGCATAGACAGGAATCTCTGATGCCGGGAGCCAAGGCAACCCCTCCCCGACCCGTTTCCGGGAAAGAGCGGCAAGTGTCACCCCTGGGAGATCATGCAGTAGATGGTGGACATATCTGCTGCCATGCCGGCCGACACCGATGAGACCGACTCTAAGGGGCATAGTCTTCCTACTCATCGTGATAATGAGAAAACTGTAGTCGTCATCGGACCGAGGGTCAACTAAAACTCGTCCTTCAAAGCCAGATTGACAACCAGACGGCCTGGTCCCTATAGTACGCGCGCGCAGTATCAGCCCCGTTTAACGAGGGCACACCCGCAAAGCCTTGATGGAAAAGAGAATACCGCAATGATATCGACCATCGCACCCTTTACCTTGGACCAAATTGGCACCGGTACAGCTCACTTTCCCAGTGGTGTCGCCATTCCCACGCCCACGGATGCCGCCGTCGATCCCTATATCCTGACCCGCGCGTCGAAGCATGTGCACGTGGACTGCATCCAATTTTGGCCTCAGCCAAAAGGGCTTTACCCCGGGATCGTCTTATTGCATGAAGAATGGGGTCTGACCGCGCAAATCAAGGATCTTGGCGCCAGGCTGGCATGCGAAGGCTACGGAGTCATCATTCCGAATTTATACGCGCGCCTGGGTGGCATGGTGACGGCCAACGCAGAGGTTGCAGATGCATTAATGGGCAAGCTCAACGAGTCTCTCGTGTTGCAAGACATCAATTCCTGCTGTGAATTCTTGAATACGCGCGGATACATTAAACAAAATATCCACGGCGTCGTCGGTTACGGCATGGGCGGATCGTACGCGCTCCGGTTCGCCTGCCAACGGAAACGGCTTCGCGCAGCAGTCATCTATTATGGCCGGGTGATGCAGCCTGAAACAGCGATCAAAGATCTGTTCTGTCCGGTGCTTTATCACCAGGCAGGGCAGGATCAGTGGGTACCTGCTCAGGATGTCGATCGGTTGCGTGTCGCTGCGACAGAGTATAACAAACGCGTCGATATCAGGACCTATCCCAACGCCCCTCACGCATTCTGCAATGAGCAACGTGTGCAGAGCTATCGCGCCGACGCGACAGCGGAAGCATGGGAAACAACAGCTGCGTTCCTAAAGACCTGCTACCAAAATACCTAAATGGTTTCGCCATCCTGTTGAGTCACCAATCCACCCTTGAGGGTACGAGCGGGAGCACGGTACAGTAAGGCCATGCACAAGCACCGCCTATTGATTCGGTCAGTCCAATCCCGGGTCGGTCTCTTCCTTGTTCTGGTAGTCGTCTCTGCATGCGGGGCTTGGCTCAATGCCGAGGCAGACGAATCCCTTCCGAGCACCACACCAGACTTTGCATCAGTCATCCGTGCTCATGCTGATCAACTCGCCAGAATAGAGTCCGACAAGGAAGCCATCAACCTCTTTGTCTCGGTAATCGGTCCCGCACTCCAACTGAGCGATGTGGCCCGAACATTAGGAGTCAATCCCTTACCTTCAAAGCTCGCGAAAGAGCTTCTGGTGCCGGATCTGACGGCGGCGGTTTATCGGCTGATGAGCAGCCTGGCCGCCTGGCATCTCGCCTCCACTATTCGGCAGTCTGTGAGAGACCGGCAACTCGTCCCGCTGACCGAACGGCTGTCTGGATCTTCGAAAGCCCTGGCATGGCTCGATCAACAGGGAAAATCGTCCTGGCATGACTCATTGAATCAACTCTCCAACGTGGTTGCCTCTCCAGAATGGGGCAAGGGAAATCAAGGCGAATCTGAATCGACCCTGTTGGTAACAGTCTTGGAGCCCGCCACCCGCCTCGAAATGGCCGCCGTGCAAGCCAGCTACCAAGAGTGGGATCGGATACGAAATTGGAAAGATCGGGTTCGCGTGATACGTGGACAGGCCAAGCTGTGCGGAACCTGGCTGTGGATCATTCACAACCATCAGCAGCATCATCAAGAACAAAAGCTTTCGCTACTCTTCCCACCACCGGGAAATACTCAGGCAACCCTCCCCGGGCTCATGGAAACGATCGTGCTGGGAGATAACGTCTACTTACGCTGGGAAATCGATGGTCGGGTCCAAGAAGATAGTCTGCAATTCAGCAAAGAGGGCCAACGTCTCGAAGGGACATTCGTGAATTCTCAAGGAGGCTGGGGATCGATCAGCGGAAAGAAAACAGCTGGCTGTACCCCTTAGCAAAATATTAAAACTGTTCTATCCGCGAAATAACTGACAGCTTCAGCAAGACTAGCGGGCTATTCAATACGCCCTCTTTTTCACCCACCCGAAGGCTATTCTCACCAGCCCGCTCCGAGTTTACCAAGACAGGCTCTTCGCCCAAGGACGCATTTGATCCCAAACCAGGCATGAAAGCGAAGAGGCACCGCATACTCTATTCCGCCCATAAGACTCTGATTGATGGCGAGTGCGCCCATGGCGCTCTATTTCATCAAGCTGCTAGTGCGTAGAGGGCGTGGTGCGAGATCGTGCATCTCGCCAGATTCGCCAGCCTAAGAGTGTCCAGCCTGCTAAGAACGCCACTCCACCGATTGGAGTCACGGCCCCCCACCATCGGATGCCCGCCAAGGATACCACATACAGACTGCCGGAAAAGAAAAGAATCCCGATGGTAAAGAGCCATCCGCTATGTTCAAGTCGTTGTTCAGGGTAGCGATCAATTGCCCAAGAAACTATACAAAGCCCAAAGGCATGATACATTTGATAGCGAGTTGCGGTATCGAACGCCTGAAGCATAGGAGCATCCAGAATTCCCTTGAGCGCATGGGCACCAAACGCGCCTGCAGCCACACCGGATCCGGCAAAGGCCGCTCCAAGAATCAGGAAGAGTTGAGAACACGATCGACTGATCATGAGCCTTTTGGGTTCGCCATTGTTGTGTGTACCAGATTCATCTCGTGATGCGGCATGTGTTGTTCATCTGGTTGGTCTAGTTGAAGCAAACTCCAGAAACCAACCGGTCGCATCGAACTGAATTCTAGCAGAGAGAAGCGAGTCCCGATATGCCTCTCGAATGTCCGCGCTGTTTGTTGACCAATTCTGATTCCACTCCCATCTGCGAATGCGGGTATGACCTAACTCAGCAGATCCTCAAAGTCACCGGTGCAACCACCGTCACCTTCCGAAGGGTAGAGCGTCGCGTCGCAGACCCTGGCATGACAAAAGAAGCATTTGCAGTCGGTATGGTCGCGGTGTGGGTTCTTTTGACGATCGGAGAATGGATCCGCATCCGGCCTGATTTTAGACTGAGAAAATCCAGCAATTTAATTCAAGACAGCATCCTCCTCAGCCTCACAGATTTAGCCGGGGCCATGATTATCGGAGCGCTGGGATGGATCGTGGTGTGGGTCATCTTGTCATATGAAGGCCGCCGTCTGCGCCCCTGCCCGAAGCGCACAACACTCGCGGTCACTGTCGTATCAGCAGGACTCTTATTTATGAGTCGATGGATTGCGCCAGATGTCCTGGCGCAGCACGTCATACAGATGGCGATTACGTTGGGAGTTGCGGTCTTCGCCTACTATGCAGGCTGCAGAGGTTGGCTGGGGAAATGGTAACAGGTGACGTCCGAGAACGATCTGGTGCGGTGACCCGGGTTCGTTTTTTTATCAATTAATTCACTGACTAAAAAACTATTCCACTTACTCACGAACTTAGGCTTAATCACATACAACATCTCTTTTCATCCTAAGGAATTACGTAGCCTGGCATGAGATAAACTCGCCAAGCATTGCACTCTCTTGCTCACACACCTTCACGCAGTTCTTTCCTGCATTCTTGGCCACATACAGAGCTTTGTCCGCCGCTTCAATTAGCATGGTCGGGGCCACATGAGTCGGGAAGGTCGCCACTCCAATGCTGCAGGAGAGCGAAACTGGGCGCGACGCCAGGTCCATCAGTCCTGGCACGTTCGTGAGCCTTGTGACGCAATCGCGGAGTTGCTCCGCCAGGCATACAGCCCCTTCAACGGAAGTGTTCGGCAGGAGAACGGCAAATTCCTCGCCTCCATAGCGGGATGCCACATCGCTCGCGCGCCAGATTCGTTGGTCACTTTCAATCGGAAGCTGTCCATCAAGCAGACGGCCCATTTCCCGGAGTACCTGGTCACCGGTCGTGTGACCGTAGGTGTCGTTGACCGATTTGAAATTATCAAAATCTAAGAACAGCAACGACAATGGCTCTCCGGACCGTTTCGCCTGTGCTCCCATCTGTTCGAGCACTTCCTCGAAGTACGCGCGATTGTAGAGTCCCGTGAGACCGTCTCGGATAGAGTGGGCTTTGAGCTGTTTGTTCAAGTTGCGCAGTTCGCTATTGGCTGTTTCGAGCTGTTGATTCAAAACCTCGGACTGTTTCTGTTGCCGTTTTACCTGGGTGATGTCGGTGATCGTCTCCAGGATGTGTATACGCCCATCCGTGGTCTCTGCTTTGGCCCACTGTACAAGGAGATATTCGTCATTTGGCAGGGGCACTTCACTGGCGGTGATCCGTCCACTCTGGAAGGCTTCTGGCATCTTACAGAATTCACATGGAGTTGCGCAGGAAGCAATTTTGTCATGGCATGTCTGATCGGTAATATCACCGAATTTCTCAAGAGAGACTTGGTTCTGAAAGACGACCTTGTAGGAGACGGGGTCGATCACTGCTACGATGACTGGCTGGCAATCCAGCAACATCTGGGGGTCGTACTGATGGTGAGCGTTCGCCATGTTCCTATCCCTCCTCCAGGAAAATCCGTCTCATGTTCTAAGGATAGAAGGTCGCAGGTAGTCGTGCCATACCCAAACGAAGTACCTCAAAAGGGGGGCAAGACAACTGCTGCTTTAGCCCAAGGGATTTGTGTATTTTTCTTACCCAGGAGTAGGTCAAGAAGTGCCCGAAAGATTCGCTCGTTCGTGGAGAGCTGGAAACCATGCCATGGAGAATGAATGATGCGGTGCCTCGTGCAACTGGTGCAGGGGGCCGATCGCCCAACATCGGAATGGATGATACGGGAAAGTGTGGAACGGGCGGGAAGCCACGATTCGTGGCGAAGATGTTTCGAGGGCTATACGAGGTACCCGGACGCTCAACCTATCTGATTGGACGAAGCGCACAGGTGATTGATAGTGGTGCCGGAGGCCGGGATTGAACCGGCATGGGCCTTTTGGGCCCGAGGGATTTTAAGTCCCTTGCGTCTGCCAATTTCGCCACTCCGGCAGCAGGGGCCGCAGTGGCGGGACTCTAGCATCGGGGTCTAGGTCGGTCAAGGTCGGCATCCTAGAGGCAAACAGCCTGGCGACAAGCTGTTTGCCTCACAGGTCTGATCGTCGAAGAATCGATCCAATTATGCCGCCTCGATCCGCGGTCTCTGATCGTCCTTTCGAATGAGAGACTTACTGCGATCCATCACTTCCTTCACGCCGGATTGGACCGCCCGACTCCATCGAGTCGCTTGCAATTGGGCCTTCTTCGCATAACGACCGACATCACGACGAGTTTCTGCTCCCGTTTGCGGCGCGAAGATTAATCCGACTCCCGCTCCGATCACCGCCCCACCCGCCATCAATGCTGCAACCTTTGCTACCTGACGTCCTTGGTCTGACATGATGAACCTCCTTGAAACGGTTGAATGAAGAATGTGACTGCCGGCACTCTGTACGCTCATGCCTATCTCTTCAGCAGTATCCATGCCAGACGAGAAACCACAAAAACTTCCATGATTTGTCCCAGCGCAACTCTTACGATTAAGAACGATTAATTTTCGGTTGTGTTTTCCTCACAGTTCACAACACAGGAGTGACAGAAAACCAACAAACAAAGTAATCGGTCTCTCAGACGTGTTGTTTTGCACTTCGGATAAGGGATTTCCTGGTGAACATTCGCGGGCTTGCAATGGTTGAGACCCTCACCTATTATTCATCCACATCTCCACATGAGGCACTAATGAATTGGTTGCATGCGATCCCCTACCCCAATATCAGCCCAGTATTCCTTGAACTGGGACCCCTGCAGTTTCGCTGGTACGGTCTGATGTATTTGATCGGACTGACTGGCGCCTATTTCATGATCACACGTCGAGTGGAGTCGGGGGGCCTCTCTATGACCCGGGACCAGGTGTACGATATGGTCGTGTGGGCTGCGCTAGGTGTTTTTATCGGAGGACGGCTCGGCTATGTACTCTTCTATAATTTTTCCTACTATGTGCAGCATCCAGCCAAGATCCTGGCGGTCTGGGAAGGGGGAATGTCGTTTCACGGCGGCCTGCTCGGCGTCATCGTCGCCTTATTTTGGTTCAGCAAACGGCAGGGTATACCCGTCTACCAAGTCGCAGACTTGGCAGCCGCCGCCACACCGATCGGGCTAGGATTCGGGCGACTCGGCAATTTCATCAATGGGGAGTTGTACGGCCGAGCCACCGATGTCGACTGGTGTATGGTATTTCCGACTGGAGGACCTGCCTGCCGCCATCCGTCACAGCTTTACGAGGCAGGTCTTGAGGGCGTTTTCTTGTTCATCCTGTTATGGGTCATCGCGAAAACCGTGCCGCCGCCTGGCACCCTCCTCTGGAGTTTTATCAGCGGCTATGGACTCTGTCGGATGATCGTGGAATTCTTTCGCGAGCCGGATGCCCACCTTGGCTTCATTCTCGGATCCTTCTCCATTGGCCAACTCCTCTCCCTTCCCATGATCATCGTTGGAGTATTCATGCTTACCCTCGGCTATCAGCGCCGACCCTTAACTCAGGTCAAATCTCAGTAAGGCATCTCCTCATCATCCAGTCCGACATGGTGTCCAAGCTCATGAACCACCGTGTCACGGACCTCGTGAATGACTTCGGCCTTCGTTCGGCAAAGACGCAGGATGGGACCACGGTAGATAGCAATACGGGCAGGCAGTTCACCAGCGGGGTGGAAAAAAGATGACTGATCAATCGAGACGCCTTGATACAGACCCAACAAATCGTCTTTCGTTTCCAATTCAAGATCCTGCAGGACATCGGCCGGGGGCTCCTCTTCGACCACGATGGAAACCTCATCGGCGAGTGTCGCAAAACGGGCCGGCAGCCCGGCGAGTGCCTCTTGGATCCAGGCTTCGAATTCTTCCGGCGAGGCAGTCAGTAGGACGTCGAGATCGTGGCATCGCCTTGGTCCGTCGCGATGGTTATTGTGGCTTGGGATCCAAGTGCGATTTCTTATTGAGATCATCGTCTGCGACACTCGCACGAAGTGGAGGCGCATCCCAGATGACCTTATTTCCCGGAGCCAGATTCGCCGCCTCCTTATAGTGTTTCTTGGCTTCAACCTTGTTGCCCACACGATATAGAGTGGTAGCCAGGTTGTAGTGTGCTTCGGCCAATGTCGGTTCGGCGGCAATCGTTTGACGATAAGCCTGCTCAGCCTCTGCCCACTTCTGTGCTGCAAACAAGGCATTCCCTCGATCCAATTGCGCGGCCACGGCAGGAGAAACTCCCTCTGGAGCCTGCAGGACTGTCAGTGGCTTCGCTATCGGGCTCGTGCAAGCCACGAGGAACCATATTCCAATCACACTCATGAGTCTCGCGTTCATACGCAACCTCCTCCTAGACATCAATGGCAACACCCGGACGCAAAAAGATAAACTGAAACGAGACAGACGACAGTCCTAATGAACTTGCAACAGCATGTGAATAATTATCCGCTTGGGATCGATAGTGATCAGCCCTGGCCCGTACCGCTTCAGCCGACACTATATCCGTCTTATAGTCGGCAATCCAAATCTTGCCGTCAAGCCGGTAAATCAGATCGATCACCCCTTCCATTATCTGCCCCTTGTCCAGGGGCATGACAAACGGGACTTCTCGTCCAACCACCGTCGCACGTTGCAGTCTTCTATAGGGGTCGGAGGAAAGGAAGCCTTCAAAAAGCGCAGTGAGATCCCCTGTGACATCGTCTTTTACTCGCGGGTAGTCCTGAATCACATTACGACGACAGACCTGCTCGATAACGTGAGCCATCTCGGAGCGAGGCCGGCTAAAGTCCCACTGTTCGAGTACCATATGGGCACAGATTCCAATAAGCCGAGCCTGATCGGCGTCATACCCTGTCACGGTATGGGGGGAAACAGCCTTGGGTCTGGTTCCTATGAGGCTCGAAGGAGTCAGGCGTCGCGGCATCGCTCGACGCTCCTCCCACTCCACCTGTCGTGCATGATGACGAATGAGAAGAGGGCCAAGAGCCGGTCTGGGAACTACCGTTGGTAGGGGCGCCTGCCCGCGTCGTCTCGATACTCCCAAGGCTGGCGTGATGACGCGAGTGAGTCGACTCGTTCCGATGCAGATTTCGTCAGGTGTCGGAGGAACTCCCTCTTGTACAATCGTGTCTGCGAGGAGGGAGAGGACGGTATCATGCCCAGGTTTATCGGTTTGTCCGCCGGATAGGACCAAGAGATCGCGCGCCCGGGTCATTCCGACATACAGGAGTCGCCGCTGCTCAGCTTCTTCCCGTGCCGCTACTTTCACGTCCACGAGCACCGCCCCGAGATTTGAACGGCCTCCCATCTGCAGACCATAACACTGGCTCGACCAATCATGATGGATGGACGGCCCCTTGCGAGGATTCTTTGACCCCTGGTGCAAACCGGGAAGAATGACGACAGGAAATTCCAGCCCTTTGGCCTTATGGATAGTCAGCACACGGACGGCATCCGGCGATTCCTCAGCTAAGGCGCTTTCTGCCTCGTCCGGCTGTTCCGACACCCTGGTCATCATCAGGTCAACGAATCCGGTCAAGGTGAGATGCGGGCGATCGGCAAGTGTCTCGGCCATATCACGTATCTTCCGCAGATTGGCGACGGCTTGCTCGCCATGAAGCGATACCGCTGCCAACTCGAGAACGGGCAATCGTTCGAAGATCAGATCGATGGCATCAGGCACCGGTCGTATGGGGGCGAGCAGGTGCAGTTCGGCCAACCGTTCATAAAGCCGCGTCACGATCCCCGCCTGTGGATGGTTCCAGGTAGACAACCGTCCCCGTTGTTGGTAGTCGAACCCTCCTAACTGTTGGAGCATCAGCAGATCCCGATCCGTCACGCCGCCAAGGGGTGAGCGCAAGATTCCGACCAATGCAATCGTATCGTGCGGGTTGTCGATGACTCGGAGGAGATTGACCAAATCAATAATTTCCTGCCGCCGATAAAAATGCTTTTCCCCATCAGTAATATACGTGATGCCGTAGCGGCGGAGGGCATCGAGATAGACCTGCGCCTGGGTCAACTTTCTGAAGATCAGGGCAATGTGGCCTGGCTGGAGTGGGCCTTCGCGTCGATCGCGATCCGTGACCGTCGTGCTGACGAGGAGTTCTTCCTTCAACCAGCGAGCCAAGGCTTCCGCTTCCGCTCGAGTTGCAGCCTGCACATCGAACTCGTCGTCGTCCTCTCCTGCCGTGACGAGATGGAGCCGCGCCCCGGAGACAGAGACCTCTGGCTTTCGTTGGGGCCTGGCTGCCAGCCGTTCATTGGGCGGCTGAATATGTTCTCTCGGTTGGAAGAGCCGGTCGAAGACATTATTGACGACATCGAGCACGGCCCCCTCACTGCGAAAGTTCGTTATCAATGAATAGCGAATTCCTCCATTCGCCAGAATTTTTTCTACCACTCGCTCAAAGGCTTCAATGTCGGCTCGGCGGAAGGCATAGATCGATTGCTTGGGATCCCCCACGATAAACAATTTGCCAGGTTCCAAGTCCACATCATGCCACGAAGTCCGATGACTCCCAGTCCGTTCACTGAGGTACAGAATGATCTCGTACTGCACCGGATCCGTGTCCTGAAACTCATCGACCAAGATTGCCCGATAGGTCTGTTTGATCCGAGCCCGGACGACCTGATGGTCGCGCAAGAGGGCCTTGGCCCGTGCCAACAACCCATCGAATGCAACCCATCCCGAGCTGAGAAACCCATGACGTACCCGATCAAGGAAGGGTCGCACGAGCGTCACCACCTCTTGAAAATATGACTGATCGACCGTGAGGAGCTGTTGGGCCAATCTGATGATGGAGTCTGCCTCCTGGAACGCAACCTCATCCCATCCCGCAGGGGCCTTTCCTAGGTCCTTCTCCAGGACAGCCCGATCATCTTGAGGCAAATCAGCGAGCCCCGGCGGCCCTTTCTCCAACAAGAGTGCCAGCAGCCGCACCGTGGCGGCGAGCATATTTTCCGCCTTACGCCGTTTAGGCCGATCCTGCGCGACAAGGAGAGTGGCTGCACGACCATGCATGGCTTCGACCCAATGACGTAAGAGGCCCTCCAGTGGGAGGGATCGGCACTGACGTTCCAACTCATCGATGTCCACAAAATCCCCGGCGAGGGCAGTAGTAAACTGTTGGAGGTCGTCGAGGGTGGTTCCATCCAGGACTCGTCGCCATCGATCATGCTGCGGGCCGGCCGATCCGAGTTCGTCGTCCAGCCAATTGTCCCAACATGAATGAAACAATTCCTTGAAATGTGCCCCATCATCCTCTTGAAACAATGGATCAAGTTCAGACTCTAATGGATGGAGACGCAAGAGGTGCGCAGCAAAACTATGCAAGGTGCCGATCTGGGATTTTTCCATCTGCTCAAGCGCTGTCCTGGCCCGTTCGCCTACTTGTTCGGCCGAGAGATGATACCGGGTCCTGAAGGTGGCAACCATGTCCTCCGACTGTTCGGTCACACGTAGGAGTTGAGCGCGAAGCCGCTGCTTCAATTCCGTCGCGGCTTTATTGGTGAAGGTGAGGGCCACGATCTCCGTGATGGCCAAGGGATTTGGTTCCCTCAGCAGGAGGTTGAGGATGCGGTTGACGAGGATCGTGGTCTTGCCGGTCCCAGCTCCGGCGATGACCACGACATTGCGGTCCCAGGTTGTCTCAGCCAGGAACCGATCTTGGGAGTCCGCGAGTGTCAGTACATCACTCATCGCTTACTTTCTGTCTTCTCATCCGCCGTAAGACTCTCGCCTGGGGCGAT
Source organism: Nitrospirota bacterium (assembly GCA_963729585.1). GTDB lineage: Bacteria > Nitrospirota > Nitrospiria > Nitrospirales > Nitrospiraceae > Palsa-1315. Next base: position 52,098 of record CAVSOJ010000026.1, read on the forward strand.
CGATATGAGCGCAACCATGTCATGGCGTCATGGCGTCGGCAGGCCCCAGAGAATTCACAGTAGTCACAATAGCCATCGGGAAGAATAAAAAACTCTCTGCGCGCGATGCCCTGGAGCAATGTCGAAAGCGTCTTTCGGATCATGTCACCTGTGTGGCCGGTCCAAAGACTCGCCTCAAACGATGAGCGAGAGATCGGCTGCGGCCACTGCGGAGTCAGGAAGAGCAATTGGACGTCGGTTGGTGCTGGCAGCGACGGAAGAGTCATGCTGGCATACAGTGGTGGTTGCAGTCGAAATCCGCGCACCGCCGACAGTGCTAGGTTGCGGTCCACGACATTGATCTCATTCCCCTGCTTAAATTTATAATCCACGATACGGAGCGCCGGAGGCTCAGCTCGATAATCGACCCGGTCCAAGGTGCCGTGAACCTTCAGGAAAACCGATGACGCATCTGGCTCCAGTCGGACGATTCCTTGAGCTGAAGTCTCAAACGCGACGGGGCGAAATCCGGTTGCCTGATACTCCGCCCCGTCGGAAGAGACGGCAGCCGCAACCAATTCTGTCACTTGCTCCCGAGCCAAGGTCCAAAGCAGGGCATGCCCCGTCCCCCGGCTTGCTGCATGAGCGGCAAACGCATCAGCGACGGCTTGATTCACTGTCGATTGCACCCTGGCCTCGGACAATGAGCCCTCTGGCCATTGAAGCTGCACCAACCGTTCATAGCTCAAACGAAGCGACTCATGAAGGAGGGTCCCTAGCGTTAAAGCAGGCAGGAGGTGGTGCTGAAGACGCCGTACAGGTTCCAGCCGCAGAACTTTCTCCCCGAAATACTGAAAGGGACAGGTTGCATACCGTTCCAATGCGGTTGGAGAGAAGCTCCGATCCAAATCTTTCGATGGTGCAGGTGCGGGTGCGCCGACAATGCCGTCAAAAGGACCAAGCTCGGGGGATTCCCGTTCAAAGGTTTTCACGGTTGCGAGGCCCTGTTCAAAGAGAGGCCGGTCTCGGCCCATCACATCAAGCAAGGGTAACGCATCGTGGCCCTGCAATAGGCAACCCAAGGCCAATTCCTCTGCCGGTAACAGGTCTTGAATCGACGGATGTTCGCTGATCCGCACCGTCAACCGTCGAGGGACCGTCTCTTCCGGCCTCCCGACGAATCGTAGATCGCGCATGGCCATCGCGATAAAGCCTGACGGGGCCATGGCTCGTCCTGTTTCGTCGGCTCGCTGATACGACAGATACAGCCGATTGGTTGCCGAGCGGCTGAGGAGCTCAAACAATAACAATTCTTCTTCATGCCCGGCTAATTTTTCATCGATCTTGTAGCCCAGGGTCGATTCCAACACGACTCGTTGACGATCACGCAGGAATGGGTCTTCACGCACATACCGTGGAAAGGATTTCTCGTTCATGCCGAGAATAAAGAGCGCTCGAACCGTCCGGCCGCGGGCCGTCATGGCATCCAGCACCTGAACACCTTGGTGTCTGTCCCCTTCGATAGGGATTCTGGCATCGTCCAATACTCGCCGGAACAATTCGACCCATTCCTCCCATGAAATGTCCCCTCCGAGCGGGTCAAGCTGATGCAGACGGGCTAGCGAGGATCGGATCTGTGAACTCACCGTGGTGAGATCTGAAGGCTCAGAGAACTCCGTCGAAGGTCCGTCGAACAAGTCCGGCATATGAATATGGGATTTCACCAGGGTAAGGAATGCATCGGTCAATGTTCCGATCGATCCTTGCGCGGGGAGGGCCTGGCAATCTTGAATCAGTCGCGACACCAGTTCCCACAAGTACGTCGGCTGGGTAGTCACGCTCGTCATGCGCATGGGCTCATCGTCTTCGTCAGTATCCGCCTCTGCATCGGAAAGAATCGACGAACTGGCCGGTTCCGCCAGGCGCCTCCATTCCGCTTCCCCTTTTGTAATACCCAAGGTATGGACGAGGGAACGCCAGATATCAGGCCGGAGATTCGCGTTGGAGGCGCCGGCACCCTCTGCGTTATAGAAGGGCGACGTGACTACATCCAGCACGGCTGTACGATCGAAGTCATTCAAGGGGAGCGAGGCGAGACGCAAGAGGGTTTTCACCAGTGGTTCTCGTGACAGCGGCCTTCCCGCCGTTGACGTGAAGGGCACCAGATGATGATCGAACACGGATTGCAGCCGAACCTGGTAGGGCTCCAGTGTACGGGCCACCACTCCGATCTCGTCGAACCGATAGCCATTCACCTCGACCAAGGTCAGGATTTCACGGCAGACCCTCGACAACTCCTCCTCGACTCCGATGACATTCACGACGGAGAGTTCGACCAGTTCAGTTGATTGGTCCCCGTCCGCACTCCGGCCCTCATGGGTGTCTGCCAGCGGAAGAAGGTGGCGGTCTAAAAATTGGCGGGCAAAGACAAATGCCGGGCGGTCCTGAAACGGAAAGTACAATGTGGCCGGCGCGACGCGGACCACCGCTTCAAAGAACGAGAGTTGAACCTGCGAGAGGTCATAGAAACCATAATAGAATAGGTGTCGCTGCCCGTTGAGGAAGGAGGAACGTGAGAGATCCTGGCCCAGTGAGGCAGCCAGGTCATCCGGAGAACCGACCCCGAGCGCCCGGCTGGCTTCCATGACGGCCGCATGCAGGGTAAATAGGGAACGAAGCCAGGTGCGGTCATCCTCTTCAAACACCTCTTCTGCGATGGCTTTCAATCCCATTGCCGGCTCGACCACCGAGTCTTTCAAATCGCGCACCGTCGCCCACAGGCCTTTCCATGTTCCCGGTGAGGCAGGTAACCGCGTGAGAGGTTCGAGTCCTGGAAGCTTGCGCCGAACCACTTGCCGCACAAGTTGTTCGAAAAAGAAATCGTCGACCAGCTGCAGGGTCTGTCCAGGACCGGCTCCTGAGACCGTCGCGAGATCATCACGCAGACGGAGGGCCAGTTGGTGAAATGTCAGGAAGTGTATGTTGAGGAAAGCGCGCGGTGCGTGATGCGTAAGTAACACTTTAAGTCCCTCGACCAGGGAGGCCGAAGGGACAATGACAGCGAGCGGAGCAAAAGGATCGTCGGTCTTGCAGGACCGAATGTCCTCAATCAGGGCATTCTCAAGAACTGGATGAAACGGCCCGGTAACAATGCGAAGCATGCTTGATGAATGGCGTGGGATGCATGGGAAGAGGCAGGAGGCTGGCCACTAGACAATGGATTGTCCGGCCAGAGGGTTGCTCATGTCACGCCCCTGGCCGCGTGCCTCATGCCGCTAGCCGGTTTCCGGCCCCAATAGCTCTCCATTGCAATCGACACAACACCAGTCGCCATCGATGAATCCCATTGGATCGCCGCACATGGGGCACTCGGGCGGGGGTCCCTTGTCGATGACAGGGAGTTCCGGTAGTTCAAAATCGTCGTCGTCGGCCATGGAACGGTCCGTCCCCTATTCGCGCGGTTTCATTTTAAGCAGCAAGGCCTTCTCAGCGCTCTCCCGACTCGGCACGCCGACGAACGTCAGTCGTCCATCGATAATGGTAGCAGGAACCGCCCTGACCGAATGTCGGTCGGCGAGGCTCCGTCCGTCTTCTGTGGTGATATCCACCTCCCGATAGCTAAAGCTATACTTCACCCGCAACTGTTTCCAGAGACTTTTCGCTGATGGGCAGGCACCACAACTCGGCGAAACCAAGAGCAGAATGTTCGGCATCGACTCCCTCCAACAATGCTAGGATCTTAACACCGCCTTGAACAGGGTCGCAAGCAAGGAGGGGACTGGTTTGACTTCCCATGGTGGAAGGCGCAGCATGTGTCTATCTAACCTATGCAACACCAAGGTGTACTGTGACTCCTTGTTAGCCCTTGCGATCAAATCGTATAGTCTCGCTCGGAAACCGAGCTTCGCCCTCCTGGTGTCCATCGCCATGAGGGCGTTTTTGTCTGTGCAGCGGTATCCATATTCGACATCACGTCATGGGCCTTAACCTCATCGAGAAGGAGACCAAGATGAAACGAATGGCAGCCCTTTCGGCCGGACTGATTCTGGGATCGCCCACACTCGCCCTGGCAGTGGAACACAACGCAGGATACCGAGGGATCGGAGAACTCTACTTCGGTCTCATGGCCGCGATCTTGATCTATGGCGTCTACGATAGTTTCGGGAAGAAGGCGATGTATGTGGCGGCGCCGATCATTCTGGTCGGGCTCTATATGATGTTGCCCGAGAACTAACTATTCACGCCACGGTGTGATGGAAGAGAGGGGCTGCCCTAATCCAGCCAGTCTTTCTCTTTCAGTTTCCGTGGAAGATATTTTTTCGTGAGGTACTGAAAGTCTTTGTTGGCGAGGGCGTCAAGTTCGTACTTGAGTCCGCTCGTGAGCATTCGCTTGATTTCCGCCTGCCAGGCCGGTTTCTGAAACCACTGATAGTTGAGGAGTTCTTTCGCGCGAGCGATGTCCTTTTCATTCAGTTTGATCCCGACGTTACGCGGGAGTTCGTACCTCTCAGGATCTGCGCTCGAGAGGCCGATGAACTTGGCTTTTGGGATCGCCATGCGTTGGCTCTCGAAGGCCAGATTGATCGAGCCCTGCTTGACGACAGAATAGATGTAGTATCCCCAGGGATCATTATCGACCAACACATAGACCGGCAGCCGATACTCTTCGTGCAATCGCCGCGCCAGGCGGCGAACTCCGCGTGGCGGCTGCCCGTTTCCCGTCAGCAAGACGCAGTTATAGCGCCGCCAGAACTTGTCCTCCGACAGACGGTTCCACTGCGTGCCTTTTTCGACCAGCAGCACGAAGTCAGCGGTGCAGCGACGGATCTCCACATATTCCGGCTCGACAATCGAGGGGACCGAATACCCGCCTTTCCCCAGCTTCGCGCAATCGACACGATCGCCGTCGTCCCCGAGCACGAGGGGGCCGACCACACTCCCCCCGTTCTCTGCGCGCACGTGCAACTCTTCGCGGAGCGCCACAAGTGACACCTCAAGATCTTCGATGATTGGGTCCGATTCATCCTGGGTATCGAACGTATTCTCGTGCGAGTCCTGAATGGTGTGTTTGGTCCGGTAGTAAATCTCTCTGAGTGATGTCGTCAACTCCGCGCGCTGGAGTTCGGACAGCGCGTCTGCAACTAACATGGTCTGCATGAACTTCTTGGCCATACCCACGTTGAAGAATGAACGCGCCTGCTTCTTCTCTCCCATCTCAAGCAACCCCTTGCGTGGGTTGAAGGTCACGTTCGAAAGGGCGCGAATGGGAATTGCCATAGTCGGATCTTTTGCGCGCTGGGCAGCCGTGATGACGAGATCGGCCAGCCCGATCAACTTCTTTTCGACCGCCCCGTTTTTTGTGTGTTTCGTTTTGGCCATGCGTCGTCCTATAGTTTCTTGTGTATCCGACGTGCCTTGCGACTTGTGCGAACCGCACCGGCTTGCTGTCGTCGGGGAGACTTTTTCTCTGGAATCGATGGGACCGGTACGGCCTCGCCTGGATGTTTCCTGGCAGGTCTCGTCTTCGTGGTCCGATTGTGCTCCGGTTTCGAGGCCGGTTTCCTCTCTTCGATTCGCATTCCATCGGATGCATCGGCCACCGGCGCAATAGTCCGTGACACATCGAGGGTTGGCGGAATAGTTCCTTCAATTCCTTCAGCTGTGACGATGATGGAGTGCGGCAACCCTTCCGGCCCAGCGCCCGTCTTGCCGAGCGTCTCGTCCGTCTTCAGTCCTCCGGTCCGCGAGGACGCAATCCTCTGCAGCTGGGCTTTCAATTTTTCTGTAGGCAGCTTTCCACCCTTCAGCCGGTTACAGGCTTCGACGACTTCCTCGATATAGAGTTCGAAAATATTGCGCCGACGGTATTCACTCGCAGCCCGCTCCCGCCGGCGCAGAAAGAGTCCGAGTCGCCGCCCGCACTCGCGGAGCGCCAGGGTGATTTCCTTGACTATCTCATCGTATTCCGCGATCGCTTCCTTGGATTCGCTCGTGAAGGGAACCCAGACGGAGGCGATATGCACGAAAATCACCATCGGTCCGGCCGGTAGGGCCCCGCGTGACTGGGCAATCCCATAATTGCGCCAGGTCGTGGAGAGCACCGCTTTGAATGTGGCGCAGGCTGATTGCTGATACAGCAGCGGGACCCGGTTGGCGTAACGAATCACGCGTGCGAGTTCTGCGTCTTCCTCCTTCTGCTCTCCCTCTGCCAGCGGTATCGCCGGTTTCTCAGTCGTCATTGCGCCGTCCGGAGCCTTGCCGAAGGCCAACCCCGTTTCGATGATGAAGGGATTGCCGCGATAAACGGAGGGAGGGCGGCTCACTGCCGTATAGAACTCCCCTTTGATCTGCTTGTAGAGGCCTGAAAGAATCGCCTTTTCACCAATGGGCGAAAGGCAGTTCGTGGGCGGAGCCATGATCTTCGTCGATTGAATGGTGTGATAGAGCGTTTCTGCTACCGCGCCGCGAATGTCCCGGGGCTTCGCTTTGGGTGAGATCTTCGCCGCTTTGCACATTTCATCCGCGAGCGCGGGCGTGACACGACAGAAATCGCTCGATAGAAAGCTCGAAAGGGTCTGGCCCTTGGCCTCCTGGAGCATTCTGAGCAGCATCCCGAACTCGATGCCGTAGGGATGCGGTTTGATCTCCCGAGGCGAGGACGGCAGTTCATGATAGGCGCGGGGATATTCCTTGGTCTCGCCTTCCGGAGTTCGATAGACAAGTCTGACGTGGGCATTGGCGATTGACGTCTGTTCGAGGTACTCATCCACCGAGGCGCGGCCCTTCTGATAACGCCCCTCGACTTCGATCGCCACCTGCGTCCCGCGTGGCTGGCTCCACTCGATCTGCTTGTTTTCATGGACCAGGGGTTCATTCTTCTTCGTATCGATCTGCACTTCGAAGTAATGGGCCGAGGCTTTCGGACCGGTGCGTGAAATGATCTTCACCGGTTTTCCCGTCGTCAGTTGGCCATACATCCCTGCCGCAGAAATCCCGATCCCTTGCTGGCCGCGGCTCATGCGGAGGCGATGAAACTTGGAGCCGTACAAGAGCTTCGCAAAGATTCTGGGAATCTGCTGGCGGACGATCCCGGGGCCGTTATCCGTGACGGTAATCCGGAACCGGGTCGCCTGACTCGCAGACGGTACAGCGGAAGATCCGGCCCCTACAGCCTCCAGCTGTACGGTAACCTCGGGAAGAATCCCGGCCTCCTCACAGGCATCCAATGCGTTGTCGACTGCTTCTTTGACGCAGGTCAGCAAAGCCTTGCGTGGGTTGTCAAAACCGAGGAGATGCCGATTCTTGGTGAAAAACTCGGAAACGGAAATCTCCCGCTGCCTGGCACCCATTTCCACTGCCGTCACTATCGCGGGCGTGCGAGGAGTGGTTTTCTTGGACGCAGGGGGTGTAGCCGGTGCCTTCGACGGAGATACGGATCTTGGCGCAGATGCAGGGAGCTTGTGTGTGGCCATTCGTCCTCTTGAAAAAATTACGTGAAGAAACCGCGCGGCATTGTACACAGATTGAGCGGATCAGCAAACCCTCGCTGCCATTCCTTGCGAGTGAATCGCAATGCGTGCCTATGAGAGGGAGCCCAAAAGATGAGACGCCAAGCAGTGAGGCAGACCGTGACGCGATGGGGAATACGGTAAACCGTCCAAACGAGTTGAACAAGATAATTTAAGTGGGAGGAGCGCGCACCTACCGAGGACGGCTAGGTACGGCGGAGATCTTGGCGGGACTTCAGGCTTCCCAGTCAAGCTGGGCTTGCACACCATCCCAACGCTCGACCCCCTAGTGAACCATATTCCCTCGGGGCGTTAGGCTCCCCCCACAGTGATACGATATTCCTCCGATGTGTGTGAGTCAAGCATTGGCAAACTAGGCGTGGCCGCTGCCTTCGACATCTTCGTATTCGTCGATGAGTTGCTCGAGTTCATCGAGTTCGCCAGGCCGGACATTCTGAAATGAGACCCCAAATGAGTCCTCTCCGACCCACTGTACACGGGCGTCCTCGATCGAGACCGGTTCCTCCGCGCCTGGAATGATCAGGCGCACGCGGATCACTTTGCCTGGGTAGACATCCAGATCACACTCGAACTTGGCGCCACCGATTGAGAGGTCGAGCGTGGCCGTTTCGACCTCATGCGAGTTCCCCAACAGGAATCCCTGCACCTGTGCCGGCACACGCCGGTGTTTTCGTCGATCCATGTGCCTCCTTGTATAGGGCATGGCTACATATACTGGACGACCGGGGCCATGCTGTCTCAGAGGATCTCCAATCAGCGGTTCTGGAAAGAGGATACTCATCGTGAAAGGAAAAATCATGTGGACGGATCGGACCGGTGCCACTGGTCGATGCCAAGATTGTAGGCCCGAGGCGATTATTCTTGATGAAAAGATCTGAGCGCCTGGAAAGCCTGAGTTCGGATACCCTGTCTCATCGACCATAGACCACGAAGTCTCTCTCTGCGCGGGACCGTAAGGCTGGATCCCTTACAGCGCCACGGAAAATGAATCTCGAGCGAAACGTTGGTCATCGAAGCTTGAGGATCTTGCCGTCAAGTTTGGTATCAGTGATGAACTTCTCGAAATTCTTATTGTACAGATCGTTGAGCAACTCCTGGGCATCCTCTGGGTCGAACCAGATGACCTGGTTGCTCCCGGTGCTGGAGAGGGTCTCACGAATTTGACTCCCGTCGGCAAGATTCTTCACCTGAACGACCATCCTACTCTTGGCATTGAGGGTGGTCTGTCCGATCCCGCTCTTAGCATCAACGCCGACATCGACAAGTTTACCGGTGATGGTCATGTCTGCACCGGCTGCTCCGTTGCCTTTGGCGACGGAGGCGTTCCAGCCTTTCCCCTTGAGATATTCAGCAAAAGCCTGTGCCGTGGCATCTCCAAGGGTGCCACTGGGTAGGCTGAAGTGACTCTCGCCGCCCCAGAGATGATGTCTCATACCAAGATGCGCCGGGTCAGTGCGATTGTCTTCAAAAGGCTGAATTGCAATGGTCGCGGAGTTCATTGCGACGACCTTCCCATCGGCCCCGCTCCCCACGGGAACCTTGAGATTGATATTCTCGCCTTTGCCAGCGCAGCCGGAAACCAAGATAATTCCAAGAAGCCCGATTCCCGCGATTTGATAGTGCTCCACAAGTCCCTCCCTCGTGATGTAATGGTCTGATACTTAGGGCATGGCCTCCATTTGAGCCACCGACAATATTATTTAGTCACAAAGTGCACGCGACGATTCTGCTGATAGCAGTCTTCGTTCTGCTGCTTGCAGAAGGGTCTTGTTTCTCCATAGCTCGTGATCTGGAGCTGCGAGGCCGGGATGCCCAGGTCTTTGAGGTACTTCTCGGCCGCACGCGCACGCTTCTCACCCAGGACGAGATTATACGCCACGGTGCCGCGCTCGTCGCAATGGCCTTCGATCAGTGCCGTCTTGTTCGCATTGGCACTAAGCCATCGGGCATTGGCGTCCAATGCCGATACGGCATCCTGCCTGATCTGAAAACGGTCGAAATCGAAGAAGACGTCATTTAAGGCATTGCCGCCTGGTACGTTGCCGGCGAGAGAGCCGGCCGGTGTGCTCGGCGAGAGACCCGCTGGCGTATCGCTGGATGGTGTCGTGGGGCTTGTGGAGGGCCGATCGAATGAGCGTTCCATCGGCACGGTCGCAATTGCGTCTGGCTTGATCGTTTCACTCTGGCTCCGACCGGACTGTGAGGTTTGATCCCCGGACGTGGAAGCCACCTTTTTACCGGAGCAGCCGGCAAACATGAGCATGAGAGTCAGACACAGGCTAATGGCTCTTCGATCCATGGCATGACCTCCTACTTCGTCTTAATCGTTGGTCGCGCTGCTTCATCAGGGTCATGACAGTCCGGCTCCAAAACATGTGGTGATAATCTGCTCCATCTCTCCATACCGGACGGATACCGGATTCTCACATTTACTTATAGGTGCTCCACGGATGTCCGTCAACTCAAAATGTTTCAACTCATCCATGACGTCGCAAGCGGGAGCAGGTCCTGCCAAAACAGGAAGTTGCATCCCTCTCCGGCTTTCGCTAAGGTGCGGCCCATGACCCACTCCCTCGCGCGTTCACTCGTCCTCGCCGGCGCGAGCGGGCTCTTCCTCCCGCTGAGCTTCCCGAACTATGACCTCGGTCTGCTGGCATGGATCGCCCTCGTGCCATTGCATTGGGCGTTGGATGGCAAGAGCAAGACACAGGCGTTTTGGATCGGCTGGCTATCCGGTACGATTGCCTTTACCGGCATGATGGCCTGGGTAGTGACCACCATGAATACATACGGCAAAGTCCCGCTGATGATCAGCTACGGCATCATGTTGCTGCTCACGGCCTATCTCGGCCTTTACATTGGCGTCTATTCTGCCGGGGCCATCTGGTTTCGGAGCCTGATTCCTCGCTATGGCCTCTTTGCAGTTCCCTGTTTGTGGGTGAGCCTCGAATTGATTCGGACGTATATGCTCAGCGGATTACCCTGGGGCCTCCTCGGCTATTCGCAATATCGCCAACTTGAGATGATTCAGATTGCAGATCACATGGGAGTCTATGGGGTCTCGTTCCTCATTGTGCTGGTGAATGTCGCGCTGGCTGAATTGCTGTCCTGGCTGATGCCGCTGCTCCGGGGCTTCCGTCCGGCGAAGCTCCCCTGGGAACTCGTCACGATGACGGCATTACTGGTGACGCTTTCATGGGAATATGGCCTGAGGACATTATCTGGAACGCCTTTTTCTGATATTTCCCGCTCGTCCGTCACCGTGGGGGTCGTCCAGCCCAATATCGATCAGGCAATGAAGTGGGATGCCGCCTATCGAGACGAGACCCTCGCACGTTTTGACCGGCTGACGGGGCAACTCGGTCGTGCTACGGATTTGGTGGTCTGGCCGGAGGCAGCGACACCCTTCGTCTTTGAGCGGGAACCGGTCTATCAATTGCAAGTTATCGCACTGGCCAATCGAGCCCAGGCGCCAATCTTGTTTGGCAGCCCCGCCCTCCGATTCTATTCGGATCGGCGGGCCTATCTATTGAACAGTGCCTATCTCCTCTCACCGGATGGTCAGGTCCTGGGCCGCTATGACAAACATCATCTGGTGCCCTTCGGCGAATATATTCCGTTGAAGTCTTCGCTCCTCATGTTTCTCGACAAATTGGTGGAAGGGATCGGCGATTTCGAAGCGGGGCCCGGTTCGACAACTTTGACTCTGACACCGAAGCCCCGGTCCGCGGCTGTCAGCACAGCTGGGACAATGCCGCGACCGGTGAAATTCGGCGTGGCCATCTGCTATGAAGTGATCTTTCCGAATCTAGTTCGGCAATTCGCCGCGAATGGTGCGGAGTTTTTGGTGACCCTGACGAACGATGCCTGGTTTGGTCGTTCGTCGGCACCATCACAACATTTTGCAATGGTGGTGTTTCGTTCGGTCGAGAATCATTTGGCCTTTGCCCGCGCAGCCAACACCGGAATCTCCGGTTTCGTCGATCCGTTCGGACGCATCGTCGAAGCCACCCCGATTTTCACGGAGCAGGCCGTGCAGGCAACGATACAGGTCTGGCGTCCTCACACCTTCTACAGCCGACACGGGGATGTGTTTGCCTACGGCTGTGTTATAATCTGCGCGCTTTTGTGCCTGTTCAGTTATTTCCGCACCAAGGGACCTGAACCCGACACAGTGGCTGCCACACCGGTTTAATGTGAAAGGATCGCTCGATGTTAGATGACATACGGATTCGCGTTCAGTCGGTTGCGCAACAGGTATCGGAACTACGGGGGCATCTTTGACTTCGCTCGCATGACGGCCGAGTTGGCACATCTGGAACAGCAGACGTCGCAACCTGATTTTTGGAACCATGCTCAGGCGGCGGCTAAGATCAGCCGGAAGAAATTCTCGATCGAACACGAGCTGCAACAGTGGCGTGAAATCGATGGCAAGATGAACGATCTGGGTGCGTTACTCGAGTTGGCAGAAGAAAGCGGCGACGCTGGACTCGAGAAGGAACTCATCGCTGAGCTGAATCAATTTGAGCCCAAACTCGCCGCCCTCCGGCTTGAACTGCTACTCTCCGGCGAACTGGACCCCAACAATGCGATTATGGCAATCCATCCCGGCGCCGGGGGAACGGAATCGCAGGACTGGGCACAGATGCTCCTCCGTATGTACGTGCGTTGGGCCGAGAGCAAGAAATTCAAAGTTGAAACGTTGGACCTGATCGCTGGAGAAGAAGCGGGAGTGAAGAGCGTGACGCTTTCAGTAACGGGGGCCTATGCCTATGGCTATCTCAAGGCCGAGGCGGGGGTGCACCGGCTCGTACGGATTTCACCCTTCGATGCGAACAAGCGGCGGCACACCTCCTTTGCTTCCGTGTTCGTCTATCCCGAAGCGGACGATGAAATCGAACTCGTAATCGAAGACAAAGACCTCAAGATCGACACCTTCCGGGCTGGCGGTGCCGGAGGCCAGAACGTGAACAAAGTCGAGACGGCCATCCGCATGACACACTTGCCGACCGGGATCGTCGTGCAATGTCAGAACGAACGGTCCCAGCTCCAGAATCGCAATGGCGCGATGAAGGTCTTGAAGGCCCGCCTCTACGAATTGGAACTGAAAAAGAAAGAGGCGGAGTTCAATGCGATCGTGGGCGAGAAAAAGGATATTTCCTGGGGCAGCCAAATCCGGTCGTATGTGTTCCAACCCTATCAAATGGTTAAAGACCACCGGACCGGCTATGAAGTGGGTCAGGTAGCCGCCGTCATGGACGGTGATCTGGACGGATTTATCGAGGCCTATTTGAAAATGAAGCAGCTTGGGAAAACCGCTCTCAGCTATCAACAGTCGGGAACGGATGAGTTTGATAGTTGACCGAGGAATCGGTAACGGCGAAATTTATGGATGAGCTGAACGAACAGCAGCAGCAACGCATCAAGAAGCTGAACGTCCTGCGTGAGGCGGGCGTGGCTCCCTACGGCACGCGATTCGAAGTGAAGGATCGTGCGGGCCAATTGATCAAACTCCATGGCGAGAAAACCAAAGAGGTACTGGAAGCAGAGAAGGTCCCCTGTACCTTTGCGGGACGCATCGTCGCCCTCCGGCGATTCGGCAAGGCAGGCTTTGCGGTGCTGCAAGACGGATCCGACCGGCTTCAAGTCTATCTCAAGAAAGATCATCTCTCAGAGCAGGCCTATAAAGTCGCCGAACAACTCGATCTTGGCGATTGGATCGGCGTAACCGGTACCCTCTTTCGCACGAAGACAAATGAATTCACCGTCGAGGTCACGCAGCTGACATTCTTGAGCAAAGCTCTCAGGCCCCTTCCTGAGAAATGGCATGGGTTGACGGATGTGGAAACCCGCTATCGGCAGCGTTATGTCGACTTGATTGCCAATCCCGAGGTCCATGGCATCTTCGCCACCCGCAGCAGAATCATCGCCGGCATTCGCGCCTTCTTGATCGAACGAGGCTTCCTTGAAGTCGAAACGCCGATGATGCATCCGATTCCCGGCGGTGCGGCGGCAAAACCCTTTGTCACGCATCACAATGCGCTCGGCGTCGATCTCTATCTCCGCATCGCGCCGGAACTTTATTTGAAGCGGCTGATCGTGGGCGGCTTTCCCCGCGTGTTCGAAATCAATCGCAACTTCCGGAATGAAGGCATCTCGACGATTCACAATCCGGAATTTACGATGCTGGAATTCTACGTTGCCTATGCCGACCATCAGGATTTGATCATCCTCACGGAAGAACTCGTCTCCTCGCTGGCACAGCAGATCCTCGGCAAGACGGTCATCGACTATCAGGGCAAGGAGATTACACTTACGCCTCCTTGGCGCCGCTGGTCGTATCATCAGTCTATTCTGGAGGTGAATCACCTCGACCCTTCCGTCCTTGAGGATCAGGACAAAGCGATTGCGGCGGCCAAAAAGCTGGGCATCGCGGTCGATCCGAAATGGCCGCTCTTCAATATCGTGAACGAAATCTTCGAAGAAACGGTGGAACCCAATCTGCAGCAGCCGACGTTCATTACCGACTACCCGATTGAAATTTCCCCGCTCGCACGGCGCAAAGACTCGAACCCTGCATTGACCGACCGCTTCGAACTCTACATTGCCGGTCGAGAAATCGCGAATGCCTTTTCGGAGTTGAACGATCCACTGGATCAACGAGGACGGTTTGAAGGGCAAGCGGCGCAGCGGGCGGCGGGCAACGAAGAGGCGCATCTCGTCGACGAAGACTTCCTGCGGGCCCTGGAGTATGGCATGCCACCGACCGCAGGCGAAGGCATCGGCGTCGACCGGCTGATCATGCTCTTCACCAACCAAGCTTCGATTCGCGACGTCGTCCTCTTCCCCCAACTGAGACCCGAGAAATAACGGTGGCTCTCCCCTACGAAATCTTTGTCGGGTTGCGATATCTGCGCGCGAAGCGCCGGAATCGGACGATTTCATTGAACACCGTGGTCTCAATCGCCGGAATCACACTCGGTGTGGCCGCCCTGATTGGGACAGTCGGCATCATGACCGGTTTTAAAGAGGATATTCAGGCCAAGATTCTCGGGACGACAGCCCATATCATCGTGCAGGATCGGATGAAGGATGGCATGAGCGATTACGATCCCGTCACCAAACAGGTCGCGACCGTGCCCGGTGTCGTTGCAGCAACCCCGTTTGTGCTCAAGCAGGTCCTGCTCACGACCCAAACCGGCGTGCAAGGCATCGTGATCAGAGGGATCGATCCGCAACGCGAGGGCACGGTAACCGAACTGGCCAAGAATCTCTCGGCTGGACAGCTGGCCGACCTGAGCCGACCGGTCAAGGTAAAGCAGCCGCCTGCAGATGACCCGACCGGCCCGGCCGTTGAGACGGAGAAACCCGGCATCATCCTGGGCAAGGAATTGGCATTGCGACTCGGGGTTTTTGTTGGTGATACGGTCAATGTCGTTTCCCCCGTCGGTCCAATCAGCGCGATCGGTATGGTGCCGAAGATCAGGACCTTCGCGGTGGTCGCCCTGTTCCAATCCGGCATGTACGAGTATGATTCGTCATTGGCCTACATCGATCTCGCGGAGGCGCAGAAGTTTTTTAACATGGGGCAGACCGTGACGGGCATTGAGATCAAGGTCACGGACGTCTTTCGCGCAGCCGAGACAGCCCGTTCCGTGGAGCAGTCGCTCGGCTTCGCCTATGGTGCGCGCGACTGGATGCAGATGAACCGCAATCTGTTCTCGGCCCTCAAGCTCGAGAAGACGATGATGTTCCTGCTGTTGGTGCTGATCACGATCGTGGCGTCCTTCAATATTGTGAGCACCCTCACCATGATCGTCACGGAGAAACAAAAGGAAATTGCCATCCTCAAGGCCATGGGGGCGACACGCAAAAGCATTCGTCGCATTTTCATGCTGAATGGATTGATCATCGGCCTGTCCGGGACCGCCATCGGCATTCCGCTCGGCTATGCGTTTCTCTGGCTAATCCAAACATTTTGGACCTTCGATCCCACGGTTTATTACATCTCGCGGATCCCTGTCCATGTACAAGCGATGGATGTCCTCCTTGTGGCAGGTTCTGCAATCGTGATTAGCTTTGCCGCCACGGTCTACCCTTCGCTCCAGGCAGCCAAGCTCGAACCGGTGGCCGCGCTGCGCTACGAATGAGCCCACCGATCCCACCATCATTTTTCTTTCATCCTGGAGCTCCGACGTGATCACAGTCACCGATCTTTACAAATCATTCCCGATGGGCGGGCAGACACTCACGGTGCTGAAAGGCGTCAATCTACGGATTCAGCGTGGTGAGTTGATTGCCATTGTCGGAGCCTCGGGAGCCGGGAAGAGCACCCTGCTCCATATTATCGGGACCCTCGACCGTCCCACGTCGGGGACGGTCCACTTCGACGACCAGGATATGTTCCATATGTCGGAGAGTGAGCAGGCTGAGTTTCGGAATCGGCGCATCGGGTTTGTCTTTCAATTTCATCATCTCTTGCCAGAGTTCACCGCGCTCGAGAACGCCTGCATGCCGGCTCTGATCCAGCGGCGGCAGCAGATGGATATCGAGCCGGAAGCCATTGCGTTGTTGCAGGAGGTCGGGCTGGGAGCTCGATTGCATCACAAGCCCGGTGAGTTGTCAGGCGGCGAACAGCAACGCGTGGCTGTCGCACGAGCGTTATTGCAGAAGCCCGATCTCGTGTTAGCCGACGAACCGACTGGAAACCTTGATACACATACAGGCGACGCACTCTTTGCGGTAATGCGTGAACTCAACAAGGCCCGAGGGACAACCTTCGTGATCGTCACCCATAACGATAAGCTCTCGGCTCAAGCAGACCGGATCGTGTACATGCAAGACGGCCAGATCGTCTAACGCTTGACGAGCACTCGTTCGTTCAATACACTCAAAAAAACACCCGTGGATGTTCCTGGGATGACGTCATGATGCAAACACATGCATCGGTTCGGATTCTTCTGTATTTCCTGCTGCCGCTGGTGGCGACGCCGGCCGTGGCCGAAGAGTTTGCCATCGTCGGCCCCCGTGCGGCTGGGATGGGCGGTGCCGGAGTGGCCGTGACCACCGACGCCTATGCCACCTATTGGAACCCCGCTGGGCTGGCCATGGTCAAATCCATGGATATTCGGATCCAAGGGACCGCTCAGGTGACGGACCGATTGGGGATCGGCAGTGCACTGGACGATCTCAAAAACTTCAACCCGAATGATACATCACCCGCTAACGTGGCAAAGGCCCAAGGCATTGCCAATCAAATCAACCGACCCGGCGCAACGGTCTCCGGAGTGGGCGCCGCCGGTCTCTACTTCAAGGGACACTTCGGCGAGCACGCATTCGGGTTCAACGTGTCTGATGTCGCGACCAGCGGGGGCTTTGTTTCTACTCCTGTACAGGCCACCCAGCCTGGCGGGCCTAACACTCCCGTTAGTCTTGCCGGTCAGATGGCACTTCGTGGACTGGCAGCCAGGCAATTGGCCTTCTCCTATGCTTATGCGTTCGCGGATAAGACTTTTGCCGTGGGTGTCACGGGAAAAATTATCCAAGGAGCTGCCTACACCAATACGACTAATCTCCAAGGCGGTCAGGATCCTGATCTGCTGAACAACTTTGGAAAAGCAAATATCTCTACGTCATACGGTATCGATCTGGGCGCGATGTATCGCCCCTCGTCATGGTTACGCTTCGGTGTGGTGGCAAAAGACATCAATCAACCGGCATTCAACGCTCCTGACGGGAGCGAGCTCAAGCTGACACCGCAAGTGCGCGGGGGAGTGGCGCTGAATCCATGGTCGACCATGACCATGACCGCGGACATGGATATCACGTCCAATCAGACATTCATTCCCGGCCTCAAGAGTCAGGTCTTGAGCCTCGGGATGGAGCAGACGATTTTGTCGGAGTTTCTTTCCTTCCGGGTCGGGACATATAAGAATGTGCAGGATGCGGGGTCCATCTTTACACCGACGGCCGGGATCGGCGTCCGAATATATTCATTCCGCTTGGATCTTGGCGGCGGATACGACTTTAACAAAGGGGGGGCACTTGCCTCCGGCGCGCTTGCCTGGACATTTTAAATGGTATACTGAGCCCATGTTCAGACTTCACCACCTACACCGTGTCATTTCCCTCTGCCTTCTTCCCCTTCTAATCGCAGGTTGCGCTGGCGGCTTACATGAAATGTGGGAAGGACCAGGGGCGAGAATGTTCCGACCCCAAGCCATTGCTGTGCTCCCGCCTATGGCGAGCCAATACGACAGCGCGCGCGAGGATATTCAAGAAGTCTTGTCGGGCGCCCTGAATAAGATCGCCAACATCGAGCGTGTGGTGTCTCCTGAGAATGTGACGGATATCTTCCAGGCTTCAAAAGAGGCATTTGATGCGCTGGTGTTCTACTTTTCACGTCTGGAAATGACTGGTCAGTCCGACAAGGACTCCGCAATCAAACTGGGAAAGGCACTGAACGTGGACTCGTTCCTAGTGGTACGGGTAAACTCCTGGGAATACATGCGCAAGGAAGGCGACAATGTCGGCCGAGTAGGCCTGAGCCTCCGTCTGGTCGATGCCACCACAGGCACCACGGTGTGGAAGGCGCGACATGAACGGTCGAGCAGCTACATGTTCTATCGGCCGGATTTAAAGGATATCGCGAAAGAGCTGGCTGCTGAGATGATTAAATTCATGCCTCCCCAAGCCAAACGATAATCCCGCCCCATCTTCTCCAAATACTTCGCGCTACAGTTGCAGAGACAGGTGATGGAAAGACTCTCTCACCGAGTAGTAACTATGTGTGCTGGGCAGGAGAAAAAGAGTACGACGAGATGCTTAAGAGATCGTGGGCTGAGCCAGTCGCATGGCTGTTTTCAATGAGCGGACGAACTTAGCCACCTGCTTCGGCATCGCCGGTTTCTGCTGGTGTGCGCTAATCTGCTTGACGATGGCGCTACCGACGATTACCCCGTCGGCAATGGCCGCGACGTTGGCAGCGTCCTCCGGCGTTGCAACTCCGAAACCGACCGCCACCGGAACGTGGGTGACTTTCCTGATTTTCTCGACGTTCCTACCCACATCGGCCACATTGCGCAGTTTCGAGCCAGTGATCCCCGTCAGCGACACGTAATAGACGAAGCCCTCTGACTGCCGCGCCACAAATGTCCGCCGCTCCGCCGTGCTCGTAGGGGCAAGAAGGAAAATCAGTTGAAGCCCAGCTGCAGTGGCCGGCCCTTTGATGGGACCTGCTTCATCCGGCGGCATATCAGGCACGATCAGTCCATCGACACCGGCCTGAACAGCCTCATGGCAGAACCGTTCCGGACCGAATGCATGGATACTATTGTAATAGGCCATCAGGACTAGCGGAATCTGCGTCGTGGCCCTGAGGCGCGCGATCATGGGAAGGATTTTTCGAAGCGATGTCCCACTGCGCAAGGCTCGTTCAGCCGCCTGTTGGATTACGGGACCGTCGGCGATGGGATCGGAAAATGGGACGCCTAGCTCAATGATATCGGCCCCTGCTTGTTCCAATTCCACAACCAGTTGTTCGGTCTCTTGAAGTGAGGGATCGCCTGCCATCACATAAGCAATGAGGGCCTTCTCACCTCCCTCCCGAAGCTGTGCAAAGGTACGGTCAAGCCTCGAAGTCACAGCGTGATTCCTCGCATTCTGGCTATTTGCTGGACATCCTTATCTCCACGACCGGAGAGGTTTACAACCACAATCTGGTTTTTCCTCATCGTGGGCGCCACCTTCACGGTGTAGGCAATGGCATGGGCGCTTTCGAGGGCTGGCATGATCCCCTCTTCTCTGGCCAACAGATCGAACGCGGCCATGGCTTCATCATCGGTAACCGAGGTGTATTCGGCTCGTCCTTGATCCCGCAAATAACTGTGTTCGGGACCGATTGCCGCATAATCCAACCCTGCTGAAACCGAATGTGTCAGGTTAATTTGTCCGTCGTCATCCTGGAGCAGGTAGGTCATGGTGCCCTGCAAGACACCAGGTTTTCCTCCGGCAAAACGCGCAGCGTGTTTCCCGCTCGCAACCCCAAGACCGCCGGCTTCGACGCCGACCATCTTCACCTTCTTGTCCCGAATGAATGCATAGAAGAGCCCCATCGCGTTGCTGCCGCCCCCGACACAGGCAATGAGGCAATCCGGCAGCCGGCCCTCTGCTCCCAGGATTTGTCGGCGAGTCTCACGCCCGATGATAGATTGGAAGTCACGGATCATCATCGGATAGGGATGAGCCCCGAGCACTGAACCGAGAATATAGTGGGTCGTGCGAATGTTCGTCGTCCAATCTCGCATGGCTTCACTGATGGCATCCTTGAGCGTGCGGCTTCCAGCGTCGACCCCCGTCACGGTCGAGCCGAGCAATCTCATCCGGAAGACGTTCAGCGCCTGGCGTTGCATATCTTCGGTCCCCATATAAATCTCACATTGAAGCCCGAACATCGCCGCGACGGTCGCCGTCGCCACCCCATGTTGCCCAGCCCCGGTTTCGGCGATAATGCGCGGCTTCTTCATCCGCTGGGCGAGAAGGCCCTGTCCGATCGCATTATTGATTTTATGGGCTCCCGTATGACAGAGGTCTTCGCGCTTCAGATAGATCTTCGCTCCGCCCAACCGCTTCGTAAGTCGTTGTGCGAAATAGAGTGATGTCGGCCGGCCGACGTAGTGCTTCAAATAATAGGCAAGCTCGGATTGGAAGCGACGGTCCTTCTTGACCCGGGCATATTCCTGTTCCAATTCAAGCAGGGCCGGCATGAGTGTTTCGGGGACATAGCGTCCGCCATACGCACCGAAGCGACCGTGTTTATCGGGAACTGAACCCATCATCGTCCTCATGCTCATCTAGACCAGATGCAGTATAAACTGGGTCATGTCAGGAGACAAACCTGACTGCTCGAATGAATGCCCGCACTTTCTTGTGATCTTTCTGACCCGGTTCTCGCTCAACGCCACTGCTCACATCGACGCCATAGGGATGAACGGATGCAATGGCCTGTCCCACATTCTCAGGTGTGAGCCCACCCGCTAACATCACCCTGGCGGATTTGGCCACTTCCGCGGCGAGCGACCAGTCAATCACCTGTCCGGTCCCCCCGTAGGATTGATCGGAAAACGCGTCGAGGACAAAACCTCGAACGCCGGCGCGCCCCTGGAATTCCGCAAGAAGGAGAAAGGCACCGCGGTCCTTTACTCGAATGGCTTTGAGCACCGGGCGCTTCAGCTCGAGGCAATATGCGGCGGATTCATCTCCATGCAGCTGGGCGAGGGCCAACCCGCAATCGTCCATCAGCATCCGGACCACTTGTTGGTCTTCGTTGACGAAAACGCCCACCGCCGTCACCAAGGGAGGCAGAGTCGTGATGATCTGCCGGGCCAACGTCGGCTCAATGTACCTCGGGCTTTTCCGATAAAAGACGAATCCTACGGCATCGGCCCCGGCGTCGACCGCCGCTGCGGCATCCTCGGCGTTGGTGATTCCACAAATTTTAACTTTGGGTATATCGGGCATCTTATGCGTGTGACGGAGTCGTAGTTCCTCGTAACTCACGAATCTTGTCCCCGATGTCATCGGACCGGATGAGCGATTCTCCCACGAGCATGGCCTGGATGCCGGCTTCGACCAACCGCACTACGTCGGCGCGCTGGTGGATGCCGCTTTCGCTGACAATCAGCTTGTCGGCTGGAATCCGTTTCGCCAAACGCAGCGTGACAGACAGATCCGTCGTGAAGGTCTTGAGATCGCGATTGTTGATGCCGATCAACCGCGCCTCCGGGAGTCGCTCCAGCACGGTATCGAGTTCTCTTTCGTGATGGGTCTCGATGAGCACATCCACCCCTAACCCGCGGGCGAGCGCGTAGAAATCGATCAATTGCTGTCGTTCGAGCGCCGCCACGATCAAGAGTACCGCGTCGGCCCCATAGGCGCGCGCTTCGTAAAACTGGATCTCGTCGACCATGAATTCTTTGTTCAAGGCAGGCATGGGCACCGATTGTTTGATCTCGAAGAGGTAGTCGAGGCTGCCCTGGAAGAAATCTTTGTCGGTTAAGACTGAGAGGGCTGAGGCACCGTGCGCATAATAGGTCTTAGCAATCCCGAGGTAGTCAAACCGATCGGTGAACTCGGGACGGAGGAGGCCAAGACTGGGGGAGGCCTTTTTGACTTCGGCGATCAGCGCAGGGCTGCCAGCTGTTCTCGTGGCTTCGAGGGTCACGGCAAAGCCAAGCGGACTAGGTGCGTCCTGAATCCTCGCTTTCAGCTCGGAGAGATAGCCCCGGCTCTGCTTGTGCCGGAGTTCCCCTCTCTTGTGTTCAAGGATGCGGGATAGAATCACGACAGCATCATTCCTTATTCGTAAATGCAATGAGGCGATCCAGTTTCTCGGCTGCAGCACCGGAATCGATGGCCTGGCCTGCCAAGATAAATCCTTCTTGAAGGTTTGACGCTTTGCGCCCTGCGACAAGGGCCGGAGCGGCATTCAAACAGACAATGTCTCGTTTCGGTCCTTTACGTCCTTGGAGCAAATCGCGTGTGATCGCGGCATTCTCTTGTGGTGTCCCTCCGGCTAGTTGTTTGGCTGAGACCCGTGTCAGTCCGAACTCCTCAGGGTCCAGGAGATAATTCGAAAGAATGCCCCCTTTGGCTTCTGAAATCTGCGTTTTTCCGGTAAGCGTGATCTCATCGAGTCCGTCCATCCCATGTACGACAAAGCAATGTTGCGACCCCAGATGCATGAGCACATTCCCTAGTAGCGCTGCTAATCGACTTTCGTAGACGCCGAGCACTTGAATGGTGGCCCCCGCCGGATTGGTCAGTGGACCCAAGAGGTTCAACATGGTTCGGATGCCCATGTCCTGCCTTGGGCCGGCGCAATGTTTCATGGCTCCATGATACAGCGGGGCGAAGAGAAAGCCGATCCCGACCTCATTGATACAGTCGGCCACACGTTCGGTCGAGGTATCAATCTTGACCCCGAGGGCCAAAAGGACGTCAGCACTCCCTGACTTGGATGAAACAGAACGGTTGCCGTGCTTCGCCACCGTCAGACCTGCGCCTGCGACGACCAGCGCCGTGGCGGTGGAAATGTTGAACGTCTGGGCCCCGTCCCCACCCGTGCCACAAGTATCCACGACCAGGGGATCTCCGACCGCGATACGGACGGCTTTGGCTCGCATGGCTCGCACAGACCCGGCGATTTCTTCGACGGTTTCTCCCTTCAGGCGCAGCCCCATCAAGTAAGCGGCTATTTGGGCCGGAGTCGCTCCGCCATCCATAATTTCCAGCATCACCGATTCGGCTTCTTGTTCGGTGAGGGAAGAGCGGTCGGCGAGTTTGGCAATCGCGTCTTTGATCATGGATCGGAGACCAGGCAGGCCACGCTACAGTTTAAGAAAGTTACGGAGGAGGTCTTTCCCCGCCATGGTGAGGATCGATTCCGGATGAAACTGCACCCCTTCGATGCCCAACGACCGGTGGCGCAGTCCCATGATTTCCCCCTCGGCCGTTTCGGCGGAGATCTCAAAACAGGAAGGCAGCGCCTCTCGCTTTACGATCAGCGAATGATAGCGGGTGGCGTCAAAGGGATTGGGCAGCTGATGGAAGATCGTTTTCCCATCATGCCGGATCTTCGACGTTTTCCCATGCATTAACCGCTCGGCTCGAACAACTTCGCCGCCAAACGCCACCGCCAGCGACTGATGGCCGAGGCAGACGCCCAAGAGCGGGAGACGCCCGCCGAAATGACGGATCGTCTCGACCGACACGCCCGCTTCCATCGGTGTGCAGGGACCAGGAGAAATGACGATGCGGTTGGGTCGCAGCAATTCAATCTGCTCGACTGTAATCTTGTTGTTGCGATATACCTGCACGTCTTCACCCAGTTCCCCGAAGTATTGCACGAGGTTATAGGTGAAGGAGTCATAGTTGTCTATCATCAAGAGCATGACACTACTCGTCCTCGCGTGGTACGCACGACTCGCGGAAAAAGCGAGACTCGTACTTGTTTCCAATCTCGCGCACAACTCCGGTCATTCCAGTCCCTGCTCGGCCAATTCGACGGCCCTCATCATGGCCTGAGCCTTGTTACAGGTCTCTTCATACTCATGTTCAGGATTTGAATCAGCGACAATGCCCGCGCCGGCCTGAATAAACGCCTGGTGTTTTTTCACGACGACCGTGCGGATATTAATACACATGTCCATGTTGCCCGAAAAGCTAAAGTAGCCCACCGCGCCGGCATAGGGCCCTCGCCTCGTGGGCTCTAGCTCGTCAATGATCTGCATCGCTCGAATCTTCGGCGCACCAGAGACCGTGCCGGCAGGGAAGCAGGCCCGCAACACGTCGTACGAAGTCTTCGAGGCATCCAATTGTCCTGTCACATTTGACACAATGTGCATCACATGCGAATACCGCTCGACGTGCATGAACGAGTCCACAACGACCGAGCCTGGTTTCGCCGCGCGCCCAACATCATTCCGCCCAAGATCGACCAGCATCACATGTTCGGCACGTTCCTTCTCATCCGCCAATAGCCGCCGTTCCATCTGTTGATCCTCTTCAGGCGTGACGCCGCGGCGGCGCGTGCCGGCAATGGGACGCACGGAAATGACACCGTTCTCGCAACGAACGAGCGTCTCCGGAGAGGAACCAACCAGTTCGACCCCCGCGATGCGCAGGTAGTACATATAGGGAGAGGGATTCACCACACGCAAGGCACGATAGAGCTGTAAAGGAGGCGCCTGCACGTTAGTCTCCCATCGCTGGGATAGCACAGTTTGCACGATATCGCCGGCCCGAATGTACTCCTTCGTCCGCACGACCATCTTCTCAAAGTCCGCCTTGCTCATGTTCGACGTAAAGGTCACCGGGCGACGGCGGCGATGCGGGCGCGTTCGCCGGAGTGGACGCTTGAGTCTCATGATCATGCGTTCGATCCGCTCCGTTGCCGATCGGTAGGCGGCCTTGATGCCACGTTCTCCTTTTGCGGTGACATGAGCCGTGGCCACAACCTTGATCTTCTGAGCAACATTGTCGAAGATCAACATCGTGTCCGTCAGCAGGAAGGCGAAATCCGGCAGATTGAGCGGGTCCTTCTGCCTGGCAGGTAAGTCTTCAAAGGTGCGCACCATATCGTAGCTCAGATATCCGACGGCACCTCCGACGAACGGGGGGAGGTTCGGCACGGTCACCGGACGATAGCCCTCCATCATCTCCTGGAGACGTTCGAGGGGATTCCCACGGCTAGGAATGCGCTTCTTGCGTGTGCCTTGCACGACAAGAAGGTCGCCCCGATCTTCGTAGACCACGGCGGGGGAACCACTGCCCAGAAAAGAGTAGCGGGCCCATTTCTCTCCACCTTCAATGGACTCTAAGAGGTATGCTGAGGGACCGTGATCGATTTTCGCAAAGGCAGAAACCGGGGTCTCATAGTCCGCGAGAATCTCACGATAGAGCGGAATAAGATTGCCCTCTCCGGCATACTGCCGAAATTGATCGAGACTGAGTGAGTATCGCGGCGGCGCCACGGTATCGTCCTATTCCTCTTGGCCCACGATGAGCTTCTGGCCTACTTCGATAATATCGTCTGGCAGTTTGTTCCACTTTCTGACTTTATCGACGCTAATGCCATACTTCCGGCTGATCCGATAGAGCGTTTCACCCGGTTTCACAACATGAACAGTGGGCGATCGCATGTTTCCCTGCAACGACTCTGTGGGCGTTTGAAAAGCCGGAACGTCCGGAACGACTCCGAGGGCCGATGCACTGAGTTCCCCGGTATCGGGCGTCGATTCAATCGGCTGTGCCTTGCGCGGTGTGACCGCGTGTTTCATATCGGCTTTGGCTTTGCGCTCCAGCAGCGCCGATTCCTTCATGGCCTCGGCTTCTTCCTGCACGCGCGCCAATTGTTCCCGCACGGCTTGCACCTGCGCCGTGAGCTCACGATTCCTGGCTTCATACTCCATCAACTCCTTCTTGCTCCGTTTCGCTTCATTATCGAGCTCACCGGTTCGCTTCTCTTCCTGGGCCAGAAGGCGTTGAAAATTCAGGCTGCGCGCCTTCTCCGCTTCGTATTTCTCTGCCATGACGCATCCGCTCAACAACAGCCCTCCGCAGATGATGGTCACGATTCGGTAGCTGGATTTAGGCATCAATTGGTCCACGCAATTTTCCCCTTTCATGGATACCTCCTCTTACAGTCGTGAGGGAGTTCCCCTCTCGCAGCAAGGAGTGAATACAGACTGCCGGTCAACAAAGAATTGACCAAACTGGGCTTATTACAATAATGTCTAACGCGGCGAAAGTCAAAGCGAATATGGCGCCAAGGCCGTTTGACCCATTCCCTATACCTATGTTACGGTCGAACCGACTGCGTCCCCCTCTTCATCACCATCTATATGACGTCAACCTTTTCCCCTTCGACCGACGCCAATCCTCGTCCATCAGTTGGCCTGATGGCCGGTGGTGGACGAGATGGGGTTCCTCCAGTCGCTGTGCATTACCAGATCCTGGGGTATTGGCAAGACCACCTCGGCGATGTCCGCTACGCACGAACTGAACTAGACCTGTATATCTTCTAATGCAGACCCAATACGAGGGCTTACGAATTGCTGGCTGCGCACGTACTTGCAGAGTCCAGCACCACTGCGGATTACGAACGCACGTTATTCGATAAATCCATGCGAGTTCGGCTGGATCGACCATCATGGCTCACGCTGACGATATTGCCAAATTGACCGCCCTGAGAAACGAAATCCGCCGACATGACAACCTATATTATGTCAAGGATAAACCTGAGATTTCCGACACAGAGTACGATCGCCTATTTCACGATTTGATCGATTTGGAGCGACGCCACCCTGATCTCATCACGCCCGATTCCCCCACGCAACGGGTCGGAGCACCGCCGCTCGAGGAATTGATCAAGGTTCCCCACGAACGGCCGATGCTGAGTCTGGACTCGATTGTGGATCAGTCCGAGGTCCAGGCATTCGACCAACGGATGAAGCGTGAACTGGAAACCCCATCCGTTGAGTACAGCGCGGAGCCAAAATTCGATGGGCTATCGGTCGAACTCCTCTACGACCATGGAATCTTTACTCGTGGAGCGACCAGAGGAGACGGGACAATCGGAGAGGATGTGACCATCAATCTTCGCACGATTCGTTCCCTGCCGCTGCAGCTGCAAGCGCAATCCGGACTGCCTGATCATCTTGTCGTGCGGGGCGAAGTATACATGCGCCTCGATGATTTCCAGGCCTTGAATCGACGCATGACGGAACGTGGAGATGACGCCTTCGCCAATCCGCGTAATGCGGCATCCGGTTCCCTCCGACAACTGGACTCCATGATTACTGCGACCCGTCCGTTGGTCGTGACCTGTTACGAAATCATGGCCGTATCCACACCCGTCCCACCAACACATTGGAATGAACTGGAGACGTTGGCCCAGTGGGGTCTCCCGGTGCCGGTGTTTCGACGACTCTGTGCTTCGATCGACGAGGTGATGACGTTTCACCGCGAAACGGAATCAATGCGGGATCAACTGCCCTATGAAATCGATGGCGTGGTGGTGAAGGTGAATCGCCGAGACTGGCAGGGCCGCCTGGGCATGAAGTCCCGCAGCCCACGATGGGCCATCGCGTACAAATTTGCAGCACGCAAGGAAATCACCGTGGTGCAGGATATCGTCGTCTCCGTGGGAAGAACCGGGACTCTCACGCCCGTCGCGTTATTGAAACCGGTGGAGGTCGGTGGCGTCACCATCAGCCGAGCCACATTGCACAACGCCGATGAAGTGGCGCGGAAAGACGTTCGTATCGGCGATACCGTCAAAGTGGAACGGGCTGGCGATGTGATTCCCGCGATTGCCGAGCGTCTCCCTATCCCTGGTGAACAACGCAATGCCCCCTTTGGCATGCCGGATCACTGCCCGGTCTGTGGATCGAAGGTTGCTCGCGAAGGCGCCTACTTCTACTGTACCGGTCAATTGGTGTGTGGCGCTCAACTGAAAGGTGCCATCGAACATTTTGCTTCCAAGCATGCACTCAATATCGAAGGTTTAGGGAAGAAGACCGTGGCACAGCTGGTTGACGAAGGGCTTGTACGGTCGCTTGCCGACATCTATCGCCTAACTAAAGCCGATCTCATCAAACTTGAAGGATTTGCCGATCGGTCCGCCACGCTCCTCTTAGAATCGATTGCAAGCAGTAAAATCGTCTCCCTGGACCGTTTTCTGATGGGACTCGGGATCCGACAAGTCGGACAACATATCGCCAAAGTCCTGGCCCGTGAGTTCGGGTCTCTTGAGCAGATCATGTCGGCGGATCAGGAACGGTTTCAACAGATTCGGGAGGTAGGTCCTGAGATTTCCGAGGGCCTGGTCGCCTATTGGTCTGAACCGCGCAATCGGTACGTCATCGCGCAGCTTCAAGAGTCTGGCATACAAATCGCCCCAGGCACGGCGATGCGTGACCGACGGGAATCCTTACTCACGGGCAAGACGTTTGTGTTTACTGGCGGACTTGATCACTTTACGCGAGACGAGGCGCAACAGGTCGTGGAAGCGGCAGGAGCGCGCGTATCATCGAGTGTGAGCAAAAAGACGTCCTATGTAGTCGGGGGAAGGGACCCAGGCTCCAAACTGGACCAAGCCCGCGCCTTGGGGGTGACGATTCTGACTGAAGAGGAGTTTGCGGCCATGATTGGGAAAAGCAAGAACGGGCTCAGCTGACGAGGTCGAGGTTTGGGGCTTCGATGTGCGCGGGTGATTTCTCTTCACGAAATATTTGGACACTGCGGATGGATCGAGGCTCTGCCTCATGAATGACGATCCGGCAGTTGGCGATCCGCACCTCTTCTCCCACCTTAGGAATTCTGCCAAGCTCCTGTTGAATGAGGCCCCCGATCGTAACGGCTTCATCGCCGAGATCGACTTTCAGGAAATCGTTGATCTTGCGCACTTCGGTCCTGCCGTGAACAAGGATATGGTTTTTCCCTAACCGTTTGATTAATTCTTCCGTAATATCGGTTTCGTCCATGATCTCTCCGACCACTTCTTCGAGAAGATCTTCAAGCGTGACAATCCCCATCACGCCGCCGAATTCGTTGACCACGACGGCCATATGCCGCTTCTCCTGCTGAAATTGCTTCATGAGGTCATCCGCCGTCTTGCCCGATGGAACAAACAGGGGAGGATAGGCAATGTCCTTGAGCTTCGCCTCATTCCGCCCCTTGGCGAGTTCGGTCAGAGCCCTCGTCTTGTAGAGAACACCCGTAATGTTATCGAGCGTTCCATCATATACGGGAATCCTGGAGTATTTGGAGTTATAGAGGAGTTCCTGCGCTTCTTTAAGATGCAGGTCACCATCCAGTGAGAAGACATAGAGACGAGGAGTCATCGCGTCCTCAGCCGTGATATCTTTGAGCTGGAAGACATTCTTGATCATCTTCACCTTCTCGAATTCAATCGTTCCGACCTTTCCTCCCTCATCCAACATGATCTTCAGCTCTTCCTCGGTCACGAGGGGAAGCGTGAGACCTTTCCCTCCGGTCAGTTTGTAGATCAACGGCACTATCACAAACAAAAATGGCTTGAGGAATAACTGAACCCCATAGACGGGGTAGGCCATGTTCAGCGTAACCGGGACCGCAAATTTGGCGGCTAGCGTCTTAGGGATCACATCGACGGCCACCAGAAGTACAAAGGTCAGCAGACCAACCATGACGGCAATCGCCTCGTCAAAAAAATTACGTCCTCCATAGATGTTCAAGGTCAGAAAGGTGGCATACATCGGCGTCGCCACGCCAATCAGCCGATCGCCGACCAGAATGGTCGACAGGAGTTTTTGCGGGTCACTGCGGAGATGGAGGGCCAATTTCGCGCGGGCACTGCCTGTTTGGGCGAGGGCCCTCAGTTTCGTTTCGTTGACCGCAAAGAAACCAATTTCGGCCGTGGAGATCACAGCTGAAATGACAATAAGACCTAGGAGGATTAGAACATCCATGGATTGCAATTTATTAGAGCCGACCGACTATGCTGGTCGGCCTGGAATGCCGGAGCGCCCAGAGGCCGTCCCCTATCGCCTTGGACCGGCAATGTGATGTTTGGCAGAACAGAATGACGTGATCGGGGTCTATAGGACCTGTATCCATTGGACAATACATGTATCATAGGACAGGATTGCGAGCAAGCATATGATGAAAACATGCCACAATATCAAATAGTTGCATTGCATGTTCGCAGAATAACTGAAGAATCGGTAGGCTGGCCAGACAAAACCAGCGTTATGGGTCGTCGCGAAACACAAAGGACTGAAGCCCAAGGGATGATTCGAGGCGGGATGCGGCATTTTCTGCCTGAGCTTCCGTGGAAAACTGGCCTATCTGAACTCGATATCGCTTTCCTCCTGGTAGATCGACAACCTGGACTCTTCCGCCTGAGTAGAGATGCTTCGATCGCTCCAAGAGGTTGAAGGCATTCTGCTGATCGGAGAAAGACCCAACTTGGACTCGCAGGACCCCCATATCGACAGTTCTTCCCTGATATCCAACCACTCGTAATTCAATCTGGTCGGTTCCAGCCGTGGTTATCCCAAGCGCCTGTGCCCCGGCGAGTGAGAGGTCGAGAATCCGCCCCCTGGCAAACGGACCACGATCATTGATGCGGACGGTCACCTGTCGGCCGTTACTCATTGATCGAACGACAGCAACTGAGCCGAGTGGCAAGGTTCGATGAGCAGCCGTCAGCTGATGCATGTCATATCGTTCGCCGTTTGCCGTTTTGTTCCCATGAAATCCCGGTCCATACCAGGAGGCTACACCTCGTTCCACGAATCCAACGGGATAGCCTGGGAAATAGGTAGGTTTGGGGGCACCACCGCAAGCTGCCAGTGTGGTGACAAGGAGAGGTACGAAAAGAAGAGCCAGGCAGCGGAACCAGCAGGCGTGAGGCCCGTGAGACATGATTAGAACTCGTCGAGAGATTGATCCTGCAGGATAGTGAGCGCCTTTGCGGTATTTGAGACGGTGAGGACCACAATCGCGCGTTTTCCTTCGCGTGAGGGCGTGCAATAGCCGCATTTGATATTGATGCGAGCCTTGGTTAGGAGATCCGCCACTTCTTTCAAAGCCCCTGGCTTGTTTTCGAGACTCAATAGCAGAGCGGTTTCCTCTGTGAACTTGATCTTCGCAGCTTTTAGTGCCGCCCGGGCTCCTTCCAGATCCGCGACCAATAGTCTCAGCTTTCCCGTTCCAGTGACCTCGGGAGCAGAAAAGGCTTTAATGTTGACCCTCGCCTCGCCAAGGACCTGCGCCACTTGAGCCATGACGCCAGGCCTACTCAGTCCGCTAATGACCAACTGTGTCGTTGTGGGCATGAGAGTTACTCCGTTACGTGAAGGCACATGATGATCTTTTCACCGGGTCTAAAACTCACCACTTTTCTCTGACTACCGGATGAAACAGACTACTGGTTAGAGCACCTGACATAGATCATTCAACAACGTGTACTCGTAAATACAACTAAAGGGGACAGAGGCGTCTTCTGCCAGCTTCTGTGCCGATCCTTTGAAGCCGCGTGGCACGAGGAGGTAGAAGGGAATCCCTCGCACGACCGCGTTCTTCCATTCTGACACAGTTACGGCATCTCTGAGTGAATCATCGGTTTCCACCTCAGCCATCCATTCCATCGTATTGCCAGCTGAGCTCACCTGCCACCCGACGATATCGCATTGTTGCTGAGGATCAGCCCAGGGGTTTTGCTCAAGACTTGTATGGATCGTGACTTTACAGCGAAAGGCCTTGGCCCAGCGCTGCGCGACCAAACTCACGACCTGATCGTGGACTGTCTCGATACCTTGTTCTCGTAGTGTTGTATTCATTTAACAACAATCTGGTTAGGACATTCGTTTTTCGACGAAGAGAGGGTTAAATCCTTTTGATGCACATTTAGGGTTGGGACAATCCGAACGAGTTCCTGATCCCATAAGAGAAGCGGTCGTGATGATCTTTCTCTCATATAGCCAGCCACAACGGCTGCACTTCACAGGGATGGTCTTGTTTCCCACGCACAGTTCCCCTATGAACAGCCACTCGTGGTGCCGCATGTTTCACATTTGAGACAGGTTCCGTTCCGTACCATGGTGAATTGCTTACACTCGGAGCAGGGATCTCCTTCATAGCCCTTTTGGCGAGCCACTTGGATGGCAGTCAAGGTCAGTGTTTCACGCTTCAGTTCGACGGTATGGGCCACACTACCGTTTCCGTTTCCATGGCCATTGCTCTTATGACGGGGCATCGCCCCACGTCGTGCGGGAAACATTTCAGTGCTGATTGAGGCCGAAGCCAGTGTTTCAGGAGTGGCTTCCTCCTCGACACATTCAGGATCTTGCTCGTCCATCTTGACGGAGTCCATTCGAAGATCCTCTTCCTGGACCTGTGCCAAGTCATAACGGTCGAGATAGGTCACTGCAAGCTCTCGGAAAATGTAATCGATAATCGACGTGGACATTTTGATACGATCGTTCAATTTGACCGGCCCATTCGGCTCGAAGCGGGTAAACACGAAGGCTTCGACGAACTCCTCCAGCGGCACACCATGTTGGAGACCAAGTGAAATGGCAATGGCGAAACAGTTCATCAAGCTACGGAACGCGGCCCCTTCTTTGTGCATATCGAGAAAGATTTCTCCGCAGGTGCCGTCCTCATACTCACCCGTCCGTAGATACAGCTTATGCCCCCCGACGACGGCTTTCTGCGTGTACCCATTACGTCTGGTTGGAAGCGGTCGCCGTTTCGCTAGGTACCGTACCAACACTCGTTCTGTGACCTTTTCCGCAATCGACAATACTTCGGATGAGGCTTCGACAGTCTTCCCGCTGTCCGTTGAGGCCGACAACGGCTGGCTCAATTTCGAGCCGTCTCGATACAGCGCCACGGCCTTGACCATGCTCTTCCATGCAAAGAGATAGGACGACTTGACGTCTTCAAGCGTTGCATCGGCCGGCATGTTGATCGTTTTGCTGATGGCGCCGCTGATGAATGGTTGTGCCGCCGCCATCATGCGGATGTGCGCATCGACAGCGATATACCGCTGACCGATCCGGCCACAGCGGTTGGCACAATCGAAGATCGGAAGGTGCTCGGCTTTGAGGTGTGGGGCCCCTTCCACCGTCATGGTGCCGCAGCAATAATCATTGGCAGCGGCGATTTCTTCTTGTGTGAATCCCAGCGCTTTCAGCATGTTAAAGTTGGATTCATTCAATTGCGCGTCGGTCAATCCCAGTTTCTCCCGGCAGAAGCCCTCACCCAGCGCATACTTATTAAAGGTAAATTGAATCTCGAAGGCCTGGGCCAAACCGCCTTCCATTCGTGCGAGTGCGGCGTCGTCGAACCCCTTCTGTCTCAGGGTCTCGTGGTTAATGAATGGTGCGGTCTGCAACGTTTGCCGGCCAACACAATAGTTCACGATGTCCTGAATCTGGGACTCGGTATACTCCAAGGATCTGAGAGCAGCGGGTATGCTTTGATTGATGATCTTGAAATAACCTCCGCCGGCCAGTTTCTTGAATTTGACAAGCGCAAAATCCGGTTCGATGCCCGTCGTATCGCAATCCATCACAAGTCCGATCGTGCCCGTAGGAGCGATCACCGTGACCTGTGCATTGCGATACCCATAAGCCGTTCCCAATTCGAGGGCACGGTCCCATGCACGACGCGCAGCCATGAGCAACTCGGGAGGACAATGCTCCGGCTGGATCCCTATCGGTGTAATCGTCAAATCCTCATATTCTTCCGAAGCGGCATTGTACGAGGCTCTCCGGTGATTACGGATGACGCGCAGCATAGCCTCGCGGTTTTTGGCATAACCCGGGAAAGGCCACAGTTCTGCGGCCATTTCAGCCGATGTGCCATACGCCTCGCCGGTCATGATGGCGGTCAGCGCACCGCAGATGGCCAGTGCTTTTGGAGAATCGTAGGGAATGCTTTGCCGCATCAGCACAGTACCTAAGTTGGCATAGCCGAGCCCCAGCGTTCGGAATTGAAAACTCTTCTCGGCAATCGAACGGCTGGGAAACGAAGCCATGAGCACGCTGATCTCCAACACGATCGTCCAGAGGCGCACTGCATGGCGGAAATTCTCCAACTCGAACTGGGCGTCGGTCGAGAAGAATTGGGCGAGGTTGAGCGAGGCCAAATTGCAAGCCGTATCGTCGAGGAACATATATTCGGAGCAAGGATTGGAGGCATTGATACGGCCATCCTCCGGACAGGTATGCCATTCGTTGATGGTGGTATCGTATTGGGTGCCGGGATCCGCACAAATCCATGCAGCCCAAGCAATCTGATCCCAGAGGTCCCGTGCCTTGATAGTCTTGGAGACCTTGCCGTCGATTCGTCTCTTGAGTTGCCAATCGCCGTCCGCCTCCAACGTCGCAAAAAAATCATTGGGAATGCGTACGCTATTGTTTGAGTTCTGGCCAGACACTGTTTGGTAGGCCTTGCCGTCCCAATTCGTGTCATACTCGTGAAACACAAAATGCGTGAACCCTTGCTGCGCATAGGAAAACATCCGCTGGACGTAGGCTTCTGGAACCTCATCCCGTCGAGCGGCAGCTAGGGCTTCCTTGAGGATCGGATTTTGCTTGGCATCGATTTCGATTTTCATCTGACCGGCGCCATCGACAATGTGGCAGGCCTTGAGGACGGCGTTGAGGCGCTGTCCGCAGATTTTTGAGCCGGTCACCATGGCGGCGACCTTTTGTTCTTCCATCACCTTCCAGTTGATAAATTCCTCGATGTCAGGGTGATCCAAATCGAGGCAGACCATTTTGGCGGCCCGTCTGGTCGTCCCGCCAGACTTGATCGCGCCTGCCGCTCGATCCCCTATGCGAAGGAAGGACATTAAGCCGGATGAGCGGCCGCCGCCGGACAACGGTTCGGCATCGCCGCGAAGCTTCGAAAAGTTGGTCCCGGTCCCTGATCCATACTTGAACAGGCGCGCCTCCCGCACCCAGAGATCCATGATGCCGCCCTCATTGACCAAGTCGTCCTCAATGGATTGAATGAAGCAGGCGTGCGGTTGCGGATGCTCAAATGCATTGGTGGCCTTGACGACTTCGCGGGTCTTTGGATCGACGTAGTAATGCCCTTGTGCAGGCCCTGAGAGGCCATAGGCATAATGAAGTCCCGTGTTAAACCACTGAGGAGAATTGGGCGCGGCCATCTGATGCGCAAGCATGTAACAGAGCTCATCATGGAAGGCATCGATATCCTCAGGAGTCTTGAAATAACCGAAGTTTTTCCCCCAGGCGGTCCAACAGCCGGCAAGCCGTTCAAACACTTGTCGGGAGTCACGCTCTCCTCCCAACTGCGGCTTGCCGTCTGGTCCGACGATCGGATTCCCCTGCTCATCTCGCTGCGGCACTCCAGCCTTCCGGAAGTATTTCTGGGCGAGAATGTCGATTGCGAGCTGAGACCACGGCTCGGGAATGTCGATGTTGTCCAACTTAAACACGGTTGATCCGTCGGGATTACGAATTTCCGACGAACGTTTCACGAACGTTAAGCCTTCATAGGGACTTTGTCCGCGACGTGTAAATCGGCGTTCTATTCTCACGATTTCCCCTCCCCCAGTCTGCGTGGTTGGCGTGGGACTACTCTCTATCCCCGAACAGGAGCAATCAAGCTCCAATATTGGTATGGGCGATGTGCGTTGAGCGCCCTAATTTTGATGTCCCAACGATTGATCAGCCCGAGGAGTAGCTACATATAGCTATCTGGAGAAATTGTCAATACCAAATGTAGTGGTCGGTTGGGGAAATGGAGGAAAGCCTGTGGATAACCGCAAACGATTCAGAAATGCCGTCTCTCAGGAGTTTAGACCGACTTATCCACAGTATTTAGATCGAAAAATATACCTCATTATTACGACCCTGAGGACCTCAGAGAAAAAAAACTAAAAAACACGTCGGCCAAGGGTCAAAACGGCTTCATCCACACCTTCAACTGGTATGAACTGGTTGCATATACCGATGACCACAATTCGAGTACCCAATACCGTTGTTTCAAATCGGCTGAGGATCCCCCAATTTTGACGTATGGTATGAGGCCTCACCATGCTGTTGAGCAACTCCTGGCTGTGTCTTCGAAAGATACTTCTCACCACCGTTCCTTCCCGTTCGGGTGTGGATTGATCCATTCGATCCATAGCTTTCGTAAGTTCGGTTTGGACGAAGCTTAGATATTGATCCGTGGTGGGATTCGTCAGCGCCAGCACGACACTCGTGGCCAGTACGACCACCATAAGGATGAGACGCAGGAGACTCACGCAAGTCCTCAGATTGATGACTTCTGAACGGATGTCATGCCAGTCTGAATGGAGAAGAGGGAAGAAATCAGGGAGACCAATGCGGATTCGGACAGGACAAGCGGCCTTAAAATCCTTACAATGAGCTGGATGGCCTTCGATGATATCAATTGACTGCCTAGGTTTTTATTGATACTCGATGAAGACATCATGAACAAAACATATCGGTTCGGCTTGTTCCCTCCGCCCCGGCACCCTTTCCGACGTTAAAGCTGTTCGTCTTATTTCAACGCCAGATACAAACAGTCATTGATCAGCTAAGCCTGCTCTTCCACACATATCGCGACCGGCTTCTTGATGCAACTGCGCTCGGAGAGCCCAAACTAGCCAGATACCTGGTAGGGCTATCAGAAACGACCAGAAAAAAAATTGTGCCCAGCCTACCATTTCGACCAAGTCGGCCGATGGACGACCGGAGAACACTCGGCCGAGCGCTTCCAGGGAAGAAAGCAACGCGAACTGGGTTGCCGTATACCGATGATCGCACAATGACATTATCAGTGCGACAAACGCAGCGGTGCCCATGCCGCCGGTCACATTCTCGACGAGAATCGACGTGGTGAGTGCCGCGTAACTTTTCCCCATCCACGCGAGCCACATAAATCCCAAATTTGAGACCGCTTGCAAGAGGCCGAAGATCAATAACGACCGTACCATTCCAAGCTTAGCCATTGCGGCGCCCCCCACCAGTGCCCCGATGAGCGTGGCGCCGAGCCCAAGGCCCTTCACATACCCCACCTCGCTGACGGAGAAACCCATCCCCCCAATGAGGAAAGCCGTTTGAAGCGAGGCCGCGACGGCATCTCCAATTTTATAGAAGACAATGAGAGCGAGGAGCCCGGCCACCCCCGGACGGGCGAAGAGTTCTTTCAACGGTCCACCAACCGCTTCGGTCAGACTTGCCGGCACGGCACTGGGCTCTGACGGTTCGGGACTGATGAGGATCGTGATGGCTCCTGCCGCCATTAGCGCCGCAAGCAATAAATATGTATTTTGCCATCCAATATGATCGGCTAACAGGAGGGCCCCTGCGCTTGCAAATAAGAGCGCAAATCGGTAGCCGTTTACCCACACAGCTGCCCCGAATCCCCGCTCCTGGCGTAATAAGAGATCGGTCCGATAGGCGTCGAAGACGATGTCGAGTGAGGCAGAGAGAAAGGCCACTACGAGAGCCAGGATCCCGAGTATCTCCGGACGCTGACCTGGACCAGTCACCGCCATGGCCGCCAAGCCGAGAGCGACACTGAGCTGCATCACCAGCATCCACCCGCGCCGGCGTCCTAGCCAGGGAAGGACCAGGCGATCCATCAATGGAGCCCACAGGAATTTCAGTGTGTATGGGAGGCCGACGAGAGTAAAAATGCCGATGGTCTTCAGATCGAGCCCAACAACCGTCAGCCAGGCCTGCAGCGTCCCAGCTGTAAGGGCCAATGGCAACCCCGAGGCAAAACCCAAGGGCAACATGATACCGATGCGCCGGTTCGCAAGGATCTGGATGAACGATGCTGTTTTCATCAAGCCGTTTCAATGCGCATGAGAAAATAGCATATCATTGGAACGGGGGGCGACTCAGGACATTCTCGAAATCGATAGGCAGGGAGAGCAGCTCAAAGGGGTATTGGAGGACCGCTTCGCACGCCGACGCATCGAAACTCAGCAGGGCTGTCCATTAAACGAACACGGCTTGTAACGCGATATATCAAACTCTACGTTTTCTTGGTAGACCCGCTCGTTGCCGTTCACGCCATCCTGCTCCGGATCGTTGTACATGGTGTGGTTCCACCAGTAGAATAAGGGATAGGCTTCTGTCTGGTACACCGGATTCCCATAATTACTTCGGGCATATTCCTGGACCATTCGGCCGGTGACGTAGTCGACTTGACCATTGCCATTAAGGGAATACAGCATCAAGAACAGGCGAGCCTCATGATCGTAGTGCTCATCAATTCTTGTCGCGAGATCCGGCTCGAGAGGAAGGACTTCCTTCGTCCACCCTACGGGTCCAGGGAGGGAAAAAAGAGATGCCATGAAGATAACAGCCGCCAACTGCAAAGGTGTCACAACAGACTCACGCTAAGGGGGCGGGGTACGGCCAATTATTGTACCATGGCCTTCTATGGCCTTCAACCGAGGACAACGAGCAACATGGAGAACTCGCTGCAGCGCCTTGCTCCCATTGCGAGGATCTTCCTATAATGGCCCGACCACGATGAAACGAGCATCTCTCCATACACTCGGCTGCCGACTGAATCAAGCAGAGACAGCGGTGCTCGAAGCTCGCTTGCGGCGTGATGGCTACCGCGTCGTCAAGTTCGGGGAACCGACGGATTTGCTCGTCGTGAACACCTGCTCTGTGACGGAGGATGCGGAACGGACCTGCCGATACGTCATCCGAAAGACGTTGAGACATTCCCCAGACGCCTTTGTTGCAGTTACGGGCTGTTATGCACAGACTGGGGTTCAAGAGCTGCGCACCATTCCAGGAATCGATCTCATCGTCGGTAATCAATTCAAATGGGACTTACCGTCATTTCTTCCGGCCTCACACGCCCTGAAGAAGCAGCCAGACCCGGAAGTGCTCCATACTCGCACCATCGAGCGAGAAGATTTCGTCCTGCCAGAGTACGGCGAACCAGACTCCACCAGAGCTTTACTGAAAATACAGGACGGCTGCAACGTAATGTGCAGCTTCTGTCTCATCCCCTTCGCGCGGGGGCATGAACGGAGTCGCCTGCCGGAAGACGTGATCCGAGAAGCCGAAATCCTTGTGGCGGGAGGTTACCGGGAAATCGTGCTGACCGGCGTCAACATCGGGCAGTATCGACAGGGCGATCTCGATCTGGTGGGGTTGATCGAACAATTGGAAGCGATCGAAGGGCTTGAGCGAGTTAGGATTTCATCCATTGAGCCAACGACAATCACAAACGCCCTCTTAGTTCGGATGGCTTCCTCATCAAAGCTCTGTCCCTATCTCCATATTCCCTTGCAAAGCGGAGCCGACACTATCTTGTCGGCCATGAACCGTCCATATAATGTGAAAGAGTTTGTCCGTCTGATCGACCAGGCCGTGGCAGCGATTCCTCATCTCGGACTGGGAACTGATATCATGGTCGGGTTT
The DNA here is from genome assembly GCA_963729585.1 of Nitrospirota bacterium. Lineage (GTDB taxonomy): Bacteria > Nitrospirota > Nitrospiria > Nitrospirales > Nitrospiraceae > Palsa-1315. Next base: position 91,096 of record CAVSOJ010000026.1, read on the forward strand.
CCCGGAGAGACTGAGGAAGCATTCGAACAGACTTTGGAGATCGCACGCGAGCTGCCCTTCTGCTATTTCCATGTCTTTACCTATTCGCAACGACCTGGCACCGCTGCCGCAAAATTACCAAACCATGTGCCGATTGCTATCGCTCGGAAACGTTCGAAAATACTCGCGGAGCTGTCCAGCCGTAAGCGCTTGGCCTTTGCGAAACGCTATATCGGATCTACCGTATCCGTCCTTTTTGAATCAGGGGAAATGGACGGGCTCAGGTTGGGGGTTACAGCAAACTTCTTGAAAGTGGGAGTCCCCTCACGAATCGAGCTCACCAATCACCTCGAAGAGGTGCGTATTGTCGGAACGTCAGATCGTTGGGCGCTGGGTCAGCTGACAGCGAAACATCAGCCTATGCGAAGGGTGCCGGTTCTATGAAGACTACATCCGCACCGACTCACGTGCACCTTGAAACTTTTGGCTGTCAGATGAACGAGTACGACTCGGAACTCGTTCGCTCGCTTATGAAACAGGATGGATTCGTGTTTACCGACGAGCGAGAGCGGGCAGACGTGATTCTGATGAACACCTGTGCGATTCGCGAGAATGCTCACAATAAAGTCTATAAACACTTATCCGAGCTCAAGAAACTTAAGCAACAACGTCCGTTGGTTGTGGGGGTCTTGGGTTGTATGGCTCAAAACCTGAAAGAGGAGCTGACGGACATTCAGCCGCTGGTCGATGTGCTCGCCGGTCCCGATGCCTATCGCCGACTCCCGATGTTGATTCGCAACGCGATGCTCTCGCAAGAGGAGGGACTGAATCAGAAGGGACTCGCGGTGGACCTTTCGGAATATGAAACCTATCACGATGTCGTACCCGACCGAAACGACGGGGCAAATGCCTGGATTGCCGTCATGAGAGGCTGCGATAACTTCTGCAGTTTCTGTGTGGTCCCCTACACGCGAGGGCGTGAACGCTCCCGTGATCCAGAAGGAATCATCCAAGAATCTCGCCGCATCGCCGAGCGAGGGTTCAAGCAAATCACGCTTCTTGGTCAAAACGTAAATTCGTACCAATTCGGCGCCTGGAATTTTGCGCGATTGCTGACGGCCGTCGCGGACGTGCCGGGCATCGAACGTGTGAGATTCACGTCCCCGCATCCCAAGGATTTCCCTCCTTCATTATTGGACGCCATCGTGTCCCACCCCAATATTTGCAAGCAAATTCATTTGCCACTTCAATCAGGCAGCGACCGCATTCTCACCTTGATGAATCGCACCTATACGAATAAAGAGTATCGTGCCTTGGTTGACCATATCCGCACCATGCGACCGGACATCGTCCTGTCTACCGATATCATTTGTGGTTTCTGCGGGGAAAGCGATGCGGAGTTTGCTGAGACTTATCGTCTTGTCGAGGAGACGAGATTTCACTCGGCGTTCATCTTCAAGTATTCCGAGCGAAAGAACACCATCGCGGCGCGTAAGTTTCCGGACGATGTACCCGAGTCGGTAAAGACCGAACGGGTGACACAACTCTTCGAGCTCCAACGGGGGATTTCCTATAAACGGAACCGGGAATATCTAGGGACGACAGTTCCCGTCTTGGTCGAAGGAAATGCCAAACGATCCGTCGCGCAGGGCATGGGAAAAACGGACGGCAACATCACCGTCATCTGGGACAAGAGTTCCGTAACCTCTCAACCGGGAGACATAGTCTCCCTGGCGATCTACGATGCATCGTCCACGACATTGTATGCAGAATCCCCGACGGCGATTTGAATCGCTGTTGGTCGCCCTGCTTCCCCAGGAATCATTTCTGTAGGATAGGGCCCAAGAACGAACACTTCCGAACATGATCTGTTGCGAATCCTGCCCGGTACACTGCTCTCAAAAAATACTCGGCTCTCCCTTTTTCGTGACAACCCATAGAGGGTAAAAGTTTCCCCCTGCAGGAATCCACGAAATACCTCAGCACGTTGTTGCTATATTGTACTGTATTATCAATGACATTAAGTAACTATCTCATGTATTAATCCTCATTCAGATTACTTCTGTTACTCCCTAATAGTTCGCATCTTCTCCCGATGCCCCCTAGCACACCTCTAAGACGGCCTCACGACGACTAGGAGGCATAACCTTTGCTTTGAAAAGTACTCACCTCTACTTAATTTTATACACACACTCCCTGGAGACGAGGCATGATCGAGAATCAAGATCAACGCGCGAAAGAAAATACGGATTCTTCCATGAGCCTGGAAGCCATCATTGCGATGGGACTCTTCGGATGGATTGCCCTGAGTATGACACTGATGGGCCTGGGAATCTGGTAATCCCCTCGACAGGCCGACCCTACGCCTTGCCACGAATGGACACACAGATCTGTCCGGATAGATAGAAGGAGAGCCGCCATGAAAAGCTATCACATACTAACGAACGTGCAGCGTCCGATCGTGCAGGCGCTTGTTGGGATCGCTGCCCTTACTTTCGTCATCGGCGGTTGCGCCGGTGGAACCAAACTCGCTCACAATGCGAAGGGTAGCGTCTACTTGGAAGAAGTGGCTGATTGGTCATTTGAGGCCAGTCATCCCGCTGTCATCGATCAACTGACCATCGCTAAGATTGTAAAAGGGTTATATGTCAACGACGGTTCGGGCGGATCTTCGAGAATGTCCGGTGGTGGCGGCAAGCCGATGAGAATTTTCAGCGATGAGGATGCAGAGTTTCTCTCTCCCCTGCTCGCACAAGGCTTATCAAAAGCGAAACCCGAACAGATTGTTGGGTTCCGCGTATCCTCATCGGCAGGGTCAGGCTCTGAACCCACCACGGGCAGTATTTATGTGCAGAAGGGATCGATCTACTTAACCATTGGGAGGGGTGCCAAGCCGACTGGATTCATGCCTGAATCGGCTGCACGCACCGAACCGGCTCCGGCCTATGCCGCCGGAGGTGCAGTCGGCGCCATGGCGATGGTCATCGATTATCATGCGTTGGCTAACGCGGCCATGCCCGCTGCCATGCCGACCGCAAAAGCCACGCCGATTACTCCGGTTATGCCCATAATCCCGGCCGCTCCGGCGAAGGTCCAGATGGTCTCTGACGGTGTTGGCCAGGAGGCAGGACTGAGCGACTTTACGGCTCAACAACTCAGTGAGTTGGGAAAAGCAAAAGAGGCCCTTGCTAAGAAGGATACCGAGATCAGTATGCTTCGCAAGGAATCGGCATGGATGAAACGTACACTGCGGGACCGCGACGAGGAACTCAAAGCGCTCAAGTCGACCAAAGTATCCGCTAAACCGGCACCGAAGAAGAAATTGGCGGAGGCAACGCAGAGTCGCTAGTCTGCCTCAGCCGACATTCAGCAATTCCGGCTGGAGCAAGACCACTTCACTGGATAGGGGCTGCCGGAAATTCATCCGGCAATAGCAGGCATACGTCACATACGTATCTTGTAGGCAGTACCGAGCCAACTCAAGCCCCCGCCCCTTCTCCCACATCTCCGCTACTTGTGCCCCACTACCTGATTTAGTTTCGACTTTCAGCGCTCTCGCCAATACGTCGAGTTTCACCCACCCACGCGTATCCCAATTGCTCCAGACAGCCATCGTGTCATAAACCGGCTCCGTACGGAATTTGGCAAGGTTGACGTCCAGGCTCGGCTTGACCTGGTGGATGACCGATCGCTTCTTAATGAACGGCAGGTCGAACCCTAAACCGTTATGGGTGATGAAGAGCGACGGGCGATTCTGAGCCAACCGGTTCCAGAATTGTCGGAGCAGCTCCCGCTCATCTGCGCCATACCAGGCCACCGACCCACGCGGCTCGAGCTGGTCAGAAAATTCCAACAGGCCGATACAGACGATCTGACTGAACGTGCCGTCGAAGGCCGATTTTGCATATTGTTCATCCTCGGCGCGTCGTTGGACATCGGCAGCTCCTGCCGTAAACAAATCGTAGCTCTCGTCCGCTGGCGCAGAATCGCCGCTTGACGGAAGCTTCCCCACCAACCGCGCCCATTCTTCCCGAGGCGCTTGAATTGTTTCAATGTCCAGAACGATCTTCATGAAGCCTGCCCCATGGTCTGCCGTCGCAATGCCTCAAGGATCGGACGGTCCGCTGGGGGAAACTCAAAGCTGTCCAGCTCGTGCGGCCAGACCCATCGAATTTCCGCGCAGTCGATCGCCGTAGCCTGGCCAGTTTCAATCCTGCAATGGAAAAAATGCAGTTCCACAGTTTTCTCCGGATACTCATGCCGAATGACCTGAAAGGGTATCGGCACGTCGATACGAATACTCAGTTCCTCGCACAACTCCCGCCGGAGGCATTCCTCCAATGTTTCACCAGGCTCGCGCTTCCCGCCAGGAAACTCCCAGAAACCCGCCAAATGCACGCCCGGTTTCCGCCGGGCGATCAAATAGCGGCCCTCGTGACAAACAAGACCGGCAGCGACTTCAACGATCTTCATGCCGCACCGACGCTCTCCTCGCTACTTATGCTCGAAGGGGTACGTCTTGCATAATGATTTCATCGGGCATTGCCGACAGGTTGGATTTCTCGCCGTACAGCAGGTCGCCCCAAAGTCCATGATCGCCTGGTTGAAGTCATAGCCCTTTCCACTTGGGATTAAGGCTTCCGACAATTGCCAGAGCCTCGCTTTTTGAGTCTTGGGATTGCCCCTTGCCATGAATACCCGATGAAGGACCCGAATCACGTTCGTATCCAGGATCGGCGCATCTTCGTTGAATGCGAACGACCTGATGGCGCCGGCCGTATAGCGTCCGATTCCCTTGAACGACAACAATTCCTCTGCAGCGCTCGGAAGATGGCCACCATACCGTTCCACCGTCTCGCACGCGATGCTATGTAACCGCAATGGACGAATATTATAGCCTAGTGGATACCACGTCTTCTTCACATCCGAAACCGGCGCTTCAGCCAACTCTTCAAAGCTCGGGTAGCGGTCCAGGAACTCGTGGTACTTCGGGATCACCCGATCGACCTGAGTTTGTTGCAACATTACTTCGGAGACCAGGATGTGATAGGGATCGGAAGTCCTTCGCCAAGGCAGATCCCGACCATGTTTCTCGTACCACTTCAGCAACCGAGTTTGAAAACGGCGCTTCAACGAAGCGTCCAAGCCGGGGGACTTCTTCGTGCTCTTCTTCCTACGTTGAGAGGTTGTTCGCGAATCGAGGGTGGTGGGCATCACAACATCAATCCAAAGGCGGCATTCTAGAAGTGCGTCCATCGAAAATCAAATGGCACCAACACAGGGCGAGTGCTGCGCTCGATGGAGCAGGGAGGCCAATCTATGACACCATTCCTATGGTTGCTTCGGAACTTGCACCGCTGAGATCGACAGGACAGTCACGTCAAAGTGTAACGTCTTTCCGGCGAGCGGATGGTTAAAATCCAGCACCACGGTTTCGGCCTTGATTTCTTTCACGCGAGGAAACGCAGTCGATCCATCGGCTGCCTGCCCTTGGAGTTGCGCACCTACTTTCTGCGCCGCGGCTGGGATGAGTTCCTTCTTCACCTCTCGGATCGCCAGTGGATCAATCGGTCCATAGCCATCCGCTGGAGCGACGACGACGTGCTTGCGCTCTCCTTTTTTCATTCCTTCCAATGCGGTTTCTAGCCCAGGAACGATCTCATGCGCGCCCTGCGTATAGGTCATGGGTTCCTTGCCGACGTTGGATTCGAGCACGGATTGATCCTCGAGAGTCAACGTGTATTCCAAGGAGACGGTGCGTCCGGCAGAAACAACCGCCTTGACGTCTGATTTAGGAGACTCGGCCCCGACCGGCCAACCCATGAAGACCAAGCAAAGCGCGCATGCAGAACAGACTCCTCGCAGGAATGCCAATCGTTTCATTGCTCGAATCCTCCATGCTCTGCGTATTGAGATCCGTCGCGACTGGAAATGTCGCAGAATGGGAAAAAGAACCATCAAACATGACGCGGGTGTGTATCATAGTCCGCTTCCTCTTACCACTCTGCGCCAAGACGATCGACAATGATCTGATGCACCACAGCCGATGGCCCGAGCGTGGCCAAGTAGACTGCCGTCTCGGCGATGTCATATGGATCGATCATCTCGCTGCGAATGATCTCTTCGGGCGAGGCGTCGACCAATTCATCCGCTACACCGGCGGGACAGATCGCGCTCGCCTTGATGTGAAAGGGACGGCCCTCATCGGCCAACGATTTCGTGAGTGCCATGATTCCATGTTTGGAAGCACTATAGGCTCCCGTGCCAGCCCAGGCCTGTACTCCTGCGACACTCGACATGTTAATGATCAACCCACCACCCTGCTTTTTCATCTGGGCGAATCCGGCCCGGCAGCAGAAGAATGTTCCGCGGAGATTCACGTTCATAACCGAGTCGAATGCTTCGGTCGTCGTCTCTGCGAGCTTCCTGCCGCCGAGGATACCTGCGTTGTTCACGAGAATATCCACCCGTTCATATTGTGCCACCGTCTCCTTGAGGAGCCGCTCGATCTGCCGCTCATCCGTCACATCTGTCTGAATCGCCCAAGCTACCCCACCCTTCTGCTTAATTTGCGCCACAGTCTGTACACAGAGCGCCATCCGTCTGGCAGTCACCACTACGGTAGCTCCTTCCTCGGCAAAACGTAACGCGACAGCCTTCCCGATCCCACTGCTGCTACCGGTCACAATCGCAACTTTACCCGCAAGTCGCTTCATAGATGGCCTCCCTAACTCATTGGGTCCAAAGATCTCTATTTCTTTGACAACAACCTCTTCACCGATTAGCCTTTTGTAAGGCGAAAGCATGGTCGACGAGAGCTCATTACCTTGATCTCTTTTGAGACCTGTACTTTCTGAGAGCACCAACATCATGCCGGAGCAGAGGCAGCATCCTCGCTATCAGGTGGAATTGCCTGCTACATTCGCCGGCGATCATGCCGGGATGGGGATCGTATACAACCTCGGGACGGGTGGCTGCAAGGTCGTCAGCGATCTTCGGTAAAGAGCGGAGCCCTACTCACCGTGCACCTCCAGGTTCCTGAACAGACTAATGCCATCACCATTCGAGCCGCCACAGTCCGGTGGACTCTGGAACATGAGTTTGGGGTTGAATTTCTTGGGATGCAGGAGCTGGAACGAACCCGTCTAAAGGAGTTCCTGGCAACCCAAGTGAACATCGTCGCATAGGAACCGCTCAGTCCACAGCTATGGTCACCAGAAAACACCCCAGATTTCCCGTATCGTTCTCCAGTACCCTGGTGCATAAGGATCGTTTCAGCCATGCTGGGTCCGTCCGAAACCTTTCAGCCAAGGGATGCCGTGTAGACAGTATCATCAGCCCCTTTACCGGCATGCAGGTGGCTATGCAATTGCATATTCCAGGTGAGTCCCAGCCGATCATGATCGACAAAGCCGCAGTCCGCTGGTCCGGATCCGCCGGCATCGGTCTGGAATTTCTGACGGTGGCCCCCCCGCATCAAGATCGACTCAACCGCATGATCCAGCAACTCCAGCCCGAGACCTCCCAATAGCAGTCTGCGGAACGAACGAGAAAAACGAAACTGGCGGAGTCAGAGTAGGCGCAATACGTTTGTCCTGCCTGTCTTGATTGGACCACTCCCGCCCCGCGAAAGAGGCCGGCGCTTGTTTCTAGCATCCTACCAGCAGTTGCATTTCAGGGGGATCACTCCGTATCCTCCGTCTTCATGGACCTCTCCCAGCTGTCCCAGGAACAATTCAAGGAACTCGTGCGCGGCATCGTCGACGATCGCCTGCGCGAATTGCTGGGTGACCCAGACCTTGGGCTCCAACTTGGCGACGGCCTGCGTGCCCGCCTGAAAGAGTCTCTGTCCAATACAGAGAGACTGTCCGGCGAGGAAATCGCGGACCAACTCGGTCTTCGCTGGTAGGGACAACATGGCCTGGTACCGACTTGCCTATCGCCCGACCATCCTCCAAGATCTGGCAAGCCTTGAACCCTCAATGGCACAGCGACTCTTGGACAAGACCAAATGGATCGCATCCAATATCGACAACCTGCGCCACGAACCGATCGCCCCGGACCTGCCAGGCCTTTCCAAATATGCGGTCGAAGACTGGCGAATTTTCTACTCCATTGACCGAGACGATCACCTGGTCGATATTCACGGCATCGTTCGCCACGGAGAGCTGCACTCATGATTGCCATCACCGTTGCTGCCATCGCAAAGCTGAAAGCGATTCAAGCCAATCATCCTGAGGATCCGGTCGTCCGGATTTCCGTGCGCGACCTGGACAATACACGCTTAAGCTTCAGTATCACGTTGGAAGCGAACCCCCAGCCTGACGACGACGTTCAGCAGGTTGATGCCCTTACGATTGCGGTTGATCGGCAAAGTGCGCCACGGATGGAGAACGTAACTGTGGACTACACTGAAGCCGACGGATTTCGCTTCTTACACGATGGCGAGGGCCGCAGTCTGCCTCTTTTTACAATTCCCACACTCAATTGATGGAGAATCCGTCGGGTGCGAGAAGCTATGTCGGTGCGGAATAGTTCCCCGACTTTGGCAGGACAAGAATGACCCTGCAGGCTGCTTAATAAGACTATCAGCAAGGCCGCAGCAAGTGAAGGGCCGAGGAGGTACATACCGCACTTCGTGTGGGCCGATCGCCCATTGGACGGGTCTTGACGATCGGAAAAATCCCTTCAGCCCTTCTGATGATCTCCGACAATCGCTCGGGACGTTGAGGGTCTGAACGATGTGAGATCGCTGCCTCGGAAGGGGCGGCTCAGGCGAGCCCGGGGTCAGGCAGGTAAGAAGGCGACCTTATTCAGCAGACTGGCCAAATAAAAATTAGGAGAGTCGGTCCGGTAAGGTGGAGACGTGCACCTGAAATTCTCCCTGCGCGGCGTCGTCAACATACCGGCGCAGGGCGTCCCTTACCACTGGGAAGGCGATCTCGTCCCAAGGAATCGCAGAAAGGGAGAAGAGTCGCACGTCCAGGCTCTCCTCACCCACCCCGAAATCGGGCGAACGCATCGGTCCTCGAAACACCAGGTAGGCCTGACCGATGTGTGGGAGACTCAGGACCGCAAAAAGACAGATACGCTCCACCTGAGCATGCGCTTCTTCGAACGTCTCGCGAACGGCCGCCTGCTCAATACTCTCGCCGATTTCCATGAAGCCCGCAGGGAAGGTCCACAAACCGGACCTGGGTTCGATCCCACGCCGGCAGAGGAGAATATGGCCATCCCACTCCGGAATGCACCCTGCGACGATCTTTGGATTATGGTAATGAATGGCCTGACAGGCATCGCACACGAACCGGGGCAAGTTGTCGCCGGCGGGAACTTTCTTGGTAACTGGGGCACCGCAGGTGCTGCAATAGTTCATAGCAGAGCACGGTCGCGTTGGTGACTCAAATGGATAGCACAAAACGACGGTTCTTTGCACCCTGCCCCCGCGGACTCGAGGCGGTTCTCGAACAGGAACTCCATGACCTGGGCGTGCCGATGACCACAAAGACGGACGGCGGGATCGCCTTCCAGGCCCCCTGGTCGACAATGTATTGGGTCAATCTCAAGAGTCACATCGCCAGCCGCGTGCTTTGGGAAGTCGGACAGGCCTCCTATCGCTCGGAAGATGATGTGTATCGAGCGGCCTATTGCCTGCCATGGCCGGACTGGTTCACGCCGTCACAGACCATCAAGGTGAAAGTCAGCGCACGCCGTTGTCCACTCACCAGCCTGGACTTCGTCACGCTGCGTATTAAAGACGCCGTCTGCGACAAGTTCATGTCGGTATGTCATAAGAGACCGAACGTGGACACGCATCGCCCGAACATCCGGCTCGATGCCTTTCTCGATGAATCGACGGTAACCTTTTATCTGGACACCTCCGGTGAGCCGCTCTTCAAGCGAGGCCATCGTGTCGTATCTGTCGAAGCGCCGTTGCGCGAAAACTTGGCAGCAGGCTTGCTGCGATTAGCCGGATGGACGCCCAACGACGTGCTGCTCGACCCGATGTGCGGAGGCGGAACGATCCCCCTCGAAGCGGCGCTGATGGGGCGCCGGATCGCGCCTGGCCAGTCTCGGTCATTCGCGTTTGAGCGCTTCCTGGTCCACGATGCGAAACGCTGGGGGCATCTGCGCGAAACCTCTCGTCTGAAGCAATTGGCACAGGTACCTGCTGCCATCTATGCCTCCGACCAGGATCCTGCCGCGGTGAAGGTCGCGCAGCGAACGTTTCAGGGTGCGGGAGTCGCAGTCGATATTCGCCTGCGGCAGAGCGACGTGTTCGCCCTCGAGGCTCCGGCTGAACAGGGCATGCTGGTGATCAATCCGCCCTACGGAGTCCGCCTCAGCCGGCCAGAGGAACTCGATGCGTTCTATCCTCAACTGGGCGACTGGTTGAAACAACGATTCAGCGGATGGCGGGCCTATGTCTTTACCGGTGATTTGCGCGTCCCCAAGTTGATCGGCCTCACGCCATCGAAACGTATCCCCCTCTTCAATGGTCCGCTGGAATGCCGTTTGTACGAATTTCAGATTGTGTCGGGATCGATGCGCAAGACTATTTCGACACTCACTCGCAAAGGATAACGTAGCATCGCATGCTGGAGATACAGACGATGAATCGATCCCTGCCATTTCTTTCCAGTCTTCTCCTTCTTTTGTGGCTTCCCGGTTGTAATGCTGTCCAAGGCTTCTTCGCCTTGATTGGTCCCTCTCCGGCTCCCGCCAGCCACATACACCGATCGGTGCTCGATCGGCTGGCTCCTGCCGTCCGCAAGGATTTCGAGCAACTCACTGGATCGCACCACACCGACCTGATCGCCGCGCACGAGGCAGTCGAGACGATCCCGGCGCGATTCAAACGTCGCTTGGTGGTCAAGGCTCTCAAACAGCCCTGGGATGGTCTCGCGGATTTGGAGCGTCAGGGACTCTTATTGGCCGAAATGGCAGAAGGAGGGTCTGTCAATCTTCCCGCCCTTCTCGATGTACTCGAAGCTGGCATGGATCGCACCTCCACCTTCTATAAACCGGTTCCTCTGCCGACAAGCTCCGCCCGCGAAGACCTGCTGGCCTTTATGGTGGGAAGCTTGGAGCAGGCGTCGTTGCACCGAGAGAAAGCGTTGGTGAATCTGACTGAGGCAGAACGACACTTCCTGTTTCTGCATGCGCGATCGATGGCGGAACACTTCATCCCACAGATTTCGAGCCTATCGGACCAGACGAGCGCGCGGGTCAAAGCCGATCTCAAGTTTGCCGAACTGATTGAGGAACAGGTTGATTATTCGAGTCTCATAGCAGCGGCACAGGTGCTCGCCCGCCTCGCCAATGAGCGCTGGCTTCACCAGGTCGCAGCGGCCTGGACGAAACCGCTGCCCGCTTCCGCCGTTCCTTCCGGCGTGACGGGCGACGTCATGTTTGTCCAGGAAACATCCTACGGTCTGATTGTCATTGGCGGCCCGGGACCGAATACGTACGAGATGAACAAGCGCATCAGCCTGATTATCGATGTGGGTGGCAAAGATCTCTATCGGGGCATGATTGCCGCGTCTGCAGACGAGGATCAGGGGAATGCCGTCGTCATCGATCTCAACGGAGACGATTCCTATGACGGGGCTCCTCTCGGGCTGGCAACCGGGCGGCTTGGAGTAGGAATGTTAATCGATCATGCCGGCGACGATGTCTATCAGCTCGACATGGGATCGGGAGGCGCTGGATTCGGTGGACTGGGTATCTTATTCGACGCGAAAGGCAACGATGTCTACATGGGCAATCGCCTTACCCAAGGCGTGGCCATTGGCGGACTCGGTCTCTTGCTCGATGCAGCAGGGAATGACCGCTATACCAGTCATGGCTTCGCTATCGGATTTGGAGGACCCTTGGGCGTCGGCGCTGTGATCGATATCACCGGCGACGACCACTATCAATGCGGCGGCACCTATCCCAGTGCTTCCAATGCGCAGGATGCACCCACTGGGAAGCCGGGCGATCCCTTGTATCAGTACGACTGTTTCGGACTGGGAGCCGGTTCTGGACAACAGATTCTGACAAAGAAATTGGAGTGGCAAGCCTACAGCCTGGCAGGAGGCTGGGGACTCTTACTGGATATCGATGGCCACGATCACTATGACAGTGCTAATTTCTCGCAGGGACAGGGCTACTTTTTCGGCGCCGGTATGAAATTGGATTTAGATGGCACCGATGAGCATCAGGCCGCTCGTTATGGGCATGGCGCGTCCGCCCACTTTGGGGTCGGCCTCTTCATCGACCATCATGGGGACGATCGTTATGGCTCTTCCGGCCCCTTTTACAACGGTGGAGGAGCTTGGGACGGCAGCGTGAGTCTGATGATCGATGCGGACAAGGGCCGCGATATTTATGCCTTCGACCGCTCGACCGGTTTCGGTCGAGCCGACTCTACATCCTGGGGACTCTTTATCGACGAGGGGGGCGCAGACCAGTACCGTGCCAAGTCAGGCTTCGGAGACTCCTCAGAGAAGAGTGTGGCCGGTTTTTTCGATCTCGAGGGCAAAGACACGTATACGCTACCTGCTGATTCAGCTATGACGGCCGCTACGCGTCCGAGGGATGGAAGTCTCCATTTATCTCCCCAAGGCGGAGTCTTTGTCGATCGCTGAAGAGGACCAGACCACTGGTTCCCTGCGATTACAAGCAGTTGCCGCGGCTCCTTCATCCCTCCCCCTTGACTTACGCTCGATGGAACCTATCTCCCACCACATATATAATGTAGATCGAGTGTCTTTTCACCGACCGAGCGGAAGGATACCTGCCACATGAATAACGAAACATTGGCCGTAAAGTTACCGGTACTCCCGATCAAACGCACAGTCCTCTTTCCCGGAATCATGATGCCCTTGACCGTCGGGCGTCAACGGTCGATCGCTGCCGTGGAAGCGGCAATGAAAACAGAAGATAAGACGATTCTGGTAGTCGCGCAGCGCGATCCCCTGACCGAGGAGCCGGGCCTCGAAGACCTCTACACGATCGGCACCAAGGCCATTGTGAAACAGATCGGACGGTCAGAAGACGGCACGATCCACGCGCTCGTCCAGGGACTCGACCGCGTCGCGTTGGTCAAGGTCGAACAGACGGAGCCGTTTCTTCTCGTTCAAGCCAGGCGACTCGATCGCCCGGCGGACCAGGGCACCGAAGCCCAGGCCCTCCACCGAGCCATCCAGGGATTGGTGACGGATCTTCCACGATTGATTCAGGCTCCCGGCATTCAAGAAGCGGCGGCGGCCTTCAGTAACGAGGACAATCCCGTTGCCTTAGCCTATCGCGTGGCCTCGCTCCTCAATCTCACCGTGCAGGAAGAGCAAAAGCTCCTCGAGAGTTCGTCCACGATCGAGCTGCTACGGTCGCTCTATGGAGCGCTCTCGAAAGAAATCCAGATACTACAGCTGCGAGACAAGATCGCCAGCGATACTCAAGCCAAGATCGGTAAGACCCAACGGGAATATGTCCTCCGTGAACAATTGAAGGCGATTCAGCAGGAACTCGGCGAGGGCGAGGGAGAAGAGGAGGAGATCACCGAGCTCAAGAAGAAGATTCAGGAAGCCGATCTTCCTGACCATGTACGAAAGGAAGTTGACCGGGAAGTCACCCGATTGGCGAAGGTGCCACCCTCCTCGCCTGACCATCAGGTTCTACGGACCTATCTCGAACTGGTGCTTGAGCTCCCCTGGAAGAAGGCCTCGGAAGATCATCTGGAGTTGAGCAAAGTTCGTCAGGTGCTTGAAGAGGATCACTATGGCATCAAAGAAGTGAAGGAACGGATCGTCGAGCATCTGGCCGTGTTGAAGTTGAATCCAACTGCCAAGGCCCCCATCCTCTGTCTGGTCGGACCTCCGGGCGTCGGCAAGACCAGCCTGGGCCAGTCCATCGCCAGAGCTATGGGACGGACCTTCGAACGCTTGAGCCTGGGCGGCGTGCACGATGAAGCGGAACTGCGCGGCCACCGCCGGACTTACGTCGGAGCTCTTCCCGGACGAATCATTCAGGCCATGCGTCGAGCCAGCGTGAACAATCCCGTGTTGATGCTCGATGAGGTCGACAAGATGGGCCGGGACTTCCGTGGTGATCCGGCTGCGGCCCTATTGGAGGTCCTGGATCCGGCACAGAATCACACATTCCGCGACCACTACCTCGATCTCCCGTTCGATCTGTCGAAGGTGTTCTTCATCACGACTGCGAACACGCTGGATACGATCAGCCAGCCGCTGCTCGATCGGATGGAAATCATCAGGCTCCAGGGTTACAGCGAACGCGAAAAGGCCGAGATTGCCCGTCGCTACCTCTGGCCGCGACGACTCAAGGAGGCAGGCTTGGATGCGAGCCAAGTCCTGCTCTCAGATGAGGTACTGAATCTCGTTATCAGCCGGTACACCCGAGAAGCCGGCGTACGCCAGCTGGAGCAAATGCTCGGTCGGCTGACCAGGAAGGTCGCGCTGACATTCGCAGAACTTCCAGATGGCCAGGAACGGACTCCTGTGTCCATTCAGCTCGATGTCCTTCCAGATTGGCTGGGCTCAGAGCGCTTCATGCCGGAGGAGGCGCGCAAGGTATTGCCTGCCGGTGTGGCTACAGGGCTCGCATGGACTCCGAGTGGCGGGGATGTCCTCTATATCGAAACCACGCTGCTCCCGGGTAGCCACGAGCTGACGATCACCGGTCAGTTGGGAGACGTCATGCAGGAGTCTGCCAGGGCTGCGCGAAGCTACCTCTGGTCTCACGCTGAAAGCATGGGGCTGGATATTTCCCGATTCAAACGGAACGGGTTGCATATCCATGTGCCTTCCGGAGCCATCCCGAAAGACGGACCCTCGGCAGGGATCACGATGGCGACAGCGCTTGCGTCCTCGTATATCGGAGAAGCGGTGCGGAGCGACACGGCGATGACCGGCGAGATTAGTCTGAGCGGATTGGTCCTTCCGGTCGGCGGGATCAAAGAAAAGGTGTTGGCCGCCCATCGCGCCGGCATCAAACGAGTAATTCTGCCCAAGTCCAACGAGAAGGATTTGAAAGAGGTACCGCAAGAAGTGCGCGATGCTCTGACCTTCATTCTGGTGGAACGGATCGAAGAGGTGCTCCCCGCTGCCTTCGACCACGATACAGCGGCTCATGGAAGTTTCCGCTTCGGCACAGGCATGGCCCCAGCCTCAGCATGAACGGAGGGACTCCGGGGTTACCACCCGGAGTCCCTCGTTCCCTGTCATTCGTCCAAGTAGGTTTTAACAAATCTATTGCGGTACAATAAGAGCACACTCTCGCAGGATACTCAAACAGTTCGTCCAGCAAGGCCGCAGCGACGAAAGCAGAGGCGTACCTCGTACGTTGAGTCTTCAAGAGAACGCTGGCGGACTGTTTCAGCATCCTGTTAGACCCGACAAGAAAGGAGCAGATCTATGCCGCCAAAGATTGAAATCGGTCCGATCGTCAAAGTCGTAAAGACTGATGAGGAATGGAAGAAAATTCTCCCGCTGGGGGCCTACCAGGTTCTGCGGCACGAGGATACCGAGCGCCCGTTTATCAACAACATGCACGACAACAAGAAAGCCGGCGTATACTACTGCGCGGGATGCGACTTACCCTTGTTTTCATCCGAGCATAAATTCGACAGCGGCACAGGCTGGCCCAGCTTTTGGCAACCGATCGACCCCAAGGTGGTCGAATCCACAACCGATTATAAGTTGATTTTCCCAAGAACCGAAGTCCACTGCGCCCGCTGCGAGGGGCATCAAGGACATATTTTTAAGGATGGCCCCAAGCCGACCGGATTACGCTACTGCATCAATGGCGTCGCGTTGAAGTTTGTCGCAGCATAGGGTGTGACAAGTAACAGGACACGCAGAGGCCTCAAAGAAGACTGTCGGACTGCAAGGCATGACTCTGCTGTTTGAATGTTGCATCCTTCACGTCAGCCACACTTTCACCACACACTGATAAACACTCTTATTAGTTCAATGCATTAGGTAGACGCCGCGAATCTGCAAGTCGCAGACTTCAAGCCGACTTCGTGGAATCCTTTTGCCCATCCTCCCCCGTTGAGTAATCTGGGGCGAAAGCGGCATCGCCAAACATTCGCAGATCATTCTGCATCGCGACGTATGCATCGCTACCGACAAATTTGTCTGCATTGGCTCGAAAAGACCGATCAATTTTTTCAAGCTGACGAGGCGAGATTTCAGAAAAGAGTTCTGTCTCGCGACGAGCCCTCGAATTGAGGTGCTCAAAGAACTCTCGAGGCAGCGTGTACCGACGTGGCTCGATCCGGCCACTTTTTACATGGACTTTCGATCCCTGCCAGCGGCTAAGCCGATCCTCGCGGATAAAGCCCACAATTACGAATCGACCTAGCTTGGAGTATATGGATTTAACCTTCTCACCTCTAACGAGGAGGCAGATCATTCATGTGAGCCGCTCTCAAGATCGGCAAGCGGTCACCAGTTCCCCAGATTCACAAGGTCGTACTGCAACACGAAGTTGAGCCGAAAGGGGTCGCCTCGCTCCCCGTCTTTGATCACATGTTGCCCCCACAAGAGTCCGGCCCCGATCGTGAATCCTGCACCAGGACTGTACATCAGATTAGCTTCCGAATACTGAGTGCTCTTGAAGTCACTGTTCGGATTGCCGGTTAGCGTAGGAGACGTGATGCTGGTGGTATTGACATGCAAATATCCATAGGTCACTGTGGAGCGCCATCGTTCAGCCCAAAAATGCTGATACGAACCATACGCTGACCATGTCGGCAGGGCGACAATCGACCCATCCGGCTTGATGCCGACGTCAAGCCCACTCCCCGCGCCAAGATCGTTAATGTAGCGGGCAATCCCGTTCCCGATGACGCCTTGGAACGTGACGTTGTCTTTCCCGTAGACCGTCCCGGCAGCCGACAACATGCCGCCCCACCCGAAGACCTGTTGCTCCGTCCCCGGAGTGACAAAGCCGCCGAGTGAGCGGAATACCCAGGCGTTCTGGATGTGGAATCGGCTCTGCTCATATCGGTATCGAAGGACAAAATCAGGGATCGGGCTGGTTGGATTGATGGTGTCGACGGTACCATTCGGGAGCGTGGCGATCCCTTGCATTTCCGTGGTCGGTTGCTCGACGGACACTGCAATAGAGTTCTCCTTGTTCATCGCGTAGGTATACCGGATCTGCGGTTGGAGTCTGAAGAGCCAGGCGTTCGGTCCTTCGAAGTCCACCGTGTCCGGAATAGCATCCGCGTCTGACCAGGCAGACCAGGTCTGTCCGACGAGAATATTCTGCCATTGACCATAAAAGTGGCGCAGCCGGTAGCTGGGCGTCGTATTCGGGCCGTTGTTGAAGTCGTTCTCATAATAGATGCGCAGGGGGCCGTAATTCGTGTTATTTCTGATTTCGAAGCTGATTCTCGAGGGAGCCACACTCATGCTGGTGTTGTCGTTTCCTGGATTGGGACCGGTTGGAATCGATGAGGTCACAAACTTGGCCGTATTGCCGGCCGGGGAGAAGTCATGGATCAGGTCCGTCCTTGCGAACCCCCCGAGCCGCAACATGGTCTCGGTTCCAGGCAAGCGAAAGAATCCCCTGAGTTGAGGATCGAACGGCGCATTGTCAGGCCGGGCAGCGGCATAGCCGTCTTGACGCAACATCCCGCGCTCGCGTTCATGCTCGGGAACTTGCTCGCTCGTACCCGCCGTCGGAGCCTGGTATCCCTCCTCACGCTTGACGTTGCTCTCGCCGACCTTGGGTGAGCCGCGATCTTTCTTCAGTTCCTCCACCGTCTGTTCGAGAGACTTTACCCGTTCCTTTAGCCCTTCATCCGACTTCGTTGATGGTGCCGGGCCTTGTACCGCTTGACCCTGATCTTCAGCCACGGCGAAGCTCGGACACAGTAGGACAAGAATTGAGGCGATCGCGAGCATCGCCTGGACCATCGGGGAGAGACGATGCCTTCGTGCGTCGGACGAAAAGGTCTCAACCATCTCCTTATTGATCAGTTGCGATCTTCTCATGGCAATCCTCCTGGTTGTTGAGGCCTGTGCCCAGTATCTCCTGGTGGATCCGGTTGCTGAATGGAAAAGAATCCCTTGAACTGCGGGTCGATGGGTGCGTTGTCTGGTCTCGGCTCGGCGTAGGGATCCTGTCGGAGCGTCTGACGTTCACGAATATGCTCCGGCACCTCATAGGTGTCCTTGCTCGACGCATCATGCGAACAACCGCCGAGACTCAGGCATACCGACGCGTAACCCGCAAATAGAATCCGCTGTCCCCACCGGTTCATAAAGGACATGCCCGCCACCTGAATCACTGTGTACAGAAAAGTTTCTGCAGCTCTCCTGCATCGTTTGTGTTGATTAACCCAAACATGAGGAATATCCGCGCATTCTGGGCATTCAGTTCCATCGAAGTGATAAAGCCCAGCTTGTCGTCGGTCAACTCGACGTTCCGATCGGTGATTCCGCTGCCGGTGCGGGACGAGCGGACGACAGCGACCCCTTTCTTGACCGCGTCTTGCAGACCATCCACGGCTACCTGGGTCATGTTTCCGTCACCGATCGCGGCGATCAGGATGGCTTTGACGCCCCCCTTGACCGCATGATCGTTGAAGTCGCGTCCCATATTGGCGTGATTGGCGTGGGCATAGAAAATTTCGACGCGCCGAAGTTGATTCAATCCTTCGATTGAGAACTGGCTGCCAGTGGTGTGCTTTGCTGATGGTGGGTTGTACCAATACACGCGAGCAGCGTTTGCCATGCCAGCCTTGCCGCGGTTCATTGACCTAAAAGTATCCAGCTGGGTGCTGTTCGCCCTCGTCGTCTCGCGCCCAGAGTGGACTTCGTCGTTCAGCAAAACCGGCACGCCGCGTCCCTTCCCCCTGGATGGACCGCAACCGCCACGCCGTTGTACATATCGGCCGGCCCATCGGCGCCGATGGCAGTCGCCGGCCGTATGGATCGCACCAGGACGACCGGCTTGTCGCTCTTCACCACAAGGTTCAAGAAATACCCGGTTTCCTCCTTCGTGTCCGTCCCATGGGTCACAACCACGCCGTCCACATCGCCCTGCGCCAACACTTCGTTGGCCCGCTTGGCGAGTTTCAGCCAGACCTCACTTTTCAAGTCCTGGCTGCCGACTACCCTGAGTCATCAGGTTGGGCATACACTCCTCCTTCACCTTCGAAATGGCAGCGCAGTGAAGCAACTTCTTATGACTTCTGGCTTCCCGCGATCATCGGATATGCCACTCCGGCTAATGCAGCGCCGATAAACGGGGCGACCCAGAAGAGCCACAGTTGTGCAATTGCCCATCCCCCCACGAAAAGAGCAGGGCCTGTCCTCCGAGCAGGATTCACGGAGAGATTTGTGATGGGAATACCGACTAGATGGATCGATGTTAGCTCGAGCCCGATTGCGATTGGCGCAAAGCCTTGAGGCGCACGGCTATCCGTTGCCCGAAGAATGATGATCAGGAACATGAAGGTCAGCACGACTTCGGCAGATCAATGCTGCCATCATCGAATAGCCGCCCGGTGAATGCTCAGCAAACCCGTTTGAAGCAAACCCACCCAGCTCGAATCCCGGCTTGCCGCTCGCGATCAGATACAGGGTCCCGGCCCCAAGAATGGCGCCGACAACTTGTGCGCCAATGTAACCAGGTAGATCGCTCGCAGGGAATCGCTTCCCCACGAGCAATCCTACCGATACTGCAGGGTCCGAATGGCAGCCTGAAATATGTCCAATCGCATAGGCCATGGTCAGGACCGTCAGCCCAAATGCGAATGAGACGCCGAGTAGCCCGATGCCGACTTGTGGAAAGGCCGCGGCAAGCACCGCACTACCGCACCCGCCGAAAACCAGCCAGAACGTCCCCCGCGCTTCTAATGCAAGTCGGTTCTCGTCCCTCCTCGCATGTTGAGCTTACTGCTCAGGCCGCACCATGCGCCTGAGCCAAAACAAACCGCTTTCAAACCGGTCGAGTCACTTACTTCTTATCGAGCTTCGAGAATTTCGTTCCTGCGAACGATAGGTTGTACATCAACCCTTTCTGACCCAAGACGAATCCGACGATCGGGTCTTTCAGGTTGTTCGTATCGATACCACCCCCCGCTCCCAACGTGACCAGGGAAACCGAGCCATCCACCCCTGCCTTCCACCCTTCGCTTTCCCGGAACCGTTTCAGTGCCCCCTCGTCCAGAAACACCACAAAGACGGTCTTGACCTCTCCCCCGAGTTGCAAGCCAAATGAACCCTGAAACATACTGTAATAATCCACCGTCTTGCCGGCGATCCGGAGCGCACCTTCTCCGTACTCTCCCCCGACACCAGCTCCTCCCTTGAGGACTTTCTTGAACGCCAGGAAGCCTTTGCTGCTCTGGAGGAAACTCTTGCCATCTTTCACATCTTTTTCGAACAACACGATGGCTTCGTCCGCACCGGCGTCAATTTCTTTAGCCGAGGCCGCCAAGGCGGAGCCCGACAGCCACCCGCTCAACAAAACTATTGACCCTGCAAGTGCGGCTACGAGACGCACCCCACGGAACTGGTTGCAGATTTGTCTCATCATCATACTTCCTTTCGTAAAGAGCCGGTATCAACGTACCGACTTGATTGTGAATGTCCGCCCTACATGGAACAGGGCCTTCCAGGAATTTCCCGATCTTCGCCTCGTTCTGAGCGATCACCGTGGCCGCAATGGCGCTGGTGGGCCCCCATGACGTGATGATCGATCGCGTATATGGGCGAACTCTTAGTTCTTTTACCGGTGAAATGTCAAGTCACTGGGATGTGGTGCAGCATGGATGCCAGGCAATCTCGAAGGGGAGTCCTTCGAGAAACACACTACAACAATCGACGGGTTGGATCTGTTGAAAAGCCACGAGAGGACGGACAATCAATCAAGTAGTGGGGTGTTTCGGGGCAGCGAGTCTTAGAAAGGTTGTTGCGTATTTCCACTAACACGGAATCTGCAGCTCACAGAATCGCCGCCGATTCCATGGAAGCCTGTCGCTTAATTAGGACCCAGATAAAGGACGGACCAAAACACACAATGATTCCTGTGCCCAATTGTGTTGAAACACTAGATAAGCGGAGCGCCGCCGCCGGTGGGCGGAGTCCTTCTCGTGACCGGCGCGTCGGGCGGTGTCGGCGTGGCATCCGTGCAGCTTGGGAAACAGGAGCGGGGGAATCGTACCGGAATTCAATACGGGGACTTAGTTGTTTCGGCGGATTCGGATGGGCGGGGTGTCGGCGGGAGACTATTCCGCACAGGCCGCGCAAGCCGCATGGCAGGAGATCGTGGATCGACTGGATGCCGTGGGCCAGCGGCCACAGGTGGACTGCATCGTCCCGTTCGAAGAAGTGAAGCGAGGATTCATGCGATTGGACGAGGGGCCGATGGGAAAAGTGCTGGTCCGTGTGGCCGGCTAACACAACGGGGACAGTCTCCGATTGCTCCGCACTCGATCACCCGAGACGCGTCTCTCCTTAGGCGAGTGTCATCGTGCGATGATTCTCGTGTGTCGCGGTCTGCGAGCACAGGGACGTACCAGGCTGGACGCTATCTATTCTCCAGCCGGTTGTAATCCAGCAGTCCCGCTTCGATCGGGTCGGTCTGGCGGTAGGCCTCGTGGACCCCATCGCTGTGCGACCAGAAGTCCGGGCTGGTACGACGCACGGCGAAGCGTTCGGCGAGCTTGTGATAGTCCGCCTCGCTGGTGAGCCCGGCCACCGCCGCGATGAACTCGGGCAGTGCCTGCTGCTCCACACGATAGAAGGCGTTGGGGTAGGCACCGATGAGGCCGCGCGCCACGGTGAGCGCATCTTCATCCGGGAGGCGGCGGGATTCTTGGTTGAAGAGCGAGGCAATGTTGCTGAATCCGTTGTCGTGCAACAGCGTGTAGATTCGGTCCTGACGCGCCGCCGTGTCCGTCCCTCTCGTGACGGTGAGCACCGCGACTTCGGGCAGCCATTGCAGCGCCTTTCCATGGATCTGCGCCAACGCGCGTAACTGTGCGCGCAGTTCTGCGTCCGACTCGCCTTGGACTTCGTAGGCCTGAGTCAGCGCCCCGGTGAGCCGTTGACGCAACAGGTCGAACAGCTCGCGTTTGGGTGTGTCGGTCTTGTAGGGAATGCCGCTTTCCTTCTCGACGCGGATGTGACGCGTGAAGAGATAGTCCATGACCGACTTGTGTGCGTCCCGATACCAGAAGGCCCGCTCCCGCTCCCGCTCCCCACTGGGCAACATGAATAGAAAGTTGGATTCCCCCTCCATGCGCATGAAATCCATGTAGAGCCGCGTGTCGATCTGGTGTCCTGAAAAGCCGTAGACGTCGAAGCCGGCGACGAGCAGATAGTGAATTCGCTCGAACAGGTCGTAGGACACAAGCCAGGCGGTTTTGGGATCCTCACCGACTAAGCCCTGCACGACGGAGGCGCTATCGGCATGACGGAACACGGTGAGGGCTGCGTTGCGGTTCTGTCCTCGTCCGTTCCAAATGAAGGACAGGTCGGCCGCCTCGTGCTGGATCTTAAGGCCTTCGATGTAGGCTTGCTTGGCCTTGAGGTAGTCGTCCTGCATGTGGGAGTACTTCAACCAGGAGAGCAGGCCGAGCCGAGTCGCCCCTTCGGCGGTCGGTAGGTAGAGATGTTTGCTGTTCCTCGCGAGGAACTCCTCGTTCTTGTCGAGCACGACGCTGTCCGGGTCCACGAAGAAGATCCAGAATCGTTCTTCGATGACGTCCAGCGCGACCGGCCCGCGGCAGACGGGACCCTTGATGAACTGCATGACGAAGGCGAGGGCGTCGTCGAGCAGAAACCGGTAGCGCGAACGGACCGGCATGTCACGGAAGGCTACGAAGGGATTGGACGCCACGCTCGCTTCGTAGCCAGGCAGAGCCGTGACGCTGTAGGGTGCGTCGAGGAATAACTCGGTAAAGCGTTGCTTGCGCGAGGGGCCGAGGGCGTAGGGGATGTGTGTTTTGGCGAGGAGGCTGGCGTGCACCGGCTGGAGACGATAGTAGACGCGCGGCACGCCGGGGTCGTCATAGGGCCGGCGCGTGGCAATCAGGTCGATCGGCTGGCCCGGCGCCGAGCGGGACCGCACGAGTCGAAACCACTGTCGTTCGGGGAGGTCGTCGAAATAGAGATGCGTGATGGACAGGTGCTCGTAGAGGTAGCGGCTCATCAACCGGTGCTTGGGAGAATCGCCGTTGAGAAAGGCTTCCCACTCCTCGACCTGTGCGTTCGGGACGGACGAACCGGGATTCGGTTCCCGGTACGGAGCGCCTTGCTCGATCCACCGCATGAGGGTCCGGTGTTCCTGGTCGGTCACACCAGGCAAGCCATAGGGCATGCCCCACAGCGGGTACTTGGCGGCAAAGGAATCAAATTGAGAGTCGGTCGGACATTGCTGGGATCGATCCAGCGACAGGTCGAATGTCTCGGGCAGGAGCGGCTGCGGAGGCAGCGGGTGTTTCCGCTTGAGCGTCAGCATGCGCGCGAGCACCCCGGCACGGCGGGCTTCTTCGGTCGGTTGTTCCTGTTCCTGTACGACGGGAAAGAATTGCTTCTTGCGCCAGGCCGCGACCGACTGGGCATCCTCAAACAGGCGCGTCGGCTCGGCCGTGAGGAGCCGCGTGGCGTCGTAGACGGGTTTTTTGTTTGCGCCCCGTGCCAGCCCTTCGTAGGCAGTCAGGTTCAGTTGGCAGGGTGCATCGTAGCAGCCGTGGCATACGGCACAACGTCGTTCGAAGATCGGCTGCACGTCCCGCCAATAGTCGACGGTTGCGATGCCGGCCGTACTCGGGGGAGGCGCCGGAGCATCGACTGAGTTCGTGGGCCCGGATGGCGTTGGTTGCGCGCATCCGACCAGGGTCAACAGGAGGAGACCCCAAGTCCACTGGTTGCC
Organism: Nitrospirota bacterium; assembly: GCA_963729585.1. Lineage (GTDB taxonomy): Bacteria > Nitrospirota > Nitrospiria > Nitrospirales > Nitrospiraceae > Palsa-1315. The sequence goes on from CAVSOJ010000026.1 coordinate 114,979, forward strand.
TGCGGTCATGTGTTGGAGCTGGACTGCCGCGACCTTCTCTCTGCCCTGGTCCTGACGCGTGGCTGCGCTGTTCATTCTCGTCGCTCTCCCGCCGCCGTTCGGTGACTGTAGCACAACGTTGAATAAGAAGATCGGGGATTCTATCAGGAGAAGAAAAAGGTGTGAGGATCTTTTCTGCCTGACTGTTGCTTGCGCTGATCTCCAGGCCGGAAGTAGGCTGAGCGCGTTTCGCGAGCAAGAAGGGCACCTGGCCTCTCATCCTCCTTCCTCCAAGTGCAAGTACTTCAATGCTAAACTGTTGCGCCCACGGCAACGAATCCTATCGGCTCACGCCGGCTTGACTTCTTCGCACTGACTGCCTAAGTCTGAGAAGTAGAGCGCCATGATACTCAAAAAAGGACGGAGAGGAGCGTGTCACGACGGCGAACCTCCACAAGAGCACAATGACATTCAGGCCCGAGAGCCTCAACGCCATCGATCGTAATATAGCAGGCTCGAAGGAGAGCCACGGGCGATTGGAATCATCTTGGGCTTGGCTGATGAGCAAGATGCCATCTTTGGGCACACGACCGTAGCCCGCGTCGGACAACGCTCCATCGCGCATCACGCGACCAGCGCAATGCCACGGAGTTCAAAGCGGAGGGCATCGGTTAAGGAAAAGTAAATTGCCTCTCTGTAAGCCGTACTATAGGAGGCGGGTCCAATAACTCACATACCAAAAGGAGGCGCGCATGCAACAGAAAGTATTAATTTTTATCGGTGCTGGAGCTTTTCTCCTAGTACTGGGATCAACCTCTTATGGGGCGGAAGGTGCGTCTAGTGCAGCAATGGCAAGTGACCCTCCGACTGGTGAGCGACCCCCAAAGCATTTACTTGATTAAGGAAAATCCCTTCTTCAACTCCCGTATTGAAAAGGCGGTGAAACATGCCCGTGAAGCGGAGATAGCGGGTAACCTGGGACAGGCTCCAGAATTGCTGCAACATGCTCAACTGTCGTTGGACCTGGCCCGGGAGGCGCAGCGTGCGGGAAGTGTGCCTGGCTTGAATGAAGGGATTGCCTTTTTGAGAAAAGCGTTGGAACGCCCTATATCGTTGACGGAAGCCCCAATACAGGCTTCTCCTTCAGAGGCTCCTCCTGCAGAGGTTACTGCTCACCTGGCCCAGGGCGTAAATCCTCAGTGTATCGATGAGCTTGAGAGACTATGCGGGGAGGTTCAGCCTGGCGGCGGGCGTATCCAAAAGTGTTTTGACGACAAGATAGACAGCTTCTCACCGATGTGTCAGCTGCAGCTTAAGGAGGAGGGAAAGGCCGGGATCGCTGCCGCTATAGTGGGGAGCAGGCATCAAAAGGAACTAGTAGCGACAAAGGAAAAGGAACTAGCAGCGACACCCCGTGAAGCTTCTTCAGTACCGGAGGTGACCAATTATGTTCGAGAAGCTCGCAAGAACTTCTCACAGGCTGCTGGGATGAAATTCGTGGAACTGAAGCCACAGGCAGCTGTACCCACTCGCTGACCGCGAGAAGATGTCAGAGACTTGGCATCTGATCTTAGTATGGGGATGAGGGCACCGACGCTTCCCTCATCCCCATCACCTTTGGGGACACCAATCCTTTAGTTGGCACCAGTCGGTCGGGATGAGTTGTCCTTCTTCCCTTCTTCGATTTCCATTTTTCCTGAACTGCACATGCATTTCTCCTGACAGCAACCGATCCATGGGGCCTTGAATAAGGTCATTCATCTGAATCATTGGGCGATCGCGGCCCAGAGCTTCACGACGATCCACAGGACTAGTGCTATGGCGAGCAGGAGAAGTACCACCGTCCCGCCGATGATGCCGGCCACATACAGCCAGTCCTGCTGCGTTCCTCGTTGGGGTTGAGTTGCGGCCTGCCGCAGCAGCCCCGCATTTCTGGCGTGACTCCTGAACCAGACGGAGAAGAGATCTCCGGCGATGGGAATCGCTCCGATCGTTCCGTTGATGAGGAGATTCAGGCTCATACGAGTCATGACGATCTTAGGGACCTGAAGTCGTGCAGCCAATACCAGTATGAGGGTCCCCAGCAGATTCGCCAGTGCATCTCCCAGACCAGGAATCAGCCCAATCAACGGGTCCAGTCCCAGGTAGAGACGCGTGCCAGGAATCTTAACGGTGGTATCTAAAACCTTTCCCAATAATTCAGCCGCCGCTACGAGCGCTTCACGTTGTTGGTCATTGAGGGGGGTTGCCGAAGGCATGTCTGGAGAGGCTATCAGTCGCGGCGTAATCGCGCCGTATGTTCCTTGCGCCAGCAACGATCCATCACGACAAGCAGGCCTGCCTGTGACGCTCGTGCGGCAGCGGCCTCGTTCACCACGCCTTCCTGCATCCAAATCGCTTTAGCACCACGAGCAATCGCCTCTTCAACGATAGGAAGGACGTCTTCCGACTTTCTGAATATATCCACGAGATCGACGGGGCATGGCACGGCAGCGAGCGATGGATAGCTCGGCTCGCCGTGAACATTCGTTTCGTTCTGGTTTACGGGAATGACGCGGTAGCCTTGGGCCTGCATGTAACCCGCAACCCTGTACGACGGCCGGGCTGGATTCGACGACAATCCCACCACCGCAATCGTACGGCAACTTTTCAAAATCTCGTCAATGTCTACAGCTGACTGATTTGGCATCCTTCACCCCCTTGGACAGATAATGCGACCGTACCATGAGTCGGAAGGCTCAAACAATTCTTCGTGGCGGCTGAAAGGATTGCCCTATTGACGCCATTACAGGGACAGGATAGATCACCACAGAACCCCTTACGATGGAGGCCCCCATGTGCGCATCTTCGGCTCGTTTCGGTCACAGATTCGTGAGGCGGTTGATCCTCGCATCATTCCTGCTTCTCCCCTGGCCCGCCCTGGCGGAGGAGGCCTCGACGCTTCCCCTCTCCAAGATCGTCCTCTATTCAAGCGGTGTCGGGTATTTTCAGCATGACGGGTCTCTCAAGGATCGCGCACAACTCGATCTGCGCTTCAATGTGTTGCAGATCAACGACATTCTGAAGAGCCTGGTTGTGCAGGATTTCGGCGGTGGCAAGGTCTCGACCGTCACGTATGGTTCTCGCGATCCCGTCACCAAGACGCTCGGCGCATTCGGCGTTAACCTGAACGGCAATCCGACCCTGGGACAGATTCTGAACCAAGTCCGCGGGGAGCCGGTTGAAATCACCGCGCCGAATCCCATCGTCGGCACCTTGCTTGGCGTAGAAAAGAAAACGGAGTCCATCGGCGAAGGGTCGCAGCGCCGCATCGTGGAACAGGAATATGTCACTCTCCTCACTGAGGAAGGATTTCGTTCCCTGTCCCTGGCAAACGTGCAACAAATCCGATTGACGAATCCCGCGCTGAATGCCGAACTGCATCAGGCCCTGGCTGTCCTGGCTTCGAATCACGATGCACAGAAAAAAACGGTCTCGATCACCTTCGACGGAACAGGAAACCGTCAGGCTCGCGTCGCCTACGTCACGGAAACGCCTGTCTGGAAAACATCCTATCGACTGGTCTTGGAGGGGGACAAGCCGCCCTATCTGCAAGGTTGGGCGATCGTCGAAAATACTACGGAACAGGATTGGCGCAACGTGATCCTCTCGCTTGTATCGGGACGCCCCATTTCATTTACGATGGACCTGTATCAGCCACTCTACAATCCCCGTCCGATGGTCCAGCCTGAGCTCTATGCCAACCTCAGGCCTCAGACATACGGCGATGCCATGGACGAACTCAAGCCGATGGCCTCTCCTCCCGCCGCCCGGAGCGAAATGAAGAAAGAGCGCCTGCTTGGCAAAATGGCGCAGGGTTTTGCCAGTAGTCAGGCCAATGCTCCCGCAGAAAAAGCCGCCGGCGCTGATATGGGAATGGGGAGCCTGGAAGAAGGTGTCGCTCCCACGGCCATGGCCCAAGACAAGGGCGAGCTGTTTGAATATCGAATCGAGGCGCCCGTAACTCTGGCGAAACACACGAGCGCGATGCTCCCGATCATCGGGCAGACCCTTCAAGGGCAGAAGGTCTCGGTCTACAACCAGGCCGTCCATGCCAAATATCCTTTGAACGGGTACCGTCTGAAGAATTCCTCGCCGCTCCATCTGATGCAAGGACCGATCACCATCTTCGAAAGTGGCAGCTACGCCGGAGACGCCCGTATCGAGGACCTGCCTCCTGCTCAGGATCGTCTGATCAGCTACGCCCTCGACCTCAAGACCGAGGTCGAGCCCAAACTCGAAGGCGGTACCCAAGAGCTGGTCACCGTCGCTCTCAAGAAAGGGACGATGCTCGTGTCCAGACGCCGCATCGAAGATCGGACCTACCTCATCAAGAATCGCGATGCTAAGGCCAAATCGGTCTTGATTGAACAACCCTATCGATCAGATTGGAAACTGGTCGAACCGACGGAACCTACGGAACGGACACGCGATCTCTATCGGTTTGCCGTGTCGGTCGAACCAGGGAAAACGGCTTCGCTCCATGTGAAGGAAACCCTGCCCGTACAGGAATCAATACAGCTGATGGATTCAGGCATCGACCTCATGGCCTTCTATGTTCGCGCCAAGGAAGTCAGCCCTAAGGTGCGGGAGGCCCTTCAACATGTGGTCGGCCTCCGCACAAAATTGGATGACACCCGCGCGCAACGAACGAGGCTGGAACAGCGCGTGAGTGAGATTACGGTTGAACATGGCCGCATTCGAGAGAACATGCAGCGGCTCCCGCAGAACTCCGACCTCTACACCCGTTATGTGAAAAAACTGGATCAGCAAGAAACCGACTTGGAGAAACTGCGCAAAGAAATCGAGTCCTCAAAGAATATTGAGGACGAGCAACGACGGGAGCTGCAGACCTATGTCGCAAGTCTCGACGTGGTCTAACAAGCCGCTACGGGTATGCTGGGTCGCATCTTGGAAATGAAGGAGTACGCGGCCCTCCCTTCAACGGGAGGGCCGGCTCCCAGAAGGAATGTCGCGTAGCATTCCACTCAGACAGTATGGTATGTCGAGCCCATGGCTGCCCCACACGTTCTGTTACTCATCCCTCCGCTCACGCAACTGAATACTCCCTACCCGTCCACGGCCTATCTGACCGGGTTTCTTCGCGGCCGTGGAATTGAAACATCCCAGGCCGATCTCGGGATCGAGATGGTGCTCCGGATTTTTTGTCGATCGGGACTTCAGGCCGTGTTTGAAGAGGTGCGCAGGCACGCAGAAAAACTACCCGGCGAAGCCAGGCAAATACTTGCAGTCGAGCCTGCCTATCTGAATGCGATCGACCCGGTCATCGAATTTCTTCAGGGACGCAATCCCTCGTTAGCTTTGCTCCTTGCCCGTCCGGGTTTTCTTCCCCAAGGACCCCGGTTCGCCGGCCATGGAGGGAACGCTGCCTCATCGCGTACCTTGTCGGAGCAGGATCGCGCGAAACGATTTGCCACTTTGTATCTGGAAGACCTGGCAGATCTGATTCAGGCGATCGTGTCTCCTCACTTTGCCCTGAGTCGCTATGCCGAACATATCGCCAGGTCAGCGTCGTCCTTCGAGACCATCATCGAGGCGGTTGCGGTTCCTCCCACGCTGACGGATCAATTCATGCTCGAATCCTTGTGGGAGCATCTCGAGCGCGTCAATCCATCCCTCGTCGCTCTTACCGTTCCCTTTCCCGGAAATCTCTATGGCGCGTTTCGCATCGCCCACTCTATCAAGAGCCGGCGACCAGACATCACCATTGCCCTTGGCGGCGGGTATGCCAACACGGAGCTTCGACGATTGTCGGATCCCCGCGTGTTCGACTACGTCGATTACGTCACACTCGACGACGGGGAACGGCCTCTGCTCTCGTTGATCGAACATCTGGCAGGGACCAGACCGCGAACGAAACTCTGCCGGACGTTCTATCGCGACAAGGGTCGAATGGTTTTCGCGAACGATACCTCCGATCGGGAGTTCGGCATGGGCGAGGTCGGCTGCCCAACCTATAGCGGTCTTACGTTGAGCCGCTATCTCACGATCTTGGATAGCACGAATCCAATGCATCGTCTTTGGTCTGAAGGCCATTGGAACAAACTCACAGTGGCCCATGGCTGTTATTGGAAACAATGTACATTTTGCGATGTCGGGCTCAACTACATCAGCCGCTACGAGATGACTCCAACCGACCGGCTCATCCAACAAATCGAGCAATTGATCGCCGAGACCGGCCGCCGAGGGTTCCACTTCGTCGACGAGGCAGCCCCTCCCGCTGCCTTGAAAGCGCTCGCCTTAGCACTCCTGGAACGAGGCATCACCATTTCATGGTGGGGCAACATCCGCTTTGAAGAGACGTTCTCGCCGGACCTGTGCCGCCTCCTGGCCGCCTCGGGCTGCATCGCCGTGACGGCAGGACTCGAAGCCGCCTCGGACCGGCTGCTGGAGAAGATCAAGAAAGGGATTACCGTCGATCAGACCACGCTCGTGGCAGCGGCCTTCAAAGACGCAGGCATTCTCATCCATGCCTATCTCATGTATGGCTGCCCCTCTGAGACGGTTCAAGAAACAGTGGACTCGCTGGAGCGAGTGCGTCAGCTGGTGGCGACAGACCTCATCCAATCTGCCTTTTGGCATCGCTTCACCGCCACGGCCCATAGCCCGATCGGGCTCAAGCCGGCTGCCCACGGATTGCGCATCCTTGGGCCGGAGTTTCAGGGCTTTGCGGAGAATGACTTACTCCATGAGGACCAACATGGCACAACGCCGGAGTGGCTTGGCGAAGGACTACGACGGTCGATGCTCAATTACCTCGAAGGGCGAGGGCTCACACTCGATGTCCGCCAATGGTTCGACCATTCCGTACCAAGACCGCGCGTCTCCTCCACGTGGGTACATCGTCTCCTCAAGAACCGGATTGTCGAAGATGACCCACAGGCAGAGCGGCGGTTCGTATGGTTAGGTGGGCAGCCGGTCTGTGAAACTGTCGGAAGAAAGACGCGACTGATTTTGCCAGGACATACCAGCGATCATGCCGTCACGCTCGCCAACGCAACAGGCTCAGTGGCTTGACGATCTGATTCGACAATCCACACCTCACAATCATTCATCGCACCCCTACCCATTGTTCCGGGAAACGAAACGCACATTTCCTGGAACCATCAAGGAGTTTGAGACCTTCCTCGGTACGACCTCCTGGAAAAAAGTTCGAGCCGCCGGCCTGCTGCTTGTATAGAACTGAGACGATCAACTATACGACCGGTGGCCAATGATCCGACTGTAGAGCGCCGGAACGACCAATAGCGTTAAGATTGTTGAGGTAAACAAGCCGCCGATGACGACGGTGGCGAGGGGCCGCTGGACTTCAGCTCCCAAGCTGGTGGCCATCGCCATGGGAAGAAACCCGAGGCTGGCGACGAGTGCTGTCATCAACACGGGCCTGAGTCGGTCCATCGCTCCTTGCATGACTGCCTGCTCAGTCGGGATCCCTTCTGCTTCAAGTTGCCGGATGTGGCTGACCAGCACAACACCATTGAGCACGGCAATGCCAAACAGGGCAATGAATCCGATGACTGCTGAAATACTGAGTGGTAAGCCGCGAAGCCAGAGGGTCATGATGCCACCAGATAAAGCCAAGGGGACATTGAGAAAAATGAGCAGCGCGGGACGCATCGCCTCAAAGATGACCGACAGGACCCCCAGAATCAGGAGAAGGGTCAGAGGCACGACGACGGCCAACCGCCCGGTGGCTTCCTGAAGATGCTGAAACTGCCCGCCCCATGTCAGTTCGTATCCTGTCGGGAGCGACACCTCATGTGCCACGGCGCGCTGAGCCTCTGCCACGAAGCTCCCCAAGTCTCTTCCTCGGATGTTGTTCTCCACCACAATACGTCGCTGTACATGCTCTCTGCTGATCTGAGCAGGTCCCGTGTCCACTCGGATGGCCGCCACGCGAGAGAGGGGAACAAGCTCACCATGACCGGTTGGCATGAGCAGATTGCCCAATGCGGCGGGATCAGCTGATGCGCTATCGACTAAGCGGACGACGAGTTCAAACCGTCGTGAGCCTTGGACCACGGTGCCGACGACGTGCCCCACACGTGTGACTTGGATGAGAGTTAGCACCTCATCTGCCGTGAGCCCATAGCGGGCGATCTGTTCCCGGTCTACGACCACACGCAGAAGCGGAAGGCCCGCGACCTGCTCGACTTTGACGTCTGCTGAGCCTCGCACCGTTTCCAACACGCGCGCCACAGCCTCTGCCTGGTGCTTGAGCACCTCCAGATCAGGCCCAAAGATTTTGACGGCGAGATCGGAGCGTGTCCCCGCGATCAACTCGTTGAAGCGCATCTCGATCGGTTGCGTAAAGCCGAGGCCGACGCCAGGCACGGCTTCGAGAATGGCAGGCTTCATCTTTGCGATCAGGTCTTCGCGAGTGCCGGCCGTCGTCCATTCTTGTTGCGGCTTGAGAATCACGAACACATCTGACAGCTCCACTCCCATGACGTCGGTCGCCACCTCAGGGCTCCCGGTTCTGGTCACCACCTGCACGACTTCCGGGAATTGGCGAAGCACCCGTTCAACTTCTAAGGCATTCCGAACCGACTCGCTCAGCGAGACACTGGGCAATCGCCAGAGTTGAATCGCCATGTCCCCCTCTTCAAGTCGAGGCACAAATTCCATGCCAAGCCACGCGGTCATCCCAAGACTCACGGCAAACAGCCCAACCGCTGGCGTGACCACCCACGCCGGGCGCGCGGTCGCCCATTTGAGGCAGGGCGCATAGGCACGGCGCAGCATTCCGAACACGCGCGTATCCTCATGTCCTGGATCTCTCTCTCACAAACCAAAAGGTGAGCAGAGGCGTAACCGTCACCGCAAGAAGGAGCGAGCCGGCCAGAGCCAAGATAACGGTCAGTGCCATTGGGCGAAACATCTTCCCCTCGATGCCGGTCAGCGCCAGGATGGGGACGTACACGAGGATGATAATACTGACGGCGAGGGTCATGGGCCGAAGAACCTCACGGCCAGCCGCCTGAATCTCACTCAGCCTGCCTTCCTTGCTCATGACGCCTTTCATCGCCAGTCGTCGAAGAATGTTATCGACCATTACGACCGAGCCATCTACCAGCAACCCAAAATCGATCGCGCCGAGGCTCATGAGGTTGCCGGAAATCCCAGCCTGCATCATCCCGCTGAACGCGATCAGCATCGATAACGGAATAGCAGACGCCACGATCACGCCTGCACGGAGATCTCCGAGAAAGAGGAACAGCACCGCAATGACGAGGAGTCCACCTTCAAGCAGATTGTTGCGCACGGTGTGCATGACCTTCGAGACCAACAGTGTTCGGTCGTAGTAGGGCTCGATTGTCACACCATGGGGGAGCGTCGCTTCAATTTCTTTCACTCGGGTTTTGACACGTTCAACGACCCGTTGGGCATTCTCGCCCGCTAACATCTGGACCATCCCGATGACGGTTTCGCCCTCTCCCATCGCCGTCGCGGCGCCGATGCGGAGTGCCGACGCCTCCTTCACCTCCGCAAGGTCTGAAATGTATATCGGGACTCCCCCGGGTCCGTGCGCGACGACGATCCTCGCGAGGTCGGTCACCTGGGTCGCCAAGGCTTCACCACGAATGAGCAATTGCTCGCGTTGCCGCTCGATGTACCCACCGCCGGCGATGGCGTTATTTCGTTCGAGTGCCTCGAACACTTGCCGGAGAGACAACTTGTAGGACAGGAGCTTCGCTGGATTCACCACGACTTGGAACTGTTGAGGGTCTCCTCCCCAAATATTGACTTCGACCACGCCTGGCACCGCCCGCAGCCGCATCCCGATATCCCACTCAAGAAGCGTCCGCAGTTCCATGAGGCTGTACCCACGTCCCTTTAACGTGAATTGATAGACTTCGCCCAACCCGGTCGTCAGCGGTCCCACGATCGGACGGCCATACTCGGCCGGGATGCGTTCCATCGCGCGGGTCAGCCGTTCGGTGACCAACTGTCGCGCGCGGTAGATGTCCATCTGATCCTCGAAGATCGCGGTGACCGCCGAGAGCCCATAGCGGGACACAGAGCGAAGCTCACGTAAGGCAGGCAATCCGCTCAGCGAGGCTTCAATTGGAAACGTAATGAACTGTTCCACTTCAACCGGGCCAAGCGATGGCGAACGGGTCAGGATTTGGACCTGGACCGGCGTCAGGTCCGGCATGGCGTCAATGGTGAGGTGGGTAAAGGACCATAGGCCAATGGCGATGACGAGACTCAACGCGATCATGGTGAAGAAGCGGTAGCGTAGCGAGAGGGTGAACAACCTTTCCATCTTATCGTTCCTCTCCTGACCCGATGTGTTCTTTCAGCAAGACGTTCTTTAAGTCAAAGACGCCGTCGACCACCACCTGCTCGCCCGCTGTCAATCCTTTCTGCACTTCAACCCAACCCCCGGCTTCGCGACCAATTTCAATTGGAACAAATGCATACCCAGTCTCTCGCTGAACAAAGACACCACGCACGTTGTCCACCATCGTCGGGGCCGACAGGGGGACCGCCAAGATTGGTCGACTCGCGATGGCTAGTTGCACATCCACATACTCTCGTGGCTTCAGGCTGTGCTGCTGGTTCGCGACCTCGAACCGAATTTGAATCGTGCGCGTGGTCTCGTCAGCTATCGGCGCAAGATAGGTGAGCGGAGCCGTGACCGGCTCGCCGCCCTTTGGCAGAATCGTTCCCACATCGCCCTCTTTGAACTTTCTGGCTTGTTCGATCGGCAGATTGGCAAAGACCCAGACCCGGCTCGTGTCGACGATCTCGAACAGTTCGTTTCCAGGAGTGACTCCCTGCCCCCGCACAACATTTTGCGCGACCACCGTCCCGGCGATTGGCGATTTGAGGGTATAGCGATGCCCCTCCTGATGGCTTCCATGTTCTAGCTCACGAAGTTCACTTGTCGTCATGCCCATATTCAGCAGCTTCTCACGGACATGCTGATGACGAGCCTGCGCTTCAAGGTAATGACCTCGTTCTTCAACCAGTCGACGCTCCGTCACGATCTGATCTGCTGCCAGTTTCTCGGTCCGTCGGTACCCGCTCTCGGCCACATCCGCCTGGGACTTCGTCACGAGATATTCCTGCACCAGCTCATCCAAGCGCAGGCTCTCAATGGCCAACAAGGGCTGACCGCGGCGCACGCGATCACCCAACTGGACATGGATCTGTTCGACTTGTCCATCAATTCGGGACGTAATCTTGGCCACTTGCTTCAGATCGAGCGCGACTTCGCCTGGGGCCGTAACCACTTCCGGAACCACGTGTGCGGCCACCCTGTCGGTCCGTATTCGGTCTCGCACGGACGCCGGGGCCTGAATGATGCTGATGCGAGGAACGCCTGACTGTGGGCTCGTTTTCGACGGTGGAGTCGGCTGTTCACTTCCACGGTCCCCACAGGCCGTGACGAATAGGAGCAGCGCGAGCACACACGATCCGGTCCGTCCTGCCCATCTGATTCTCATAGTCGGGCTCCTTCTGAATCGTCAGATCCCACCGACAGCACGTTCAAGCCGAGCGAGGGCGATGGAGAGATCCGCGCGCGTCTGGGCGTACTCGAGTAACGTTTGCCTATACACGCGTTGGGAATCGAGCACATCCAGAAGACTGGCGGCTCCCTGCTGAAAACTGACACGTGCGACCCGGAGCGTCTGCTCTGCTTGCTTCAGCAACCCCGTCTCGAAGACCTGGAGTTGTTCGTTCGCGGTGCGGACATCCTGCGCATGTTGGGTGATGGCTTGCGTAATTTCGTTCTGGGCCCGCAGCCGCTCTGCTTCTGCTCGATGTCTGGCTCCGAGCGCCGTTTCGATCTCTCCCTGGCGCCGGTACCAGAGTGGAAGAGGAATGCTGAGTCCTGCGGTGATTGACTCATCACCCGCCTCGCGGTGATAGTTGCCTTGCACCGTGACATTCGGAATTCTGGACTCCCGTTCTAGGGCCGCGTTGAACTCGGCCTGGTCGACGAGCTTCGTGAGCCGTCGAAGAGTCGGATGTTGTTCCATCGCGCGGGCAGTAAGGGCCTCGGGATCGAGACCTTGCTGGAGCGATTCGAAATCGCCCTGGATTGAGAATTGTCTGCCCAACATCCCGGCAGTCACCATATCAAGCTTGGCCCTCGCCACCACCAAGACATTCTGGGCGCGTGCGACTTCCTTCTTGGCTTTCTGGACCTCGACGGTGGCCTTCATCGTTTCGAAGGGCGTAGCTTCGCCCGCAGCCACGCGCGCCTTCACGGTACGCAGAACCTCTTCGACCATCATCAGATTTTGGCCGGCCAACTCGGTATCGCGCTGCGCGAACAACACGTTGTAAAAGGCGACCTTCGCCTCAACAATCACGTTGAGGCGTGCCTCCTCCATCGCAGCACTGGCCCCTGCCGCTCCCGCATCCGCTGCCTGCTGTCTGGCGCGGCGCTTCCCTTGCCACTCCAGGGGCTGTTGAACCGTGACCGTTCGTTCAGTAATCGACACCCCGGTGCTCGGATCGCGAATGCTCCCACGCCCGGCATATCCAGAAATCGAAGGGTTGAGATAGGCTCCGGCAGCGACTTGTTCGCCGCGACTTTGCCGCATGTACCCCTGAGCTCCCGCCATGGTCGGATTGTGCGCAAGTGCCAATTCAAGCACGGTGTTTAAGGTATGGGTGGGGTTCGGTTCGCCGGCAGCCGCAGCCACATAGGTGCTCAGGCCCAGGATCTCTACCCCCGACACCAGAATCCCTAGCCACGCCATGAGTTGACGAGTCATGGATTGTCTCCTCTCCTTCGCAGGCTTTACGCTCGGACCATCCACGATAAGCGGGAGGCTCCAAGCGGAAGTGATCGCGATCTTCGAAAAGACCTACGGTCAGAAATAAGGAAGGGGATCGCCCCTCACCGACATCTGACGGCGACAAGCCTGCGTTACTCGATAATCAAGAAACGAGAAAATGGATCAGAGGGATCGGGAGGGAGGAGCACGCAGAGGGAGTGCTGTGGAAAGAAACAGAATTGCATGCGAGGCGTTGGGTTGCAACGAAGCAACGACAACGGCCCGTTGAGCCGATGGACTCTCGGCGACGGGTAATCCAGACACCGAAATCCCGGATTTCGACAGCGGACGATCGATCGGAACAGTCAGCAGTGAGAATGAAATCTCGGGATGATTAAACGCATGGCTGGAATGCGCACGAACTTGAAGGTGCTGATGCGTTGATTCAGGACAGGCTGGATCGTGGACATCCCCCTTGTACTCGCACTCGAGGTCCGGGGAGAAAACAGCATGAAGAGTGCCGCCATGCGCATGACTCGCATCCCCATGACGATGATCTGCCTCGGGATGCACGTGGAAGAGTGGAACCATGAGCATCCATATGGACACCCACACGAGGACCAGCAGGCGAGAATATGATGGCTTGTCGCAAATCTGTGGCATTGAGAATTTACCCTAGCACAGTTCCCCTGTCCCATCAATCAGCCTATCCATTCCCTGCTCCCTGGAAGGGACTCGAATCGGAATGATTTCCTTACCCGTGGAATGATCTGGACGACTCCGAACGATACTTCGATGGAGACGCTCTCCAGCAGCCAGCAGAAAAACTATGTTGGCACGCTAGAACTTCGAATGTCCCCATAAGCGGCACAACAAGATCACAGTGCCACAGGATGCTCGTCCAGGAAGGCCGCAGCGAGGAAAGACCCGAGGCGTATCCTCTGGGGTACGGTGAGGGCCTGAACGATGCGAGAACGCTGCTGGCGGATTTTTTCAGCATCCTGCTACAAACACGAAGGGCGGGAGAAGCTTATAGCCTCTCCCGCCCTCGATGCCGGTAAACCGTTCGCTACTTATTCGGCTGCGGGGTATAGCGCAGGTAAGGCTTCACGGTCTTGAATCCCTTGGGGAAAAGCGTCTTCGCTTCCGCGTCGTTCACGGCCGGAGTGATGATGCAATCCTCTCCGTCCTTCCAGTTGGCAGGCGTGGCGACTTTAAACTTCGAGGTCAACTGGAGCGAGTCGATGACTCGCAACAGTTCATCGAAGTTCCGGCCACATGAAGCAGGATAGGTCAAGGTTAGCTTGATCTTTTTGTCCGGTCCGATAACAAACACTGAACGGACTGTCATGTTGTCTAACGCATTCGGATGGATCATGTCATAGAGAGTCGCAACCTTCTTCTCCGGATCGGCGATGATCGGATAATTCATCGTCGTCTTTTGCGTCTCATTGATATCGTTGATCCAGCCCTTGTGCGAATCCAGCGGATCGACACTGATGGCGATGACTTTCACGCCCCGCTTCTTGAACTCAGGCGTAATCTTGGCGACAGTCCCCAACTCGGTGGTGCAGACCGGGGTATAGTCTTTCGGATGCGAGAAGAGGATCCCCCACCCTCCGGCCAGCCATTCATGAAAGTTGATCGTCCCTTCGGTGGTCTCCGCCGTAAAATTCGGTGCCTCATCTCCCAGTCGTAGTGCCATGGTAGCCTCCCTTATTCAAGCCAATGACTCGACATCACTAATCCCGATACGATACTGTCCTTCTTAGACGAAGTGCAAGAGGGATTCGGAGGACGATTAATCATGAGCACACAGTATCCAAGAAGTCCGAAAGTCCAGCTGGGAGGCATCGCCCACCTTGGACGAATCATCGACAAGATTCGGTTCCGTCATGCCGGAAAGATTCTAGACTATAACTATTTGACCGCCGGATTCGATTTCTATCTTCTCGAATTCCTTGAACTCGATGCCTCTGCCTTCGAACAACGGGTGCTTCTTGGAGGAACCGATACGGAACTTCTGGACTGGGTCCGCACACACATGCGGTACCGGTCTCCGGAAGAGATTGCTCAGTGGAACCAGCGAATCGAGACAAGTGGACCGATGGATGAGGCGGGAAGGGCACGATTTCAACGGCGGCTCAAAGACGTGGCGCACAAGCGGGGTGTGTCCGTCTCAACACTCCCCCACATCACCACCTGGACCGACGTCATCGAGCTGGACGAAGACCGGCTCTAGCAGGACAGCGAGACGCGCAGTACCTGCGAGAAGAGCGGGACTTGGGAGAGAAGCCCGTGACATTCTTCATGATCCGGCCGCGATCGTAAGCCGACTCCTGACCTTCTCATTCCCGGATGCCGTCGGATCGGTTTCTTGCAGGAACACTCGCTCCTCGGCCAATTTCCCGATTTCAATCAACTGATCGCGAACCTGTTCCGCCCGTTGGCGGGCCAGCGTGCGCAACTCCGATTCATCAACTGGAAGCGAGGCAGCCAGCTGTTGCTTCATCTCCTGCAAGGTCAAAGGTTTTGATGGCGCACCTGCCGGTTGAGGAGGCGCCGAGGCCGCAAGCTGACTGCGCTCCTGCTCATACAACTCTGTCACGAACCGTCGTTCATCATCGATTGAGAGGGCATCGTCCTTGGTTGACGCCTTCCCTCGTTCACGCTGTCGCATGGCGCGCAATTGTTCATTCAGTTTGGTTGCCCTGAGTGCCTCACGATCACGAGTGGCATCAGCCGTCCCTGTAATGTCGAGCCTGAGCCCGGGACGTTCCTCAAGAGCTTTCGCCAGCACTTCGATCTTCTTCGTCTCCTCGCTTCCTACTCGCCGCACTGCCTGGTTGAAACTCAATGAATTGCAACTCTTCCCCGCCTCCGCCTCCCGGAATGAGCTTTCCCAGTAAGGTAAAAGGCGATGCGACGATTTTCGTGAGGAGATTGAGCAAGGTCGAGAGCACGACCTTCCCGTATTTGAAGTCGGGATCGCTCAGATCGCCTCGAATCGGCAAATCGATTTCGATCCGCCCCTTCCGGTCCTGAAGCAAGGCAACCGCCAGCGGAACCGGGAGCGACGTAGCATCCGGACTGTTGGTCTTCTCTCCAAATGTGAGTTGGTCGACCACGATGCTGTTTTCCGCTTCGAGTTGTTTCTGAGAGATCTTGTACTTGAGATTGAAAGATAACTTCCCCTTCGAAAGGTTATATCCCACATATTTCCCGCTATAGGGCCCGCCCGTCCGTCAGATCCATATTCTCGAACGTGATGGCAAGATCGGTGAAGGCCTCTTCGCTCAGCGGATTGATCGTCCCGATAATCTTGAGCGGCGCAACCTTATCCACCCGGCCGGCCAAATCGACATCGGCCCGTGCGAGCTGCTTGGACGACAACCCTTTGATCGTGCCACTGAGGTCAGAGATTCCCATACGAACGGAAGGCTGAATAGCGGTCATCGATAAACGTGGCTACAGCTTTGACCAACTTCACTGTCCCGATGGTGACAGCAACAGGAGCGCTCTTGGGTTTCGTCGGAACCTTAGCCTTCTGATCGGTTGAAACTGATGCCGGTTCAGCCGGAGCCAGCAATCCAAAATTCAGCCTTCCATCGGACTGCAACGCGACGCGCACGGTCGGCTGTTGCACAGTGATCTCTTTGATCGAAACAGCGGTTGGCTCGACCGTGAGATGAATCTGATTGAGAGCCAGGCTCTTCAATGAGGCCAGTTCATCGTCCTGGCCACGATTGGTAAGAGAGAGGGACGCCAGGCCGGCATTGCCGTCGAACGACAGTAAGGGCGCTCGTGGGTGCTCGACCGCGAGATGGAGTGTCCCCTCCACATTCACCGTGCCGGCTGAAACGTCTAATTGTACGGCTTTCTGGAAATAGGGTTGGAACGGTCTGATTGCGATGTCCTTCAATCCAAGTCTCACATCTGCCTGAAACGGGTTCGCCACCACCGTGCCGTCCATATGAACTCGTCCTGCCCCGTTTATGAACATGTCCACATTCAGAGGAAGAGGCCCTTTGAGAGGGAAATGAACATCGTGCGTACGCACCGAGAGCGTCCCGATCTCGGCATGCGCGGGCGTCTGCGGCATCCGATCTTCGAAATCGATCGCATGATTCTCCATCGCAACCTGCGTAAGCAGGATGGACCATGGTTTATCGTCTTGTGCCGATGATGGCTTGGCCTCTGGGGCACGAACGGGCTTGGCCTTTTCCGCTGGCGCAAACATCGTTTGATAGTTGACGGTCCCATCCGGATTCCTCCAGGCTTTCCAGCGAGCATCCCCCACCAGGATGCTGCCGATCGTCACGTCGTGCTTCGAGACATCGACCGCGACGCCACCGACCTTGAGCACCGGCACGACGATGACCGGATCGAGCCCGCCCACTTCCCCGACCGCGAGATTCGCGACCTGCATCTGTGCCTGGGAGATTTGAAGGGTTGGAGGGCTTGTTTGCATATCCACGTTATAGCTTCCGTTGACTGCCAACACCCCGTCGGTTAGATCGAACTGAAACCGGTCGCCGAGATACCGCCACAGCCTACGGAGCTTCACATCGGACAACGACAGCTTGCCGGTGGAACGAATCGGTTCAAGCGATAACGTACCTTCCCAGGCCAACGTTTCTCCCTTTCCAAGTTCCGCCGTAAAGGCATAAGCGTTCTCACCGCCCGGTCTGGTAAAAAAGTTCTTGAGCACGATATGGATCGGGACGATATCCAGCGAAAACGGCCTCGGCTTTGATTCGTCCCGGAATTCGACCACGCCTTGGGCGATCTCGAACTGTCCGATCTCAATTGCAGGTATCTGGGCCGGCACCTTGTCCGGTTCCGGTGGCGGCCCATTCGGCTGTTCAACAACCGGCGGCGCGAGATCGACCAGATTCAGACTCCCCTCTTTTGACACTTTGGCTGACACAAAGGGGAGAGAAAGGCGAATCGTATCGAACACATAGGCCCGACGGATGAGAGAGACCGCCTGAAAATTCACGAAGAATTCGTCGAACCCCAGCAAGGCAGACTGATCCGGCTCTCGAATTTCGAAGCCCGTCACCCGAAGCGATAGCACAAAGGGATTCACCTCCACTTCTTTCACGAGCACCGGACGGTGAAGTCGCTCCGAGACTGCAGGAAAGACGTAAGCCTTGATGATATAGGGCACCAGGAAAAACCCTATAATGGTGTAACCAACGAGAAGAATCAGAACCGTAGCAAGAAGGCGGGAATGGCGAAGCAACCAGCGCATGGATTTGAGATCCTGTATGCCATGCTGGAATCCAACCAGCGCTCAAAAGCTCAGGAGGCGGACCAAGTATACGTCATTAAGGTCATGTTTTGCATCTGGCCTTTCCCTTGTTAGTCGCGATGGTAAATAATTAGGAGCGTTCCACCTTGCGATGGAATATTACCGACCCTGCTGGCCAAAGAATCCAAAGGCCTCGGCAAGTTTTTCAGCAAGAAACAGGATGTCCCGAACATCGGTGGACAACGACCAGGAGGCTCGGAGCAAGTGCGGTGACTCACGATATCTCAATGGCTTGATGGCGACAGCATATTTATCATTCAAGTACTCTGCAATTCGAGTCGCATCGAATCCTCCCTTGCTAACCTGAAACGACAAGATTCCCGGTGCGTGCGCTCCATCCCACTCGCTGATTTCCACGTCACTCATCCGGCTCACACATCCCTTGAACAATGTTCGCAGTTCGGCAAGACCGGCCTTCGGCGATAGTTCCTGTTGTTTTATTTCACAGGCCCGGGCAAATCCCGAAATGAGACCGATATTCTGCGTGCCAAGGTCAACATATTCTTGTGCCTGTTCTGTCATTGATACACCGGATTCGCGACGTGCATACCTTTCCTTGTATCGTTTTGTGATCAGTAAGGCACCGGTCCCCATGGGACCAGCGCACCATTTATGACCTGAGAAATAATACCAATCGACATCCAGCGTTCCCAGATCCACGGGAATGTGTCCCACAGCCTGCGCGCCATCTATCGCCAGAATGATATTTCGCCCCTTGGCTATTTCGCACACCTGCTGCAAGGGAAATATTCTCCCGTCGGTGTGTGCCACGTGGCTCAGGGTAATGAACCTGATCCTTCGTTCTTTACAGACATCGTCAAGCTTGGTCAGAAAACTTCCTTCAGTGGGAGCTGGGACAATGATCAGTTCCACACCTCGCTGCTTCAGGCTGCACAGAGCCTGCAACGTTGACAGATGCTCCTGGTCTGACGTGATGACAATATCTCCCGGATGGAACTCAAGCGCAGCCAAAGCGAGTCTATAGGCGCTTGTGGTATTGGGGACAAAGACGAGAGAATCGCCTCCTTCGCCAAGATTCGCGTGAATCAGTCGGGCAACCTTCTGTCTGCAATTTTCCACTTGTTTGCGGTACCAGGCGATGCCAGACTGACAGAATAAGAGCATACGGAATTCGTCGGAGATAGCCTGCATTTCCTTGAGGGCCTCGGCGCGTGCAGGACTTAACCCGGCATAATTGAAGTAGTGCATGGGGAGGGACTCCTCGGAAGTATTCTGACATCCAGCATGACCGTGAAGGAAGGGGAAATCTCTGCCACAGAAGGAGGTTTTCATGCCAAAAGCCATCTGGAATGGGACGACGTTAGCCGAAAGCAATGAGGGGCATGTGATTGAAGGAAATTACTATTTCCCGCCCCAGTCAATCAAACGAGAGCTCTTCAACCCAAGCACGACTCATACGACCTGTCCCTGGAAAGGGGAAGCGAGCTATTACGACATCATCGTAGGCGGAAAGATAAATAAGGACGCGGCTTGGTATTACCCTTCACCCAAAGAGGCGGCCAAACAGATTACCGGATACGTGGCCTTTTGGAAGGGAGTACAAGTCGATGATCGCTAAAACGACCACTCGTCTCGCACAGAAACTGGCTCAGGCTCGCGCAGCCACCGATGCCCTATTCGACCTGGTTCGGCCCGGAGCCTTCCATGACCGACCGGTCCCCGAGCGGAACCGGACAATTTTCTACTTCGGTCATCTCGAAGCGTTCGACTGGAATCTCGTGCGCCAAGCAGTTGAGGTTCCACCCTTCCATCCTGAGTTCGACCAACTCTTCGCGTTCGGAATCGATCCGGAACCAGGACAGTTACCACAGGACAAGCCATCGGACTGGCCGGAGAGGGCAGAAGTCCACCGATATAATCTATGCATTAGGCAAGCTATCGATGATCTGTCGAACCAGGTCTCGGAACAGATGCTCGCAGTTGCACTCGAGCACCGGTTGATGCATGCCGAGACCTTCGCCTATCTCCTCCATCACCTGTCGGCCTCGCAAAAGGATGTTCCGCTGGTCGCGCCTCCTCCATCTGGCCCAACTCCCGATCGCAGGGTCATTGAAATCTCCGGCGGCACAGTGACGCTGGGCCAGCCTCGTGCAAAACCAAATGACCATTATCGATTCGGATGGGACAACGAGTTTGATGGCCATGAGGTCTCTGTTTCTCCCTTTGCCATGAGTAAGTACAAAGTCACGAATGGAGAGTATCTCGAATTCGTTCGCGCCGGTGCCAAGCCGCCGCACTTCTGGATGTGGGGCGAGGGCCAGAGGCGTTGGCGAGGTATGTCGGGAGACTTGCCGTTACCATTGGAATGGCCTGTCTATGTCACCCATGAGGAGGCGAGCGCCTATGCAGCCTGGACAGGAAAGAGACTGCCCACCGAAGCGGAGTTTCATCGGGCAGCCTATGGGACACCCGACTGCATAGAAGAACGATCCTATCCATGGGGCGAAGAGATGCCGGATAGCCGACGGGGAAACTTCAACGGATACCGATGGGATCCTGTTCCCGTGACCGCAACGCCGCTCGGGGACAGCGCATTCGGAATTTCCCAACTGGTCGGCAACGGATGGGAGTGGACGTCGACGGTCTTTCAGCCTTTTCCGGGATTCCAGCCCTTCCCCTTCTATCCTGGATACTCAGCACGCTTCTTCGATGGCCACCACTATGTGCTCAAAGGGGCTTCATCGCGAACAGACGAGGTGTTCTTGCGCCGATCGTTTCGCAACTGGTTCCGGCCCAACTTCCCCTATGTCTATGCCGGATTTCGCTGTGTGGAGGACTAGTATGATGCTCTCACAGACTGGACAAACTGAAACAATCCGAGAATTCGCCGGTGCGGTGAACGACAGCCTTAGGAAGGTTGGCCAACGTGAGCTGCCTTCGATGTACCTGTACGATGAGCTGGGAACGGCGCTGTTTGAAGCGATCACTCTGCTGCCAGAATATGGACTGACCCGTGCCGAGGAGCGCCTCCTCCGCCGCCATGCCGGAGATATGCTTGAACATCTTCCACCTCCCGTGGCAGTCGTCGAGCTGGGAAGTGGCAGCGGCCGAAAGACCCGCTGGATTTTGGAAGCACTTGCCGATCGAGAGCCGGTGGCCTATTTCCCCATCGACATATCCGCTGCAGCCCTCGTTAAATGTCACCAAGAACTGGGACACATCGGCACAATCAGCATGGTCGGACTGGAGAAATCCTATCTGGATGGGCTTCAGGAAGTCGCGGTCCGTCGCCGGCCGGATCAGACACTCCTGGTATTGTTCCTGGGAAGCACCATCGGTAATTTTGATCCGCCGGCGGCGGAGATGTTTCTTCGAGAGATCCGCCGGCATCTCAGGCCTGGCGATGCCCTTCTACTGGGAGCCGATGTGGAGAAATCGGTCCATGACATGGTGCTGGCCTATGACGATCCGGCTGGAGTGACTGCGGCGTTCAATCTCAATCTGCTCGCCCGGATCAATCGGGAACTCGGGGGAGACTTTAACCTCCGGCATTTTGAACACTATGTCCGATATCAGGAAATGGACCGTCGGATAGAAATGCATCTCCGCTCGACAAGGAACCAAACCGTGTCGATTCGAACCGCGGACTTCATCTGTCCCTTCAGAGAAGGAGAAACGATCTGGACGGAAGCCTGCCACAAATTCCGCGTCGAAGAGATTCCTTACATTGCGCGTCGCACGGGATTCCTGTGCGACGCGCAATGGATCGATACCGAATGGACGTTTGTGGAAAACCTTCTGATCGCCGATTAGCGGAGCAGGCCGTTCTCTCGTAAGAACTCTTCGGCGACTTCCCTCACGGGACGATGGGCACCGTCCACCTGATTGTTCAACTTACGCATGATGCGGTCGGTGAACAGTCCCGTCAGTTCGGTGATGGCTTGTCGCAAGGGAGGGTTGGCGTCAAGACTTTCCCGCCGGACGGCCAAGGCACAGTCGTACGGGGGAAAATACCGCTTGTCATCCTGGAGAACCAGCACGTCCAGTACCGACAACTGCCCGTCGGTGGCATTCCCGGCCACCATGCTCACTTGTCGTTGGTCGAGTGCCTTGTAGAGCAAGCCGAGGTCCATGGTCTTGGGAGATCCCTGGATGGGTAAGTTGTAGGTCTTCAATAAGCCACCTAGTCCATCCGACCGCTGCTGGAATTCGTACCCCACTCCCAGAATCCAGCCAGGATTATAGCGGGCCGCATCACTCAAGGTTGCAATCTTTCTATTCCTGGCATCTTCTCCACGAATTACCATCGCAAACGTATTATTGAAGCCCAAGGGATCCATCCATTCCACGCCGAACCGCGTCTGATATTCGGCTCGGACAAGGGCCATCGCCGCAGCCGGATCATGATCCGGTGGTAACTTCAAGACGGTCGCCAGCGCAGTCCCTGTGTACTCAGGATAGAGGTCGATGTCCCCGTTCATGATCGCCTGGTGCACCAACAGGGTCCCGCCCAGGTTCAGTTGGCGATCGACGCGGCGGCCAAGCCGATGTTCTAAATGCTGCGCCACGATCTCTCCGAGGATCACCTGCTCGGTGAAATTCTTTGAGCCGACCGTGATCGGTCGTTCCTTGGTACAGCCGAGGATGCCGCTCGCCCACATTCCGACGATCAGACAGGCGACAATCTGTGTTCGACCCATTCGAGCCCCCGATCGGCCGCCAATGCAATCAAGGCAGCCGGAACCGCGCCTGCCAGGAGCAGCGTCGTATCGACGGATGCCAGGCCGCGAAAAATAAATACACCGAGTCCACCGCCGCCGATAGCGGCGGCAATCGTCGCCGTCCCGATCGTCGTCACGGTCGCGATCCGCAGACCTGCCAGGATCGTCCTGGTTGCCAGCGGGAGTTCGACCTCCCAGAGAAGCTGCCTACCCGTCATACCCATGGCGATTGCCGATTCGCGCACGGCTGGGTCCACATTTAGAATGCCGGTCAGAGTATTTCGCAGAATCGGCAAGAGCGCATACAGCACGAGCGCGACAATCGCCGTGTGCTTGCCGATCCCGCCAAGAAAGGGAAGAGGAATGAGAAACCCAAAGAGCGCCAGACTCGGCACGGTTTGCATGATATTCGCAAACCCCAGCACCCACCGTTGAAGAAAGATTCGTCGAGTAAGCAGAATACCGCCTGGAATAGCAATCGCCGCAGCAATGGCCATGGAGAGGATCACCAGAAACAGGTGCTCGAGCGTCAAATCGAGGATGTCATGCGCCAGCGCGGAAGACATCAGACCGTCTCCTTCCATTTCTCCTCGAGGCAGGTATGAAAGGCCTGCACTTCCTTATCGCGAGACTCGAGAAACTCGGAGCGTCTACCCAGAAAGACCAATCGCCCGTTGTGAAGAACTCCGATACGGGTGCCGAGTAGCAAGGCTTCCCGAACATCATGGGTCACAAGGAGAGCCGTCTTGTTGAGCCCATTCCGCAGATCGAGGAACTGTTGCTGCAGTTCCACGCGGGTCACAGGATCCAGCGCACCAAAGGGTTCGTCCAGCAGCAACATCGGCGGATCTGCCGCAAGCGCGCGGGCGACCCCCACCCGCTGACGTTGACCGCCGGACAGCTCGCGGGGATAGCGAGAGGCGAACTGCACCGGAGGAAGACCGACCTGCGTCAGCAACTGCTGCATGCGAGCATCGATGTCGTGGGACTGCCATCCTTCCAAACGAGGAACGAGCCCGACATTGGCGGCCACAGTGAAATGGGGAAAGAGGCCCGCATCCTGGATCACGTAGCCGATTCGACGCCTTAACCGGATCAGATCCCAGTTTGTCGTGGCAGTACCCTCGATCAAGACCTCACCGGCGCTTGGCAGGAGCAAGCCGTTCACCATTTTCAAAGCGGTGGTCTTGCCTGAGCCACTCCGACCAAGAAGCACGAGGGTTTCTCCGGCTTCGACATCGAAGCTGAGATCTTGAAGAATGTGTTTCTGACCGATGCGAGCTGAAACCTGTCGGAAGGAGACAAGAAGACTCATGATCTCGAAGCGACCTTCCCACTCAAGCTATCTATCGAAGCATTCGTCGGATGGCGCAGTTGGTGCGACGGATCAGATGGCGGCTGCGGCATTAATAGGGTGCGTGTCATGCTGTGCTCTTGTCGCTCACCTTCAAGTACTCATGAACGAACTGCACCGCCATCGACCCTTCACCCACCGCGGAGGCGACGCGTTTAATCGAGCCTAATCTCACGTCGCCGGCGGCAAAGACTCCGGGGCGGCTGGTCTCAAGCAGGAATGGTTCCCGTTCAGCGGTCCAGTATGGCGACGTGGACGCCAGTCGGCCGGTCTTCACGAAGCCCTTGGAGTCGGTCTCTATCTCAGGGGGCAGCCAACCTGTGCAGGGAATCGCGCCGATAAAGGTAAAGACAGCCGGGGTCTGGACCGTTCTGGTCTCGCCGGTGCGGTGGTTCTTGATTTCGACGGCCTTCAACCATTGGTCTCCCAACATGCGGCTAATCTCCGCATCGGACAGGACCTCGATGTTGCTCGCCCCCTCGATACGGTCCGCCAGATAGCTGGACATACCCTTTCGCAGGTCGCCTCCACGGAGAAGCAAGAGCACGCGCGTCGTCTGATCGGAAAGAAACATGACGGCTTGCCCGGCTGAATTGCCGCCGCCGACTACCAGAACTTCCGAACCGCGGCAGAGCTGCGCCTCCGTCTGGGTGGCGGCGTAGTAGACGCCAGAACCCTCGAACTGCTCCCGCCCCGGCACGTCCAGCTTGCGATAGTTGGCACCAGTTGCGATCAGCAGGCATCGAGTCGAGACGCGCTGGCCATCATCCAAGCAGACCAGGGGTGAGTCGTTCTCGAACTCCAGGCGTACAACTTGGGAGGGGTTCGAGAATTGGGCGCCGAACTTTTGCGCTTGCAAGATGGCACGGCTTGCGAGATCGGCACCGGAAATTCCGGTCGGAAAGCCCAGATAGTTCTCGATCTTGGACGACGTACCGGCCTGCCCGCCCGGAGCGGTCGCATCGATGACGGCGGTGGCCAGCCCCTCCGACGATCCGTACACCGCCGCAGCCAGGCCAGCCGGGCCGCCGCCGACCACCACCAAGTCGTACACTTTCTTTCCCAACAACCGCCTGACTCCGATCGCGTCGGCCAAGGCCCGCGTGGATGGGTTACGCAGCAACGGCTCTGATCCATTGATGACCACCGGCGTATCGGCTTCGCTGAGCCCGAAGCGCAGCAGCAGTTCGCTCACCTGTGGGTCATGGTCCATATCGATCCACGTGAACGGGACTTGGTTCCTGGCGAGAAAATCTCGAATGCGGAAGGTGTCGCGCGAGGAGCCGGCCCCGAGCACTCGGAGTCCTTGAAAGTCCGACGCCACGAGCAGCTCACGTCGCGCAATAAACGCCCGGAGGAGAAGCTCGCCGAGCGCGGGCCGCTCTCCCATGATGCGCCTGATGTCGCCTGGCGCGATTTCGAAAACCTCGCGTGTCGCCATGGGCCACCGCACTGACCAGCGCAGGCCGGCCGGTCAACAAATCGACGTCTCCGCCGAACTCGTGTACTGCATGCACGGTGACCGTCTTGGGCTCGCCGCTCGAATGCTCCACGATCTCCACTGCACCGCGTTCGACGACGAAGAATTTGTAGTCACGAGTCCCTGCCTGGAACAGCAGCTCGCCGTCGCGCAAGAGCCGCCGTGTGCCGAACTTGGCCAACGTGGCGACTTGGCCATGGTCAAGTTTGGGGAAAGCGACCTTGTGCATGTCGTGCTCGGCCACGTCTCAACCTCCTCCCGGGGGCAATGAGTCTGCCTGACTACCGCAAATACGGCATGACAAGCTTCGGCACTTCCAGATCCATCTGATCGACGTAACACCAGGCCCACCGCTCGCCTGGCTCGAAAGAGGCCATCACGGGATGAGCCTGGTGCTTGAAATGTTTCGTGGCGTGGCGATTGGGTGAGCTGTCACAAC
This sequence comes from Nitrospirota bacterium, assembly GCA_963729585.1. Lineage (GTDB taxonomy): Bacteria > Nitrospirota > Nitrospiria > Nitrospirales > Nitrospiraceae > Palsa-1315. The sequence goes on from CAVSOJ010000026.1 coordinate 141,030, forward strand.
AGCCGACATGACCACACGTCAGGCAGAGACGGAGATGAACCCAGGAGGATCCGGTTTTTAGGCATTCTTCACAACCTACTGTGCGTGCGGGAACTGGCTGAAGAGCCGCCACGTGGGAACAGGCCATGACTCACCTCCCTGGCTGAAGGGCAACCGCAGAATCAAGAGCACCGATACACTGCGGATAGTATGGCAACGACTCTGACAATAAACAATCCAGCTGCTCCACATGCTTGTCAATGGTGGATAGGCCTGGCATGATGGCGAGCAATCCTGCGACCGTGACAGCCGTTTACAGTTGAGCCGCATAAGGAGGTGCGCATGACTCCTGACGCACGACCATCTCCCGCTTCCAATATTCCAGAAGTGTGGCCGAGCCTGCCGTTGGGTGCGTGGCAGGATACCTACACCACCCTGCACATGTGGACACAGATCGTCGGCAAGATCAGGCTTGCGTTGGCTCCGATGACATGCCACTGGTGGCAGGTGACAATGTACGCAACGCCCCGCGGGCTCACAACTTCTCCGATCCCATATGGATCGCGCATCTTCCAAATTGATTTCGACTTCATCGATCACCAGCTGCAGATTGAAACCGCAGACGGCGAGCGCCGTTCGTTTAGTCTCGCGTCGCGCTCCGTGGCTGAGTTCTATCGGGAAATAATGGCGGCCCTACGGTCGCTCGGTATCGATGTGCAGATCTGGACGACCCCGGTTGAGGTGGAAGACCGAACTCCTTTTGAGAAGGACCATAAGCATGCGTCCTATGATCCTGACTATGCCCAACGCTGCTGGCGCATTATGTTGCAGGCCACACGCGTGCTGACGAATTTTCGCTCACGGTTCACCGGAAAGGTCAGTCCGGTCCACTTCTTCTGGGGAGCCTTTGATCTCGCCGTGACGCGCTTTTCCGGACGCGCTGCTCCACAACATCCAGGCGCGCCCAATCTGGCTCGCTTCGTTGCCCGCGAAGCCTATTCGCATGAAGTGAGCAGTTGCGGTTTCTGGCCGGGCGGAGGACCGATAGATAGGCCTGTGTTCTATGCCTATGCCTATCCGGAGCCGGAAGGCTTCAAAACATTTCCCCTTCAGCCAAAGGAGGCATTTTACAGTGAGGTCCTGAAAGAATTCCTGCTTCCTTACGATGCAGTACGAACCGCGCAGTCACCCGATCAGGTCTTATTGGCTTTCTTGCAGAGCACCTACGAAGCCGCGGCGAATCTCGGTCAATGGGATCGGGTCAAGCTGGAGCGACGAGAGCGGAGTGAGAGTTGAAAGACCAGCCCAATGATAGCGATTGGTGCGCCCGACTGGAATTGAACCGGCGACCTTCAGCTTAGAATTTCGCTCAGGCCAACGGCATTCAACACCTTCAAAGCCTTGGGGTTGCAGGATAAGGCAGAACGTATTCTCTCTTCCCCTCTTCACGCACCATCCGCGCGCTATACTTTCCGTCCGAGTGAACCCCAAGTTCAGTTAGCTTGGGGTCATAGAGAAACCCTTGGCCAGCGAGCCCTCGACCAGACTAGATCTCTCTTGTTCGGCGTGCGGTATCGATCTGCACAGCGCTCTTTCTCCGCGAACAGGTTGTCTCCTGTATCGCGTACCATTCCGGCCAGCCTGGTGGTCTCTTCCATCCAGTCGCACAGCGAATGGACCAGATAAATGATTGATTTGTGGATCCAGCTTGGATCTCCAGCGGGGCGCTATTCTTGCTCCCTCTCCCAATCGGCCAGAAATTGTCTCCTGGACCGGCGTGACGAACGGGAGGATCAAGCATGGAACAACCGATGTCCACCTTCGACCACTATAAGCGCGGTCGTGACCTCAAGCAATCCCACATGTTCGCCGAGGCCCTCGAAGAGTTCCAACAAGCGATCACTGACCCACTGTATGGCGGGAAAGCCCGTGTGCAAATAGCCCTGTGCTTGCGGGCGATGGAGCGCTATGACGAAGCCGCCGCGGCATTCCGCCAAGCCCTGGAGGTGGCCACGTTCTCATCCGAAGAAACCACGCACATTCTGTATCTCCTGGGACAGACGTTGGAGTCACTCGGCCGGTATGCGCAAGCGCTGGAGGCCTATGGCTGGGCCAGAAAAGAGGACCCGGGGTTCAAGGACGTGGCGCACCGGATTAAACATCTGCTCTCAGGTGGGCGCGGCCCGCTCCTCCCGTATCAACAAGACGACCAGTCCTGGGTCGCAGAAATGCGCAGACGGGGGCAGCAACTCACGCCTCAGGTTGTGTCTCTGCTGGATCAGCTCTGGAAATCGATAGGTCGAATATGCGGAGAGGCTGGGGACCAATCAAGGGGGCCGAAGAGAAAGTCTTAGTGTCCGAGACGTGCGCCACCAGAGTGGAGATTCGGAACTCACGCCGACGCGAGGCAGTCTGCCGCCGTCAAGGGACCGCAAGAGAGACAACCGCCAGCATGTCCGCGTGGCGGTCCGATTGCGCAGTCACTTTTCATCGAAAGGTCGGAGAATGGCCGGTGAGGGAGAGCTGCGAGACCTCTCCCCTGGAGGCTGTCGCGTCACAAGTTCCCTTGCAGTCCCCATTGGGGTCGAGCTGGAGTGTTATATCTTCCCCCAGGGTGAAGGCCACCCCTTTACCATCGAAGGCGCAACAGTTCGCTGGAGCAGTCCTCTGGAATTCGGAGTGGCCTTTACCCAGATGCGCCCGGGCGTGCAGCGGCAGATCGCACAGCTGTGCCGACACCGGACCCCGCTCGCATAGAAGATCTGGACAGGTCAGTGACAACATGATCACGTCGCGTACCTTTTTCTATCTCATTGAAAGGACTGGTGCGCCCGGCTGGAATCGAACCAGCGACCCTCAGCTTAGAAGGCTGATGCTCTATCCGACTGAGCTACGGGCGCGCGTTGGAAAGACAAGGACTTATAGTTTCACCACCTGATGCCAAGGTGTAACGTGGTATTACCGTGTTAGCCTGATACGAAGCGAGCTGAGAGACGCCGGACGAAGATCCTTAGGTTCGACAGTATTATACCGCCGATGCATGCGTTCAGATTTGTGTCCAACGATCTTCATGGCTGTCGTCGGGTCCACCCCTGCCCACCTGAGGTTCGTACTTGCCGCGTGTCGGAGATCGTGCAAGCGAAGGTTGGAAATCCCTGTCCGACGGCATGCCTTGCCAAAGGCCGTCTTAATATCTCTAATTGGCTTGTCTTTGTAAAGGCAGACGCGCTGAGTGTCCAGCCGTCTCTCCTGCCATAGCTCAGAGAATACCCGATACAGGTCATGCGTCATGGGCACAGTGCGTGTTTCTCCATTTTGGTATGCCGCAAGGTAAATTCCAGCTTAACAGCTCCCCACGGCGAGGCCCCAGGCTATTAGGACGATCATGGTGGAGGTTCGTGTGACGGATGGACAGTTGACGGTCTTGTGGCCTCAAATCGATTAACCGGTGGCGAAGCTAAGCGCCCATTGGAGAGGCCCGATCCCATCATCATCGTAACCAGGAAGCCGGTAGACAATCACATCGTCCTGATCGACTGCCGTTCAGTGTGCCATGGGACTGGTTGGAGAAGTTGAGATACGATGAAGTCGTTTAAGCCTTACACCACTGCGGTCGGGCGACTTCGAGTCGATCTACGGCTTGCGGTATCCACGGCGAAGCCAGCGATCTTCGGGGATACGATAGCTGTGTGATGGAGGTTTTCGTAGCACCACACGCTTGACGAGAACCACCAGGGCGGTGATAGACATCAGTTTGATAAGACGAGCAAACATACTTGCACCTTACTCGGGTTCGCCGCAGGAAGTCTAGTCCATCCACTTACGTGGTGGCAGGCGGCCACGGACAAACGTATTTGCATCGGGAGCAACTGCCGCTGTCGCTGTTGCGGGAAGGGTTGGAGAAGTACCAAAACGAGGAAGTGGGAAAGGCCGCCCTGACCACGTAGGATTCGCACCCACAGGTTCATGAACTGATCGTGTAACATCTCAGCAAGTGGTTCCCCCGTCCATCTCGCATGCGCTACAACAGACATCGATACCTCCTGCGTCTGATCCTTACTCTCTCGCTTTTCACGACATTCTCCACTCCTAGCCTTGCAGAGGACATCACCCTCCAGAGCATCGGCCCTCGTCTTGGCTTCAGTAGAGAAACTCCCCTATTGGGAAAAAGGGAAACAGAATCCTTCCGCCTGGCTGATGTTTCAGCGACCTTCAGGCTCCCATGGTCCATGCCGCTCGGGCACAGCGCGTGGAATCTGGCGACAATTTTGAGTGTAAGCGCTGGGATACTGGAAGCGGCAGACGAGAGCGGTCTGATCATGACTGTTGTACCGGGTCTTGCACTGAATGGCTGGGAGGGACTTGTCAGCTTCGACGCCGGAGCCGGGGTAGGATTCTTCAGCAGACAGAAGTTCGGCGAGCAAGACTTCGGAGGTCCGGTTCAATTGTCCGCAACCATGGGGGCCCGCATCAATCCATTTTCTCACGCCTACGCCGGCCTTCGATTCCAACACTTCTCCGATGCCGGCTTATACGGACGCTCCAGTCTAGGCGTGGACTTATACATCATCGAATTTGGTTACCGGTTCTAATCCGGATATTGCCAGGCTATGGAAGCCCCTTAACCAGTACATCCCTGAGACCGCCTTCACTGAGCCCTACCTTCTTCACCAATACCGAGAACAAAGTCATCGACGGCATTCTCGAACTACTGAACAAGAACGGATTGACCCCCCACCCAGTCAATGAATCTGCTCGAACGGTTGGGCGGGATTATTGAGATGGGGCAGCGGGTGGCGAAGGGTACGACGCAATGAGCGGTGTACGGAGATGTTGTAATGCATCTGAGACGAACGCGGAACTGTAATCTCCTGCAACCTGAGCTTCATTGACCTCAAGGATGATGACATCTGATTTGAAAATGGTCTTCTCCCAATCAATCTTTGTCACATCAACATTACTAGTCTTGTCCCAAATCGTCTCCCAATTAATGGGGAACGATCGCTGACTTGGGAATGAATGAAAGGCCAATTTATAGTAAAAGAAAAAGTCGATCTGCGTGAAGATTTTCTGCTTATCGAGCAGTTCAATGAGAATCCTGTTGAAACTGGTGCCAACAATGACCGTTCGTCCTAAATCTTCAGTGCCGCCTTTCTTGGTGATGACAGGGTGCGGCACTTCATAATCGAATGGCGGAAAGAGTAGATTGAGCATTTGGGCGAGATCCTTATCGCTGCCCGTAGGAGTGCGATCTACATTGAGCGCCTCAAGCTCAAGGCTGCCGGCCTTTCGATTCGTTAAACCCTTCAGTGTGTCGATCAATGCTCGAAGCGTAAAGTAGGCTCCAAGCTTATTCCAGTGTATGCCTCCCCGGGAAAACAAAGGAGCCTTCTCAATCTTCATTGCCTGCTCGGTGATGACATGGCCATTGATATAATTAAGGTGGTACTTGTCGAGAAACGAAACGAAGTCATAGTAGGCGCGATTGGTGAATGGTCCGGCATGACACAAATTGCTCGGGATGTATTCCGGGTAAGTGGCGGCCTTGCTGGGCGTGATTAACAGGAGAAAGATCACTCCCCTCCGTGCAAGCAGGTCTTGAAGATCTGCGATCTCTTTAACCCGACTTTCCATGAGGCTCAGAGGTATGGGCGGGTGTGGATTGCAGTAGGGCTTGATATCGTAGTCCGCAAATAATTGCCCATCGCGCCCAACGACGATCTGCTCCTTATCCATATACGATTTATTGAACAAGGTATAATTGAGTTGATTGCCCATTCTGACAAAGAATGGTCTGGCCCCATAGTTTTGGTTGAACCATTTACTAAACTGATCTTGAAATTCACGCGTGAACCAACCATGCAAGGAAAAGCTTGGCCTTGGCTCATCAATTGTCATTCCCCAGAGGCCCTTCTCAAACGACGCAGGCAAGGGCAGTTGTAGATTGATCAATTTCGGCGTGATTTTGACGCTGGCGGGAAGGATGAACAGACTTACGATAAGTACACACATCACTTTTTCTACTCTTGTCATGGCGATCTCCACTAAAAGCGGAAATATAAAAATGGGTTAAAATTCGTAACCGCCAACTGAGCAAGCGAGAGGATGAACACGGCCAATACCCCTGCCATTTCAAATTCTCTTCTCCACGCCATAGTCCGATAGAACAGTGTGACCTTCTCGACATTGAGGGAGGGACGAAAGGACATGAGCAGCCCGATGAGGATACCGGCTTGAATGTTGGCGCTTAGATAGAGTGGAGCGGCCGTGCTGGTGGAAAACCCAAAGAGGGCAGGCACGAAGGAGCCCGCTTGGGCAACGGTCTCCAGCCGAAAAATCGACCAGCCAATCATGACGAACACGAAGGTCATCAACACGTTAAGAGGCCGAGGAAGGTATTGTTGAAACGTGAGCCACCAGCGCTTCTCGAAGATCAGGAATGTGCCGTGATAGATGCCCCACACCACAAAGGTCCAATTCGCTCCATGCCAGATGCCACAAATGAGAAAGCATAACCACAGGTTCACGTAGGTCCTGCGGGAAGAGATGCGGCTTCCCCCTAACGGGATATACAAATAATCGCGAATCCAGGTCGACAGGGAAATGTGCCAGCGGCGCCAAAACTCGGTGAAGCTTGCGGACAGGTAGGGCGCGTTGAAGTTCTCAAGCAGGCGAAATCCCATGATGCGGGCTAGTCCAATGGCCATATCGGAGTAGCCAGAGAAATCAAAATAGATCTGAAGGGTGAAGCCGATCACCCCGAGCCACGCATTGTAAAATCCGAGTTCCTCTGGGGGCAGTTTAAAGGCAGCCTCGACGATGGGAGACAGTGTATCCGCGATGAGGACTTTCTTTCCCAGACCCATCACGAAACGCGTGAGGCCGTATCGTGCATCTTCGAGGGTTGGATGCCGCTGAGCCAATTGGTCAGCGATATCGTGGTATTTAATTATTGGCCCTGCCAGTAACTTGGGAAAGAGAAGGACGTAGAGCAGGTAGGAGCGAATCGATGTGGCCGGTGCACCGACATGCCGGTAGATATCGACAAGATAGGTGATCTTCTCGAAGACAATAAAGGACACCCCGATGGGCAGGGCGATGTGAGTGAAGATAAGGGGATTGAAATGGACCGAGGCCAGGAGATGATTGACGTTCTCCACAAAGAAGTTTGCATACTTGAAATACACCAACAGGCCCACATTCGCCAGAATTCCGACGGACAGATAGCGCTGTCTGATGGCCTTCCTGTGTTCATGAAAGATGGCATTGCCGACGAACCAATCGAAGAAAGCGGAGAGGAGGACGATGCCGATAAATGTGGGTTCGCCCCAGGCATAGAACAAGAGGCTTGCAAGAATAATAATGATGTTGCGAAGGCTTTTCCCTGCAAGAAAGTGCAGTATGAAAAAGAGGGGCACAAAACCAAACAGGAAGAGAGGCGAATTGAAAAGCATATGCGCTATCTCCGTCTCTTCAAGATGTTCATGGTAAGGCGTGTGTCATTTACTCGTTGGGCTTTCAAAACAGATTGACACAGGATGTAAGTCACCCTGCACTTCGGCCCATTAAAGGTGCACCTCGGCTCTAAGTCCGAGGAGCGGCGCTATTGTTTGTGGAAAAAGTTACAAGGAGACAATGGAAGGCGGACCACGGGCGGCAGGAGGAGGCCCGAATACAGGGAGAGGACTCCTCTGGATTGCAAGAACTTCGATACCCGAGTTGGGTAGGAGATGCCAATTGGGAGGACAACAAGGAGGGCCAACGAGAGTTGTGCTGGCCCACCCGTCGATCCTTAGAACGATCTGTGAGGAGGGCAAAGCCAAGCTCTGGGGAGTTCAAGACCCGGTGCGACAGGTGAGCGACATTGTCGTGAGGGCAGGAGAATTCACCCGGGAGATCTGGAGTGAAGACAGTGTGAGCTAGACCCCTCTGAACAGAGGCCGGGTCATAAGCTGTTGTGTCCGGGAGATGGATATGGAAAAAGAGGGACCGTCGTGACCCAAGCGATCAACCACGTCAGAATCAGCAGACGTGACCAGACGATCTTGCGCACTGGTGAAGGCATACGTTCCTCGAGGTTATCCTCGGTTAGAGACTAATGCCAGTGTTGGCAGGATAAGCGCAACGAACATTGCGTACAATCCTCCCAAGGTAGGGTATCCCCTATATAGAGGAGGACTATCCCTTAGACCATGCACCTTTGCAGAACCAACAATAGGGCGGCCAGCAGACTATGATTATGTGAAAAGTACATGGGCGGGTAAATCCATGATGCAAGATGCTCTATTTATGGCACTTTTGTAGTCATGTCGGTTTACGCAATGGATCTTCGTTTTCCATTTTCCAGGTTTATGAAGGCATTGAGAGGAACAATATCGACTTCTTCCCTAAGCGGGTGTGTATCATCAACTGAACCGACAACTCGACTAATCAATGTCATTGACACCGTGACAGTGAATGACGACGCGCGGGTCTTACTGGCGAGGCAGGTCGGATAAGACCATCATTGGAGGCAGAGAACTACTTGGTGTCTTCTTCGTGGGGCGGTCGTTCTGTTCCTGAGAGGTTGTCTGATGTGATGATCTGCTCCGTACTGCGAATGAGTATGCGGAGTGCGGAGAACATCCCTGGGCTGGTAAATTCTTCTCCGTCCTGGAGTGGATAGACGATCATGCTAGCAATCCTACCACCTTGATAATTTACCAGAACTTCACCGAAAATGGTCAGGATTTTTTTAACTCCTTATTCATCTGCACCATGAAGACTTCGACCTTGACGACCCCCTTCGAAGGGAGCCGAATGCAACGCCTGCTCCTGATCATCTTCCTGTTGCTGAGCAGTGAACCAGCCCATGCGGAATGGGTGGCGATCTCTGCAATCGACGAGGCAGGAGTGACTATATACATCGATCCGGACACCATTCGCCGGCTGGGGTCGCGGGCGACGATATCGGAACTGATCGATTACGAGAAGATACAAACAGTGGCAGGCACTTCGTACATGTCGATACGGTTGCAACGTGAATACGATTGCGCAGGAAGTCTCCATCGGACTCTTACGCAGACGAAGTTGTCTGGCAACATGGGAACCGGCGAGGTAACTCTTACCGACTCAGACAAACATAAGTGGGAAGCGGCTGATCCAGGTAGTCTCGCTAGACGTCTGTGGAAAGTTGCCTGCAACAAGCCGTGATTGCGAATTCAAGACTGCGGCGACCGACGACAGGATCATAGATCAGATTGTGGCGAAGCAGAGGAAGGTTTGCATCAGTACCGTCAGAGAGAAGAACGCAAACAGGGACACGTTCGAGCCCCCATCTGGTTTCAGAGGGAACGCCTGTCAGGATTTTTGATCGCTTCCTCCAGATCGGAGAGGATCGCGGGCATCAGATCCTTGAGCATAGTGTCGTACCAGAAATCGGAAGGAATGGCGTAAACCCAATAGACGCCTTCGTCATGATCGGCCTTATACTGCTTTTCCCACACCACCTGACCTGAAGTCCGATCTTCCAGGCGGAGCTCGATAGACAGATCATTCTTCACCTTTCCGGCGGGCAATCCAAGCAGCCACAAAAGTTCGCCATAGATTGAGAGACCGTAGGAATATAAGGTGCCGTCATAGCCGGTTGAGAGGAGCGTTCCTCGCAGGACGAGCTCGCCGTCACTCTCGCGAAAGGTGAAAAAGACCTCCTTAAACAGATGGCGGTTCTGTACCTCTATGGCAAGCGCCTTCGCCACATCTTCTGTCGGCTTAAATTGCCAGAGGCCAGAAGCAACATGGCCTTGAATAGTCTCGGGCGCGTTCAATTCCTGCCATCCAAACGGCATCAGAGGGATCAGGCTGAGTCCGAGATTGTTCTTGTTCTGGCGAGGACGGTGATCAATGAAGGGCACCACGGCGACGGCCTTCAACATACGGGGAGATTGAGTCAGTGGGTCTGTCGGTATGTAGGCCCACCCTCGTTGAGAGGAGCAGCCTGCTGCAAGCCATGCAACCAGAACAACAAGAACCAGGCATTGCGTCGCCTTCGTCACGCCTTCCCTCCCATGCCTGAGGCTGAGTCTCACCGCCACTCGTTCCCTTTGTTGCTCGGCTTCATTGGGTCGGTGACCCATCCGATTTGTTCTACCACCTGAAATGTGAACCGCGCAAATTACCGAAAATTGAGTGGCCCTCGGCCGCTTCCGCAAGTCAGTTCTGGACTGGCTGTCGCTTGTTGAGTTACTCGAGATGCTCTTCTTGCAGTTGCTGTCCGATATCGTCCGCGGCCTGGGGCAAAAGCTCTTGGGCCTGTTTGAGATCCTTGCGGCCTTCTTCCGGCCTCTTCAATGCCAGGTAAGCCTGCCCTCGGTAGTAGTAGCCGACGCCCATCTGCTGGTCCAGTGAGAGCGCGACGGTTAAATCATCGATAGCTCCCGGATAGTCGCTGCTCAGGTATTTTGCCACACCCCTGTTTCCATAGGCCTCGGCATACTTCGGATTCAGCTGGATTGCTCGCGTATTGTCCTCGATCTCACCTTTGTAATCGCCGGTCAATCCCTTCGCCCACCCGCGACTCATGAATGCGATCGCATCGTTTGGATTGAGCTCGATCGCACGCGTTAAGTCCTGAATGCCACCCCTGTAATCACCCATATCGCTCTTGGCAATGCCTCGGCTCAGATAGGCTGGCTGATGCCGAGAATTCAACCTGATCACCTGATTGAAATCCGTGAGGCCTTCAGGGTACTTCCTTCTCCGAATCTGAGCGGCTCCGCGGCTGTAATATGCCTCGGGATCGAGCGGGTTCAGCTTGATTGCGCGGGTCAGATCATCCAGCTCGCCTTGGAAATCCCCCGATTGTCCCCTGGCCCAGCTGCGGGTCGCGTACAAGGAGGGATCGCCGGGATATAACGCGATGGCCTGAGTGAGGTCGGCAATCTCGCCCTGATAATCTCCCAATTCCCCTCTCGCATAGCCGCGAGCTGCAAAGGCTTTGGCGTTCTTGGGGTTCGTTTCTATCGCGCGCGAGGTTTTCTCAATCGTCTGTTGAAGGTAGGCCTTCTTGTCTTGCTCCGATGGAGGAGAGGCACAACTTACGATCACGACTAGAATAAAAGGAAATAAAAGGACTCTGCAGGCGATAAGATGATGAGACACGTTGTCGTTCTTCCTGAAAGGGATCCTGCCTGGCTATCCTACCATCTCATACGACGTGTATCTGCCTGCAAAGCTTTGCGTACAAGAGGTGCGCCGCAATTTATTGGAACAGCGTATGGAGTATAGGCGAGGACCGCTTAGAAGCTGATGTTCTCTTCGACTGAGCGACGGCTGTTTGGTCGGGGCGAGAGGATTTGAACCTCCGACATCCTGCTCCCAAAGCCAATTAGGTAATTCATCTATGGGATGCGCCGCGATACAGGACACAACAGGAAGCTAACACTAACATGCGGTTATGGTAACGGCAAGATACTGACCGCCACAGCAAGACACAGGGGCAACCGTGAATAAAACCGGAATATACAGCTGGAACCGTGACGGGAACCGGAACGAAAAAGTCATGCGTTTTCGCCAGCAGAACGACCCCCCCGGCCTTCTTCGGCAGACGCGGGGGGGGGCCTGTTTGGAGTCCTCTAGCTGTACGGCAACACGCCCGGCGCTCCCGTCCTCCCAAAACATCGGGACCAATCGGCCACTGATCCGGTTTCGATGGCGCTACTGTCCCATGCTGCGTGACATAGGAATGTTTCTAATGTGAGCCATTTTGACCAGACGCACTTGTCCTGCAGGGATAATATAGCGATAGTCAACATACCATTCAGGCAGACATTGCCTTGCGCGGGAACTCTTAAAAAAGGACTGTCCCGGTTCTGTTTTCAGCGTTCTTGTCCTGTTCCTTGCTCTCCAAGACAATGCTTACCTCTCAGCGGGGAGGATCAGGCATGACACGCACCATCCATCTCAGTGGGCTTCCATCATTTTGGAGCGAAACGAACCTCCGTCAAACATTCGCCAAGTTCGGGACGGTAGTATCGGCGACTATCGTAAGAGACCTGTTCGGTCATTCCCTTGGTCTTGGGCTCGTGCAGCTATTCCAGGTGGACGGACCGGTCGTGGAAATTCCTCAGGGGTGAGCTGGTTGACCACGGTAGAACAAAACCACGGTGGTGAAGTGGACTGCTCCGGTGTCTCCCTGTAGCGTAGGGATGAGCGATGCCTGGGAGAGAAGGGGGCCCTTCAGTTTCACAATTCCCCTCGCAGTCCGGATTCCCCGCCCCCGCCAGGACGAATGAAACGACATTACGACCAAAGGGAATGCCTTATCGTGGCGTGAGCTGATCCTGCACTTGACGCGAGACATCGGTCACACATTCGAGGAACTGAAATAGCATCTCACCGGATCGACGACGCTTGATCGAACCATCCGCCGCGATCATGGCCTCCGCCACATGAAGATCAAGGGGAATCAACACATCTAGCCCGCCTTGTCTTCGATCGAAACCGATGGTGACAGAAGTACCGTCTGTAATGTCCTCCATAACTTTCATTACGTCCCCGTCGAGCGGGAAGGTAAAGACACGAAATCCAGCATCCCCGTCAGGCTGCACAAATTTGCTTCTTGCGGTCGTTCCGTGAGGGGTTTGAATGTACGCAAAGGAGGGAGGCTCTAACTTTCCTTCGTGATCTAGGCTGTCCATCGTTCCAATTTCTAAGGACAGGCCCAGGTTACTTCGATCCTTGTTGGTGTGAAAGGCAATATTGCTCACTAGGCTGTTTAGGTTGCCCTTTCGATAGGCATAATCTTGGCCAATCACACGATACACTAATGTGCACCCTTCCTTTATCCCTGCCGACTGCATGGGTTGAAACGCAACTTCCACTGTTCCCACGAGTGATGACAGGTCGCCTGGAACGGGGTTATTGTACCAATGGCCAATGCAGTGCCAATGATCACGATCCACTTCTGCATTCTATTATTTCCTTTTTCGCCACTCCCACGGCGGCACCGGCTGCGAATCAGCCCATAAGCCTTTACCACCCTCCCGTGCTTCATGCTCTAGCTTTTCTAGTTCTGCATCGCCCGGCGCATACTTCCGATACCACCAGCACCAGCCGTCCTTAACCAGTGTGTAATGCGGGCAGGTCATACTCTTACTTCATCCGCTGCGCCAGCGGCCCAGCCCATGTGCCACCTATAAATGTTTCAACAGCACTGTCAATCGGGTTATTCTCGCACCCGCTCGCTCTCCATTCCACCGATTCTTCGACGATCCGTGCCATCAGCCCGGTGGGTCCTGCAAACACAATGACCAAGTATGAGATATTCAGCTTGTCGGCTCGTCGCCAGTATAACCCGGCCGCTTTCGACTGCTCGGTGGTCCATTCCACATCCATGACCGTCTTTTCCCCTGCCGCGGCTTGAGCAACCTGGCCAAGTCGCATTCATCGCATCATTAGATTGCAGATTGCTGCTTTTCTCCTTCCGACTCTACATGGCCTCTGCTATTTCGGTTTCGCCACAATCTGATCCTTGATCTTGTCGTAGGTCGCCTGGGGAACAATCTTCTTCTGCACCAGCTCATCCTTCCGCTTGTACGGACGTCCCTTGATGATCTCTGCGGAGTAGGCATCGCCAATTCCAGTGAGCGTCTTGAGTTGCTTGGCAGTGGCTGTATTGATGTCAATGAGATCGGACTTCTCCGCAGCTTGGACGAATGAAGAATCGGTCCTGTGAAAGGGACATAACGGGAGCGCAAGAAGTACAACGCTCCCCAGTCCTACACGAAGTGTCCATCTGATGAGCGTTGATCTCATAGCCACCTCTCTCTTAGTGCATCGCCCCCTTCGCCCCCCGCTGCCCCATCTCAATGAATAAGCCTAAAGAACTCAACAACAGCTCCGCTTGCCCTACTACCCCCCTTCGCATTGAGATCAGTATTCAAGGGTTTTTTTGCCATACACAACTGACTTGAGTTCGATGGTAATGCGATCAAGCTCCAAAACAAATTTCCTGATATTCTCCGCATGCTCAGGGTGATCTTCGCCAAACACTTGCGCGTGTACCCTCGCAAGTATTACCCCGTTGATGACATCGAGAAAATGCGAAGCCATTGAGTGCCTCCTCTGTGCGTGTTCAGTCTCCGGTCACCCCTAGCAAAGCTCCTTGTTAGTGCGTCGTCCCCTTCGACACCCGCTGTCCCATCTCAATGATCCTGCCCAACCGCTCCTGTAGGTTCATTGGCTGGTGTGATGTCAGCCTGTTCCTCTGAGAGGCCAGGTACTTGAGCGCGTAAGTAATCGCTCAGTTCTTTGGCGGCATATGCGCCTGGAATATCGGGCTTTGACCCGGTTTTCCTCACTCACGTACCCCGTCATTCTCCATCTCGAACAATCTTCGATACCGCGTTCTGCGATCGATCCCGAGCATCGCGTGCGGCCTGGGAGTGGTTGCCGCTGGTCTTATCAACAATCAGGCGGATAGACTCCTCTTCCACTTGTTTCAGGGTCTTTGCCCGCTCAACAAAATTGGAACCAATCCGTGTGCTGCGCCCGAACTGCTGAATGGCCGCTGGTAAATCACCAGGCAGAATCTCGCTCGCGTGACTCAGTGTGACCGCCCGCTCCAGCACACTCTCACGCTCCCATACATTGCCAGGCCACGAATAATTCGTGAGCAGAAGGAGAGCCACTTCGCTGATTCCCCGGACTGGCTTTGCATGCTCCTGCGCATACCGATTCCGAGCCGCCTCGGCTAACACGGGGATGGCCTTCCGCCGATCACGCAACGGTGGCAGATCCATCTCGACCACCTTCAGCCGGTAGTCGAGGTCCCCACGGAAACGGTTGCCTGGGACTTCGTGTTCCAGATTCACGGTCGTCGCGGCCACGAGCCGGACATCCGCGAAGGGGGACGTGGTCGCTCCCGCACGGTGGACTTTTATGTCCTCCATGGCCTGCACCAGTTTTCCTTGCCACAGTTCTGGTAACTCGCCGATCTCGTCGAAGAAGAGCGTGCCTTCTCGGCCTCGTTGAACAGCCCGCCTTCCCCATCAGCTGCTGCCAGGGCGGAGCACCCCACTGGAACAAAGGATGCGGTCCTCCGCCGGCTGATGTGGTGGAGGACCTTCGCCACCAGCTCTTTCCCTGTCCCCCTCTCCCCGGTAATGAGGACATGACTGGGAAGATCAGCCACGCGATGGAGGAGGTCGCGGACCTTCTTCATACGGTCACTGCACCCAAGAATCTGATCCAGGCTATACATACCAGTGCTGGCCCCGGCTCACAGGCACCGCCGTCTGTTCAACAAGGTCCGTGTTCATTCGGCGAAGGACCACTGCAAGATGGTGCACGGATCCCTTGGAGAGGCACGCCTCAGCATGCCGCGTGCCTCTCAGGGTGAACAGCACGGGCTCTTGTGTGTGGGAAAACTTTACAAGGAGACCACAGCAGGAGGAGGACGCGGGCCTTGAGGCGCCACGAACAGAAGAACCCGTTGGGGCACTGCAGCCGAGTCAAGAGTCGAGGGGGGCAGGAGGGGGCTCGTGGGTGGGCAGCAGAGCACGAGGAGGACACTGGGATGTCCGACCTTTCGATGCTTCGCCTCATCATTCTCTAAGAGGACGATGCCAAGTTCCGGGGAGTTGGAGACCCGGTTCGACAGGTGAACGGAATGGTCCTGATGCGTCACATGAGAGGAGCGGGAGAATTCCCCCGGGAGGTCAGGAGAGAACACCGTATGCGCGAGACCGCCATGAAGAGAGGCCGGTCCCTCAGTGATGTCTGGGAGATGGGTGTGGAACAGAGGGACGGTCGTCACCCACGCAATGAGCCACGCCACGATCAGCAGACTCAAGGGGGTGATCTTGCGACCGACTGGACGCATGAACATCTCTCGGCTAACGAGGCTGAGGCGCCGCATTCTGTTGGCGTGAGTATAACCTCGCCGGGAAAATACCTCAAAGAGGGGAGGGCTCATGGGTACGTTCCCCTGTCCGCATACCTGCCTGGGTAGAATAGCATGGACATAGGGACAAATTACACCCTCCTCTTTTCGGTCCTGCGCCTGCTCACCCCCTTGAAGATATCCTATGAAGCGGCCAAGAAGCGAGCCGAGCCCTATCCCAAGATCGTGGAGGAACTCCCGCAGATGCGACGAGAGACGGTGTCATTGGTGCGACAGGCCGTTGGCATGGGCCGTCGCCCGTATGTACTGGTCAACAATCGGACTGAGGGCAATGCTCCGTTGACGGTTCAGGCGCTAGTAGATGGGATCCTGCGGGAGAATGCGGCACAGGCTGAAGGGGTGTGTTGAAGGCCAGTCTACTCTCGCCTCGCCCTGGGCGACTCCCACGGCGGCACCGACTGCGGGTCAGCCCACAGCCCTTTCTGCCCCGCTCGCGCTTCCTTCTCTAGCCTTTCAAGCACCCTATGCCCCGGCGCATATTTCCGATACCACCAGCACCAGCCATCATTCCATTATTTTCGTTGCCGTTTTGCTTTTGAATTGAGGGAGATCGCTTCTGCTTCCTCTGGCGGTCGCTGGTGTACGGAGAGGACTAGTTGTGCTGTGGTAATCGCGTCAAGCAATGCTTGGCGTTCAGTGGCAAGTCGTTTCGACTGAGGGGCGCGATTCACAAACTATTCCGCACTATTCGTGATTTCACGCAAGGCGTCAACAATCTCATGTAGGGTAACGCGTTTCATCAAATACCGTTGACCGTCTTCGATTCGCTACCCTTCTATGCACCTCTTTCTGACAGTTGATTCAAATAATCCCGTATTTGATCAACAACGAGACGGTCGTGATCTATCATTTTTAAACCATTTGTTTCGTCGGGGTAAAACCATCCCATCGCCTGTCCTTCGCCTAGTTGAAGAGGTTGATCATGATATTTTTCAACAAACACATACTTAGTGTTCTCATTCTCATCCTCTTCATCTCTGAATTTTTGTGCTATTAGAAAATAAGGGTTTTGTACTTTATAGGATAATTCCTCTAAAATCTCGCGTTCCAGTGCTCGTTTTGTACTTTCTCCTTGTTCTATAGCCCCGCCAAAGAACGCCCAGTAATTTGGCAGTCGAGGCGCGTCTTTTGAACGATGCTGAAGCAGTATTTTGCCTGTAGAGGTATAGAGAATGAAAAGAGAAACATCTCGTACTGCCATTTTATCACCATAACCAGTGGACTGCGGAGGAGGCGATCTTCTGATTGTTGCTAAAGTGTATTATGGAGAAATGTCTCCCGCGTGGAAAGCTGTCAAGGAAGAGTTATGGAGACTCCCTCCGTGCCTGTTTTTAGGGCATCACCCGTTCAAAACCTTGGCGCTGGTAATCCATGATGCAGCCACGTTCACGTTCAACCGACGCTGCTTGATTGGCCACGCCAAACGTGTTGTAGACATTGCGCTTCCTGTCCTGACTGGGTGTTCTTGAGACGGACTGGATCACTGAAACACCCGGCCAGCGTGAAGAGTGCACGGCTCATCGTCAGGATCAGTGGCCGTCTCATCAGTTCTCCTTTTGAAAAGGGTTTTTATATGCGTTTCGGATCGGTCAGTTTTCCACAAGGGAGTGAAGACGCTAGGCTACTGGTCGGGGCCTGTCAAGCCCATGGGGAGACGGTAGACGCGGCAAGAGAATTTCGATAGGGTTATTTCGAGTGGCAACGGCTCGCCTCATGAACGAGTCGGCCCGCTGAAGCTGAGATGGAGAAGGGCGCGTGAATCGTGTGAAACCGTCTCTCGCATGGCTGATCGGTGTGCTGCTGCCCCTCCTTTCCGGCTGCTTCTCCCATACAACGCCGGTAGGGCTCTCGAATCACGCCGTGGCCGATGTGAAGCAAGGTGAGGACTGCACCGTGCTGCTCTTCGAGCAAGGTCACCACGCGCCCAATGTTACCGAGGCCATGAGGCAAGGCGGCATCACCAAACTACGGAGCGCAGACTATCGTGAAGCCACATTTGCTGGCATCGGGAACAAGTGCATCATTGCACACGGAGAATAGCTGATATGGCAAAGGGGGAAGCATCACGATAAATTTCACACGGGCGGCAACGGTTCCGCTGATCCCGGAGCCGGCCCGCGTTTTCCTGGCGCGGGTGTCGCCCTTCTTCACCAGGTTCCCACAGGAAGGGACATGCCGAGGAAGAAACCAACTCTTGATAGGTTAGCTCTCTTTTCTAAGATTCCAGAAAATAAACTAAAGAGGCCTTCCTCCCCTGAAGAGGCGAGACAATGGCTAGAACGTGCGGCGCTGCATTTAACAACATTTCATAACGCCGGGCCTAGTTTGCAATTTGTGGGATGTGCACTTCTCCAGTACCTTAAGGGGAACAACGGCAACGGGACCCGGGGCTTTGCAATGCGTTAGGTCTCGTTCCACCCCCAGGCACACCTAAGCGAGGAAAAAATAAAATCCCGATTGAGTCAAACGTATCAATAATAGAAATGCTCTGCGCCGGGCATTGACCAGCACGAATAAGCCAAGAATTGGGCGTTAGAGAATCACGTGTCACCCGTGTCAGAACCAAAATAAACAAACTGGGCGGCTTAAGGCACCATGGTGCTAAGCCGGACGGGTTTTCTAAAGCGGACGCTAGGAAGTATGCAGCCAGTCTCCCACACAAAGAGTTGATAGCCATGCTTGCCGCGATGATTTCCGCTAAAGTCATTCTTCCCGAATAGCGCCCCACTTCATAGTTAATCCCCTGCTTCGCCCTGATACTTGCGAAGTGTCATGAGTTCCATTCCCTTCTGCTAAAACCCCCGCATGCACTGTGCTTCACGGTGAAGCCCCAGAAAACAGAGAAGGGTTTATGCAGAGCGATTCATCTACAGATTTAGAAACAGCGGTAACGGCGCAGGAGTGCGGGCCACTCGTCGGCACTACTGCGTCAACGTTGTGGCGCATGGCAGAGCAAGGATTGATACCTTGCCTGAGAACAGGTTTATCGGGGAGCATAATTCCATCCCAACAGTGACGAGAACCGGAATGGAGCATGAGGAGCAGGAGGGGGAAAGGTGTCCAGGTAGTTGAAAGTAATGGTCGGGGCGAGAGGATTTGAACCTCCGACATCCTGCTCCCAAAGCAGGCGCGCTACCGGGCTGCGCTACGCCCCGACTCAGGAATTACAATGACTTACGTTTTGCCCCGAGACCGGCTGAGAGGCAAGTGTTATTACAGTGTTAGCCCTGTACCTCTGAAGCTTCGCGGCGGCCTCGTGGAGGTCTTCCGGCTGGATCGTATTATACCGCCGGTGCATCTGTTCGCTCTTGTGTCCGATGATCTTCATGGCCGTGGTCGTATCCACCCCTGCCCGTCTCAAGTTGGTTGCGCACAATGCCGGAGATCATGCAACCGGAGACCCGTAATCCCTGCCCTACGACAGGCCGCTGCAAACGCCGTCCGGGGATTCTTCCACGGCTTCCCGTTATACAGGAACACTCGTGGAGTGTCTAGGCGTCGCTCCTTATGCAACTCCGCGAAGGTGTCGAACACGTCCGGGGTCATGGGAACGACCCGCGTCTCGCCGTTCTTGGTCTTGCGAAGCGTAAATTCCTGCCGGCGCATGTCCACATCCGGCCATTCCAGCTTGAGCAACTCCCCTTTTCGAGGCCCGACTGCATAGGCAATGGTCAAGAATCGCAGGAGATGGGGCGCGGCCGTGGCTGTGAGCCTGGCCCATTCCTCCGCACTGGCGATCCGGTCTCGTTCGTTCTTGGGGTCTGGTTTCTCGACGTGGCGACGCCGGATTATCCAGCACCAGTTTGAACCGGTGACTCTTGGCGACATTAAACATATGGGTGAGGGCAGTATGGTCATGGTTCACCGTCTGGACGGACGCCGGGACCGGGCTATCAGGGCGCTTCCATCCGCACCCTGGACACATCGCCTTCCCGAACAACTTCTGACACTCCGCGCACGTCATCATCGGATAGCACACCCGCTGCGCCCGATACGCCGCCACATCCTCAGGGGTAATCGACAGCAAGAGACGATCCCCGAAGTAGTCCACGAGATGCCCGACCTTCAACTTCCGATCTGCATAGGTGGTCAGCTTGCGGACTTCCTCAAGGCTCAGATAGGTCTCGGCCCATTCACGAAACGTCACCGCCTGCGCCCGTTCAGCCGATGGGCTCAACATCTGCCCGGCAAGAGCTTCGTCTTAATCACCGCCTCTTGGTCCTTCGCGCTGCGCTGGTTGCGCGACCCCACCTTCCAGCGCTTCAGCTTCCCCGCCCCTGGTGGCGCGAGCCGAAGGTGCTTCCCGTCATCGAAGCACGCGGAACTCGACATAGTAACTATCCTTTCGCCGTGTCAGCCCCATGCTATGCCCCTCCCTTCTTGATTCGTCTCTCCCACCAATTGAGAGAGACTGATCCGTAACGCCTGGCACAGCTTCAGGATGGTCGAGAGTCGCGGGTCGAGCCTCTCCGCTTCGATCTTCACGATGGAGACATAATGCACCCCGGAGAGCTCGCCTAACTTCCGTAGGTCAACCCCGCTTCTCTCGCCATTCTTTGAGCCGTGTCTGCATGGGCAGATGGTAGTCTTTAGCTATCATACTGTCAAGGGGAGCACTGGTGGCGAATGATCGGCGGACTTTCACGGAGTGACTGGCAATCCACTTGTCGATTTCCACCCGATCAAACTTGGTCAGGCGTCCCATCTTCACATACGGAATCCGCCGCTGGCTCACCATCGTGTAGAGCGTATGGACCGAGAGGCCGGTATAGTCAGCCACTTCCTTGATATCGAGCAGACGACAGGTCATGTGAGAGCCTTCCCTCTCGCGATCCCTATGAACCGGGGGAGTCTCACGACACCCCCATCCCCCCACGATGCGCCCGCATGTCCGCCGGCGTCGGATTCGGAATGCACGCCCAGTGGGTGCGAGCTGGCGCTGAAGAGCAGCGGCCAGGCCTTCCGGGTGCCGTCCCGTGGGGCCCCTCCCGTTTCAGGCCTGTCCCCCGCGAGCGCGCCATCCCGCCTTCTTCTTCGACGCCCCACCCCTCGTGCTGTGAAGGGTGGGGCTAAACATCTTGATGAAGAAGGAGGCGGATATGGCCATTCACGGTTCACAGGGCATTCTGAACGTCATACGGCAGCCGAAGCCGAGCAACCAATACGCGGTGCCCCGATATCGCGTCACGCTGGTGCGCGACGACCGGGCCGTACCGCCCTCTTCGCCGCTGACTCACCTCGGTCGCCGCTGCGGCCATCCTCAGACCGCTCTTTGCGGACCTGGACCGCGAGCAATTCCTGGTCTGCGGGCTGGATGCGAAGCACTGCATCATCGGGGTCAATGTCGTCTCGATCGGCTCCCTCACGCTCGTCGATCGTGCATCCGCGCGAGGTGTTCAAACCGTTGATCCTGATGAACGCCGCCGCCTGGATTTGTGCGCACAATCACCCCTCCGGCGATCCCACGCCCAGCCAGGAGGATCGCGTGCTCACCAGCCGACTCCGGCAGGGCGCCGACCTGCTCGGCATCACGCTTGCTGGACCATCTCATCCTCACCGACGAGCGCTGCTACAGCTTCGCCGATCAGGGCTGGCCCGGTGCGTGAGGGCTTAGGCCCGCATGAGCCGGAGCACCCAGATCACCGCGGAGGCCGTCAGCGCGATCCCAATCACCGCCGCGCCCCATCCGATGAGATCCGCCGCGAGCGCTTGGCCTAATTGCTGCAGATCCGTTGCCACTGTCGCGAGTACCATCGACCACTCCCTCCCACCAGAAAAGACGGCAGCCCGTGCACAGGCTACCGCCCCATCCACCCGGATTAATGCACCAACGACTTGACGCGCTTGTACGCGAAAATCGTCAGCGCCACCCCAATGAACACCACGCCCCACGCCACGATGTCACTCTTGACGCTGGTGATCGTGGTGGTCGTCGCGGCATCCACGGGGAACACCTGCGCCATGGCCGCTTGCGCCATGAGCAGCAGCCCCAGCACGGCCAGCCACATTTCTTCACACATCTGTCCTCACCCCCTCTCACTCCGTACTCCCGAGCAACAACTTCACGATCACACCGACCGCAAAGCCTCCCAGGAAAAACGCACCCGCCCAGTACACCAGGGCATCGATGGCCGCTTGATCCATGATGTCCCTCTTACCGAGGTCCGGTGGCGTCGCCAGCAAGCCAGGAGGCGAGGCGAGCAACCCCGGAGGCGTCGCCAAGAGATCGTGCTGTCCCAGGCACCGGAACAGCAGGAGGCTCAACCGGTGCCGGGCTCACCGCACTGTCGCGTGCCGGCACTCTCCGCAGACGACGAGCGCAACCATGCCCGACGCAATTCGCCTGCTCCGATCGCGTGCCGCCGTAGATCACCCCCGTTCCAGAGAGCACCCGCACGCCGCGCACCATGCGCGAGGAGACCGTGCCGCCTGACTCACCCGCGATCTCTTCCTCCGTCATCAGCTGCCCCTCGTCCGACACCCACAGCCACACCACCTCACCACCACGTATGGTCGTCATGCCGCCTTGAATGCGCACCGGACGCACCGCCGAAGGCACCGCGACCGGCACAGGCGCCACCGGCTGAGACGCTTGGGCCGCAGGGAGCGGAGGAGGAGGCGGGAGCGTCGAGACGGCAGCCGCTGGTGCCGGCTTCGCCCCGGAGAGCCAGCCCCCAAACGCAAACCACCCGACCGCCACGAGCAACCCGAGCACCCCGACGATCAACGTCGGACTTTTCAACATGGACCCTCCTCGCGCCGTTTCGCGCACCGTGGCTGAGGAATAGCTGGAATAGTAGGCGTAGAGCTTCGGCTCATACTTGCCCGAGAACATCCGAATCACTTCCAACTCCTCCGGATTGCCTCGCACCGAGGCCTGATACCGATTCTTCAACCCGAACCGATCCAGCCGGCGAAACTTCGTGGTCGCTTCCACCAACCGATTCACCCCGAGCGTGACTTGCCCATACTGTTGACACATCAGCACCAGATCGATGCCCCGGTGCCGATGGGTTTCGAGCCACCGCAAGAGCTCCGGGTCCGTCTTGTCTTTCGATCGAAACAGGGTTTGCACTTCGTCGATCAACACCGCCGACCCAGGCTCCACATGCAGCAGTCCGGCCTTCACGTCCTCGCCGGAATTCCAGAGCGTAATTTGTTGTTCCAGCACAGCCAGCTCGACCCCCTCAAACAACGCGAGCCGATCCAGATAGAACCCATCGACAAACACATACACGCGCCGACCGGCGCGCACCCACTTGAGCAGCCGCTCAGAGACCGCATAGTAGGACTTCCCTGAGCCTGGGACGCCTTCCAGCAGTTCAATCATGCTGTGCCCCGCATCGTCCGACATCCGACGAGTTCGTACTCACATGCGCGATGCCAGCCATCTCCACGCGATACTCCGCCTGACGCATGCCACCATCAGACACAGCACGCTGACAACATCGACAGCCTCGATGCCCACTCCGCGAGCCACTCGCAGAGCACCGCCTGCTGGACTCCATGCAACGTGATCATCGTGTGCAGCTTCATCATCTACGACCCCCACCGGACAAACGGAACGATTGCAAGAGGAACCGCACCCCCATCGCCCCCGCAATAATGGCGATCGCTTGAGACATGCCCGTGGCTCCGAGCAGCCAGGCATATTGGTCCGCGATCGTCGGCACGGTCAGACCACCCGTCCCGACAGAGGCCAGCAGGGCATCGACAGGACTCAGCAGGGAATCCCACCCGACGGAGCCAGATATCTTGGAAGCTCTGCGATCATGTCCATCAGAAAGCAATAGATCATGTTGAGAATCGCGGTCATTTCGACCCCACAAAGACGATGCGATAGGCGACGAAGGCCGCGATCGCGATGATGAGCGAGCGCAGCGCCGTGAGCATGCCGGACCAGGCTGAGAAGTCGAGCGTGAAGGTGCCCAAGAGATTCGAATGTCAACGTGTAGGTCGGAATCGCCGTGGGCCACGTCAGCGTTTTCAGCAGATTGAGCGCAGAGAGCAGACCCTGAGCCCTGCCACACGGTTCATATGATCTTGCAGAATGCTCCCAAAGGTCCGTTGTTCATGATTCCCCGCCGAACACGGACAGCCAGGAGCTGCTCGTGTCCTGTGTGCGTCGAGGTCGTCGTGGTCGATCCGTTCGGGTTGGTCGTCGTCGTCGTCGTGGTCGTGGTCGTCCCGTGTGTTTGCGTGGCGGGCGTTTGCGTCGGTCTGCGTCCCGCCGGGCACCGGCGCATTCGGATCGATCACCAGATCCGTGGGCCCGCGACCGTGTGACGCCGGCACCACCGTCGTCGGCAACGCACGTGGCCGGGATCGCATTCGACGCCGTGGAGTCAGCCGGAGTCGGCGTACCCTGAGCCCCACCGGCACCGTATTCGACTCGATCGAGAGTGGATCACTGGCAGGCAAGCCGCCGATGTAGGTCTGGACCTGTTGCGGCGTCGGCCGCACCCTGCGACTCCAATCGTCGGAGCCGATGCGGTCGCGCGTCTTCGTATGCAGATAAATACAGTGCCCCGTCATGCCTTGACCCGGCCGAGTACGGCCCACCCCATCCGGCAGGCAAGGTCACAGAGTTACAGGTTGAAGGGTTCGGCGCAGGCGGGCACGGCAGGTAGTCGCTGGAGAAATACGCATCGTACTGGGGATTCAACGCCTGAAACGCCGCATCCGTGTGCAGGACCGGGTTGATCCCGGCAGGGAACGAGTACCCCGGAATACTGAACGGGGGCGCGCCAGCCGCCGCCGCCTTCAACGCCGCCGTCTGCGTGGCGTTGTAGTACAGCATCGCCAGCGTCATGCCGGCGACAATCCCGAGCGCCGGCCACCCCACGGACCCCGCGACCATGCGCACCGCCACACTGCCGGCCGACGTTGCCAGAGATCAGCGGCGCCACCGCCGCAAGCGTCGCAGACCGTTGCGCGCCGAGAGCATCGCCGCCGTGGCCGCTTGACTGGCGATCCGGACATACCCGGTGCCGGAGGACCCGATCTGAAACGCATAGGCCGGCAGGACCACCAACGTGTACGACGACCACTTCAACGAAGGCGCAGTAGAGGAGGAGCGTTAGGTTTTTCCGCATAGCATCCCCACCAGAAAACACACGACAAACAACGCCGCGAACGACAATTGCTGAGACGACTGTGAGCACGGTCCAGACCATCGCATTCCCCTTCCTTCTCTCACCGTTCAAGGAGCAGGCCGGAGAGGAAGGCCAGGAGCAGGACCATCATCATGGTGCTCGTCTGGTCCACTGGCCTTCCTCCCGTCCCGTGCCTTACTTCAGGATCTCCAGCGCGACGAGATCGAAGAAGATCTTGCCGGTTTGCTCGAACTTCCGAATCTCCACCGACGCCCGCGCCTGCTTCCCTTCCGACTGCTTACAGACCTCGATGAGATTGTGATGCTCCTCCGGGATGTTCAGGCGCAGGTTCCCCGGATCTTTGCCCTTCACGTAGAGATCCATCGACCGATAGACCCGGTTCTCCTTCCCCTTCCGTTCGACATACCCCTGCACGCTGCCTTCGGCTTTCACCATCATGATGCGGTCCTCCTGGTTGAGATGAGGGTCAGAGACATTTCTGACCCAGTGACCCCGGCCTATCGACCGGGTTTTTGGTATAAACGTAAATTCTGACTCGCAGTCCTCGACAGGTCAGCACCAGCGCGCCTTGCTCCCACCGACACCCGCAGCCTCTCGCGCCACAGCCTGGACACATGCGATTCCACTCCTTAGATGGGACGGAGGACATAGGGTCGCTGGTTCCTTCCCTCGTGCAGCATCGCGAGGTGCTTGGCTTTCCATTTTTTCGAGCCCGCGTAAATCAACTGTTGGAGAAAGGATTCCCCCCGATGAAAGTAGGCCAGGGCCAGCATGGCGCTGATGGACTGGCCCAGCCACTGACACACCTCATCAATCGTCTGCTGGACCTTCTCCACGACCAGCCGGCAGCGTGTGAAGCCTTCGGTCAACGAGGCCCACCACGCGAGCAGCGGCGCCCGGTACTTCTCCCAGGGTTCGGCGTCTCGGGTGGTCTCACGAAAATCCACGTACGAGCGGAGAACGCCGACGAGGAATTCCCGCCAATCCTCCGGCGGCAGCGTGAGCAAGGCTTTGGCGCAGGCTTGCGCCCGGTCCTTTTTGAGTTCGAGTTCCCACCGGACGCCATAGTCCTTCGCCTCTTCACGGCCTTTCTGTTCGAGCTCCAGTCGTTTGTCGTAGACGCGCAACATGGTTTGGCTCTCCCGACTGCCGAAGTAGAGCGTGTCTCCCGTCGACGTGCCGGAGCGCAACGAGGACCCGGCAAGAACCTGGAACTTCTGCGACCGGGTGACGGCCTGTCCGGCGTCGACGGCCTGTTTGACCTGTGCGATGGAGACCCCCGCTGCCCGATCATCCAGGGCCACATCCATCCGGGTCACGTGTCCCCCACGGGCAAAGACCCAGGTCAGCACCGAGCGGATTTTCGATTCGTCCCAGGTGGAGACGATCCCCCCGGAGAGATCCACGTGAACCTCTTTGGCATTGCGAGGGGCACCCGTCCCGAGTTTGCCCATGCCGTGACGACTGTGGTTGGTGAGCCAGCAGGTGGGATAGCCACGAAAGCCCGTCGTCGTCTCGAACCACTCCCCACCAGTGACAGGACCGATCTCATCCACCGTCGCCTGAGGGACCGTGAAGGCGAGCCAATCAAGGGTTTCTGTAAAGCTGTGGGTCTCCATGAACGGTCCTACTCCTCCTCTGCTATACAAGCCCCCGTTTTACCGAACGGGGGCGTTTCTGCCTGGCGCGCCGCCGGCACTGCCGCCCGGCGCGCAGGCTGAGCGTGCCCCAAACTTGGCCTCCGCGTTCCGTCGCATACACGTGAGGACTTTATGTAAATCAAACCGTAACGCGGTCCTGACTCGTGTCGCCGGAATTTCACCTTTGCGAACCGCTCGCCGAATGGTATCCGTACTCACGCCAATAACGGCTGCGAGGTCTTTGATCGAGAGATTCTTTGTCTTCATGTGCTCTCCTTTGTTCACCGTCTTGTCCCACCCTACGCCAGAGATCCTGTCCTGGGAATTATGCAGATGTATGCTTATGTATCCTTTGGTGCGCTTTAGTGATCATTTCATCGCGCTCAGGCGATTAAACCTGCACCCGCTCGGCGTGATTACGAGCGTAGGGCAAAGAGGACGAGAAGGGAATTAGGCAGTTGAGGGCTGCTTAGGGCAGTTTAGGACAGGAAGGGACAGCTGGGCTCAATCGAGCGACGGCCCGGTTATTCTTTGAAGCGGCGCTGGGACATGTGTGCATCGGCTCGTGACCTAGACGACTCTACACCACGGTAGCCTTGACACATGCTCACCGACTGACTAGCATTTCGAGGTCTTCAACTCCTAAGGTCAACAAATCCTGTCCGCCAGCGGAGAGCCTCCAAGGGACCACAGAGCCGCCCTCGAAACCCGGATGTTATTTTTTCCTGGGTAATCCCCCATCGAGGGAGGTCATGGTCCAAGTCAATGAGACCAATGGAGACTTGACCGTATGGTAGCCCAACTATAACCAACCAGTGGCGAAACTGAAAGGCCGCTGGCGTGGCCCAATCCCGCCATAACAACTTCGCCATTGAGTCTCCGAAGCTGACCTTTTCACCCCGCGCGATCGTCGTGTGGACGTGGTACATCGGTAATGATTTGGCCGATCCCGCAGGCGAGATGTTTGATGTGGGTCAACTACCGTGGAACAACACGCTGGAAGCCGGGTTGGTGAAATATCGCACGTTTACAAACAGGTCACCGATGCACCAATGGTGGCAAGCCCGACAATCGAGGCGAACCAACCCTGGTGGGGAAGTCATGGTTCGAGCCCTCCCTAATGGGCAACCGATCCTGTTCCTCCCTGGGCATGATTGGTGGGGGTCACAATCGAAACAGGCGATTGAACAGCATGCAAACTTTCACAAGAACGAGAGAACTCTGGAGGCGATGAAGAGGCTCGTGGCTGAAAAAGGGCTGAAGTTGGTGGTCGTGGTCCTCCCCACGAAGGGGGGAATTACCGCTGGATTGTGGAAGGCCGAGATCCACGCCCTGCAGACGCAGCGCCGTCGGGATTTGCGTTGGCCGTGCTCGCCGCCTGCGGACGAGTGCATGTGCATTGCCTGGACACAAAACCGTACCTCGTTGAGCAGGGACGTCGGTTGTTCGGTTCGTCGGAAAACCTGCTTTGGTGGCGCGATGACTCCCATTTAGGCGAATATGGTCATGCCGCTGTCGCAGAATTTATCGCCTCGAATATTCTGGCGAATATGCTGGAGGAACGGCTCACAACAACGGAACCGGAATACGAATGAGATTCGATGCACGACGAGGATGAACGGATGTGAGACCGTCAGCGAAGAACACACCGCCAGTTGAGGCGTTCGGACTAGCACGAGCATAGTAATCGGTGAGGTTGCCATGGGCCATGTTAGAGAACAAACCTTGCCAGCCTTTCCCCCGTTGACAAGAGGAACATGCCGCCTTTAGTGAGCGTCATCATTCCCACCTACAACTGCGCACCCTATCTTGCAGAGGCGATAGACTTTGTGCTGCTGCAAGCAGGGCAAATATGGAAATCATCGTGGTCGACGACGGCTCAACGGATCATACAAAAGACGTGGTCGAGAAATACGGGGACCGCATAACCTATATCACGCAAGTGCCTGGACGCGGTGCGTCAGCCGCCCGGAACCTAGGGATTCGACACGCCTCCGGCGAGTGGATCGCGTTTCAGGACGCGGACGACATTGGGTTCCAGAAAAGCTGTCTCAGCAGCTGGACGCGTTGCAGAAATATCCAGATGCGAGACTGGTTTTCGCTGATACCCTTGTGTTTCGTGATGGGGTGGTGGTTCAGGAATCGCTGAGTCCGACAAATCTCAGGAATTGGTGCAGGAGTAATCCTACGCAGGTCCCAGACCTGTACTATGGCCACGTGTATCCTGAACTCGTGTTGAGCAACTGCATCTGTACGATCTCGGTCGGGTCCTCCGCAAGGTGTTAGACGAAGTGGGGCTCTTTGACGAAACGCTGAAGCTGGGAGAGGATTACGATCTGTGGCTACGGATCGCGCGGACTCACCCGGTCGTGTACCTTAGATCGGACATTCAGCAAATGTAGACTTCGAGACGATGGATTGTCGGGAGGCCTACAGGTACGCTCTTCTCGGTGGTTACAGGCCCATACGGCCGTTCGGGAGAAGCATTGGTCATCGAACTGGATACCAGATCAGTATCGTGAAGCGTTGACTGCGGTCTTGAGCGATAATTATCGGGAGCTGGGGTGGATGTGTTTCAGTGAAGATCGATTGAAGGAAGCGCGAACCTACTTTCTCAAAGGATTGCGCTACCGTCCGCTCCATCTCAACAGCTGGCTCTGTTGGTGCGCCTCTTTTCTTCCGTTACAGGTTATGGACAGCGCCCGATCAATAAAGCGCGCCGTGAAGGTGGGAAAATGTGCACCAAAAGTCTGACGCAACAAACACCCGAGATCTCCGCTCCCTGCCGACGCCTGACCCTGCAATACTGGTTCGGGGCGTTAGTGGTCGTAGTACTTCTTCAAGCGGGAGTCCGAACTTGTGCCCCCAGCGAACCACCAGAAGCCGTCGAGCCAGCCGCGAACTTGAAATAAGAGAAGACGTGTCCCGAGAAGGGGCATTCATCAAGCCACCGTCAGTCCTTCCACCACTTCGCCATACCGCAACTTCGACAGTTCATCGAGTAACAACTTCAGTGGCAGCTTGTCCCGATGCGAGCTAGGCGGCGTCCTAGTTTCGGACACAGTGTCGCCACGGTACGGTCATTCTAGGATCAGCCCTACATGAACCGTAAAAGAAAGAGGTGGCATATGGCTGTGGGAATCTCAGTGCAGACCGCTCGTCAGGGGGGAAAGACGGAGGAGAGACACGAAAGAGACAGCACGCTCACGGAGTTTGGGCGATGCGCCGTGGCCTTGCGCAACGTGCTGTATCAGGATCGGGCATTAGACGAGGCGGAATTCTCCTTCATGGAGAATCATTTCCGGGTCTTACAGATGGCCTATCTTCGGTGGAAGCGGAAACATGAACTGATGGGGAATTAATTTCGATTCCGGCTCTTACTATTGGAATGGTTGGGCCACGCCGATACGCCAATGCATTAGAAAAATTGACTTTCATGTTTTATAAAAGGAGGACAGCCATGGAGCGCATCATATCGAGAATCGAGTCCATTTTCCGTCCCACTGCGAAAGCATTGATCAAGGGTGGAATCGTTGTGGCTGGTGCGGTCTCTGAATTTGCATCTGAGTCGGGCGAGCAGTTCAAGGATCTCCTCGCCGAGGCAAAGGCGGAGGTAAAGAAGCCGGAAAGCCAGGAACAGAAAAGGGGCAAGAGTAAGGGCAAGGACAGCCACAAAAAACGGAGCGCTTGGACCGGCGGCAGTGCACGTAAAGGAATGACGAGTGTCAACGGGTCCAGGCGCACGCAACCGATATTGGTCGATCCGCACAACAGGATTCACATTCTGACTGTTTCGAGGAAATTCAAGATCTCGGGTATAACTAGTAGCGGTACCTCTTCATGAGGTGCGTGACCCGAAGGGAGAGGGGGAATGAATTTCGCGGTGGGGAGTTGATTCGTCAGTCTGGACCCTAAATCAATAGGTACGATCTTATCGTGCTGACCCCAGATAATTAGGGTCGGTGAACGGATCGTGGTGTAGGCAGATACGATGTCCTCAATATGCGGTGGGATGATGAGTTTCGCGGTTTTGATCAATGCCGTTTTTGCGCCCTCCTCCTTGAGTGGCTTTGCATAGGCCGCGATCGTGTCCTCGGTGATCTTCGTTTTGTCGTGATAGACCACTCCAAGCATGAATGCGACCTGCGCCTCTTCGGGAATCACATCCAGAAACAGCCGTCCCAATAACGGAAGTCGCAAGAGTGTGATGAAAAACGGCAACGCTTGTTCATAGGCGATCGTGTCGATGAGGATGAGGGAATGGGGTGCCTGCCTCTGAGCTTGAAGGTTAAGCGCCGTGATCAGCGCGACGGCTCCTCCAAACGAATGCCCGATGAGCGTGACGTCGGTGAGGCCTTTTCCGATGATAAATCTAGCGACAAGATCTGCTTGATCTATCGCCGAGTACCCATCATCAGGCGGCTTCGGAGAACCACCAAATCCTTTCAGATCGAGCGAAATCGTTTTGTACCGTTCAGCAAGCCGTGGGACCACATGCTTCCAGGTGTGGGTATTTGCTCCAAACCCATGAAGGAGAACGAGGGGTCTCCCTGTTCCTCTTTCCTCGTAGTATAAATCCAAGCCGCCTGTCAGCATGGCACTAAATGTGATTCTGGGATCTGCCTGGTCATTGTTTCCACCATGTCGCCATTTCACCGCACAGGGCGCGCCCCGATCATGATTCATGGAATAGAAGCGGGGCACACATGATCCGGACCGGCGCGATCTCCAAGGATGGACTCAATGGAAGTTTTGAGGGAATGTCCTCGCTGATTTGAAGGGCGTGCAGCTGTGGCGTCCTCGAACGACGCCAGCAATCCAAGCGCATCCAAAATAGTCGGGGTGATGTCGACAAGCGAGGCCTGACAGATCGTCGCGTGGGGATGAGAGCCTGAATCGCTCCCTACCGCGAATATGATGGGCAACAGCCGACTCGGACTCCCTCAAATGCCCATGATCGGAATCTCATGAAATGCCTGTGGTTGTCTGTCTTGAGTCCTTCAATGACGCGCCGCACTCTTGCTTGTTGGCATAGGTCAATTGTTTCGACCGATCGGCCAAGAGGATGATGTCCGGCGCGCTCACGGATCTCCCGGCATATTCGAGGCGAGACCATTCAGTCTTTCAACTGCCATTGGAAAGGTCGCGGTGTTGAGCGGACTGTCCGCTACTTCCATGGGCTGCAGCAGCTGCACACTCGACTCAGTCACGGTGTAGGGAATCACGACATAGCGGGTGCCGTATCGTACAGGACCGCTTCAGGCCCATACCGGTTCGTATGTAAGGTTAAAAGCAGGTGCTCAAGCACTGGCCTGACTTCGTTGGTATAGTTGGGCCGTTGATTCCACGGTCCATCTCTTGCTTTGAGATGGAGGCCCAAAGCGCCCCCATTGACGGTGACCACCACATTGGCCTGTCCGGAAGTATGTCCCTCCTCGACAAATCCCCACAGAGCTCGAATCTTCGACCAGAGCTCTCAGTGATCAGTGACGGTTCTTCCAGATGATAAGCCTGTTTCTGATTGTCGCTAAGTTCCTCGA
The DNA here is from genome assembly GCA_963729585.1 of Nitrospirota bacterium. Lineage (GTDB taxonomy): Bacteria > Nitrospirota > Nitrospiria > Nitrospirales > Nitrospiraceae > Palsa-1315. The sequence continues at coordinate 173,248 of CAVSOJ010000026.1, forward strand.
AGACGAGCTTGAGATCTTCGAGGCCGATCGCCTCGACCCATCGCACCGGCGTATGGCCGTGATCGGACGCGAGAACCACTAAGGTATGTTGCCAAGCAGGAGTATTGATAATGCCTGACCATGCGATCGGGTCTGTAGGGACCGGCTCTGTTGTCGGGTTGAGAAAGTGATGGCGGGTGATTGCTGGATGGCCTGCGAAGAATTTCGCAAGGAGCTCATCGAGATGGTCGAGATAGACGAGTCGTGCATCCTCACTTCCTGAGCTTCCTTCCCAGGACAGATTTCGATATGGTCCAGCCCGGAGAAATAGATTGTGAATACGGAAGGCAGACCGGGCACCGGCTCCTCAGGACTCCTCTGGTGTGAGTCGAGTGCATGGACGGGCTCCCAGAGGGAATTCTCGTCCACAGCAAGACTGTGGTTACGCTGATAGTTCCAGAGCGTATCGAAGTCCGGGCTTCAGGGCGAGACCTCCTCGCGTCACCATATTGTGCACCACAATACTCTGGCCTCCGGCTGCTTGGATGTATTCATGGAGCGTCTTAATATGCGGATTGATGTCATTTGAAAGAAAGTTTTTGTCCAATTGAGCGCGAACCGCATCGAGATGATATTCCGTGTAATAGCGGGCGATGTCACGATCGCGAAAAAATAAAGTATTGCCGGTGATGCCGTGCGCCCCCGGGTAGAGACCCGTGAACATGGAAGTCCATGAGGGATACGTATAGGAAGGAAATACGGTAGCGGCCTGCTGCACGGCAACGCCTTTGGTCATCACGATGCCTGCCCCGTCGCGTTGTACTCCGAAGATATCGTGTAACCCGCCCCTCCTTCTTCCGCCAGCGCTTTATAGATAGGTCTGCAGGGTATCCTGCCTTAGACCGTCGATGGCAATGATGATCACGTGATCAATGCGGTGTTCATTCACGACGCCGGACGGTGATGGTTGTGCGGCCTTCTGAGTTGTTCACATCCGTCAATACCCCAACAAGGCTTCCAATAAGCAACCACATGAGGTAGGACATGATGAAGGGATCCCACCATGAGCGGCCACCGGATGGCGGCCGCTCATCGTGCTGCGGGATTACTTGACCGTATGGACTTTCCCGACTCTGCATCGACGTAGACATGACGTGTTTTCTTGGCCTGGTCGATGATTTCAATCTTATAGACGACTTTCCCATCGTCTTTACCCATATTGACCTCGACCGGCTTCCCAGAACCGCGCCTTCGGCGGTCTTTAGGGCATCAGTCATACTGACACGAGCTTTATCGCTCAGCTGCTTATCCGTTTCGAAGAGGGCCCAGGCTGGCGTGAAGGTTAATGCCGTAAAAAGTGCGACTGCTGTGAAAATGATCTTCATCTCTTCCTCCTCGGTTGAATAGGTGAATTGACTACCCGCCTAATTGATCGTCCAGTTCAATCTGATATAGTATGCCCAGAAGATAGAGGACAGACTGGTCACAATTGCTCAGTTTGGGATTTTATTATCGCAGTGCTATTCCAGACCTCAATTTAAACACAAGTATTCTCCGCCCCCTGACCTTGCGCCATACTTAGCAGTTCCCCTACAATTGGCCTCCCTGCGAGGTGCTGATGCGCCTCTCGATTCTTTGCTGTCGTGTGTTGTCAATGCGGCCATCGCCAGCCGAGCATTCACATTTCATACACTCGCGCAGACTTCTAACAACGTTCCTGACAATCATTTTCCTGTCTTCGCTACCCTTCCCGCGAGAGGACTAGACACCGAAGCGTTCACATCGGACTGTCATGACACCGCCGATGGCCCATCGACTTAAAGAGACGGGGTTTCGGGGATCAGGAGCGGATGATCACGTTCGCCTTACAGTCTCGTCATGAGGAGCTTCTCTGGGGAAGACATCCAAAAAGGACTACGGGAGCTGCGTCGAGTATTGGGTACACCGGATCCTGTTCGATCTCACGTCTCAGTACGGAATAAATCCTGGTCGTGTCGTCCTCATTATTCTCTGTATCTTTGGCATGTCGACTCTTCTGTATTGGGGACTTATCCATTTTTCACCCAACTCGGGTCTCGCCATCGTCGTTCCCGCCCGCCACGACAACCAACCGCGTTGGCTCATCGCCAATCTCAGTACAAAGCCAGACGAGATTTATGAGGGCGGGCTCTGACCAAGAGGGGTTTCAACCTCCAACCTCGCAGCCTTCCTCGACGGAGGGGAATGGGTTTTGTGCGAGATTTCCTTCGTAGAGAGGTCGCGTTATTCTGGGCATCGTTCGTCTTTAGTCTCATGAGCACCTTCAATATCAAATTCAGGGATGTGGATTTTGGGCGCTGGCTCCGACAGCTCACGACCAAGGAGTACGATACCAATGCCGTGGGATCAGCCAGGATTGTCGCGGGCCTCCAGGCGCTTCTCAGTGTATATCTCGTGGCATTGTTGAGGCGCAGTGGCGGAGGTCGTGGGATCCAAAGTCTGTGATCCCAGCATCCTTTAAGTAAATCAATAGGAGACCGCTAGCTCTTCACAACGTTTTTGATCGCCCCCGGACAGTCTGTCTTGCCAACCCAAGGATTTTGCCATTTTGTGATTTCTAGGATAAGCATATAAGAACGGTTGGGACAAAGAACCTTTAATATGCTCACAGCAACAGACCATCCTGATGATATCGCCGACAAGTCCATCGCGATCATTATCATCAATTATAATACCTGCGAGGAACTGCAAGCCTGTCTTGCCTCTATCAGACCAGAGGCGGCAAGCCAAGTGATTGTGGTGGATAACGACTCATGGGATGGCAGCGTGGAAATGCTAAGATCCGACTATCCCTGGGTAAGTCTTCATGCCAATAGGACTAATGTGGGTTATGGTGCAGCAGCAAACCAGGCGATTGCGGGCTGTACCACTCAGTATGTGGTATTGCTCAATAGCGACACTCTTCTCCAACAGGAGCACTCGAAGCCCTAGGCGGCTATCTCGACGAGCATCCGCGAGCCTCAATCGTCGGGCCCCGTTTGGTAAATGCCGACGGAACACTGCAAGCATCATGCTATTCTTTTCCACGCTGCTCGATACATTCCTTGAAAATAGCACGGTTGCGGTTTTCTTGGGGCGACTGATTCGCCGTTATATCCCTGGAATCCGGAGACTGTATTGGCGCACCTGGCCGCATGATTCTGCCCGCATCGTTCCATGGGTCAAGGGGGCGGTCCTAGCCATACGCCGCGAAGCATTTAAAGCGGTGGGCGGTTTCGATGAGTCCTTCTTTATGTATTTTGAGGATGCCGATCTTTGTTACCGAATGAAGAAAGCCGGCTGGGAAATTCACTTTGCACCAGTCACCACCATAATACATGTCGGAGGCGCAAGCACGGACCAAGTCCGGACTGATATGGCGGTGCAGTTGCTTCACAGCACAATCTGTTTTATCGCCGGCACGCTCTCGATTGAGCATTTGCGTCATGAGCAGAATGGTGAAAAGCCTCATGCTGGCTAAATGGGTTGGTGGCACTCTACGTCTTGCGTTCACCCGTGATGTGAACAGACGAAGGAAAATTTCAGAAGACAGAGTTACGTGCAAAAAAGTACTTTTAGAATAAATCGTCGGCGCTAATTCCCGCCATAAACGCGTCACTCAGAGCGTCTAGGTTGAAACTACAATAGGATCGGCGTCCGACTGCTCCAGGGAAGAGGGTACCTGATCTGGTGGAAAAACAATGTTTTAAGAAACTTGAATCCCAATCCAAGCGGCGGCTCCTTTTTCTGCTTCCATTTCCTCCTCGGTTGGACGCCACACACGGCGGAGGTCGAACGGCGGCACAGTTGCTAGCTCATCTATCGGCTCGCCACCAGATTGGTTTGATATATCTTCGCGCCCCCGCTGATCCTCCGCTCGATCCAGTCCTGCAAGAGCGGTGTGAACTGGTCGAAGAGGTCATGCGACCCAATCCTGGCTTTTCACTTGCGTCGGGGCGACACGAATCAGATCATTGCTTCGCGGCTGGCCATTGTGGGTCGCTGGTTGCTCCGTTGCCGCATTCTGTTCTCGCGTTCGGGCCCTAGCCGGAAGATGGCGCCCTGATATCGTGAATGTGGAGTTTCACGTGATGGGGCAATATCTCTCCTGTCTTAACAACTGCCCAGCTCCGCGGCTGCTCATTCAGCATGAACCTGGAGCTTCTGCGCTCGAGACGACTGGCAATCAAGCCGAAGCATCGCGCGAGCAATCCGCTATTTGGACATGCTTGCTTGGGGAGCGGTATAACGGACCATCTTCCGACAGGTCCAGGCGATCGTCGTCTTCACTGAGTACGACCGAGAAGCGCTTGCACATGTTCCCATGCCTCCCCCCATTATACGTATCAGGTCCGGGACGGCACTTCCCAAACAACCGCTTAACCCGTCTGGTGACGAACCGTTGAACCTGCTGTTTGTCGGGAATTTTATCCATCCTCCCAACATCGATGCCGCAGTGCGTCTCAGCAATGCGATTTTCCCGCGAGTGCAGGCACAAATCCCAGGCATAAACCTCCACATCGTTGGAGACCAACCAACAACCCAGATACGGGAGCTGGCGAACGACAATATCGTTGTCACAGGACGCGTACCGGATGTTACGCCCTTTCTCGACCGCGCTGCGGTGGTGGTCGTGCCGCTTCGTATGGGCGGCGGGCTTCGTGTCAAAGTGAAAGAAGCCCTTGCTGCCGGAAAGCAGTAGTGGCGTCGCGACTAGCCGTTGAGGGGCTCGATGTGGAGGATGGAAATCAGATTCTGCTGGCCGAGAGTGACGAACAATTTGTCGATACCGTCGTTCATCTCCTTAACAATCCTGAGCAACGTGCAGCACTCGCACCCGCGCCAGAGCCTGGGCTTGCACCAATCTTGGTTGGGAAAGGTCCATTGCGGCGTATGAGGCGCTTTATGACAATCTGATACGGCAGTCCGGAATTCATGATGAATCAACATGATCTCTATGTTGACTATTACACAGTCAAAGAACGCAGGCGACAACTGCGTCGGCAGACCGGTTGCGCCATTTCTTTCCCTTGTTATCTATGGTCGTAGGCGTTTCCCCAATGTCCAGTGGGATGCTGCGAGATAGGCTCATCGCTCGGATTTTGAACGCATGTGGCGCTCCAGCTCGCGAAGCCGGACATCTAAGGATACAGTTAGTTGCTTGAGTCCTTCGGCCAGATGCCAAGATGGAGAACTAGACTGGCATGTGTTCTTTGGCGTGTTGAAAATGTTGGCGAGCCCACATAAGTGACATGAATACCTCCTAGTCGATGAGGTTAAATTTCCAATTGGTTGACCTCTCTCCAACTCAGCATACAACCTCCTCGCACTAGTGCATCGTCCCCTTCGCCACCCCGCCGTCCATCTCAATGATCTTGTTCAATCGCTCGAGTATGTTCATTGGCTGATGTGATATAAGCCTGTTCTCGGTCCGCCCATTCACAGGACCTTTCGGCGAAATATACACGTCCTCCAGTGGTGGGGCAATTGTTTCGCGACCTGGTGATCGATATCGAATACTAATGAATTACTGATCCCATTTTCATTCCAGGTCTAAAGAACTCATTTCTAAAAAGAGTCCCACGTGTTCCCGGCGTGTTCATTCTACAGCATAAAACGCCCAAAAATGCCTCACTCCACCTGAAGAGAACCAAATGGTCAAGCCGACGCAAAGCCGCTATAGACGAGGCCTCCAGCTGTGCCGACAAGGGTTTGCGTAGATTTACACGAAAGGCTTACAAAACCGCTGCTCCTGCGAATAGACCCAAAGGGCGAACCGGGTTCACCCCCTCGATACTCTGTTGAGAGGGGCTCGGCTCTCTTCTTCTACGATGGGCCTTGAATAATTTAAGGAGGGTTTATTGCATCCACCTGCCTATGCGACCTGTGCACAATTTAAGTGGGGCACGACAGGAAAATATTGCACAGACCTTTTCTGACCCGCTTGCGCTGATCTCCAGGCGGGGAGTAGGCTAAGTCCACTGGTTGTTCCGCTTTTCGGAGGCTCGCCATGTGGATGGTTCCTGGCTTCTTCTGTCGCTGCTCTTCTCGTCACTCCCGCGTTTGCCGATCCTGGCTTCGACGAGAAGTACGAGCGCGACTACAACATCTTCAATCCGATCAATCAGTATCGTCCTGACAATCCCCTGAATCCCATCAACTCCGTTGATCCCAAGAATCCATTCAACCCCATCAACAGCGTCGATCCCGGCAATCCCGCGAATCCTATCAATCGCATCAACCCGAACAACCCCTTTAATCCGATCAACGAAGTCAATCCCAACAATCCGCTCAACCCGATCAATCGCTACAATCCCAACACACCGTTCGAGCCTCTGAATCGGTCCCACCGACCTGATCGCTAGTCAGAAACAGCGACCTTCTTTTTGCCGCTCCAATCGTGTTCTTGTGGTAGCCACCGGCACTGGCCGACCGGCTATCACCTGCGAGGCGCACCGCTCGCGCCAGCTATCACTGTCACTCCCGCCGCTTATCCCTCTCCGGCACGCCGGCGACGGCCTCTGCCTCACGTTTCCTCCGTGAAATGTGCATTGGCTCTCCTCTTCCTGTGAGAGAGCCAACTTCATTTCAACAAAGGAGGAAACAAGATGGCTACCAACAACAAACCCGCGAACACGCTGCGATGCGGCAACATCAAAGCGACGATCTGGCAGAATGTCAGCGAGAAGGGTCCGTTCTTCTCAACGACCTTCTCCCGCCCGTTCAAGGATCAGTCCGGGGCATGGCGCAACGGGACCTCGTTCGGTCTCAATGACCTCGAGGCCCTTGTCACCGTCGCGCGTGAGGCCAAGGAGTGGATCTCCGCTCACGCCTTGAAGCGCTGAGCTGCTTCAATGGGAAGCCTCCGGCCCTCCGGGGGCTTCCCTCACATAGTGAGATGTAGGCTCTGTTGGTCAGGCAGGGAATACAACCATTTCCGTCCGCTAAGACGGAAACTGAGCTAGAGTACGAATTGACCCGATTGTGGCAAGAGCATACACTCTGGCGCGCAGAATCCACTTATGCCAGTAGCAGTCTGTCTGGGCATACTATGCTGACCAGTATACTCAATAGTTAAGGAACAGAAGTGTAGGGGTGGACATGAGTGATCCGGAGAGCAGACCGGGCGAGAAAGTCACGATCAGCGTCGAAAGAATGATGCGCTTCTGTCTCCTAGCACAGATGCAGTCAGAATACGCTGACAGTGACACAAAGGCCTTACCGCTCCATCTCACCCGATTTGGTACGCTGCTTCTTGAGACGTCTGAAAGCTTCCTGTATTCTCTCTTCGAGGACAGACCGGACTCTCTTAACCTACTGATAGTCTGGCGGGACTTTGACCATCCATTCGGTAATGAGCTGCAGGACTGTTTGACGAGGCTGAGTCCCTTCAAGGAAGAATTGAAGCTTGTCCGAAATCGTCTCGGCTTCCACGAGAGTCTCAGCCGCAGCCATGAACGAGCTGGGCTCGGTATCTTCCATGTGGACAGCGGACGCGCGCGCGACTTTGCACGCCTTGTCATAGAAACGCAGCAGCTGTTTCTGCGCATAATCGCTTGGTATATGAAGAGGATGGACAGCTCCTTCTGCCCGACCGAGATGTGGAATGAGTTCGTCAGCGAGCTCCGGGGGGCTGTTAGAGAGCAGCTAAGCATGCAGTTCCTGGCCAACGTTACACTCGATCACGACCTGGTCTTCGAGTTCTTCCTCACATTCGGACGCTTCGAGTATGCATTGAAGGCTGCCGGATTCGTTGTAGGCGACCTCCAGACGGCCAAGCCAGATTGGTCCACCTTCGGAAGGTCCCTCGACTTCGGCAGTGCGCGATTGGATCATAACTGCGCGACAGCCATCGATTACTTCGGGCTTCATCCGCCCTGGCGACAGGTGCTGACCCCAGACGCACTCGCTTGGGACTCGACTGTGGGTTTTGCGAGGCTTGAGCGAATGGATCAGGTCTTGGACCTCGTTCGACGAGTTCGAAACAACCTATTCCACGGTGGCAAGTTCAACGACGAAGTTCACAGTGGCCAGGGCCGAAACGGATTGCTCCTACGACATAGCATCGCTATTCTCCACCGGTCCCTGGAGCTATCTCCATTAGTTGCGGCAAGTTATAACACCGCTGCTCTCTAACTTCGTAGACCCAGGGGTTCGCCTTGCTCGCTGGAGCACAAACAATGGGGCATTATCCACTTGATCGGCATTCCCACTAGTTAAGCCTCGATCATGCGAGTCCTCTTCGCGCTGACGCTTCGTGAGGGAGCCTGGATCATCCAGATCCATGGACCTCACGTGGCTGAAGGGAAGCGTCATGTTCACATCACGACAAAGAAGGTTCGTGGAACATACTCATGGAATGTTGACGGAAGCCGTCATGACAAGCACAGGTTCCCCAAGAGTGAAAATGCGATCAAGGCAGCAAAGCGTCTCGCTGCAAATCATCTCGGAATCCCCGAGCGACAACTATCCTTTCTCACCACGCTGCCATCAGCAGAGGTCATCGAGATCCATATCGACAGTGATCAGCCTGTAGGCCAGAAAGCCGATGTCGTTATTGTCGCATTGCATCCAGAGGTCGTGACCCAAGTGGCATTCCTGGGTGGGCGCGCTGGGAGAGTATACGTGGCCTTACTGGGCAGCAGAGGGGAGATCTAAATCACCAGCTTTCTTTCTCGCATGCGATCCGAACCGTGCAGTACCAGTGCCCAAATGTTTAATGGTCTGGGGAGGGGCACACGACGCGAAGCATGAAAGTTGGACTGCACCCCTAGAATGAGACAGAAAAAATTAGCACACTTGTCACAGTAGAGGAGGTGGCAAGTGGCAAAAAAGCGCGTGGGCAAGTTTCCGAAGGCCTTTCGGCAGATGGCTGTGGATCGGCTCAAGCAGTGCGAGAATATTGTGGAGCTCGCCAAAGAGCTGGGGATCCATCGGCGCCTGTTGTATCGGTGGCGCGATCAACTCGAGCCTACCGAGACTGGGGACAGTCCAGCGCCCGCGAACTCGCGGGAGTCCACCCTGCGGAAAGAGGTCAGCCAGCTGAAGCGGCTGTTGGCGGAGAAAACGATGGAGGTCGATTTTTTCAAAGGTGCCTTGCAAAAAGTCGAGGCTCGACGCCAGCGGAGCGGACACTCTGGCGGGACGGCATCTACGAGCAGATCCGGGAAGTGATGCCGATGCAAGGCGCTTGAGCATCGAGCGCATGTGTCAGTTGGCCCGAGTGAGCCGGGCGAGCTTTTACCGCTCGCTTTTGGAGCACCGCCCTGAGGAAGAGGACATGGAGGTACGATCTACGATTCAGCAGATTGCCCTGGAGCATCGGCGCCGTTACGGCTATCGGCGGATCAGCGCGGAGCTGCGCAGGCGAGGCATGCTCGTGAATCACAAGCGGGTGTTGCGGATCATGCGGGAAGACAACCTGCTGGCCATGCAGCCGCGGGCCTTTGTGGTCACGACAAAGTCCGACCACCATTTGGAGGTCTATTTGAACCTGGCCAGCCGGATGACGCTGACCGGGATGAATCAGCTTTGGGTGGCGGACATCACCTATATTCGCCTGCGCGCCGAGTTCGTCTACTTGGCGGTGATCCTCGATGGGTTCTCACGCAAAGTCGTGGGCTGGGCCCTGGACAGGACATTGGCGACGCGATTGCCGCTGGACGCGTTGCACCAAGCAATCGCGGGTCGACAGCCGCCGCCGGGTGTCGTGCATCACTCGGATCGGGGCATCCAGTATGCTTCCGGGGAATACGTGCAGCTGCTCCGCCAGTACCAGATGATCCCGAGCATGAGTCGGCCGGCGAACCCATACGACAATGCCAGTTGCGAGAGCTTCATGAAGACACTGAAGCGGGAGGAGATCTACGCCAACACGTACGAGATCTCAGAACATTTGCGCACGAACATGGCGGACTTCATCGACCAGTACTACAATCGTATGCGGCTGCACTCGGCGTTGGGCTATCGTCCGCCGGAAGAGTTCGAGCGCGCCGTGGCGTCAGGGCTCCCACCTGGCGCGGCACCCATGCGGTTTTTCCGGCCCGCGGAGGATTTCAGATCAGAAGGAGTCATCGAAGGGACAGAGACAAGGCAATGAACACAGAGTGTGCTAATTCCAAACTGTCTCACCGGAGGGGTTCACCCCAAAGTGCATGTGCTAAATTTGTGCTAAAAGTAGTTCGAATCCATGGGAACCTTTGAAATCAGTAGAGCCACTGGAATGATCCTAAGCCTCGGTATTTAAATTAAAACGGGGAAACCATTTGAAACACCGAGCCTTTTCAAAAGTATCTTGCTCACATTCGTAAACCGCAGGTCGTCCGTTCAATCCGGATCGCCGGCTCCATTGCAAGTGCTTGAATGTAGGGGACTTCCGCTGATGGGATCCCCACCGCTCCCACCGCAAATGCTGCTTCTGCTACCACTTTGCTACCACATTGAGGGACAGTCACTTTACCTGTCTTGCTCGTTTCAGAAAAGTTCCAACAGTCTGTGGAACCCACAGGGTCCCCGTCTTGGTCTGAGTGCCTTTTGTTATCAGGGCTGCAGCAGTCTGGTGCCGGCCATTGCCAGCTGCTCTATTAAGCAGCAAAAAAACAGTTGCTGTTTGACCTTACAGAAGCGCATCTTCAGAAATTAAAGCGGTCGGTCATAGCCATGAAAGCGAAGGAATGATCTGGACGACGAAGAAACCGACAAAGACCGGGTGGTATTGGTATCGCGGTGAATCCGATGGGCACACCGAGAAAGTTCTACATTTCATCGATGACGACGGAGATGGGCCCTACCTCGCAACGTCAGATGATTTGGCACTTAATGACTTAGACGGCGAATGGGCCGGACCCGTTGAGCCGCCATTGCAGAATCAGAGTCGTTAGAAGTTGGTTTGGACAGCCTCTAGTATGCCATTTTCAGAAGAGCAAAGAATCGCGACGGTACGATATGAGTGGATAGACCTATGGAGTGCGGTGTTCGCTGATCAGGTCAGGCCATATCCGGTCATAGAGTCGTCCCAGAAACCCATAAAGTCTTCCGCCGCGCCTTTAGTCCCTCCTTCGCCGGGCAGATTTTCAACATGGCCGAAGCGCATGTGCAGTCCGCATGTGAAGCCATTTCCACAGCCACCATCCTGAGAGAAGTGTTACGCCGGCGACGGCTAAGACATAGGACCAGGTCGCCAGGTAGAGGCCCAGGAGAGCAGCGGGCGCATCATCACGGACCTCAGCGAGGTGCGCGAAGACTACGAAGCCACCGGAACCGAGGAGCAAGATAAGGGGGATGCTCGCGCTCCATCTAATCCACTTGCACGTCATGCAGTCGAGCATCATGACAGCACCAGACCCGCATACACAGTTCCGCGCCCACTCGTTCTTGCTTGCTTCGGATGTATCGCAGAAATCGTTGCAGCCAATGCCTTGCCGTCACCATATCATTAAAGTCCCTAATATCGCCATAACTTCAACTTGAGCGTCTTGGATAACGGAATCGAAGTCGCACAACCTGCGGATAGGAAAGCTAGCATCGAGGATAATGATGTTGGATAGCTCAGTAGGTACGACATCCCGTCATTTGCAAATCGGACCGACCCAAGGGGGGCCGGCTTGCCAGATCCACCTAGGGCTGACAGATTTTTTTCCAGGAATCTCTGAACATCGCTCTCAGATTTTTCCCTATTTCCCTATAGTGTATGGAATGCGACTAGGATTTCCCCTGGGGCCGCTCTGGTAACTTACCTAGATCCTGCGAAGAAGATACAGGTGTACAGTCATGCCCATGCAGAACCATCACATAGGCCCAGAAGTGACAGCGGTCATGCAGTCCTGCGAAAGGCTATTCGGCTTGATCCACGGGAACGGAGAGCTTCGGCTCTAGGGGTGGAAGTCTTACACTATTACGCACAGGAATTACCGAAGCATCTGACTCCGTTTGACCCAAGCTTGAGTATACTCCCACCCCCACCGCCTTCCCACCCAAGCAAGGATGCTCCTATTAATCAGAGCAAGGATGTTTGAGTATCTCTATTAGATTGGCATTGGGTTCAGCGGATATGGGTAGACTCCTCATGCGCGCCTGGAGGATTTAGGATCATCTCACTCATGATTTGGGAGAGAAAGATCCGTGCACGATCGCACGCTCATGGAAAAGATGCTGTTCGCAGTCCTGGTGTCATGCTGCTTGAGCCTCTTCGGCTTAAGTGGCTGCAATGACATCTCCAAGGCTCCTGCGCCTGCTCCTTCTACAAATACCAGCCCTGATGCGTCAGGCCCATTATCGATTTCGACATCCTCGCTCCCTGCCGCCACCGTAGGCCTAGCCTATACTGCCACAGTCGAGGGATCAGGAGGTACGCCCCCCTACACCTGGTTGGTGACGCCTCCATTACCGACGGGCCTGACGTTGGACTCAACCACCGGGGCCATCACCGGCTCGCCATCTGCTGGAACTATCGGCACGACGAGCCATTCCTTCGTACTGCAGGATGATGCATTCCAGTCGGTCACAACAGTCCTAGCACTCACTGTCAATGCGGCGTCGCTGGCGATTGCGACCACATCACTCCCGACTGGCACCGTCAATCAGATGTACCCTCCTACGACGTTGGTTGCGACGGGGGGATTCCGCCCTATGCCTGGTCGGTAAATCCTGCGTTGCCGAATGGGTTGGTATTGAATGTCTTATCGCCAGGCACGATCAGCGGCGTTCCGTTGGCCGGGAGTAATGGCACGACAAGCCACACGTTCACCGTGACCGATGCTGCCAGCCCAATACACCAGACCAGCTCCGCGACGTTATCTTTGACCATCAATTTGACTGTCACACCAGTGACGATCACGACTGGCGCCTTGCCGAACGGTCAGGTAGGTCAATCGTACAGTTTCACGTTGCAGGCATCGGGCGGCACATTGCCCTATTCATGGTCGGTTATGCCCGCCCTGCCGCATGGCCTCACATTGAACGCTTCAACCGGCGCCGTCACAGGCACACCGACCGCCGCAAGCACTGTGTCCCTCGATTTCACCGTTCGGGATTCTACGGCACCTCTTAATCAGGCGAATACCAGGTTATTCACGCTACAGATCACAAACTAGTATTGTGGATATCAAGGTTGAAGGTTCAACGCCTTCCCTTGCCACCTACGCTGCGGCCAAACTCAATTTCCAGGAAAATGGAATGATAATGCGGTTGACCGCTTAGACTTTCAGAGTGAGCTACGGGCTGAAGCCGGAGAAGCGAACTAAAAGAAAAGCCGTGTCTGTGAAATAGATCACCTACCGACGTAGTCGAAGCACGCCCGTATAACTACCTGCATGAATTCACTCCCCCTCTTTTGAGGCATATACCAAACGACATCGGAAGCATAGCCTATTGCCGATAAGTCTGGTGACTTCGTGCTGTACCTCCCATTATCCGAAGTAAGGAGGGCACTGTGCTTCGCCATTCTCGTGCATTGCCAATGGGAAACGTGTTGGCGCTGCTGACATTTCGAAACGACGGACCGAGTGGTCGGATGCCACGGAATGAAGGGGTGATTTGCCCCTACTGTTCTTCAGCAGAGTGTTACCGGATTGGTCGGCGTGGCTACCGAGACTTCAGCCGCCGACTGTTGGGTATGTTCCCATGGCGTTGCGAGGGTTGCAGGAAGCGATTTTATCTGCGGAAACGGTCCCTTGGCTGACGACTTCCTCACAGGCAAAACCATGTCCATCGAAGAAGCGACCGTCTCCAATATGTGGGAGACTGTTGCGATTGGGGAATGCACTGACTCACTTAATTTGCGCATACTTTGTCGCCAAAGGAGAATGCCAGAAATCCTAAAGGTTAGGCATGCTAGTACAACTAGCTAAATGGCACGCCATACGAAATTATGCTTGCAAATGACTCCGACCTGAGAGCAGAATCCCGCCCTAAAGGGTCTGGCATCAGCGCCCACAACAATCCTCCGAAATGACTATGCCAATTCAACAGGAGCGAAGGGATAGCGAGCCTGTCCCCTGCAGGCTCGCGTGTCCTTATGAGTTGACGAAGCCTGTGGACCGCAGCACTGTGAAGTTTTCAGAGGGGCACGGGCACGCGATCAATAGGAGTGTCAGGGGCATGCTGCTCTTGCTTCCCGAAGAAGTGGACCAACGACAGGTAATTGAGATTCAGGTGCCCTCAGAGGTGAGAAAAGAGCAGATCACCAAACTGGTGGAAGTGTTGGACCCGCCCCATTCCGGTAAGTGCCCATGTCAAGATGTACCTGGCGGGCACTCGTTTCCTGTTTGAATTTCCTGCTCCTGGTTAGTCGCCGCAGTTTTCCTTAAAATTCTTTTGTACTGCCCCACTCAAATTCTAGGCAAGTTAATCTTTTTGTGTGCCCATTCCTCTAAGAATTCACAACGTTCGAGTCTCCACTTCTCAAGGGACATCGGCGCTCGGGATTCTGTTTGTGATGGTGTTGAATAAATTCAGTGGGTTTCCTGCACCCACATGACTACATGACCTATCCACAAATTATGTGGGAAGAATATTCAGGATGAACGAACGTTGAGACGTTGGTCCCGTAACGAGACAGTCCTTAACCAGACACAGAGCTTCTTCGGCAGCCGGGCTGGCCTGACGTTGTTCAGCAAACTCACTCGGAGTCAGGTGCCCGAGTGAGCTGTGCGGGCGGTGGTGATTGTAATCCATCCGCCAGCCTTCGAGGATGGCTTGGGCCTCACCGAGGGAGGCGAACTGATGCACGTTCAAACATTCGTCCCGCAAGCGACCGTTAAATGATTCAATGAAGGCATTCTCCACGGGTTTACCAGGCCGAATAAAGTCGAGCTGGACGCTCCGCCGATAGGCCCAATCCTCCAATGCTCGCGATTGGAATTCCGTCCCATGATCCACCGTGATCGAGCGGGGCGCTGGCATGCGCGCCCAGCCCACGATCGAGCACCCGACCGACTGTCTCTCCTGTCATCCGAAACCCGGCCTCTAGCATGGGGCCGCGCCGACTCCAGTTATCCACGACCGTCAAGATCCGAAACGGTCGCCCGTCCGCTAGGGTATCATGCACAAAATCCATGCTCCAGCGCTCGGTCGGCCCAGTCGGGATGGGGGCCGGACCACGATGCAGGGCGATGTGTTTCCGGCGCCGCACCCGCATGCGCAGCTGTAATCCATCTAAACGATACAAGCGACGGACGCGCTTCCGATCGACCAGCCAGCCCTCACGCCGCAGCAACACCCAGATCCGCATGTAACCAAACCGAGGCCGGGCATGAGCCAGATCGCGAATGCGCAACCGCAGGGCGGTTTGATCCTTCGCGCGGCTCCGTCGATACCAGGAGGCGCGGCCGAATTGCGCTAACCGACAGGCCCGCAGGCGACTGACCTGAAACGTCTCGTGAAACCAGGCGGCCAGTTCTGGACGGCGGGCGGGCCTCAGACTTTTTTTCGCAGGGCCTCCGACAGCATGTGCTTGTCGAGCGAGAGATCCGCCACCAGCCGTTTGAGTCTGGGGTTTTCCTCTTCCACCTGCCGCAACCGGCGGAGCTCGCTCACCCCCAGATGCGCATACTTCTTTTTCCAGGTGTAGAAGGTCGCTTCGCTCACGCCGAGTTGCCGACACAGGTCGCCCATCGGCGTGCCGCTTTCGGCCTGCCGGATGGCATAGACGATCTGCTCTTCCGAGAATCGTGACCGCTTCATCGATCTGCTCCTTTCGTCGAGGACCGCCGAAGCCGCCATGTTACCCTAGTTCTGAGTTGCCGTCGTTTTCGGGGGAGACGTCACAGACAAAGAGGAGTGGACGTCAGACTGCGGGTTTCTTCCGTTCAAGATACTGCAGGTCCGCCAAGAAACAACACTATCCGAACCGGACAAGTCCCACACCGCGCCATGACATTGGAATGGACCTGCGTGGTATGTGAGGGCGCAGTGCACAGGAAAGCGACGATGGCCCGAATCGAGAAGGGGATAGGGGGCCTCGCAGGAGGCGTATTGTAGGAGGCGGTACAAAGGAGGCGCAAGGCAAAACTGGGAAATGGTTGTATTGCGCTGCGGTGGGGGGTGAGATGAGCTTATTCGGGAGTCACGAATTTTCTGGGGGTCGAGCTTCTCCGCTATGAGTTCTCCCCCCTCGCATGAGAGGTCCGCGTTATGGGGTTACCTGCTCGGCCTGCTTACTCGTGACGCTCCCCCGCACCCAGCTCGACACGGCCTGGTTTTTGGGCCTCCTGATATTGGGTAATCTAGGCATGCTGTTGGCCCTCGCCGTGACTAGGACCAGCACTGCGCATAGCGGAAGTGTTTCACCGGCCAGAGCGGGAATGGGAGCACACATCGAAATACTCACACGGCGTTTGCGGTACTGATACAGCCTGCTGGACCAGATTGGCCCGGGCAGGTCACAGGTAGAAACACTCACGGGTGCACTTCATCGATGATTTTCCAGGTGCCGCTGGCATCCTTCTGAACAAGGCATTTGTTACTATCGACCGTGCCATCCGCGAACTTGATGCGGACCTCGACCACCCACCCGCCACGCTCCTCTCGCATATTCATGATCTGGAGGTGCGCGCCGTCATAGTGTGTTCTGAGAAAGTCCGGGTACTCGTGTTCTCCTCTAACAGGGTTTTTCGTTGATTATAAAAGGACCCCGCCATCAGCTGTTTCATTCTGGCGGTATCGCCATTCTTCGAGGCCTCAAAAAATTGCATCACGCAGTCATCGGGGCTGGCCGGTTCTGCCGCCGCAGGGCCTGCGCACCCAGGAACACCGCCACGGCCAGGACACAGAAGGCACCCTTTTTCACGTCACATTCCTCCCACTACGGTAACGCGCTAAACCACAGATTCGCCATGGACTGATAGCCGATGCCGTTCGGATGTAAGTCATCGGAGAAACTGAGTTTGATGGGTCTGGAACCAGGTATAAAAATCCGGGGGCGTCACCGTGATGGTGTTCTCCGCCACCAACTGGTCGATCACCTGATTATAGGTCTGGTACAACGTATTGCGGGCATGTAAACTGCCCGATTGGAATACGGGACTTTGGCCAGATACGGCAGTTTCCCGGCCGTCTTCACCGCGGTGATGATGCGTTGCATATTATCTTTGAAGGTGCCCGCGTATCCCGCATCTCCCGGGTGCAAGCCTAATCCACTGGGCACCGGGCTGGCCGCGTCATTGGTGCCATACTCGATCAGAACGTACTGGGCATCCGGGTTGCGCGCCAACAGGATGGGAATGAAGGAGACCCCATCAATGGATGTAGCTGCCGCCCACGCCTTCATTCACGACCGTTTGCGGATAGTGCTTGGCCGCCGTGCGGAGATTATTGAGGACGGGTTCATACCCTCCCCCGGTATTGCGCCCGTCCTGAGACAGATCATCTGACGGCACATCATCGAACAACCCCACGTGATGCTATCCCCCATCGCCACAAAACGAATTGCCGATCCCCACGGGGTTGGCTTGGTCATGCGTCGCCGTCCCGTTCACGAGCGCACCCGTATTATCGATGATATAGGCGTCCACCCGATGTTCGGCTTGACTCAGGTTGGCAAATGCGCCTGGAACGGGGGCGTATACGTATCCACCTGGGCGCCGCCCTGCGACGGGCCGCCGTCTAACACCAACCGCACGCCCCAGCCACTTTGCGTGACGCTGTCTAAACAGGCGTTGGCCAGGACATTGAGCGTCGTGGAGGTCTGGAGCGCCAAGCTCCGGGGCGTCGCCAGTTTCACCGCGGGGGCGATACAGGAGCCCTGGACATGCAGCTCGGCCATGGAGGTGAAGGGATTCCCGTTGACCTCACTCAAGGCCCGTAACCGCACATACTGGCCCGTCTTCGAGGCAAAGGACACTTGCTTCTCTGTCGCATCATTGGCAAAGGTGCCGGTGGCGACAGGGCTGCCCCAATTCACGCCATCCGTGCTGACATAAAACTCATATTGCTCCGATCCACCATTCGGCGAGCCATCCTGCCGGGGGACATACACAAAGCCATTCAGGGTCGCGGAACTGCCCAGATTGATCTGAATCTCATGCGGGGGAGGAGGCGCGCCATTGACCCATTGCGTATGCCAGATCGTCCCCGTATTCCCATCGAAGCCGTTCACCCCGCGCCCATCCGACACCGATCAGCTCTTGGCTGTCCACAAACTGCAAGCTCCAGCTTGGGTAGGCTAGCGTAGGTCGCTGGCAGGAATCACGCGGGATAGGACCGGTGTTGGCGCAAAGCCTTCGCTGTTGCTAGCCCCCCCGCTGCAAGAGATCTGCATGCACAACAAGAGGCCCGCAAGCAGCACAGAACAGCGAATGCTACGGCGCACGGCCTTCCTCTGCCGCCGTGCTCTCAAGGCGGCGATCATGGAATTCCTCTCAAGAACGCTAGTGTCCATGGAACTCCGACATTAGTCCGCTGAAGCGATTGATAAAATCCCTCGGAGGGCCTATTGGGTACCCCGGAGGAGGTACTGCAGAAGTAGGGCGTGTCGGGTCTCCAGAACGGCGGGTTACGACTGTCGCGCTCAGAGCCGGTACAAGAGGACAGTCAATAGACCAGAAAAGGACTTCGTCATCCTGATAGTCCGGCTCACTACTTGGGAACGCCAAGACCTGCTCCTGTCGGGCCAGGCGATTCTGCTCGATCACGGAGTCGTAGACATGACCGCAATTCACACAACGCCGGCTGGTCGTCCACATGAATCCGTAGGTCCCCTCAAAATCTAAAAACTGGTCTTCCATCATCAAGCCCTGACAACGCCTGCAGTTCATGACATGGCCTCCTCTCGCTTCATGGGTGAACGTTCTAGAGTAAGACTAGCGTCAGAAGAGGCAGGGCGAAAGACCAGAACGAGGTACCTCGGAAGAGGGATTTCAGGCCACGGCATGAAGAAATGCCCTGCCTCTTCGCCACCTCTGGCGCCGGGACCCGTGTGGTGGTGATGGGTAAGGAGAGTGGTGGCGGGAGTACCTTGTTGAGTCGTCGCTTCTGTAAAGGGGTCCCGCTTAATTGTTCTCTCGGGCATAAAGCACCCGACCATCGGCGTGTGCGGATCGACGAGAAGTCATCCGTGCCAACTAATGCGCCAAATCGTATCGAACAGCACTGAGTAATTTTTCCATATCTAAGGGCTTTTGAAACGTCTGACGCGCACCCAACAGCTTGGCCACGTTGAGCGTACCCTCGCTCTCTAGGCCGCCGGATATGGCGATGACTTTGACGTTGAGAAAGCTCCTGGTCAGCTCCAACATCAGTTCGAGGCCGTTCATCTCAGGCATGACAACATCGGTGATGATTAAGTCGGCTGGTTGCTCTCGATACAACTCCAGTCCAAGACGGCCATTCGACGCTTCAAGGACTTCGTAGCCCGCGCCTTCCAGCGCGACACGGAGGAGCGCGCGTATGGGTGCCTGATCATCAATGACGAGTATGGTGGCCATGGGAGGATCTCCTTGACCGCCCATCGATGGCTTCGTGGTTCGGTGGACGGCTCCTCTAGAGAGAAGCATAGAGGACGCCTTGGACAAGGGACAGCCCACAAAGGAAGTAACTCAAAAGGGGCATGCGTGCGGCGTGGTGGTTGTGCAGGACTTCGATGGTGTCGCCGTCGAGGACGGAGACGAGGGGGCCGGAGAAGTCAGCGCGAGAGTAAATGGGGAAAAAGAAGGAGGACGAAACATGTGAGGAGTAGCCGCGTCACCATGCCCAGCTTGGGAGGATGAAGTAACAGGGGCATTCTACTTGTTCAGCTTGGCCTGGTCCCTGCCTTCGGCGTGCCGCGAACGACTACTGCTGTTTTGTGGGGACCTTTGTGAGGTGAGAGAACAGTGAGGACGGAGTAGGCCCGCCACGCGCCGCGAAATGTTTCCTGGCACCTTTTCATTTTTTCTTCTCAGCCGATCGCTGCAGAGTCGGTGCAGCCGACGCTCGTTCTCAGGTGACATGCACCGGAAGGCGACGCCAGCCCGTTCCTCTTTCACCCACTGCACCTGAACAAGAGCACATTGCACAGCGGCGGTTCCGTTGTCCGGATCCACCTTGAGCGTCAGGTACTGGCCACGCTTGAGGGGTTTCGTGAGGCGTAGTCCGCACCCCTTCGTCGTGATATCGATCACTTGCCCACTGGCGAGTCCCACCTTATCCGTCGCGATCATGCGAAAATCAACAACCGCTCGCAAATACTGCCGTGGGTCCCACTGTTGTACGTGGCGATCCTGTTCGGACAACATGGGTTCTGTGAGCTCCATGGCGAATTCCTCCTTCATGCTAGGCATCCTATGAGGGACGAGTGGACCGCAACTCTCATGCCCAAAGGATCCCGCTCAGCACGACTTATAAATTCGCGAGTTTGTGAATGGGGAAGATCTTTAGGGGCAGGACGTGTGTATAGGAATCCATACGGGGAGAAAGAAACATTCAGCCGTGAGACTAGGAGGAGGGCTTCCAGTTTAGGTTGCATCCGTTCTTTCATACATCCTTCACAGTGATCGGGGGAAGATTCCTTTGTCCCTTGGCCGACGAAGGCTCAATGAGAAGAAACCGGCGTGCTATGGGGGCATGCCGACCACTGCGCCGCTCGACGATCGAGAGAATGGTGGCTGGGTGTGCAGAGTTTGCCGTAGCGAGACCCCAGGGCCAGCCCGGTAGTCGCGATGGAAGGTTGCCGTTGGCTACTGTCGCCTTGTCATCGCTGGTCAGCTTCTTCAGGGTCCGCTGAAGTCCGCAGCGTTTTTGGAAATTCAGAGGCAACTAGGGAAGATCAGATCGTGTCTCCATCGGGGCTGTCATGAGGACCGATGGACGTCGATTTGGACAATAGGTATGCATCGCAAACTCGATGGTCTTGTATAACGTCTCCTCGGCGTCTTCTTTGCGGATAAAGGCCACCGCTCCGGCAGCGATCATCGCATTGTACCTGTCAGGGGTGTACAGGCAAGACACTCCTATGATCAAGCTCTGAGGTAGCTTCTTCATGATGTGGCGTGTGGCTTCCACTCCATTGACACGAGGTAGATGAATGTCCATCAGGATTACCTCCGGTCGATACCGTTCCGCTAACACAACGGCTTCTTCACCATCGGACGCCTCACCGACCACCTGGAGTTCCGCACGCTCTTCTAGCAGAACTCTCAAGAGGGTACGATCCACCGAATCATCATCCACCACCAGCACTTGCCATTGCCTATTCGTGCAGGAGCTACTCTCTGCGACATGGTTTGATGGTGCAGTCAGTCCTGACGCTGCTGCGGCTTCATCTGCCACCACCCCTGAGATAACGTGCGTGTTCTCCGCCATTGTATTCATGATAGCTCCATATCTCTGACTAAAGTGAGTCATGTTAAGTGAAGACACTGGGGGAATAGTACTTGTAAGCACTCTAGTTTTTGCTTAAAAGAAGACTGACTTCCTTACGGTCGCACGTTCAAAAGAATTCATTGATGAGTGTCGTTATAGATCTGCAGAAAGGCGCACAGAGAGTTGGTGAATGATCCTCGTTCCTCGCCGCACTCATAGCCCATAGCCCACTAAATGGCTCGTGTTGTAAGTCACGGCGCATTGCACGGGGAAGCTGCGGAAGGGGTCAGCATGATCAGAGTCATCCCGACGATCACATAGATGTGAGAAATTCCTTGGGAGGGAGACATCAATAATCATGCCAAAATGATTCTGCTCGTCACGAGGGCGCAAGTTCGTGAATTGTGAAGTTTTTGAAGGGGAAAGGTTTTGGGAAGTGCGGTGGGCCGACAAGACAATTTGTCCTAGGCCATCAACCGAACATTGTTGAGATTTATTGATTGACAAGACATTGGGTGAGAATGGACAGGTTGTCTTCAGTAGACAAAGTGCCTCTCAATTTCGCAAAACAATGGATCGGCAACTCTCATGCCCAAGGGACTCCCGCTCAGCACGACTGACAGATTCGCTAGTTTCAGATCTCTTGGATCAAGACATGTGTATGGGGATCCATACGGAGGAGAAAGATATCATACAGCCGTGAGACTAGGAGGCCTTCTCGTTTACAGACATCGATCCCCTAGCAGCCTTCTTATTAGTGCGTCGTCCTGACGTCTCCCCCGAAAACGACGGCAACTTAAAACTAGAGTACGATGGCGGCTTCGGCGGTCCTCGACGAAAGGAGCGGACCGATGAAGCGGTCCGAAGTTCACCGAAGAGCAGATCGCCTACGCCCTCCGCCAGGCCGAAAGCGGCACCCCGTCGGCGACGTCTGCCGGCAGCTCGGGCGTCAGCGAAGCGACCTTCTACATCTGGAAAAAGAAGTACGCGCATCTGGGCGTGAGCGAGCTGCGCCGGCTGCGGCAGCTGGAGGAGGAGAATGGCCGACTGAAACGGCTGGTCGCCGACCTCTCGCTCGACAAGCACATGCTGTCGGAGGCCCTGCGAAAAAAAGTCTAAGGCCCGCACGCCGCCGAGAACTGGCCGCCTGGTTTCACGAGACGTTCCAGGTCAGTTGCCTGCGGGCCTGTCGGTTGGCGCAGTTCGGCCGCGCCTCCTGGTATCGACGGAGTCGCGCGAAGGATCAAACCGCCCTGCGGCTGCGCATTCGCGAGCTGGCTCATGCCCGGCCTCGGTTTGGGTACATGCGGATCTGGGTGTTGCTGCGGCGTGAGGGTTGGCTGGTGAATCGGAAGCGCGTCCGACGGCTTGTATCGCCTGGATGGCTTACAGCTGCGCATGCGGGTGCGGCGCCGCAAGCACATCGCCCTGCATCGTGGGCCGGCCCCGATCCCGATCGGGCCGACCGAGCGCTGGAGCATGGATTTCGTCCATGATGCGCTGGCCGACGGGCGGCCGTTTCGGATCTTGACGGTCGTCGATAACTGGAGTCGGCAGAGTCCGATGCTAGAGGTCGGGTTTCGGATGTCGGGAGAGACGGTCGGTCAGGTGCTTGATCGCGTCCTGGGCACGGGCGCAGCGCCCCGCTCGATCACCGTCGATCATGGGACGGAATTCCAATCGCGGGCGCTGGAGGATTGGGCCTATCGGCGAGGCGTGCAGCTCGACTTCATTCGGCCGGGCAAACCCGTGGAAAATGCCTTCATTGAATCGTTTAACGGGCGCCTGCGAGACGAGTGTTTGAACGTGCATCAGTTCGCCTCACTCGGCTGAGGCGCAAGCGATCATCGAAGCGTGGCGGGTCGACTACAATCAGCGCCGCCCGCACAGCTCGCTCGGGCACCTGACCCCGAATGAGTTCGTCGCACAACGTCAGGCCAAACAGATCGCCGAAGAAGCCGTCTGCTCTGGTTAAGGACTGTCTCGTTACGGGACCAACGTCATCTGGACTTGCACTCAGCTCCTCTATCGCTGCCCATAGCGGGAACATCTCTGGGCGCAGTAAGATGCGAAGGATGATTTCCAGAGGACTTTTAATCCTGACTGCTCTGATCCTGAGTTGGGCATGCACCGGCTGCTCCAGTGTAACTGTGGTCCGGTTAACCTCTGAAAGATTTCCTCCTCGCGCTGTAGATGAAGTCGAAATCTTGAGCCAAGAACCGACCACCGAACACCTCCGGATGGCGGAACTGAGCGAGACATCCACCTCAGATGTAGACAAACTGCAACGACATATCCTAGACGTAACTGAACGAAATACACGTAAAAA